>NZ_JAQJVM010000003.1:0-1390000 GCF_027983475.1 Pseudomonas cerasi
AATTTCAAAATCGCCGAAATTAACCTTAAAGGCCCCCTGGCTATATAGAAGAGCTCTTCGCAAACGCTTTCTTCTATATAGCTACAGCACCCCCGCCTCGCGCAGCACAGTGATCTCTTCCTCACCAATCCCCAGCAGCGCCTGCAGCACTTGCGCCGTATGCTCTCCCAGCAAGGGCGGCGCCCTTGTGTATTCGACTGGCGTTTCGGACAGCCGAATAGGGCTGGCCACCTGCGGAACACGCCCGGCCAGCACATGAGGGAGCTCTATGGCCAAACCCCGCGCCACCACGTGCGGATCGGCGAACACCTGAGCCAGATCATTGACCGGCCCGCAGGGCACACCGGCTGCCTCCAGCTCACTGACCCACTGGGCAGTGGCCTTGAACACTGTCACTTGGCGAATCAACGGAATCAGCTCGGCACGATGAGCTACTCGCAGTTTGTTGGTCAGGAAGCGAGGATCTTCCGCCCACTGCGGCTGCCCCGCCACAGCGGCAAACTTCCTGAACTGACTGTCATTGCCGACAGTCAGGATCAGGTCGCCATCGGCAGTGGGAAAATCCTGATAGGGCACGATGTTGGGATGAGCATTTCCCAAACGCTTGGGCGCTATTCCGGTAGTCAGGTAGTTCATGCCCTGATTGGCCAGACAGGCCACCTGTACATCCAGCAGCGCCATATCAATGTACTGGCCGATATCGCTTTGATCACGATGGGCCAGAGCGGCGAGAATGGCCGTCGTCGAATACAGACCCGTCAGGATGTCGGTCAATGCGACGCCGACCTTCACCGGCCCCGCACCCTCCTCACCATCAGGCAAGCCGGTAAGACTCATCAAGCCACCCAGCGCCTGAATCATGAAATCGTAACCCGGACGCCGCGCATACGGCCCGCTTTGCCCAAAGCCGGTAATGGAGCAATAGATCAGCCTCGGGTTGACCACCTTCAGCGACTCGTAATCCAGCCCGTAAGCCGCCAGCCCGTCGACCTTGAAGTTTTCGATCACGATGTCGGACTTCGCCGCCAGCTCGCGCACCAGCCTTTGCCCTTCAGGGCGCGTGAAGTCGATAGTGACTGACTGTTTATTACGATTGGCGGACAGGTAATAGGCCGCCTCGGTAGTGTTCTGCCCCGCAGCATCCTGAAGGAACGGCGGCCCCCATGAGCGAGTGTCATCGCCGCCCCCTGGGCGCTCGACCTTGATCACATCGGCGCCAAGGTCAGCAAGGATCTGTCCGGCCCATGGCCCGGCCAGGACTCTCGACAGGTCGAGCACCCGGATATGCGAAAGCGCGCCCATGATCAGCCCTCCTTAATAGAAAGCCTGAATGCCGGTCTGCGCACGCCCCAGAATCAACGCATGCACGTCGTGCGTGCCTTCGTAGGTATTCACAACCTCCAGGTTGACCAGATGCCTGGCGATGCCGAACTCATCCGAGATGCCATTGCCGCCCAGCATGTCGCGAGCCATGCGCGCGATATCCAGCGATTTGCCGCACGAGTTGCGCTTCATGATCGAGGTGATCTCCACGGCAGCCGTACCTTCGTCCTTCATGCGCCCCAGACGCAGGCAACCCTGCAAGGCCAGAGTGATTTCGGTCTGCATGTCTGCCAGCTTCTTCTGGATCAGCTGATTGGCCGCCAACGGACGGCCGAATTGCTGGCGGTCCAGGGTGTACTGCCGCGCGGTGTGCCAGCAGAACTCTGCAGCACCCAGCGCGCCCCAGGAAATGCCATACCGTGCCGAGTTGAGGCAGGTGAACGGCCCCTTCAGACCGCGCACGTCGGGGAAGATGTTCTCTTCGGGCACGAACACGTTATCCATGACGATCTCGCCGGTGATCGATGCGCGCAAACCGACCTTGCCGTGGATGGCCGGAGCGCTCAGGCCCGCCCAGCCTTTTTCGAGAACGAAACCGCGGATATCGCCGGCATCGTCCTTGGCCCACACTACGAACACATCAGCGATCGGGCTGTTGGTGATCCACATCTTGCTGCCGCTCAAGCGGTAACCACCCTCGACGCTCCGGGCGCGGGTGATCATCGCTCCAGGGTCGGACCCATGATCGGGCTCGGTCAGGCCGAAGCAACCGATCCATTCGCCAGAAGCCAGTTTGGGCAGGTACTTCTGTTTCTGGGCCTGCGTACCGAACTCGTTGATCGGCACCATGACCAGCGAGGACTGCACACTCATCATCGAACGGTAGCCCGAATCGATACGTTCGACTTCACGCGCGATCAGCCCATAACACACGTAATTCAGACCGCTGCCACCGAACTCTTCCGGGATGGTCGCCCCCAAGAGCCCCACCTCGCCCATCTCGCGAAAGATGGCCGGGTCGGTTTTCTCGTGACGGAATGCTTCCAGCACGCGCGGGGCCAGCTTGCTCTGGGCGAACTGCTCGGCCGTGTCGCGGACCATGCGCTCTTCTTCGGTGAGCTGTTGATCCAGCAACAAGGGGTCAATCCAGTTAAAGCTTGCCTTACCGCTCATGCCAGTTCCTCGCGTTCAGATGAAATCCTGCAGTGATCCTAGTCCTGGCCCATGCCAGCGACAAACGAGGTTTTATCAAGCGTGTGTGCTAATTTCTCACTCCGAGACACATAAAGGCGCTCCAAAACAAAAATACCAGTGAGAAGAAAGTACATGAGACGCAAGATACCCAGCACGACTGCACTGGTCAGCTTCGAGGCAGCCGCCCGCCACGAGAGCTTCACCAAGGCCGCTCATGAGCTGTCCCTCACGCAAGGCGCCGTGTGTCGGCAAATCGGCGGGCTGGAAGAGTTTCTCGGCGTCGAGCTGTTCCGGCGTTCGCGCAGGGGCGTAAAGCTCACGGAAGCCGGGCTTTCCTATAGCCGTCGTGTTTCCCAGCAACTGGACGCGGTCGAGCGCGACACACTGTCGGTCATGGGCCAACAAGGCGCCAATGCCATCGAGCTCGCCGTGGTGCCGACCTTCGGCACTCAGTGGCTGCTGCCGCGCCTGAAGGACTTCCAGCACAAGCATCCCGACGTCACGGTCCACCTGACCAACCGCACCCGCCCATTCCTGTTTGCCGACACCGACTTCGATGCCGCCATTTATTTTGGCGATGCGGACTGGTCCGGCACCCAGTCGCATCGACTGATGAGCGAAAACTCCATGCCGGTCTGCAGCCCCTCTTTTCTTGAAGGTCGCGACAGTCTGGGAGCACGTGAACTGGCCGAACTGCCGCTGCTGCAACAGACCACCCGGCCCTACGCCTGGCGCCAATGGTTCAATGCGCAGGATCTGGATGTCGCGCGCGACATGACCGGTCCGCGCTACGAGCTGTTCTCGATGCTGGCGCAGGCGGCCATGCATGACATGGGCGTTGCTCTGATTCCTCCCTTCCTCATTCAACGCGAACTGCAGGAAAAGCGTCTGGTGATCGCGAACACTCGGTCGCTGCCCGGCAGTAAGGCCTATCACCTGATGATTCCTGAGCGCAAAGTTGAATCGGCATCGCTGACTGCGTTTCGTGACTGGCTGATCGAACAGGCCAGGGCTTACCAGTTGCCCCAGGAAAAATCCGACCCATATCTCAGGTAGCCCATAGCTGTTGGCACCTACAGATATAAACTTATGTCGCCCTTAAATAACTTCCGATCGCGCACAGAAAACGGGACATAACCCTTTATTTATAGGGTCTATAGGTCGATACGGCGCATTTATCGGATTTTCGGCAGAAAAACTTTTATCACCTGTTTTTCGTAAGGAATATCGTCGCAGCCCATACAGACAAAGGGCCCTGTCGAATAAGTGCGACAATAGGTCACAGTGTGACTTGTAGTTCACCTATAGTTTCGTTACAGAATGTATTGAAGCCTGCAAACTTCGCCTGCAAAATGCCCCGCCCCTGCTGCAAAGGGGTGTGCTGATTGGCCAAGCCAGACGCACCAGCCGTAGTGCACTGGCCTACATACGAACGATAAAAAATCGCGCAGGAGATTTGTCGTGCACATTGGCGTTCCTCTCGAAACACAAGCGGGCGAAACCCGGGTAGCTGCTACTCCGGAAACCATCAAAAAGCTGATCAGCCAGGGTCACCGGGTTACGGTGCAAAGCGGCGCAGGCCTTCATGCCAGCTTTCCAGACAGCGCTTACGAGGCTGCTGGCGCGGTGATCGGTGACACGCACCAGACCTATGCGGCCGAACTGATTCTCAAGGTCGTCGCACCTGACGAAGAGGCGCTGAGCCTGATCAAAAGCGGCTCGGTGGTCATCGGCATGCTCAACCCCTTCAACAACGAACTGATCGGCAAGATGGCCGCACGTGGCATTACCGCGTTCGCCCTGGAAGCCGCGCCGCGCACATCGCGGGCGCAAAGCCTTGATGTGCTGTCTTCGCAAGCCAACATTGCGGGCTATAAGGCAGTACTGCTCGCCTCGCATCACTACCCGCGCTTCATGCCTATGCTGATGACCGCTGCCGGCACCGTCAAAGCTGCCCGGGTGCTGATCCTCGGCGCAGGCGTTGCCGGCCTGCAGGCCATTGCCACCGCCAAAAGACTTGGCGCCGTGGTAGAAGCTTCGGATGTGCGTCCGGCAGTGAAGGAGCAGATCGAGTCGCTGGGCGCGAAATTCATTGATGTGCCCTACGAGACCGACGAAGAGCGCGAATGCGCCGAAGGCGTTGGTGGCTACGCGCGCCCGATGCCGGCCAGCTGGATGCAACGCCAGGCCGCCGCCGTGCATGAGCGCGCGAAACTGTCGGACATCGTCATCACGACCGCACTCATTCCCGGCCGCAAGGCCCCGGTGCTGCTCGGCGCAGAAACCGTGGCGCAGATGAAGCCCGGCTCGGTGGTGATTGACCTGGCCGCTGCACAAGGCGGCAACTGCCCGCTGACCGTTGCCGATCAAGTGGTTGTCGAGCACGGCGTGACCATCGTGGGCCACACCAACCTGCCCGCTCTGGTCGCTGCCGATGCATCGGCGCTCTACGCCCGCAACCTGCTGGACTTCATGAAGCTGCTGTTCGACAAGGACGGCACATTCTCGATCAACCTCGAAGACGACATCGTCGCCGCATGCCTGATGTGCCGCGACGGGCAAGTTGTCCGCAAGAACGGCTGAGGACACACCAATGGAAGAGCTGATTTCCCCCGGCGTCTACAACCTGATCATTTTCGTACTGGCGATTTATGTCGGCTACCACGTGGTCTGGAACGTCACGCCTGCGCTGCACACGCCACTCATGGCGGTCACCAATGCCATCTCTGCCATCGTTATCGTAGGTGCCATGCTAGCCGCCGCGCTCACGGTCACACCGCTGGGCAAGACCATGGGCACGCTGGCGGTCGCACTGGCAGCCGTGAACGTGTTTGGCGGGTTTCTGGTCACTCGGCGGATGCTGGAAATGTTCAGGAAAAAGGCCCCCAAGGCAAAGGATGAGGCGCCCAAGTCATGAGCATGAATCTGGTTACCCTGCTGTACCTGATCGCATCGATCTGCTTCATCCAGGCACTCAAAGGCTTGTCGCACCCGACCACCTCGCGCCGTGGCAACCTGTTCGGCATGCTCGGCATGGGCCTGGCGGTCATCACCACGATCGGCCTGGTCTTCAAGCTCGCGGCACTGTCTACCGCTGAAGGGACCAGCGCGGGCATCGGCTACATCGTAGTCGGCCTGCTGGTGGGCGGAACCGCTGGCTCGATCATGGCCAAGCGCGTCGAAATGACCAAAATGCCGGAGCTGGTGGCGTTCATGCACAGCATGATCGGCCTGGCCGCGGTGTTCATCGCTATCGCTGCAGTCGTCGAACCTCAATCACTGGGCATCGTTCGCAATCTGGGCGATGCGATTCCGGCCGGCAACCGTTTGGAGCTGTTCCTCGGGGCAGCCATCGGTGCGATCACCTTCTCGGGTTCGGTCATCGCTTTCGGCAAACTCTCGGGCAAGTACAAATTTCGCCTCTTTCAAGGCGCACCGGTACAGTTTTCCGGCCAGCACACGCTCAACCTGGTCCTTGGCCTGGCCACGCTGTTCTTCGGCCTGACCTTCATGTTCACCGGCAGCCTCACTGCCTTTGCGATCATGCTGGCGCTGGCCTTCGTCATCGGTGTGTTGCTGATCATCCCGATTGGCGGGGCCGACATGCCGGTAGTGGTGTCGATGCTCAACAGCTATTCGGGCTGGGCAGCCGCCGGTATCGGCTTTTCGCTGAACAACTCGATGCTGATCATCGCAGGCTCGCTGGTGGGCTCCTCGGGCGCGATTCTCTCCTACATCATGTGCAAGGCGATGAACCGCTCGTTCTTCAACGTGATCGGCGGCGGCTTCGGCGGCGCAACGGACTCGGCAGGCCCGGCGGGTGCGAAGGAAGCACGCCCGGTGAAGTCCGGCTCGGCAGACGACGCAACCTTCTTGCTGACCAACGCCGACACGGTGATCATCGTGCCCGGTTACGGCCTGGCAGTGGCTCGCGCCCAGCACGCGCTCAAGGAACTGACCGAGAAGCTCGTACACCGCGGCGTCACCGTGAAGTACGCCATTCACCCGGTGGCCGGACGCATGCCCGGGCACATGAACGTGCTGCTGGCCGAAGCCGAAGTGCCTTACGACCAAGTGTTCGAGATGGACGACATCAACTCCGAATTCGGTCAGGCCGATGTGGTGCTGGTGCTCGGTGCCAACGACGTGGTCAACCCGGCCGCCAAGAACGATCCGAAATCCCCTATCGCCGGGATGCCCATCCTGGAGGCGTTCAAGGCCAAGACCATCATCGTCAACAAACGCTCGATGGCCAGTGGTTACGCAGGTCTGGATAACGAATTGTTCTACCTGGATAAAACCATGATGGTGTTCGGAGACGCCAAAAAGGTGATCGAGGACATGGTGAAGGCCGTCGAAAACGCCTAGCCTGACCCCGCTCCATTGAAGCCCCGGCTCGCTTGGCGACCGGGGCTTTTTACATTCCGCGTAACAGTGTTTTGCGCTGGAACCCGCTAATTAGAGCGGTCAAATGCGACCTTGGTAGCAGGACGAAGATCGGCCAAGGCTCTAGACTTGTCGTTCGCTTCTATCTACGAGACAGACCCATGTACCGTGACCGTATCCGCCGGCCCTCCCTGATGAGCAAGGTTATGAGCGCAGCCGACGCTGCCGCCTTGATTGAAGACGGCATGACCGTCGGCATGAGTGGCTTCACCCGTGCAGGCGAAGCCAAGGCTGTGCCCCACGCGCTGGCCGAGCGCGCCAAAGTGACGCCGCTGAAAATCAGCCTGATGACCGGCGCCAGTCTGGGCAATGATCTTGACAAGCAGCTGACCGAGTCCGGTGTACTGTCCCGGCGAATGCCCTTTCAGGTCGACAGCACGCTGCGCAAGGCGATCAACAACGGCACGGTGATGTTCATCGATCAGCATTTGTCCGACACCGTCGAGCTGCTGCGCAATCGACAGATCAAGGCGGTGGACCTGGCCGTGATCGAATGCGTGGCGATCACCGAAGAGGGCCATCTGGTGCTGAGCACCTCCGTGGGCAACTCGGCCAGCTTTGCCATCCTGGCCAAACAGGTCATCGTGGAAATCAACCTGTCCCAGCCACTCGAGCTTGAAGGTCTGCACGACATTTATATACCCAGCTACAGACCGACACGCCTGCCGATTCCAGTCCTGGAGGCAGATTCGCGTATCGGCAGCCACGCGGTGAAGATCGACCCGGCAAAAATAGTCGGCATTGTCATCAGCAACCAGCCTGACTCGCCCTCCACGGTAACGCCGCCTGACGCCGACACTCAGGCCATTGCCAATCATCTGGTGGAGTTCTTCAAGAAAGAAGTGCGCGAAGACCGGCTGACCGACAAGCTGATGCCGTTGCAGGCCGGGATAGGCAACATTGCCAACGCCGTGATGCACGGCCTGCTGGCGTCTCCCTTCACCGACCTGACGATGTACTCCGAGGTGCTGCAGGACTCGACATTCGACCTGTTCGATGCAGGCAAACTGACCTTTGCCTCGGGCAGCTCCATGACCTTGTCGGCGGCCAAGCACGCTGAGGTCTTTGCCGACTTCAATCGCTACAAATCCAGGCTGGTACTGCGCCCGCAGGAAATCTCCAACCACCCCGAGGTGATCCGTCGCCTGGGTATCATCGGGATCAATACCGCGCTGGAGTTCGACCTGTACGGCAATGTGAACTCCACCCACATCTGCGGCACACGCATGATGAACGGCATTGGCGGTTCCGGGGACTTCTCGCGTAACGCACACCTGGCGATCTTCGTCACCAAATCGATCGCCAAAGGTGGCGCGATCTCCAGCGTCGTGCCCATGGTCAGCCATGTCGACCACACCGAACACGATGTCGACATCCTGGTCACCGAGCAGGGCCTGGCGGACCTGCGCGGTCTGGCGCCACGCGAACGCGCCAGAGTAATCATCGATAACTGCGTGCATCCGGATTATCGCGATGCGCTGAACACCTATTTCAGTGCCGCTTGCGCCGTGGGCGGGCATACCCCGCACATCCTGCGCGAAGCACTGAGTTGGCACATCAACCTGGAAGAAACCGGGCGCATGCTGCCAGCCTGAACAGGACAGTTGGAAGTGAGCAAGCGCTTTTCCGATTCACTTTCAGCTGGCACCCGAGGGCTTATCGAAAAACTGTACTGCTGTACCGGTCATAAAACTGCCTTGAAAGGTCAAAATCACCACAATCGACCACAAAATGCACCCATAAAGTGCAGACCGGTACAGTTGCCCCATTTATGAACAAAACAGTGTCCAATCACAGTTAACTGAACCCTCACAATACAGGTGAACTGTGTCTATGGAAGCTGGACGCACGCGAGGAAAATGGGCACCAGTCAAGCAACTCACTTATCCCGCCACAAGCGGAAGGAAGTCACACCATGGAACGTACAATCAGTTCCGATCTGTTCAGCGAAAGCACCGTTACCACCGCAAAAGCCTCTCTGCCTCTGCGCGTATTCGCCAACCTGATGCTCTGGCAGCGTCGCCTGTCCAGCCGCCACCAGCTGGCCCGTCTGGATGCACGCCTGCTGGCTGACGCCGGTATCAGCGAATCCCAGCGTTACGAAGAGCTGAGCAAGCCGTTCTGGCGCTAAACATGCGCCCGCTGGTCCTTGACCTCTAGGTCTCCCACCAGCAACCCGAATTGCTTCATACAAAACCCGTCTCAGGCAACTGAGACGGGTTTTGTCGTTTCAGGGGCAGATTCAGAGCGCGCCGGCCAAACCAGTACAGATTTAACAAAATCAAAATACGGCAGGTACAGTCATCAAATATTGCAAACTGTGTAAGCCGAAACCGTCGACCTTCATGACAACTGCAGTATGGGTGGGATAGTCTAGCGCTCTACCTCAGCCCTTCGGCTTCACAGGCAGTCTGTGCCCACTTGTCCACAACGGAACTCGATCATGTCTCTGCTACGTAACCTTGGCGCTGTCTTTCTGTTGACCGCCGCAGCCGGTGCAAACGCCTCCAGCTTCATCGTCACCACTGACGCAGTGGTCGATGCCGTCAATGCATCGACCCGCGCGACCTCCAACGTGTCCTCTTCCCTGAAAGACGACAAGATCGTTCTTGCCGCCCGTGACGACGCCGCCAGCTTCGTGGCCAGCTCTGGCGACATCCGCAGCGCCCGCCTTGAAGGCGCGTTGCAGCACATCCGCCAGGTCCTGCCTGAACTGCAAGCCAGCGACAGCCAGCTGGCTCAGGCCATTCTGGCCATCTGACCGCTGCGCCCCGGCTACGTGCCGGGGTAGCTCTGGCCCGCGCATTGCGCTAGCCTTGGAGCCTGTTTTGCCGGTTCGTGAAAGTCATGCGTTTAGTGCACCTTCTGTATATCGCTCCCTTTGCCAGCCTGATGTACGTCAGTCAGGTTCAAGCGTTCGATACGACCACGCAAGGCCTGGTCAAGACCGCCTATGCCACCAGTCAGGTCTCGACAGGACCGTTCGATAACAAACTGATCATGGCTGCCCGGGACGATGCGGCTGCATTCATCGCCAGCGACGGAGAAATGCGTGGCGCCCGGCTTGAGTCAGCGCTGCACGCCCTGCGTCAGGCAGATGCAAAACTTCATGCCAGCGACCTTGAACTGGCGCAGGCAATCCTCGTCCAATAGCCACTTTCCCCTCTTCGCGTAACTGGAGACGTCACTACATGCGTACCCCGCTGATTGCTGCTTCCCTTGGCCTGCTCTTGCTGGCCGACTTTGCCCAGGCCCAGACTGTTGTGGCCACGAGCAACATCATCGTTCGTGCGTTCGGCCGTACCATCGATTTCACTTCCGACACCACCACATCGATCCGCGACTCCAAGGTCGTTCTCCAGGCCAAGGACGATGCTGCCAGCTACGTTGCCACCGGTGGTGATATCCACGGTGCCCAACTGGATGCTGCGTTCGACACGCTGCGTAGCCGCGTGCCGGAAGCGCGTGATGCAAGCGATCAGACCCTGGCTGAAGCAATCCTCGCATTGTGAGGCGGTTTCGCGCCTGGCTGCTTGCTGGCGCGCTGTCGCTGGTCGGTACGCATGCCTTTGCCAGCCTGAAGCTGGAACTGCACACCGACGGCCTTGATGCGCCCCAACAACAAGCCAGCCAGGCGCTGCTCGACGAAGCCCTGCACGCATTACCGCCCAGCTTCGTCGCAGCACTGGACCGCACCGTCGAGGTGAGCTGGTCCGCTGACATGCCGCAGAACGCCTACGGTCAGGCCGCCGGTCCCTATCAGCTGTACCTCAACAGCCACCTGCTGACGTCCTTGACGGACGGCTCGGCAGCCACCGCTCAGACGGGCCGGCCACACGGTACGGTGCGCCGGGAGCTGCTCGCTACTGTCCTGCACGAGCTGACCCACGTCTACGACCGCGCCCGCCTGTGGTCTCCCAGCGAGCGAGCGGCGATTTTTCGCTGCACATCACGTAGCAGTTCGCTGGGCAAGGTCGGTCTGCCTGACGACTGCCGCGGCCAGACCGAGCGCCGCTTCACCCTGAGTGACGATCCACGCCTGCTGGACCTGGCGGGCTGGCAGCAATATGTCGGACGTCGTGGCGAACGCGAGGAACATAACGGCCAGGTCGCCCGCAGCCCGGACATCTACGAAACCACCAGCCCGCTGGAGTTCGTGGCGGTGAACATGGAGTACTTCCTCCTCGATCCGGCCTACGCCTGCCGTCGCCCTGCCCTGTATGCCTATTACAAGGAGCGTTTTGGCTGGGCACCTGCAGCCCATAATGAATGCCCGACGTTTTACCCCTACCTGAATGCCGGCAGCGACTTCGGCCGAGAGCCACTGGGCAAGCTGGACCCGGAGCGGGTGTATGCGGTGGATTATCTGCTGGCCGAGGCGAACCAGAACTGGGCAAGCCGCTGGGGCCACAGCATGTTGCGCCTGGTGATTTGCAAACCCGGCCGCCCGCGTGGTCCGGATTGCCGACTGGACCTTGATCAGCACCTGGTGCTGTCGTACCGGGCGTTTGTCGGCGACGTGCAGCTGTCCAGCTGGGACGGCCTGATGGGGGCCTACCCGTCGCGCCTGTTCGTCCTGCCACTGGCGCAGGTCATCGATGAATACACCAAAACCGAGCTGCGCAGCCTGGCGTCGGTACCAATCAAGCTGTCGCGTCCGGAAATAGAAGGGCTCGTGCAGCACGCCGCCGAGATGCACTGGAGCTACGACGGCAACTACTACTTCCTCTCGAACAACTGCGCCGTTGAAAACCTGAAGCTGTTGCGCGCCGGTACGCACAACCCCAAGCTCGTCGGCCTGGACAGCATCTTGCCCAACGGTTTGCTTGAAGTCCTTGAAGGCCGCGGGCTGGCTGACACCAGTGTATTGGACGATCCCAAGGAAGCGCTGCGTCTGGGCTATCGGTTCGACTCCTACCGGGATCGCTATCAGGCGATGTTCGAAGTGCTGAAGAAGCACCTGCCGATCAAACAGAACAGCGTGGAAGACTGGATGGCACTGCCCGCCAGTGAGCGCAGCCAGTGGTTTGCTAAAGCAGACCTGCGTACCAGCGCTGCGATTCTGCTGCTGGAGCAGGCCAGCCTGCGCAGGCAACTGTTGTTGGCCCAGGACGAAGTGAAACAGAGCTATCTGGGTGCACGGGAGTTGAAAGACGGCAAGGTTTCCAACGCCACCAAAACGCTGCAGGAGATCCTCGCCAGCAGCGGGTTCCTCAGTCGGCCTGCCGAGCTGCTGGGCAGCGACGGGTACGGTTTGCCACAGGCAGGAGAATGGCAGCGTCTTGAAGCAGAAAGCAGTCAGCGCCAGAAGCAGCTCAAGCGCCTGACCGGTGATCTCGACAAGGAGGTGCGAGCCCTGCTGGAGCCTGAGCGCGCCAAAGAGATTGCCGCCAACGAAGCCAACCTCAAACAGGTGTCGGAGCACCTGAGGGCGTTGCACAAGGCTGCAGGCGGGCTGCAGCTGCCGTGATCAGGCTGCTTTCTTTTTCGGTTTGAGGTATTTGACCAGGCCCTGGAACCAGATCACCAGGGCCGGGTTGCCCTTGATCTGAATATCCTTGTCCTGAATGCCCTTCATGAACGCCAGCTGCTTGTTCTTCGCCTGGAGAGTATCAAAGCCAAAGGCTGCATCACGAAACACGATGGCAAAGGCCGGCTCTGCAACCGTACCACTTGCACTGCGGATCCGTTGCTCATGGACCACGAAGTGACGTGAAATCTTGCCATCTGCAGTCTGCAACTGAAAGGTCAGGTCCTTGCCAGCCAATTGCTGCTGGAACGCCGGATTGTTACGACTGGCGCGGGCCATCAGCAGGCCCAGCATCCACAACAGGAAACGAAATTTCATACACGGCCTCTGAACACGCGGGTTCCGACTCGGAATCGGCGTAGCAGTGTAGCGGGTTATCGGCGCAAAACCTGTAGGACAAAATGGATTTCGAGGGAGATCGGCACAAAACAGCCCTCGAATATGAGGATGCTGCTCCGCGTGGGGAGCAGCATCACACTGACATCAACGAATGCTGTTGATGCTGCCTTTGTTACCCGTGACCTTTACATCGACCTTCTTGAAGATGAAGTAGTCTTTGACGCTGACTTCGTAGCGCGGCGCAACAATCAGGTCGGCACCGGAGGATTTAACCGCCTTGAAGGCAGCTGCCGCTTTGGTCGTCGAGACAGGATCAGGCAACGCCAGACCCAGGCCGCCACCGCCAGCTGCACCACCGTAGGTCACGCCGTCGGCGAACTGATTATCGCCGCCGAAGCTCAGGAAGTTGAACAGCACGTTGGTGGACGACTCGCCGCTGATAGTGCCGCCAACCTTGACGTCAGCCTTCAGGTCGGTTTTGACCGTGCCTTCCAGCGGCGCGCTTGGCTGACTGACGTTGTAGCTCACACAACCGCTGGTTGTGGCGATCAGAGCCGCAACAGCAGCAAACTTCCATGGCTTTTTCATTCTGGATTTCCCAAGAGTAATTGAAGGGGTGCAGCAGGGGCGGCACTCTAAGGGAATCAGCAACAAGAAAAAGTCAGGCAAAGCTGGGGCTTTGGAAGGCAATTACACGCAATGGAGTAGGACAATTCTCACAGGGAGCGAGAGGCATCATCGGCGTCATACGGCAGAAACAAGAAACGGGCACCCAATCCGATTGGTGTGCCCGCCTGTGGGTCGTGCGCCTCCCGCCGAGGCGCACACCGGGGTATCAAGGGTTGACGCTGTCTTTCAGGGCTTTCCCCGGCTTGAAGGCAACCGTGTTGCTTGCCTTGATTTTGACCGGCTCCCCGGTCTGAGGGTTCTTGCCAGTGCGGGCGCCACGGTGGCGTTGCAGAAAAGTACCGAAACCTACCAGCGTGACACTGTCCTTGCGGTTCAGTGCGCCAGTAATCTCTTCAAGAATGGCATTGAGAACGCGATTGGATTGCTCTTTGGTGAGATCCGCCTTTTCAGCGATGGCGGCTGCAACTTCTGGTTTACGCATATGAAGCCTCTTTTACGGTTTTTTGTTTTTATGTCCCGCGCCGCTTTTGTAAAACAACGGCCACAAGGCGCCGCGACAGCTCTACGTAGCGGCAGACAAGACCGAGGATGGCATGCCGAACTGACCCGCGCCAGTGCATGAGCGCGGTTTATTGGCAGAAATACGGGGTCAATCCGACAAAATGACGAGAAATCACGCCAATAACGCGGGCAGCACCTTGTTGAGTGCGAGTTTTTCCATAACCGCAGCGCCTGTCAGGGCATAGCCCAGCAGATGGCCGTCGGCGTCGTGACACAGCGCTTTGATATCAGCGCCCTGCCCTTCGACGCTCCAGTGGCCATCGCTGCCACGCGGCGGCGGCGAAACCACCAGCGGGCAGGCTGGCGTCTTCACGGTGATCGGCATGGGCCCGTATTTGACTGAGGTCGGGTTTCCGGCCAGCGTCTGGGCCAAGGCACGAGCGCAGCTCATCAACGGCATCACGTAGAGCAGGTTGAGACCATCGACCTCAGCGCAATCACCCAGCGCGTGGATGTTGGCGTGGGAGGTTTGCAGCAGGCGGTCGACCAGAATGCCGCGCCCGGTCTGCAGGCCGGCAGCAGCGGCCAGCTCGATGCGAGGACGCAGGCCGATGGCTGAGACCACCAGATCGCAGTCAATCACCTGCCCGTCCGACAAGTGCGCTTGCAGGCCCTCGCCATTGCGATTCAGACGGGTCAGCACCGGCCCCAGATGGAAACGTGCACCCAGGCTTTCAAGGCCAGTTTTCACCGCAGCCGCCGCCTCAGGGGGCAACAGGGTCGGCATGACCTGTTCGCACGGCGCCACCAGATCCACTTCATAGCCGCCCAGGATCAGGTCGTTGGCGAATTCACAGCCAATGAGCCCTGCGCCGAGAATCAGCACCCGACGCTTGCCCGACGCAGCCGCACGGAAACGGGCGTAATCCTGAAGATCGTTGATCGAAAAAATCGCGTCGCCTGCATCGCCTTCCACCGGTACACGAATGGCTTCGGCGCCCCAGGCCAGCACCAGATCGCGGTAATACACCGCCTCTTCGCCGATCCACAGGCGTTTGTGCCCGGCATCGATCCCGCTGATGCGCGTGTGCGTGCGGATCTCGGCCTTGAGCTGATCGGCCATGGCGCCGGCTTCAGCCATGCTCAGGCCGTCGGCTTCCTTGTTTTTGCCAAAGCCGGTAGAGAGCATCGGCTTGGAGTAGGAACGGCCATCATCGGCCGTGATCAATAGCAGCGACGTGTCTGCGTCCAGCTTGCGAAACTCCCGAGCAAGGTTATACCCCGCAAGGCCGGTGCCGATGATGACGACAGGTGCGCTCATTGTCCTTTCCTATTTCACTGTGCCTGGTGCTCGTTGTTGCCAGCCCTTGTCTGCAGGCAGCAATCAACCGATTTCGATCATTTCAAAGTCCATCTTGCCCACGCCGCAATCCGGGCACAGCCAGTCTTCCGGCACATCCTGCCAGAGGGTGCCGGGCGCAATTCCGTCATCCGGCCAGCCATCGGCTTCGTTATAGATCAGGCCACAGACGATGCATTGCCATTTCTTCATGTCAGGTTCTCTCGTTTATCAGGCTCAATAGCGTACGACGGTCGGTTGCCGTCTTCTGAAGGGGCGTTGTACTGATCGACAGGCGCGGATGCAAGTCTGATTCTATAACTCAGGCTCTACCGACCGTCGGTCGAAACCGGCAATCATGCTAAGCTCGCGGCCTCGTTGGCTGCCGGAACTGGCTTACCGTGACCCAGCAATCCCCCGCATTCATTGGCCCTGTCTGGTTTGAGCGCGAGCAATTGATCGACGTGCCGGACCCGGTAATGCTCGACTGGTTGTTCAATCAGGACTCCCTCACTCGCCGCTTGGACCGTTTGTCTGATGGTCGTTTCAGCGTATTTCCGCAGTTTGAAGGCTGGCAGCCGTTGCGCCCTGATGAGTGCCTGGCGCTGGGCCTGCCAGAGGCTGGCGAGGGCTGGGTGCGCGAGGTGTATTTGCGCGGCAACGGCAAACACTGGGTGTTCGCGCGCAGCGTCGCCGCCCGTAGCGCCCTGCAGGATGGCGGCCTGAATATGGATGAGCTGGGCACTCGTTCTCTGGGTGAGTTGCTGTTCAGCGACCCGGCGTTCGTGCGCGGCACACTTGAGGTGTGTCATTACCCCGAGGCCTGGCTACCCGCTGCCGACGCAGCGCGCGGACTGTGGGCACGCCGCTCGCGATTCGATCGCGGCGCATTGAGCGTGCTGGTCGCCGAAGTTTTCCTGCCAGCCCTGTGCACTGCGATCCACGACAAGGACCACGCCTGATGTACCTGTCCCTCCTCAAATCCCTCAATCGTCTGAGCCCGCGCGCCTGGGACTTCATCCAGCTGACACGCATCGACAAGCCCATCGGCGTCTACCTGCTGCTGTGGCCGACCCTGTGGGCGGTCTGGATTGCAGGCAAGGGCGCTCCGTCGCTGCAGACCGTGTTCATTTTTGTGCTCGGCGTGTTTCTGATGCGGGCGGCAGGCTGTGTGATCAATGACTTCGCCGACCGCAAGGTGGACGGCCACGTCAAACGCACCGAGCAACGTCCGCTGGTCAGCGGCAAAGTCAGCTCCAGGGAAGCGCTGGTGCTGTTTGCGGTGCTGGTCGGCCTGAGCTTTGTGCTGGTGCTGTTTACCAACGCGACGACCATCTGGCTGTCGTTCGGCGGTCTCGCCCTGGCGGCCAGCTATCCGTTCATGAAGCGCTACACCTATTACCCGCAAGTGGTGCTGGGTGCTGCGTTCTCGTGGGGCATGCCGATGGCCTTCACCGCCGAAACCGGCGAGTTGCCCGCTGCAGCCTGGTTGCTGTACATCGCCAACCTGCTGTGGACGGTGGGCTACGACACCTACTATGCCATGGTCGATCGCGACGACGACCTGAAAATCGGCGTGAAATCCACCGCAGTACTGTTCGGCGATGCCGACCGGGTCATCATCCTGACCCTGCAAGGGCTGGCACTGGGCTGCCTGATACTGGCCGGTGCGCGCTTCGAACTGGGCGCGTGTTTCTACATCGGCCTGCTGGCAGCGGCAGGCTGTTTCGCCTGGGAATTCTGGAGCACCCGTGAGCGCGGGCGAGACGCCTGCTTCAAGGCCTTCCTGCACAACCACTGGGCCGGGCTGGCGATATTCCTGGGCATCGTCGCCGACTACGCGGTGCGCGGATAACGGCCACTGCCAGCCTGCGCACGACTGAAATAAATTCATGATCGCGAGGCCTGCGGGCCCCCGCAGCCTGTCAGCGTGCTAGCCTCATTCAGACCTGTCACACGACTGCAATAATTCCGTTATCTAATGCGCCCCAAGACAGTTAAATGACAAGAGGTTCGAGCATGGCTGGCAGGAGCATCCTGATCGTTGACGACGAAGCGCCAATTCGCGAAATGATCGCCGTTGCGTTGGAAATGGCTGGATACGACTGTATTGAAGCCGAAAACTCTCAGCAGGCCCACGCGATCATCGTGGACCGCAAGCCTGACCTGATTCTGCTCGACTGGATGCTGCCTGGCACATCCGGCATCGAACTGGCCCGGCGCCTCAAGCGTGATGAACTGACCGGGGACATCCCGATCATCATGCTCACCGCCAAGGGTGAAGAGGACAACAAGATCCAGGGCCTGGAAGTGGGCGCCGACGATTACATCACCAAGCCTTTCTCGCCCCGCGAACTGGTGGCGCGCCTCAAAGCCGTGCTGCGTCGTGCCGGCCCGACTGACGGCGAAGCGCCCATCGAAGTCGGCGGCCTGCTGCTCGACCCGATCAGCCACCGTGTCACCATCGACGGCAAACCCGCCGAAATGGGCCCGACCGAATACCGTCTGCTGCAGTTCTTCATGACCCACCAGGAGCGCGCCTACACCCGCGGTCAGTTGCTGGATCAGGTATGGGGCGGCAACGTCTACGTCGAAGAACGCACCGTCGATGTTCACATCCGCCGCCTGCGCAAGGCCTTGGGGGATGCGTATGAAAATCTGGTACAAACCGTGCGCGGCACTGGCTATCGTTTCTCGACCAAGAGCTGACAACCGCTGCGTCGATGCAAGGCAATGGCCAGTGCAGACCAGACAAGGATTTACCCCTAATTGAATCAAAATTGGCACGGCACTCTGATACGCCACATGTTGTTGCTGGTCACCGCCTGCCTGTTGGTCGGTCTGATCAGTGGGCAGTATGCCTGGAGCCTGGCCGCCGGACTGGGACTGTATCTGGCCTGGACCCTCAAGCAACTGTTACGCCTGCACGACTGGCTGAGCAGCCACAAGGCTGACGAGCCGCCTCCGGACGGTTATGGTCTGTGGGGCGAAGTCTTCGACAGCATCTACCACCTGCAACGTCGGGATCAGCGCGTCCGTGGCCGCCTTCAGGCCGTTATTGACCGCGTGCAGGAGTCCACCGCCGCGCTGCGTGATGCAGTGATCATGCTCGACAGCGATGGCAACCTGGAGTGGTGGAACCGTGCCGCTGAAACCCTGCTGGGCCTGAAGACGCCACAGGACAGCGGTCAACCCGTGACCAATCTGGTGCGGCATCCACGCTTCAAGGAATACTTTGCGCTGGGCGACTACAGCGAACCGCTGGAAATCCCGTCGCCAACCAACGATCGCCTGCGCATTCAGTTGCTGATCACCCGTTACGGCAACAACGAACACCTGATGCTGGTCCGCGATGTGACGCGCATCCATCAGTTGGAGCAGATGCGCAAAGACTTCGTCGCCAACGTGTCTCACGAGTTGCGGACACCGCTCACGGTGATCTTCGGCTATCTGGAAACGCTGCTCGACAACGTCGACGAGGTCAATCCGCGCTGGGTACGTGCGCTGCAACAGATGCATCAGCAAGGCGGGCGCATGCAGACGCTGCTCAATGATCTGCTGTTGCTGGCCAAGCTCGAGGCCACCGATTATCCGTCGGACAATCACCCGGTGGTCGTCAATACACTGCTCAAGACCATCACCGCCGATGCCAACGCGTTGTCGGGCAGCAAGAACCAGCAGATCCACCTCAGCCTGGAAAGCGACATGCGCCTCAAGGGCAGCGAAAGCGAGCTGCGCAGCGCGTTTTCCAACCTGATCTTCAATGCCGTGAAATACACACCGGCCGAGGGCGTGATCCGTATTCGCTGGTGGGCCGACGAACGGGGCGCGCACCTGAGCGTGCAGGATTCAGGGATCGGCATCGAGACCAAACACCTGCCGCGCCTGACCGAGCGCTTCTACCGGGTCGATACCAGCCGCGCGTCCAATACCGGCGGTACAGGGCTCGGTCTGGCCATCGTCAAACATGTGCTGCTGCGCCATCGCGGCAACCTCGAGATCAACAGTGTTCTCGGCAAGGGCAGTGTTTTTATCTGCCACTTTGCCAGCGCTCAGTTGTCCAAACCCGCGAGCGACGATTCAGACTACTAGGCAATCCTGCTTCGAGCCGCTACATTGCCGGGTTCATGGCGTCTTCTCTGACGTGACACGACCCTCTTCCTGATTAATACGGACCCTGCAAAACCCCATCATGGACCCTTCCCCTAGTTTTAACCTGTCTTCACTCTTCGCCGATTTCGGCATGATTCTTTTTGCTTTGTTCCTGGTCCTGCTCAACGGCTTTTTCGTTGCGGCAGAGTTCGCCATGGTCAAACTGCGCTCGACCAAGGTTGAAGCCATTGCCGACAAGAACGGCTGGCGCGGGCACATCCTGCGCAAGGTCCATGGCCAGCTGGACGCCTACCTTTCGGCCTGCCAGCTGGGTATCACCCTCGCCTCTCTGGGTCTGGGCTGGGTCGGTGAACCGGCCTTCGCGCACCTGCTGGAGCCGTTGCTCGCGGCGATGGGCGTGGACACGCCGGAATTGATCAAGGGCGTGTCGTTCTTTACCGCCTTCTTCATCATTTCCTATCTGCACATCGTGATCGGCGAGCTGGCCCCCAAATCCTGGGCGATCCGCAAGCCGGAGCTGCTGTCGCTGTGGACAGCGGCGCCGTTGTACTTCTTCTACTGGTTGATGTACCCGGCCATCTACCTGCTCAACGCCAGCGCCAACGCCATTCTGCGCATCGCTGGACAGGGTGAGCCCGGCCCGCACCATGAACACAGCTACAGCCGCGACGAACTGAAACTGATCCTGCACTCCAGCCGTGGCCAGGACCCCAGCGATCAGGGCATGCGCGTGCTGGCGTCGGCAGTGGAAATGGGCGAGCTGGAAGTGGTCGACTGGGCCAACTCCCGCGAAGACATGGTGTCGCTGGACTTCAATGCGCCGCTCAAGGAAATCCTCGCCTTGTTCCGCCGTCACAAATTCAGCCGTTATCCGCTGTATGACGCTGAACGTGGCGAGTTCGTCGGCCTGTTGCACATCAAGGACCTGCTGCTGGAGCTGGCAGCGCTGGACCATATTCCGGAGTCGTTCAACCTCGCCGAGCTGACCCGCCCGCTGGAACGTGTTTCCCGGCACATGCCTTTGTCACAGTTGCTCGAGCAGTTCCGCAAGGGTGGCGCGCACTTCGCCGTAGTAGAAGAAGCCGACGGCAAGATCGTGGGCTACCTGACCATGGAAGACGTGCTCGAAGTACTGGTGGGCGACATCCAGGACGAACACCGCAAGGTTGAACGCGGCATTCTCGCCTATCAGCCCGGCAAACTGCTGGTACGGGGCGATACGCCATTGTTCAAGATCGAGCGCCTGCTGGGCGTCGACCTGGATCACATCGAAGCCGAGACGCTGGCCGGTCTGATCTACGACACGCTCAAGCGTGTGCCGGAAGAAGAGGAACAGCTGGAAGTCGAAGGCCTGCGCATCATCATCAAAAAGATGAAAGGCCCGAAAATCGTTCTGGCCAAGGTACTGAAGCTGGACTGACCCGATCAGCGCCGCCTGCCCAAGGGCGGACGCAGGGCGTGGAGCTATGAATAGCTCCCCCTCAATTCCCGCCGACGGCGAAGTTGGGCAGACTCTGTACCGGTGTGGCGAATTCGTAGGGGATCGAGACCAGTTCGTTGCCCGAGTTGCGCTGCACGACGAAGTGCAGGTGCGGGCCGGTGCTGTTGCCGGTGTTGCCCGAACGTGCCAGCGCTGTTCCAACACTCACCCGTTGACCTTCCCTGACACTCACCGAGCCGCGCATCAGGTGCAGGTAGACGCCCATGGTGCCGTCGTCGTGCAGAATGCGCACAAAGTTGCCTGACGCATTCGAGCCGCGCCCTGACTGACTGTTTTCGATCTTCACCACCGTGCCGCCGCGCGCGGCAATGATCGGCGTGCCCTCCGGCATGGCGATGTCCATTGCATAGCGCCCCTTGACGCCGTAATGGCTGTATCGGCCATTCGGGCCCTGCGTCAGGCGAAACGGCCCGCCAATCCACGGCAGCGGGTATTTATAGGCTTGCACCGAGCCCTTGGGATCACCCAGGGTTGAAGTCAGCACCGAGGCGTAGTTCATCGGCTTGCTCCCCACCTTGGGGCTCAAGACCACCACGCGCTGGTTGCTGCGCGCAGGGATCGTGCGACGCAACGTTGCCGACGAGCCAGAGACCCCCAGCACGTTGGTCACACTGGAAAGCCTGAGTTCAACTTCGACCGGGGCGTACAGATCGTTGCGCACATACAGGCTGTGTACGCCCTTTTCACGCCTGACACTCAAGTGCACCTGGCCGTCGATACGCTCGACCATGCGGTCCCGAAACACCATGACCGATGCGCCGGGCGTCGGCCGGTCCGAAAAGGACACCACGCCATTGGCATCGGTGAATTTATAAATCGTGACAGCCCCGGCCGACTGCACAGTCAACGTCAGGGCAAACAGGATAAGCAGGCGTTCAAGCATCGGAGATGTTCGGGTTCAAGGGCACTGGGTGCCAAGCCTAGCAGCCTTGCAGGCAGAAGAGGACGCAAGGGTATCAATCGGACATGAATGAAGCGTCAAGGAAGGCGCGCCAGAGGCTCGGTACGCGGTGTCGTGTAACACCGCGCAAGGCTGACGCGCATGGGCATGCCACTCAGCTCAGAGGCAGGTATCAGGCGCCCGGGATGAAGTGCTTCTGCGCCGTGCCACGAGCAATCAGACGCGACAGGTAATCAAGCTTCTGCGCGTCGTGATCGACAAAGCGGAAGGTCACTTGCAACCATTCGCTGTCGGGCTTCTGCTCGAACGCGGCAACAGAGTGCAGATAGCCGTTCAGGCGTGCGACCTCGTTTTCCTCGCCCTGCTCCAGGTCCAGCACCGCGCTATCGAGTACCTGTGGCAGGTTTTCGCTGACGCGAATCACCAGTGTGGCGTCTTTCAGGGTGAGGGCCTTGATCACACACGACTGAGTGCCGTTGGGCAGGCGCAACTGGCCCTGGCCGCGACCGGTCGGCTCTGCCGATCTGACGGGTGCAGGGGCTGGCTTGGGAGCAGCGGCGGCGGCAACAGGCGCGGCACGAACCACTTCGGCCTTGCCACCGGTCAATGCGCTCAGCGAGTCATTGAGCGGCGAGTTCATGCGTGCCGGGGCTGTGGACATGACGGCGTCGAGCTTGCCGACTTTTGCCAGTGCTTTCTTGACCTTGGTCAGCAGCTGTTCATTGGTGAACGGCTTGCCGACAAAATCGGTCACACCGGCCTGAATGGCCTGCACAACGTTTTCCTTGTCACCACGGCTGGTCACCATGATGAACGGCACGGTTCTCAGGTAATTGTCTTGCTGACGGCACCATGTCAACAGCTCCAGGCCGGACATTTCTGGCATTTCCCAGTCGCACAGAATCAGGTCGAACGCCTCTTTGCCCAGCAACGTCTGAGCCTTGCGACCATTGACCGCGTCCTCGGTATGAATCCCGGGAAAATAATTGCGCAGCCCTTTCTTGACCAAGTCGCGAATGAAAGTCGCGTCATCCACCACCAATACACTGACCTTACTCATCGACGCTCCTGCGGGCGTGTTCACCTGGAGGCGAACTGCGGTATGCCAACACGCCCTTTGTTTCGGCAAGCATAGCGTTGACCGATAGCCAACTGCCATATTGATTGACTGCGCCGCGACATTTAATCCGCAGGCGACGGGAAATACTGATCTGCGTAACGAAAAACGCCCAGCGCGTGCTGGGCGTTTTTCTCGCAGGCAATCTTACTTATCGTCAGCGTCGCCCGGAACATTAGCGGTTTCGCTCGATATACCCTGCACTTCTTCCTTCATGCGCTTGAGACCCATGTGCCGCACGTCGGTCCCACGCACGAGATAGATCACCAGCTCGGAAATGTTGCGCGCATGGTCGCCGATTCGCTCCAGAGAGCGCAGCACCCAGATGACGTCCAGTACCCGGGAGATCGAGCGTGGATCTTCCATCATGTAGGTCGCCAGCTCGCGCAGGGCCGTCTTGTACTCGCGGTCGATGGTCTTGTCGTACTGCGCCACCGACAGGGCCAGCTCGGCGTCGAAACGGGCGAACGAATCCAGCGCATCGCGCACCATGTTGCGCACCTGATCGCCGATGTGACGTACCTCGACGTAGCCGCGTGGTGCCTCGCCCTCTTCGCAGAGCTTGATGGCACGGCGCGCGATCTTGGTCGCTTCATCACCAATGCGCTCCAGGTCGATCACCGACTTGGAAATGCTGATGATCAGGCGCAGGTCGGACGCCGCAGGCTGACGACGAGCCAGAATGCGCAGGCATTCCTCGTCGATGCTGCGCTCCATCTGATTGATCCGGTCGTCGACCTCGCGAACACGTTGGGCTAGACCGGAGTCTGCCTCGATCAGCGCTGTGACCGAATCGTTCACCTGCTTCTCGACCAGGCCACCCATTTCGAGCAAATGGCTGCGAACGTCTTCGAGTTCAGCGTTGAACTGTTGGGAAATGTGATGCGTATGGCTGTCTTTGTGGATCATGCTGGGTGTCCTTGGAACGTCCGGTTAATTGCGAAAACGCAGCGGTGGTTCAGGGCTGACGAAGCACGTACTACCCGTAACGACCGGTGATGTAGTCTTCTGTCTGTTTTTTTGCCGGGTTGGTGAACAAGGTATCCGTATCACCAAACTCGACAAGCTTGCCCATGTACATAAACGCGGTGTAATCCGACACCCGAGCCGCCTGCTGCATGTTGTGGGTAACGATCACAATGGTGTATTTCGATTTCAGTTCGTAGATCAGTTCTTCGACTTTAAGGGTCGAAATCGGATCGAGTGCCGAACAGGGTTCGTCGAGCAGCAGGACTTCCGGCTCCACGGCGATCGTTCGGGCAATGACCAGACGCTGCTGCTGCCCCCCGGACAAACCCAATGCCGACTCATGCAGTCGATCCTTGACTTCATCCCAGAGCGCAGCGGCTTTCAGCGCCCACTCGACAGCTTCATCGAGCACGCGCTTCTTGTTGATCCCCTGAATACGCAGCCCGTAGACCACGTTTTCATAAATCGTCTTGGGGAACGGATTGGGCTTCTGAAACACCATGCCGACGCGGCGACGCAACTCGGCGACTTCCTCGCCCTTGGTGTAGATGTTGTGCCCGTACAGGTTGATCGCACCCTCGACCCGGCAACCATCGACCAGGTCGTTCATGCGGTTGAAGCAGCGCAACAACGTCGATTTGCCACACCCGGACGGACCGATGAACGAGGTCACCTTCTGCTTCGGGATATTCAGGGCAATATCGAACAGCGCCTGCTTGTCGCCATAGAACAGATTCAGGCCCGGCACTTCGATGGCCACGCTCTCGTCGGCCAGATCCAGACGTTGCTTGTGACGCCTCAGGGCCGACATGTTCATGCCACTCGTCGGGCTTTCATGCTGCATGGATTGCTCCTGTGCGAACTGTTCGCGTCATCGCACGGCCGCGTTTGCCAAAGGGCGAATTCGGGATCAATTGTCGAGCGCCTTGTACTTTTCCCGCAAATGGTTACGGATGCTCACCGCCGACAGATTGAGCAAGGCGATGACCAGCACCAGCAGCAGCGCGGTGGCATACACCAGCGGGCGTGCGGCCTCGACGTTGGGGCTCTGGAAGCCGACGTCGTAAATGTGGAAACCCAGGTGCATGATCTTCTGATCGAGGTGCAGATAAGGATAGTTGCCGTCCAGCGGCAGCGACGGCGCCAGCTTGACGACGCCCACCAGCATCAAGGGCGCAACTTCCCCGGCGGCACGCGCTACCGCGAGGATGAGCCCGGTCATCATCGCCGGGCTGGCCATTGGCAGTACGATTTTCCACAGCGTCTCGGCCTTGGTTGCACCCAGTGCCAGCGAACCTTCACGCAGGGTCAGCGGAATGCGCGCCAGCCCTTCTTCCGTCGCCACGATCACCACCGGCACGGCAAGCAGTGCCAGGGTCAGCGAGGCCCATAAAAGGCCCGGCGTACCGAACGTCGGGGCCGGCAGCGCTTCAGGAAAGAACAGCCGATCCACCGAGCCGCCCAGCACATAGACGAAGAATCCCAGGCCAAACACGCCGTAGACAATCGCAGGCACACCGGCAAGGTTGTTCACAGCGATGCGAATCAACCGGGTAACCGGCCCCTGGCGCGCATACTCACGCAGGTAGACCGCCGCCAGCACACCGAACGGCGTGACGATCACGGCCATGATCAGGGTCATCATCACCGTGCCGAAGATCGCCGGGAAGATACCGCCCTCGGTGTTGGCTTCGCGTGGGTCGGCGCTGAGAAACTCCCACAGTTTCTCGAAGTAGAAGCCAAGCTTGGTCACCGTGCCCATCGCATTGGGCTGATAGGCACGCACCACTTTGCCCAGGCTGAGTTCGATCTCTTTGCCGTTGCCATCGCGCGCGGTCAGGCTGTCGCGATCAAAGGCCTGGTGCAGCCCGTCAAGGCGCGCCTCGATCACCTTGTAACGCGCATCCAGCTCGGCCCGCTCGGCAGCCATGTCCGCTTGCGCGGCGGCATCCAGTCGGCCATCGAGTTCCAGCTTGCGGGCCTGCAGGCGCAGGCGCTCGATACCGTGATTGATGGCACCAATGTCTTTCTTTTCCAGGCTGTAGAGCTCGTCAGCCAGCTTTTCGACGCGTTTGATGCGCTCTTGCAGGACCGGCCATGCCGCCTCGCCTTCGGCCACGACACGCCCGTCTTCCTTGACGTTGACCAGATAGCCGTAGAAATTGCCCCACTCGCGACGCTCCAGCGTCATCAGGTCTGCAGGCCGGCTCTGCACGGTCAGCCATTCGCCTACCACCCAGTTGAAGTCACTGGGGTTGAGATCGCGATTGCCGACCTTGAACAGCTCGCGGGTCATGAATTCCGGCCCTTGATCAGGCACCGGCAGGCCCGCGCTTTTCAGGCGCGCACGAGGTACTTGCTCCTGCTCGACCCGCTCGCCGACCAGAACGTTCGATTCCTGATTGGGCACCGCGTACTGCGCGCTCACCAGATCGGCGGGCCAGAAATGCCCAAGGCCACGCACGGCGATCACCGCCAACAGGCCGATGGTCATGATCACAGCGATGGATACGGCACCCGCACTCATCCAGACGCCGGGGGCGCCACTTTTGAACCAGTTCCTGAGGGAGTTCCGCTTCACCAACGCCTACCTTCCTTACAGCGACGAGTATTGCTTGCGCAGACGCTGACGAATCAGCTCTGCGAGGGTGTTCATCACGAAGGTGAACATCAACAGCACCAACGCCGCGAGAAACAGCACCCGATAATGGCTGCCGCCCACTTCCGACTCCGGCATCTCCACCGCGACATTGGCCGCCAGCGTACGCATGCCTTCAAACAGGTTCATGTCCATGATCGGCGTGTTACCGGTCGCCATCAGCACAATCATGGTTTCCCCCACGGCCCGGCCCATGCCGATCATCAAGGCGGAAAAGATGCCGGGGCTGGCGGTCAGGATCACCACCCGCGTCAGGGTCTGCCACGGCGTCGCGCCCAGTGCCAGCGAACCCAGCGTCAGGCTGCGCGGCACGCTGAACACGGCGTCTTCGGCAATCGAATAAATGTTGGGGATCACCGCGAATCCCATGGCGATGCCGACTACCAGTGCATTGCGCTGATCGTAGGTGATACCCAGGTGGTCACGAATCCAGGTGCTCATGTCACCCGCGAAGAACCAGTTCTCCAGATGCGGGCTCATGCTCAGTGAAAACCAGCCCACCAATAGCACGACCGGAATCAGAATCGCGCCTTCCCAGCCATCGGGAATACGCAAGCGAAACGAATCAGGCAGGCGGGTCCAGAAAAAGCCCACCAGCAAAATGCCGATCGGCGTAAGCAGCAACAGGCTGAAGATGCCGGGCAGATGCCCTTCCAGATATGGGGCCAGAAACAATCCGGCAAAAAAGCCGAGAATCACCGTCGGCATCGCTTCCATCAATTCGATCACCGGCTTGACCTTGCGGCGCATGCCCGGGGCCATGAAGTAGGCGGTGTAGATCGCGGCAGCCACGGCCAGCGGCGCGGCCAGCAGCATGGCGTAGAACGCCGCTTTCAGCGTGCCGTAGGTCAACGGCGCCAGGCTCAGCTTGGGCTCGAAGTCGGAGTTGGACGCCGTGGACTGCCAGATGTACTTGGGTTCATCGTAATTCTCGTACCAGACCTTGCCCCACAGCGAACTCCAGGAGACTTCCGGGTGCGGGTTGTCCAGCGTCAGCGGCAGCAGCTTGCCAGCGCTTTCAATCAGAATCCGGTTGGCGCGTGGCGATAACGCCAGAATACCGGGCCCCTCGGCGACCTTGTCGATCAGCAGGGTGCGGTGCGCTGTGCTGTGGAATACGCCCAGCTTGCCGGAAGCATCCAGAGCGATGAACCCCTTGCGGCGCTGCTCGGCCTTGATCTGCGCGATCGGTGCGCTGCCCAGGCTGAAATCGCGGATGCGCATCAGGCGCTGCTCACCGTCAGTGTCCCGGGCCATGAACCACTGGGACATACTGCCTTTCGAGTTGCCGATGATCAGCGAAATGCCGCCGACCAGTTGAGCGCTCGCCGTGATCTCGGCGTTGCCGTCTTCCAGCAATTTATAGCGGCCATTGAGGCTGCGATCGCGCAGGCTGAACACATCCGCCTGCGCGCGCCCGTTGATGACATACAACCATTGCTGACGCGGGTCGATGTAGATCGCCTTGACCGCTGCGGACATCTGCGGCAACTCGACACGCGTCTGCTCGCGGGTCATCTCGCCGGTCATCATGTTTTCTTTCTGTTCGAGCGAGATGACATGCAACTGAGTGCCGGTAGACCCTGCCAGCTTCAGGCTGTCGCCATCGGCACTGACGGTGACATGCTCGACCGCACGCCCGGCCTCATCCAGTACCAGGGGCGCTTCGCCGTAAGGCCAGGCCACGCTCGGGGTGATGGTTTTCTGATCGTTCGGGTAGGTCGTCAGGTAAGAATGCCTGAACACCAGCACCTGACCGTTGGACAAACCCAGGGCTATCAAGGGCGCGCCGGGCTGATCCTTGCCGATGGACGCAACGGACACGCCCGCAGGGAGCGGCAAGGCAATGCGCCGCAGCTCTGCGCCGTCCTCGCTGTTGAAAAAGACCACTTCGCCCTTGTCGGAAATGCGCATGCCGATCTGGTTCTGCTCTTCGATGGTAATCATCAGCGGAGCGCCGGCATCCTGCAGCCAGGCGGTATTCAGCGCAGGTTCGGCGGTCAGGCTGGCGCCTTTGAAGAGCGGCGCAACGACATAGGCCAGGTAGAAAAAGATCAGCGTAATGGCAGCCAGCACGGCAAGGCCGCCAATGGCGACGTACCAGTGAGTGAGCCGGTCGGTAAACGCACGGACACGACGCTTGCGCACCATCGCGGGCGTATTGAAATCAATACGCGCTGGAGGCGAGCTCTGGTCCATCGTCGATTTGAACAGCTCATTCATGCGCACACACCGTAGACGCCTTGTATGACAGAAACATTACAGCAAGGTGACGCAAGAAAGCCCGCTGCCTGCGAAACCGGCGGCGGACTGTTCAATTTGTATGCAGGCCAGTCCATTGAGCCCCGCTCCAACGCGTACGTGACTACTTTACCGCCACGCCGCCCGCGCCCTGCAGGCCAAGATCGGCCAGCGTCTTCTCGACGACACGGGCGGGCAGCGGGATGTAACCGTCCTTCATCACCACTTCCTGGCCCTGCCTCGACAGCACCAGTTTTACAAACTCGGCCTCCAGCGGCGCCAAGGGCTGGTTCGGCGCCTTGTTCACGTAGACATAAAGGAAGCGCGACAGTGGATAACTGCCGTTCAGGGTATTGGCTTCGCTGTCTTCGACAAACTCGCCCCCTTCCTTCTTCGCCAGCGGCACAGTTCTGACGTTGGATGTCTTGTAACCGATGCCCGAATAACCGATGCCGTTAAGCGAATTGCTGATCGCGCTGACCACCGAAGCAGAGCCGGGCTGCTCGTTGACGTTGGCCTTGAAGTCGCCTTTGCACAGCGCTTCTTCCTTGAAATAACCGTAGGTACCCGACACTGAGTTACGACCGAACAACTGGATCGGTTTGCCTGCCAGATCGCCGGTCACGCCGACATCGCCCCAGGTTTTCGCATCTGCCCTGGCGCCGCACAGGCGGGTCGCGGAAAAGATCGCGTCCACTTGCTGCAGGGTCAGGCCCTTGATCGGGTTGTCCTTGTGCACAAAAACCGCCAAAGCATCCACCGCGACCGGGATGGCAGTGGGCTTGTAGCCATGTTTCTGCTCGAAAGCCGACAGCTCGCCGTCCTTCATCCTGCGGCTCATCGGGCCCAGATTGGCCGTGCCCTCGGTCAGCGCGGGTGGCGCCGTGGAGGAGCCGGCCGCTTGAATCTGGATGTTCACGCTCGGGTATTCTTTCTTGTAGGCCTCGGCCCACAGGGTCATCAGATTTGCCAGGGTATCGGAGCCGACACTGGAGAGATTGCCCGACACACCGGAGGTCCTGGTATAGGCCTGGATGGCAGGGTCGACCGCAGCCAGCGTATTGGCTGCCGTCACTCCGGCGGCAACCAATGTCAGTGCAGTCATCAAACGCTTGAGTGTCATCCTTGCGCTCCTGGCAGGGTGTGTAGGTGTCCACGAGCCTTTTTGGGCCAGTCTTATGACTACTCTATGAATTGATTATGACAATAAGATGAAAAGGCTATCGACCTGTGCAGGTAGATAGCCTTTGGCTGTAGCGGTGCCCGAGCGATTCAGCAGCGGCTGATGATCAGCGCTTTCGGCTCAGCAAAAACACACCGATGGCCATGCCCAGACCGCAGAGGATCGCGACGTACCACGCCGGCCCCATCGGACTGCTCTTGAGCATGAAGGTCACGACCATCGGCGTCAGACCGCCGAAGATCGCGTACGCCAGGTTGTAGGAGAACGACAGCCCCGAGAAGCGCACCACAGGCGGGAATGCCTTGACCATGACGTAAGGAACTGCGCCGATCGTACCGACGAACAGACCGGTCACGGCATACAGCGGGAACAGCACTTCCGGATGGCTGCCGAGGATGTGATAGAACGTCCAGGAACTGACCAGCAAACCTGCGCTGCCCAGCAGAAACACCCAGCCTGCGCCCAAACGATCCGCCAGCGCGCCCGCAGCGATGCAACCCACGCTCAGGAAGACAATCGCCAGGCTGTTGGCTTTCAGCGCGGTAGCGGCCGGAAAGCCATAGATGGTTTGCAGGATGGTCGGTGTCATCAGGATCACGACGATGATGCCGGCAGACAGCAACCAGGTCATCAGCATCGACAGCGCCACGGCGCCACGATGATCACGCAGTACCGCCTTGAGCGGCACCTCTTCGGCCAGTGCCTTGCGCAGTTGCAGCTCGGCAAACACCGGCGTTTCATGCAGCAGGCGACGCAGATACACCGACATCAGGCCGAACACGCCACCCAGCAGGAAAGGGATACGCCATGCGTAATCCGATACCTCGACGGGGGTATAGATGCTGTTGATCGCCGTGGCGACCAGCGAGCCCAGCAGGATGCCCGCTGTCAGGCCCGCGGTCAGGGTGCCGCAGGCATACCCGACACGCCGTGCAGGCACATGCTCGGACACGAAGACCCACGCGCCAGGTACTTCACCGCCGATGGCGGCACCTTGAATGACGCGCATCAACAACAGCAGAATCGGCGCCCACATGCCGATCTGTGCGTAGGTCGGCAGCAGACCCATGATCAGGGTCGGCACCGCCATCATGAAAATGCTCAGCGTGAACATTTTCTTGCGCCCCAGCAGATCGCCGAAGTGCGCCATGATAATGCCGCCCAGGGGTCTCGCCAGATAACCGGCGGCGAAAATGCCGAACGTCTGCATCATGCGCAGCCAGTCGGGCATGTCCACCGGGAAAAACAGTTTGCCGACCACCGCCGCGAAAAACACGAAAATGATGAAGTCGTAGAACTCCAGCGCGCCACCCAGGGCCGACAGCGAAAGGGTTTTGTAATCGCTGCGAGTCAAAGGCCGCGCAGGCTGCGTGGAACTTGGAGGAACAGATGACATGACAAGGCTTCTCTTTACGTGTTCTTTGAAAAGGGGCGAGCGACAGCAACGCTGGCTGCTGCGGGGTGCCGTGCAGAAGCGATTGTCGGGAGCAACGGCGCAGATAGGCACCAAAATTGCGTGTACAGGCAGTCTTGTCACCTGTAGAGGTCCAGCAAGATAGCAAATTGCTACAAAAAACACATGGCAGAACTGCCACTGACACAAAATGAAGACCCCACGGTCGTTCTATGACGCAACGCCCGATATACTCGCAAGTCGTCAACAGCCTTGGGAAGTTGTGCGAAAACGTCTGAATCAGCGGGTTTCGCAGAGTTTCCCTTTGGGCCACACCGGCGCTGAACACATAATGTTCATGCTCATGGTTTTGAATGGCACCTGTTAACCGCGGCATACAATAATGAGAGTCATGGGTCAGAGGCACCCTAGGCATGATCGAGCTCGAACAAGAAGATCCAACCCCGCAAGGCGACCTTGCACTGCAAATCACCGCCCTTCCCCGCGAAACCAATGGCTTTGGCGACATCTTTGGTGGCTGGCTGGTGTCCCAGATGGACCTGGCAGGCACAGCTATGGCCAGCAAAGTCGCGGGTGGCCGCGTGGCGACCGTGGCCATCGATCGCATGGCATTTCTGGTCCCGGTCGCGGTCGGCGAACAGCTTTCCTTCTATACCCGCACCCTGGAAGTCGGACGCACCTCGATCAAGATGATGGTCGAAGTGTGGAGCGACGACCCGCTCACCAGCGAATGGCGCAAGGTCACCGAGGCCGCGTTCGTATTCGTGGCCATAGATGCCAGCGGCCGGACGCGCTCGGTTCCCGCGCGACGGTAAATTGTCGCTCGGCTACAGGTTGGCTGCCCGGTTAAACTCGCCCTGCATGAAGCGGTCTATTTTCGTCACGGTCATTGAGTGAGAACTTTGCATGCCAACATCCCCGGTTGAACCCACCGTTGAATCCATCCTTTACGATGAGCTGAACTGCTGGCGTATTTGCCACGGCGAAGCAGAGCTGCTGGTTGCGCAACAAGGCGCACACATCCTCAGCTATCAAGTGGCCGGGCAGCAGCCGCTGGTGTGGCTGAACGAAGAGGCCGTTTTCAAGCGCGGCAAACCCATTCGTGCAGGCATGCCGATCTGCTGGCCGTGGTTCGGCAATCTGGAGCGCAACCCGCAAAGCGTGCAGGCCATGCGCGACAGCAGCGAACCTGCCAAGGCACATGGCGAAGTGCGAGCGCTCGACTGGCAGTTGCTGGGTATCGGCGCAGATGGCGATGCACTGCTGGTGGAGTTCGTCCTTCCCGAGGCCGAAGGCCACTTGCCGGGCTGGCCGCACAATGTAGCCCTGAAACTGAGCATTCGTCTGGACCACGCACTGAATGTCAGTCTGGTCAGCTACAACTGTGGCACTGAGCCTGTGGTGATCAGCCAGGCGCTGCATACCTATTTCGCAGTCAGCGATGTACGTCAGGTCAGCGTCGAAGGGCTCGACGGCCTGCGTTACATCGAAACCCTGGCAAACTGGGAAGAACGCGAGCAGACCGGCGACCTGACCTTCACAGGCGAAACCGACCGCATCTACAAGGACACACCAGGCGTGCTCAGCATCGTTGACCCGCAGTGGCAGCGACGCATCCACATCCGCAGCACGGGCTCGAACTCAGCCATCCTATGGAACCCGTGGATCGAGAAGACCGGCAAGTTCACCGACATGGCAGCAGACGGCTGGCAGCGCATGGTCTGCGTCGAAACCGCCAACGTGCTGGACGACGTGGTCACCCTGGCACCGGACCAGATGCATGTTCTGGGAGTGAGTATCTGGAGCGAGGCGCTCTGATCAGTAATTGATCAAGCCCATCAAAGGTCCGACTCAACCACCACGCGGACCTTTGACGCATCCATCGCATACGCAGCATCGGCAAGGTCGTTACTGACCTTCTCGATTTTCAGGGTGCCTTCTACCCACAGTGGTGTGTAGATATCATCCAGTTTCAGCCCCTTGGGGTAACGCACCAGCACCAGCTGGTTAGGCGGCGGTGGTGGAACGTGAATGCAGGCGCCTGGATAAGGCACAATGAAGAACAGCGTGCTGCGGCCCTTGGCGTCGGTTTCGAGAGGCACAGGGTAGCCGCCAAGACGAATCGTCTTGCCGTTCATTGCCGGGACGGTTTTGGTCGAATACATGACTGCAGGCAAACCCTTGCTCTGCTTCAGTCCACCCTTGCTGTCGAACGTGCCCATGGCTTCCGGAGAATTGTGGTCAATCTCGGGCATGGCTTCGAGGGCTTTTTGATCGGACTTGGGCATCAGCTCAAGCCAGTCGGTTTCCGGCAACTGGGCGTATGCGGGACCGCAGAGCGCGGATAACAGCAGAAGAGTCATCAACAGGAAGCGACGCATGATAAAGCTCGGCAAAGGGGTGGAAAGTTGCCGAGCATTCTAGCCCTCTGCGCACTGTAAAACAGAGGGCTGACGCCTAAGCGTTATTTCTTTTTGATCATGCCGTAGATAACCAGCAGGATGATTGCACCTACCAGCGCGCCGAGGAAACCTGCACCCTCGCCTGCCTGATAGATACCCAGCGCCTGACCACCGTAAGTGGCTGCAAGCGAACCGGCGATACCCAGCACGATGGTCATGATCCAGCCCATGCTGTCGTCGCCCGGCTTCAGAAAGCGAGCCAACAGACCAACGATCAGGCCGATAAAGATGGTTCCAATGATACCCATGCCATTTCCCTCTGTATTAAGTGAATACGCCCGGGCTGACAGCAGCCCCGACCTACTGCTATCTGAGAACGACGAGAGGGAATGGTTCCGGCGCAATGGCCAGTTTGCTTCGGGGTGGAGAATTCTTCATGAATGACGGGGCTGAACCTACCTGAACGGAGGCCACGCGTCTCGAACAGTGCTTCAACGCGACGCATCGGCACGACAGTTAGAAACGCTCGTTGCGCACGCTCTGCGTGGGAATGCAGTTCTCGACGCTCCGCGTCGCAAAAGGACGCGGAGTGTCCTGAAACTGCGTGCCAACGCGGAGCATCGGCACGCTAGCCGTGGGCCTGATCAGCCTTTGATCAGCGCTTCTACCAACTTCACCTGACGATCCAGCGTTGCGCGGTCAGCGCTGCGAACCGTGGCGTGTCCGACCTTGCGGCCAGCCTTGAACGCCTTGCCGTAGTGATGCAGGTGGCAGTCTTCGACAGCGATGACCTTGTCCACTGCGGGCACTTCACCGATGAAGTTGAGCATGGCGCTTTCACCGACCTTGGCTGTAGAGCCCAGCGGCAGACCGGCAACCGCCCGCAGGTGGTTTTCGAACTGGCTGCACTCGGCGCCTTCGGTGGTCCAGTGACCGGAGTTGTGGACGCGCGGCGCAATCTCGTTGGCTTTCAGGCCACCGTCGACCTCAAAGAATTCGAATGCCAGCACGCCCACGTAATCCAGCTGCTTCAGGACGCGGCCGGCGTAGTCTTCGGCCAGTGCCTGCAAAGGATGATCAGTGCTGGCGATGGACAGACGCAGGATGCCGCTGTCATGCGTGTTGTGCACCAGCGGGTAGAACCGGGTCTCGCCATCACGCGCGCGCACGGCAATCAACGACACTTCACCGCTGAACGGTACGAAGCCTTCCAGCAGGCACGGCACGCTGCCCAGCTCGGCGAATGTGTCGACCACATCGGCTGCCGAACGCAGGACCTTCTGGCCCTTGCCGTCATAACCCAGGGTGCGGGTTTTCAGCACGGCAGGCAGACCGATGCTGGCTACTGCAGCATCCAGGTCGGCCTGCGACTGGATATCGGCGAATGCCGGCGTCGGGATGCCCAGGTCCTTGAACATGCTCTTTTCGAACCAGCGGTCACGCGCAATGCGCAACGCTTCGGCGCTCGGATAGACCGGTACGAACTGTGACAGAAACGCCACGGTCTCGGCCGGAACGCTTTCAAACTCGAAGGTCACCAGATCGACTTCATCCGCCAACTGACGCAGATGATCCAGATCGCCGTAATCGGCACGCAGATGCTCGCCAAGTGCCGCAGCACAGGCGTCCGGCGCAGGATCGAGAAAGGCGAAGTTCATGCCCAGCGGCGTACCTGCCAATGCCAACATGCGGCCCAGCTGGCCACCACCGATTACACCGATCTTCATGGAAAAACCTCAGGCGTGGCGTGGGTCTGGATTGTCCAGGACGCTGTCTGTCTGTTCAGTGCGAAATTTCTTCAGCGCTGCGTGGAATTGCGGGTGCTTTGCGCCGAGGATGCTCGCTGAAAGCAGCGCTGCGTTGATTGCACCCGCCTTGCCGATCGCCAGGGTCGCGACCGGGATACCGGCCGGCATCTGCACGATCGACAACAGCGAGTCGACACCCGAGAGCATTGAAGACTGCACCGGAACGCCCAACACAGGCAGGTGGGTCTTGGCAGCGCACATGCCCGGCAAGTGAGCGGCACCACCAGCACCGGCGATGATCACTTCAATGCCACGGCCTTCCGCTTCGTCGGCGTACTGGAACAGCAGATCCGGTGTGCGGTGCGCTGACACCACCTTGACTTCAAAAGGGATGCCGAGCTTTTCCAGCATATCGGCGGTGTGGCTAAGGGTGGACCAATCGGACTTGGAGCCCATGATCACGCCAACCAGTGCGCTCATCGTCGTGCCTCTCATCGGGCGCCCGCAGGCGCGTCTGAAAACAACAAGCCACGCGGGGGGACCGGCGTGGCTTGTTGTACGAATAATGACCGGTTTAACCGGCCAAAGGCCGCGCAGTATACCGCAAAGCGCCAGGATGACAGCCCCCATACGCTCAACCGTCCAGGTTTTTATAGCGGGAGGCAGCACGGAAAAATCCGGCAGAGAATCGGCACTTGTACTGCACACCAATCAAACAAGGGCTACTGCGATAGATGTTGATCCTGATTTCCTGTCAACGCCAGTTGCTATTAGATCTCCGGCACCGGGCTACACACGGCCGGCCACAATCCACCTACTCAAGGATGAGTGCGATGATCAAGAAATATACAAGCTGTCTGCTGCTATGCGCGCTGGCGCTGAGCCATGCGGCATGGGCCAACAATAGCGCCTCCAGGCAACCGTTGACCCTGTACCTGGTTCTCCACAACGACACGTCACATCACGGCACCCAGGAACTACGCCAGGACTACTTCGCTTGGCTCATAAAAGATCTGCAAAGCTTCACGGGTCGTTATGTGCGATTGGCGTTCATTCGCGACGTCCCGGGCCTTACTGACTTCGCTTATCAGAGCGACGATGTAGACGAAACCTATTACGCCTGGAAAAACAGGATGGATCGGTATGTCATCGACAACGGCCTGGAGCGCAACGCGACCACCAAGTACCTGCTGTTGACTCAGAACAGGATCAACTCAAAGACTCTGGGCGCCAGCACCGACAAAAGCTACACAGTCATAGCCTCACTGGAAACATTCGCAATCCCCGCGCACGAGCTGGGCCATATGCTCGGCGGCACTCATGAGGCCGCAGAGGTTATCTATAAGGGGGGATGGTGGTGTCAGACGAATATCATCGAAAGCCACGAAAAAATACGCTCCAATTGCTATGTCTACAGCGACGCCAACAAGCAAATCATTGCTGATCATCTGAACAGATTTCCCTGAGCAGACCAGGGTCGCTCTCCGGCATCGCCAGGAGCGGCGCTTGTCACCGGGAATCTGGCGCCGCCGCACCTTCAAGCTTGCGCCACAACAGGCGCACGTTGGCCTTGCGCACCAGTGCGCAGCGGTACAGGCGGATCTCCAGCGGCACATGCCACTGCGGTCCGCCACACACCACCAGTTCACCGCGCGCCAGCTCGGCGCGCACACTCAGTTGCGGCACCCAGGCAATCCCCAACCCTTCCAGCGCCATGCTTTTCAAGCTGTCGGCCATGGCCGTCTCGTAAACCGTCGTGAAGCGCAGATTGCGCTGACGCAACAACAGGTTCACCGACCGCCCGAGAAAGGCCCCGGCGCTATAGGCAAGCAGCGGCACACTGCCCTCGCCTTCCATATCGAATAACGGCCGCCCCTCGGCATCGGCGGCACAGACCGGCAACATCTCGGTGTGGCCCAAATGCAGCGAGGGAAAGATTTCGGCGTCCATCTGCAGCGCGGCATCGGGATCGTAGAACGCCAGCATCAGATCACAGCCACCTTCGCGCAACGCATGCACCGCGTCGCCGACGTTGGTTGCCACCAGCCGGGTGGCAATGTTCAGCCCTTCGTTGCGCAATTGGGCGATCCAGCGCGGAAAGAACCCCAGTGCCAGAGAGTGCGCCGCAGCCACCTGCATGACCTCGCCCTGCCCGCCTTCCAGGTGATGCAGATGACGCACGACTTCGCCCAGTTGCTCGACCACGGTACGGGCCGTGACCAGAAACAATTGTCCGGCAGCGGTCAACTCGATGGGCGTACGCGAGCGATTGACCAGTGTCAGCCCCAATGCCGACTCAAGACTGCGAATACGCCGGCTGAATGCCGGCTGAGTCACGAAGCGACGCTCGGCGGCCTGAGAAAAGCTGCGAGTGGCCGCCAGGGCGCTGAAATCCTCCAGCCATTTGCTTTCCAGATTCATCAGGTCCTCCCGGACAATGGATGACGGCTTCGACAGGCAATTGCGCGTGCCCTGCGGCACCAGTTTGCAGCGTCCTGGTGGGACGCCCGGCGAAGCGAGGCGGATACATACCCTGACGGCGCAGCAAATGTGACCGAAGAAGCGCACCGGTGCGACATTTTGCCCCCTTTACGCACTGAACGGAATCCAGGTCACGCGCTGATTATGCCGTTATTGCATAGGCCAGCGTTTAACAGCATTGGTCAATCGAAGACGGCAAGCCCACTATTCGTGGCGTTCCGGCATTGTCCGTGCCTTTTTGAGACTTTTTTTATCATGTCCTCGCCTGCATCATCGCGCATCGAAAAAGACCTGCTTGGTGTTCTCGAAGTACCTGCCAACGCTTATTACGGCATCCAGACCCTGCGAGCGGTGAACAACTTTCACCTCTCCGGCGTGCCGCTTTCGCACTACCCGAAACTGGTAGTCGCGCTGGCCATGGTCAAGCAGGCGGCAGCAGATGCAAACCATCAGCTCGGACACCTCAATGACGCCAAGCATGCGGCGATCAGCGAGGCCTGCGCCCGCCTGATCCGCGGCGACTTCCATGATCAGTTCGTGGTCGACATGATTCAGGGCGGCGCCGGCACGTCCACCAACATGAATGCCAACGAAGTCATCGCCAACATCGCTCTGGAAACCATGGGTTTCGAGAAAGGCGAATACAAACACCTGCACCCCAACAACGATGTCAACATGGCGCAGTCGACCAACGACGCCTACCCCACCGCGATCCGTCTGGGTCTTCTGCTGGGTCACGACGCCCTGCTCGCCAGCCTGTCCAGCCTGATTCAGTCCTTCGCCGCCAAGGGCGAAGAATTCAACCATGTGCTGAAGATGGGCCGCACCCAGTTGCAGGACGCCGTTCCAATGACCCTGGGTCAGGAGTTCCGCGCCTTTGCCACCACCCTGACCGAAGACCTCAACCGCCTGCGCAGCCTGGCACCCGAGCTGTTGACCGAAGTGAACCTGGGCGGAACCGCCATCGGTACCGGCATCAACGCCGACCCCGGCTATCAGAAGCTGGCGGTCGATCGTCTGGCGCTCATTAGCGGTCAGCCTCTGGTGCCTGCTGCCGATCTGATCGAAGCGACCTCCGACATGGGCGCCTTCGTGCTGTTCTCGGGCATGCTCAAGCGTACCGCGGTCAAGCTGTCGAAAATCTGCAACGACCTGCGCCTGCTGTCCAGCGGCCCGCGCACCGGCATCAACGAAATCAACCTGCCGGCACGCCAGCCAGGCAGCTCGATCATGCCCGGCAAGGTCAACCCGGTGATCCCGGAAGCGGTCAATCAGGTTGCTTTCGAAATCATCGGCAACGACCTGTCGCTGACCATGGCTGCCGAAGGCGGACAACTGCAGCTCAACGTGATGGAGCCGCTGATCGCCTACAAGATCTTCGACTCGATCCGTCTGCTGCAGCGCGCCATGGACATGCTGCGCGAGCACTGCATCGTCGGCATCACCGCCAACGAACAGCGCTGCCGCGAGCTGGTCGAGCATTCGATCGGTCTGGTCACCGCCCTGAACCCCTACATCGGTTACGAAAACTCCACCCGTATCGCCCGCATCGCGCTGGAAACCGGCCGCGGCGTGCTGGAACTGGTGCGTGAAGAAGGTCTGCTAGACGACGCCATGCTCGACGACATCCTGCGCCCGGAAAACATGATCGCTCCGCGTCTGGCCCCCTTGAAGGCCTGACAGGGAATGACCTGCGCAACCTGCTCACCAGATTGAGGGCCTAGACACCCCTCAATTTTTTGAGGGTCTGGGAGTGATTCTCCAGACCCTTTTTTTTGCCCGCAGCAAAGGGCTCCGACACTGGACCCAGAGCCTTCGGCACACCACTTTTGCGGAGCCATCCGTGGAAGTATTCATTCATCGTCGCGAATGAAGAATCAGCCGTACAAGAAAGCGACTACAGACGTAAAAACTTTGCACCGGTATAGTGCGCCCCCTCAAAAGTAGCGAGGAATAACAAAAATGCTGGAAATGATTAACGACTTTCTCTCCGGTAAAGTACTGATCGTACTTATCGTAGGCTTGGGTAGTTACTTCACGATCCGCTCGCGTTTCGTTCAGTTTCGACACTTTTTCCACATGTTCTCGGTTTTTCGCGACAGTCTGCGCAGCAGCGCGGGCCAGTTGAGTTCGTTTCAGGCCCTGATGCTCAGCCTTGCGGGCCGCGTCGGTGCCGGTAACATCGCAGGCGTCGGCATTGCCGTCACGCTCGGCGGTCCGGGTGCCGTGTTCTGGATGTGGGTGACCGCACTGGTCGGCATGGCCAGCAGCTTCATCGAGTGCTCCCTCGCTCAGCTCTACAAGCGCAAGGATTCCGAAGGCCAGTTCCGTGGCGGTCCGGCGTTCTACATCCAGCACGGTCTGGGTAAACGCTGGCTGGGCATGGTCATGGCCGTACTGCTGCTGGTGACCTTCGGTTTTGCCTTCAACGGCCTGCAATCGCACGCTGTGACCGACTCGCTGAAAAGCGCGTTCAACGTCGACACCCGAACCACCGGCATCTGTCTGGTCGTGCTGCTGGGCCTGGCCTTCGTTGGTGGCATCAAGCGTATCGCGGCTATTTCCGACCTGCTGGTTCCGGTCAAGACCCTGATCTACATCGCGGTCACCATCTACGTCATCGTCCTGCAGATCGACCACGTTCCCGGCATGCTGATGACCATCGTCAGAAGCGCCTTCGGCCTTGATCCGGTATTCGGCGGCCTGATCGGCAGCGCGATCGTGATGGGCGTCAAACGTGGCGTCTTCGCCAACGAAGCCGGTCTGGGCAGTGCGCCCAACGTGGCTGCCGTGGCACACGTCGAGCACCCGGTAGCGCAGGGCGTGGTTCAGGCGTTCAGCGTGTTCCTCGACACCTTCGTAATCTGCACCTGCACCGCCTTGCTGATTCTTCTGTCCGGTATCTACGACATCGGCTACGACGGCAACGGTATCGTTCTGGCACAGAACTCGCTGGCAGCCGTAGTCGGTGACTGGGGCAGAATCTTCATCAGCGTGGCGTTGGCCCTGTTCGTCTTCACCTCGATTCTCTACAACTACTACCTGGGCGAAAACAGCCTGCGGTTCCTGTTTGGCGAGAAGATCCAGACCATCATCATCTACCGTATCGCGGTGCTGGTATTGATCATGTGGGGTGCCGTCGTCGACCTGAAAGATGTACTGGCGTTCGCCGACATCACCATGACCATGCTGGCGTTCGTCAACCTGATCGCGCTCGCAATGCTGTTCAAAGTCGTCAAGCGCATTTTGAACGACTACGATGCGCAACGTCGGGCCGGGGTCAAGACGCCGGTGTTCGATTCCAGCCAGTTCCCTGATCTGGACCTGGACCGCAACGCATGGCCGGCCAATCCGACGCGTCAGTCGACACAGGACGCCGAAGCGGCAGCCAAGCCTGTACCCGAAGCACGATAACCACCGCGACACTACGCCGGAGTAGAGCCATGCCTCATGACGCACAACAACCAGCCCAACGCGTAATGGTTCTTTACACCGGCGGCACCATCGGCATGCAGGCCAGCGCCAACGGCCTGGCACCGGCCTCCGGTTTCGAAGCGCGAATGGCCGGGCAACTGGCCGAGCACCCGGAACTGGTGGTGCCGCAGTGGCACTTTCGCGAGATGTCGCCGCTGATCGACAGCGCCAACATGACGCCTTCCTACTGGTTGCGTCTGCGCGAGGCGGTAATCGAGGCGATTGAGGTCGACGGTTGCGATGCGGTGCTGGTTCTGCATGGCACCGACACCCTGGCGTACAGCGCAGCGGCGATGAGCTTCCAGTTGCTGGGGTTCAGCGCACCGGTGCTGTTCACCGGCTCTATGCTGCCTGCCGGCGTGCAGGACAGCGATGCCTGGGAAAACGTCAACGGCGCCCTGCTGGCGCTGGGGTCGGGTCTGGTGTCAGGCGTTCAGTTGTATTTTCACGGGCAACTGATGACACCTGTACGCTGCGCGAAAATTCGCAGCTTCGGCCGTCAACCGTTCGCACCGCTGCAACGCTCGCGTGGCGGCCATGCGGTGGTTTCGCTCCCTGACGCATTGAACTATCGCCAGCCGAAGACACTGGCAGAGGTCGCAGTATTACCACTGTTTCCGGGTGTCGGTGCTGCTCAGCTGGACGGTTTGATCAATAGCGGTATCCGCGGTCTGGTGCTCGAGTGCTTCGGCAGCGGCACAGGCCCAAGTGACGATCCGCAATTTCTGGCCAGTCTGGAGAACGCCCGAGCGCTGGGTGTCTGTGTGGTCGCGATTACCCAGTGCCATGAGGGCGGTGTCGAACTGGATGTCTACGAAGCGGGCAGCCGACTGCGTGGTGCAGGCGTGCTCTCCGGTGGTGGCATGACCCGTGAGGCCGCGCTCGGCAAGCTGCATGCGCTGCTGGGCGCACGCCTGACGACCGAGGAAGTACGGCGCCTGGTCGAACTGGACCTGTGTGGCGAGCTGCGTTAAGCGGCTACTTCTGCTTTACCCGAGGCGTCACGCACTCGCGCGACGCCTCACCCCTTCATGAAGCCTTGCATTCTTCCTGCGCGCCCCTGAGCATCGAATCCAGATTGCGCTCGATGTTTTCGCACAACGCCGTCATCTGAATCTCATGTTCACTGGCACGGAACGGGCTCTGCAGGTCAGTACCGATCTTCTCGATCGCCAACAGCATGAAACCCACCACCGTCGACGCCAGCGGCGTGAACCAGCCAAGGGTCTCCACCAGACCAATCGGTACGATAAGGCAGAACAGCGTGATGAACAGGCGCGGAAAGGCTACGTACGGATAAGGCAACGGTGTATTGGCAATACGCTCCATGCCGCCCTGGCAATTGGAGATGTCCACCATGGTCGACTCCAGACGTGCCAGACGAATGCTGTCCAGCCGCCCGGCCTGATACTCCTTGGCCAACAGCGCAGCCGACGTATTGAGCAGGTCGTTGGGAAAGTTGTTGGTGTCGTGACGACGTTCAAATTCCTCGCGAGGAATCAGCATCTGAACCTCATCACCACATTTGGCGCCCTTCAGGTGCGCAGACAGGCACTTCACATACGCGACATGGCGACGCAACAGTGTGGCCTTGACCGGGTTGATCCCGTCGTCATCCTCGACCAGCGTCAGCACTTGCCGAGCGAAGCTGCGTGAACTGTTGACCAGCGCACCCCATAGCGTCCTGGCTTCCCACCAGCGGTTATAGGCACTTGAGTTGCGGAAGCTGGTCAGCACCACCAGCGCCGAGCCCAGCAGGGTCAACGGCATGGACGGCAAGGTGATCTTGCGTTCCAGGTAGAGCATGAAGTCGACCGTGACAATCACGTCCCAGATCAAAAGCCAGAAAAGCGACCATCCTACGTAGCCGATGGTCTTGCCGAGAAAACGGATTTTCGAAATGATCGTTTGCTGCAAAAGAACCACCCCATCGAAAAATAAGCGAACCGCATACGCACAGTTACCGCATGGCCTTTGAATACGAAACCGGCAGTTGGTTCGCAAGCGGCCCGCTTGTCTCGGGGTTTCAGACGTTTTCAGCAGCCATTAAGAGCCACCTGTGGACGCTCGCCGGTGAAGAAAATCGGCCGCAGGCGGACACCAACGACGTTACCGGCGTAGGCCGCTACCAGCCACAGCCAGCCGTGCAGGCTGCCGGATGCGATACCGCTGAAGTACGCACCAATGTTGCAGCCGTAGGCCAGTCGCGAACCGTAGCCCAGCAGCAAGCCGCCGATGACCGCCGCCACCAGCGAGCGCGTGGGGATATCGAGGCTGGGTGCAAAACGACCTGCCAGACCTGCCGCCAGCAAGGCACCGAGCATGATGCCGATGTCCATCACACTGGTGATGTCTTCCCACACCGGAGCCGCCAGCGCCTTGGCGTTTGCAGCGCTCTGCCAGAACACCCAGCTGCCGACGTCTACCCCCAGCCCGCTGGCCGCTTTTGCACCCCACAGCGCGAACGCCGAGGTGATGCCCCACGGACGACCGGCCAACGCCAGCGTTGCGTAATTGAGAAGCGCCAGCGCGACAGCGCCCCAGACCAGAATCCACGGCCCGCGCAGCACACGACTCAGACCGCGATGGTCCGTGGCTGGCGGCGTTTCAAGCTGGCCATGACGGCGCTTTTCGAGCTTGACGGTCACCAGGGCGATCAAGCCGAACAGCGCCAGATTGACCAGCAGCGCAGGCAGCACGCCGAAGGTTTTGACCACCGACACCGCCGGGAACGAAGGCAGGGCAAACCACCAGTCGACGTGATGGGTGGCAATCAGTGAGCCGAGGATGAAAAACAGCAAGGTCACCAGCATCCGCGCATTGCCACCACCGGCAGTGAACAGTGTGCCGGACGCACAGCCACCGCCCAGCTGCATGCCGATGCCGAAAATGAACGCGCCGACGACAACCGAAATCCCGACCGGAGCAACCAGACCAGTGACTGGCTGGCCAAACAGCGTGCCCGCGCCCAGTGCCGGGAAAAACAGCACAACGGCGACCGCCAGCATGACCATTTGCGCGCGCAGGCCTGCACCCCGCCGCTCGCGGATGAACACCCGCCAGGCCGAGGTGAAACCAAATGCCGCGTGATACAGCGTTACGCCCAACGCCGCGCCGACGATCCACAGCATCACCTGACGGGTGCCGACACTGAGCAGAAGGAACTGGGCGCCCATCAGCAGCAGGAACAGCGCGGCCAGCGGCGCGCCGAACTTGCGTCCGGGTGTTGCAGTAAGAGAGTTGTTCATGGGTATCTCAAGGACAGGTAACAGAAAGCACAGATTATACGCCTGCCAACGGGACTACTCGGACCAGACCTCGCGCAGCCTGTTCAATGCCTCGACCATCTCGTACTCGGGCACTGCGGCAAACCCCAGCACCAGCCCGGCCCGGTTATCCACAGGCTCAGTGGAATCAGGCAGCCAGTAATCACTCAGGGCATTCATTTCGACCCCGACGCCATTGGCCTTGGCAATCAGCGCCTGCTCACGCGCCACGCTGTCGACCTTGACCATGACATGCAGCCCGGCAACCCCTCTGGGCATTGTCGCGCATCCCGGAATATCGGCAGGCCAGTTATCCAGCAGCACATTGCGCCGACTGAGCGCCGCGCGCCGCATGCGACGTATGTGTCGCTGGAAATGACCCGACGCAATAAATTGCGCCATGACCGCCTGAACGCCAATTTCAGTATGGCGCATGTCCACGGCCTTGCGCTGGCTGAACATCGGCACCAGTTGCTCTGGCAAAACCAGATACCCGAGGCGCAGCGCCGGGAAGGCGATTTTGCCGAACGTCCCGACGTAGAGCACGCGCGCGTTGCGGTCGAGCGCGGCCAGAGGCGCCAATGGTGAACCGCTGTAGCGATACTCACCGTCGTAATCATCCTCGACAATCCAGCCTTGGTGTTTCTCGGCCCAGGCCAGCAATTCCAAGCGCCTTGCCAGGCTCATCACCACGCCGGTCGGGTACTGGTGTGAAGGTGTCACGTAGGCCAGGCTGCAGTCTGCCTGCTCGAGGTCGGCGCAACGCATGCCTTCGTTATCCACAGCCACCCCGTGCAATCGGGCACCTGCCAGTGCAAACGCATGACCGGCCGCCCGATACCCCGGATTCTCAACGGCGACGCCCTCGCCCGGGGCAAGAAGCAACTGTGCACAAAGGCTGATCGCATGCTGTGCACCACTGGTGATCACAATTTGCTCAGCACTGCAATGCAGCCCACGCGATGAGCGCAGGTAGACCGCAATCAGTTCACGTAACCGCGAGTCTCCCGCCGCTGACCCATAACCGAGCTGAGCAAGGTCCGGCTTGCGCCAAAAAGCGGCATACAGCTTGCCCCACAAGGCAAAGGGGAAAAGATCGAACGCCGGTACGCCTACCCGAAAGGCCCGCGGCCTACCCGTTGGTGGTTCATGCAAACGATGCTTTTCGAGCAGCGCGCGTGTCGGGTTGTGGATAACTTCACAGGAGGAATCTGACGGCATTTCAGCCGCGATTGTGGACAAACCTGTGCGTAACCCTGTGGATACACCTGTGGGTAAGTTGGTGGATAGTTTTTTACGGCTTGCCCGTCGAGGCGAAGCGTTTGCTTCAGAGAGCTGCGCGACATACGTGCCGTCGCCAACGCGCCCTTCAATGAAGCCCTCGGCATACAGCTGGTCGTAGGCCCGTATCACGCTGTTACGGGAGATGCCCAGTGAATGTGCCAAATCGCGGCTGGCTGGCAGGCGCGTGCCGCTGCTCAGGCGCCCATCGAGGACCTGCTGGCGCAACAGGCTATAAAGCTGCTTGCTCAGGCCCTGATTCGGGTCCAGCGCGATACCGGTGAGCGTGGACGGAAACGCAACGGGGACATCAGGCATGCATTGGCCCTATTGAAACTATCAAAAATGGATCTTACATCAGACCAATGCCTTGCCTACGATCCGGTCATCAGCCAAGGATATTCCCCATGTACATCCCCGCCGCTTTCAAGGACAACGACACACCGAGCCTGCACCAGCAGATGGAGCAGACGCGCCTGGCGATTCTGGTCACTGACGGCGCAGAGGGATTGCAGGCGACCCACCTGCCGCTGCTGTTGCGCCGCGATGAAGGCCCCCGAGGCACACTTTACGGGCATCTGGCCAAAGCCAATCCACAGTGGCAGCAGTTGAGCTCCGGCGCCGAAGCACTGGTGGTTTTTCCTGGCGGCGATGCCTACGTCAGCCCGTCGTTCTACCCAGGCAAGGCAGAGCACGGCAAGGTCGTACCCACATGGAATTATGTGGCCGTGCATGCCTATGGGCAGGCCGAGGTTTTTACCGACGCCGCGCACTTGCATCAATTGCTGGCTGACCTGACCCATCGCCATGAATCCGGCCGGGCGCAACCCTGGTCCATTGACGATGCGCCGGCGGACTACATCGCAAAAATGCTTGGAGCGATTGTCGGATTCGCCATTCCGGTGCAGCGGCTACAGGGCAAACGTAAACTCAGTCAGAATCGCAACGCTGCGGACATCGCCGGTGTGCGCGACGGCCTCGCCGCAAGCCAGGATGCAAATGACCAACTGATCGCTCGCTTGATGAGCGAAGGAAGCAGCTCATGACCGATGTGCGAATTCGCCCCGTTAGCGTCGACGATCATCACGCGTGGCTGCCTCTGTGGCAGGCCTATCTGCGCTTCTACAACACCGAGCTGGCCGAAGGCGTCAGCGACACCACCTGGCAACGCCTTGTGGACCCAAACGAACCGACTCACTCGGCGCTCGCCTGGCTGGGTGACGAGGCGGTGGGCATGGTGAACTTCATCTACCACCGCTCCAACTGGAGCATCAACAACGCCTGTTACCTGCAAGATCTGATCGTCGCACCCGAAAAACGCGGAACAGGCATCGGCAGGCGACTGATCGAGTTTGTCTATGCCACTGCCAAGGCAGACGGTTGCGACAAGGTGCACTGGCTGACCCACGAAACCAACGCCACGGCCATTCAGTTGTACGAGCGAATCGCCGAACGGCCCGGCCTCATACAATTTCGCAAAGCACTCTGAAACAGGAAGTGACTGATGTCTGACACCCTGCTGGACTGGCAAGCCGCTGCATTGCCCACGCCCCATACACTGACAGGCCGTTTCATTCGCCTGGAAAAACTCGATGTCGCGCGTCACGCCGATGACTTGTGGACGGCATTTGAAGGCCCGAATGCGGACCCGAAGCTGTGGGATTATCTGCCTTACGGGCCGTTCATCGACCGTAGCGCCTTCGATGCGTGGCTGGCCGGGCATCAGGCAGCCACCGATCCGTGGTTTTACACTGTGGTCGATCAGCAGACCGATAAGGCCAAGGGCGTCATCAGCCTGATGTCGATCGTCGCTGCCCACGGGCGAATCGAAATAGGTCATGTCACCTTCAGCGCCGCCATGCAACGCACGCCCAAAGGCACCGAAGCCATTTACCTGCTGGCCAGAGAGGCCTTCGCACTGGGCTATCGCCGCCTGGAATGGAAGTGCAACGCCAACAATGCCCGCTCCAAACGCGCTGCCGAGCGATTCGGCTTCAGCTACGAAGGCACCTTCCGCCAGCACATGGTGGTCAAAGGCCAGAGCAGGGATACCGCGTGGTACTCGATCCTCGACAGCGAATGGCCTGAATTACGAAAGGCATTTGAAAACTGGCTGGCTGTGGATAACTTCACTGACGGGCAACAGATCAAGGGGCTTGAGGCGTTTCGCTGATCCTGAGGACGCAAGGCGCCCAGAACTGCATTTCCACGTTGGAGCGTGCGGAACGATAGTCGTGACCACTGGGCCCGCCTGCCAGAATAAAAAAAGGGAAGCCACGAGTGCTTCCCTGAGGTAAACCTTTGGATGATGCGCAGGTGTCAGCTCAACCTTCGATCTCGATCAGCACTTCGCCCGGATTGACGCGGTCGCCCTTGGCGACGTGGATGGCGACGACCTTGCCTGCGACCGACGCCTGAACCTCGGTCTCCATCTTCATCGCTTCAGTGATCAGCACTGCCTGACCGGCCTTGACCACATCGCCCTCCTTGACCAGCACATCGACGATGTTGCCGGGCATGGTCGTGCTGACGTCGCCCGGTGCATGGGCTTGCTTGCGTTTACTGGCCCCGCCGCCGACGAATTCGTTGAGCGGCTCGAACACCACCTCTTCCGGCATGCCGTCTATGGTCAGGTAGAAGTGGCGCTTGCCCTCAGCCTTGACGCCCACACCGGTGATGTCGACCCGATAAGTCTCGCCGTGCACATCAATGACGAACTCGGTCGGTACGCCCTCACCGCCTGCCTTCGCCACGCTTCCGGCTTCGGGAATCGGCAGCAGCACTTCCGGCGCCAGCGTCCCGGCAGCGCGTTCCTCCAGGAACTTGCGGCCAATGTCCGGGAACATGGCAAACGTCAGCACGTCCTCTTCGGACTTGGCCAATGCGCCGATATCGGCCCTTAGCTTGGTCATCTCCGGTTTGAGCAGGTCGGCCGGACGAACATCGATCAGTTCTTCATTGCCGATCGCCTGGCGACGCAGCTTCTCATCCACCTGCCCCGGCGCCTTGCCGTACCCGCCCTGCAGATACAGCTTCACTTCATTGGTGATGGTTTTGTAACGCTCCCCGGCCAACACGTTGAAGAACGCCTGAGTACCGACGATCTGCGAAGTCGGAGTTACCAATGGCGGATAACCGAGGTCTTTGCGCACGCGCGGAATTTCAGCCAGTACTTCGCTCATGCGGTTGAGCGCCCCCTGCTCCTTCAGCTGATTGGCCAGGTTGGAAATCATCCCGCCCGGTACCTGGTTAACCTGCACCCGAGTGTCGACTGCAGTAAATTCGCTCTCGAACTGATGATATTTCTTACGCACCGCGTAGAAATACAGACCGATTTCCTGCAGCAGTTCCAGGTCCAGCCCGGTGTCGAACTCGCTGCCCTTGAGCGCGGCCACCATCGATTCGGTGCCCGGATGGCTGGTGCCCCAGGCAAAGCTGGAAATCGCCGTGTCGATATGGTCCGCGCCGCTTTCGATCGCCTTGAGCTGACACATCGCGGCCAAACCGGCCGTGTCATGCGAGTGGATGAACACCGGCAACGACTGCTCGGCCTTCAGCGCCTTGACCAGTTCACCCGTGGCATAAGGCGTCAACAGGCCGGCCATGTCCTTGATCGCCACCGAGTCACAGCCCATGGCTTCCATCTGCCGGGCCTGCGCCACGAAGGCCTCGATGGTATGCACCGGGCTGGTGGTGTAGGCGATGGTGCCCTGTGCATGTTTGCCCGCCGCTTTCACCGCCTCGATGGCAACCCGCAGGTTACGCACATCGTTCATGGCATCGAAAATACGGAACACATCAATACCGTTGACCGCCGCCTTGGCGACGAACGCCTTGACCACGTCATCGCTGTAATGCCGATAACCCAGCAGGTTCTGGCCACGCAGGAGCATCTGCAACCGGGTATTGGGCAAGGCCGCACGCAGCTGGCGCAGACGTTCCCAAGGGTCTTCCTTGAGAAAACGCACGCAGGCATCGAAGGTGGCACCGCCCCAGACTTCCAGCGACCAGTAGCCGACCTGGTCGAGCTTGTCGCAGATCGGCAGCATGTCTTCGGTACGCATGCGCGTCGCCAGCAACGATTGATGAGCGTCACGCAGGATGGTGTCGGTTACGAAAATCTTCTTGGACATTTCACTGTTCCTTACAGACCGGCGTGTGCGGCAATGGCGGCGGCGATGGCCAGGGCCAGCTCTTCGGGTTTGCGTTTGATCGAATAATTGGTCAGCTCGGGGTGGCTCTCGACAAAGCTGGTGTTGAACTCACCGCTGCGGAACTCCGGGTTGCGGAGGATTTCCTGGTAATAGGCAGCCGTGGTCTTGACCCCTTGCAGGCGCATGTCATCGAGCGCACGCAGGCCGCGGTCCATGGCCTCCTCCCAGGTCAACGCCCAGACAATCAGCTTCAGGCACATCGAGTCATAGAACGGCGGAATGGTGTAGCCGGTATAAATCGCCGTGTCGGTGCGCACGCCAGGTCCGCCGGGCGCGTAATAACGAGTGATCTTGCCGAAGCTGGGCAGGAAGTTGTTCTTCGGGTCCTCGGCATTGATCCGGAACTGCAGGGCAAAACCGCGATGGATGATGTCTTCCTGCTTGACCGACAGCGGCAGACCGGAGGCAATACGGATCTGCTCGCGAACGATATCAATGCCGGTGATTTCTTCGGTGATGGTGTGCTCGACCTGCACCCGGGTGTTCATTTCCATGAAGTACACCTCGCCCTCGGCGAGCAGAAACTCCACGGTGCCAGCGTTCTCGTAACCAACCGCCTTGGCCGCACGTACCGACAGATCGCCGATGTAGGCGCGCTGTTCGGGCGTCAACTGCGGGCTGGGGGCGATTTCGATGAGCTTCTGATTGCGTCGCTGAATCGAACAGTCGCGCTCGAACAGGTGCACCACATTGCCAAAGCTGTCGCCCAGAATCTGCGCTTCAATGTGCTTGGGATTGACGATGCACTTCTCAAGAAAGACTTCTGCCGAACCGAAGGCCTTGGTCGCTTCGGAAATCACGCGCGGGAAGGCCTGCTCGAGTTCTTCGCGGCTGTTGCAGCGGCGGATGCCACGTCCACCGCCCCCGGAAGTGGCCTTGAGCATCACCGGGTAACCGATACGCTCGCCCTCGGCCAGCGCCTCGTCGATATCTGCCACGTTGCCTTCGGTACCGGGCGTGACCGGCACACCGGCCTTGATCATGCTGCGTCGGGCCTCGGTCTTGTCCCCCATGCGGCGAATCACTTCGGCTGAGGGACCGATGAATTTGATCCCTCGTTCGGCACAGATATCGGCCAGTTCGGCATTCTCGGAAAGAAAGCCGTAACCCGGATGCAGCGCATCGCAGCCGGTTTCCACTGCCAGATTCACCAACTTGCGCGGGTTCAGGTAACCCGCCAGAGGTTCGGCACCAATGCTATAGGCTTCGTCGGCACGTTTGACATGCAAGGCATGCCGGTCAGCGTCGGAAAAGATCGCCACCGAGCGAATGCCCATCTCGGCGCATGCACGCACGATACGAACGGCAATCTCCCCGCGGTTGGCGATCAGAATTTTTGTTATCACTGGCGTTTCCCTCGACCCACACTTGTAACCGTGTATGTGACTGAATGTCGCAGAGCCACCCTATGCCGAATCAAGGATTAACAAAAATGAGTAAAAGTTGGGAGGTGCATAAGTAAAAGCTTATAGTTAGCGCTTCGGTTGGATCGGGGAGCTTTTGTAAATGCGTAAGTCATTGATGCGTATGACATTGCGTCAGTTGCGCATTTTCAATGAGGTGTGCGATCTGCGCTCCTACAGCCGTGCGGCTGAAGAAATGTCGCTCACACAGCCCGCTGTCAGCCTGCAGATTCGACAGCTCGAAGAGCTGATCGGCCAGCCGCTGTTCGAATACGTCAGCAAAAAGCTCTACCTGACCGAAGCGGCGCAAGCCCTGCAACAGGCCAGCCGGGATATTTTCGGGCGCCTGGAAAGCCTGGACATGCAGCTTTCCGATATGCAGGGCTCACTGCAAGGCCAGTTGAAGCTGGCAGTCGAATCGAGCTGCAAGTACTTCATCCCCCACCTGTTCGCCGCCTTCAAGCGCCAGCACCCGGAAGTCAGCCTGAGCCTGATGGTGGTCAATCGCGCGCAAGTCATCAGGCGCCTGGCAGATAACCGCGATGATCTTGTGGTGATGTCGGCAGTGCCCCTGGACATGGGCCTGGAGTTCTTGCCGTTCCTGAATAACCCGATTGTCGCCGTGGCACCGCCTGACCATCCGCTGAGCACCCGCACGGCGCTGAACCTGAAAGACCTGGAGCCATGGCCGTTGCTGACCCGGGAAACAGGATCGGGCACGCGACGGGCCTGCGAGGAGTTCTTCAAGGAGAAGCGCGTGCACTTCACGCAGACGCTGGAAGTCTCTTCCAGCGAAGCACAACGTGAATGCGTGGTTGCCGGGCTGGGCCTGGCGATGCTGACCCGGCACGCGGTCTGCCAGGAACTCGCCACAGGCGCCCTGATTGAGCTGCCCGTGGCGGAGTTGCCACTGTATCGAAGCTGGTGCGTGGCTCAGGCCGGGGACAAACGCCTTTCACCCGTGGCACATGCGTTTCTTGCGTTCATCCGCACCGAACGTGCGCAGATCAGCCAGCTTGTCGAGCGTTTCGACGGTCGACCGCGGGCAACTTGATCGTCTGCCAGACAGCGTTATCCATGCCATCCATGTAGTCACACAGCTCCTGATTGAGCTGACGTGCCTCACTGTAGCTTTCAATTGCCCGACGAAACTCCATGCGACGCTGATCTTCCTGCTGACGGCGGGTTTTCACGGTGCTGGTAGGTAAATCATCGTAATGCCGAGCCATATCCTGTCTCCCAATACGTTTTGTGGGAGCACCAGAATGGAGCGTGACAGTGACAATCAGACGGCACGCAGGTGACAGATCGATGAACTTTCGTTCAGCGCTCATCAAAAAAATTTCAAAAAATATATATGTATTGCCGCTCGCTGACGCGCCACACACAAACTTGCCCTGCTGAAAGCAACTCACTCATTAAATAATTACTAGCAAGGAGCTACCCAATGACGACCAAAGACAAAAACTGGATCGCGCGTGATGACAGAACGCCGGAAGTTAATACGCTGACCGTGGCTGGCCTGGTGCCTACATCCGCCAGTCACTCTCTCCCATGGCTGAGTCTGCGCAACATACCGAGTGAAGCGGGCCAATTGAATCTGGACCTCAACTACTACGCGACAGGTCTGGGGCCGTGGACAGGACGCGAGACACCCGCCGTATACGCCCAGCCCAGCGATGCATCCATCACCTCCGTCCGTATCTATCAAGACGACGAGTTGCTGGTAAGCATCGATGAGCTGACCGTTATACAGTGATCAACAAGTAACAGATTCAGTAAAGCCCTCGCCAGACGCCTCAGGGTTTCCGGGGAGGGCTTTCTTCGTTGCGCAAGCTGACTGCAGCGAACACATGACAGTCTGGTTAATTCTTGTAACGTGATAGCCGGAAAAAAACGCCAAAAATATACAATTAACGCATCTCGGAAGCCGAATCGATAGAAACTGGCCCTGCAGGATGCAATTCACTCATTACCTCAATTAATCCAGTCGCGGGCCCCTCCCAATAACCGCAGGTCATTGGCGGGACTCTTGACGTCGTTTTCAAATTGAAAACGACGTCAATCTTCGTGAGTCTTGATCGACTTCGGCGACAGGCGCAAACCACGCAGGCTGCGCTTGACGCTTTTGAGATGGTTCACCAGACCGGGGCCGCGCGCCATTGCAACGCCCATTGCCAGCACATCAATGACCACCAGGTGGGCAATGCGAGAAGTCAGCGGCGTGTAGATTTCGGTGTCTTCATGCACGTCGATGGCCAGATTGACCGACGACAGCTCGGCCAGCGGCGTCTGACTGGGGCACAGGGTGATCAGCGTCGCGCCGCTCTCGCGGACCAGATTGGCGGTGATCAGCAGATCCTTCGAACGCCCTGACTGCGAAATGCACACCGCGACATCGGTCGGCTTGAGCGTAACGGCTGACATCGCCTGCATGTGCGGATCGGAATACGCCGCAGCGGTCAGCAGCAAACGAAAGAACTTGTGCTGCGCATCAGCAGCTACTGCACCGGACGCGCCAAACCCGTAGAACTCGACCCGATTGGCTCCGGCCATGGCCGTGACCGCCAATTGCAACGCATGGGGGTCGAGGTTTTCACGCACTTCCATGAGCGTGTGCAGCGTGGTGTCGAAAATCTTCAGGCTGTAGTCGGCGACCGAATCGTCTTCGTGAATCGCGAACTGCCCAAAACTTGCGCCCGCCGCGAGGCTTTGTGCCAGCTTCAGCTTGAGGTCCTGAAATCCGGTGCAACCGATGGCGCGGCAGAAACGCACGATGGTCGGCTCGCTGATACCGACGCTGTGCGCCAGGTCTGCCATGGAACTGTGCATCACGGCCGCAGGGTCGAGCAGCACATGGTCGGCTACCTTGAGCTCCGATTTGCGCAGCAAATTACGTGACTGGGCGATGTGTTGCAGCAGATTCAAGGGGCAGACTCGGCAAAAGAGAGGTGGGCTGGGTTGTAGCTTTCTTGTAGTTATACTACATGACCCGCCAGCCGCCCAGTTAAACGAAGCTGGAACGTGCCGTGCGGGCGTTATCAGCGGCAATTGTGGGAATAATCCTACATTAGGCCGAATCGCCCGTCAGATACTGCCTGCTCACAGGTAAAGGTAGACGCAACGCATTCGCTCCCGGCAACAGGCGACGACCGGTCGTCAGCGCCCCGCCATTTTTATTGCCTGACGCAAAGCATGGTTTGCCCGTCATCGCGCGGCACCCTAGAATGCGCTGATGCGCGATGATCTCTCTCTTCTTCTGAATTCCCTCAACGATGCCCAACGTCAGGCCGTAGCCGCCTCTCTGGGTCGTCAGTTGGTCCTGGCTGGTGCTGGCTCCGGCAAAACCCGTGTGCTGGTGCATCGCATCGCATGGCTGATGCAGGTCGAGCAAGCCTCCCCGCATTCGGTCCTGTCGGTGACGTTCACCAACAAGGCGGCTGCCGAAATGCGCCACCGTATCGAGCAGCTGATGGGCATCAGCCCGGCTGGCATGTGGGTAGGCACCTTCCACGGTCTGGCCCACCGCTTGCTGCGTGCGCACTGGCAGGAAGCCGGGCTGGTACAGACCTTCCAGATTCTCGACAGCGATGACCAGCAGCGTCTGGTAAAGCGCGTGATGCGCGAGCTGGGTCTGGACGAACAACGCTGGCCTGCACGCCAGGCCCAGTGGTTCATCAATGGTCAGAAAGACGAAGGCCTGCGCCCGAAACATATTCAGGCCAGCGGCGACCTGTTCCTGACCACCATGAAAAGCGTCTACGAAGCCTACGAGATCGCCTGCCAGCGGGCCGGCGTCATCGACTTCTCCGAACTGCTGCTGCGCGCACTCGACCTGTGGCGCGATAACCCGGGCTTGCTGGCGCATTATCAGCGCCGCTTCCGTCACGTCCTGGTGGACGAGTTCCAGGACACCAACGCCGTGCAGTACGCATGGCTGCGCCTGCTCGCCCAGGGCGGTGACAGCCTGATGGTGGTCGGCGACGACGATCAGTCCATTTACGGCTGGCGCGGCGCGAAGATCGAGAACATCCACCAGTATTCCTCTGACTTCCCGGACACCGAAGTCATCCGCCTTGAGCAGAACTACCGCTCCACAGCGAGCATTCTCAAGGCTGCCAACGGCTTGATCATCAATAACAGTGGTCGCCTGGGCAAGGAGTTGTGGACCGACGTCGGTGATGGCGAGCTGATCAATCTGTACGCCGCGTTCAACGAGCACGATGAAGCGCGTTACGTGGTCGAGACCATCGAGAGCGCGCTGAAAACCGGTATTTCGCGCAACGACATCGCCATTCTGTACCGCTCCAACGCCCAGTCGCGGGTACTCGAAGAGGCCCTGCTGCGTGAGCGTATTCCGTACCGCATCTATGGCGGACAGCGCTTCTTCGAACGCGCCGAAATCAAGAACGCCATGGCCTACATGCGTTTGCTGGAAGGCCGTGGCAACGATGCGGCGCTGGAGCGGGTGATCAACGTTCCGGCGCGCGGCATCGGTGAAAAGACCGTCGAAGCGATTCGCGAACATGCGCGTCATGCCGACGTTTCAATGTGGGAAGCCATGCGCCTGCTGGTGGCCAACAAGGGCCTGACCGGACGCGCCGCCACTGCCCTGGGCGGGTTCATCGAGCTGATCGAGAACCTCGCGGCCAAGGTCATGGAAATGCCGCTGCACCTGATGACCCAGACGGTGATCGAACAGTCCGGGCTGATTACCTATCACGAGCAGGAAAAAGGCGAGAAAGGTCAGGCGCGAGTAGAAAACCTTGAGGAACTGGTCAGCGCGGCCCGTGCTTTCGAGAATCACGAAAGCGAAGAAGACCTGACGCCACTGGCAGCGTTTTTGGGGCATGCCTCGCTGGAAGCGGGCGACACCCAGGCGCAGGAGCATGAAGACAGTATTCAGCTGATGACCCTGCACAGCGCCAAGGGCCTGGAATTCCCGCACGTGTTTCTGGTGGGCATGGAGGAAGGGCTGTTCCCGCACAAGATGAGTCTGGAGGAACCGGGCCGTCTTGAAGAGGAACGGCGCCTGGCTTACGTCGGTATCACCCGGGCCATGAAACAGCTGGTGATGACCTACGCCGAAACGCGTCGCCTGTACGGCAGCGAAACCTACAACAAGGTCTCGCGTTTCGTACGCGAGATTCCGCCTGCGCTGATTCAGGAAGTCCGACTGTCCAACAGCGTCAACCGTCCGTTCGGTGGCACGCCGAAATTCAACAGCAGCAGCCTGTTCAACGGCACCGGCATTCCGGAAACCGAGTTCACCATGGGCCAGCGCGTCCAGCATGCGGTGTTCGGCGAAGGCGTGATCCTCAACTTCGAAGGCGCTGGCGCCCAGGCCCGGGTGCAGGTCAACTTCCCCGAGGGCAGCAAGTGGCTGATGATGGGCTACGCGAAGCTGGTGCCGTTGTAGGCCGGTCGATCATTGTCCGTGCGCCCATGACTATCGTTCCCACGCCGTAGCGTGAGGAACGATAATCCTCGTACACATCTTACGAAGCGCGTAGAAAAGTCCTACGCTGTTTATGTAAAAGTCCGAAACACTAACGCGCTGGTCATGTCGCCATCCGCTGTGCAACATGGCGCGCGTGCAATCACAAAACGGGAATACCCTTATGCAACGTTTTCTAAGCATCGCGATGGCGCTGTGCATCGGGCTCACCATGAGCCTGGATGTGAACGCCGCGCGCTTCGGTGGCGGCAAGAGCATGGGCTCGGCGCCTACGCACCAGACACGTCAGGCCGCCCCCTCCACACCTGCGGCAGCGCCTAACGCTGCGGGCCGTCCTGCCCCTGCGGCAAGCGGTGCTTCGCGCTGGCTGGGCCCATTGGCCGGTATCGCTGCCGGCGGCCTGCTCGCGTCGATGTTCATGGGTGACGGCTTCAATGGCCTGCAACTGTTCGACATCCTGATCATGGGCCTCATCGCCTTCCTGATTTTCCGCTTCATTGCGCGTCGTCGTCAGCAGCAACAGCCGAAAATGGCCGCTGCCGGTGCGCCGTACCAGCGTGAAACCAGCCAGCCTGCGCAGAACCCGATCTTCGGCAGTTCTTCCCCGGCCTCCGCTGCGCCAGTGATCAACGCACCGGCCTGGTTCAATGAACAGCGCTTCCTGGACGCTGCTCGCGGCCACTTCCAGTCGCTGCAGCAGCACTGGGACGCCAACGAAATGGACAAGATTGCCGAGTTCGTCACTCCGCAAATGCTGCAGTTCCTGAAAAAGGAACGTGCGGACCTGGGCGACGGCTTCCAGTCGACTTACATCGAGAACCTCAATGTCCAGCTGGACGGTGTGGATGACCGGGCCGACAAGACCATCGCCACGCTGACGTTCTCGGGCGTGTCCAAGACCTCGCGTTTCGACCAGGGCGAAGTGTTCAGCGAAAGCTGGAACATGGAACGCCCGCAAGGCGATAACCAGCCCTGGCTGGTGGCAGGAATTCGCCAGAACGGTTGAACCAGAACCCGTTCTCGCGTTCAGAACCCCGGATATGTCCGGGGTTTTTGTTTATCCGTTCGGATAGTTATTTTGAGAAAGGCTTTACGCTACTGTATAACCCGCGCCATCAAGTGAGAGGATCTGTGTCGTGGAAGAAGTCATTGAACAACTGCGTGAAGCAAATGAACCGGTTCCGGTTCCGCTTGAGCTGCCTGACGAAGACCAACTGGTCGAGATCGAGGAACAGCTGTTCATCAACATTCCGTTTGTCTTCAAGGAATTTCTCCTGACAGTCAGCGATGTGGTGTATGGCAGCCTTGAACCCGTCACGGTGACCGACCCGCAGTCGCACACCTACCTCCCAGACGTGGCCGCCACGGCCTGGGATCTGGGCGTGCCGCGCGAGCTGATTCCGATCTGCCAGGACGGTGACGATTATTACTGCGTCGAGGAAGACGGCACGGTGCTGCTGTGGTCCGCCGAGGAAGAACTGGTTACCGAAGACAGCTGGGAATCGGTGTGGCACTGGGCTCGGGATGTCTGGCTGGAAAGCTGAGACACCCCTGCTGCGCAGTATTCAAGAATCTCCGGGCCTCAGTGCCCGGAGTTCTCTTGATGGTTACCCAGTGTTTCCAGTAACGCAATCTGCATCCGCGTATGCACGCGGATCAGCCAGCGCCACAGCAACGCGGCGACCAGGGCGGCTATCAGTCCAACCACCAGCAGCAGTTCGTTGGCCGGCAGAATGCTTGCCGACAATGCCGCCAGCATCACGAAAATCACCACCAGCGATAACAGCGGAATCACCTCGGCCACGACCTTGCGCACGCGCACGGTATGCCGGCCCGCCATCTCGGGTTTCACCCCCATCTCGGCCAGCAGCATCGACAGCGCCTTGAGCTTGCGATAAGCGGCAATCAGAAACGGCAGTGACAGCAGCAGCGCCGCGCCGCAGATCCAGGCTTTCTGATGGCTGATGTCGGCCACCCACTCGCTCATGTAGCCGCCAAGACGCTCGGCAAAATAGCCACCGCTGAAAAAGATCGCCATCACCAGCGCCAGGTTGACGCCGACCTGCAAGAGAATCCGCCTGATCATCCCGGCAAGGACTGCACTCTGGCCTTGCGGCTGAATGCTGCGCAACCACTCGCCGTACATGCCGAACACCCGGGCAACGCGCCGAGGCATGATCGCCGCCAGCTTGAGCGACAACGGGTCTGCGCCGCGAATCAGATACGGTGTCAGCAGGGTGGTGATGGCGGACACGGCGACTGCCACCGGGTACAGAAAGTCACTGGTGACCTGCAGGGTCATGCCCAGCGCCGCGATGATGAAGGAAAACTCGCCAATCTGTGACAGTCCCATGCCCACGCGCAGCGAGGTACGGCCATCGTTGCCTGCGATAAAGGCACCCAGACCGCAGGACAGCATCTTGCCCAGCACCACGGCAACGGTAATGACGGCGATCGGCCAGGCGTATTGCAGCAGGATGCCCGGATCGATCATCAAACCGATGGCCACGAAAAAGATGGCACTGAACATGTCGCGAACCGGCTCGATCAGGCGCTCGATCTTCAGCAGCTCACGCGACTCGGCCATGATTGCGCCGATCAGGAAGGCACCCAGTACCATGCTGTATTCCAGCTTGACCACCAGCAGACAGAAGCCGAAACACAGGCCCAGCACGGTGATCAGCAGCATCTCGTTGCTTTCGAACCTGGCGACATAGGACAGCAATCGAGGCACCACGAGGATGCCGACCACCAGCGCCACGATCATGAACAGCGACAGCTTGCCGACGGTGGAGAACACTTCCCCGGAACTGACCGAGCCGCTGACGGCGATGCCGGACAACAGCGCGATGATGCCGATGCCGAGAATGTCTTCCACGATCAACACGCCGAAGATCAACTGGGCAAAGCGCTGGTTCTTCATCTTCAGGTCGTTGAGCGCCTTGACGATGATGGTGGTGGAGGAGATCGCCAGAATCGCGCCGAGAAACAGCGAGTCCATGGTTTTCCAGCCAAAGAACTGCCCGATCTCGTAACCGATCCAGATCATCAGGGCAATTTCCAGAAAGGCCGCGATGAACGCCGTAGCGCCGACCTTGAACAGCTTGCGCAGGCTGAATTCCAGCCCCAGGCAGAACATCAGGAAGATCACCCCCAGTTCGGCCAGAATTTTGATGGTTTCTTCGTCATGGATCAGACTGAACGGCGGAGTGTGCGGACCGATGATGAACCCGGCAACGATATAGCCCAATACCACCGGCTGCCTGAGGCGATGGAACAGAATGGTTACCACGCCGGCCACCAGCATGATCACTGCCAGATCCTGAATGAAATTGATGGCATGCATGGTGGCGAAGCTCCTTGTGATGATGACGTTGCAAACCGATATTGCCGTGCCCTACAGGGCGACAGCCATCCTTTTCGTCATTAAAATCCGATAAAGACGCAGGAAAAACCCCGATCCACAGGTTTTTGCAGGTTAACACCGCCCCCTTCGACATAAAGGCGGTGCAATATATGGAAACAGATAGTTATGACGCGTGACGGCCGCCTGTTGGCCAGCGTCCCGATAACTGTCACAAGCCCCTTGAGCGCCAGCATAGGCGCCCCTTGAACACCTTGACCGTGTGAGTACGCTATGGAACCCGGAAACGCCCAGCTGTCGATGACTGTATTGATGACCCCGGACATGGCCAACTTCTCTGGCAACGTACACGGTGGCACGCTGCTCAAGTACCTGGACGAAGTGGCCTATGCATGTGCCAGCCGCTACGCCGGACGCTACGTGGTGACGCTGTCGGTAGACCAGGTGATTTTCCGTGAGCCGGTGCATGTCGGCGAACTGGTGACCTTTCTCGCCTCGGTCAATTACACCGGCAACACGTCCATGGAGGTGGGCATCAAGGTGGTCACCGAAAATATCCGCGAGCGGTCGGTACGCCATTCCAACAGCTGCTTCTTCACCATGGTTGCCGTGGACGACAATCGCAAGCCCGCCAGCGTGCCGCCCCTGGAGCCCGAATCGGCCGATGCCAAGCGGCGTTTCATCCAGGCGCAGCAACGCCGCCAGATCCGCCAGGAACTGGAAAAGCGTTATCAGGAGATCAAGGAAGAAGCGTTGTAATTTTCTGGCTCGGGCATCGATGCCCGAGCCTTTGAGGGTATGGCGCTTACAAACGCACGGCTTCGAACTTTACCCGTGGGTGCGCGATGCGATCCTGAGCGCGCACCAGTTCCAGCTCGTAGCTGCCACAGGCCTGGGTTTCCAGCAGCACCTCATGGACGGCGGCCGCAGCGAACTCGAATGCTGCAACCAGATCGTCGCCCAGCAGCACACGCGACAGGAACAACCCGGAGGTCAGATCACCCACGCCGACCGGCTGACGCGGAAACGCCAGTAACGGGCGGCGCAGGTGCCAGCTGGCCTCGGCGGTGACCAACAGCATTTCAAAGCCATCGGCGGCCTTGCCGGGGTAATCGAGGTGTTTCACCACCACCGCTTTGGGGCCACGCGCCAGCAAAGCCCGCGCCATCGCCAGGCAGTCGTGCAGTGATTCGGGCTTGCGCCCCGAGAAGCTGTCCAGCTCCAGTTGATTGGGGCACATGAAGTCCGCCATGGCCGCCGCTTCCTGCAGCAGGAAGTCACTGACTTCAGGCGCTACGATGCAGCCTTTTTCAGGGTGGCCCATCACCGGGTCGCAGAGGTACAGCGCCTTCGGATTGGCCGCCTTGATGCGTGCCACGCCGGTCAGAATCGCCCTGCCCTGCGCCGCACTGCCCAGATACCCCGACAGCACCGCGTCACAGTTGCCCAGCTCGCCAATGGCGGCAATCCCGTCGATCAGCGCAGGAATCTGCTGCGGAGCCAGCACTTCACCGGTCCACTGCTTGTATTGCGTGTGGTTGGAGAACTGGACCGTGTTGAGCGGCCAGACGTTAACCCCGATACGCTGCATCGGGAACACCGCTGCGCTGTTGCCGGCGTGGCCGAATACCACATGGGACTGGATAGCGAGCAAATGAGGCGTACGTTTCATGGGGAGCGGAATCCTGAACACGATGCAAATGCAATAATGAGAAATATAAGTCGCGCAGTATGGCTGTAAATCACTCAGGACAGTTAAGCTGACGACTCCTACGCTGGAGCACTCCGTCATGCTGACCCTGGGAAACATCTTCGTGCTGATGCTGTTCGCGAGCGCCGCGGCCTGGTGGTGGCACGCCCATGGTCTGCGCGAAAAAGCGCTGGCACGCGTCAAGCAGCACTGCGAACGCCTTGAGCTGCAACTGCTGGACGACGCGGTTGCCCTGCGCCGCCTGACCTTCGCGCGCGACGCTCAAGGCCGCAAACGCCTGGCCCGCGTGTATGGCTTCGAGTTCACGGTGACCGGCGAGCAACGTCACCCTGGCACGATCACCCTGTTCGGCGCGCACACTGCGCAAATCGAACTGGCACCCTACCCGTTTGAAATCAAAACACCACCGCCCAGCGCTGAAGTTATTCAGATGAGCGAATGGCGTCAATCGCATCAGAAATGGAAGCAGTAGCCGAGCACGACGCTGGCTGCCGCGATTCAGCGCTCATCCTTACACAAGTGCGCTTTGACTATCGTGCCAATGCTCTGCGTTGGCATGCCGTTCCGGACGCTCTTCGTCCTGCCTTCAGCTATTAACTGGCAGCTGTCACACCAGGCATCCCGCCATCTGCGCCTGCAACGTATCCACATCCTGAGCGGTGGCAAAGATCAACTCGAGGCGTGAGTCCTGACGCCATTCGCTGACTTGCCAGGCCAGCGGAGCCCCATCAACCACGTTGCCGGAATACCAGCCGCCCTCGCTGTGGATAACCATCTTCGCCCGCCGCCAATCAAGGCTTTCCAGCCAGTGCAGGATGCGCTGCAGATCGAAGCGCTGCGAGGGATGCCAGCGCCAGCCGATGCTCCAGCCGTCGGCACTGACCTGACTCAGACAGATCGGCACCTTAGGGTCGGTCCATAGCGCGGGCAAGTGGCCGACGCCGTTGGGCAGCATCAGCTTATCCACAGCCTGTTTATCCATAGCAGTACCGCTGGCAAACCCCGGCACACGGTTCAGGAGCAGCTCCCCATGTCGGGTCCAGATCAAGGCGTGTGGCAGCAACTGTTCGGCCAATGCCTGGCGAGAGACATCATCCAGTTGCTCGGACTTGTTCATGACCACCAGCCCGGCATGTGCCAGCGCTTCCTGCTGAGTACTCGGCAACGGCTGTCCGGCGAGCATTGCCTGCGCGTCCAGCACCACCACGCCGGGCTGCACATCCAGGACGCCGCGCCACGGCGCTTCGCGCAATTGCGTCATCAGTTGCGCGGGATGGCCCAGCCCTGAAGGCTCGATCAATAAACGATCAGGCCGCGCCTTGCGCAATAAACGCCCCAGGCCGATCTGGAACGGCACGCCATTGACGCAACACAGGCAGCCGCCAGCCACTTCGCCAAGTGCGATACCATCGGCATCCGTGGTCAGCAGCGCGGCGTCCAGGCCGATCTGCCCGAATTCGTTGATCAATATGGCCCAGCGCTCATGGGCAGGCTTCTGCGCCAGCAGGCGCTTGATCAGGCTGGTCTTGCCGGCGCCCAGCGGGCCACCGATGACATGCGTCGGTATGTTTTGCAGCATGAGATCACTTTTGGCGAATGCGTGGTTCATTGAAGAGCAAGGAAGGATAACGATGCAAGTAATGCGGCTGCCTGCCCGCCTGGTGTTGATGTTGCTGACAGTGTCTTCCGGTTCGGCGTGGGCCGAAGCGTGTCTGGTCCACAGCCAGGCCGAAAGGCTCGACGTGAAGGTCTGCCAGGAAAATATCAACATCCCGGCAAACCTGTTTCACGACAGCTTCTGCCAGCCGCAACTGGCCGGGCAGAAGACCGAGACCACTTACTCGCAACAGTGCCCGGCAGGTGCCTTCGGTGTCTGCCGCAATGCGCAGGTTGCCAATATGCCGTATCGCGAGCATATCCACTATTACGGCGTCGCCGGTGACGCGCTGTACCTCAAGCCCTTCTGCGAAGGCCAGAGCAAGGGGCAGTGGATAACTCCTGACTGATCTTCAAGCCAGCCAGTCCAGCGTCAGAATCAACCTGCGCTCGTTGCGCAGCAGTTGCGGCGAGCGATGGATCAGGCCAAAACCTTCATTGCCGTGCCAGCGTTCGCCCTTGAGCAGCGCCACTTCACCGCTGTTGATCTGCTGGATACGGGCAGCATCCGTCGGCTCGGCGTCCAGACACCCCAGTTGTTTACGGTCCATCACCCCTTCATGCAGCCATTGACTGCCAACCCCGCCATAAGTGGTGATAAGACGTACCGGCACATGATCGACATGGAAGCGCGGGCACATGGCCTTGTCGAGCACCCGCAAACGCAGGCCAACGCACTCGGCACCCAGCAGACAGGCATAGGCGCCGACCAGCCAGGAAACGTCGGCAACGAACCCCTGATAGCCCAGCAGATCGGAGTAGCCCGATGCCAGCGCGCTCAAGTCAGGCTCGACCTCACCGCCCCGCACTTCCAGGGTCATGGACTCGGCCAGAGGCTCGTTCATCGACAGTAGCAAGGCGCCGAAGTCCTCTATGTGCGCAGGTAATTGACGCTGCCAGAGCGCAAGGTTGACGCCGTCCTGCAGAATCTCGCTCAACACGTCGGGCGTATCACCGTGTGCCTGGCGGACTGCGGTTTCAGGTTTAAAACGATAAGCCAGCATCAGGCAGCCACCTCTTCGTACCAATCGCCAAACGGATCGGCCAGCGCACGCCAACGCTCGACACCCGCCTCCATCTCCGCATCAGTGAGCAGGCAGTTATCCAGCTCGGCGGTCAGCCGCACAAAATCGATGTTCTGGCCGATGAACACCAGTTCCTGCCGACAGTCGCCGGTTTCAGTCGACCAGTTCTCTAGAATGGATTTGACGCTTTCCTTGTCCTCGGGCCAGCTGTCTCGGTTCACGAAACGCCACCAGCGTCCGGCAAAGCCATGGCGCATCAAGCCGCCTGCCTGCGACCAACTGCCTGCGTCCTTGTATTTGCTGGCCAGCCAGAAGAAGCCTTTGGAGCGCAGCAGCTTGCCGTTGCCCCAGGGACGATTGATGAAATCGAAAAAGCGCTCCGGATGGAACGGTCGGCGAGCGCGATAGGCCGTTGATGCTATGCCGTACTCTTCGGTTTCCGGCGTGTGTTCGCCGCGCATTTCCTTGAGCCAGCCCGGTGCCTGGGAAGCGCGCTGGAAGTCAAAACGCCCGGTGTTGAGAATCGTCGCCAACGGCACCTGGCCCATCACCATCGGCACAATCTCGGCCTCCGGGTTGAGGCGCTTGAGGATCGCCATCAGCTCTTCACGCTCACTGGAGCTGATCAGGTCGATCTTGCTGAGCAGGATGACGTCGGCAAACTCGATCTGCTCGATCAGCAGGTCGGTGATCGAGCGATCATCGTCTTCACCCAGGGTTTCACCGCGTGTGGACAAGCCGTCTGCCGCCTCGTAATCGAGCAGGAAGTTCACGCCGTCGACCACGGTGACCATGGTGTCCAGGCGCGCCAGGTCCATCAGGCTTTTGCCGGCCTCGTCGCGGAAGGTGAAGGTTTCAGCCACGGGCAACGGCTCGGAGATTCCTGTGGATTCGATCAATAAGTAATCAAAACGACCGTCCTGAGCCAGACGGCTGACCTCTTCGAGCAGGTCCTCGCGCAGGGTGCAGCAGATGCAGCCATTGCTCATCTCGATCAGCTTTTCTTCGGCACGGTTCAAGCTGACATCACGCTGAACTTCGCTGCCGTCGATGTTGATCTCGCTCATGTCATTGACGATCACCGCAACCCGCAGGTTTTCACGGTTGCGCAGCACATAATTGAGTAAAGTGCTTTTACCGGCCCCGAGAAAACCGGACAAAACGGTAACGGGTAGAAGATTTGCCATCAGGACTCTCCAGGCAGCTGCAAGGCTTGAACCTTGTTCATATCGGCTGCGACGAATCCCTCAGGCAGCCAGCTCTAATCACATTCGGATGTTATAGTATAACAACCAAAAATAGCTATGGCCTTGGTGAAGGGATCTTCATGAGACGGGTTTCAACAGGTTTGATGGCGATGCTGATCAGCGCGCATGTGATGGCTGCACCTCCAAACCCTTCCGCCGACCTCGCCACCTGTACGCGTAGCGCGACGGTATTGGCGTGCAGCGATGCGCAGGGCAACAGCTACAGCGTGGCCACTGCCGGATCGACGACCTGGTTGAAGGGATACGAAGTGCTCGACAAGCGCCGCTGGGCGCAGACCAACAGCCGCTATGGTCAATTGACGTTTTTTACCGGGTTGGCTTCTGATGGCGAGGCTTGGGCAGGCACTGTGCAGCGTGTGGGCTGGACGACCATCACTCGGGTATCCAGCTCAAGCGGCACGCGCAGCAAGATCACCTGCAGCCGCTTGAATGGCTGCCGCTGAGCCGATCAGACCGGCAGTTCCTGCTTCTGCGCCTGCAGCCAGGCCATGTGCGAGTCCACTGGCGGGTTACGCTGAAAATAGCGCTGCAGGCCATCGAACAGGCCATCGGCAACGGCTTGTTGATGACGCGCAGTGACCAGGCGCTGGCTGTCGCGGCTGTTGGAGATAAAGCCGGTCTCGACCAGAATCGACGGCACATCGGGTGATTTGAGAACGGCGAAACCGGCCTGTTCAACGCGCTTCTGATGCAGCGTGGTGATACCTTCGAGACTGCCCAGAACGGTGTGGCCCAATTGCAGACTGGCTGCAATAGTGGCGTTCATCGACATGTCGAGAATCACCCCGGCGAGCATCGGGTCCTTGTCCTTCAGATTGAGCAGCGACGTGGCACCCAGCAGGTCCGCGCCGTTTTCCCGCTGAGCCATGAAGCGCGCCGTTGCCGACGTTGCTCCGCCTTCGGAAAGGGCAAACACCGACGCACCCGATGCCGTCAGACGAGGCGCAGCATCGGCGTGCACGGAGATGAACATGTCGGCGTTGGACTTGTGCGCGAACTCGACGCGCTTGCGCAGCGGTACGAAAAAGTCATCGTTGCGCACCAGACGTACGTCGAAGCCTTTCTCGCGCTTCAAACGTCTGGCCAGCAACTGAGCGATGGACAGCACCACATCTTTTTCGCGTTCACCCCGCGAACCAACAGCGCCAGGATCCTTGCCGCCATGACCGGCATCGACCACCACCATGATGTCGCGTCCGGTGTGCGCCTTGCTGGTCGGGATTGGCACAGGCACCGGCGGCGGCAGCTCAGCCATCTGCACCGGCGCATGGACCGTGGAACTCATGTCCAGGACCAGCCGATGCCCCTGCCCGCCTTCCGGGCCGAGCAGGAAACTGTTGAGCTGTACCGGTGCGGTGAGGTCCAGCACGATACGTGTGTCGTCACCCTGGCCGTAATGCCCGGAGCGAATCGATTTTATAACGGTACGGTCCAGCGCCAACTGACTGAAGTCGCCGGTCAGCCGCGAACCGCTGACGTCGATGATCAGGCGGTCGGGGGCTGTCAGGGTGAAAGTCTTGTATTGCACCGGGCCGCTCAGGTCGAGGACCAGTCGCAGCTTGTCGTTGGTACGCCAAAGGCGGGCGTTACGAATTTGCGTGGCATAGGCACCCAACGGCAACGTCAGGGCCGCGCTGGCAAGCAGCATGTTGAGCAACACTTGGCGTCGGTGCATGGAACGTCTCAAAGAGCAAATTGAGCATCCCGGCTCACGAAGGGTTCATCCACATCATTAGTAACAATATAACATGCAGTTACGGACGAAAGATGAGGTCCTTCATGAAGATTAAGTTACCTGCCACACCATCAGAGGTGACAAAAAATCATCACCTCTGCGCAGCGTGTTCCACGTGGAACATAACTCTATGAATTTGATCAGGTACGTGGGGCGACGTTGCCACATTGCGGCCCGAGCCAAACCGCGCGGGTGTCCATGCTGCCGTTCTGTTGCTGCCCGGTGGCATTGAACGTGCCCACCACGTTGGTAGTGAACTCGCGATCACTCAGGAACTGCGCCTGTCCGGTGCCCTTGGCTTTTGGGCAGCTGAACTGGAAGTTCCAGGTCTTGCCGTTGCGCGCAGTAATCTTTTGCGTGCATCCGGATGCCGGGTCAGTCAGCGGAATGTCGTCCGACTGCACCTGCGCCTGAGTCAGGCAGGCCCTCACGCCTTTGCCGCCAAGGGTGACGCCCTGCTTCTTCATCATCTGTTCCATCATCGCACGCTGCTCGGGCGGCAGATTCTGCAACTGTCCCAGCATCAACTGCATGTCCGGCAGCTGTTGTCCGTCCACTTTCATATTGCTGGACGTCAGCTCCCACAAACCCGGTTGCAGCATCTGCGCCTGAGCCATAGGAGCCGCCAGACAAAACATCCAAGCCAACATGCGTTTGTTCATTTCAAGATTCCTGATCGGGCACTGCGGATGAAAACGAGACTGGAATAATCCAGCCAAAAGATAAACCTTAGACGGCACACATGTCGCCCAGTTGCACCCGGAATTAAATAGCGACATTCCTGTTCAGCTGTGGTCTGTTAGGCAGCAAAGGCGAGGAGCATTGTTCCACATGGATTATCACGACCCGTACTTTTTCGGTTATGTCCTGGGTTTCATTCATTTACTCGGTACAGGCGCCGCCATCCATGCGTTGCTGACTGTGCGCACCTCCCAAGGCGCGATTGCCTGGGCGATGCCGCTGCTGTTCATTCCCTATTTCACCCTGCTGCCTTACCTGGTGTTCGGCCGAAGCTCATTCGACGCGTACATCAAGGCGCGTCGCCAGGCCAACCAGGAAATGCGGATCGCGATCGGCAGCCTCAACTGGCGGCCGTGGATGGAAGAAGCCGTGGCTGCGCGTCGGTCAGATGCCTATGCGGCGCTGCGTGCAATGCCCAAGCTGGGCAACATGCCGGCGCTGGCCAACAACAAGGTCAAGTTGCTGATCAATGGCGAGGAAACCTTCGGAGCCATTTTTCAGGCTATCCGAGAAGCGAAGAAGACCATCCTGATTCAGTTCTTCATCATTCATGACGACAAACTCGGGCGCGAGCTGCAAGCGCTGCTGCTGGAGAAAGCGGCAGAAGGTGTGGCGATCTTTGTACTGTACGACCGCATCGGCAGCCACGCCTTGCCAGGCAGTTATATCGATAAGCTACGCGACGGTGGCGTGCAGATAAAAGCCTTCGCCACACGTGGCGGCTGGCTCAATCGCTTTCAGATCAACTTCCGCAACCACCGCAAGATCGTCGTTGTCGATGGCCTGAAAGGTTATATGGGCGGTCACAATGTGGGTGATGAGTACATGGGCCTGAAGCCGCCGCTGGCTCCATGGCGCGACACCCATGTGCAAGTCATCGGCCCGGTGGTCGCCTGCTTGCAGGAGTCGTTCGCCGAGGACTGGTTCTGGGCCACCCGCGAACTGCCTCCGTTAAGCCTGCCTGATGAGTTTCCCGAAGACGGTGTGCTTTGCCAACTGTTGACCAGCGGCCCGGCTGACGCGCAGGAAACCTGCTCGCTGTTCTTCGTTGAAGCCATCCACGCAGCCGAAGAGCGCGTGTGGATCACCAGCCCCTACTTCATCCCTGACGAAGCCGTGACCGCTGCGCTGACCCTGGCAGTGTTGCGCGGCGTGGACGTGCGCCTGCTGCTGCCGTCGCGCCCCGACCATTACGTGGTCTACGCCGCTTCAAGTCTGTACGCCTTCGACGCCGTACGTGCCGGGGTCCGAGTGTTCCGCTACGAGCCGGGCTTCCTGCATCAGAAGGTCGTCCTGGTCGACAACGAGATCACCGCCATCGGCAGCGCGAACCTCGACAACCGCTCGTTCCGCCTCAACTTCGAATTGATGCTGCTCACGGTCGACAGCGACTTCTCCAGCCAGGTGGAATCCATGCTCACCGCCGACTTCAACCTCGCACGTGAAATCTCCGTGCAGGAAAGCCACGAAACACGGCGTCTGCATCAGTTGGGCATGCGTGTGGCGCGGCTGATTTCACCGATTCTGTGAGACCTCTGTGCACTACGCTGCCTGTCTTGAAGAGACGAGCGGGACTTCACCCATAAATATCCTCGCGCGTCAGTGGCAGTCCGGTGTTGCCGTCGGCGAAGGGTTTCACGGCGAGTATCTGGTGCAGGTTGATCCAGCCCTTGGTGAATCCATAGGCGCAGCCTGCGAGGTATAGCCGCCAGATCCGCAGGGTCTGTTCGGGTACGATTCGCGCGGCTTCGTCGAGTCGGGATTCCAGTCGTGCGCTCCAGTGCTCCAGGGTTTTCGCGTAGTGCGGGCGCAGGCTTTCCACGTCGACCACTTCAAGCCCGGCTTCGCTGATATGGGCGCTGATCATGGCCATGTGCGGCAGCTCGCCATTGGGGAAAACATAGCGGTCAATGAACTCGCCGGCACCACGCCCCACAGGACGACCGTCGGTGTGCCGCGCGGTGATGCCGTGATTCATCACCAGGCCGCCCTCCTTCACCGCGCCGAACAGGCGTTGCGCGTACAACGGCAGGTTGGCGTGTCCGACGTGCTCGAACATGCCGACACTGACCACTTTGTCGAAGCGCGCATCCTGCGGCAGGTCGCGGTAGTCGAGCAATTGCAGGTCGACCTTGTCCTGAAGACCTTCGGCTTGCACGCGTTCGCGGGCCAGTGCCAATTGTTGCTGGCTCAACGTGATGCCAAAGACCTTCACGCCGTATTCGCGAGCCGCAAAACGCGCCAGCCCGCCCCAGCCGCAGCCGACGTCCAACAGGTATTCACCGCGCTTTAGCCGCAACTTGCGGCACAGGTGGTGGAATTTATCCTGCTGCGCCTGCTCCAGCGATTCGTCCCCTGTCTTGAAATACGCGCAGGAGTAGACCATCTCCCTGTCGAGCCAGAGCTGGTAGAAGTCGTTGGAGACATCATAGTGATAGGCAATCGAGGCCGCGTCAGTGTCCTTGTCATGCTCGACCCGGATCGGATTGCCAGCGCTGTCGTCATCGTCCACCAGCGCGTGGGTCAGTTCATCGCAGACCCGGACCACTTCGCTGATGGAGCCCTCCAGTTCCAGCCGCCCCTCCACAAACGCGCTGCCGAGCAGGCCCAGACTGGGGTGACTGAAGTCGGAGACCAGCTGCGGGTCCTTGACGACTATCGTGATGCTGGGCGCAGGCCCGAGGTCCATCTGATGACCGTCCCAGAGCCGGAGCCGCAACGGCAGATGAAGGTTCTGCAAGGTCGTTGGAAGTTGTGTAAGCATTTCAAAATCACCCCCTTATCCAGAAACTCAAAAAAGAGTAATCCAGCAAAGGCCCCGCAAAAGGGCCTGAAAAGGCATTGGCGACGGCAAAACTGCTATGAATCAACTGCGGGGGAACAGCCCTGTGCCCTCTGATTCGAGCCGAGAGTCAGCCTGAATTTGGATCACACAATGAAACACAGCGCTTAATCTGTAACAGAATTAGTCAAAGCTCAAGCCGTTTGACGCACTGATCATCAGTGCAGGCGTGAGACCTGATGTTGCACACCCACGTCTTCGAGCTTGAGCAATGGCTCCTGAAAGCGCAGCAAACGTCCGGCGTTGCCCAATACCAACAGGGTGCTTAGATTGTGCAGGATAGCTGCGACCATCGCGCCCGCAGCGCCAAGCAGACCAAAGGCGGCCAGAGCCACGATGGCCAGCGTCCAGCCCAGCCCAATGATGACGTTGACCTGCAAGGTGTGACGGCACTGGCGGCTGAGTCGCACACAGGTGCCCAGGCGGCGCAGATCGCTGCCGATCAGCACGATGTCGGCGGATGCCAGCGCGATATCCGCCCCACCCGCGCCCATCGCCACGCCGACCACGCCCGCCTTCAGGGCCAGCGAATCGTTGACCCCGTCGCCGACCACCATTGGCCGGAAACCACTGGAGATCTCGCCCATGACGCGGTTGAGTTTGTCTTCAGGCAGCGCCTGCGCCTGAACGTCAGCGATGCCGATATCGTGCGCCAGATTGTCGGCCACGCTCTGCCGGTCACCGGTCAACAGCAATTGTCGGCCCAGGCCCAGGCCGCGTAATTCAAGCAGCGCCGCCTGAGCTTCGGGTTTGACACTGTCGGCCAGCAGCAGCCAGGCCAGAAAAACCCCGTCCAGCGACAGACCGGCCAGCGGGCCGTCATGTGCAGGGACAGCAGGCGTGACGATGCCCATCTGTGCGAATAACTCCGGGCGGCCCAGTGCTGCATCGCCCTGCCCGGTCGAGGCCACTACACCCAGGCCCTGGCGCTCACGGGTGTCGGTCAGCGGCAGCAGTCGGGCATTATCCACCAGCCCGGCCAAGGCCCGACTCACCGGGTGACTGCTGGCAGACCCGAGGCTCGCAGCCAGCTCCAGCAATTGTGGATGCTGCGAACCGTCAGCCTGCACGGACTGCAGACGCAGACGGCCGTAGGTCAGGGTGCCGGTCTTGTCCACAACCAGTGAGTTGAGGTCAGCCAGTTCTTCAAGAAACGCCGAACTGCGGATCAGAATCCCGTGCCGCGCCGCGACCGCAATACCTGCAATGGCGGTGGCCGGGGCCGAAAGCACCAGCGCACAGGGACAGGCTGCGACCAGCACTGCCAGCATCGCCTGGGCATCCTGAGTGATAAACCAGGTCAGCGCCGCGATCAGCAAGACCAGCACCATGTAACTGCCTGCGTAGCGCTCCAGCAGACGCGTGATAGGCGGCTTGGAACGCTCTGCGCTCTGCATCAGCGCGATGACCTTGCCCAGCGTCGACTGATCGCCGATGCGGGTCACTTCGATGCGCAGCAGGCCGTCGAGGTTGATGGCGCCACCGAACACCTCGACCCCGACACTGGCTTCCAGCGGGACCGATTCGCCAGTGATCGACGACGTATCCAGACTGGCTTGCCCGGACAGCACCCGACCGTCCGCCGGAACGCGGTCGCCCGCCCGCACTTCCACCTGATCGCCGGCTTTGAGCGTCGCGTTGTCGACCTCGCGCACGCTGCCGTCGGCGCCGAGCAAACGCGCCTGGCTGCGAGTCAGGCGTCCCAGCGCTTCGATGGCCTCCTGCGAGCCGATCACACTGCGCTCTTCCAACACATGACCGAAGATCATGATGATCGGCAGCAACGCGGCGGTCATCAGGTCACCGGTGGCCCAGGCACCGAGCATCGCCAGTGCGATCAACTGATCGGTGATGCCGTGCAGGCTCGGATGCCGCAGGCTGTGCCAGCCGGCGCTGATCACCGGTATCGCCACCAACAGTGACGCAGCGCCCAACAGCAACTGGCTGACACCTGCCTGCTCCGGGGCGAAAAACCGCCAGACCAGTCCCAATGCCAGCAAGCCCAAGGCCAGCATCGCGAGGGTCAGTTGCCGGGCGGCACTGCGCTGTTCTGCGCTGCTCAGCAGACTGCCAGGCGCTTGCGGTTGACCAGCGTCGTGGGTGTGAACGGCTTCGCCACTCATTGTGGTGCTCCCTGAATGATCAGGCGGGAATCGTCTTTGGGATCGACCGTGGTCACCGAACCCGCCTGATGCAGAATGACCGGTACGCGTTCACGGTAGAGACGTTGCATCAGGCCGGGATCGCTGCGGGTTTCGGCTGATTGGGTGAGGCTGACAACGGTTGCGGTAGCCGACTGCGCCTTGGCCAGACGCTCGGACGCCTGTGCATGCGCCACTTGCAGGGTTCGGTCGGCCTGTTGATTGGCGGTCTGGGTCAGCTTTTCGGCCTCCGTGCGCGCGTTGGCCACGGCCTGATCGGCCTGCTGACTGGCCGTCAGCACAGCATTGAAAGCGTTGACTGCCGAGGTCGGCAAGCTCGACTGCACATCCACCCGAGCGACCTCGACACCGATGCCCATGCCGGTCGCCTTGAGCTCGGCCAGACGCTGATTGATGCCGCGCACAAGATCGCCACGCAGCCGCTCACGGCGCTCGGCGGCCTGGCTGTCAGCACCGATCAGCTCGGGACGGGCAACCAGAATGGTGTCCAGATCCCGCGCCGCCGTTAGCACCACAGCGCTGCGATTGACCAGCCGGTCCAGCGCGGGCAATACATGCTCGCCCTGCAACACGAAGGCAGTGGGGTCAGTCACTTTGTAAAACACCGTGACGTCCAGTTGCACCACACCGGCATCGCCAGTCAGCAGAAAACCGGAGCCTGCCAGTGCATCGCTCATGGGTGCCGACAGGGTCGCGACTTCATCGGCTTTCAACGCGGCAGGCGAACGCAGCAGGGTTTCCACGCGCCGCTCTATCACCCGATCAGCCGAAGGCAGCAGCACCACCTGTTCGAACGGCTGCGGCCAGGCTATCAGCAGCCCTGCGTTCTGAACCCGCTCGATCGCGCCGAAGTGCATGACCACCGCGCGGTTCTGTGGATCGATCTGGCGTATGTTGGACGTCGCCCAGGCAAGCGCGGCGAGCAATGTCACGCCATACAGCCCCAGAAACGCCAGACGGCTCGCCTGCAACCAAGGGCTGTTTACCGGCGGGCGCTGCGCCACGGCTTCGTCGACCGGCTGGCTCATGGCTGCGTTCCGCTCTTGCCATCCAGCGTCGGCGGGCCGTCCACCAGCACGCGGAACGGCGCCGCGTCGGTGCGCAGTATCAGGCGGGTGCCGGGCGTCACGATAGTGCCCAGCGTATCCAGCGAGCGCAGCAGGTTGTAGAGCTGCGGCGAGCCCGCATAGGCACGGCCATAGATCTGCGCGGCTTCAACCCGCGACTGTGCTTCGATATCGGCCGCCTTGACCGTGGCATCGGCTTCGACAATCCGTGCATCGCGCTCGGCGGCCGAACGAATCTGCGCCGCCTCACGCTTGCCCACGGCGGTTCGCTCGGTGGCGATGGTCTCGCGCTCGGCGCGCATGCGGTCCACGGTAGCGTTGAGCGTTACCGAAGGCAGGGTCAGTCGTTCCACGCCGACCTGCAGGACACGCACCCCATAAGTCGCCAGCAGTTGCTGATCGATCTGCTGGCGCAGCTGATTTTCGAAGGCAGTGATATTCACCTTGCTGGCGTCGGTATTCACCAGGCTGGAGAGGTCGAAACTGCTCGCGGTGGTTTCCAGCGCCGAGCCGACAAAGGTACGGATCTGCCGCGCCGCCTCGTCGGGCTGGTTCTGTACCGCGCGCATGAAGCGCTGCACGTTGTCGGCGTCGCCCTGCACCTGCCACGCCACGTAGGCCTGAACGATGATGCGCAAGCCATCGCGGGTACCGACGTCCTGCAGACCGCTGGAAGTGGTTCGCAGGCGCAGATCCACCGGGATGGTCGCCTCGAACGGTGCCGGCCAGCGCCAGTTGAGGCCCGGCTCCAGCAGGACGCGGGACGGGTTGCCGAAGCGTGTGACGACGGTCGCCTCGCCCGAACGCACCTGCACCAGGCTCGCTGCTGCAATCGCAAACGCGATCAGCACCGCAGCCAGGCTTGCCCGCCGCCAGGGGAACGCTGCCGGGCCGCTCGCGCCATGATGATGGTGGTGATGACCATGGCCGCCATGGCCGTGACTGTCATGGCTATCGTGGTCGGCGTGATCGTGATGATGATGGAACAGACTCAAGGGACGACTCCTTACTGAACGGCTTTACGCGGCGCCGTTGGGTCTGCCGGTGGGGTGAAGGTACGCAGGTCGATGGTCGGCGCACTGTCGCCGCCCAGACGGTGGTCGAGTATCAGCAGCTTCGCATTGCCCAGGCCCTCGGTCAGTTGGGCCAGGTATTGCTCCAGCAAAAACGCCTGGCCTGCCTTGGCATAGGCCTGACGTTCGGCACTGAAGCGCAGGTCTGCACCCTGTGCGCCGGCCAGAATCTCGCGGGCGACGGCACTGGCCTGATCACGCGCCACGCTGGCATTGAGCTGCGCCTGATTGGCCCTGTCGCTGGCCGCGCCGCGTTCGCGAGAGATCAGCGCCTGTGCACCAATCTGCGCAGCCTGCACAGCATGATAGGCGTTGGCCGCACCGGCAGGCGGGTGGATGGCTTCAACCACCGTAGCGAGCAATTCGACGCCGCTGTCCAGCCGCTGCAAGTCGGCCTGCACGGCCTTGCCGATGTCATCGGCCAGCTCGCTGCGCTGTTCGCCGAGCAGTTCATCCAGCGTGCGCGAAGCAAAGTCATGCACCAGCACTCGGCTGGCCGTGCTGCGAATCAAGGCTGGGATGTCAGCGCTGTTATAGGTCGACGCCATGGCTGCGGCATCTGTCAGGCCGATACGGTAGACGAACCGCACGTCCATATTGACGATCTGAAAGCTCTGCTTGTCGCCTGCACTGCTGGCAATGACCTGGGATTTTTCGTTGATATGGCTGGCATCCCATAGACGGTTGGCGCTACCCGGTGGCGGGCCTTCGGCCGGGTCCAGCGTTTGCTCGGCCGTGTCGGCAGCAGAAACGCTGGTCGCCAGCTCATGAACCACGCCGTTTTCAACGGCCAGCACACGCCCGAACGGCCAGGGCAAACCCACGTGCAGACCGGGCCCGAACACGTCGACCGGCTTGCCGAAGCGTTCATAAATGCCCCGCCCCTGCATGGGAATTTCATGCACGCCGCTCAGCACCCAGCCCAGCGCTGCGACCACCGTCAGCACCGGCAAAAAGGCGCGACGCATGTAGGTAAAGGCCCAGATCTGGCGCAGATCGATGCCAAAGCGGTTGTGCAGTTCGTGCTGCAAGGCGAGCAGCGGACGCGGCGGCCAGCGCAACAGGTCGGCGATGAAACTGGCGGCCAGCAGGCGCGGTTCGCTGCGTGGGTTGCGCGGGCTGAACACCGACAGCACAGCGCGCAGCAGAAACTCCAGCGCCACGCCAAACGGCAGCAGGCCGATCAATACCGCCAGCCGCGCAGGCCAGACACGTTCTGCACTGGAGAAAAACAGGCACAGCGCGCCGACCAGCAGGACGATCAGCGTCATGCGCACCAGTTGCGCCAGCGCACCGGCCTCCGGCGACTGACTGTCGGACTCGCTGCTCAGTTGTCGCTCGATGACCAGCAGCCCGAATGCCAACAACAGCATGACGCTGCCGGCCAGGCTACCGGCCGTGGAGAGGTCGACGCCGGACAGCGCCAGGTTCCAGAAGGCACGAACGACGATCAACGCCAGCACCGCCCAACCGGCAAGCCACAGGGTCGAGCTGCCCACGTGCCTGACCAGCGATTTGCCGGAGTCACTCAGCCGTTCAAGCAGGCGCTCGTACCAGCCGCTCTCGTCGCCAGCAGACAGGTTTTCGTCGAGGGTGTCTGAGTCCGGCGAACGCAACGCGCGAGCCCGCCACAGCGCGACATGCCGCGCCGACTGCAAGCCCGCCGTGAGCAGAAACAACGCCGCCGAGGCGTTGCACAACACGGCCATCCACAAAGAGCCGGGGGAAAACAGATCGATGGACAACGCCAGCAGCAGCCCGAACGCCCCTGCTCCACCGGTCACATACATCAATCGTCCCAGACGCCGAACCTGTTGCACCGCCATTTGAAAACGTGGCAGGCCTTCAAGGCCTTCGTGCTCATCCAAATCAACCCGCATCACTACCCCGGCACCCACTGATTTATCGCCCTTTGGAGAGCCCTGCATTGGCATCTGAATGCCAGTGAATCATAGCGTTACGATATAACACGCGGAATGAAACTTTCGTCAGGACTATTAGCTGAACGGATGTGAGATAGCGGTGCTGCCCAGCGGGCGAATCGACCTGAAGTCGGGCAGAGAGCGAGCCCGCGCGCCAGCAAAATGATTGCTGAATATTGCCTGGCGAAAAAAGTTTTCGTGCGGGTCGAAGACGTCGAGTTGATCAGCGTTTCTTGCCCCGATCGTCTGGAAGCCTTGCGCCAAGCGGCGATGCGCTTAATCGATTAGTCTGCAGCGACGCAAAAATCAGCGTTATAGCCGCCAACACGCCGGATTCATTAGCCATGATCGGCGTTTTTTTTTGGCCGATTTCCGAACCGTATCTCGTCTTTGTTATCTGTTGTGGGTAGTTTGCGTTCGGCAAGGAGTCGTTGGCGCGCCATTTTTTGTGCAGGACGCACAGAATTACTCAGAGGCTTCACCTTTATGAATCGCAGAAATCTCCTGAAAGCGTCCATGGCGTTAGCCGCCTACGGCAGCGTATCGGCCTCAGGGCTTTTTGCTGCGCGGGCACTGGCCGCCGCAGCCGATGGCGAGATCGAACACTTCGATTTTGCTGAGTTGCAGGCGCATGCCAAGAAGCTTGCGAGCAAAGGGTATGTGAGCAACAAGCAGGTGCTGCCACCGGTACTTGCGAACATGACGCCGCAGCAATTCAATGCCATCCGCTACGACCCGAATCACTCGCTGTGGAAAGACGTCCATGGCCAGCTCGACGTGCATTTCTTCCACGTCGGCATGGGCTTCAAGACGCCCGTGCGCATGTACAGCGTCGATCCGCAGAGCAAGCAGGCGCGCGAAGTGCATTTCCGCCATGACCTGTTCAACTACGAGAACAGTGGCATCGACAAGAACCTGGTCAAGGGCGACCTGGGCTTTGCCGGTTTCAAACTGTTCAAGGCGCCTGAAATCGCCATCAATGACGTCGTTTCGTTCCTCGGCGCCAGCTACTTCCGCGCCGTGGACAGCAACAAGCAATACGGCCTCTCGGCCCGCGGCCTGGCCATCGACAGTTACGCCAAACGTCAGGAAGAATTTCCGGACTTCACGAAGTTCTGGTTTGAAACGCCGGACAAGAACGCGACACGCTTCGTGGTTTACGCACTGCTCGATTCGCCGAGCGCGACCGGCGCCTATCGCTTCGACATCGACTGTCAGGCCGGCCAGGTGGTCATGGAAATCGACGCGCACGTCAATGCGCGTACCGATATCCAGCAGCTGGGCATTTCGCCGATGACCAGCATGTTCAGCTGCGGCACTCACGAACGCCGCATGTGCGACACCATCCACCCGCAAATCCACGACTCGGATCGCCTGTCGATGTGGCGTGGCAACGGTGAGTGGATCTGCCGTCCGCTGAACAACCCGGCCAAACCGCAGTTCAGCGCGTTCTCCGACACCGATCCGAAAGGCTTCGGGCTGGTACAGAGCGATCACGAATTCTCCAGCTATCAGGACACCGTTGTCTGGTACAGCCGTCGTCCAAGCCTGTGGGTCGAGCCGATCACGGCGTGGGGCGAAGGCGAGGTCAGCCTGCTGGAACTGCCGACCACGGGCGAAACGATGGACAACATCGTAGTGTTCTGGACACCGAAGACGCCGGTCAAGGCCGGGGACTCGATGAACTACGGCTACAAGCTGTTCTGGAGCCCGCTGCCGCCGGTAAGCACGCCGCTGGCACAGGTCCACGCGACACGCTCAGGCATGGGCGGCTTCCTCGAAGGCTGGGCACCGGGCGAGCATTACCCGAAAACCTGGGCACGCCGCTTCGCGGTGGACTTCAACGGCGGCGGTCTGGATCGCTTGCCGGAAGGCACTGGAATCGAGCCCATCGTCACGGTCACTCATGGCAAGGTGCAGGACTTCAACATCCTCGTGTTGCCGGACATCAAGGGCTACCGCGTCACCTTCGACTGGGTACCGGACAGCGACTCGGTCGAGCCGGTTGAAATGCGCATGTTCATCCGCACTGGCGACCGTACGCTGAGCGAGACCTGGCTCTATCAGTACTTCCCGCCTGCACCGGACAGACGTAAATACCCGTAATCCGCAGATGGGTGACGCAGAGCGTCACGAAGGGCATTCCCACGCGGAGCGTGAGGAACGATAAATGTCTGGGCTGGAGCGTGAGGAACGATAGGTGTCTGCAGGGTCGCGTCCGCAAGAACACCATCGTGCCCATGCTCCGGCGTGGGCACGCCGTTCTGGACGCTCCGCGTCCTGTCCTGGGTACTAAGTGCAGCGCATAACCATTAACCCCGACTAATTAATTGACAGTTGCCCCAACTGCGACTGATATACCTGTTGTCATGCCGTTGCGAGCGTCCGCTCCAGACCCTCATCTCCCAAAGCCTGCCTGTGTCGACACGTCCCCGTGATCGTCGGGCGGTAGCTTTGTCCGCGAAATTCCCCTGACGTATTTCACAAGGCAGCCAGCATGGCGTTGAATACTGCGAACGGCGTCGACGCCAGGTCGTCGTTGATGTCCTTTGACAAGTCCACGGTGGTGGTGTGGGTCGCCATCAGCCTGATTCTGGTCGAGACCTTTTCCGGAGCCTTGCGCTTCTACTTCGACCAGGCAGGCATAAGCCCCCTGCTCTATCTGCCCAAGGCCGCCTGCATACTGCTGTTTACGCTCGAACTGCGCACATTCAGAGCCGGGCGGTTGTTCTGGACGTTCACGATCCTGTGGCTGATTTCCGCGCTGCTGGCCATGCTGCATCGCGCCAGCGCGCACAACCTGGCGTTCAGTCTGTTCGCGCTGAGCCCGCTGGTGTTCGGCCTGGTATGTGGCCGGCACCTGCTGTATCGCCGCAAGCTGTTGTACCGCGCCATTGCTTTCTGCCTGCTGGCCTCGCTGTTGGGGATTGCCCTGGACAAGCTCACCTCCGTGCCATGGAAGGGCTACAGCTACAGCGCCGGTGAAACCCAGTTGAGCGCCAATACCTCATGGAGCGCGGACGAGGTGGACCGCATTGCCGGTTTCGCCAGGGTGTCCAACGTGCTGTCGATCATGATCGCCTTCTACACGCTGTACCTGATCATGTTCCTGCGCTCGCGCCTGATGATGATGTTGCTGAGTGCGGTGGCGCTTTACGCCATCGTGCTGACCACCAGCAAAGCGCCAGCCGCGGCCTTCGCGCTGACCATCGTGCTGCTGTTATTGCGGCGGATGAGCTGGACCTGCAGGGCAGTGTGCACCGTGGTGGTAGGCATCGGCCTGCTGTTGCCGGCACTGGGCCTGATTGTGAGCCCTGACGCTTACGCGGTCAGCAGCGGCGGCTCTCTGGCCTCGCTGTATGACCGGCTGATCAACACCTGGCCCGGCCTGATCGATGCAATGAGTCGCGAAGGCTGGATGATCAGCGGCGCAGGCTTCGGCATGGTCGGCAGCACGATGGGGTTGTTTCCGGTGGACGGTGCCGGGGTATTTCTCGGCATGGACAGCTCCGCCCTGTACCTCTGGGCAATGCTGGGCGTGCTCGGCCTGCTGCTGTATGCGCTGCAGATTCCGCTGTTGTTCCGCCTGATCGATGATCAGACCCGTGTTGGCCATATGCTCCTGGCGATCAGCTTTTGCTGGTGCCTGATCAGCTGGACCACCGACATGTTCGAGGTCGCTGTCGCCAACCTGTTCATCGGCCTGGCCATTGGTCATGTGATGGCCGGCAAAGAATCTTCTGCGGGCCATGCGCCCGGGCTGACGTCGGCTGCACGCTGATCAACCAGCACAATCACCACAACGCTGGCTGCCGATAAGCTTCGGCTGATCCCCGGCCCCTCCCCCTCATGATCAGCCAACGGATGGCTTTCTCAAATGGACTTCAGAAAAGACATCAATGGCCTGCGCGCCATCGCAGTGATCGCAGTGCTGCTCTTCCACTTCCACCCCGACTGGCTGCCTGGCGGCTTTGCCGGTGTCGACGTGTTTTTCGTGATCTCGGGGTATCTGATCACCGGCATCATCCTGCGCGGCTTAAGGAGCGGTAAATTCAGGCTGGCGGCGTTCTACACGTCACGGGCCAGACGCATCGTCCCGGCCCTCGCCGTGCTGTGTTTTGCCTTGCTGTTGCTCGGCTGGTTCGCTCTGCTGCCGCTGGACTACAGCGCGCTGGGCACACATGTGGCGAGCAGCCTGGGGTTCGTTTCCAACTTCGTCTATTGGCGTGAGGCCGGGTATTTCACCGCCAGCGCCCATGAGAAGTGGCTGCTGCATACCTGGTCGCTGTCGGTGGAATGGCAGTTCTACCTGCTGTACCCGATTGCGCTGCTGATGCTCAGTCGCTTCGTCGCGCTGCACAACCTGCGCTGGTGGGTACTGGGCGCAAGCCTGACAGGCTTTGTGGTGTGCGTATCTGCCTCCTCGCAATGGCCGGAGGCGGCGTTTTACCTGCTGCCGACCCGCGCTTGGGAGTTGCTCGCAGGTGGCGTGGCCTGCCTATTCCCGCTGCAATTGAAGGCCCTGCAGCAGCGCGTTCTGGAACACTTAGGACTGACGCTGACCGTGGCCGGCTTCTTTCTGCTGTCCGTGCAGGACACGTGGCCGGGTTATCTGGTGTTGATGCCGGTGCTGGGTGCGTTCGCGGTGATCGTCGCCGCACGCAACGACTCGCTGCTGACCTGTAACCCGCTCGCCCAATGGGCCGGCACACGCTCGTACTCGTTGTACCTGTGGCACTGGCCGGTGGTGGTGTGGATGAATGACGCCGGGTTACTGGGCGAGACCCGCGCAGTGCTGGTGGGCATCGGCGTGGCCGTGATGCTGGGTCTGGTCTCATGGCGGCTGATCGAGCAGCCCGTCAGCAGGCCGTCGTCTGATCAGCGCAGCAGACGTGCCACGTTCGGCACGCTGATCGCTCTGCTGTTCGTCGGCGGAACGCTGGTGAGTGCAACCGGCGGCGTGGTTTCTCCTCTGCGCCCGGTGAGTGTTTCGGACAAGGCGCGTTTCATTCAGGAGTACGCTGATCGCCAGCACAACCTGTACGAGCCCTACTGGCTGAAATGTGACGCCTTCTCCGCCCTGACCCAGCGCGGCCAATCAGGCATCGATGAAGCCTGCACCCGCAAACAAGGGGTGGGGGGCGTGTTCCTGTGGGGCGATTCTCATGCACAAGCGCTGTCGCTCGGCCTGCGTACCTTGCTGACACACAGCACGCCCTTCTATCAGGTCGCCTCGGCCAGTTGCCGTCCTGCTCTGAGGGACCAGCAAGGGCGTACCTCTGCGACCAGCAGGGCCTGTGACTACTCCAACAGAACGGCCCTGCAGGGCATCGAAAGGCTGCGTCCGGACATCGTGGTCATCGCGCAAAAGGACGGGCACGACAAGACCGACTGGACGCAGATCGCGGTTCGGCTCAAGGGCCTTGGTGTGAAGCACATCGTGCTGATCGGCCCGGTTCCGCAGTGGAACCCGTCGTTGCCCAGCGTCATCGCCAACCGTCATTGGGGGCTGAGCGAATCGTACATCCGCGATCCGGCTCTGGATCAAAGTGTCATGCTGGTGGATCAGGCAACCCGCGCACTGGCCGCATTGGCAGGCATCCAGTTTGTGTCGCTGATCGACAAACTGTGCATCGCCGATGCCTGCCGGGTACGCCTGGAAGACAACCGCTCTCTGCTGCAGATCGACTCGGGGCACTTGAGCGCAGAAGGTTCGCTGTACGTCGTGCGCAACTACGTACTGCCGCGGCTGGTGAATTAGTCAGCCGCTGAGTACAAATGTCCTGTTTCTGGAGGCTGTAGCGGCCTCTTCGCGCCTACTCCTACCGCCGCCGGCCAGAATCAAAAGCGGACTTGTGTATAACGATGAGGGCTCGGCGTGGGCCGGTGATCAGTGCAGCTCTTTGAGGCGCTCGGCAAACTTGACGAGGTCGGCCAGGGAATCGGCTTCCATCTTGCGCATCACCGAGCCACGGCGGACCTTGACGGTGATTTCACTCACGTTCAGCCGGGCTGCAATCTGTTTGTTGAGCAGGCCGCTGACCACCAGCTCCATCACCTGCCGCTCACCGGAATTGAGGCTGGCGTGGCGGCGCTGCAGTTCGGCTTCGACCGCGGCACTTTTGCGTCGACTGCGATCCTGCGCCAACCCCTGCTGAATGGCGTCGAGCAAGTCCTGATCGCGAAAGGGCTTGGTCAGAAACTCCACCGCACCGGCCTTCATGGCCCGCACGGACATGGGAATGTCGCCATGCCCGGTGATGAAAATGACCGGCAGGGAAATCCCCGACCTGGCCATATGCTCCTGGAAGTCCAGACCACTCATTCCAGGCATGCGAATGTCCAGAATCAGGCAGCCCGGCGCGTCAGGACGCGGCGTGTCCAGGAACTCGCGGGTCGAGCCGAACAGCATGCTGCGCAACCCGACCGAGGCCAGCAGATCCTCCAGCGAGGAGCGCACCGACAGGTCGTCATCAAGGACGTAGATGATCGGCTCTTCGGCCTGTGATGCGGCGGCAACTGTGCTCATCAGGTTTCCATCTTTCCGGTGGGCAGGGTGAAGTGAAACGTAGCACCGATTGCAGGGTTGGGGGTGACCCAGATGCGCCCGCCATGAGCTTCGATGATCGAACGACTGATCGCCAGACCAATCCCCATCCCTTCCTCCTTGGTGGTGTAGAAAGCATCGAACAACCGATGGATGTTTTCCGGTGGCACGCCGATACCGTTGTCGCTGACCGCAAATTCGATATCACCGCCGTCATGCCAGCCCACCAGAATCTCCAGTTGCGCCTGATCCGCCTCGAGCTTTTTCATCGCATCGACACCATTGAGCATCAGGTTCAGCAACACTTGCTGGATCTGCACCCGATCAGCCAGCAGCGGCGGCAGGCCCTCCGGAACGTCGACCAGCAGTGCGACGCCCTGCCCCTCTATCTCGCTGTGTGCCAGCGCCACGATCTCGGCGACGGTATCGGCCACGCTGATCCACTCCTTGTGAGTGGACGAACGCTTCGCCAGCGCGCGCACCCGGACGATGATGTCACCGGCGCGGTTCGCGTCACTGATCATGCGGTCGACGGCCTGCCGGGCCTTCTCCAGATTGACCGGCTCGGTGGCCAGCCAGCGCTGGCAGGCATTGCCGCTGGTGACAATAGCCGACAGCGGCTGATTGACCTCGTGAGCAATGGACGCCGTCAGTTCACCCAGTTGATTGACCCGTGCGATCCGCGCCAGCTGTGAGCGCGCTTCATGTACCGAGCGGATGGCCAGCGCCATGCGCAGCGCCAGCCAGGTGGTCATGGCGATGGCCGCCAGGCTGATGATGCAATTGATCAGCCCGGACGCCTCACTGCCTCTGGAGGTCGTCATCTCATAACTGATCACGGTCAGCACCATGCACAGCAACGCCATCGCGATAACGCCTGTGGACGGCAGGAACCTGACCGCCAGCAGCACCACAACAATCTGGAATACGCCCACGGCGATTTCCAGGTCGGTCAAGGTGTCGGCAACTGCAATGACCAGCGCCAGCATGAGCAACGCGATCAGCCGCACCGCCATAGCAGCCTTGCCGTAGGATTCCGGTTCACGCATGCGCATCATCCCGCTGGTTGCAAAAGGCCTGTTGAGTATGTCCTACAAACCTCAGGACGGGTTGTCCAGGCTGAACTGATCGGCCAGTTCGTCATAGGCGAACAACTCCGCGTAGCGCCCCCATTGAATCACTGCGTTGAGGGTCTGCATGGCATCGCTTTCAGACATGAAGTCTTCGAGTTGATCACGAAAGCGCCGTGCCGGTGCCGTGTGCGTGGGACGGTCATCCAGCACCCGACGGATATGCGCCACCAACGGCACAAAGCTAAGCAGGTGCTGGGCGAACAGTTGCTTGCGCTCGTCGACATCCGCCAGCGCATAGCGATTAGCGGCAGGCAGCAGGCGAATGTCGCCGCCCTTCAGTTCAGCGAAGCGCAATAGTTGCAGCACCTCGGCAATCGGGAACAGCTCGTCGGCGTTGTAGTGCAGCGCAGCGGCCAGCTCCGGCAGGTCGGCTTTGAGGCTATAGGGCGGCGCGTGAATCGCCTCGATCAACCCTGCCAGTGCGTTGGTGGAAACCTGTGGCAACACCATTCCCAGCCCGGTGCCCGGAAACACGCCCTGACGAATCTCGCCGGCGTCGTTGTCCTGGGTCATCAGCACGTAGATCTCTTCCACCAGCGCCCGAAAGATCGGGTCCTGGCGGTTGCGCGGCTGGGGCAGATCGACCTTGATCTCGCTGATCACCCGGCCAGGATTGGAGGAGAACAGCAGGATGCGATCGCACATCAGCACGGCTTCGGCGATGTTATGCGTCACCATCAGGATCGACTTGATGGGCATGCGCCCCTCGCTCCACATGTCCAGCAAGTCAGTACGCAGGGTTTCGGCGGTGAGCACGTCGAGCGCGGAAAACGGTTCGTCCATCAACAGCACGTCAGGATCGATGACCAGCGCGCGTGCCATGCCGACCCGCTGACGCATGCCTCCGGACAGCTCTTTGGGGTAGGCGCTCTCGAAACCGTCCAGGCCGATCAGATCGATGGCCGCCAGTGCGCGCTTGCGGCGTACGGCGGCAGGCACACGTTGCGCTTCGAGGCCAACTTCGACGTTTTCCAGCACCGTCAGCCAGGGAAACAGCGCAAAGCTCTGGAACACCATGCCCACCGACATTGCCCGTCCTTGCACACGACGAGGGAAATTCACCTCACCTTCGGTAGGCACCACCAGCCCGGCGATGGAGCGCAACAGGGTCGACTTGCCCGAGCCGGACCGGCCCAGCAGGCCCACTATTTCGTTCTCATTGAGCGTCAGGGTCACGTCATCCAGCACCAGGCGCTCTTTGCTGCCTTTGCCGTACACATGTCGGACTTTCTGAACATCTACCAGGCAACGCGTTTCGACAGCCATCATGATGGCGCCCTCCCCTTACACAAGATCAGACAAGACTCAGACGTCGCTCGGCGAACCCGTACAGCGGGCGCCACAGCAACCGGTTGAACGCAATCACGAAGACCGACATGACCACGATGCCCAGCGCAACGCGCGGAAAGTCACCTGCCTGGGTCGCATTGGCGATGTATGACCCCAGGCCTGCCGCTTCCAGATGCTGATCGCCCCAGGAAACCGCTTCGGCAACGATACTGGCGTTCCACGAACCACCCGACGCGGTCAGCGCACCGGTGATGTAGTAGGGAAACACGCCAGGCAGCGCGACACGCCGCCACCACTGCCAGCCGCGCATGTTGAACATGGTCGCCGCTTCGCGCAGGTCAGTCGGCAAGGCGCTGGCCCCGGCGATCACGTTGAACAGGATGTACCACTGGGTGCCGAGCACCATCAGCGGCGACAGCCAGATGTCCGGGTTCAGGTGCAGGCCGACAATCGCGATCACCGCAAAAGGAAACAGAACGTTGGCCGGGAACGCCGCCATGAACTGCGCGATTGGCTGCAAGCGTTCGGCCCAGACCGGACGCAAGCCGATCCAGATACCGACGGGCACCCAGATCAGGCTCGCAATGACGATCAGTACGATCACACGCACCATCGTCGCCAGGCCCAGACCAAAGGCAGTGACCATGTCGCTGACGCCCAGAGAGGCTTCGATGAACCTGAACAGGTACACGCTGCCAGCCAGGCAGGCGGCCATGACCAGGCCCAGCCACGCGTAGTCGAGCACGCGGACGACGCCTGGGGTGAGCTTCACTTTCCACAGCCGGGAGAACACGCGCCAGTCGATCAGCATCAGGCATTTCCACGGCGCAGCCAGGATCGAACCCAGCATCGGTGCCACACGGGAGCGGCCCAGCACGCTGTACATCCACGAGCGCGGACGCTTCGACGATGCGGTTTGCTCGAAGCGGAATTTGTCCGCCCAGGCGACGATCGGCCTGAACAGCAATTGGTCATAGGCCAGAATCACCAGCGCCATTGCGCCCACTGCCCAGGCAATCGCCGCCAGGTTTTTCTGCTCGATGGCCAGCGCCAGCCAGGAACCGATGCCCGGCAGATTGACGGTGGTGTCGCCGACCGAAATGGCCTCGCAGGCGACCACGAAAAACCAGCCGCCGGACATCGACATCATCATGTTCCACACCAGCCCCGGTATGGCGAACGGCAGTTCCAGGCGAGTGAAGCGCAGTACCGCAGACAGCCCGAACTGACGGCTGACCTCGTTAAGGTCACTCGGTACGGTGCGCAGTGACTGATAGAAACTGAACGCGAGATTCCAGGCCTGGCTGGTGAAGATGGCAAAGATCGCTGCGCATTCGACGCCCATCTGCCGACCGGGAAACAGGCCCATGAAGAAGGTCACGGTGAACGTCAAAAAACCCAGCACCGGCACCGACTGAAGAATATCCAGCGCCGGGATGATCACTTGCTCGGCCTTGCGGCTTTTGGCGGCCAGCGTGGCGACGACAAAAGTGAAGATCAACGAAGCGGCCAGCGCGATGAACATACGCAGTGTGGTGCGCAATGCGTATTCGGGCAGGCGCGCCGGGTCGAGGCTCATGGGACTCGAATTCAGCACCGCGAGCGGCTGCATCATCTGGCCAAGGCCGTAGATGAACAGACCAATGAACAGGGTCAGGATGGCCAGGCAAATACCATCGGCCCAATAAGGCGTGCGTGCACCGGGTTTTACAAAACGGGGCGTCCGCAGGCTTTTACCGAATTCAGATATCGAATGCATTGCTCACCTCAAGCCGGCCGCGCAGGCGCAGACCCACCTGCTTTATAAACAAACAGGCAGTCAGCGATAACAGATAAAGGCCGTGAGTTAATAGTTGCCGGACAGTGAGGTAAAGCTTATAGCGTTTCGATCAACAGTAGAAACCTGCAAAAGTAGCTCATGTTTATCTGTCAGTATGAGTGAGGTATACCAACGTATAGTTATATAACTATCACCCCGTTATTCAGGCCAGTTAAGCGTCGCGCAAAAGAACATTATCGTGCCCATGCTCGGCGTAGGTATGCCGTTCCGGACGCTCCGCGTACTCCCTTGAAGAAGCGGTGCGACCTGGAGATGTGACGCGGAGCGTCACGAAATGCATTCCCACGCTGGAGCGTGAGGAACGATAGGTGGCCGGCTGGACTATCGTGCGACGCTCCGCGTCGCATGCCGTTCCGGACGCTCCGCGTCCTCCCTTGAAGAAGCGGTGCGATCTGGAGCTGTGACGCGGAGCGTCACGACATGCATCCCCACGCTGGAGCATGCGGAACGACGGGTGTCCGAGTACTCCGCGTGGGCACGACCGTCGGGTGGATCACACCCGGAAGTGGCTGACCATCATCTGCAGCTGGCCACCAAGGCGTGCCAGTTCGACGCTGGAGGCTGCGGTTTCTTCGCTGGCTTCGGCGGTCTGTTCGGATACATCGCGAACGTTGACGATGCTGCGGCTGATTTCGTCGGCCACCGAGCTTTGCTGTTCGGCGGCGGCAGCGATCTGCTGGTTCATCGCCTGGATGCTCGACACCGTACGGGTGATGCTTTCCAGCGACGTACCGGCCCTGCGCGTCAGTTCGACACTGCTGTCTGTCAGCGTGCGGCTGCCGAGCATGATGCCCGACGCTTGGCGCGTGCCGTTTTGCAGCGCCGCCACCAGCCCTTCGATTTCTTCGGTGGACTGTTGGGTACGCTGCGCCAGGCCACGAACTTCGTCGGCCACCACGGCAAAACCCCGGCCGGCTTCCCCGGCACGTGCTGCTTCGATGGCGGCATTGAGGGCCAGCAGGTTGGTCTGTTCGGCGACCGCCTTGATCACATCCATGACCTTGCCGATCTTGTCACTTTCCTGCTCCAGCACGTTCATTGCGTCGGACGAGCGAACCACTTCAGCGGCCAGTCGCTCGATCTGCTGGATGGCCTCGCCCACGACCTTGTCGCCATCACGCGCCTGTTTGTCGGCATCGGAAGCCGCCACGGACGCCTGTTCGGCATTGCGTGCCACTTCATGCACCGTCGCCGACATTTCATGCATGGCCGTGGCCACCTGGTCGGTCTCGACTTTCTGGCTGTTGACCCCTGCACTGGTCTGCTCGGTAACTGCCGACAGTTCTTCAGCCGCGCTGGCAATCTGGGTAACGCCGTCGCGAATACCGGAGATCAGTTCGCGCAGGGTTGTCCCCATGCGCTGGATGCCTTGCTGCAACACACCCAGTTCATCGCGTCGGGTGACCGCTTCGGTGTGTGTCAGGTCGCCGGATGCAATACGTTCGACGATGGCCAGCGTATCGCGCAATGGGCGAGTGATCTGACGCGTAATGACCACAGCGGCAAGAATGCCCAGTAACATGACCAACACCACACACCCTATCTGCAGGCTGCGCGCCTGAGCAGTGTCTTCCTTGCCCATCTGCATCTGCAGGCCATACAGCTCTTCGCCCAGTTTGACGATGGTCGCGCCTTGAGTGGTCAGATCCTTGCGCACGCTCGCAGCTGTCTGAGTGGTTGCCTTGAAGGCATCGACCGAGCTGCGGTAATTGCGCAGAGCGCTTTCAAACTGTGCGATCTGTTCGCGATTGGCGGAACCAAAAGCAGCCTTGAGCCTGTCCAGACGACTGATCGCGCTATCCAGTTGCTGGAAGGCTGCTGCCTCGGTCTTGTCATTCGGGTTGCCGGTATAGCCGCGCACTTCATAACGCACGAGGATCAGGTCTTGCCGAGCGCTGTTCGCCAACTGGGCCAGATCGAAGCGTGCCGGATCAGAAGGATCGATATGCATGACCGCCTTATTCAACGACTCGACAGCCTGCATGGCCGCTGTCCCATTGGCGGTCATCTCGTTGCGCACTTTGGCCCCGGCCTGGTACACGGCGCGCATGCTGTTCAGGGATGCTTCATAGTCGCGAGTGACATCGGCCAGTTCGCGCAGCGGCTTGAGGTTGACCGGATTGTTGAAGCTGACGAGCAGTGATTGCTGCTGCGCCTTGAACACATCCAGCTTGCCTTGCATGTTCTGTGCTGCGGTTTCATCGCCGTCAGTCAGCATGTATTGCAGACGCGCGATTCGCAGGTTGGTCAGGTTGTCACTCAGCTCGGTGATATCGCCGATTCTGTCGGTGCGATTGATGAGCTTGTCGAGGCTGGTCCAGCCAACGAGGGCGAGCACTGCCGTGAAGAAAAGAACGGTCCCAAAGCCCAATGCCAACTTCATGTTGACGCTGATATTCGCAAATCTGCTGTTCATAAAATCTCCTGAAAATGCTTTTTTGTGCGCAACGAAAGAGCTGAGATTTGTTTTTATAGACAGCAAACCCGCGCGCCAGAGCTATCGGCCGCAGAAGAGCAAAACTTGATCGGAAAAAGGCAATCCGCGCGAAAGCGCCGATTCGGGAGGGAAATCGGGGGCTGAACAGCCCCCGACTCAATCAGGCAATCAGTTTGAAACGTGCCACAACATTGCGCATATCGCTGGCGACGCGCGCCAGTTCATCGGCGGTAGCCGCGTTATTGTCGATCCCCAGCATCAACGTCCCGGAGCTGTTACGAATCTCCATGACATTGCGGTTGATGTCTTCGGAGACCGCATGCTGCTGCACCGCAGCACTGGCGATCTGCGTGTTCATCTCGACAATGCGCTCCACGCCCTGACTGATGCTCGACAGGCTGCCCGAAGCATCACTGGCGGCACTGATGCACGCATGAGCCTTCTGCTGGCCGGCCTGCATCTGTTGCACGGCAGCATCGGTCGCACCTTGCAGTTGCTGGATGATGCCGCGAATTTCTTCGGTCGACGCCTGAGTGCGCGAAGCCAGCGTGCGGACTTCATCAGCCACCACGGCAAACCCGCGACCCTGCTCGCCCGCCCGCGCTGCTTCGATGGCGGCATTGAGGGCCAACAGGTTGGTCTGATCGGCAATGGTGCTGATGACCTGGATAACGCCACCAATCGACTGACTGTGCAGGGCCAGCGCCTGCACCTTCTGAGCACTGACTTCCACTTCTTCGGCCAGAGCCTGAATGGTCGAGTGTGCCTGGTGCATGATGCGCAGACCGTTACGTGACGCGGTGTTCGCTTCATCAGCGGCCAGTGCGGCACCTTCAGTGTTCTGCGCCACGTCGGCGACGCTGGCGGTCATCTCGTTGATCGCGGTCGCCACTTGCTCCGTTTCAGCCTGCTGCGCGTTCATCGACTGCTTGGCCAGGCCGATGGATGAGCCCAGACGGGACGCTACATCAGACAGTTCGTAAGAGGTGCGGTCCATGTGCGAGATAGAACTGGCGAAGGCCTCGGCCATCAGGTTCAGGCCATTGGCGATATCAGCCACTTCGTCCTTGCTGACGACCGTTACGCGTGCACTCAGATCGCCCTCGCCCAGACGGCGGGTGACGCCCAGCAGGCTGTCGATGGTCAGGCGCAAGGCACGGTAAATGCTGCAGAACGCGTAGAGCAGCAACAAACCCATGATCACACACATGGCAATGACTATTTCGCGCTGCAGCACCAAGGCGTCGTAGCGCGCATTCAATTCATCCTGAAGCGCAGTCTGAATTTCGTCCTGAGCCTTGTAGAGTCCCGAGACAACCCCGTTGCCGCGCGCGCTCAGCGACTGCCCCTGCTGCACCGAAAACTCTGTGCCCTTTATGTACGCGTGCAGGTCGCTGCGAAAGCTGTCCATCGCTGCAGTAGCGGCAGTGATCGGGTCATTGACGCGCGTTGCGAGCTCTGGCGAGCGGCGCTTGAGCAGTCGAATACTTTGCTCCAACTCGGCCCGAAATTGCAGTTCGATCTTCAGCAGGCTCTCGAGCGAGCCGCGCATCGATACACTCAGCCCCTGGCCGGTCATCAAACCTGCCGTGATGCCGCGGATCTGACCGGCAACGTTGATTTCCCGGGGCATACGAATGGTGCTCAGATCAATCAGAAACAGCGAGGCGTAATCTTCGTCCAAGACCATGCCCGAGGTAGCCGAGACGTAGTAGATAAAGTTGAGTGTCTGGGCCAGTTGCTCATTCCACTGGGCGAACACGTCATCCTGAGAGAGGCCTGGCTTGATACTGTCCATCAGGGAACGGGCGCTTTCACGCAGGCGCTGTACGCGGTTCTCGGTTTCCAGTTGCTGCCCCTGTCGTGCATCAATATCGGCAAGGTTGGCAAGCGCGGTTTCAAGCTGAGCGCGGTTGCTGATCACATCCTGAGCGGCGGAGGCATCGCCGGCCAGCAGACGGTTGCTGGCCGCGCGCTGCAGCATGGAAAATCGCAGAACGGGCGTGGTCATTTGCAGGTACTCACGGCCAACGCGCTCTTGCGCGACCGTGTCGATGCTTGCATTCAGACTGTTGAAAACCCGAAGACCGAGAACGATCAACGGGATGACGATAATAATGGCTAAAACGACAAACTTGGCAGGGAAACGCAGGCGGTTGGTGAGGTAGATACCAGGCGAAAGGATGTTCATAGCATTCTCTTTTTAATTAGGGTGTCCGATCCGGGCGGAAAAGCTCCTTTCTTTGCATCACGGGTAATACGGGCAGCTATGCCGCGCTGAACGAGGTCATCCGTTCAGATGGAGGCATATTGCCATCACTTCAGAGCAATGGCTTTTCAGGAAGTTCAATGGGTGCCATAGCCTGATAGTCCGGCTATCGGCCAGAGCACGTTTAACATGAGGTCATGGGCATCGGGCAAATGAAGAAAGGGAGAGACTTGCGGGTACGAGGCTTGCGGCAGGCATATCCGAATGAGGGTATTCAGGCGGGAAACAAAGGCTCATCTGACGGATCTGGCGACCGTAGACTTTTCAAAGGTAATACCGTCGTGCGGCATCGTGACGCACGACGGCAGGCGTCGTATCGAGGTGATTCGAGGGCTTTCAAGCCCTCGCCCACTCCACGTTCGACAGACCGAGCTTTTCAGCCTGAGGCTTGCTCAGCTTGGGTACCGGGTCGGAACGGTACTTGGGGATCGCACCGAACCCGGCATCCACTGAAGCCCAGTGCCAGGCCTCTTTGTTATCCATGGCACCTGCTCGTATGTAGAACGTCTTGTAACTGCCATGCAGCAGGTAATCGATACGGTAGTGTTTTTCATCAGCCATTGTGTTGCTCCTGCTTTGTCGACTTGCAAAACAGATCGCAGCAGTTTCAAAAAATTCAAAATATTAATGCCATAATCTAAATGATGTCATGCTGCCATCTTATGATGTATGTTTATACCTGAACCGAACGGTTTAGTTAGCGATAGAGTTTGTTTATAACTGCACTTTTTACGCTTTTTTCCTGCGTAAAACAGCAACGGCCTCCAGCCCCATCCAAACAGGCTTCTTCGCCACTATGAACGAACATTCAGCCACGCAAGGGGAATAATCAAATCCTATTGAACGGTGGTTTTAACACCGCCGGTCCTCTTTAAAAAAGTTAGCAGTAACGATCGCGCTCCTGAGTCTCTCATAACCTGTGACTGCGTTGAATCAAGCCCATGCACATGGGTTGACGCTTCCCGAGAGATCAAAGCCTGAGGATACGACATGTTCATGTATAACAAGCGACTTCAATACACCGTCCGTGTAGCAAGACCCAATCCTGGACTGGCCAACCTTCTGCTTGAGCAGTTCGGCGGGGCTCAGGGTGAACTGGCCGCGGCCGGACGGTATTTCACTCAAGGGCTGAGTGAAGATGATCCAGGCCGTAAAGACCTGCTGATGGATATTGCCACTGAAGAACTAAGCCACCTTGAAATTGTGGGCTCCATTATTGTCATGCTCAATAAGGGTGCCAAAGGTCAATTGGCTGAAGGTATTGAAGAAGAAGGCGAGTTGTATCGCTCTATCAACGGTAACGGCAATGACTCACATATCACCAGCCTGCTGTACGGGTCCGGTGCGCCGTTGACCAACTCTGCCGGCGTGCCTTTTACAGCGGCTTATATTGATACTATCGGCGAACCGACAGCAGACTTCCGTTCCAATATCGCCGCAGAATCCAGAGCCAAGATTGTTTACGAGCGCTTGATGAACGTGACCGATGATCCGGGCGTTAAAGAAGCGCTGGGGTTTCTCATGACTCGGGAAATCGCGCACCAGTTGTCTTTTGAAAAAGCCCTCCACGCCATCCAGCCCAACTTCCCACAGGGCAAACTGCCGGGCATGCCGGAATTCACCAACAAGTACTTCAACATGTCCGGCGAACCCAATGTACGCGGTGCGTGGAATCAGGGTGGTGACTGGGAATATGTGGAGTCGCCACAAGCGGCCGTCGATGGCGGCGAAGGCACGGCCTCGGTCACGCTGGATGAAAAGGATACAGAGGTGCTGGAAATGTTGAAGGAGCGGACCCAGTCCGATCCGGCCGCCAATCCGATTACCGGTGCGGATCTGGGTTCTGGCTTTGTCCAGGGCAAAGATGCCTGAAACGGCAACCCTTGTTTTGTTCAGGAGAATGAATCATGAAAAAGCTCAGCTCCCGTCAACCTCTCACGCCTCGCGACGAGTTGGATAGCGCGTTGACCGACAGGGTATTTGTAAAAGGGCTTCGTGCCTTCGAGGCGCAGGCGCTGCTTGCGCGCAGAGGCTTTCAGGTGGTGATGGCAACCAAGGGTTTCGGCGTTGGAACCCAGCTTGAAAACAGCCTGCCACGGCGCTGATCACACCGATCATCAACGCTACGCGCTCCATCAAACTTGTCCACAGGTCGGCAGACAATCAGCCCGCGTGTGGACAAGTCTCTCTTCGCTGAAAAGGGTAAGAACATGACTCGCACGACCATAGAAGATTTGTTCATTCACGAACTTTCAGACGTTTACAGCGCTGAAAAGCAAATTACCAAAGCACTCCCGCGTCTCGCACGCGCTTCGACCAATCCGCTTCTGGCAGAAGCCTTCAAGGCGCATCTTGAAGAAACCCAAGGTCAGATCGATCGTATCGATGAATTGGTGGAAGGTGCTGGTCTGAAGCTGAAACGCATGAAATGCGCAGCCATGGAAGGTCTGATCGAAGAAAGCAAGGAATTGCTGGAAGAGATCGAGAAAGGCGCAGTACTCGATGCGGCCCTGATCGGGGCATGCCAGAAGGTCGAGCATTATGAGATCGCCAGTTACGGCACACTCATCGCCATGGCCAAACATCTGAATATGAAAGAAGCCGCCGCTCTGCTGAGTGCCACATTGGCAGAAGAAAAAGGCGCGGACGAAAAGCTGACGGCGATCGCTGAACAGGGCGGAACCCAGGCGGCCACTTCGAAAAAGTAATGATGATTTCCAGCGGTACCCACATGACGGTCTACAGGGTGTAGATCCCGTCATGCGGTGTAGTGGATTTACTTTTTGGCAGCATCACCGCCATGCGCAGCAGCGAGTTTTTTCGCGTGCTCCAAATGCTTCTCCAGCGTAGGCAACGTCGCCTTTGCAAAGGCCTTCAGCTCTGGATCCTTGCCATTCTCGGCCTCTTCCTTGTATAGCTTGATCGCCTGCTCATGTGCGGAGACCTGATTGTTGGCGTATGCCTGATCGAACGACTTCTCGCGCATCTCCAGAATCATCGCCTTGGCCTTGTCCATCAGCATAGGGTCTTCGGACACTTCAAGGTTCTTGCTTTTTGCGATCGCAGCCAGCTTCTCATTGGCGGCGGTGTGGTCCGTGACCATCTGCTTTGCAAATTCCTTCACATCTGCAGAGACGCCTTTCTCATCCTGTGCGAGCTTGCCAACCTGAACTTCGGCGATGCCTTTAGCAGAGGCATCTTCCACAAAATCATCAGCGTCCTGAGCAGCAACAGCCATTTGCGAACCTAGCGAAAGTGCCAGGGCAATGGCGCTCATGCGAAAATAATTGTTCATTTTCGGTCATCCTTTTATGGGCTGAATACATCATCGTTATCGATGACATGAACGTTACGACCTGCTTCAAATACCTGCGTTCAGCCTTTTTGATCGGACACGGCATACGCCGATACCACGGTCACCTGTTGCGGATGTAACCCGGACCGGCAATGCATTTTTTCCGCGCGACCATCGCCCCTTGGAATAAGCGCGATCACCACCTATCGGTGCCGGGGAAATTACGCTGAATTTCCCTGTATCGAGGCACTCACTTATCTACGTTGCACAAAAAAACAGAAAGTCCCGAATGACCGCGTCAACGTGATGTTCAACTGCCGAGGTACGATTTTCATGACGTCTCTTCAAGTGATGACCGGCAACGCCGTCGTCAAAACCGTCGTTGAAGAAGCCCGTTCAAAAACCGTCTATCAATCATGGATGAATGAACGTGCTCCCGAACATCAACACGATGCGGTCCTGTTTCTGAATCACTGCCTGGCCCTGGCCGAGCGGGAACACTGCGACCTTCCGGCCCGGCCCGAAGCGCTTGAACAGTGGATGGAGCAGAACGTAGGGGTCGTGGCTGATCAATATGCACTCTATCTTGAGCAACGCCGCGCTGGAAAACCGAGACGGTTTTTCAAGAACAAAGCGCACGCGATGTATTTCATTCAGCAGGTCGCACCGACCAAAATGGTCGACGGCGCCTGGCTATACGGATTGCTGCCGCGCTGGGCAGACTACCGCTTTCACGGCCTGATTCGGACCTACCTTGAAGAGCTTGGTGACGGCGAACAAGCACAGAATCATGTCTCGCTGTACCGGAAACTGCTGGCGGATCTGGACTGCGATACCAGCGCGCCACTGGCAGACGATGCCTACCTGCAAGGTGCGATTCAGCTGTCACTGGGGCAATTGAGCGAGCAATACCTTCCCGAAGTCATTGGTTACAACCTGGGCTATGAACAGTTGCCGCTGCACTTGCTCATCACATCATTCGAGCTGAATGAACTGGGCATTGACCCTTACTACTTCACCCTGCATGTGACGATCGATAATGCCAGCACCGGCCATGCGCGCAAGGCTGCACAAAGCGTCCTTGAGCTGATGCCTGTTGGCCAGGAGCGCGACGAGTTTTATCGTCGTGTCGCCAGTGGTTATCGCCTCAATGAGCTGGGCATGGGTTCAACTCAAGTGATCCAGTCGTTCGACCTGGAGCAGGAAGTGATCGCCATGCTCGAGCGCAAGCGCACGTTCGGGCAGCACATGCATTCCGATTACTGCCGTCTCGACGGCAAGACCGTCAACGAGTGGCTCGCCGAGCCCGACCAGATCCCGGAATTTCTTGCCGTGCTGCAGAACAGAGGCTGGATCAAGCGTCATGAAGATCCCCTGCACAGCCGTTTCTGGAAGCTGTTCGAAGGCGCCGGTGCGCCAATGTTCGGCGTCTTCAACGGTTATGAAAAGCAACTCGTGCACGACTGGATCGCCGGCGACTCACTGTCCGATGGCAGTGCTCAGCCCACGGTCGGCAAACGGCTTCCGGAAGCCTTTCGCTCGCGTTTCCGCAATCTGCAAGACGGTGCTCAGCCCTCCCCCGCGCTTGCGGTGCCTGCTTCAGCAGATGCTGATCCGGACGTGCGCGAACTGCACATGAGGCTGGAGTCTGCGGCCTCCTCCGAGAAGATGACTACGTTGATCGAAAGCATGTCGCCAGCAAGACACGCAACGGCTGCCGGTCTACACGCGACGCGTCTGTTTGTGAGCAGCATGGCCGAGCGAATGACGGGAGCGCACGCATGAGTCATGCCCTCCCCGACAGCGCCGCGCTCATTGCCCTGGCGCAGCGCCTTGAAACCAGCGGCTATCGCTTTATCACGCCCACCCCTTTGACCCATCAATACGTCAATCAACGCTCGGGAAATCGTCTTGCCGCGTCGCTACGCGATGTGTTCGGCTGGAGCCGGCTGATACCGGAATCCATGCTGCCGGTCGAAGAGGCTCAAGGCCTGCTGGCTGCCGGTATTCTGGAGCGCAAGGAAGACGGCTTGAAAAGCCGGGTGAGATTTTCCAGCCTGGATGATCTGCTGCTGGTGCATTCGGCGTTTCCTACCGCAGATGAAGACTCGGTATTTTTCGGTCCGGATACCTATCGCTTCGCGCAGTCCATCAATCGTCACCTGCAAGGCACGTCGCACCCGATCAACCGCGCCGTCGACATCGGCTGCGGTACGGGTGCCGGCGCCATGTTGATTGCGGTCGCCCGTCCGCAGGCTCAGGTGCATGCCGTCGACATCAACCCTAGGGCACTGCATTTCGCGCAGACCAATGCCGCGGTTGCCGGGCTGAAGAATATGGAGTGCTGCCACAGCGATATTCTCTCGGGCCTGAACGGAAACTTCGACCTCATCGTCGCCAACCCGCCCTACATGAAAGACACCAGGCAGCGGGCCTACCGCCACGGTGGTGATGCGTTGGGCGCGGACCTGTCCGTGCGCATCCTGCACGAATCACTGGACCGCCTCACTCCGGGCGGTTCGCTGGTGCTTTACACCGGCGTGGCCATGGTGGGCGAGCACGATCCTTTCTTCGAGGCGGTGCAGGCCGATATCGACCATGCGGCACTGGCATGGACCTACCGTGAACTGGACCCGGATGTCTTCGGCGAAGAGCTGCTTGAAGAGGGCTATGAGGACGTGGACCGTATTGCAGCGGTGGAGTTGGTGGTCACCCGACGCTCTGCATGACCCGCCGAAATAGCTTCGATAGTTCATGCTTATAGCGCGCATAAGAACCGAGCATTGGTCAGCCTCTCGGCATCCCGGTGAAACTTGTCACGAGCCGTCGATCAACACCTCACTGTTGATCGATGCAGGCTCGTCGCACACCGAAAAGGATGACGACACATGCCACGCCTGAACAGGATTATCGAAACAGCCCTCTACGTAGAAGATCTGGCGAACGCCAGGGAATTCTATGCCGACACCCTTGAACTGGAAGTGATGTTCGAAAGCGCGACATTGGTGGCGTTCAACGTCGGAGGTGTGAGCACCTTGCTGCTGTTCAAGCGCGGCGCTTCACTGCAGACGCAGTACCTGAGCGGCGGAGAGATACCGCCCCACGATGCCCAAGGCCGGATTCACGTGTGCTTCGCCATCAATGCCGACGAGATGCAACTCTGGGCTGATCGCCTTGCCAGAGCCAGCGTCGCCATAGAGGGCCGCACAGAATGGCCCAAGGGCGGATCGAGCATCTATTTCCGCGACCCTGACGAAAATCTCGTCGAACTCCTCACGCCCGGCTGCTGGGCGATTTATTGAATCGTCAAGGTCACAGGTTGCGCTGCAAAGGTGGGTCGATAAAGCGGGGCAATCGAATGTTGATACGCGGGTGTGCTGCGCCTCAAATGTTATGTTATAACAATTGAGCATTTTTAACTCAGCCTCCTCCAGCGATCTTCCCACGCCATGATCAACCCTGTTTTCCAATTCCTCCCGGTAACTACCAGACACGCCATGCAGGCCGGTCAACACATTCGGCAATGGATACCGGTTGAGCCGCCCTCGCTGCACGTCATTATAGGCCCGCGTGTTTGATGCTGGCGCTGGAACGCCTCGCGTGGGCACCGGAACAGACGTCAGTCTGCACGCACGAACACTTTGCCTTGAAGGATATCGACCTGCAGATCGCCGCAGGCGAGTTCGTCGGCCTGATCGGGCCCAACGGCAGCGGCAAAACCAGCCTGCTGCGTTGCGCATTCCGCTACAGCCGCCCGCACAGCGGCAAGGTCGCAATCAATGCTCGCGATATCTGGTCCTGCAGCCCGCGCTGGTGCGCCCGGCATGTGGCGGTGGTTGCCCAGGAGTTTCCCGATTCATTCGGCCTGACGCTGCTGGATGTGGCAAACATGGGTCGCGCTCCCCATCAGGGATTCTTTGCCGCAGACAGTGACCACGACCGCGCGATTGTACAAAACGCGCTGAACGCCGTCGGGCTGGCGGGCTATGAGCAGCATCGGTTCGACACGCTCTCCGGTGGCGAAAAACAGCGTTGTCTGCTGGCAAGGGCGCTGGTGCAAGAACCCCGATTGATGGTGCTGGACGAGCCCACCAACCACCTCGACCCGCGCCATCAACTGGAATTGCTCGGGCTGGTCAAACAGCTCGGCATGGCCACGCTGGCCAGTATCCATGACCTGAACCTGGCGGCGGCATTCTGTGATCGCCTGTGTGTCATTCATCACGGCCGGCTCATTGCGCAAGGCACGCCGCAGGAGGTGCTAACCCCGGAAATGCTGCTCAGTGTGTTCGGCGCCAAGGCGCTGGTCGACAGCCACCCTCTGCGTGACTACCCACGCATCACCTGGATACCCTGACATGAACTGCCTGTCCGCCCGCCTGGCATTGGCAACGCTGCTATGCAGCCCGATGGTGCATGCCGCCTACCCCGTCACCGTGCAAAGCTGCGACCGCTCAGTGACGTTCACGGCTGCGCCGCAGCGTGCCGTCAGCAACGATGTGAACCTCACCAAAATGATGGTTGCCCTGGGTTTGCAATCGCACATGGTCGGCTACAGCGGCATCACCGGCTGGAACAAGCCCGATCAGGCGCTCTTACGCGACCTGGGCAAACTGCCCGAGCTGTCCAGTAAATATCCGTCTCTGGAAACGCTGCTCAATGCCAACGCCGACTTCTATTTTGCCGGCTGGAACTATGGCATGCGCGTGGGTGGCGATGTTACGCCGCAAAGTCTCGCCCCGCTGGGCATCAAGGCCTATGAACTGACCGAATCCTGCGCCCAGATAATGCCCCGCACCGAAGCGACGCTGGAGGATGTCTACAACGACCTGCTCAATCTGGGCCGGATATTCGACGTGCAGACCCGGGCCGAAACACTGGTCGCGCAGATGCGCCGCAGCGTGACCGACGTCGAGAAAAGCGTGGCAGGCAAATCGCCGCCCAGGGTATTTCTGTATGACAGCGGCGAAGACCGGCCGATGACCGCCGGGCGCCTGGCGATTCCTCAGGCGTTGATCAGCGCTGCAGGCGGCCGCAATGTCATGGGCGACATCGCAGCCAGCTGGACCCACGTCAACTGGGAGTCGGTCGTGCAAAGCAATCCCGAGGTGATCGTGATCGTTGACTATGGCGAAGTCAGCGCTGCGCAGAAACAGCATTTCCTTGAAAGCAATCCGGCACTGCAATCCGTGGACGCGATCCGCAACCGACGTTATGTCGTGCTGCCCTATGTGGCGGTGACGCCCGGCATTGACAATGTCACGGCCATCGAGACGCTTGCAGCGGCATTTCATGACGTGAAGCGATGACGCTGGCGCAGTGGCTGACTGAACGGCCGCGTCGTTATCTGGGCCTGTTGATCGCTCTGACGCTTTTGCTGTTGGCGTCGTGCCTGGTGTGCATCACCTTCGGCGCGGCCCCTGTGCCCTTGAGCCGGGTGATGGCTATCCTGATGTTCAAAGTCTCGGGTTCTGCCGAACATCCACCGCTCTGGACCGCGGGTCAGGAAACCATCGTCTGGCTGATACGTACGCCCCGCGTATTGCTGGGCGCGCTGGCAGGCGCAGGACTGGCGCTGATTGGCTGCGTTCTGCAAGCCGCGACCCGCAATCCGCTGGCCGATCCGCATTTGCTGGGAGCGACCTCGGGCGCCACGCTTGGCGCAGTGATCGTGGTCATGCACGCGGGCGAAGTGTTTGGCACGCTGACATTGCCACTGGCCGCCTTTGTCGGCTCGCTGGTCAGCCTGTGCCTGGTGCTGTGGCTTGCCATTCACCAAGACAGGCTGGACAGCCAGCGCTTGCTGCTCGGCGGCGTGGCCGTGTCCTTCGTGATGATGGCAATCGCCAACTTGTCATTGTTTCTGGGCGACCACCGCGCCAGTTCCTCCGTGCTGTTCTGGATGCTCGGCGGGCTGGGTCTGGCCCGCTGGGAGTTGCTTGCGGTGCCGTTTATCACGGTGCTGTGCGGTTGGGTCCTGCTGCAAGGGCTGGGTCGCTCACTGAACGCGCTGATGGGCGGCGACCAGACCGCCGTGAGCCTTGGCCTGCAAGTGCGCAACGTGCGCCTGCTGGTTTTTCTGATCGCCTCACTGATGACCGGCGTACTGGTTGCCCTGTGCGGCTCCATCGGTTTTGTCGGCCTAATGGTGCCGCACATGGCCAGACGTCTGGTGGGCTCGGAACATCGACGATTGTTGCCTGTCGCCACCCTTCTGGGCGCATTGTTGATGGTCTGGGTGGACGTCATCTCCCGCACGCTGATCGCCCCCGAAGACCTGCCGATAGGCATAACCACCGCCTTGTTGGGAGGGATTTTTTTCATTTTCATGATGAAGCGCGGTCAGTGATTGGCAGTCCTGCTTGCGGCGGGCAAACAGGACTGCCCGCCGCCCTTCCTGCTACATGACAAACTCGTGTCATCGTTTCTTAACACCTTTATGACATTTATTTTGCGCTGGTTATCTCAGGCTGCCGAGGCACCTGAAGACAAACTGGCTCATCCATTCATGTCATGAGGCGGAAGGAGCGACACTTGAAAGTGACAGTGTTCGGAACCGGTTATGTGGGGCTTACCCTTGCCGCCTGTCTGGCTGAGGTAGGTCATACCGTTTGTTGCATGGATGTCGACAGCAAACGCATCGACGCGCTGCGCGATGGTATATGTCCGATATTCGAGCCCGGTCTTGGCGAACTTCTGCGCAACGGCCTGGACTGCAAGAGACTCAGTTTCACAACCGATGAAGTACACGCCAGTCGCTTTGCAGAGTTGGTATTCATCGCAGTCGGTACGCCAGCGCAAGCCGATGGCAAGGCGGACCTGAGCCAAGTGTTTGCCGTACTGGGTTCGGTAATCAGACACGCCGAAAGTGCCCGGATCATTGTCAACAAGTCGACCTCGCCAGTGGGCACCGTTGACCGCCTGCTCGCTGAGATCGCTGCCAGTCCGCGACGTGATGACGGCTTTGAAGTGATCAGCAACCCCGAGTTTTTCAAGGAAGGCTGCGCGGTCAGTGATTGCCTGCGTCCGGATCGCATTATCGTCGGCGGCGCCAGCCCGCGGGCACTGGAGCAGATGCGCGAGTTGTATCAGCCCTTCAGTCGCAACCGCGAGAAGTTTGTGGTCATGGATGCGCGCAGCGCAGAGCTGTCCAAATACGCTGCCAACTGCCTGCTGGCGACCAAGATTTCGTTCATCAACGAGATCGCCAACCTCGCTGAACAAGTAGGTGCCGACATAGAACAGGTGCGGCTAGGCATCGGCTCCGACCCGCGCATTGGCTATGACTTCATCTACCCGGGCTGCGGTTTCGGTGGCTCATGCTTTCCAAAGGACTTGCAGGCGCTGATCGGCACAGCCAGCGAGCACGGCGTGGAAACGTCGTTGCTCAACGCCGTGGAACACGTCAATCGCCGCCAGAAGCACCGTCTGTTTGAAAATATCCACACGCATTATCGCGGTGATCTCAGGGGCAAGGTGTTCGCCGTCTGGGGACTGGCCTTCAAGCCCAATACCGATGACATTCGCGAGGCCTCCAGCCATACCCTGCTCAAAGCACTCTGGGCAGCCGGTGCCAGGGTTCAAGCGCACGACCCTCAGGCGATAGAAGCGGTCAGGCATCATTACGGCGAGCGAAACGACCTGAAACTGGTGCACTGCAAGCAAGATGCCCTGGAAGGCGCAGACGCTTTGGTGGTGGTAACCGAATGGCAGGACTACCGAGTGCTGGATCTGGACCGGCTCGGCGAAAAGCTCGGTGATCGCGTGGTGTTCGATGGCCGCAACCTGTTCGATCCGTCGCAACTGCATGAGGCGGGCTTTACCTACTACGGCATTGGTCGTGGCCGAGCGGCTCAACCATGACGGTACTGGTGACAGGTGCTGCCGGATTCATCGGGTTTCATGTCGCCAAGCGTCTGTGCGAGCTCGGTGTGGAGGTCGTCGGCATCGACAACCTCAACGATTACTACAGCGTCGCGCTCAAGCAATCGCGCCTGGCCATCCTCCAGCGCCTGCCAGGGTTCACGTTCCACAGGCTGGACATCACCGATGCCGAAGGCCTGGCCGCGCTCTTCGCGCAAAACGCCTTCGAACAGGTCATTCATCTGGCGGCTCAGGCCGGTGTGCGTTACTCGCTTGAACAGCCAAATGTTTACGCCCAATCCAATCTGGTCGGCTTTATCAACGTGCTCGAGGCCTGTCGGCAGCATCGACCGGCGCACCTGATCTACGCGTCGAGCAGCTCAGTCTACGGCGCCAATACGCGCATGCCGTTTCAGATTGAGGATGCCGTCGACCGGCCGCTGTCCCTGTACGCCGCCACCAAGCGCGCCAACGAACTCACTGCCTACAGCTATTGCCACTTGTACGGCCTGCGCGCCACAGGGCTGCGCTTTTTCACCGTCTACGGCCCCTGGGGCCGGCCGGACATGGCGCTGTTCAAGTTCACAAAAGCCATGCTGGCCGGGCAGCCTGTTGATATCTACAACCACGGCGAAATGGCGCGCGACTTCACCTACATCGACGACATTGTCGAAAGCATCCTGCGCCTGCGCCTGCTGCCACCCGACACGGTTGGCAGCGAGCCGCCCCATCAACTCTTCAATATCGGCCGGGGCCAGCCCGTCAAGCTGCTGGAGTTCGTCGATTGCCTGGAGGCCGCGCTAGGCATGCGCGCCGAGCGGCGCTACCTGCCCTTGCAAGCGGGCGACGTGCTGCAAACCTGGGCTGACGTCAGTGCGCTGAGCCAATGGATCGACTTTCAACCACAGGTCTCGGTCGACACCGGCGTCAGGGCCTTCGTCGACTGGTATCGGGAGCACTACCAGGCCCGGCTCCGTGTGCCACTTCAATAACAAGGACTTCCATGACCACGCCCACTTTTCTATCCGTCGTGATCCCGGCCAAAAACGAAGCCGATAACCTGCCCAGCCTGATCAAAGAGATTTGCACAGCGCTGGACGGAGAACGCTACGAGATACTGGTCGTTGACGACGGCAGCACAGACGACACCTTGAAAGTGCTGACGCACCTCAAGGACAGCGGGCTGACCGTGTTGCGGATCTTGCGCCACGAGCGATCACTTGGGCAGAGTACCTCGGTCTATCACGCGGCACTGGCGGCCAACGGCACCTGGCTGGCGACCCTGGACGGTGACGGTCAGAACGACCCGGCGGATATTCCCGGGATGTTGGCGCTGGTACGCGCTCACGCAAACGGCTCCGGGGCGATACAGCTGGTGGCCGGCCACCGAGTGAATCGGCGCGATACCGCCAGCAAACGCTGGGCCTCGCGCTTCGCAAACGGCCTGCGCAGCCGGCTTCTCAAAGACTCGACCCCAGACACCGGGTGCGGCCTGAAACTGATCGAGCGGGCCGCGTTTCTGCGCCTGCCGTACTTCGACCATATGCACCGGTTCATTCCAGCACTGATTCAGCGACATAACGGCCGTATGGTCACGCACCCCGTCAACCACCGCCATCGCCAGGCCGGCGTGTCCAAGTACGGCAACCTGGACCGCGCGCTGGTGGGCATTCTTGATCTGGTCGGCGTCTGGTGGCTGATCCGCCGGACTCGGCTGGAGGTTCAGGCACAGGAACTGCGGCCATGAAGCCGGACAACGAGACCTTCTGGCTGATCCTCGGCTTTGTCGGGCAGGCCGTATTTACCGGCCGCTTTGTCCTGCAATGGCTGTACAGCGAATTCAAGAAGCGCAGCATCATCCCGGTGGGCTTCTGGTACCTGAGCATGCTGGGCAGCACGATCCTGCTGGCCTACGCCATTTACCGACAGGACCCGGTCTTCATCGCCGGCCAGGCCTTTGGTCTGCTGGTGTACATGCGCAACCTGCAGCTGATCAGCCGACAGGCCAAGACACCTGAGGAGCAATGACGGTGCGAACTCACCTTTCGCCTCGCCTTGAGGGATGGCTACTGGTCGCGCTGGCCGTTTTACTGGTCGGGGGCGGCTTGGGCGTGCGTCTGCCGCAGAACGTGGATGAAGAGCGTTTTCTCGGCGTTGCCCTGGAAATGCTGCAGAACGGCTCATGGTTCGTCCCGCACCGGGCCGCGGAGATCTATGCCGACAAACCGCCGCTGTTCATGTGGGCGACGGCATTCTTCATTTGGCTGACGGGCAGCCCGAACATCGCGCTGTACCTGCCTGGGCTGCTCTCTGCAGGCGCGACCACCGCAGTCCTCTACGATCTGGGCAGCCGCCTGTGGAACCGGCGCATCGGTCGGTACGCCGCCTTGTTATTCCTGGCGACCTATCAAACCTACAGCATCCTGCGCACCGGACAGATCGACAGTTTTCTGTGCCTGTGGATTGCGCTGGGCTTCTACGGCCTGGTTCGCCATGTGTTGCTCGGACCGGCCTGGGGCTGGTTCTATTTCAGCTGTGCGGCGATGGGCCTGGGCATTATCACCAAGGGCGTCGGTTTTGTTCCCGCGTTGATGCTGATCCCTTACGCCTATGCCGCGCGTAAAGGTTGGCACGGTGTGGTGGCGATGCCTGGACAGGCCGCGCGCTGGGCGCTGGGGCTACTGGCGTTATTGCTGGCCTGCTGCCTGTGGCTGGTGCCGATGATTATCTCGGTCGTGCGTGACGGCGGCCCGGAAGGGTTCGCCTACGTGCAGGAAATACTCTTGCACCAGACAGCCAATCGATACGCCAGCGCCTGGGATCATCGCGAGCCCTTCTGGTATTTCTTCGTCAAAGTCATCCCGCAGTATTGGCTGCCGCTGGTGTTGGTGCTGCCCTGGCTGATCCCGGCCTGGCGCCGACAGTTGAGCAAGCGCGATGGCCGGGTTCTGGTACTGCTCGGCTGGGTGTTGCTGGTGCTGCTGTTCTTCAGCCTCTCCAGTGGCAAACGCAAGATCTACATCTTTCCAGCGCTGCCCGGCCTGGTACTGGTGGCTGCCCCCTTACTGCCCTGGTTGTTGAAACGCTGGTTCCACGACCGCGTCAGGGCTCGGCGAATTGTCCCGGCGGTGGTGGTTATCTGGCTTGGTCTGTGGTTCGCCAGAGGGTTCGTCGAACCCGTCATAGAGGGCCAAAACCCACACAAGGAACTGATGGAGCAGGCCGCGTACGTCACTCAAGGTGCCGATCTGGTGCTGGTCAACTGGCGCGAGGGGCACTGGCTCTATGCACGCCAACCCATTGTGCATTTCGGTTTTGCCAAGCCGTCGGCAACCGAACAGGCTGCCCGTTGGCTAAGAGAACACCCCGGCACCTTTGCGCTGGTGCCAGGCGAGCAACTGGCCAATTGCTTCTTGCCGGAAAAAGCCCGGCCGCTGGGCCAGACCTCCAGAGCTGACTGGTTCATCGTCGATGCCGATGCAGACAACGGCCGGTGTAAACCGGAAAGTCCTATGCAGGCCTATCGCTTCGCGTGGCAGCAAAATGTTGATTAATCGCCCGCCCAGCCGCCCAACACGCGGGAGTGTCTGACGCCATGCAGCTGGAAACGATCAAGGCAAAGCGCCTGACGTGGTCGAACGTCGCACGAAGGCAGGTATCACTCGCACAACTCGTGCTGAGTGCAGCTGCTCTCGGGCTGCTGATCCTGGCCTATGCCGTGTCGACACACTTTCAGGTCCACCAACAGCTGTATCAGTACGGTCGCACCTGGTTAAAGGGCAATACGGCAGCCGACAAGAATATCTGGCTGCCGGATTTCCATGTGGTTATCGACGCCAAACCACTTGCCCCGGACGTCGCCAATATCTCCGGGATCACCTACGACTACGACAATGACCGACTGCTGGCAGTGACCAACAAAGGCCCCATGCAGCTGCTGGCACTGGACGCGAACGGCGACATAATCGCCCGCTACCCATTGATCGGTTTCGACGATACCGAAGGTGTGGCTTATCTGGGCAACGGTCGCATCGTGCTGTGTGATGAAGATCTCCAGCAACTGGACATCATCACGTTGCCGACGCAGGCACGCCCCATCCACGTCGAGGAAGCTCAGTTCATTGCACTACTGATCAACCCCAGTATTCATAACAAGGGATTCGAAGGCGTGACCTACGATCCCGCCAACGACCGCCTGTTCGCGATCAAGGAACGCGATCCACGGCAGATGTTCGAAGTTTCCGGCGTCCTGCACTCCATCGATCAGGGCCGCTTGCAGATCAAAGTTGCCGACCGGCTGGACTGGATCACGAAAAGTGTCGCTGCACGCGACCTTTCAGACGGCTACTACGACCCGCGAACCGGCCATTTGCTGCTGCTCAGCGACCAGTCGCACTCGATCACGGAACTGGACAGCAAGGGAGGATTCGTCAGCATTCGATCCCTGCTGGCTACCTTCTCCGACCTCAAGCACAGCGCCCCCCAACCCGAAGGCCTGACCATGGATCGCGAAGGCAACCTGTACGTCGTGAGCGAGCCGAATCTGTTTTACAAGTTTTCGAAAGTGCCGGAATAGGTAGTGAAGAAACCTGGCCTTGAGGATGACTTTCGGGGAGTGGGGGTAGGGTCTTTTTTGGGAGAGCTAATGGAATTCGGAAAAATGTGCCAGTTGCTCAGGACGTGAGCCGTGACAGATCGGGTTTCGCGATAGTTGCCATGATGAAATGCTCCTGATTGTCACTCGATTCAAAGTTAATCACAGTAAATAATCTAGCCTCCTCAAGCGCGCTGTCAGGTCGAGCCTATTCCTAGGCCTAGTCGATAACCGACCCGATAGAATCCACGGCTTTTATTAGAGAGCATCGACACAGTATCAGGCGAGTGACTGCCTTGCTTCTGCAATGAAACCTCAAGGAGATGAGTGCAATGTCGCGTAAAGTTTTTGTAGCCGGCGCATCCGGTGTAATCGGCAGAGCCCTGCTCAAGCTCTTGGTGGCTGCGGACTACAGCGTGTATGGCGCTACCCGTCGCACCGAAAAAGTGAAGGACATAGAGGCCGCAGGTGCTACGGCAGTAGTGGTCGACGTCTATGACGCCGAGCGTTTAAACGAAGAGTTGGTCCGCATCCAGCCATGGGCTGTTATTCATCAACTGACAGATCTGCCTCGTGGCCTAAGTCCCGAATTGATGGCAAAAGCGGTCGAGAACAACGCACGTATCCGTACAGAAGGAACGCGTAATCTGGTAGCCGCCGCTCGAGCTGCTGGCGCTATCCGTCTGATAGCTCAAAGCATCGCCTGGGCCTACCGTCCAGGCGACACCCCTTATCTCGAAACATGTCCTTTGGACGTGGAGGCACAAGGCAGCCGTGGCATAAGCGTGGGGGGTGTGGCGGCCTTGGAAAAGCAAGTGCTCAGCGAGCCTGCATTGAACGGAACCGTCTTGCGCTATGGCCAGTTATACGGACCCGGCACTGGCACTGACGAGCCGACAGGCACCAGCCCTGTGCATGTAGAAGCCGCTGCACGCACCGCACTGCTGGCGTTGCAAACAGAGCAAAGTGGTATTTTCAATATCACTCAGGACAGCCCGACCGTCAGCAACGAAAAAGCCAAGCGCATACTGGGGTGGTCTCCTACCGTGGAGGCTTGACGCCCCAACGCAGCTACTCCGTACGAAGGAGTGACGACGTTAGGACTTATTTTGGATAAATCTGAGTCTGCTCTAAGTTACCGCCCCCCCCCCCACCCTGTGGATAACTCACTCCACCGTCACCGACTTCGCCAGATTCCGCGGTTGATCCACATCCGTCCCTTTCAGCACAGCCACGTAATACGAAAGCAACTGCAGCGGGATGGTGTAGAGAATCGGTGCCAGGGCATCGATGATGTGTGGCATGGCGATGACGTGGGTGCCCTCGCCGTTCTTCATGCCGGCCTGCTCATCCGCGAACACGATCAACTCGCCGCCGCGTGCGCGCACTTCCTGCAGGTTGGATTTGAGTTTCTCCAGCAGTTCGTTGTTCGGTGCGACGGTGACGACTGGCATGTCGGCGTCGACCAGCGCCAGCGGGCCATGCTTGAGTTCGCCGGCCGGGTAGGCTTCGGCATGGATGTAGGAGATTTCTTTGAGCTTGAGTGCGCCTTCCATTGCCACCGGAAACTGTGCGCCGCGCCCAAGGAACAGGGTGTGGTGCTTCTCGGCGAACAGTTCGGCGACTTTCTCGACCGTGCCGTCCATTGCCAGCGCTTCGCCGAGGCGGGTTGGCAGGCGACGCAGTTCTTCGACCAGCTGCGCTTCGACGCCCTCCTCCAGAGATCCCTTGACCTGACCCAGCGATAGGGTCAGCAGCAACAAGGCGACCAATTGGGTGGTGAAGGCCTTGGTCGATGCCACGCCGATTTCCGGACCGGCCTGGGTCAGCAGGGTCAGGTCGGATTCCCGCACCAGTGAGCTGATGCCGACGTTACAGATCGCCAGGCTGGCCAGAAAGCCCAGTTCCTTGGCGTTGCGCAGCGCTGCCAAGGTGTCGGCGGTTTCACCGGACTGCGAAATCGAGACGAACAGGGTGTCCGGCTGAACCACTACCTTGCGATAGCGGAACTCGCTGGCCACTTCGACCTGGCAAGGGATGCCGGCCAGGCCTTCAAGCCAGTAACGCGCGACCATGCCGGCGTGGTAACTGGTGCCACAGGCCACGATCTGAACATTGCGTACTTTGGCGAACAGCTCGGCAGCCTGTGGACCGAATGCGTGGACCAGCACTTGCTGCTGCCCCAGACGACCTTCGAGGGTGCGCTGCACAACCTTGGGCTGCTCATGAATTTCCTTGAGCATGAAGTGACGATACTCACCCTTGTCGGCGGCTTCGGCGCCTTCGTGGTATTGCACCACTTCGCGCTCAACCGACACACCGTCGACGTTCCAGATCTGCACGCTGTCGCGACGGATCTCGGCGATGTCGCCCTCTTCCAGGTACATGAAACGGTCGGTGACCTGACGCAGCGCCAGTTGGTCGGAGGCCAGGAAGTTTTCACCCAGGCCCATGCCGACAACCAGCGGGCTGCCACTACGGGCGGCCAGCAGGCGATCCGGCTGCGCGGCATTGATGACCGCAAGCCCATAAGCACCGTGAAGTTCTTTCACCGCAGCCTTCAGGGCAACCGCCAGATCGGCGGTGTCCTTGAGCTTGTGGTGCAGCAGATGGACGATGACTTCAGTGTCGGTATCGGATGCGAAGACGTAACCCAGGCCTTTCAGCTGTTCACGCAGCGCTTCGTGATTCTCGATGATGCCGTTGTGGACAACTGCCAGCGTGTCGGCCGAGAAGTGTGGGTGGGCGTTACGCTCACAGGGGGCGCCGTGGGTCGCCCAACGCGTGTGGGCAATGCCCAGACGACCGATCAGCGGCTCGCCGGCAAGTGCCTGTTCCAGCTCACTGACCTTGCCAGAGCGACGGCGGCGCTCAAGGGTGCCTTCGTTGCTGAAGACTGCCACGCCCGCGCTGTCATAACCGCGGTATTCAAGGCGCTTGAGGCCTTCGAGCAAAATGGCCGTGATATTACGTTCAGCAACGGCGCCGACGATTCCACACATGGTTATCTCCTAGCTGACAGCAGCACAAATCAGATTGATGCCGCGGGCCTGTATCTGATCGCGTGCCTCACTGGGCAGGCGATCATCAGTAATAAGGGTGTGGATACTGCTCCAGGGCAGTTCCAGATTGGGGATCTTGCGACCGACCTTGTCGGCTTCGACCATGACCACCACTTCCCGGGCGACTTCCGCCATGACCCGGCTCAAGCCCAGCAGCTCGTTGAAGGTGGTGGTGCCACGAATCAGATCGATGCCGTCGGCACCGATGAACAGCTGATCGAAGTCGTAGGAGCGCAGTACCTGCTCCGCGACTTGCCCCTGAAAAGACTCCGAGTGCGGATCCCACGTTCCGCCCGTCATCAACAGGACCGGTTCGTGCTCCAGCTCGGTCAGGGCGCGCGCAACATGCAGGGAATTGGTCATGACCACCAGGCCGGGTTGCTGGCCCAGCTCAGGAATCAATGCCGCCGTGGTGCTGCCACTGTCGACGATGATTCTGGCGTGCTCGCGAATCCTGGAAACCGCAGCGCGAGCGATGGCCTGTTTGTAACGGGAAACCGGCTGACTGCCATCGCTTATAAGCTCGTGAGGAAGCGGCACTGCGCCCCCGTAACGGCGCAACAGCAGGCCGTTGGTTTCAAGCGCAGCCAGGTCCTTTCGAATCGTAACTTCGGAAGTTTCAAAGCGTCTAGCCAAGTCGTCCACACTGACTTCACCTTGCTCGTTGAGCAGGGCGAGAATGTTGTGGCGACGCTGCGGTGTATTGCGCTTCGACATGACTGCCTTAAGTTTCGTTTCGAAAGATAACGAAGGCAATCAAAACCTATTTTTTGGTTTTGGTCAAGGTTTCGGTATGGGGCGGCGCAATTTCTACCGGATACTCGTGACATCGGCTTTTGAGCCTGGGGTGTGACGCGGAGCGTCACGAACGGCATTCCTACGCTGGAGCGTGAGGAACGAGAGGTGATCTCAAGATCATCGTACCCATGCTCCGCGTGGGTATGCAGTTCTGGACGCTCCGCGTCCTGGCTTGAGTGTCAGGTGTGGATAGTTATGGACGCGTGCCAATGTTAAGCATTGGCACGCGGGGCATCATGGACTGTGGATAACTCAGTCTTTCCTGATTTTCACCGGCCGCTTCCAGCCTTCGATGTTGCGCTGGCGGGCGCGGGCTACGCCGAGTTGTTCAGCAGGCACGTTTTGCGTGATGGTCGAGCCAGCTGCAGTCGTCGCGCCGTCCAGGATATCCACAGGCGCAACCAGAGAGTTGTTGGAACCAATGAACACGTCTGCACCCAACGTCGTCTTGTGCTTGTTGGCACCATCGTAATTACAGGTGATGGTACCGGCGCCGATATTGGTGCGTGCGCCGACCTCAGCATCACCAAGATAAGTCAGGTGGCCAACCTTGGCCCCCTCGCCCAGGTTCGCATTCTTGAGCTCGACGAAGTTACCCACATGCGCCTTGGCACCCAGCACGCTGCCTGGTCGCAGGCGTGCAAACGGGCCGGCATCGCTGCCCTCCCCCAGAATCGCACCGTCGATGTGGCTGTTGGCTTTGACGACGACACCCTTGCGCAGGGTGCTGTCCTTGATGACACAGTTCGGACCAATGACCACGTCATCCTCGATCACGACCTTGCCTTCAAGAATCACATTGATATCGATCAGCACATCGCGCCCGACGCTGACTTCACCGCGCACATCGAAGCGCGCAGGGTCACGCAGGGTCACGCCAGCCGCCATCAGACGACGGGCTTCACGCATCTGGTAATGACGCTCCAGCTCGGAAAGCTGCTTGCGATCATTCGCGCCCTGCACTTCCATCGCGTCGTGGGGTTGCTCTGTGGCAACCACCAGGCCGTCATTAGCTGCCATGGCGATCACGTCGGTGAGGTAATACTCGCCCTGGGCATTGTTGTTGGACAGCCGCCCCAGCCAGTCAGCGAGATGAGCAGCAGGCACCGCGAGAATTCCGGTATTGCCTTCGGTGATAGCCTTCTGCGCGTCGCTCGCGTCCTTATGCTCGACGATGGCACAGACACGATTCTGCTCATCGCGAACGATACGGCCGTAACCGGTAGGGTCATCCAGCGTAACGGTCAACAGGCCCAGTTGCCGTAGGTTGACCAGTTTGAGCAGGCGCGAAAGCGTCTCTACTTCGATCAACGGGACATCGCCATAAAGAATCAACACGGTGTCAGCCGTCAGCGCGGGCAGCGCCTGAGCAACCGCATGGCCGGTACCGAGTTGCTTGTCCTGCATCACGAAATTCAAGTCATCGGCTGCCAGCTGTTCACGAACAGCATCAGCGCCGTGTCCGATCACGACGTGTATTCCACTTGGGGATAACTGGCGCGCGCTGTGGATAACATGACCCAGCATGGAATTGCCGGCCACGGGGTGCAGGACCTTGGGCAGCGCGGACCGCATCCGGGTACCTTGGCCAGCAGCGAGAATAACGATATCGAGAGACATGATAGGACTACCAACTGAGCGGCAACCGGACCGAAGGCGGGCTGACTTGAAAGAGGAAATCTGAAAAAAGAAAAAGGGTAGCCGAGGCTACCCTTTTTCTCAATCGCGCATCGAGTGCAGCGGGGTTAGCCGCCGAACTTCTTGCGAATTTGCTGAACGGTGCGCAGCTGAGCTGCAGCCTCGGCCAGACGAGCAGTTGCAGATCCGTAATCGAAATCTGCGCCCTTCTCGTTCAGGGCCTTCTCGGCAGCCAGTACGGCCGCCTGAGCAGAAGCTTCATCCAGGTCGGCAGCACGTTGCACAGTATCGGCAAGCACCTTGACCATGTTCGGCTGAACCTCAAGGAAACCACCGGAGATGTAGAACACCTCGGCTTCCCCACCCTGCTTGATCAAGCGGATCGGGCCCGGCTTCAGATCAGTGATCAGCGGCGCGTGGCCTGGAGCGATACCGATATCACCCAGGTTGCCGTGCGCAATCACCATCTCGACCAGACCGGAGAAGATTTCCCCTTCCGCGCTGACGATGTCGCAATGGACTGTCATAGCCATTTGCTTGCCTCAACCTAATAGCGCCCGTTGCCGGGCGCCGGGATTACAGTTTCTTGGCTTTCTCGATCGCTTCTTCGATGCCGCCGACCATGTAGAACGCTTGTTCTGGCAGGTGGTCGTAGTCACCGTTGAGGATGCCTTTGAAGCCAGCAATGGTGTCTTTCAGGGAAACGTATTTACCCGAAGCACCGGTGAAGACTTCTGCCACGAAGAAAGGCTGGGACAGGAAGCGCTGGATCTTACGAGCACGGTTAACCAACTGCTTGTCGGTCTCCGACAGCTCGTCCATACCCAGGATCGCGATGATGTCTTTCAGCTCTTTGTAGCGCTGCAACACGTACTGAACGCCGCGAGCGGTGTCGTAGTGTTCCTGGCCAATGACGTTCGGGTCCAGCTGGCGCGAAGTCGAGTCCAGTGGATCTACCGCCGGGTAGATACCCAGGGAAGCGATGTCACGGGACAGTACGACGGTGGCGTCCAAGTGGGCAAACGTGGTAGCTGGCGACGGGTCAGTCAAGTCGTCCGCTGGTACGTATACGGCCTGGATCGAGGTGATCGAACCATTCTTGGTGGAAGTGATGCGCTCTTGCAGAGTGCCCATCTCTTCAGCCAGGGTCGGCTGGTAACCTACTGCGGAAGGCATACGGCCCAGCAGTGCGGATACTTCGGTACCGGCCAGGGTGTAACGATAGATGTTGTCGACGAACAACAGAACGTCGTTACCTTCGTCACGGAACTTCTCGGCCATGGTCAGGCCGGTCAGTGCTACGCGCAGACGGTTACCCGGCGGCTCGTTCATCTGACCGTAGACCAGTGCCACTTTGTCCAGAACGTTGGAGTCCTTCATCTCGTGGTAGAAGTCGTTACCCTCACGAGTACGCTCACCCACACCGGCGAACACGGAATAACCGCTGTGCTCGATGGCGATGTTACGGATCAGCTCCATCATGTTTACGGTCTTGCCGACACCGGCACCACCGAACAGACCGACTTTACCGCCTTTGGCGAACGGGCAGACCAGGTCGATAACCTTGATGCCGGTTTCCAGAAGGTCATTGCCGCCTGCCTGCTCAGCGAAGGACGGTGCAGGACGGTGAATGCCCCAGCGCTCTTCGGTGGCGATCGGGCCAGCTTCGTCGATCGGGTTGCCCAGCACGTCCATGATCCGGCCCAGCGTCGCTTTACCGACCGGTACGGAGATGGCTGCGCCAGAGTCTGTTACTTCCAGACCACGCTTCAAGCCCTCGGTGGAGCCCATCGCAATGGTACGAACCACGCCGTCGCCCAGCTGCTGCTGAACTTCCAGGGTGGTTCCTGCCGCGCTCTGAACTTCCAGCGCGTTGTAGATACTCGGTACGCTATCGCGTGGGAATTCCACGTCGATCACGGCGCCGATGATTTGAACGATACGTCCGCTACTCATTAGCTGGTTCCTCTAATATTTGAACCGTTAAACCGCGGCAGCGCCGCCGACGATTTCCGAGATCTCTTGGGTGATCGCTGCCTGACGCGCCTTGTTGTAGATCAGCTGCAAATCGCTGATCAAATCACCGGCGTTGTCTGTGGCGTTCTTCATCGCGATCATCCGCGCTGCTTGTTCAGCTGCGTTGTTCTCGACCACCGCCTGGTACACCTGCGATTCCACGTAGCGAACCATAAGGCCGTCTAGCAGCTCTTTGGCATCGGGTTCGTAGAGATAGTCCCAGTGGTGCTTGAGCCCTTGATCCGGGGTTGCCACCAGCGGAATCAATTGCTCCACTGTTGGTTGCTGGGTCATGGTGTTGATGAACTTGTTGGATACCACGGACAGGCGATCAATACGGCCATCCAGGTAGGCATCCAGCATCACCTTGACGCTGCCGATCAAGTCGTTGATCGACGGCTCTTCGCCCAGGTGGCTGATCGCAGCGACGACGTTACCGCCGAAGTTGCGGAAAAATGCCGCACCTTTGCTGCCGACCACGCACAGATCGATCTCTACACCGTTTTCACGGTTCACCGCCATGTCCTTGACCAGAGTCTTGAACAGGTTGGTATTCAAGCCACCACACAGACCACGGTCACTGCTCACTACGACATAACCGACGCGCTTAACAGGGCGCTCGATCATGAACGGGTGGCGGTACTCCGGGTTGGCGTTTGCCAGATGACCAATCACCTGACGAATGCGCTCCGCGTAAGGACGGCTAGCAGCCATGCGCATTTGAGCCTTGCGCATTTTGCTGACCGCCACTTTTTCCATGGCGCTGGTGATCTTTTGCGTGCTTTTGATGCTCGCAATCTTGCTGCGAATCTCTTTTGCGCCTGCCATGTAACACCTATCAGGTTAGCAAGCGGGAGCCTTGCGGCCCCCGCTGCGGCTTACCAGGTTTGGGTGGCCTTGAACTTCTCGATGCCGGCTTTCATGCCAGAATCGATTTCGTCATTGAAGTCACCCTTCACGTTGATCTTCGCCATCAAATCGGCGTGATCGCGGTTGAAGTAAGCAATCAGCGCTTGTTCAAAGCTGCCGATCTTGGCGATTTCGACGTCAGTCAGGAACCCACGCTCAGCGGCATACAGCGACAGCGCCATGTCAGCGATCGACATTGGTGCGTATTGCTTCTGCTTCATCAGCTCGGTAACGCGCTGACCATGCTCAAGTTGCTTGCGGGTCGCCTCGTCCAGGTCAGAAGCGAACTGGGCGAATGCCGCCAGTTCACGGTACTGAGCCAGAGCGGTACGGATACCACCGGAAAGCTTCTTGATGATCTTGGTCTGAGCGGCACCACCCACACGGGATACCGAAACACCGGCGTTCACAGCCGGACGGATGCCGGAGTTGAACATGGCCGATTCCAGGAAGATCTGACCGTCGGTGATGGAAATCACGTTGGTCGGAACGAACGCGGAAACGTCGCCAGCCTGGGTTTCGATGATCGGCAGTGCGGTCAGGGAACCGGTTTTGCCGGTCACTGCGCCGTTGGTGAACTTCTCTACGTATTCTTCGGAAACACGCGATGCGCGCTCCAGCAGACGGGAGTGGAGATAGAACACGTCGCCTGGGTAAGCTTCACGGCCTGGTGGACGGCGCAGCAGCAGGGAAATCTGGCGGTAAGCCACTGCTTGCTTGGACAGATCGTCATAAACGATCAGCGCGTCTTCACCGCGGTCGCGGAAGAACTCGCCCATGGTGCAACCCGAGTACGGTGCAAGGAACTGCAGCGCTGCGGATTCGGAAGCACTTGCAGCCACGACGATGGTGTTAGCCAGTGCGCCGTTCTCTTCGAGCTTGCGAACAACGTTGGCAATGGTCGATTGCTTCTGACCGATTGCTACGTAGACGCAGAAGATGCCGCTGTTCTTCTGGTTGATGATTGCGTCGATGGCCAGAGCGGTTTTACCGATCTGACGGTCACCGATGATCAGCTCACGCTGGCCACGGCCGACAGGAATCATGGCATCGACAGCCTTGTAGCCAGTCTGTACAGGCTGGTCTACCGACTTACGCCAGATCACGCCTGGAGCAACTTTCTCGACCGCATCGGTCTCGGTGTTGTTCAGCGGACCTTTGCCGTCAACTGGGTTACCCAGTGCATCGACAACGCGACCCAGCAGTTCCTTACCAACCGGAACCTCGAGGATGCGGCCTGTGCACTTGGCGCTCATGCCTTCAGCCAGAGTCGTGTAAGCGCCCAGTACAACGGCACCCACGGAGTCTTGCTCAAGGTTCAGCGCCATACCGTAGACACCGCCCGGAAACTCGATCATTTCGCCGTACATTACGTCGGCCAGACCATGAATCCGCACGATACCGTCAGACACGCTGACGACTGTGCCTTCGTTACGGGCTTGGGAGGTTACATCGAGCTTGTCGATGCGACCCTTGATGATTTCACTTATTTCGGAAGGATTGAGTTGCTGCATTGCTCTGCTGCCCCTTCAAACTCAAGATTTCAATGCTTCGGCTAGTTTCGCGATCTTGCCACGAACTGAGCCATCGATAACCAGGTCGCCGGCGCGGATGACGACACCCCCTATAAGAGAGGCATCCTCCGCAGCATGCAGGCGCACTTCCCGGCCGAGCCGTGCACTGAGAACCTTGGCGAGTTTGTCTTGCTGTTCTTGGTTCAATGCGAAAGCACTGGTGACATCCACATCGACCGATTTTTCCTGCTCGGCCTTGTACAGGTCGAACAGTTCGGCGATCTCCGGCAAGAGCGGGAGGCGGTCGTTTTCAGCAACGACGTGAATGAAATTCTGTGCCTTGGCATCGAACTTTTCGCCACACACTTCAATAAAAGTGGTGGCCTTTTGTGCGCTCGTCAGTCGCGGGGCCTTGAGCATGCGCTGCATGGTGTCGTCTTGCGACACCGCAGCAGCCAGGCCGAGCATGGCTGACCAATTGGCCAGCTGCTGGTGGGCCTGCGCATGCTCGAAGGCCGCCTTCGCGTAAGGTCGGGCCAACGTGGTCAGTTCTGCCATGATCGCCCTCGCTTAAATTTCAGCAGCCAGTTTGTTAACCAGCTCCGCGTGCGCGTTTTGATCGATTGTGGCACCCAGAATCTTCTCTGCGCCATTGACTGCCAGGCTACCCAACTGGGCGCGCAAGGCATCTTTGACACCGTTCAGTTCCTGCTCGATCTCGGCCTGAGCCTGAGCCTTCACACGGTCAGCTTCAACGCGTGCCGTTTCACGGGCTTCGTCGACAATCTGGGTACCGCGTTTCTTGGCTTGCTCAATGATCTCGGCTGCTTGAGCTTTAGCTTCGCGCAGTTGTTGACCCGCTTTTTCTTGGGCCAGCTCCAGGTCGCGAGCTGCTCGGGAAGCAGCGTCCAGTCCATCCGCGATCTTCTTCTGACGTTCGTGCAAAGCCGCGATGACCGGAGGCCACACGAACTTCATGCAGAAAATCACAAAAATGAAGAACGCAACGGACTGGCCAATCAGGGTTGCATTAATGTTCACGCCAACACCTCGCTCGTTCGTTGTCCATCACACCAATCAACTCGAAAATTCGAGTGATCAGCCAGCGAGTTGACCAACGAAGGGGTTCGCAAAGGTGAAGAACAGAGCGATACCAACACCGATCATGGTCACGGCGTCGAGCAGGCCCGCAACGATGAACATTTTAACTTGCAGCATTGGAACCATTTCCGGCTGACGCGCTGCGCCTTCCAGGAACTTGCCGCCCAACAGGCCGAAACCGATTGCAGTACCCAGTGCGCCCAGGCCGATCAACAGTGCAACAGCGATAGCGGTTAGACCAACTACAGTTTCCATCTTTCCTCCCGACTTTTACGTCGTATTGGTTAGGTTTTTTTAATTGAAGCGGTAAAACAAAATCGTTTCTACATCAGCCCTTGCGGGCACCGCCTCGCCAGTGGCGAGACGGTCATCAGACGCGTCCTGAGACGAATCTCAATGGTTATCTTCGTGAGCCATCGACAGGTAGACGATGGTCAGCATCATGAAGATGAACGCTTGCAGGGTGATGATCAGGATGTGGAACACAGCCCACGCCCACTGCAGCACTACACCCAGACCGCTGAGCCACAACAGACCGCTGCCGAACATCACGGCGATCAGAATGAAGACCAGCTCGCCAGCATACATGTTGCCGAACAGACGCAAAGCCAGGGAAATCGGCTTGGCGATCAGCGTCACGAATTCCAGCAGGAAGTTGACCGGGATCAACAGCGCCTGAACGAACAGGTTCTTGCTGCCAAACGGGTGAAGGGTCAGTTCGCCGATGAAACCGCCGATGCCCTTGACCTTGATGCTGTAGAAAATGATCAGTGCGAACACGGACAGGGCCATGCCCAGCGTGGCATTCGGGTCAGTGGTCGAAACGGCACGGAACGGAATGTGCGAGTCACCCGAGATCATCATCGCCAACTGTGGAATCCAGTCCACCGGTACCAGGTCGACCGCGTTCATCAGGAATACCCAGACGAAAATGGTCAACGCCAGTGGCGCGATGACCGCGCTGCGGCCGTGGAAGCTGTCTTTCACACTACCGTCGACGAACTCGACCAGCACTTCGACGAAGTTCTGCAGTGCGCCAGGCTGGCCGGAAGTTGCCTTCTTGGCCGCCATGCGGAAGATCAGAACGAAAATCAGACCCAACGCAACCGACCAGCCGAGGGTATCGACGTGGAAGGCCCAGAAACCCATTTCCTTGGCTTCCGCTGCGGTGTGGGCAAAGCCCCATTCGCCATTGGGCAGGTGCCCGAATGTAAGGTTCTGCAAGTGGTGCTGGATATAGCCCGAAGCTGTTTGCTCTGCCATGGTTGCCTCAAACGCCCTAAGGTCTCGAAAGTCTTGTTCTCGTAAGCAGGGGAGCGAACCAGTTGACCACCTGGATCAACATGAACACGCCGAATACAGCCAGCGGCGCCAAAGGCTTCACACCTGCGAACGTCAATGCAAAAAGCACTGCCGTGAAAATCAGTTTGCCTGCCTCGCCGGCGTAGAACGACCGAACGATGGCTTGCGCTGCTCTGGCCCCGGAAAACCGGAATGCCTTGTGAGCAAAGTATAAATTGGGTAGCCAGGCTATCAGGCCTCCGCAGAGTCCCGAATATCCTGCAACGACTCCTTGCCACTGCCACAGCACCAATGCGGCCATGAGCAGCACGATCAATTGAGCCAGCAAAAGCGGGAAAACCGCCAGGCGATAGAACGGCAAGCGGTCTGGCATGCGGGATTCCATCGCAACTGCTCCTTTGATGTCGGTCGCCATAATCAATAACTTGGCATAATTTGTGCCGACAAAATGCGCGCAGAGTATAGGGGCGGTTAAGCCCCTATTCAACAGTCGGGTAGTGATTTCCGACTATACGCTACAGAGCAATTGTTTCAGCGGATGTGAGCGAGCACTCCCTGAAGCTCGTCCAGCGAGTTGTAACGGATGACCAATTGCCCTTTGCCCTTCTGACCATGACGAATCTGCACCGCAGAGCCCAGACGCTCGGCCAGACGCTGTTCCAGGCGGCTGATGTCCGGGTCGGTCTTCACCGGCTCGGCAGCCTCTGCCTTGCCGCTCAGCCACTGCCTGACCAGTGCTTCGGTCTGGCGCACGGTAAGCCCGCGTGCGACAACGTGTCGCGCACCTTCGACCTGCCGATCTTCACCCAAGCCGAGCAAGGCACGCGCATGGCCCATTTCCAGGTCACCATGAGACAGCATCGTCTTGATGGCCTCCGGCAAGGCAATCAGGCGTAACAGGTTGGCGACACTGACTCGCGACTTGCCGACGGCATCGGCCACCTGCTGCTGGGTCAGTTGAAACTCCTGCTGCAAGCGCTGCAGCGCCATGGCCTCTTCGATCGGGTTGAGGTCCTCACGCTGGATGTTCTCGATCAGCGCCATCGCAATCGCGGTTTCGTCCGGTACATCGCGGACCATCGCCGGGATCGTCTCGACACCTGCCTGCTGGCTGGCACGCCAGCGACGCTCGCCCGCAATGATCTCGAAGCGGTTGTCACCGATAGAACGCACCACGATCGGCTGCATCACGCCCTGCGACTTGATCGACTGCGCGAGCTCTTCGAGTGCCTGCGGGTCCATGTCACGGCGCGGCTGGTACTTGCCGCGCTGGATCAGGTCCAGCGGCACATGCTGTAACTCACTTGGCGGGGCCTTGACGGCCTGTTCTTCCAGCGAACTGACGGTTGGACTGCTCAGAAGCGCGTCCAACCCACGTCCGAGACCTCGTTTCTTGACGGCCATGGGAATTCCTTAGGTTGGCTGAGCGGTTTTTGCGCCGCGACGTTGACGACGAACCAGTTCACTTGCCAGGGCCAGATAGGCCAGCGCACCGCGAGACGACTTGTCGTACGCCAGCACGGGCATGCCGAAACTCGGTGCCTCGGCCAGACGGATGTTTCTCGGGATCACGGTGTCGTACAGCTGCTCGCCGAAATGTTCCTTGAGCTGCGCCGAAACGTCGTTGATCAGGCTAAGCCGCGGATCATACATGGTGCGCAGCAGGCCTTCGATTTTCAGCTGCGGGTTGAGCAGTTCAGCAATACGCTTGATGTTATCCACAAGGTCGCTGAGACCTTCGAGTGCAAAGTACTCGCACTGCATGGGGATAATTACGCCGTCTGCGGCAACCAGCGCGTTCAGGGTCAGCATCGACAGCGAAGGTGGGCAGTCGATGAGAATGTAATCGTAATTCTCGCGGATGGGCGCCAGCGCATTGCGCAGACGACTCTCTTTCATCTGCATTTCCAGCAGAACCACTTCGCCCGCCGTCAGATCACGGTTGGCCGGAAGCAGTTGATAACCACCGTGCTCGGAAAACTGCATGGCCTCGCCCAGATCGCATTCGCCGATCAACAGGTCGTAGACGGAGTTTTCCAGGTTGTGTTTATCCACACCGCTGCCCATGGTCGCGTTGCCCTGGGGATCGAGATCGATCAGCAGCACACGGCGCTTGGTCGCGACCAGCGATGCGGCGAGGTTGATGCATGTGGTGGTCTTGCCGACCCCACCTTTCTGGTTCGCTATCGCGAATACCTTAGCCATTCTTGCTTGTGTTCCCAGTCATGCCGTGCGGCGCAGTATCAGCAGATGGCGTTGGCCTTGGCAACCCGGAACGGTCAAGGCGTGTGCGCTATCGAGGTGAAAATCCGAGGGCAATGCTACCAGCTCATCGTCAGGATGCAGCCCTTTCATTGCCAGCCAGCGTGTATTGACGTCGCCCATGTGACGCGTCCAGCCGGTGAAGTCTTCCAGGCTGCTGAATGCACGGGAGATGATCCCGTCGAAAGGCACTTCGGGCTGATAACTTTCTGCACGGCTGTGGATAACTTCAAGATTATCCAGTTTCAGCTCAAGTTTGACCTGGGTCTGAAACCGGGTTTTCTTGCCATTGCTGTCCAGCAGCGCCACTTTGCGCTCCGGAAACAGGATGGCCATGGGAATGCCGGGCATCCCACCGCCGCTGCCAACGTCGATCCAGCGCGTACCTTCGATGAAGGGCACCACACTGAGACTGTCGAGCAGATGCCTCGATACCATTTCGTCCGGGTTGCGTACCGCAGTCAGGTTGTAGGCCTTGTTCCACTTGATCAACAACGCCAGATACGCCAGCAATTGCTCGTGCTGGGCCGGGCTGAGGTCAATCCCCAATTCCCGGGCACCGGTGGATAACTCTTGGGCGTGTTGCGGGGTGACCATAGAACTCAAGCGCTTTGCTCCAACTGACGGCCCGCGCCGCGTTTTTTCAAATGGATCATCAACAGCGATATCGCTGCAGGCGTGACGCCGGGGATACGCGATGCCTGTCCAAGTGTTTCCGGACGAGTTATCCCCAGCTTGCTTTGGATTTCTTTCGACAGGCCGGAGATCGCGGCGTAATCGATGTCTTCCGGCAGACGGGTGTCTTCACTGGCGCGCAGACGGGCAATTTCGTCCTGCTGGCGATCAATGTAACCGGCGTATTTTGTCTTGATCTCTACCTGCTCGGCGACCTGGGGATCGATGCAGCCCTGGCCAGTGATTGAAATCAGGCTGGCGTAATCGATTTCCGGACGGGTCAGCAGGTTGAGCAAATTGTATTCGTGGGTCAGTGGCGTGCCGAAGTGTGCAGCAATCGCATCGCCCTGCTCGGTACCGGGACGTACCCAGGTACTTTTCAAACGCTGCTCTTCCAGCTCGATGCTTTCACGCTTGGTGCAGAACGCGGCCCAGCGGGCGTCGTCGACCAGGCCCAGTTCGCGGCCTTTTTCGGTGAGTCGCAAATCAGCGTTGTCTTCGCGCAGGATCAAACGGTATTCGGCCCTGGAGGTGAACATCCGGTAAGGCTCTTGCGTACCGAGCGTGATCAGGTCGTCGACCAGAACGCCGATGTACGCTTCATCGCGACGCGGGCACCAGCTGTCTCGACCCTGTGCGCGCAGCGCGGCATTGGTCCCGGCCAGCAAACCCTGGGCACCGGCCTCTTCATAACCGGTCGTGCCGTTGATCTGGCCTGCGAAGAACAGACCGCCGATGACCTTGGTTTCCAGGCTGTATTTCAGATCACGCGGGTCGAAATAGTCATATTCGATGGCGTAACCAGGACGAACGATGTGTGCATTCTCCATGCCGCGAATCGACCGGACGATCTGCAGTTGCACATCGAATGGCAACGACGTGGAGATACCGTTCGGGTACAGCTCGTGCGTGGTCAATCCTTCCGGCTCGATGAAGACCTGATGGCTTTCCTTGTCGGCAAACCGGTGGATCTTGTCTTCGATCGACGGGCAGTAACGCGGGCCAATACCTTCGATCACGCCCGAATACATCGGCGAGCGATCGAGGTTGGACGCAATGATTTCGTGAGTCCGCGCGTTGGTGTGCGTAATCCAGCAACTGACCTGCGGCGGATGCTGTTCCTTGTTGCCCAGGAACGACATGACCGGAATCGGTGTGTCACCTGGTTGCTCGGTCATCACCGAAAAATCCACAGAACGTCCGTCAATCCGTGGCGGGGTCCCGGTTTTCAGGCGGCCGACGCGCAGCGGCAGTTCACGCAGTCTTTGCGCCAATGCGATCGAAGGAGGATCACCTGCCCGACCGCCCGAATAATTTTGCATACCGATGTGGATAAGTCCGCCAAGGAACGTACCTGTGGTCAACACCACTGAATCGGCAAATATGCGCATACCCATCTGGGTCACGACGCCGCGCACTTGATCCTGTTCAACGATCAGGTCATCGCAGGCTTGCTGAAATATCCACAGATTCGGCTGATTTTCCAGAGTTTCACGAATGGCTGCCTTGTACAGCACGCGATCTGCCTGCGCACGGGTGGCACGTACGGCCGGCCCCTTGCGGCTGTTCAGCACGCGGAACTGGATACCGCCCTTGTCAGTAGCCATGGCCATGGCGCCGCCCAAGGCGTCGATTTCCTTGACCAGATGGCTTTTACCGATACCACCGATGGCCGGGTTGCAACTCATCTGGCCGAGTGTTTCCACGTTGTGGGTCAGCAACAGGGTTTTGACACCCATGCGTGCCGACGCCAGTGCGGCCTCGGTACCGGCATGACCGCCACCGATGACGATCACTTCAAAACGGGAAGGGAAATCCACCACGCACCTCGTGCCTGTTGTCGATGAGAAATTGGGATAGCTGACAAGTATAGGGACTTACCCCACCTGAATGAAACCCGTTGGACAAAATTTAACCAGCTGTGGAAAAGTCGCGGATAAAGAAAATAAAAAGGGAAGAAAGTTTATAAAGCCTTGTTTTTATGTTTATTCTTACTGAGCTACCTTTCTGTGGATAGATCTCTACGAGCCTTTATTTTCAATGTGTACAGAGATTCAAAAGTCTGTGTTCATGTGGGGATGAGGGGTTTGGATAACCGTCCTGAGCCTGTTGATAAGATAGCCACTTGTCCACAGGGGCATTTATCTTCAGGTTTGCACCCTGCTTACCCACCGAGCTAAAGGGCAGTTATTCACAGGGCTTAATCCACAAAAAACCGGCTCTTCATCAAAAATCAGGCACAGAAAATCCTTCCCTCAGGCATTTCTGTTGGTCAGATTCAGGTGTCGAAGCAAAGTTAAAGGAGGAAAAAGCCGAGTATGTGGATAACACTCCAGCTGAAAGAGGCGTCTCGTGGTACTTGAAGGCATGACCCAGGCTGGGCCATGCCAGAAGGTTTACTTGCCGATGCAGAAGCTGGAGAAGATTCTGCCAAGCAGGTCGTCGGAACTGAATGCGCCGGTGATCTCGCCAAGCGCTTGCTGTGCCTGACGCAGATCTTCGGCCAGCAGCTCTCCGGCCCCCGCCAGGGTGAGTTGAGCTCTGCCGTGTTCCAGAGAGTCACTGGCATGGCGCAGCGCTTCAAGGTGGCGTCGACGCGCGCTGAAGCTGCTTTCCGAGGTTTGTTCATAGCCCATGCAGGCCTTGAGATGCTCGCGCAGCAGTTCAAGCCCTTCGCCACCAGACCTGGCGCTCAGGCTGATGGTGACGTGGCCATCTACGCTGGTTTGCAGATCGACGGGGTCTCCACTCAGATCTGCCTTGTTGCGGATCAGCGTGACTTTCGACGGGTCCGGGCGCTGCTCGAGGAATTCCGGCCACAGTGCGAACGGGTCTGCTGCCTCCGGAGCGGTCGCATCCACCACCAGCAGAATCCGGTCAGCTTCGCCGATGGCCTTGAGTGCGCGCTGCACGCCGATCATTTCCACCTGGTCTTGAGTATCCCGCAGCCCTGCAGTGTCGACGACGTGCAACGGCATTCCGTCTATGTGGATATGTTCACGCAGTACATCGCGGGTTGTGCCGGCGATCTCGGTGACAATTGCCGCCTCCCTGCCCGCCAAAGCATTCAGCAGACTGGATTTGCCCGCATTGGGGCGTCCGGCAATCACTACGGTCATGCCGTCGCGTAACAGGGCACCCTGCCCGGCTTCACGCAACACTGTGGATAACTCGGCACGTACGTCATCCAGCATGTTCAGAACGTGGCCATCGGCAAGGAAGTCGATTTCCTCTTCGGGGAAGTCGATTGCAGCTTCCACATAGATGCGCAGGCTGATCAATTTCTCGGTCAAGTTATCCACACGCCGCGAAAAAGCACCCTGCAAAGAGCGCAGTGCATTGCGCGCTGCCTGTGCAGAACTCGCCTCGATCAGGTCGGCAATGGCTTCTGCCTGGGCAAGATCCAGCTTGTCATTGAGAAAGGCGCGCTCACTGAACTCGCCCGGACGAGCCAGTCTGCTGCCCAGTTGCAGGCAGCGCTGCAGCAGCATGTCCAGAACGATGGGGCCGCCGTGGCCCTGAAGTTCCAGCACGTCCTCGCCGGTGAACGAGTTGGGTCCCGGAAAATACAGCGCGATCCCTTCATCGAGTACCTGTCCGGCATCATCGACAAAAGGTCCGTAATGGGCAAATCGTGGCTTGAGGGTCCGACCGATAATGGCTTCGGCGGCCCTGCCCGCCAGAGGACCTGACACCCTGACAATACCAACACCGCCCCGCCCCTGGGCTGTGGCGATGGCGGCAATGGTTTCACGAGGAACGTTCATGCTCCGGCTCCCGGACAAATGACGGATAGCAAAACGCCCCACGAGGGGGCGTCTTGTAGAACTTATTCACAGGTTAGATCAGACAGCTGCTTTCTTGGTAGCCGCTTCGATCTTGCGAGTGATGTAAGCCTGCTGAGCGATCGACAGGGTGTTGTTCACAACCCAGTACAGAACCAGACCGGCAGGGAACCACAGGAAGAAGAACGTGAAAATGATCGGCATCATTTTCATGACCTTGGCCTGCATCGGGTCCGGCGGAGTCGGGTTCAAACGCTGCTGGATGAACATGGTCGCGCCCATGATGATCGGCAGGATGAAGAACGGGTCCTTGATCGACAGGTCGGTTATCCACAGGATCCACGGTGCCTGACGCATTTCCACGCTTTCCAGGAGTACCCAGTACAGCGAAAGGAAAACCGGCATTTGTACAAGAATCGGCAAGCATCCACCCAGCGGGTTGATCTTCTCTTTCTTGTACAGCTCCATCATTGCCTGGGACATCTTCTGACGATCATCGCCATGCTGCTCTTTCAGCAATGCAAGCTTCGGAGCCACGGCGCGCATGCGTGCCATCGACTTGTAGCTGGCTGCGGAAAGCGGGAAGAAAAGGCCTTTGATCAGCATGGTCAGGACAATGATCGACCAGCCCCAGTTGCCGAGGATGGCGTGGATATGTTGCAGCAGCCAAAAGATAGGCTGGGCAATGAACCACAGGAAACCATAATCGACGGTCAGCTCCAGACCTGGGGATAACTCTTTGAGTACCGCCTGGCTTTTCGGACCTGCATACAGGGTAGCGCTGGTTTCACCTTGTGCACCGGGTGCAACCGAGAGAGTCGGGCTGGTGAAGCCGATGATGTAGTTGCCCTGGCTATCTTTGCGGGTCTGAACAGCGTTGGTGGCATTGTGATCGGGAATCCACGCAGTCACGAAGTAGTGCTGCAGCCATGCAACCCAACCGCCCTGGACAGTTTCCTTGACCTGGCCCTTGTCGATATCTTTCATCGACACTTTCTTGTACGGCTCGGCCGCAGTCCACAGGGCAGCGCCCAGGTAGGTAGCGGTGCCAGTAGCAGTCGTCGAGGAAGGATCGGAGCTGGCATCGCGCTTCAATTGCGCGAACAGATTACCGGACCAGGGTTGTGCGCTCTGGTTATCCACAACGTAAGTCATGACCAGATCGTACAGACCGCGCTTGAAGGTGAAGCGCTTGATGTAATTGACGCCGTTTTCCGAGAATTTCAGATCCACGACCATCGTGTCCTGGCCATCAGCCAGTTGATAAGTCTTTTGTGTGGAGGTGTAAACCGGACGACCGGCAGCGCGTGCATCCGGACCATTGGTCCCGGTCAGGCCGCTTTGTGCCAGAAAAGTACGCTCGCCGCCGTTGTCGAACAACTGGAACGGAACGTCAGGACGATCCTGACGACGCGGGTACAGAGGCAAACGAAGCTGAACGACGTCGCCACCCACCGGATCGATCGCCAGATCGAGCACATCGGTCTTGACGTGGATAAGGTCTTTGCTGGCTACGGCCGGAGTTTCAAGAGGTGCTGCAGCCGTATTGGCAGTAGCGCTTGCGCTTGGAACATCGGCACTTGCAGAACCATTAGTACCAGCGGCCGTGTCCGGAATACCCGGTGCGGTGCTGCTGGCTGCAACATTCTGGGTCGGCATGGCAGCCTGGCCATAGTCTTGGTTCCATTTCAGAACCCCGACGTAGGTCACGATTGCCAGGGCGACGATCAGGATCGTGCGTTTAATATCCATGATTACTCGGCCATCGAAGAAGAACGGGAGGTGGGGATAGCTGGAACCGGGTCATAACCACCGGGATTCCATGGGTGACAGCGACCAAGACGACGAATTGACAGCCAGCCACCGCGCAAAAGGCCATGATTTTCGATGGCTTCATACGCGTAGCAGGAGCAACTGGGGTAGAAACGACAGTGACTGGCCATCAGCGGGCTAATGGCATAGCGATAGAACTGGATCGGAACGAGTGCCAGTTTACGCATCTGGACTGTCTACCCCTGCAGGTTCGGATTTTTCTTCCGGAATGGGTCGGCTACGCGCCAGACGTTTCCAGAGCTTGCCGAAATGCTGAATCAGTTCAGGGTTTTCTACGTCACCCAAGCCTTTGCGCGCGACGATAACGATATCCCAACCGACCAAACTGTCTTGGTGTTGGCGAAATGATTCGCGCATCAGGCGTTTCAAACGATTGCGCTCGACGGAGAGCTTCACGCTCTTTTTACCTATCACAAGCCCCAGGCGGGGATGATCGAGGTCGTTGTTGCGCGCAAGGAGCAGGAGATTTTTCCCCGGAACCTTGCCGGTAGGGGAGTCAAAGACTGCCTTGAAATGCCGGGGAGTGAGCAAACGCTTTTCCCGACTGAAGTCTCGACTCACCTCCTGTGCCGATTTATCAAACTGCCAGACGCTTACGGCCTTTGGCACGACGACGCGAAAGAACTGCGCGGCCGTTTTTGGTGGCCATGCGAGCACGGAAACCGTGGGTGCGGGCGCGCTTGATAGTGCTGGGTTGGAAAGTACGTTTCATGGCGTGTTACCTGGTTCGTCCACTACGGGCCGGAATGGCCCCCGTTTTAAGAGACCGGGGATTCTAGAGAAAGCAGGCTCGCAGGTCAATTTCCAACCAGCTTTTCTTCATAGGCATCTTTTTATAGCTGGGCGCCCTCTTCCTTTCGTTCACCGCTACGCTAACCCGCTCCGGTTATAGAAATAAAAAGAAGAGAGTATTTAAAGCTTCTTTATAAAGCTTATAACTCTTACGCAGCGCCTTTCTGTGGATAACATCTTACAGCCCTTGTTATTCAATGTGTACAGAGGTCAGAAAGGTTGTCGAGAAGCGGTGCCCTGCCTGTGCCGGACCTTCGGAAAAGCTGTGCATGGAACGCCTTTTTATCCACAGGCGAGTTATGCACAGAGTTTACGCCTGACTTATGCAATGGGCTGAAGATGGGTTATCCACAGAGCTTATGTGTTGACCGTTTGTCGTCTGCTTCATTCATAAATCGTTGATTTATAGCTCTCTGTGAGCAACCTACATGTGGATAAGTCGCCTCTGGGTCGTTACAATGGCGGCTGTTTTTGCCTCACCGGCTTTCAACTCAGGGGATATCCGTGTCAGTGGAACTTTGGCAGCAGTGCGTGGAGCTTTTGCGCGATGAGCTGCCTGCCCAGCAATTCAACACTTGGATCCGTCCGCTACAGGTCGAAGCCGAAGGCGACGAGTTGCGTGTGTACGCACCAAATCGTTTTGTTCTCGATTGGGTCAACGAAAAATACCTCGGTCGTTTGCTTGAGCTTCTCGGCGAACACGGTCAAGGGATGGCCCCTGCTCTTTCCTTATTAATAGGAAGCAAGCGCAGCTCCGCACCCCGTGCCGCTCCGAATGCGCCATTGGCCGCCGCAGCGTCCCAGGCACTGTCTGCCAATTCGGTCAGCAGCGTCTCGGCACCGGCTCCTGCCACGGCTGCTCCGGTTGCTGCCGTGGCGACGCCGGCACCTGTTCAGAACGTTGCAGCACACGACGAGCCGTCGCGTGACAGCTTTGATCCGATGGCAGGTGCCAGCTCGCAACAGGCGCCCGCTCGCGCAGAACAGCGTACCGTTCAGGTAGAAGGCGCGCTCAAGCACACCAGTTACCTGAACCGTACGTTCACGTTCGAGAATTTCGTCGAGGGTAAGTCCAACCAGCTGGCACGCGCTGCGGCCTGGCAGGTTGCCGACAACCCCAAGCATGGCTACAACCCGCTGTTCCTTTATGGCGGTGTCGGTCTCGGTAAAACTCACTTGATGCACGCAGTAGGTAACCACCTGCTGAAGAAGAATCCGAATGCCAAGGTCGTGTACCTGCATTCGGAGCGCTTCGTCGCAGATATGGTCAAGGCCTTGCAGCTCAATGCAATCAACGAGTTCAAGCGTTTCTACCGTTCAGTCGATGCACTGCTGATCGATGACATCCAGTTTTTCGCCCGCAAGGAACGCTCGCAGGAAGAGTTTTTCCACACGTTCAACGCGCTGCTGGAAGGCGGACAGCAGGTCATTCTGACCAGCGACCGCTATCCCAAGGAAATCGAAGGCCTTGAAGAACGACTCAAGTCGCGTTTCGGCTGGGGCCTGACGGTTGCCGTCGAGCCTCCGGAGCTGGAAACCCGCGTCGCGATCCTCATGAAAAAAGCAGATCAGGCCAAGGTCGATCTGCCTCATGACGCAGCGTTCTTCATTGCCCAGCGCATTCGCTCCAACGTCAGAGAGCTGGAAGGTGCGCTCAAGCGCGTCATCGCTCACTCGCACTTCATGGGCCGCGACATCACCATCGAGCTGATTCGTGAGTCGCTGAAGGACTTGCTGGCGTTGCAGGACAAGCTGGTCAGTGTGGATAACATTCAGCGCACCGTCGCCGAGTACTACAAGATCAAGATCTCCGATCTGCTGTCCAAGCGTCGTTCCCGCTCTGTCGCCCGGCCTCGCCAGGTCGCGATGGCGCTCTCCAAGGAACTCACCAACCACAGTCTTCCGGAAATCGGTGACGTGTTTGGTGGCCGTGACCACACGACCGTCTTGCACGCGTGCCGAAAGATCAACGAGCTCAAGGAATCCGATGCGGATATCCGCGAGGACTACAAGAACCTGCTGCGCACTCTGACTACGTGATAACGCCAGTGCAGCTCATCAAGGCAAGGGACTAGACCATGCATTTCACCATTCAACGCGAAGCCCTGTTGAAACCCCTGCAATTGGTCGCCGGCGTCGTCGAACGCCGCCAGACCTTGCCGGTTCTTTCCAATGTGCTCCTGGTCGTAGAAGGTCAGCAACTGTCGCTGACCGGTACGGATCTGGAAGTCGAACTGGTTGGCCGCGTCCAGCTGGAAGAGCCCGCCGAACCTGGAGAGATCACGGTTCCTGCGCGCAAGCTCATGGACATTTGCAAAAGCCTGTCCAACGACGCGCTGATCGATATCAAGCTCGACGACTCGAAGCTGATCGTCAAGGCGGGGCGTAGCCGGTTCACCCTGTCTACCTTGCCCGCCAATGACTTCCCGACCGTCGAAGAAGGCCCGGGTTCGCTGACGTTCAACCTGGTGCAGAGCAAACTGCGCCGCCTGATCGAGCGCACCAGCTTTGCAATGGCCCAACAGGACGTTCGTTACTACCTCAATGGTATGTTGCTGGAAGTGAGTGCGGGCATCTTGCGCGCCGTGGCTACCGACGGCCATCGTCTGGCGATGTGCTCGATGTCTGCCGATATCGAACATGCTGATCGTCATCAGGTGATCGTTCCACGTAAAGGTATTCTCGAAATGGCGCGCCTGCTGACCGAGCAGGACGGTATGGTCAGCATCGTTCTGGGTCAGCATCACATCCGTGCGACCACTGGCGAATTCACCTTCACTTCCAAACTGGTGGATGGCAAGTTCCCTGACTACGAGCGAGTGCTGCCTAAAGGTGGTGACAAGCTGGTGCTCGGTGATCGTCAGGCACTGCGTGAGGCGTTCAGCCGGACGGCGATTCTGTCCAACGAGAAGTACCGTGGCATCCGTCTGCAACTGGCCAGCGGTCAATTGAAGATTCAGGCCAACAACCCCGAGCAGGAAGAAGCGGAAGAAGAAATCAGCGTCGAGTACAACGGTGACTCGCTGGAGATCGGTTTCAACGTGAGCTACCTGCTTGACGTGCTGGGCGTCATGACGACCGAACAGGTGCGTTTGATTCTGTCCGACTCCAACAGCAGCGCCTTGGTGCAAGAGTCCGATAACGACGATTCCGCCTACGTCGTCATGCCGATGCGTCTGTAACTTCATGTCCAGCGCAACCTAGATGTCTCTTAGTCGCGTCTCGGTCACCGGGGTGCGCAATCTGCACCCGGTGACCCTCTCCCCCTCCCCGCGTATCAATATCCTCTACGGCGCTAACGGCAGTGGCAAAACCAGCGTGCTGGAAGCTATCCATCTGCTGGGTATCGCCCGCTCGTTTCGCAGCAGTCGCTTGCTGCCCGTCATCCAGTACGAGCAGCCTTCATGTACGGTCTTCGGTCAGGTCGATCTTGCACAAGGTGGACACAGCAATCTGGGTGTTTCACGCGATCGCCAAGGTGAGTTCCAGATTCGTATCGACGGGCAGAACGCCAGAAGCGCTGCCCAGCTTGCGGAAATTCTGCCGCTGCAGCTCATCAACCCTGACAGCTTTAGACTGCTAGAAGGCGCGCCGAAGATACGCAGGCAATTTTTGGATTGGGGAGTGTTCCACGTGGAACCTCGCTTTATGGCCACGTGGCAGCGCCTGCAGAAGGCCCTCAAGCAGCGAAACTCGTGGCTTCGGCATGGTACACTTGACGCCGCTTCACAGGCGGCATGGGACCGTGAGCTGTGCTCGGCGAGTGACGAGATCGACGAGTTCCGCCGGGCGTATATCAAGGCATTGAAGCCAGTCTTTGAACAGACTTTGAGCGAACTTGTCGAGCTTGAAGGTTTGACCCTGAGCTACTACCGGGGATGGGACAAGGAAAAAGAGCTAAGTGCAGTGCTCGCCTCTTCCCTCCACCGCGATCAGCAAATGGGCCACACCCAGGCCGGACCACAGCGAGCTGACCTGCGCCTTAGATTAGGCGCGCATAATGCGGCAGATATTCTGTCTCGCGGTCAGCAAAAGCTGGTGGTCTGTGCACTGCGTATTGCTCAGGGACATCTGGTCAGCCAGGTCCGTCGAGGCCAGTGTATTTACCTGGTAGATGATTTGCCCTCCGAACTGGATGACAACCATCGACGCGCACTTTGCCGCTTGCTGGAAGAATTACGCTGCCAGGTGTTTATCACCTGTGTAGATCAAGAATTTTTGAGGGAAGGCTGGCAGACGGAAACGCCAGTCGCTTTGTTCCACGTGGAACAAGGCCGTATCACCCAGACCCACGACCATCGGGAGTGATTGCATGAGCGAAAACCAAACGTACGACTCGTCCAGCATTAAGGTGCTGAAAGGACTTGATGCCGTACGCAAGCGTCCCGGAATGTACATCGGTGATACAGACGATGGCAGCGGTCTGCACCACATGGTGTTCGAGGTGGTTGATAACTCGATCGACGAAGCATTGGCAGGCCATTGCGACGACATCAGCATCATCATCCATCCAGACGAATCTATCACCGTGCGCGACAACGGCCGCGGTATTCCGGTAGACGTGCATAAAGAAGAAGGCGTGTCGGCAGCCGAGGTCATCATGACCGTGCTCCACGCTGGCGGTAAGTTCGATGACAACTCCTACAAGGTATCCGGCGGTTTGCACGGTGTAGGTGTATCTGTTGTTAATGCCCTTTCAGAAATTCTGTTGCTGACGGTTCGTCGCAGCGGCAAGATCTGGGAGCAGACTTACGTGCATGGTGTTCCACAGGAGCCGATGAAAATCGTCGGTGAAAGTGACACCACGGGCACCCAGATCCACTTCAAGCCTTCCGCTGAAACGTTCAAGAATATCCACTTCAGTTGGGACATCCTGGCCAAGCGGATTCGCGAACTGTCCTTCCTTAACTCCGGTGTCGGCATTGTCCTCAAGGACGAACGTAGCGGTAAGGAAGAGCTGTTCAAATATGAAGGTGGTCTGCGTGCATTCGTTGAATACCTGAACACCAACAAGACGCCGGTCAATCAGGTGTTCCACTTCAATATTCAACGCGACGACGGCATTGGTGTCGAGATTGCGCTGCAGTGGAACGACAGCTTCAACGAGAACCTGCTGTGTTTCACCAACAACATTCCGCAGCGTGATGGCGGTACTCACCTGGTGGGTTTCCGTTCTGCGCTGACGCGTAACCTGAACAACTACATCGAGCAGGAAGGTCTGGCCAAGAAGCACAAGGTCGCGACTACTGGCGACGATGCGCGTGAAGGTCTGACTGCGATCATTTCGGTCAAGGTGCCTGATCCGAAGTTCAGCTCGCAGACCAAGGACAAGCTGGTTTCGTCTGAAGTCAAAACGGCTGTCGAACAGGAAATGGGCAAGTACTTCTCCGACTTCCTGTTGGAAAACCCGAACGAAGCCAAAGCAGTTGTCGGCAAGATGATCGACGCAGCCCGTGCCCGGGAAGCTGCGCGCAAGGCGCGTGAGATGACTCGTCGTAAAGGCGCGCTGGATATCGCTGGCCTGCCCGGCAAACTGGCGGACTGCCAGGAAAAAGACCCAGCCCTCTCCGAACTGTACCTGGTGGAAGGGGACTCTGCTGGCGGATCAGCCAAGCAGGGGCGTAATCGTAGAACCCAGGCCATCCTGCCGCTCAAGGGCAAGATCCTGAACGTTGAAAAAGCGCGTTTCGACAAGATGATCTCTTCGCAGGAAGTGGGCACCTTGATCACTGCGCTGGGCTGCGGTATTGGCCGTGAAGAGTACAACATCGACAAGTTGCGTTATCACAACATCATCATCATGACCGATGCTGACGTCGACGGCTCGCACATCCGTACGCTGCTGCTGACCTTCTTCTTCCGTCAGTTGCCCGAGCTGATCGAGCGTGGCTACATCTACATCGCTCAGCCGCCACTGTACAAGGTCAAAAAAGGCAAGCAGGAGCAGTACATCAAGGACGACGAGGCCATGGAAGAATACATGACCCAATCGGCCCTTGAAGACGCCAGCCTTCACCTTAGCGAATCGGCTCCGGGTATCTCCGGTACCGCGCTGGAGAAGCTGGTCAATGACTTCCGCATGGTCATGAAGACGCTCAAGCGCCTGTCGCGTCTGTACCCACAGGAACTGACCGAGCACTTCGTCTACCTGCCGCCGATCACGCTCGAGCAGCTGTCTGATCACGAGGGCATGCAGGCCTGGCTGGCACTGTTCGACGCGCGTCTGCGTACCGGTGAGAAGTCAGGTTTGGTCTACAAGGCCAGCCTGCGTGAAGACCGTGAACGTAACGTCTGGCTGCCAGAGGTCGAACTGATCTCCCACGGCCTGTCGAACTACGTCACCTTCAACCGCGACTTCTTCGGCAGCAACGACTACAAGACCGTTACCGCTCTGGGCGCGCAGATCAGCACGCTTCTGGAAGAAGGTGCCTACGTGCAACGTGGCGAGCGCAAGAAGCCCGTCACCGAGTTCAAGGAAGCCCTTGCCTGGCTGATGGCCGAAAGCACCAAGCGCCACACCATCCAGCGCTACAAAGGTCTGGGTGAGATGAACCCGGACCAACTGTGGGAAACCACCATGGACCCGAGTGTGCGTCGCATGCTGAAGGTCACTATCGAAGACGCCATCGGCGCTGACCAGATCTTCAACACCCTCATGGGTGATGCGGTCGAGCCACGTCGTGACTTCATCGAGAGTAATGCGCTGGCAGTGTCCAACCTGGACTTCTGATGAGCGTATGAGCAAACATCAACCCCGGCGAAAGCCGGGGTTTTTGTTTGTGCTCTAAAACAGTTTCGCCAGTCGCAGATTCAAACGTGCCTTCTCCCGGAACCCCTCCTCCACTTCCAGATCCTTGCCGAGTACGGCCTGGACCTGAATCGTAGGGGTCAGCATATGAGTAGCACTCAAACGCAGATAGGCAGTGCTCAGCAGATCGTCCTGGCTGACGCCACCCACCCGGTTTTCACCGCCATCGATATAACCCCCACCCACGGCAAACCGGGTTTGCGGCGAAAGGTTGTAGCTCAGGTAAGCCTGGTATTCGTAACGGGCCTTCTGTTCCAGTGTATTACTGCCTGGACCGTAATCATCGTTATGGCTGAACCATGACACGTCCGCAGCGGTGTCCAGCGCCCATCTTGCATTGAAATGGTGGATATAGGCGGCTTGCAGCAAGAGCCGCCAGCGGTTTTCACCCAGATTGAGTGCGTCGCCGTTTTCGTAACTGCCGGTAGGCAGATAAAGGTAAAGCGCCAAGGAAAAGACATCCTTATTGTCGGTGGCCAAGGTCCATTTTACCGGTGCGCCTAGAATCAGATCACCGGTGCCGGTAGTCTGGCCAAGTGCGCTTGCCTCACCACCAGCCTTCAGATGTCCATAAGGCAGAATGAACTGTGGCTCTATCACCGCGTTGTTGCCCAGCGCAAACGAGTGGATATAGCGAATCAGGCTGACATCGGTCTTGAGCCGAAAATCGTCCGAGACCTTGTGACCGTTGCTGTAGAAGTTCGAGCTTTCGGCATGCTGTGCATAAACCAGCAAAGCGTTCATGCCGGCAGGTAGCGGCTCATAATCGCCTGCGGTGATTTCCAGCGCATGGGTGGTGGTCGACCAACACAGCAAGGTAGAGATGGCTAGCGCTGAACGGGTAATCAGGGTGAGTCGTTGCATGATCTGCTTCCTCAAGGATGATGCGTATCAGCGGCTGAGCAAGCCACTGCCGGGATGGCAGTTGAGGTATTCGAAATACTGGGCCTCACTGGGGATCACTGCGATCTCGTGGTAGAGGCGCAACTGGACCTGAAAGTTAAGGGTCTGTACGTACTGCATGAAGCCGCCGAAGATCGCCACATGAGTGGGATGAGTCTTTGCCCAGCGCTCCAGGTTACTCAGGTCATCGAACCAGGCGAGGCCAAAACTCTTCTCCAAGGGTTCGCCGGTGTCGCTGTCCAGCGCTTGCATGAAGCGACAGCTCAGGCAGCCGACAGTGGCGCCTTCGTCGCGCAGAAACGTCATGCCGCGCTGTAGCACGGGTTGTATGTCGTTCAGATACATATCGCGCTCCTGTCCGGTGGTGCTGCTCCAGTCCTGTCCGGATCGAATCAGGCACAGGTTATCGCGCCCCGACATACGCACCCTGCCGACGCACAGCGCGTTCGCACTGGAAGGGTTGCTGCTGCCTGTCAGTGCATCGGTCTGGGCCAGAGGGATACGATCGCGGGAACTGCCCCAGTACGCGTGTTCCTGAATAGGTTCACTCATGTGACTGGCCAGATGCGTAACGCCTTCAGGTACATCCGGCGCGGAAAACAATGTTTCGAAACGCTCGGCACTCGGGCAGACGACTTCGAGGAACCATCCCAGTGGCCCGGTTTCACGAGCCGGGTCTTGCCACCAGTGCGCGAAACCCGAGCTGTTGCGCCACTGATTGAAAGCGTCCACGTCGTGCCAGTAAGCGATGGCTATGCAGGTATGGAAACCATCGGCGTCCACGCAACGTGCGCTGTCCCAATACCGCGGTCCTGAGTCGCTATCGAACCGAGTGGTTATCGCTGCCAGTTCTGGCAGACCTAACGGCTGCAAGGACTGGACGCCGAAATAAGCCATCACCACCTGCCCTGCCAGCGGATCGAAACGCGCGGACCATGCAGGAAAAGGTGGTTGATAGCCCTCGGGCAGATTGCTGTTCAGCTCACGCGGCTTGCGCAGATGTTCAGGAATGGCTGAATGCATGTCACACCTCCAGCGCGATGTCAGGCTGAAGCAGCTCGATGCACTCGCTGCTGATCGGCAGGCCTGGTAGATCGACTACACATGGGGTGGGATTCGGATTGAACATCAGACGAGTGACGTCGGGACGTGAGTAATGTCCAGTCGGGTCGGCTGCTACCTTGGCGAAGGTCAATGCGGCTGGATCAAGTGTTGCGTAGAGCAGGCCTTCCTCATGTTCGCCCAGCGGAGTTGCCAGATCACTTCCGTCCGGACCGAAAATGCGTGCGTGCCCGCCACCGGCCTGCAACAGGCTGCGCTTGGCGTCACTGTCGCAGAGCATCTCGATCATTTCAGAGGAAACGATTGCACAGGGTGCGAGGACGAAGCACTGCCCCTCTGCGGCATAAACCCGCGAAGCCGCAGTATTGACCTCAGGTCCCAAGGCGCTTGTGGCACTGCGGTACAGGCTGAAGCTCGGCCAGGCGGCGACGTGGATCTGTTCGTTCTGCGCATACATGGCGTACTTGGAAAGCGGTTGCAGGTGCTCCCAGCAGCAAAGCGCGCCCAGAACGCCGACAGGCGTTTCAAACGTACGCAATGAGGCGCCGTCGCCTTCGCCGAACATCGTACGTTCTACATGGGTAGCCTTGAGCTTGCGACGCACGCCAACCGTTTCACCGCGATCGTCGATGATCCACTGACCTATATACAGCGACGCTTTGTGTCGCTCGCTGTAACCCAGCACCACATAGAGACCGAGATGGCGAGCCGCATCGCTGATACGCCGGGCCTGGGCGCTGTCCAGTACCAGAGACTGCTGGTGATAGCGCTGCACCAGTGGCATGTTCCAGGCCGGTGCGTCCAGCCACAAAAACCACGGATAGCCCGGAATCCACGTTTCGGGGAATGCAATCAGGCGGGCTCCGGCGGCTGCCGCCTGCTCCATCAGGGCGATGGTCTTGTCTACGGTGGCGTCCAGATTCAGGAATACCGGCGCGGCCTGTACACAGGCGACTTTCAAGGGCTCTTTCATCGTCAAAAACTCAAGTGGCTGTTGGATGGCCACAGGCTATGGGCTTTTCTGGCGACGGTATTAGGACGAAAAGGAACGGCTTTTTGACTGGAACGGACAGGCCGACAGGAATGGTTTCAGACTTGCATGGCGGTTGGCTTGACGCATCGAAATGCAGGTTGAACGCGATGAGCATTTATTTCGACACCAACAGTATTGCTGTGCAGGAACGAGCAGAGTTCTGGCAGGAAGTGGTGTGCAGTACCTTCGTGCCGCTGGAATGTGCCTTCTCGGATCGACAAAATTTCCACGGTCGTTTGCGCTCGCACAGCATTGCAGGACTGGCCTTGGTAGAGGTGCAGGCCTGCAGTCAGACAGTCGTCCGAGATACCTCGAGTATTTCGCGTAGTGACGACGAGTTCGTATTGGTGAGTCTGGCGCTTGAAGGCCGGGCGCAGGTTTCTCAAGAGGGGCGCGAAGCGCTATTGGAGGTCGGCGACTTTGCCATCTAAGACACTCGTCGCCCCTACCGGCTGCACTTCGACAGTGCATTCAGACAGACTGTGGTGCAAATCCCGCGCAACAGCCTGCAGCAGCGTCTGTGTAATCTGGAGTATCTGACTGCGTTATCACTGTCTCGCGATGACCCGCTCAATGGACTGGTCTTCGACTTTTTTACCGGCCTGGCTGCACTCGAGAACCGGGTAGGCGAATCACAACAGGCGCGGATAACCGAACAAGGGCTGGACTTGCTGGCAATGGCGTTGTCCGAACGGGTCGAAGGGCAGGCACAAGGTTCAAGACGCAGTGGCTTGCTGCTGCGCATCAAGGATCATATCCAAGCCAACCTGGCAGATACAAAACTGTCTCTGGCCAGTGTCAGCGTCCGGTTCGGAGTCAGTACGCGCTATATCAGCAGCTTGTTTCAGGATGAACAGACCTCGTTCGGACGTTACCTGCTGGCCTCTCGGTTGCAACGCTGCGCCAGTGACCTGCGCGAGCCATTACTCGCCAATCGACAGATCAGTGAGATCGCCTGGCGTTGGGGATTCAGTGATGTCGGTTACTTCAGCAGAGTCTTCCGCCAGCGCTTCGGAGTGCCTGCACAGCAATATCGGCTTGAGGCTTCACCGATGCGTTGCGCATAAAAAAACCGACCTTTTAAAGGTCGGTTTCTGATACATCATCAAAACTTATGCACGTTTTTCCGGTTTTTATAGCCTGAAAAAATATGTATATGAATTAGCAGGTTAGATCGTCTTTTTGCGCGGTTTCAAAAAAACCGTACACAGGTTATCCACAAAATCACGCCGGGACTTTTTCGGGAGTTGCAACAGGTACAGCAGGCGAGCCCATCGCCCGTTGCGTATCCTCATTCCAGGTCTGAACGCGCTCATTCAACGCAGCGATGGCACGTGGGCCTGAGCCCTCTGCGTACATCGGCTCGCCGATCACCACGTGAATGGTGCCTGGCTTTTTCGCCCAGCCGTCGCGAGGCCAGTACTTGCCTGCGTTGTGCGCGACCGGCAGCACAGGCAGATCAGCGTTCACTGCCAGTGCAGTACCGCCGCGAGAGAATTTGCCGACCTGGCCGTAAGGCACGCGTGTGCCCTCCGGGAAGATCAATACCCAGACGCCATCCTTGAGCAACTCGTCGCCCTTCTTGGCAATCTCCCTGAGTGCGGCTTTCGGGTTTTCGCGGTCAATGGCGATCGGGCGCAGCATTGCCATCGCCCAGCCAAAGAACGGCACATACAGCAGTTCACGCTTGAGGACCTGGCTCATCGGCTCGAAATACGCCGACAGAAAGAACGTCTCCCAGGTGCTCTGGTGGTTGGAGATGATCACGCAGGGGGTTTTCGGTACGTTTTCGGCGCCAGTCACTTCTACCTTGATGTTCAGGAACACCTTGGTCAGCCAGATGGCGCAGCGGCACCAATAGACGTTAATGAAGCGATAGCGGGCTTTGAACGGCAGAAAAGGCGCAATGAAAAAACTCAACGTGCACCACAACAGCGAGCTGGTGCCCAGCAACAGGTAGAAGAAGAAGGTCCTGATTGCCTGCATGATCGACATAGTTACGTTTACCGTACGGGCAGGTGCCCGCTCCTTGAGCGTCCTGAACCTGAAGAGCTGACTGTTCAGTGAGCGCTGTTGTGGATAAGTTCTGCGGCAACTGCCGCCAGATCGTCAAAAATCAACGTGCCTGCCGGCACTCCGCCTTCCATCGTCTTGCGGCCTTTGCCGGTCATCACCAGCACAGGCTGAGAATCGACGGCTTGTGCGGCCTGCAGGTCACCTTTGCTGTCGCCCACGAACCAGAGACCTTTGAGGTCCACGGTGTAATGACGGGCGATAGCCTGCAGCATCCCGGGTCTGGGCTTGCGGCAGGTACAGCCATCGTCTGGCCCATGCGGGCAATAGACGATCAAACCGACCTCGCCACCCTGCTCTGCCACCAGCTTGCGCAAGCGCACGTGCATGGCATCCAGAGTGGCCAGATCATAATAACCTCGGGCAATGCCGGACTGGTTGGTGGCAACGGCCACCGTCCAGCCGGCCTTGCTCAGCGCTGCGATAGCTTCGATCGAGCCAGGAATGGGCAGCCACTCCGCCACCGACTTTATGTAAGCGTCGGAGTCATGATTGATCACGCCATCCCGGTCAAGTATCAGCAGTTTCACAGCGACTCCTTGTCAGCCCAGCAACGAGATGTCGGCGACGCCGAGGAACAGACCGCGCAAACGCGACAACAGGGCATAACGGTTGGCACGCACGTTGGCGTCTTCCGCGTTGACCATCACGGCTTCGAAAAACGCATCGACCGGCTCACGCAACATCGCCAGACGCGCCAGCGATTCGCTGTACTGACGCTCGGCAGCCATCGGCTGGATCGCGTGATCGGCCTGCTGGATGGCCGAGTACAGCGAGAACTCGTTGGCGTTGTCGAAATACTTGGGCTCGACGGTCTGGGCAATGCTGCCCTCGGCCTTGCTCAAGAGGTTCGATACACGTTTGTTCACTGCGGCCAGTGCTGCGGCCTGTGGCAGTTTGCGGAAGGCCTGGACTGCCTGGACGCGTTGATCGAAATCCAGCGCCGAAGCCGGTTGCAGGGCACGCACCGAAAGGTACACCGCCACGTCGACGCCTTCGTCTTCATAGCGCGCACGCAGACGATCGAAGATGAAGTCGAGCACCTGTTCCGCCAGACCGGCTGGCTTGATCTTCGCGCCGAACTGCGTGACGGCGAACTTCACCGTTTCGATCAGGTTCAGGTCGAGCTTCTTCTCGATCAGGATACGCAGGATGCCCAGTGCCGCACGACGCAATGCATAGGGGTCCTTGCTGCCGGTAGGCAGCATGCCGATCCCGAAGATGCCAACCAGCGTGTCGAGCTTGTCGGCAATTGCCACCGCAGCACCGGTCAGTGTGGTTGGCAGTTCGGCACCCGCGCCACGCGGCATGTACTGCTCATTGAGCGCCAGTGCGACATCTTCAGGCTCGCCGTCGGCCTTGGCGTAGTAGTAACCGGCAATGCCCTGCATTTCCGGAAACTCGCCGACCATCTCGCTCGACAGGTCGCACTTGGACAGCAGACCGGCCCGCGCAGCACGCTGGGCGTCGCCGCCGATGCGGGGGGCGATGTAAGCGGCCAGTTTCGACACACGCTCGGCCTTGTCGAACACGCTGCCCAACTGCGCCTGGAACACGACGTTCTTCAGGCGATCGTTGAAGGTTTCCAGCTTCTGCTTCTTGTCCTGCTTGAAGAAGAACTCGGCGTCGGTCAGGCGTGGACGAACCACCTTCTCGTTACCGGCGATGATCTGTGCCGGGTCCTTGCTCTCGATGTTGGCCACGGTGATGAAGCGCGGCAGCAGCTTGCCGTCGACATCCAGCAGGCAGAAGTATTTCTGGTTGTCCTGCATGGTGGTAATCAAGGCTTCCTGAGGGACTTCCAGGAAGCGCTCTTCGAATGAACACACCAGCGGAACCGGCCATTCGACCAGACCGGCCACTTCGTCCAGCAGGCTTGGCGGCACGATGGCGGTGCCTTCCTGTTGGGTGGCCAGCTCGTCGACGCGCTTGCTGATGATCTGCCGACGTTCGTTGAAGTCGGCCAGTACATGAGCGGCGCGCAGGTCGCTGAGGTAACCGGCAGGCGAAGAAATGCGCACGTCTTGCGGATGATGGAAGCGATGACCGCGCGAATGACGACCCGCGCTCTGCGCAAGGATCGTGCAGTCCACCACTTGATCACCGAACAGCATCACCAGCCACTGGGTCGGCCGCACGAACTCTTCCTTGCGAGCACCCCAGCGCATGCGCTTGGCAATCGGCAGGTCGTTCAGCGAGTCTTCGACGATGGTCGGCAACAGGGACGTCGTCGGCTTGCCGAGGATGGTCTGGCTGTAACGCAGTTTCGGACCGCTCTGATCGATTTCGCTCAGGTCGACGCCGCACTTCTTGGCGAAGCCCAGGGCGGCCTGAGTCGGGTTACCGTCGGCATCGAACGCTGCCTGACGCGGCGGGCCATCGAGGTTGACGCTGCGATCCGGTTGTTGCGTGGCCAGTGCGGTAATCAGCACGGCCAGACGACGCGGTGCTGCGTAGACCTGCTTGGCGCTGTAGGTCAGACCTGCGCCTGTGATGCCTTTTTCAATACCGGCGAGAAACGCATCGGCCAGCGAGACGAGGGTCTTGGGTGGCAGTTCTTCGGTGCCCAGTTCGACCAGAAAATCTTGAGCACTCATTGCGCTGCCTCCAGCTTGGCCAACACTTCATCGCGTAGATCGGGCGGCGCCATCGGGAAGCCGAGACGGGCGCGGGCCTGCAGGTAGGCCTGAGCCACCGAACGGGCCAATGTGCGTACGCGCAGGATGTACTGCTGACGCGCCGTCACGGAAATCGCGCGACGGGCATCCAGCAGGTTGAAGGTGTGCGAGGCCTTGAGGACCATTTCGTAGCCGGGCAATGGCAGCTCCAGCTCGATCAGGCGTGCGGCTTCGCTTTCGTAGAAGTCGAACAGCTCGAACAGTTTGTCGACGTTGGCGTGTTCGAAGTTGTAGGTCGACTGCTCCACCTCGTTCTGGTGGAACACGTCGCCGTAGGTCACTTTGCCGAACGGACCGTCAGCCCAGACCAGATCGTAGACCGAGTCCACGCCCTGCTGGTACATCGCCAGACGCTCGAGGCCATACGTGATTTCGCCGGTGACCGGGTAGCACTCCAGGCCACCGACCTGCTGGAAGTAGGTGAACTGCGAGACTTCCATGCCGTTGAGCCAGATCTCCCAGCCCAGACCCCAGGCGCCCAGCGTCGGCGATTCCCAGTTGTCTTCGACGAAGCGCACGTCGTGCACCAGCGGATCGAGGCCGATGTGCTTGAGCGAGCCCAGGTACAGTTCCTGGAAGTTGTCCGGGTTCGGCTTGAGAATCACCTGAAACTGGTAATAGTGCTGCAGGCGGTTCGGGTTTTCGCCGTAGCGGCCGTCAGTCGGGCGACGGCTTGGCTGTACGTAAGCGGCGTTCCAGGTTTCCGGGCCTACGGCGCGCAGAAACGTGGCAGTGTGGAACGTGCCGGCGCCTACTTCCATATCGTAGGGCTGAAGTACCACGCAACCTTGTTCTGCCCAGTATTGCTGGAGGGCGAGGATCAAGTCTTGGAAGGTACGCACGGCTGGCGTAGGCTGGCTCACAAATTTCACCTGTGCTGGGCTGCGATTCAAAGAGCGGGAGTATACCCGATTCGGCCGCACGTCCACTCCTTGGGAGCCCTATGACACGCTGCTTTTGGTGCAACGAAGACCCCCTGTACATCGCTTATCACGATCAGGAGTGGGGAGTGCCGCTGCGCGATGCGCAGAAGCTCTTCGAGTTGCTTTTGCTCGAAGGGTTCCAGGCCGGGCTGTCGTGGATCACGATTCTCAAGCGGCGGGCGCGTTATCGCGAAGTGCTGCACGGCTTTGACGTCGAGCGCCTGGCGCAGTTGAGCGATGCCGAAATAGAGACGCTGATGCTCGATCCGAGCATCATCCGCAACCGCCTCAAGCTCAAGGCCGTGCGCACCAATGCGCGGGCCTGGCTGGCGCTGGAAGACCCGGTCGCGCTGCTCTGGTCGTTTGTCGGCGGTACACCGAAGATCAATCACTTCAAGGATCGCAGCGAAGTCCCGGCGATTACCGCCGAGGCCGAAGCAATGAGCAAGGCACTTAAAAAGGCCGGTTTCACCTTTGTCGGCCCGACCATCTGTTATGCCTACATGCAGGCCAGCGGTATGGTCATGGACCACACCGTCGATTGCGATCGGTATGCGATCCTGAGCCGCTGACGGTTACACTACCCGCCTCGAGAATCTGGGAGTCATCTGTGGATAAGTTCAAAGGCGCCGTAATGGTCGGGGCGTTGCGATTGTTTGCGCTGTTGCCGTGGCGCGCGGTGCAGTGGGCAGGCACCGCGATTGGCTGGCTGATGTGGAAGCTGCCCAACCGTTCGCGGGAAGTGGCACGGATCAACCTGTCCAAGTGTTTCCCCGAGTTGAGCGAGCCGGAGCTGGAAAAGCTCGTTGGCCGCAGCCTGATGGACATCGGCAAGACCCTGACCGAAAGCGCCTGTGCGTGGATATGGCCAGCACAGAAATCGATCGACCTGGTGCGTGAAGTCGAAGGGCTTGATGTGCTCAAGGACGCGCTGGCGTCCGGCAAGGGCGTGGTTGGCATCACCAGCCACCTGGGCAACTGGGAAGTGCTCAATCACTTCTATTGCAGCCAGTGCAAGCCGATCATTTTCTATCGTCCACCCAAGCTGAAAGCCGTGGACGACCTGTTGCGCAAGCAGCGTGTGCAGTTGGGCAACAAGGTGGCGGCGTCGACCAAGGAAGGCATTCTCAGTGTCATCAAGGAAGTGCGCAAAGGCGGCTCGGTGGGTATTCCGGCCGATCCGGAGCCGGCCGAATCAGCGGGCATCTTCGTGCCCTTCTGCGGCACCCAGGCGCTGACCAGCAAGTTCGTACCGAACATGCTGGCAGGCGGCAAGGCAGTCGGTGTATTCCTGCACGCCATGCGCCTGCCGGACGGCTCGGGTTACAAAGTGGTACTCGAAGCGGCTCCGGAAGCCATGTACAGCACCGACACCGAAACCTCGGCAGCGGCGATGAGCAAAGTGGTCGAGAAATACGTGCGGGCTTACCCTAGCCAGTACATGTGGACCATGAAACGCTTCAAGAAACGCCCGCCAGGCGAAGCGCGCTGGTACTAGATAGAAAGGACTGGACGCAGAGCGTCCGGAACGGCGTGCCCACGCTGGAGCATGGGCACGATAGTGTTTCCCTCAACTGGCCGCCGCAATCAACCCGCGCCGCTCCAGCGCCACCTGAGTGCCCTCCGGACTCATCCGCACCAGGTTCACCGGGATGGATTTGGCCGCAGGAGTGTTGCCATGTTTATCCCGGTTGGCCAGTGGCAGCAGGCCGTTGGTTTCCGGGTAATACGCTGCGCAGCAACCCTGCGGCACGTCGTAGGGTATGACCTTGAAACCCGCTGCACGCCGCGCCGTGGTCGGGTCGAGCGCCGTCTGAAACTCGATGTAGTCCCCGGCTTTCAGCCCCAGGCGTTCGATGTCCTGCGGGTTGAGCATCACCACCATGCGGTCGCCAAAGATGTCCCGATAACGGTCGTCGTTGGAATACACCGTGGTGTTGAACTGGTCATGGCTGCGGATCGTCATCAACTGCAGATGCTCGGCGCCCGGCGGCGTGTCGTCTTCGTCGTAGATGCCTTCGGGAAAGAGGAAGTTGGCCTTGCCCGACTCGGTGTCCCACTTGCGCTCACTGGCGGCATTGGGCAATCGAAAACCTCCGGGTTCTAGGATGCGCTGATTGAAATCGTAAAACTGCTCGGGCAATACTTCTTCGATCTTGTCGCGAATCCTGGCGTAGTCACCCACGTAGCTGTCCCAGTCCACCTTGGGGTTGGGCGCAAGCGTCGCTTTGGCGATACCGGCAATGATGGCGATTTCGGAAATCAGATGTTTCGACGCAGGCTCGAGCATGCCGGTCGAGCCGTGCACCATCGACATCGAGTCCTCCACCGTAATGGTTTGCGCCACACCGTTCTGCAGGTCGCGTTCCGAACGCGCCACGCATGGCAGCAGAAAGGCCTTCTGTCCATGTACCGTCGCACTGCGGTTGAGCTTGGTGTTGACCAGCACCGTCATTTTCAGGCGGCTGACGGTCGGGCAGATCACATCGGTGTCCGGAATGGCACGGAAGAAATTGCCGCCCATGGAAATGAGCGCTTCCACCTCGCCACGCAAGAGGGCTTCGCAGGTCTCGGCCACGGCATGGCCTTTTTTTCTGGACGCCTCAAAACCGAACACCTTGCTCATGCTGGCCAGAAACGGTTCGCCGGCCTTTTCATAGATGCCCATCGTCCTGTCGCCCTGTACATTGGAATGTCCGCGCACCGGGCAAGCCCCTGCACCGAGCTTGCCGATGTTGCCGCGCAACAGCAGCAGGTTGATGATCTGCTGCATGGCATCGCCACCACGCTTGTGCTGAGTGATGCCCATCCCCCAGCAGCAGATGACTCCCTTCGAACGCTTATAAACCGCAGCCACCTCTTCGATGGCCTGACGCGTCAGACCCGAATGGCGCTCGATGATGTCCCAGGGCAACTGTCGGCAATAATCGGCGTATTGCTCGAAGCCATGGGTGTGTTCTTCAATGAACGCCACATCGAGGACGCGTGGCAGGTTTTCACGCTGCGCCACGTCATCGGCTTCGATCACGGCCTTGCAAACGCCTTGCAGGGCGATCATGTCGCCGCCGATCCTGACCTGATGGTACTGCGAGCTGATTTCCACCCCATGCAGACTGAGCATGTCGCGCGGGTCCTGCGGCGCCGCAAAGCGTACCAGCGCCCTTTCCCGCAGCGGGTTGAACGAGATGATGCTTGCGCCCCGGCGTGCGGCGGCGTGCAGCTCGGACATCATGCGCGGGCTGTTGGTCCCGGGGTTCTGGCCGATGATAAAAATCGCGTCGGCGTTCTCGAAATCTTCCAGCGTCGTGGTGCCTTTGCCGACCCCGATCGACTCGGGCAGCGCCGCAGTGGTGGTTTCATGGCACATGTTCGAGCAGTCAGGGAAGTTCGCCATGCCGTACAGCCGACCGAACAACTGATACAGAAAGGCGGCTTCGTTCGACGTGCGTCCGGAGGTGTACAGCTCCAGCTTCCACGGATCGCTCAGGCCGCGCAGCTCTGCGCCGATCTCGGCGAACGCTTCGTCCCAGGTGACGGGCAGGTATTTGTCAGTGGCGGCGTCGTAGCGCATCGGCTCGGTAATACGGCCTTCTGCTTCCAGCGCGTGATCGCTCCAGGTCGCCAGTTCGCTGACCGTATGCCGGGCGAAGAACTCGGGCGTCACGCGTTTCCTGGTCGATTCCCAGGCCAGTGCCTTGGCACCGTTCTCGCAGTATTCAAAGGTGTGCGGCTTCTTCGGGTCCGGCCAGGAGCAACTGGGGCAATCGAAGCCGCCAGGCTTGTTCATGGACATCAGCGTGCGGTTGCCCTTGATCAGCACATGCTGGTGCAACAGGTGCTTGTTGACCGCACTGAGCGCAGGCCAGCCACCCGCCGGTGTGCCGTCGGTCTGTGATCCTTGAAGCGGGGCTGGGGAATTTTCCGATTCGGACATGGGGTGCGTTCTCTCTCATAAAGCCCGTGCAGGCATGAAGCTCGTGTGTCTGAGATGCACGGGCTCGGAGAGAATTCGCCCGAGTCGACGAGCGTTGCCGACAGGGCGCGTCGGCAAGAGGTTCAGTCAGGGTCACACGCTGTTCAGGAGCGGTTCAGAAAAAGCTCAGGCCGACCTGAAACAGCCGCTCAACCTCGCGGATGCACTTCTTGTCCACAAGGAACATGATCACATGGTCACCGGATTCGATCACGGTGATGTCATGGGCGATAAGCACCTGTTCGTCGCGGATGACTGCGCCGATTGCCGTACCGGTCGGCAGGTTGATGTCCTTGATGGCGCGGCCCACCACCTTGCTGGATTTCGAGTCGCCGTGAGCGACGATCTCGATGGCTTCGGCTGCACCGCGTCGCAGCGAATGCACGCTGACGATATCACCACGGCGCACGTGGGCCAGCAGCGTGCCGATGGTTGCCAGCTGGGGGCTGACCGCAACGTCGATTTCCCCACCCTGCACCAGATCGACGTAGGCCGGGTTATTGATCAGCGTCATCACCTTGCGCGCGCCCAGACGCTTGGCCAGCAGCGACGACATGATGTTGGCTTCATCGTCGTTGGTCAGCGCCAGGAACAGGTCGGTGTTGCCGATATTTTCTTCCAGCAGTAGGTCGCGGTCCGATGAGCTGCCCTGCAGCACCACCGTGCTGTCCAGATGCTCCGACAAATAGCGGCAGCGCGCCGGGCTCACTTCGATGATCTTCACCTGATAGCGGCTTTCGATGGCTTCAGCCAGACGCTCGCCGATGTTGCCGCCACCGGCGATGACGATACGTTTGTAGTTCTCGTCCAGGCGCCGCAGCTCTCCCATCACGGCACGAATATCAGCCTTGGCGGCGATGAAAAACACCTCGTCATCGGCTTCGATGACCGTGTCGCCATGCGGCAGTATCGCCCGGTCGCGGCGATAGATCGCCGCGATGCGCGTTTCGACATTCGGCATGTGCGCTCGTAGCTGGCGCAACGGCTGACCCACAAGTGCGCCGCCGTAATAGGCTTTGACCGCGACCAGTTGCGCTTTGCCTTCGGCGAAGTCGATCACCTGCAGCGCACCGGGGTATTCGATCAGACGTTTGATGTAGTTGGTGACGACCTGCTCCGGACTGATCAGCACGTCGACCGGGATCGCGTTTTTATCGAACAGGCCAGCGCGTGTCAGGTACGCCGCTTCACGAATGCGCGCGATCTTGGTCGGCGTGTGGAACAGCGTGTGGGCCACCTGACAGGCGATCATGTTGGCTTCGTCGCTGCTGGTCACCGCGACCAGCATGTCGGCGTCGTCCGCGCCGGCCTGACGCAACACTGCCGGGTAGGAGCCTTTGCCCTGCACGGTGCGGATGTCCAGGCGGTCGCCCAGATCGCGCAACCGGTCGCCGTCAGTGTCGACCACGGTGATGTCATTGGCTTCGCCCGCCAGATGCTCGGCCAGCGTACCGCCTACCTGTCCTGCACCCAGAATGATGATTTTCACGCGCTTACTCCCGCGCCGCCGCGATCTTGATCAGTTTGGCGTAGTAGAAACCATCGTGGCCGCCTTGCTGGGCCAGCAGCTGGCGACCATGGGCTTGCTTGATACCCGCGGGCGGCTGTCCTGCCTGCCCGGCGATGTCCAGCTCTCTGGCCCCGGAGGTACGCGCCAGAAACGCCTCGATGACGTCGGTGTTTTCGGTCGGCAGTGTCGAGCAGGTCGCGTACACCAGCATGCCGCCTACCTGCAGCGTAGGCCACAACGCATCGAGCAGCTCGCCCTGCAAGGCCGCCAGCGCGACGATGTCGTCTGCCTGACGAGTCAGTTTGATGTCCGGATGACGACGAATCACGCCGGTCGCCGAGCACGGTGCGTCGAGCAGGATGCGCTGGAACGGTTTGCCGTCCCACCACTGCGCTGTCTCGCGTGCATCGGCGGCGATCAACTCGGCATCCAGGCCCAGGCGATAAAGGTTTTCACGCACGCGCACCAGACGCTTGGCTTCCAGATCCACCGCTACCACGCCGCTTAGTTGCGGCTGCACTTCCAGCAAGTGGCAGGTCTTGCCGCCCGGCGCGCAGCAGGCATCGAGTACCCGTTGCCCGGGGGCCAGCTCCAGCAGGTCGGCGGCCAGTTGCGCGGCTTCGTCCTGCACGCTGATCCAGCCTTCGGCAAAACCGGGCAGTGAGCGCACATCACACGGCTCGGCGAGCACGATGCCGTCCTGACTGAATGTGCACGCACTGGCTTGCAGGCCGGCAGTGTTGAGCAGTTCGAGGTATTGATCGCGACGGTGATGGCGTCGGTTGACGCGCAAAATCATCGGCGGGTGCGCATTGTTGGCCGCGCAGATGGCTTCCCACTGTTCCGGCCAGGCGGCTTTCAGGGCTTTCTGCAGCCAGCGCGGGTGGGCTGTACGCACCACCGGGTCGTGTTCCAGCTCGATCAGCAGCGCCTCGCCGTCACGTTGCGCATTGCGCAGCACGGCGTTGAGCAAGCCTTTGGCCCAGGGCTTTTTCAATTTGTCGGCGCAGCCCACGGTTTCACCGATGGCGGCGTGGGCCGGAATGCGGCTGTAGAACAGCTGATAAAGACCGACCAGCAGCAAGGCTTCAACGTCGGCGTCGGCGGCCTTGAAGGGCTTTTGCAGCAGCTTGGCCGCCAGAGCCGACAGGCGCGGCTGCCAGCGCGCGGTGCCGAATGCCAGGTCCTGAGTCAGACCACGATCACGCACCTCGACCTTGTCCAGTTGAGTGGGCAACGAGCTGTTCAGCGAGGCCTTGCCGCTGAGCACGGCAGCCAGTGCCTTGGCGGCGGCCAGACGCGGGTTCATTGGCCCAGCACCGTGCCGATGGCAAATTTCTCGCGGCGGCTGTTGAACAGATCCGTGAAGTTCAGCGGCTTGCCGCCCGGCAATTGCAGACGGGTCAGGCGTAGCGCGTTCTGACCGCACGCGACGATCAGGCCATCCTTGCTGGCGCCAAGAATCGTCCCCGGCGCGCCCTGCCCTTCGGCCAGATCGGCTGTCAGGACTTTCAGGGTTTCTTCGTTCAGCGTGCTGTGGCAGATCGGCCAGGGGTTGAAGGCGCGGACCAGGCGCTCAAGCTCATCGGCCGGACGTGTCCAGTCCAGGCGCGCTTCGTCCTTGTTCAGCTTGTGGGCGTAGTTGGCCAGGCTGTCATCCTGAACCTCGCCGACCAGCGAACTGTCCGCCAGACCGGCAATGGCCTGCAACACAGCCGGCGGACCGAGTTCGGCCAGGCGATCATGCAGCGTCCCGCCCGTGTCCTGCGCGGTGATCGGGGTAACGGCCTTGAGCAGCATCGGCCCGGTGTCCAGGCCCGCTTCCATGCGCATCACCGTTACGCCGCTCTCGGCATCACCGGCCTGTACCGCGCGCTGAATCGGCGCCGCACCACGCCAGCGCGGCAGCAGCGACGCGTGGCTGTTGATACAGCCCAGGCGCGGAATATCCAGCACCACTTGCGGCAGGATCAGGCCGTAGGCGACGACCACCATCAAATCGGGTTGCAGCGCTGCCAGTTCGGCCTGCGCGTCAGGATCGCGCAGCGTTGGCGGCTGCATGACCGGTACGTCATGTTGCAGCGCCAGTTGCTTGACCGGGCTGGGCATCAGCTTTTGTCCACGACCGGCCGGGCGATCGGGCTGGGTGTACACGGCGACGATCTGGTGAGGGCTGTCGAGCAGGGCCTTGAGGTGTTCGGCGGCGAATTCCGGGGTGCCGGCGAAGACGATGCGCAGTGGCTCAGTCATGGAGTTCTCATTATAAAAAAAGGCCTGTTCAGGCCTTTTGGGGTAACGACGGATCAGGCGTTGAGCTTGTGCTGCTTTTCGAGCTTCTTCTTGATCCGGTCACGCTTGAGGTTGGAAAGGTAATCGACGAACAGCTTGCCGTTCAGGTGATCGCATTCATGCTGGATACAGATGGCGAGCAGGCCCTCGGCAACCAGTTCGTAAGGCTTGCCGTCACGGTCCAGCGCCTTGACGCGAACCTTTTGCGGGCGGTCGACGTTTTCGTAGAAACCGGGAACCGACAGGCAGCCTTCCTGATACTGATCCATTTCGTCGGTCAGCTTTTCGATTTCAGGATTGATGAAGACCCGCGGTTCGCTGCGGTCTTCGCTCAGGTCCATGACGACCACGCGCTTGTGGACGTTGACCTGAGTCGCGGCCAGGCCAATACCTGGCGCTTCGTACATGGTTTCAAACATGTCGTCGACCAACTGGCGAATGCCTTCGTCTACCATCGCCACAGGTTTGGCGATAGTGCGCAGGCGCGAATCGGGAAATTCGAGGATGTTTAGAATGGCCATATACGTAAGAGCTGCACTGTTAAGGTAAAGTCAATGTTGGGTGCCGGGCCCGGGAGTTCAAGGCAGGCAGCCCAGGACAGGACTCTAGGGTTCGCGTGAGGCAACATGATAAAGGGATTCACCGCATGAGGAAATCACTACTCGCCCTGCTGCTGCTGCTGACCGCCAGCGGTCTTGCGCAGGCGCAAGTGCAACTCAGGGAAGGCTATCCGCAAAGCTACACCGTTGTCGCCGGGGACACACTCTGGGACATTTCCGGCAAGTTCTTGCGTGAACCGTGGAAATGGCGCGAGATCTGGCGGGCCAATCCGCAAGTCCATGATCCCGACCTGATCTACCCCGGTGACACCCTCGCGCTGACCTGGGTCAATGGTCAGCCGCGTGTGACGCTCAATCGGGGCGAGTCGCGCGGGACCATCAAATTGTCACCGCGTGTGCGCAGTACGCCGATGGTCGAGGCCATTCCGAGCATTCCGCTGGGGGCGATCAACGCATTCCTGATCAGCAACCGGATTGTCGACAACGCCGAGCAGTTCGAGAAAGCCCCCTACATCGTTGCGGGCAATGCCGAGCGCGTGCTCAGTGGCAACGGTGATCGTGCCTATGCACGGGGGGCGCTGGACCCGGCGCACAGCGTCTATGGCATCTTTCGTCAGGGCAAGACCTACATCGATCCGGAGACCAAGGAAGTACTGGGCATCAACGCCGATGACGTCGGCAGCGCCGAGGTGGTTGCCACCGAAGGTGACGTCTCGACCCTGATTCTGCAGCGCTCCACGCAGGAAGTGCGTCTGGGCGATCGCTTGTTCAGCAGCGAAGAGCGGGCCATCAACTCGACGTTCCTGCCCAGCGCTCCGCAGGCGCCGATAGAAGGTTTGATTCTGGATGTGCCACGCGGCGTCACTCAGGTCAGCGTGCTGGATGTGGTCACGCTCGACAAGGGCAAACGCGACGGTCTGACCGAGGGCAACGTGCTGGCGATCTACAAGACCAGCGAAACCGTGCGCGACCGAATCACCGGTGAGCTGGTAAAAATCCCCGACGAACGGGCCGGGCTGCTGATGGTTTTCCGTACCTACGACAAGCTTAGTTACGCCTTGGTCCTGCAAGCCAACCGATCTTTGGCCATCATGGACAAGGTTCGCAATCCGTAGACGCATGTTTCAGATCTGACACGGATTTGTGTGACGAACCAGACACTTATCAAATTGTTGTCAACAGAGTTATCCACAGGTTTGTGCATCACTTGAGATGCACGATGGATCAGGGACGATCTCATGCCATTGTTCGAAAATGCCCTCTCTTCGCCTGCAGAGCTGGAAGCGCGCTTGCGCGTGCACCGCTTGCCCGAGATAGGGCCGAAACGCTTTTCCAGACTGATTGAAGCTTTCGGTTCGGCCTCGTCAGCGCTCAGTGCGCCGGCCAGCGCATGGCGTGCGCTGGGCATTCCAGGTGTCTGTGCCGAGGCGCGTCGTGACCCCTCCGTACGTGATGGCGCCAGTGCCGCATTGGCCTGGCTGGAGCGTCCGGCCCAGCATTTGCTGATGTGGGACGACCCCGGCTACCCCGCGCTGCTGGCGCAGATCGCAGATCCACCGCCGCTGATCTTCATTGCCGGCGACCCTTCGATCCTTGAGCGTCCGCAACTGGGAATGGTCGGCAGTCGTCGCGCCTCCCGACCTGGACTCGACACCGCCAGCGCTTTTGCGCGCAGCCTGGCGGCTGCCGGTTTTGTGATCACCAGCGGCTTGGCGCGAGGTATTGACGGTGCCGCGCATCAGGGCGCATTGGATGTCGGGGGGCTTACAATCGGCGTGCTTGGCACCGGGCTCGAAAAACTTTATCCACAGCAGCATCGCGCGCTCGCAGCGCAGATGGCGGCCCAGGGCGGCGCCGTGATTTCCGAGTTCCCGCTGGACGCCGCAGCACAGGCCAGCAACTTCCCGCGACGTAACCGAATCATCAGTGGCCTGTCGCTGGGCATACTGGTGGTCGAGGCCAGTGTTGCCAGCGGCTCATTGATTACCGCGCGGCTGGCCGCCGAGCATGGACGAGAGGTTTACGCGATACCCGGCTCGATTCATCACCCTGGCGCCAAGGGCTGTCATCAGTTGATACGAGACGGCGCGACACTGATCGAGACCGTCGAACACATTCTTGAAGGCTTGCAGCACTGGAAACGTGTTGCGCCCGGCATCGATCCCGTCACGCCGGCGAAGCCTGCCCCTTGCGATCATCCACTGCTGGCGCTGCTGCACGCCGCACCGCATACCAGCGAGGGGCTGTCGGTGTCATGCGGATGGCCATTACCCAAGGTATTGGCGGGCCTGACCGAACTGGAACTGGACGGACGCATAAGCTGTGAAGCAGGACGATGGTTCGCCAGAGCGCCCTGAGGTTAAACTGCCGCCAGGATTCAGTGGAGAGACAAACAATGGTCAGCAGTTGGCGAGTGCAACAAGCCGCTCAGGATATTCGAGCCGGTGCGGTGATTGCCTACCCGACCGAGGCAGTCTGGGGGCTTGGGTGCGATCCGTGGGATGAAGAAGCGGTCTATCGTCTGTTGGCGATCAAGTCACGGCCGGTGGAAAAAGGCCTGATCCTGATTGCCGACAACATTCGCCAGTTCGACTTCCTGTTCGAAGACTTCCCTGAACTGTGGCTCGACCGCATGGCCAGCACCTGGCCTGGGCCCAACACCTGGCTGGTACCGCATCAGAACCTGCTGCCCGAGTGGATCACCGGCATTCACGAAACCGTGGCGCTGCGTGTTACCGATCACCCGACCGTACGTGAACTGTGCGCACTGGTCGGTCCGTTGATCTCCACCTCGGCCAACCCGGCGGGTCGCCCGGCTGCGCGTTCGAGATTGCGCGTCGAGCAGTACTTCCGCGGGCAGATCGACGGGGTTCTCGGCGGCAGCCTGGGCGGGCGTCGAAACCCCAGCGTGATAAGGGATATCGCCACCGCGCAGATTGTGCGCGCCGGCTGACGCTGGCACACACAGTGCGCATTCAAGGGCAGACGATCAAGGAATCAGAATGGTCGAGCCGGTGGTACGCCGGGCCGACAGCTCGGTCTGGGCCTTGGCGGCATCCTTCAGAGCATACTGCTGAATGCCGTCGAACTTGAGTTTGCCGCTGGCGAGCATGTCGAACAGCTCGTCCGCCATGGCCTGCAGGTTCTGCGCATTGTTGGCGTAAGAGCCCAGTGTCGGGCGGGTGACATACACCGAACCCTTTTGCGCCAGAATCCCGAGATTCACGCCCGAGACCGGCCCGGACGCATTGCCGAAGCTCACCACCAGCCCACGTGGTGCCACGCAGTCGAGTGACGTCAGCCAGGTGTCCTGACCCACCCCGTCGTAGACCACCGGGCATTTCTTGCCGTCGGTCAGCTCCAGCACGCGCCTGGCGACGTCTTCGTGACTGTAATCGATGGTTTCCCAGGCACCCAACGCCTTGGCGTGCGCGGCCTTCTCCGGCGAACTGACCGTGCCGATCAGTTTGGCGCCCAGCGCCTTGACCCATTGGCAGGCCAGCGAACCCACACCACCCGCAGCAGCATGAAACAAAATGGTCTCGCCCGGCTTCACCTGATACGTCTGACGCAGCAGATACTGCACCGTCAGGCCCTTGAGCATCAGGGCTGCGGCCTGCTCGAAACTGATCGAGTCCGCCAGCTTCACCAGATTCGCTTCAGGCAGCACGTGCACTTCGCTATACGCCCCCAGCGGCCCGGTGCCGTAAGCGACACGATCACCGATCTTGAAGCGCGTCACCTCGGCCCCCACCGCCTCGACCACCCCCGCCCCTTCGGCACCGAGGCCGGAAGGCAGCGACGGCGCCGGATACAGCCCGCTGCGGTAATAGGTATCGATGAAATTCAGGCCAATGGCCTTGTTACGCACAACCACCGCCTGCGGGCCCGGAGCCTGCGGCTCGAAATCGACATATTCAAGAACCTCGGGTCCTCCGACAGCGCTGAACTGGATACGCTTTGCCATGTGCTCTCTCCTTGATGTTGACCAAGACCTTATGCATCAGGCAGACAAAGGTAGCACGCGATGGTGCCGCCAAAATGAAAGTGCAATGCTGCAGTCAGCTTTGGGAAAGCACAGAAAAGAACTCCTCGATGAGAGCGTCCCCGTTGGCGTTTTTTGATTCCAGACTGATCATCGATGGAAAATCCTCGTAAGTCAGAAAAAAAGCCTCATCCTTGATCTTCACGTCCCATACGCGTACGTCCACCGCGTCTGACTTTGAAGTAACGGTGCCTTCGAGCAGACTGAGAATGGAGTCAGCATAACGAGGGAAATTATCCCAATCGATTTCCGCTGAGAAATTCAGGCATGAATGGCCGGAGTGCATTTTCTCGATAACCAGCTGGTTAAAAATATTTGAATTCGTCATTAGAAGATATCCTCCCCTCCTGCTCTAGTAGCACTGTCTATGATTTGTTCAAAGGTTTTTCCTTTGTTAACCAAATCTTCAAATGTCGGACCTATCGGGTTTCCGTATTTATTCATATTTCTAGTATTTATTGTTTCAAGTAGTTCCGGAGGAGTGAACTTACGATACTCAATCTTAAGGTTTGTTCTCGCCTCATAAGCATGTTTTGCGATGTCTTCAAGGTCTAAGCCACTGGCCCTCATGCGATTGATGGTTTTTTTTAGCTCATAGACTGCCTTCACGTAATTTTGCCGAAGTGGTGGCAGATAACCAAAGTCTCCATCTGATCGTGAGTTAACAGTGTCCCATTCGAGGCTTTCATCTTGGAAGTTGTTTTTTCTGTATGGGTCTTTAGGTTGGAAATCTGGATGTTTTATTAATTTTTCTGTATTTTTATAAAGCCAGTCAGCCAGCTGTTTATTTGAGATTTCTTTCTGAAGTTGAGAGCTCCTAGCCATAATTTCTTCGGCAGAGCACTGTAAGCTGCTCTTGATTTGACCTCGCATCATATAGGTCACGATAGCTGTTAAAAGAAGAGCTACAAGTTCTTCTTGTCCCTTGGCTAGAAGCCTAGAGGCTTCGTCAATTCTAGAGTCGCGGCGAGCGGCAGATCCGCCAGTTGGATCTAAGCCTATAGGGGTACCGTACTCTGCGTTCCACGCGACTGATAGCCCCTCATGCAGAGTCGCTATGCAGGAGGGTAATCCTTGATAGAAGTAATCAGAAATTGCGGAGAGTCCCAAACCCATGAGAATAACATTCCCTACATGGAAGCCTATGCCACCGCCGACTGCAGCGCCCACGCCAATACCTGCACCATATGCTAGAGCGCCAATAGCGCCGCCGACAATACTGCCGGCCAATACGCTACCGCCTACTATCATCGTAACTTCTTTTGCGACTTGAAGTAAGACATTAATAATTTGGTTGATTTCTATTGATGCCCAGCGGTTACTAAGTCGAGTCAAAATTATGGGGTAAGATAAGCTTAGCGCTTCTTTAACTGCATCAATTCGGTCAGGGCTCATGTCGCCGAATACAGACGTGAAGTTATTATTCACTCTCCGGGTGAAACCATTCCATTCGTCCTGAGTTGAGCTCCATCCACGATCAAAGCTCTGATTTACAGTGTCAAACGTATCTTTCAGGGTTCGCTCTACGTCCTCCCACATTGGAACGTCTGCTAATATTCTCATAGAAATATAATTTCCTTATCTTCACACAGTATTTGGCGTCCTTGCGTCCTTACGATTTTTTTAACTGCCTTTAGACTCTAATAATTTAGAAAGCTCGCAGACGTGTAGAGTAATTTCTCGTGTTTCTCAAAACAAGTGTGCGGTGTGCCGGGCCTCTCAAATTCATCCAGAAAATACTTCGAGCCCCCATCGGACTCCATCCCCGGACCTTCGTCAACTGCCAGCCCGCGCCGCCGATGGTATGCTACTCGCCAATTTGCCTGCGCCTCTTTTGCTGCGAGGGCTCAGCCGTTTGACGTCAGCCGTAAGGGATCCTCATGAGTACCCGTACCGAGGCCGTAAAAGCCTACCTGCTCGACCTGCAAGACCGTATCTGCACTGCGCTTGAACAGGAAGATGGCAGCGCACACTTCATGGAAGATGCCTGGACGCGTCCGGCGGGCGGCGGTGGTCGCACGCGGGTGATCGAGAATGGCACGGTCATCGAGAAAGGCGGTGTCAATTTTTCCCATGTTTTCGGCAGCAATCTGCCGCCGTCTGCCAGCGCTCATCGGCCTGAACTGGCCGGGCGTGGTTTCGAGGCGCTGGGCGTGTCGCTGGTGATCCATCCGCACAACCCGCATGTGCCGACGTCCCACGCCAACGTGCGTTTCTTCATTGCCGAAAAAGAAGGTGAAGAGGCCGTCTGGTGGTTCGGTGGCGGTTTCGACCTGACGCCCTATTACGGCGTCGAGGAAGACTGCGTGCACTGGCACCGGGTCGCCGAGCGCGCCTGTGCGCCCTTCGGTGAGGATGTCTACCCGCGCTACAAGGCCTGGTGCGACAGTTACTTCCACCTCAAGCATCGCGATGAACCGCGCGGCATCGGCGGTCTGTTTTTCGATGACGTGAACCAGTGGGATTTCGACACCAGTTTCGCGTTCATTCGTGCCATCGGTGATGCGTTCATCAATGCGTATCTGCCGATCGTGCGGCGGCGCAAGGCGGCGGCCTATACCGTGCAGCAGCGTGAGTTTCAGGAATTCCGTCGTGGTCGCTACGTCGAGTTCAACCTGGTGTATGACCGCGGCACGTTGTTCGGTCTGCAATCGGGTGGGCGTACCGAATCGATCCTCATGTCGCTGCCGCCGCAAGTGCGTTGGGGTTATGACTGGAAGGCCGCGCCGGGCAGCGAAGAGGCGCGTCTGACCGAATACTTCCTCACTGATCGGGACTGGCTGGCCGAAAACTGAGCCGATTCACCGCCGCAAGGTGCTGCACACGCAAACAGATCAGGAACACACATGGACCAGTACGTCGTCTTCGGTAATCCCATCGGCCACAGTAAGTCGCCGTTGATTCATCGCCTGTTTGCCGAGCAAACCGGGCAAACGCTGGATTACCAGACCTCGCTGGCACCGCTGAACGATTTCACCGCGTTCGCCCAGGCGTTTTTCCAGGTCGGGCGCGGTGCCAACGTTACTGTGCCGTTCAAGGAAGAAGCCTGGCGCCTTGCCGACAGCCTGACCCAGCGTGCGCAGCGCGCCGGGGCGGTCAACACCCTGAGCAAGCTCGACGACGGAACCCTGCTGGGTGATAACACTGACGGTGCCGGGCTGGTACGTGATCTGACGGTCAATTGCGGTCGCAGCCTGCGTGGTCAGCGCATTCTGTTGCTGGGCGCAGGCGGTGCGGTGCGTGGTGCGCTGGAGCCGTTGCTTGCGCAACAGCCCGCTGCCTTGGTGATCGCCAATCGTACGGTCGAGAAAGCCGAACGACTGGCGCAGGAGTTTGCCGACCTCGGACCGGTATTCGCCAGCAGCTACGACTGGCTTGAAGAGTCGGTGGACGTGATCATCAACGCCACCTCGGCCAGCCTGGCCGGAGAGTTGCCACCGATTGCGCCCAGCCTCATCCAGCCGGGAGTGACCTTCTGCTACGACATGATGTACAGCAACGAACCCACTGCTTTTTGCCGTTGGGCCACCGAACACGGCGCGGCGCAGGCGGTGGATGGTCTGGGCATGCTGGCCGAGCAGGCCGCAGAAGCCTTCCTCCTGTGGCGCGGTGTGCGTCCGGAATCGGCTCCGGTGCTGGCTGAGTTACGCAGATTGCTGGCTGCGGGTTGATCGGCTATCTGCGGACTATCGTGCCAATGCTCCGAGTTATGCACAAGTCCGCTTTTGATTCTGGCCGAAGGCCGTGGGAGCGAACTTGTTCGCGAAGGCGGTATTTCAGATGATGTATTTTCGGCGATTATACCTGCCCTTTCGCGAACAAGTTCGCTCCCATGCCCTCCGGGCAGAAGCCAAATCTACGGGCTCATCGGGACCTTTGTAAAACGCAGAGCATCGCGACGATGATTCATGGCTCAATCCTCAAACAGAATCGGGCACTTCTCCGCCCCTTCCAGCTTGTGCAGTTCCTCGATCACTTGCGGCCTGGCATTGCGCAGGACCAGCACTCTGCCCTGCCGGCCCAGACGTCTGGCTTCCTGATGAAGCATCTCAACGCCTGAGTAATCGATGAAGTTGATCTGCTGCGCATCGATCACCACTCGCACACCTTCGGTACGTTGCAGGCGGGTTTGCAGGTAGTGGCTGGCGCCGAAGAAGATCGATCCGCCGACCCGCAGGACCTCCTCGTCGCCCTCGCGCCATTGTTGGACACGCGGTTGCGAGGTGCGCTTGAGATAGAAAAACAGCGAGGCCAGCACACCGGCGTAGATCGCGGTTTGCAGCTCCAGCAGCAGGGTGGCCAGACAGGTCAGCGCCATCACGAAAAACTCGGCGCGGCTGACGCGGAACAGCGCACGAATGCCTCGGCGATCCACCAGCCCCCAACAGATCAGCAGAATTGAGGCGGCCATGGCCGGGATCGGAATGTGCGATATCAACGAGGCACCGGCGACTGCGAACAGCGCCACCCATAGCGCGGAAAACACCCCCGCCAACGGCGAGCGCGCACCTGCCTCGTAACTCAATGCCGCACGGGTAAAAGACCCGGCTGACAGGTAGCCGGAGAACAGCGAGCCGACCATGTTCGACAGCCCCTGGGCACGCACTTCCTGATTGGCATTGAGCATCTGCTGCGAACGAGCTGACAGCGAGCGGGCAATCGACAGGCTGTTGACCAGCCCGAGCATGCCCACCGCCACGGCGGTCGGCAGCAGCTTGAGGATCAGTTCGAGATCCAGCGGCAACGGACTGAAGGGCGGCAGATGGCCGACGAAGGCGCTGACCACACGGACATGGCCGAACATCGCCGGCCACAGCCACACCAGCAGGCTGCTCGACACCAGTGCGATCAACAGCGTCGGCCAGCGAGGCACGAGCAGCTTGAGTCCGATACCCAGCGCCAGGGTCAACAGACCGAGCATCAGCGAAGACAGATCGACCTCACGCAGATGCTCGAGCACGGCGCTCACGCTTTTGAGGGCGGTGGTCTGACTCGGCAGATCAATGCCCAGCAGATTGGGCATCTGCCCCAGCGCAATCACCACCGCAGCGCCCAGCGTGAAACCCAGCACCACCGAGTGCGAAACGAAATTTACCAGTGCACCGAAGCGCATCATCCCCAGCAACAACTGAAATACGCCAGCGATGAAGGTCAGCAGCAGGATCAACATGATGTAGTCCTGACTGGCCGGGACGGCGAGCGGACTGACACTGGCGTACAGCACGATGGAAATAGCCGCAGTCGGCCCGCAGATCAGGTGCCAGGACGATCCCCACAGACAGGCCACAAGGACTGGAACAATCGCAGCGTAGAGGCCGTACTCAGGCGGCAGCCCGGCGATCAGTGCGTAAGCGATGGATTGCGGCAGTGCCAGAATGGCGCCACTCAGGCCCACTAGCGCATCACGCCCGACGCTGGCGCGATTCTGCTGCGGCAGCCAGGCGAGAAAGGGTAGGAATTTATGGCGATTGAGCCAGCGCATCGGTCCCTCGGTTGAATTGAACGTAGAGGACGCAGAGCGCCCAGAACGGCACGTGGAGCATGGGCACGATAGTCGGACGCCTGTCGTTCCTCACGCTCCAGCGTGGGAATGCCTTGGGTGACGCTCCGCGTCACAGACCTTCGTCACGCAGCGCACTCAAGGCTTTACGCTTACAACCTGGCCTTCACCGCCGCCAGACCGTCCTTGCCATCAGCGGTCTGTACGCCCTCCAGCCACTTGTCCAGCACCGCCGGGTTGGCCTTGATCCAGGCTTTCGCCGCCTCGCTGTTGCTGACCTTCTTGTTGACCACTTCGGCCATGATGCTGTTTTCCATGTCCAGGGTGAAGCTCAGATTGGTCAGCAGCTTGCCGACGTTCGGGCAGGCTTGAGCATAACCCTTGCGGGTCAGTGTAAAGACCGAGCCGGTGTCGCCGAAATATTTCTCGCCGCCCTTGAGGTAGTGCATGCCCTTGATCTGCACGTTCATCGGGTGCGGCGTCCAGCCGAGGAACACCACAAAGGCTTTTTTCTTCACGTTGCGATTGACCTCGGCGAGCATCGCAGTCTCGCTGGATTCCACCAGCTTCCATTTGCCCAGGTCGAATTCGTTCTTCTTGATGATCTCCTGCAACGACAGGTTGGCAGGCGCACCGGAACCGATGCCGTAGATCTTCTTGTCGAACTTGTCAGCGAATTTGTTCAGGTCGGCAAAGTTATGCACACCGGCTTCCCAGACGTAATCCGGTACGGCCAGGGTGAATTCGGTGCCCTCCAGGTTTTTCGCCAGTTGCGTCACATCTCCGGTGGCCACGAACTTGTCGTAAAAGCCCTGCTGCGCCGGCATCCAGTTACCCAGAAACACATCCAGCTTGCCGTCTTTCAAACCGCCGTAGGCAATCGGCACGGCCAGGGTATCGACCTTGGGCGTGTAGCCCAGGCCCTCAAGGACCACGCTGGTAATGGCGTTGGTGGCCGCAATGTCACTCCAGCCGGGATCGGCCATCTTCACGGTGCTGCAACTGGCGTCCTCCGCCTGCGCTGCCAGGCTACCCAAGGTCATGACCGCGACCGCAACGGCTGTGGATAACTTCTTCATTGATGTACCCCTTTGATTTTTTTGGTGTGGGCAGGGTCAAGGTTGCGGAAAACGTGCCTTGCGCTCCAGATCGTCCAGATCAATGTGGTTGCGCATGTACTGCTGACTGGCGTCGACCAGTGGCTGGTGATCCCAACTCTTCAGCTTGCCGGTTGCCAGCGATTTGGCGACGAAGCGCCTTCTGCGCTGACTGGCGAGCACCTGTTGGTGTATCGCCGGGATGTCCCACTTGGCCCGAGCTTCGGCCAGGAAGTCATTGAACAGCTTTTCATGGGCGGGTGACTGGCTCAGGTCCTTCTGCTCTTTCGGGTCCTTCTTCACATCGAACAGCAGGCACGGGTCCTGTTCCGAATAGATAAATTTGTACGCGCCACGACGGATCATCATCAGCGGGCTGGTGGTGCCTTCGGCCATGTATTCACCGAACACCTCGTCGTGCCCGCCCTTGCGTTTCAAATGCGGCATCAGCGAACGTCCGTCCAGTGGCAAACCGGCGTCCAGTGGCAAACCGGCGTCCAGTTTGCCGCTGGCCATTTCGACGAAGGTCGGCAGCAGGTCGGCAGTCGACACCGACGCACTGACCCGTCCCGGTTTGAACTGGCCCGGCGCGTACACCACCAGCGGCACGCGCGCGGCCATTTCGAACCAGTGCATTTTGTACCAGAGGCCCTTCTCGCCCAGCATGTCGCCGTGATCGCCGGAGAACACCACGATGGTGTCTTCCGCCAGCCCGACTTCATCGAGCGTCTGCATCAGCTTGCCGACGTTGAGGTCGATGTAGCTGCACGCGCCAAAGTAGGCGCGGCGCGCATCACGAATCTTGTCGGTCGGCATGGGCTTGTCCCACAGGTCATAGACCTTGAGCAGCCGTTGTGAATGCGGGTCCAGCGCGGCCTGATTGGCGTGCGGCGGCGGCATCGGGATCTCTTCGTCGGCGTACAGGTCCCAGAACGGCTTGGGAATGGTGTACGGATCATGAGGATGAGTCATGGAAACGGTCAGGCAGAAAGGCGCATCACCGTCCTGGCGCACGTGGTCGTACAGATACTGCTGGGACTTGAACAGCACCTCTTCGTCGAAATCCAGCTGGTTGGTGCGAATGCACGGACCAGCCTGCAATACCGATGACATGTTGTGATACCAGCTTGGCCGCACATCCGGCTCGTCCCAATTGACTGACCAGCCATAGTCGGCCGGGTAGATGTCACTGGTCAGGCGTTCTTCGTAGCCATGCAACTGGTCCGGCCCGCAGAAATGCATCTTGCCTGCCAGGGCGGTCTTGTAGCCCAGCGCACGCAGGTAGTGGGCATAAGTAGGGATGTCGGCCGGGAAGTCAGCTGCGTTGTCGTACGCGCCGATCCTGCTCGGCAGCTGGCCGCTGACCAGGGTGAAGCGCGACGGCGCGCAAAGGGGGCTGTTGCAATACGCCGAGTCGAACACTACGCCATTGGCGGCCATGCGGCTCAGGTTCGGCATCAGAATCGGGGACCGGGCGTAAAACGGCAACATTGGCGCGGCCATTTGATCGGCCATGATGAACAGAATATTTTTGCGCTTCATGTAATCGCTGCATCCCATTGTGAAAAGTTATGCGAAAGTGCCGGGTATGAGGATGGAGTCCATACGTTTCAGGGTAAAGCCCATACACAGCAATACCTAGGATAAGCCCAGCTAATGTTTGAATTTTTCGGCGATGTGTCACTCGATCTGCTGCGTGCATTTGAAGTCGCGGCGCGTTTGCGCAGCTTCACAGCGGCAGCCCTCGAACTGGGCACGACACAGCCCGCTGTCAGTCAGCAGATCAAGCGCCTCGAAGAGCAACTCGCTACCCGTCTGTTCGACCGCATCTACCGTGGCATCGAATTGACCGACGCCGGTGAAGTGCTATTCAGCCATGTACAGGCCGGGCTGCAATCCATCGACAGCGGATTGACAGCCATTACCGAACACCACCAGCACGAAGTGCTTCAAGTGGCGACCGACTTCGCCTTCGCCGCCTACTGGCTGATGCCGCGTCTGCACCGTTTCCACAAGGTTAACCCGGACGTGGACGTCAGTCTGGTCACCAGCGAGCGTACCCACAGCATGTTACGTGCTGATATCGATGTTGCGGTGCTGTTCGGTGACGGGCGCTTCAAACAGGGCGAAAGCCACTGGCTGTTCAGCGAAGAGGTCTTCCCGGTGTGCAGCCCGCAACTGATCGCCGGGCGCCAGACGCCGCTGCCCAACGATGCGCTGCGCGACTTTCCACTCCTGCACCTGCGTGGCGAAAGCATCAACCACTGGTTCGACTGGGCGGGCGTATTCCGGGCGCTGGACATCCCTCAGGCCCCCGCGCCCGGTCAACTGCGCTTCGACAACTACACCCTGCTGATCCAGGCGGCCATCGGCGGACAGGGCATCGCCATCGGCTGGAAGCACTTGGTCGACGACCTGCTCGATCAGGGCCTGCTCTGCCGCCCTATCGCCGGCGCGGCGATTTCCGGCCAGGGCTATTACGTCGTCCTGCCCCAGCGCAAACGCCGCGTGCAGATCGTTCAGCAATTCGTGGACTGGCTGGCCAGCGAGCAGGCGTTGAGCGGGGTTTCGCTGGCGGGCAGGCCATTGCCGTCGATTGCGGTGTAACATTGCCCCGCTGAAAAGTGACCGCTCGGTCCATCGCCGCGCGCACATCAATAAAATGGTCATGCATACGCGTGAATATCATCGGTGCCCTGCCCCAGGCTGCCTGAACCGAATGCTGAAAGACCAGAACAGAGGATCATCAGAAATGCCGGATCTACTCATCGACGGTAAGACACTTCACTATTCCGACCAGGGCACGGGCCCGGTGGTAGTGCTCGGTCACAGCTATCTCTGGGACAAGGCGATGTGGAGTGCACAGATTGATACCCTGGCCAGCCAGTATCGGGTGATCGTGCCGGATCTGTGGGGGCACGGAGATTCCAGCGGGTTTCCCGAAGGTACTCGCAACCTCGATGACCTGGCGCGGCATGCGCTGGCGCTGCTGGATCATTTGAATATCGAGCGTTGCAGCATCGTCGGGCTGTCGGTCGGCGGTATGTGGGGCGCAATCGCTGCACTGCTCGCGCCAGAGCGCATCACGGGGCTGGTGCTGATGGACACCTATCTGGGCAAAGAGACCGAAGCCAAGAAAGCCTATTACTTCTCGTTGCTCGACAAGCTGGAAGAGGTCGGGACCTTTCCTGAGCCGCTGCTGGATATCGTCGTACCGATTTTCTTCCGTCCCGGCATTGATCCGCAGTCGCCTGTGTACACGTCGTTTCGTGCAGCGCTTGCCAGCATGAATGCCGAGCAGTTGCGTCAGTCCGTCGTACCACTGGGAAGGATGATTTTCGGTCGTGATGACCGGCTCGGGTTGATCGGACAACTGAATGCCGACACCACGCTGGTAATGTGTGGCGATGCGGACATCCCGCGCCCGCCAGAAGAAACCCGCGAGATGGCCAGCCTGATCGGCTGCCCTTACGTGCTGGTGCCTGAGGCAGGGCATATCGCCAATCTGGAGAACCCGGATTTTGTGTCGGGAGCGCTGATGACGTTTTTGGCGCGGGTTAACCAGAAGCAGGGTTGAGCTGGGCTGGTTTCTGCGTTGGGCGGCCCTCAAGATCGGACGCGGAGCGTCCAGAACGGCATGCGACGCGGAGCGTCGCACGATAGTCGAGATTATCGTTCCTCACGCTCCAGCGTGGGAGTGCCTTGTCTGACGCTCCGCATAGCAGCACCCATCAATTCAACACACCATCCAGAATCGCGTAAACAATCCCAGAACCCACGGCGATCAGTACGACGTCGGTGCCCAGGCGGCGCCATTCGTAGCCGTCATAATGTGGCAGGTATTGCAGCGAGCGGCTGTCCAGGCGTTTGCCGTAACCAGGGGGCAACGGACGGCCCTTGGCGATGTGTACGCCAGGCGGCAGTGGCTGGCCCCGGCCGATGACGTCGCGGTGTTGCTGGAAGGTCTCGCGTACCGGGCCGAAATCCTGCGGTGGGCGGTTGCCGCCGCGGTTGTCCTGGTGGGCCTGTCTGCCTGGCTGGCTGGCCGGGCCTTTGTCCGGACCCCGGCCATTGTCATTGCCCGGTCCACGGTCATTGCCACGCTCGTTATGCCCGCCATTGCTCTGCGGCCCCGGCTGTTGAACGCCACGATTGTCGTCCGGGCCGTCACCGCGTTGATCCGGTGGTGCAGCTTGCAGCAGCGGACTGGCGCTGATCATCAAGATACCCAGTCCGGTGATAAAACGGTTTGGCAGTTTCATGGTGTTTCCTCGGCTTCACTCAATGCAGCAAAAAGGGGTTCATGACGCTGGTCATGAACCCCTTATGTCTTGCTACATAGAGCTGCCGCTCAGGCTTTGATTCCTCTGTATCAGAAACTTTACCCTCAGCTACGAGCGCTACGTACGCCCTCGGCCAGTGCCGCGCACAGCGTCAGCACGCCGTCGACGGCATGCTCCGGCGACTCGGCGCTGGCGATCTTGTCGACGAAGGCCGAGCCCACGACCACGCCGTCAGCCAGACGCGCAATCGCCGCGGCCTGCTCGGGTGTGCGGATACCGAAACCGACGCTGATCGGCAGATCGGTGTGGCGGCGCAAGCGAGCGATGGCTTCAGTGACGTGCTCGGTGGTGGCCGAGCCAGCCCCGGTCACACCGGCGACCGACACGTAGTAAACGAACCCGGAACTGCGTTCCAGCACGCGCGGCAGGCGCGCATCATCGGTGGTCGGCGTAGTCAGACGGATGAAGTCGATGCCGGACGCCTGTGCAGGCGTCGCCAGCTCGGCGTCGTGCTCGGGTGGCAGGTCAACGATGATCAGACCGTCAACGCCCGCTTCCTTTGCCTGCGCCACGAAGGCTTCGACGCCAAAGCGGTGAATCGGGTTGTAGTAACCCATCAGCACAATCGGCGTGGTCTGATCGTCGACACGGAATTCGCTGACCATCTGCAGGGTTTTCTGCAGGGTCTGGCCAGCGTCCAGAGCACGCAGGGTCGCCAGCTGAATCGCCACACCGTCGGCCATCGGATCGGTGAACGGCATACCCAGCTCGATCACGTCAGCACCCGCCGCAGGCAGGCCTTTCAGGACTTTCAGCGAGGTGGCGTAGCCAGGGTCACCGGCGGTGATGAAGGTGACCAGCGCCGCACGACCTTCGGTTTTAAGCTGGGCGAAACGATGTTCTAGACGGCTCATACCAGCTGCTCCTGAGTGTGTTCGGCGGCTGCCATATGGTTCATGACGGTTTGCATGTCTTTGTCGCCGCGCCCGGACAGGCACACGACCATCAGGTGATCATCGCGCAGGTTGGTCGCGCGCTTCATGGCTTCAGCCAGGGCGTGAGCGGTTTCCAGCGCCGGGATGATGCCTTCGAGCAGGCAGCACTGATGGAAAGCATCCAGCGCTTCGTCATCGGTGATGCTGACGTATTCGACGCGCTTCACTTCGTGCAGGAATGCGTGTTCCGGGCCGATGCCTGGGTAGTCCAGACCGGCAGAGATCGAGTGCGCATCGGTGATTTGTCCGTCGCCGTCCTGCAGCAGGTAGGTACGGTTGCCGTGCAGCACGCCCGGTACGCCGCCGTTCAGGCTGGCCGCGTGCTTGTCGGTGCTGACGCCGTGACCGCCCGCTTCAACGCCGATGATTTCCACACTGGCGTCATCCAGGAACGGATGGAACAGGCCCATGGCGTTGGAACCGCCGCCGACACAGGCGACCAGGCTGTCCGGCAGACGACCTTCCTTCTCCAGCATCTGCTCTTTGGTTTCCTTGCCGATGATGGCCTGGAAGTCACGGACCATCGCTGGGTAAGGGTGCGGGCCTGCCACGGTGCCGATCAGGTAGAAGGTGTCGTCGACGTTGGTCACCCAGTCACGCAGCGCTTCGTTCATCGCATCTTTCAGGGTGCCGGTGCCGGAAGTGACCGGAACGATTTCAGCGCCCAGCAGCTTCATGCGGAACACGTTGGCCTGCTGACGCTCGATGTCGGTAGCACCCATGTAGATCACGCAAGGCAGACCGAAACGTGCAGCAACGGTAGCAGTGGCAACGCCGTGCATGCCGGCGCCGGTTTCCGCGATCAGGCGTTTTTTGCCCATGCGTTTGGCCAGCAGCACCTGACCGATGCAGTTGTTGATCTTGTGCGCGCCGGTGTGATTGAGCTCTTCACGCTTGAAGTAGATTTTCGCGCCGCCACAGAACTCGGTCAGGCGCTCGGCGAAGTACAGCGGGTTTGGACGGCCCACGTAATCGCGCTGGAAGTAGGCCATCTCCTTGATGAATTCCGGGTCGGCTTTGGCGGCTTCGTACTCGCGGTTGAGGTCTAGCACCAGCGGCATAAGGGTTTCAGCCACGTAGCGGCCGCCGAATGAGCCGAACAGGCCATTGGCGTCGGGGCCGCTGCGGAAATTGGTCTGGGTCATGAAGTGCTCCAGTTGCAGTATTGGGCGAATGGGTTGAGCCGTATTGGCAATGGGTCCACTTTAACCAGCGCAAGGCTGGATGAAAACCGATAAGATCGCTGCAACCTGTCAGGAAAACTCACAGATCATGAGCCGCGACCTCCCTCCCCTCAATGCATTGCGCGCCTTTGAAAGCACTGCCCGGCTTGGCAGTGTCAGCCAGGCGGCCGAACAGCTGAACGTGACGCATGGTGCTGTCAGTCGCCAATTGAAAGTGCTTGAAGAACACCTGGGTGTAAGCCTGTTCAGCAAGGACGGACGAGGCCTGAAACTCACAGATGCAGGTATTCGCCTACGCGATGTCAGCGGCGACGCGTTCGACCGGCTGCGCGGCGTGTGTGCAGAACTGAGCAAGGGCAGCGCAGATGCGCCGTTCGTGTTGGGTTGCTCCGGCAGCCTGCTGGCGCGCTGGTTCATCCCGCGCTTGAGTCGCCTGAATGCCGAGCTGCCGGACCTGCGTCTGCACCTGTCGGCAGGTGAAGGTGATCTTGACCCGCGTCGGCCAGGTCTTGATGCCCTGTTGATATTTGCCGAGCCGCCATGGCCGGCAGACATGCAGGTCTTCGAACTGGCAAGTGAGCGGATCGGACCGGTGTTGAGCCCACGTTTCGCGCGATTCGAGCGTCTGTGCGATGCACCAGTCGAGGCGTTGCTGGAAGAGTCGTTGCTGCAAACCACATCGCGTCCGCAGGCGTGGCCGAGCTGGGCGCAGCAGAACGGCATCGATCCGCAGTCATTGCGTTACGGGCAGGGTTTCGAGCATTTGTATTATTTGCTGGAGGCGGCCGTGGCGGGCCTTGGCATTGCAATTGCGCCCGAGCCTCTGGTCATCGATGACCTGAAGGCCGGTCGCCTGGCTGCGCCTTGGGGGTTCAGTGAAACCCCGGCGCAGCTGGCGCTTTGGGTACCCAGACGTGCGGCCGATGGACGAGCGCAGCAGCTTGCTCAGTGGTTAAGAAATGAGCTGAAGCGGTCCGGGGAACCGATCAAAAACTGATCAGTTACCGCGCTTGAACAGCATGTAGGCAGCGATCAGGCCGATGGCACCTACCGCAACGCCGGCGGTGGTCCAAGGGTGTTCCTGAGCGTAGTCGCGGGTTGCCAGTGCGTTTTCGCGGGTTTTCTCTTTAACGTCTTCGTAGACATCGCTTAGCAGGCTGCGCGAGTGGCTCAGCGCGCTTTCAGCGTTGGCTTTCAGATTCTTCAGTGTCTTGCGCGACTCGTCGGTAGCGTCGGCTTTCAGGCCCTCGAGGGACTTCAGGAGGCTCTCGATTTCAGCTTCCATACTCTGCAACGAGGCTTTGCGAAGTGACGTAGTAGCCATGGTGTTTCTCCTGCAATGATGAGTGGGCGTGTTGTTTCGGACTCCGGGCTTTTTGGAAAGTGCGATGGGATTTTTGCAAAGGTCTGAACTTTTGCGCGCCTTCTCCTGACAGAAGCAGGGAGCGCGCTCTATATCGCGTCTTTTTCAGACCTCAGGAGAACTGCCATGTCGGATCATCACACGTACAAGAAAGTTGAAATCGTAGGCTCTTCCACGACCACCATCGAAGACGCCATCAACAATGCCCTGGCTGAAGCCAGCAAAAGCCTCGACCTGATGGAATGGTTTGAAGTGACCGAAACCCGCGGCCATATCGAAAACGGCAAAGTCGCGCACTTCCAGGTGACGTTGAAAGTGGGCTTCCGCATCACCAACAGCTGAGGGTGATCTGAACCTTTCGGCTGGCCGATTGCCATAAGCTGCGCTACACGCAAATGTGGCCACGCGTTCGATGTGTGAGCGTGGGGATTTTCAATGGGCGCCTGTTCCGATGGCGTCTTCATTTGGCCGGACGAGAGGGATTACCCATGAAGAAGTTTTTGTTGGCTGTAGGCTTGCTGAGCATTGCAGGCACTGCCCTCGCGGCAGGCAAGCCATGTGAAGAGTTGAAAAGTGAACTCGACGCAAGACTCCAGGCGAAGGGCGTAACGTCCTACACGCTGGAAGTGGTCGAGAAAGGCAGCGCGGCCGACAAGCAAGTCGTCGGCACCTGCGAAGGCGGCACCAAGGAAATCGTTTACCAGCGCGGTTGATTGCCAGCCAGGCCCGGCTCAGGCCGGTTGGCCCGGTCAATCCCGTTTGCAGGTTTCACGAACAGCATCGCCCCGGACTGTCATCCAGTCTGGGGCGATGCTGTTTCTGGCTGGTTTTTTCCGATTCGGAAAGTCGCTTAGCCGTGCGCGACCTGGGCCAGGATCTCGTAAGAGCGCAGCCTGTCTTCGTGCTCGTACATGTCGCAGGTGAAGAGCAACTCGTCCGCGTCGGTCTGCTCGAGCAGCACGTCCAGTTTGGCGCGAATCTTTTCCGGGCCACCCACCATCGCCAGCCCCAGGAAGCTTGCTACGGCTTCACGCTCGTGTGGCAGCCACAGGCCGTCCATCGACTCGACAGGCGGGCGCTGCATCAGGCTGTGCCCACGCATCAACGCCAGAATGCGCTGATAGACCGACGTCGCCAGGTATTCGGCGTGCTCGTCCGTGTCGGCCGCCGACAGGGGCACCCCGAGCATCACATAAGGCTTGTCGAGCACTTCCGATGGCTGGAAGTGATTGCGATACACGCGAATCGCCTCGTGCATGTAACGCGGTGCAAAGTGCGATGCGAAGGCATACGGCAAGCCGCGCATGCCTGCCAGCTGGGCGCTGAACAGGCTCGAGCCCAGCAGCCAGATCGGCACGTTGGTGTTTGAACCGGGTACGGCGATCACTTTTTGATCAGGCGTGCGCGGCCCCAGGTATTCCATCAGCTCGGTGACATCATCCGGAAAGTCATCGGCACTGCCGGAGCGCTCGCGGCGCAAGGCACGCGCAGTCATCTGGTCGGAGCCCGGAGCGCGGCCCAGTCCCAGGTCGATGCGGCCGGGATACAGGCTGGCCAGGGTACCGAACTGCTCGGCAATCACCAGCGGCGCGTGGTTGGGCAGCATGATCCCGCCAGCCCCGACACGAATGGTCGACGTGCCGCCTGCCAGGTAGGCGAGCAGCACCGAGGTCGCTGAACTGGCGATGCCGTCCATGTTGTGGTGCTCGGCCACCCAGAAGCGGTTGTAACCCAGCTTTTCAACATGCTGGGCAAGGTTGAGCGAGTTGCGCAGGGAATCGGCGGGCCCTTTGTCGTGGCGCACCGGCACCAGATCAAGGGTGGAAATTTTTACATCTGCCAAACGTTTCATAGGCCGGGGTAGCTCCTCGAATTGTGATGGGCCGGCTGCTGGAGCTGCCCACGATGAAACAGCAGTGCGGGCGCAAGTCCGGCTTTTCAATGGGCAGTGTAGAAAAACCTACTGAAATGGTTGGTCTTTCCGACGGTTGAACTTTCCAGAGCCGTCTATCCTCAGAATGCTGTAACAGCAACGATCCAAATTCATTCCAAAAGGAGCCACCATGAGTATCGTCAAGAAAGCATCCGCCCACTGGGAAGGTGATCTGAAAAGCGGTATCGGCAGCATCTCCACGGAAACCGGAGTGCTGCGCGAAGCGCCTTACGGCTTCAAGGCACGTTTTGAAGGCGGCAAAGGCACCAACCCGGAAGAGCTGATCGGCGCAGCCCATGCAGGCTGTTTCTCGATGGCGTTGTCCATGATCCTGGGCGGTGCAGGCCTGACTGCTGAAAGCATCGATACTCAGGCTGAGGTGTCGCTGGATGAGGTAAAAGGCGGTTTCGCGATCAGCGCTGTGCATTTGACCCTCAAGGCCAAAGTGCCAGGCGCGACCCAGGAGAAGTTCGACGAGTTGACCAAGCAGGCCAAAGAAGGCTGCCCGGTTTCCAAGGTACTGAACGCGAAGATCACCCTGGACGCTACATTGCTGAGCTGATTCACAGCCAGCCTTGCGGGGGCGCCTTGTGCGCTCCTGTATCTGCTGTATAAAGCTGGCTTGCTTCATCGGTCATGCGTTGGTTGACGCATGGTTTGATTACGATCAGGAGTCGAGCATGAAACGTTTTATTATGGCAGCGACCTGCACCCTGCTGGCAACCAGCGCCCTGGCGGCACCGAAATCCTGCGAAGAACTAAAGGCTGAAATCGAAGCCAAGATCCAGGCCAACAACGTCACGTCCTACACGCTGGAAATTGTTGGCAACGAAGAGGCCACCGATCCCAGCATGATCGTCGGCAGCTGTGACAACGGTACGAAAAAAATCATCTATCAGCTCAACGGTCGCTGATCAGATGCAGTGCACCCCGCCCTCTTCTTCCTCCTCGGCCACCACCTTGCGCTCTGCATCGTAAAGCCAGGCATCGACACTGTTCGCCAGTGAGCGTACCTCCAGCACATAACGCTGCCCGGCAGCGAAGTGGTCGTAACGAACACTGACGTAACACGTGATCTCGGTGTACTCGTCGCCGATCATCCCCATGCCGCCCGAGCGGTACTCGTAGTCATAACGCACCTGCAACTCATGGCTGCCCGGCGTCACCTGAAAGTAGCGGCCGTCGTAAGTGTTCTTGCCATCGAGCTTGTCGCCCATGATCAACTGGCCGGTGATGGTGCGCATGTCGACCCACGCCATGTCCGGATTGACGGTGGGCAAGGGGCCGGCGCATCCGGCGAGGGTGGCTAGAGTGAGTGCGGTTATCAGTATCAGAAGACGGTTTGGCACCGAGGTGTACCTCTGTTTAAAAAGGTTTAGTGGCAACCGTTGACATGACCTGCTGTTGGCCAGTCATCCAGTCTGCAGAAACTGCGCAGCGTGTTTCGGTCAAGCGTTGGATAACGGCAAAATCGCTTCTCAGGTTTCGTGAAAAGATTGGTTCATGATGAGCAATTCGATTTCGAAGCAATCGGATTTGTTCGAGATCAGCCGCGATCTTTGCTCGGTGGGCAGATACAGTGAAGCACTTTTCGAGGTTTGGAAAAAAGCGGTATAGATAAGGAGTCCAGATACGGCCTTCAAACCGTTTTGTGAACGTTTTTTCCCAAAAGACGAATTTCAACTCCGCAATAACGGCCCCGGTTGTTCCACATTTCTGTCTGGCTCTTGCAAGCTCTTGTTTTGGCTTGAAAACCGGACCTGTAACATTGGGCAAGCTTTGCTCGAAGCCGGGACTCCAAGGCCACTCGGGGCCGTAAACCGAAGCGATTGCGTCTGCAACACCGTTACGAACAATCACCTCGCACAGGTGTAGCGGTGTAAGGAACGCTGCAGAGACGAGGCCTTCCAGGCATACAAAGTGATGGCCTCATCAAGACCCCGGCCCACAGCGCGCGCTGCATTCTCATACGTCGAAATCCGGGCAGAGGAAATGGACAATCTGATTGCCTTTGCGACCTCTAAAGCTGACATTGACGACAACTGCAAATCTCCCTATAGTCTGCCCACTTGCCGAGGGCCTAGCTGGCTTATGCCTCCCCCCACGGACAGATGATATAGCAATACCTACAGCCCACCTGCACGGTGGGTTTTCTGTTTGTGTCTAATGAAAATAGCTTTTTACACGGGCGCACAGCTTGGTGCGTTCCAGCTCGTCCGTGGTTTGAGTCTCTGTAACCTTCAATCCTCATAACAGTTGCACATCCCCACTCCCCTCCTGCATAACATCACCGTACCCAAGCCACCAAAGCACTTCCTTACATGGCCACATTCTCCCTGCCACGCCTTCGACACCTGCCAGCGCTGACGGCCGTCACGCTGCTTGCCGGCTGCTCCAGCGTTTCCTACTACGGGCAGCTGGCTCAGGGGCAGTGGCAGTTGCTGCAGGCACGTGAGCCGGTGGAGAAGATCGTGGCTGACCCGACTCGGGATGCAGGTTTGCGCCAGCATCTGGCCCGGTCGCAGTTGGCGCGGACGTTTGCCAGTGAGCATTTGCATCTGCCGGATAACAAGAGTTACCGCCTGTATGCGGACCTGGGCCGCCCTTATGTGGTGTGGAATGTGTTCGCGACGGATGAGTTCTCGCTGGAGCCGGTCACGCACTGTTTTCCAATCGCTGGGTGTGTGGCGTATCGCGGTTATTACAGCCCTGGCGGGGCGCGTGGCGAGGCGGCGTTGCAGCGGCAGGCGGGCAAGGATGTGTATTTGAGTGGCGTGGAAGCCTATTCGACGCTGGGTTGGTTCAATGATCCGATTCTCAGTTCGATGATGGGCTGGGGTGACGAGCGTCTGGCCACGCTGATTTTTCATGAGTTGGCGCATCAGCGTTTTTACGTGAAGGACGACACGGAGTTCAACGAGTCCTACGCCAGTTTCGTCGAGCAGGAAGGTACGCGGCAATGGCGTGCGGCGCGGGGATTACCGCCGGAGAGTGTTTCGCAGTCGGCGCGGCGTGATCAGTTTACCCGGTTGGTGCTCGATACCCGGGAGCGGCTCAAGGCGTTGTATCGCCAGCCGCTGTCGGCCGAGGTGATGCGCGCCCGCAAGGCTGAAGAATTCGAGCGGATGCGCCGTGATTACCGCGCGTTGCGGGATGATCAATGGGCAGGCGACAAGCGCTTCGATGCCTGGATCAACAGCCCGATGAACAACGCCAAGCTGCTGCCTTTTGGTCTTTACGATCAATGGGTGCCAGCCTTCGAGGCGTTGTTCAGGCAGGTGAATGGCGACTGGCAGGCCTTTTATCGGTCTGTGGAGAAGCTGGGCGCGATGCCTGCCGAGGCGCGCAAGGCGGCGCTGCGGGCGTTGATGCCTTGAATCCCTTGTGGGAGCGAGCTTGCTCGCGAAGAGGTCGGTACAGCGCCCACACAAAGCGCGTTTGAACCGCGGTCTTCGCGAACAAGCGAAGCGTCGCCCGGCTCGCTCCTAAGGCCTTCGGCCAGAATAGAAGGTCAACTGAGTGCAGAGCGCAGTATTAATAGCGGGCCTCAACCCTTATCAAACCCCTCCGCCAGATGCTGATCCTTGAGTTTCACGTAATTAGTGGCGCTGTACGGAAAAAAGGCGATTTCCTTGTCGGTTAATGCACGCACCTGTTTGACCGGGCGACCGACGTACAGGAAGCCGCTTTCCAGCACTTTGCCCGGCGGCACCAGGCTGCCTGCGCCGATGATCACCTCGTCTTCAACTACCGCGCCATCCATGATGGTCGTGCCCATGCCGACCAGGATGCGATTGCCGATTGTGCAGCCATGCAGCATGGCCTTGTGGCCAATGGTCACGTCATCGCCGATGATCAACGGAAAACCGTCCGGGTTGAATGGGCCGGCGTGGGTGATGTGCAGCACGCTGCCGTCCTGCACGCTGGTGCGGGCACCAATGCGGATGCGGTGCATGTCGCCGCGTACCACGGTCAGCGGCCAGACGGAGCTGTCGGCGCCGATTTCGACGTCACCGATAACCACCGCTGAATGATCGACAAAGGCCCGTTCGCCGAGGGCTGGGGTGTGCTCCTGAAACTTGCGAATGGCCACGATAGGCTCCTTCTTTGGCAGTGATAGGCGTGCAGAGCGGGTTTGGTTGCTGCGGTCGGCGTCGATTGTAATTAAGATGGCTGAGTGTTTCTTCAAGGCAAGGTGCAAAACCGTGAGCGCGAACAACCCTCTTCTGCAATCGTACGACCTGCCACCCTTTTCGGCGATTCGTGCCGAGCATGTCAAACCTGCTATCGAACAGATCCTGGCGGATAACCGTGCCGCGATTGCCGACATCCTCGCCAAACAGGGTTCGACACCGACCTGGGCCGGGCTGGTGCTGACCATGGACGAGCTGAACGACCGCCTGGGCGCTGCCTGGAGCCCCGTCAGCCACCTCAATGCCGTGTGCAACAGCGCCGAGCTGCGCGAAGCGTATGAATCCTGCCTGCCGGCCTTGAGCGCCTACTCCACCGAGATGGGCCAGAACCGCGCGCTGTTCCAGGCCTATGAAGCCCTGGCCAATGGCCCCGAGGCCGCCAGTTTCGACGTTGGCCAGAAGACCATTCTGGAGCAGTCGCTACGTGACTTCCGCCTGTCCGGTATCGATCTGCCGCCCGAGCAGCAGAAGCGTTACGCCGAAGTGCAGAGCAAACTGTCGGAGTTGGGCAGCCAGTTTTCCAACCAGTTGCTCGATGCCACTCAGGCCTGGACCAAGCTGGTCGCCGATGAGTCCGCCCTCGCCGGCCTGACCGATTCTGCCAAACAGCAGATGGCCGCCGCTGCCAAGGCAAAGAATCTGGAAGGCTACCTGATCACGCTGGAATTCCCGAGCTACTACGCGGTGATGACCTACGCCGAAGACCGCGCATTGCGCGAAGAAGTCTATGCGGCGTACGCCACCCGCGCGTCGGATCAAGGCCCGAACGCGGGCAAGAACGACAACACGCCGGTCATGGAGCAGATCCTCGACCTGCGTCAGGAACTCGCGCAATTGCTCGGTTATGCGAACTACGCCGAGCTGAGCCTGGCGACCAAGATGGCCGAGTCCAGCGACCAGGTACTGAGCTTCCTGCGTGACCTGGCCAAACGCAGCAAGCCTTTTGCTGCCCAGGATCTGGAGCAGCTCAAGGCTTATGCCGCCGAACAGGGCTGCCCTGATCTGCAAAGCTGGGACAGCGGTTTCTACGGCGAGAAGCTGCGCGAGCAGCGCTACAGCGTTTCCCAGGAAATCCTGCGTGCCTACTTCCCTGTCGATAAGGTGCTTGGCGGCCTGTTCACCATCGTTCAGCGCCTGTACGGCATCGAGATTACCGAGCAGAAAGGCTTCGACACTTGGCACCCGGATGTTCGTCTGTTCGAGATCAAGGAAAACGGCCAGCACGTCGGGCGCTTCTTCTTCGATCTGTATGCTCGCGCCAACAAGCGTGGTGGTGCCTGGATGGACGGCGCGCGCGACCGTCGCCGTACGGCGCAAGGCACGTTGCAGAGCCCGGTGGCCAATCTGGTGTGCAACTTCACACCCGCTGTTGCCGGCAAGCCTGCGCTGCTGACCCATGACGAAGTCACCACGCTGTTCCACGAATTCGGTCACGGCCTGCATCACTTGCTGACCCGCGTCGAGCATGCCGGGGTATCCGGTATCAATGGCGTGGCCTGGGACGCCGTCGAGTTGCCGAGCCAGTTCATGGAAAACTGGTGCTGGGAGCCCGAGGGCCTTGCGCTGATCTCCGGTCATTACGAAACCGGCGAGCCTCTGCCGCAGGATCTGCTGGAGAAAATGCTCGCCGCCAAGAACTTCCAGTCCGGCCTGATGATGGTGCGTCAGCTGGAGTTCTCGCTGTTCGATTTCGAGCTGCATGCCACGCATGGCGACGGCCGCAGCGTGCTGGACGTGCTGGAAGGCATTCGCGACGAAGTGTCAGTGATGCGTCCACCCGCCTACAACCGCTTCCCGAACAGCTTCGCACACATCTTCGCAGGCGGTTACGCAGCCGGTTACTACAGCTACAAGTGGGCCGAGGTACTGTCCGCCGATGCGTTCTCGAAATTCGAGGAAGACGGTGTGCTCAACGCTGAAACCGGACGCGCCTTCCGCGAAGCTATTCTGGCGCGTGGTGGTTCGCAGGCACCGATGGTGCTGTTCGTCGACTTCCGAGGACGCGAGCCGTCGATTGACGCATTGTTGCGTCACAGTGGCTTGAGTGAGGATGCGGCAGCATGACCGATACCCCGGTAGTCATTACCAGGAAACGCTTCATCGCCGGGGCGGTTTGCCCGGCGTGTAGCGAGCCTGACAAACTGATGATGTGGAACGAAAACGACGTGCCGCATCGCGAGTGCGTGAGTTGCGGTTACAGCGACACGCTCAACGAGCAGGGTATTTCGATACCGAAGGAGTTGGGTACGCGGGTCAACAAGGCGGTTGTCAAACCGGCTGATCCCAAGGTCCAGGGCGTGCAGTTCTTCCCGAACCCGAAGTTGAAGAAGCCGGTTGATCCCGAGTGACGTGATCGGTCGGTGTCAAATTGAAAGGTTCGTTCGTTTGAACGAACCTTTTTTATTGCCCGCCGTGCCTCAGGTTATCAACGGTAGAGTTACCAATCGGCCAACTCAGCCACTTTCTTCCTGAAGGCCAGCGCCAGAGCCGTCAGCACTTCCTCATCCCTGCCCAGTTCGCCGCGAATCTTGTGTTTTCCCTGCGGGTGCAGCCTGACCCAGGCGTGTTCTTGCAGGTCATCGTTTTCATAAAATTCAATGGCTATTTCAGGATGGTCATGTTCCTCAATGTCTTCAGCCCACAACCGAATCTCATACTTGGCCATCACCCACCCCGTTGTCAGGTAAATGCGCCAGTACCCGATAGCCGAGTTGGCGTTTCGCTACACTAGGCCTGAAGAAAAAGGGCGTCTACTGGCAGAAGTAACAGGTGGTTTTTTGTACAGGGCGGGAAAGTAAGACGGCGAATCGCAACAACGCTGGGGGGGAAGCAGGGACAAGCGGTGAGCACCACTTGTCCCTGGCAGGCAAAACGTCAGCCTGCCGTTTGCAGCCTGCGCTTCTCGGCCAGACGACTTCTGCCGTACAGCACTGCAATGGCGATCAAGGCGATGGCCTGTGCGCTGAGTGAGTACAGGTCGGCGTGAATGCCCAGCCAGTCGAACTCGAAGAACGGCACCGGCCTTGTGCCGAATATCCCCGCCTCCTGCAGCGCCTTGACGCCGTGACCGGCAAACACCACTGACAGTGCGCAGAGCAGCGCAGCATTGATGCCGAAGAACAGCGACAGCGGCAGCTTCGCCGAGCCGCGCAGGATGACCCACGCCAGGCCTACGAGCAGCACCAGCGCCGTGGCACCCCCCGCCAGCACGGCATCGTGCCCGGCCGGTCCGGCCTGCAGCCACAGGGTTTCGTAGAACAGGATGACTTCGAACAACTCGCGATACACCGAGAAGAACGCCAGCACCGCGAAGCCGAAACGACCGCCGCCGCCGACCAGACTGCTTTTGACGTAGTCCTGCCACGCAGCAGCGTGACGACGATCATGCATCCACACCCCGAGCCAGAGCACCATCACACTGGCAAACAGCGCGGTGGCGCCTTCCAGCAATTCACGCTGCGCGCCGCTGACGTCAATGACATACGCCGCGAGTGCCCACGTGGCCAGCCCGGCCAGCAGCGCCAGACCCCAGCCGATGTTGACGCTGCGTACGGCAGACTGCTGGCCGGTGTTGCGCAGAAACGCCAGAATCGCCGCCAGTACCAGAATCGCTTCCAGCCCTTCACGCAGCAGGATCAGCAGGCCCGAAATATAGCTCAGCGACAGGCTCAGGCCGTCGCTGCCCAACAGGTCCGCCGACTCCTTGAGCTTGCCTTTGGCTGCTTCCAGTTTTTGCGCGACCTGAGGTAGCGGCATGCTGTCCTGCAAGGACTGCCGGTAAGCCATCAGGCTCTTTTCAGTGTCCTTGCGCACATTGGCGTCGACGTTATCCAGCGAGCTTTCGACCAGCTCGAAACCCTCCAGATACGCCGCGACCGACAAATCATAGGCCTGCTCGCGATCACCGGCCTTGTAGGCTGCCAGGCTCTTGTCCAGCGTTACACTGGTGTAATCCAGCAGTTGCGCCGGGCCGCGCTGTACCTGAGGTGGCTGCGCGCGCTGTGCGCGGAAGGTGGCGGTAGCGTCCGGACCTTCGCCAGCCTGGATTTCGGCCGGTGTCTGGCGAGCCAGATCGGCGAGGTTGAAGGTCTTGGCAGGCTGGGCGACCGGTTGTGCGCTGAAGCTGGCGATATACGTCGCGATGTCCCAGCGCTGGCGATCGTCCAGCTGGTCGGCGAACGCGGGCATATCGGTGCCGGCAATGCCTAGCCCGGTCGCGTTGTAGAGGTCGTAGAGACTCAGGCGATCCAGCCGCGCAGTATCCCGCAGGTTCGAGGGTGGCGGTTCCAGGCCGATACCTGCCGGTCCATCCCCTGCACCGCTGTCGCCATGGCACACCGAGCAATGCTGGGCGTATAAAGGCGCGCCACGGGCGGGGTCCGGCGTAATGGCCGGGGCCTGACTGACCTCGTAGGCAAGCGCGAGCTTCGCACTCAACTGCCGCGCCTGACGAGTGACCTGCGCAGCGTCCTGTCGACTTGCCACAGCGCTTTTCAGCTGGTTTACCGCCTGCTCCAGAGCATCACGCTCGGCGCGCTGCGGCAAGGCAACGACGAGGCCCTGCAACGCAGTCAGGCTATCAACCTGCTGCTGATACTTGACGGTGTCCACAACCTTGCCGTCCGCCACGGTCGCCGGGTAATCGGCCCCCAGGTAATCCAGCAGATGCAGCGCCTGGGCGGCACCCTCGACCGGGTCGGCCAGCGCAATGCAGCTGCCCAGCGCCAGAAGCGGCAACAGTAACCAGGCAAGAAAACGAGAACGGACGGGCATTGCAGAATCTCGACGGGAATGCGAAGCGTTGCATTGTTAACGCCGCAACGGCACTACTCAATAGTCGAGGTCTATTTTTGTTACAGAATCTTACGTTCGGCCTTCAATCGCCCTGAACAGAACGTATGTCTGCTCAGGGCTCCAGACCGACACGTTTCAGGCCGTACCGCGATGCAACGTCGCGAGGAAACCTGCCGCGCCTACGAACAGGCTGGCGAAGGTGCGGTTCATGCGACGTTGCTGGCGAGGCGTCTTGAGCAGGCGCAGCACCTTGGATGCCAGCCCGGTGTAGCCCGCCATCACGATCAGATCGACCACCACCATGGTCGCTGCGATGATCGCGTACTGGATGAGCAGCGGAGCGGTCGGGTCGATGAACTGTGGCAGGATCGCCAGAATGAAGATCAGTGCCTTGGGGTTGCTGATATTCACCAGAAAGCCGCGCAAGACCAGCGTCATCGGTTTGCCCACTGGGCGCACGGCAGATTCATCGGCCAGATCGGCTGGCAAAGCGCGCCATTGCTTGATGCCGAGATAGACCAGATACGCGACGCCGAACCACTTGATCAGCGTGAACGCCATATCCGAGGCCGCCAGCACTGCGCCAAGACCTGCCGCGACAATGGCGATCTGTGCCACCAACGCGATCTGCAAGCCCAGGGCATTCCAGTAGCCCCGCCAGAAACCGTATTGCAGGCCGCAGGACATCGAAGCGATGGCGCCCGCGCCGGGGGAAAGACTGATAATCCAGCAGGCCGCAAAAAAGCCCAGCCACGTTTCAAGCGCCATCGTGCACCTCATACAAAGTCGAATGCGCAATAAATTAGTGCTTAATGCTTTGCAAGGCTAACGATTTCTAATCCTGCTCATCCGGCTGCTTTGCAACCACCATCTGCGGAAACAGATCGCTGCCACGCCAGCGGCGCACTGACTTCTGGAAAAACTGGCTGTTGGGCACCTGGACCAGCGCGCCACCGGCTTCCGGGGTCTCGATCAGGGTGGTGAACATCAGATTGATGGCGACCACCCGCCCCTTCACGCCCGGCTTGTCCAGCGTATCGACCAGCTCGACCATGTCACCGATGCGGAACGGGCCGATGGTGAAGATCAGAATGGCGCAGAGCAGGTTCGACAGCACGCTCCACATTGCAAAGAACGCCACCGCCGCTACGGCGACGAAGCCGGACAGTGCGGTCCACAGCACCGTAGCCGATACCCCGAGTCGGCCGAGGACGAGAACAAAGGCGCTGCCCATGATCAACCAGCGCAGGCCGCCGCGAACCGGGACCAGCAATTCTGGCGGCAACGGATAACGCTCGCCCAGACCGGTCAGAAAACCACCGACGATGCGTTGGAGTACGTAACCGGCCAACAGGATCAGCAGAATCTGCGCACCCACCAGCAGCGGTTCAAGCCAGTACGCGGATACCGGCAAGCCCAACATGTCCATCACTTCCCTGCCTCGCTCACGACAATGCTTCCAGTTCGGCCTGCATTGATTCCAACAGTTCCAGCGCTTGCATCCAGGCGTCTTCCAGCTCGGATTCACGCACTTTCAGCTTGGCCTGTTCGGCCAGCAGATCGCGTAGCTTGTCCTTGTTGGCAGCCTCGTAGTTGGTGCTGTCGGCCAGCGCTTCTTCGACCTTGGCGAGTTTTTCATTCACCAGCCCGAGATCACGCTCCAGCTTGTCGGCTTCGCGCTTGTGCGGTGCCAGTTGCTGACGCAAGGCCGCTGCCTGTTGGCGCTGGGCTTTCTTGTCGGTCTTGTCGGCGTTGACGGGCGTGTTGCTGACCGGCGCGTTGCGCAGCCGGTAATCGGCCAGCCAGCGCGTGTAGTCATCCAGATCGCCGTCGAATTCCTGTACGCGGCCGTCGGCCACCAGCAGGAAGTCATCGGTCGTGCTCTTGAGCAAATGCCTGTCGTGAGACACCACCAGTACCGCACCACCGAACTCCTGCAAGGCCATGGTCAGCGCCAGGCGCATCTCCAGGTCGAGGTGGTTGGTCGGTTCATCGAGCAGCAACAGGTTGGGCTTTTCCCAGGCGATCAATGCCAGCGCCAGGCGGGCTTTCTCGCCACCGGAGAAATTCAGCACCGGCTCATCCAGGCGCGCGCCACGGAAGTCGAAACCGCCAAGGAAATCACGCAGCGTCTGTTCACGCTCGGTCGGTGCCAGGCGCTGCAAGTGCAGCAACGGGGTCGCCTTGGCGTCCAGTGAGTCGAGCTGATGCTGGGCAAAGTAGCCCACGGTGAGGTTTTCGCCACGCACCAGCCGACCGCTTTGCGGCTCGAGCTCGCCGGCGAGGTTTTTGATCAGCGTCGACTTGCCTGCGCCGTTCGGACCCAGCAGGCCGATGCGTGCACCGGGCGTGAGTTGCAGCTTGACCTTCTCGAGGATGGTCTTGTCGCCATAACCCAGGCGCGCGTCGGACAGGTCCAGCAATGGGCTGGAGATCTTGTCGGACTCACGGAAAACGAAGTTGAACGGTGAGTCGACGTGCGCGGCCGACAGCTCTTCCATGCGCTCCAGCGCCTTGATCCGGCTTTGTGCCTGACGGGCCTTGGTAGCCTGGGCCTTGAAGCGTGCGATGTACTTTTCCATGTGCGCACGTTGCGCCTGCTGCTTTTCGTAGGCCTGTTGCTGTTGCGCCAGACGTTCGGCACGGGCCCGCTCGAACGCGCTGTAGCCGCCGCGATAGAGGGTGATCTTGCGTTGCTCGACATGGGCGATGTGATCGACCACGGCATCCAGAAAATCCCGGTCGTGGGAAATCAGCAGCAAGGTGCCGGGGTAACTCTTGAGCCAGTCTTCAAGCCACAGAATGGCGTCAAGGTCCAAGTGGTTGGTCGGTTCGTCGAGCAGCAGCAGGTCCGAGGGGCACATCAATGCCTGCGCCAGGTTCAGGCGCATACGCCAACCACCGGAGAAACTGCCGACCGGACGTTCCATCTGTTCGTTGGTGAAGCCCAACCCGGCCAGCAGCTTGCGCGCGCGTGCGTCGGCGGTATAACCGTCGGCGCTGTCGAGCTCCGAATGCAGACGTGCCTGAGCGGCGCCGTCCTGCGCGGCTTCGGCCTCGGCCAGCGAGCTCTGTACTTCCCGCAGGCGCTCGTCGCCATCGAGCACGTAATCCACGGCCAGGCGTTCGAGCGTGTCGACCTCCTGGCGCATGTGCGCGATACGCCAGTCGGCGGGCAGCAGGCAGTCGCCGGCATCCGGCGTCAGCTCTCCACGCAGCAGGGCAAACAGGCTGGATTTACCGGCGCCATTGGCACCGATCAGGCCGGCTTTATGGCCGGCGTGCAGAGTCAGCTCGGCGTCTTCTAGCAGACGTTGCGGACCACGCTGTAAGGTAAGGCTTTGAAGTCGAATCATAATGGCGGCGGAGTCTACCAGCTTCGTCCTGAACAGGTGGATCACTATGCCTTCAGCGCTCTGGAGTTTCACCCTCGATTTCTACGCCCGACCGGGTGTGGAACAGGCTTGTCTGACGCTGCAAGCCAACGGGGCCAACGTGTGCATGGTGCTTTGCGGGGTGTGGCTGGGTACGCGCGACGTGGCGTGCAACGCTCAGCGAGTCGCGCAAATAAAGCAGTTGGCGACACCCTGGCATGACGATGTGGTGCGTCCGCTACGGGATTTGCGCAACCAATGGCGCATTGCTGCGCTTGAAGATGCGTTGCTGACTACATTACGGATGAAGGTCAAGGCGCTGGAACTGGAGGCCGAACAGAGCCTGATGATAAAGCTTGAGGCACTGACCGGGGATTGGCCGGCAGGTGAGGCGAGGAATGCAGAGGAGTGGCTGCTCGAACTTGCCGAAGGGGATGCAGAAAAAAACCGCGATGCGCTGGATGTGCTGCGCATCGCGGTTGGACATGCCGTCGACCAGACTTAGGAAGCGCTGGTTGGCGTTGCGCCGTTGGCAGGGGTTGCCGGTGCGGCGGCTGGCGCAGCAGGTGCAGGCGTCGTCGGCTTGGCTGCAGCAGCAGGCGCTGGCGTGGCCGGTTTGGCGGCGGCTGGCTTCGCCGCAGGTTTGGCGACAGGCTTGGCTGCTGCTTTCACAGGTGCCTTGGCAGGTGCTTTGGCCGGTGCCTTGACGGGCGCTTTCACAGGCGCTTTCGCCGCAGGCTTGGCGGCCGCTGCTTTTGCTACCGCAGGTTTGGCAGCGCTGCTGGCGGTGGCCTTGGCAGCCGGCGCCTTGGTGGCGGCAGGCTTGGCCGCAACCGGCTTGGTGGCAGTGGTCTTGGCTGCAGCAGGCTTGGCGGTAACCGGCTTGGCGGCAGCCGGCTTGGTGGCAGTGGTCTTGGCTGCGACAGGCTTGGCTGCTGCAGTCGTGCGGGCGGCAGGTTTGGCGGCGGCTTTTACCGGGGCCTTGGCAGCAGCGGTTTTGACCGCTGGCTTGGCAACTGCGGAAGGCTTGGCTGCGGCTTTGGTGACTGGCTTGGCGGCGGCCGCTTTAACCGGCGCTTTCGCTGCAGTTTTTGCGGGGGCTTTGGCAGCAGGTGTCTTGGCAACAGGTGCCTTGGCGACGGCTTTAGGCGCGACAGGCTTGGCATCGCGAGTGGTCAGGATCTTGCCGACCGCCTCTTTTACGCGACCAATACCCTGGGCCAGTTTCAGGCTTTCCTGGGCATCACGCTTGAGGTGCAGGATGTACGTGCGGGTTTCGGTCTGACGATCCTTGAGAGCGTCCAGCAACTCTTCCAGCTCGGACACGGCGCCTTTGGCCTTGGCCTGCGCCTTGGATTTTCCGGCGGTGGCAGCATCCTGCAGTTTGATGCGGGAATTGTGCAGTTTTTCCTGTGCCTTGCCGCGTTGTTTCTCAAGCTTGGCGAGCAGTTTCTCGGCATCAGCCAAGGCTTGGGAGCAGGCGTCTTCCAGATGTTCAAGCAAGCTGCCCGATAATTGTTGGAGCAAATGCAACGGAGTATTTACTGGCTTCTTTTTGGCCGACATGACTTACCTCCTGGGTGACGAAATTGCGGCTCATACTAGGCTTCTGCGCGCATCGCCGCTAGGGCATCTTGACAGCATCCATGGGTCCCTGTTGCATACTGAGAGAAATGATTGCTCGGCACGATGCAAAGGCATTGTGAAATTCACGTCACAAGACTCGTCACTACTCGCGCTGGCGCAGGCATAATCGCTGCCTTCCCAGGCCGGAGAGCATTAATGTCGCGCTACCTGTTAACGTCGTTGTTCCTCTTGCTACCCCTGGCTCAGGCCGCCGAGTCGCCACCTGCGTCCAGTGACGGCCACGACCTCGCCTATAGCCTGGGCGCAAGCCTTGGCGAGCGGTTGCATCAGGAAGTCCCTGACCTGGACCTCAAGGCGTTGGTGGAAGGCTTGCAGCAGGCTTATCAGGGCAAGCCGCTGGCGCTCAAGCAGGAGCGCATCGACCAGATTCTGCGCGAGCATGATGCCGCTATCGCTCAGGCCGAGACTGCCGGTACGGATGCGCCGACCGAGGCGGCCCTCAAGGCCGAGCGCACGTTCATGGACAGCGAGAAGGCCAAGCCGGGTGTGAAGGTGCTGGCTGACGGGATTCTCATGACCGAGCTGACTCCTGGCACCGGCCCCAAGCCCAGTGCCGACGGCCGGGTTGAGGTGCGTTACGTCGGTCGTTTGCCGGACGGCACGATCTTCGATCAGAGCACCCAGCCCCAGTGGTTCCGGCTCGACAGTGTGATCAGCGGCTGGACCAGCGCCTTGCAGAACATGCCGACCGGCGCGAAGTGGCGTCTGGTCATTCCTTCGGATCAGGCCTATGGCGCCGAGGGCGCTGGCGATCTGATCGATCCGTTTACACCGCTGGTATTTGAAATCGAGCTGGTTGCGGTTTCGCAGTAAGCGGGCGTAAAGCCGGCGTTCAGAAATGCGAAAGGGTGCAATAAGCACCCTTGGCGTGTAGCGCTGGCACCGACAAGATCACGCCTGAGCGGCGATCTCTTCCTTGTGCGAGTTGTGCAGCACTTCGATCAGGCAGTCTTCCAGCTCGAAACGCTCGTGCAGCAATTGCCCCAGCTGATTGAATTCCCGTGCTACTACCGCCGCATCCGAGCAGTCGCCCTTGTCGCAGCGATCATTGAACGTGAGGGCAAACTTGGTGATGACGTCCAGACGTGGATAGATCGTGTCTGCCAGCTCGAGCCCACGCTCGTCATTGAACGCCCGGGCTTCATCACCCAGCTGTTCGTAGACTTCGAAGTGCCCGGCGGAGACGTAATCCACAAGAATCCCGCAGAAGTTCTGCAGACCTTCAAGGTCGGCTGCCAACGCTTCGGGCGTGTCGCCCAGCGCGTCATAGGCTTCGACCAGTTCGAGACGGCTTTGAAGCCAGCGATCGATCAGCTTGTTCACTCCGCCCCAGCGTTCCTGAGCATTCTGACAACTTTCCAGCATGGTCTTCTCTCTTCCCTTCAGGGGCATGCAGTCCTGGGCCGGTCCGGGTGATTGGCCGGGACCTGGCCTGATAAATGCGTCAGGACAGCATATTTCCAGTGACGCGTGCGGCCCAGATTATGCCCGCTCGACAAGGCCATCAAGGTACGCAGGAGATAAAGTTCATACAAGCGTTTAATAGCCGCCCCGATCTCTGGTCGCCAGCCAGTGGCTGAATTCGCTGAAAAGAGGATACAGCGGTAACAGCGCCAGACCCGTGAATGCCAGAAGACTCCACTCCGGCAGGCTGATGCCGAACAGTGTCCAGGTGATCTCGGCGCAAAACAGCGCGTCGCTTCGCAGTCGGTCGATGCACATGTCCAGGGAGAGCAGGCTCAATACCTGCTCCAGTCTGGTAATAACAGGTATCAATTGATCGGCCGAGGCGGTCTGCAACCACACCTGTGTGCCTGCTGCAGCAAGCCCGGCCAGGGCGACCAGCAAAAGCCCCAGACTGTAGCGCCGCGTGCCTGTCGGGCCAGATGCGTGGCAGGCAGCACAGAGCGCCAGCACGCCACAGACGATGAATGCAGCCCGTTGCACCATGCACAGCGCGCAAGGGTCGAGACCGAAAGCTTGCTGCAGGTAGAAGGCGACGCCAATGATTGATGCACAGGCCAGCGATGCCAGGAAAAACAGGAAGCGTGTGCGAGCCAGATACATGGCAAATCCGTAACAAAGGACGAGACGATTACGGTAGAGGAAAGGGTGCGGCGCATTCAAGGTGGCGGCATACGGATGCGTCGCTGTTTACCGAGGAAAAAGAACACACCGCTGCGTGGTTCTTTTACCCATGTATGTAGGACGATTCTTACGCATTGATCTTGACGGGCTGGTGAGGCAGCACGGAGAGCCCTGACCTAGGACTCTCCGGTGGTTTCAAGCCTTGGTCAGTACCGGCAGGGGCCGCGACAGAAGGCGCTCGTCCAGCAGGCCCAGGCCTTCCTGAAACAGCTGATTGCTGCGATCCGTCTCACCCAGTTGGCCCAGCAGACGAGCCAGCTCGGCGCAGGTTTCGGGATTGCGTTCCAGGCGCAGACTGCTCTCCAGATAATCCCGCGCCTTGCCCCACAGTCGGCCTTGCAGACAGATACGTCCCAGGCTCAGCAACAGGCTTGGATCAGCCGGATGGTGCTTGAGCCAGCCTTCCGCCGTTTGCAGCTGCTTGAGCGGGTCACTGCCGCGAACCAGCCCGTACAGACGCGCCAGATGGCTGTTGTACTCGCGCTTGAGGGCGCTACGAAGCACCTCTTCAGCCTGAGCTTCGGCACCCAGACGGCGCAATTGATCGGCGTACGCCAACACCAGTTGCGGCTCCTGGCGTTGCGCAGAGGCCAGCCCCTGCCAGGCGCTCTCCAGAGAAGGCAGACCGGTCGGTGCGCCTTCGATGCCCTCGCGGTACGCCGCCAGGCTCAGGTTCTCGCCCCAGGCGCGGCGTTCCAGCTCGGCCAGCTCCTTGGCTGGCAGAACCTTGTCCTTGCGCAGTTCCGGCATTAGGCGGACCACGTCGGACCAGTCACCACGCTGCTGATACAGGCGTTGCAACTGACGAAGCACCTGAGGGTTGTGCGGATGACGCTCTTTCATGGCCAGCAGCGTGGTCAGCGCACCTTCGGTGTCGCCGCGATCCTGCTGCAACTGGGCGTGATTCAGGGCAATTGCCAGCTCGGCTTGTGGCTGACGCTCGAGCGCACGTTCCAGCAAGGCATCGCAGTCTTCGTAACGACCCTGCTCGTTGGCCGCGCGTGCAGCGCCGATGTAGTAGAGCAGCGGGTGAGTATCGGCTTCGGCCGCGCGTTGCAGATGACGCTGAGCGCTGGACCAGCGGCCCTCCGCAAGGTCCATCTGGCCTTGCTCGATAGCCATTTGCACGCGACGACGGCGGTTGCGACGCGACCATGGGTTAACCACGCGGCCCGAAGTCGTCAGCAGGCTGATCAACAGTCTCAGCAGTGCGATCACCAGCAACGCGGCGACCAGCAGCGCCAGGGTCGCCCACAGGCTCGATTCGTAGCGGAAGTTCTGATAGGCGATCAGGACGTAACCGGAATGCTCGGCGATGGCGACACCGATCAACGCCGCAGCGGCGATCGCGATGAATAACAGCACATAGAAGCGCTTCATCGGCTGGTCCCCTGTTGCGCCTCGGCTGGCTGGCCGGCGGCATGACGGCGTTCAAGGTAGGCCTGCACGGCGCTCAGGGTCGGCGCCAGATCCGGTGTCTTCACCGATACCGGCTGGCTGGCGACAGCATCAAGCCCCTGGCCGAGCGCTTTACCCTGTGGATCGTCCTGATCGAAGTTGGCTTTCAGAACGTTTTGCGCTTCAGTGATGGCCTTGGAATAAACCTCGGGCTCGCCGTTAAGCGCTGCCCACTGCGCCTGCTCCAGCGCCAGGCTCAGCGCCAGACGCACCTGCGAAAGGCTTTGGCCGGCGAGTACCGGGCGGATGTCCTGGTCGGCGTTGAAGTCGATGCGGAAGTAATGGGAGATCTCGTCCCACCACTGCGTCCACCGGCTGGATTCGGTCTTGTCGGCGGTCAGGCCCAACAGTGACTCGCCCTTGTCTTCGTATTCGGGGGCCAGCTTGTTGAGCTGTACAGCTTGCTCACGCAGAGCTGCGAGTTGCAGAAACAGCCCGGTGCGGTCCGGCTGCTCGATGCTGCGCAGGGCGGCAAGGCTCTTGGCCAATTGCTCGCGGGCAGCGAAGGAGCCCGGATCGTCCTGCTCACGCAGAATTTCGTCGGCACCCTGAACCAGCGCCTGTGCACTGTTGATGTCCTGCAGCGCTGAAAGACGCAGGCTTGCCAGACGCAGCAGATGCTCGGCCTCGGCCAGACGCCAGTCCTTGCGGCTCGCCCCCAGTACGGTTTCGAGTCGCTGGCTGAGGCGCTGCTGATCGCCTTGCAGTTGCGCGACCAGACGTCGACTGTCTTCCAGCTGATTGGCTGGCGGGAATTGCGCGATGCGTGCGCTCAGCTGCTGGTCATTCTGCGCCAGTACCAGGGTCTGTTCGGCGATATTCTCGACCTGTCCGCGCTGCTGCTGGTGCCCGGCCTGCAACATGCGCAGTTGCCAGACTCCCCAGCCGGCGACGGCGATACCGGCAATTGCCAGCAGCAAGGCCAGGAACACCAGGCCACTGTTGCGGCTGCCGGTGCGCTCGGTGCGGACTGGCTCAGGCTTGGATGCCGGCGTTTTCAACACCGATTCTTCGTCTTTAGGCAAGGCTGTTTCGCTCACGTATCCCATCCTTTGCATTTTGGCGTAATAGCGTAAACGACAGGTGTCGATCATTACGCCTTGACGGCAGGCTGAGGTTGTTCCCGCAACGCTGCCAGCAATGCCGCGGCGCTGGCGCCACGACAATCAATAACGGTCCTTGCTCCGGCTGCCCGCGCGATGCTGGCAACCCTGGGGCTCGGTACAAACAGCGGCAGATCGGCCAGGACCGGCCATGAATCCCCCGCCAACTGAAGCAAATGTTCAAAACCCTGCCCACTGCTGACCACCAGCCCGTTCAAGCGTTCCACCGCGACGCGTTGCGCCAGGGCGCCGGGCGCATGTTGCGGCAGGTAGCGACGATACAGCGGCAGGTAATCAACCCCCACCCCCAGCCCGCGCAGTTGCTCGGCCAGCAGTTCGCGTCCCTCGTCACCGCGCATGATCAACACACGGCTTCCCGGTACGGCAATCGCCTGTTTGAGGCGCGGCAGTTCAAGCAAGGCTTCGCTGTCGTCGCCCTGCTCCGGCCAGCTCGCATCCAGCCCGTAGTCGAGCAGTATCTGCCCGGTTGCTGAACCCACACTGAACCAGGGTTGCAGGGGCGGTTGCGGCCATACTTCGTCGATCAGCTCGATGGCCAGTCGCGCGGCAGGTTTGCTGACCACGATCACTGCACAATAATTGAGCAGCTCGAAAATGATCGAACGCTGTGCAGGCGTCAAGGGCAAAGGCTCGGTTTCAAGCAGGGGCAGACTGCTGCTGAAGATACCGTCCTCGGCCAGCACCCTGGCCAGCGCTGCCGACTCTTCGGCCGGGCGGGTCAGCAGCAGACGCCAGCCACTCATTCGTTATTGGCCTCGCCGTAGACCGCTTTCAGGATGTCGGCGGCGCCCTGCTCCAGCAGCGCTTCGGCCACCTGCACACCCAGTGCCTGAGCAGATGTCTGAGGTGCCCGGGCATCCGCGTGCAGCAACACGCTGCCGGACGGATCGCCCACCAGGCCGCGCAACCAAACGTCATCGCCTTCCAGCACGGCGTAGCAGGCGATCGGCACCTGACAGCCACCGTTGAGGTGCTTGTTCAGCGAACGCTCGGCAATCACGCGCACAGCAGTGTCTTCATGATGCAGAGGGGCAAGCAGTGCATGAATTTCGGCGTCGACGCTGCGGCATTCGATACCCACCGCGCCCTGGCCACCGGCTGGCAGGCTGTCGTCGACACTGATTGCGGAAGTGATGCGGTCTTCGAAACCCAGGCGGATCAGGCCAGCGGCGGCGAGGATGATGGCGTCGTATTCACCGGCATCCAGCTTGGCCAGACGGGTATTGACGTTGCCGCGCAGGAAGCGGATCTGCAGATCGGGTCGACGCGCCAGCAATTGGGCCTGACGGCGCAGGCTGGAGGTGCCGACAATGCTGCCGGCCGGCAACTGGTCCAGGCTGGCAAAGGTGTTGGAAACGAATGCATCGCGCGGGTCTTCGCGCTCGCAGATGCAGAACAGGCCCAGGCCTTGTGGAAAGTCCATCGGCACGTCTTTCATCGAGTGCACGGCGATGTCGGCGTTGTTTTCCAGGAGCGCGGTTTCCAGCTCCTTGACGAACAGGCCTTTGCCACCGATTTTCGACAGCGGGGAGTCGAGCAATTTGTCGCCACGGCTGACCATGGGTACCAGCGTCACGAGCAGGCCGGGGTGGGCCTGTTCCAGGCGGGCCTTGACGTATTCTGCCTGCCAGAGTGCCAGCGCGCTTTTGCGAGTGGCGATGCGGATTTCGCGAGAGGACATTGAACAATCCGTACTGAGTAAATGCGACGGATAATAACAGCTCAATCCCGGTCAGGGCGGCTTCGGCGCTGATTGCAACTTGCGTCAGACACTGAGCCGATCAATCAATCGGCAGTGCCTGAGGGGCGCATGGGAAAGGCTGCGCGTAGGCCAGCCGAAAAGCACATGGAGCCGGAATTCTCTCCCGTTCCATGACTCGGTCTGGACGCAGAGGCTCCAGAGCGGCGAGGCGCTAGAGCTGCTGCATCATTTTGCGGACACCGGCGACGTGGCGGCGGCTGACGATCAACGCATCGCCATTGAGCCCTCTGAGGAACAGCTGGAAATGCCCCAGCGGGGTGCGCTGCAACCGTTCTATGCGCTCGCGGGCCACCAGCGCATTGCGATGGATGCGCACGAAACGGTCACCGAATTCGTCTTCCAGTGCCTTGAGCGGTTCGTCCAGCAGCACTTCGCCGCCCTCGTGACGCAAGGTCACGTATTTGTGATCGGCGATAAAGTAGATCACCTGATCCAGGGGAATCAGCTCGATGCCTTTGCGGGTACGCGCGCTGATGTGGCTGCGTGGCCCTGATCCGCTTTCGGCTGCCGGGCGGGTCAAAGCCGCCAGTTGCACGCGGTTCGGCCGCTCGGCTTTTCGCAGCGCTTCGACAAGGTGCTCGGGACGCACAGGCTTGACCAGATAGCCCACCGCACTGACCTGAAAAGCTTCCAGGGCGAACTCATCGTGGGCGGTGCAAAACACAACGGCAGGCGGTGCTTCCCGCTCGCACAGTCGGGCTGCGACCTGGAGGCCATCGAGACCCGGCATGCGGATATCGAGCAGCACTACATCCGGTTTGTGGGTTTCGATCAGCGCCAAGGCTTCTTCGCCATTGGACGCGCTGGGTTCCAGTACTCGATAACCCTCGATTTCATTGACCATGCGGCTCAATCGCTCGCGGGCCAGGGGTTCGTCATCAACGATCAGGACATTCATATAGCTCTGGCTTCCTGCGTGAGTCTCGCACAAGGATAGCGTAGACAGGTGTAGTGACGACCGTCACGGCGCTCCACGCTCAGACTGGCATGCGGGCCAAAAAGTGCCGCAATTCGTGCGCCTATATTCGTCAGAGCCTGCTGAGTACCGTTGGAAGTCTGCCGATTGGCAACTTCTTCATAGGGATTGCTGACGCTCAATATGAACTCTCCCCCTTCATAGTTCGCTTCGACCGTTACAACGCCCCCTTCGACCCGCGGAGCAATGCCATAAATCAAAGCGTTTTCAAGTAATGGCTGCAAGGTTAGCTGGGGGATTGGCAAGTCATCGGGAATTGCACTCACCCTCCAGTCCAACTGTAGACGCTCGCCAAGACGATATTGCTCAATCGATAAATATCGTTTTGCCAATGCCAGCTCTTCACCCCACGTCACGAGGCTGCCCGGCTTGGCCAGACTGGCACGAAAAAGGTCCGAAAGATCGAGCACCGCCTGCTCGGCCTTGACCGGGTTGCTGGCCACCAGACTGGCGATACTGTTGAGTGTATTGAAGAGGAAGTGCGGGCGGATGCGCGCCTGCAGCGATTCGATCCTGGCGCGCAGCTCGCCCTGTTGCTGCTTGCGCCACTGACTCTGCAGATAGAAATAACGCAGCATCAGGGCGGACATGATCAGGGCAATCGTCGAGTAGCGCAGATAACGCTCGACCATGCCGCTGACCGAAATTCGCCCGGTAAGCTGACAGACGTCGGTGACGGCTGTGCACAGCAGCGTCAGGCCGACCACCAGCAGGCAACTGAGCATGCCCGCCAGCCCCGGCGTCAATCGCGCCAGCCAGGGGCGCAACCCGCACAGCAGCGCTGCCGATAGCAGCACGATCCATTGCACGAACAGCGACATCAACGCCAGGCGTACCCAGTCGAAGCCGCTGCGCATCGGTTCCACCAGCACCAGAACCAGCACCAGCAGCTCGGCCAGCACGACGAGCACCAGCAATGCCTGCGGCAGGCACAGTTCAGGGAGGAAAAAGTCTTTGCCGGGCGCGGGCCGGGCATCATGTTTCATAGGTTCGATTCGCATGGCTCCAGTCTCTGCCCTGGCCTCGTCAGCGGCAAGCTGTCCGGGGATAAAAATGCATCAACCCTGTTATCATCGCGTTCGTTCTTGTGCCAGGTATCGGGCACGTCACTTTCAGTCAGCAACGAGCGAATCCATGAGCACCGACAAGACCAACCAGTCCTGGGGCGGCCGCTTCAGTGAACCCGTCGACGCGTTCGTCGCGCGTTTCACTGCCTCCGTCACCTTCGATCAACGCCTGTATCGCCACGACATCATGGGCTCCATCGCCCACGCTACGATGCTGGCCAAGGTGGGCGTACTGACCGACGCCGAGCGCGATACCATCGTTGACGGCCTGAACACCATCCAGGCCGAGATCGAGGCTGGCCAGTTCGACTGGCGCGTCGATCTGGAAGACGTGCACATGAACATTGAAGCACGCCTGACCGACCGCATCGGTATCACCGGCAAGAAGCTGCACACCGGTCGCAGCCGCAACGATCAGGTCGCCACCGATATCCGTCTGTGGCTGCGCGACGAAATCGACCTTATCCTCAGCGAAATCACACGTCTGCAGCAAGGTCTGCTGGGCCAGGCCGAGCGTGAAGCTGAAACCATCATGCCCGGTTTCACCCACTTGCAGACGGCCCAGCCGGTAACATTCGGTCACCATATGCTGGCCTGGTTCGAAATGCTCAGCCGCGACTACGAGCGTCTGGTGGATTGCCGCAAGCGTCTCAACCGCATGCCGCTGGGCAGCGCGGCGCTGGCGGGCACTACCTACCCGATCGACCGCGAGCTGACCTGCACACTGCTGGGCTTCGAGGTGGTGGGCGGCAACTCGCTGGACGGCGTATCGGATCGCGACTTCGCCATCGAATTCTGCTCGGCTGCATCCATCGCAATGATGCACCTGTCGCGCTTTTCGGAAGAGTTGGTGCTCTGGACCAGTGCGCAGTTCCAGTTCATCGACCTGCCGGACCGCTTCTGCACCGGCAGCTCGATCATGCCGCAAAAGAAGAACCCCGATGTTCCTGAACTGGTTCGCGGCAAGAGCGGCCGCGTGTTCGGTGCCCTGATGGGCCTGCTGACCCTGATGAAAGGCCAGCCCCTGGCTTACAACAAGGACAACCAGGAAGACAAGGAACCGCTGTTCGACGCCGCCGATACGCTGCGTGATTCGTTGCGTGCATTCGCCGACATGATCCCTTCGATCAAGCCCAAGCACGCGATGATGCGTGAAGCAGCGCTGCGCGGCTTCTCGACCGCCACCGATCTGGCCGACTATCTGGTCCGCCGTGGTCTGCCGTTCCGTGACTGCCATGAGATCGTCGGTCACGCGGTGAAATACGGTGTGGAAACCGGCAAGGACCTGGCAGAGATGAGCCTGGAAGAGCTGCGTCAGTTCAGCAACCAGATCGAACAGGACGTCTTCGCCGTGCTGACCCTGGAAGGTTCGGTGAATGCCCGTAATCACATCGGCGGCACCGCCCCCGAACAGGTCCGCGCTGCCGTCGTTCGCGGCCAGGAGCTGCTGGCCGGGCGCTGAAGATACCCCGCATAGCCCTGATGACGCGGAGCATTGGCACGATAGAAATCTCAAGGCTTTCATCGTTCCCATGCTCCGCGTGGGAATGCCGTTCTGGACGCTCCGCGTCCTATCCTGAGCGTGCGTAGCGCAACGGATATGTGACGCAGAGCGTCACGACCTGCATGCCAACGCAGAGCATTGGCACGATAGTGATCTCAAGGCTTCATCGTTCCCATGCTCCGCGTGGGAATGCTGTTCTGGACGCTCTGCGTCCTATCCTGAATGTGCGCCGCAGAGCGTCACAAAACGACCGTGTTCTCGTGCACCTATCGCTCCTACGACTCTTTCAGCAGCTGCCGATTTCCCTCCGGCGCACCCCGCCGCTATCATCCCCGCTTCTTGTGGGGGACTTATCCGATGCTCAATGGCCTGTGGCTTGGTTTTTTTGTCGTGGCGACGATTTCCGCGCTGGTGCAGTGGCTGGTGGGCGGCAACGCCGGCATTTTTGCGGCGATGGTCGAAAGTATCTTTGCCATGGCCAAGCTGTCGGTCGAGGTCATGGTGCTGCTGTTCGGCACACTGACCCTGTGGTTGGGCTTTTTGCGCATCGCCGAGAAGGCCGGCATCGTCGACTGGCTGGCCAAGGTCCTCGGGCCGCTGTTTCTGCGCCTGATGCCGGAGGTGCCGCCCGGCCACCCTGCGCTGGGGCTGATCACCCTCAACTTCGCCGCCAACGCGCTGGGTCTCGACAACGCCGCCACGCCGATTGGCCTGAAGGCCATGCGCTCGCTACAGGAACTCAACCCGAGCAAGACCGCCGCCAGTAACGCGCAGATCCTGTTTCTGGTGCTCAACGCCTCATCCCTGACCCTGCTGCCGGTGACGATCTTCATGTACCGCGCCCAGCAAGGTGCGCCTGACCCGACCCTGGTATTCCTGCCGATCCTGCTGGCCACCAGTGTCTCGACCATCGTCGGCCTGCTGTCGGTCGCGTTCATGCAGCGTCTGCGCTTGTGGGACCCGGTGGTGCTCGCCTACCTCATCCCCGGTGCTCTGTTGCTGGGCACCTTCATGGCTTTTCTCGGCACGCTGTCGGCGGCTGCGCTGGCGGGTCTGTCGTCGATTCTGGGCAACCTCACGCTGTTCGGCCTGATCATGATGTTTCTGATCATCGGCACGCTACGCAAGGTGCTGGTCTACGAGGCCTTCGTCGAAGGTGCGAAGGAAGGTTTCGACGTCGCCAAGAGCCTGCTGCCTTATCTGGTCGCCATGCTCTGTGCGGTGGGCGTGCTGCGCGCATCCGGCGCGCTGGACTTCGGCCTGGAAGGCATTCGGCATCTGGTGCAGTGGCTGGGGCTGGACACGCGCTTCGTCGATGCGTTGCCGACCGCGATGGTCAAACCCTTCTCGGGCAGCGCCGCCCGTGCCCTGTTGATCGAAACCATGCAGACCCAGGGCGTGGACAGCTTCGCTGCATTGGCCGCTGCCACGATTCAGGGCAGCACCGAGACCACGTTCTACGTCCTTGCCGTGTACTTCGGCGCCGTGGGCATTCAGCGCGCTCGCCATGCGGTGGGCTGCGCGCTGCTGGCCGAGTTTTCCGGTGTCGTGGCCGCGATCTTCGTCTGCTACTGGTTCTTCGGCGCGACCGCGACCTGAAACATTACTGCGCCGGAGCCTGAGGCGCAGACTCCGCGGGGGCTGCTTCGGCAGGCGCAGCCTCCTGCTTCTCCTGCTTCGGCTCATCAGCCGGTGCGGACTCAGGCGTAGTCTCTTCGGCCGAGTCGCCGCCCGGCTTGAGCTTGATTATCCGCCCGGTAGGTCGCTTGACTGCTGGCTGGTCATTGTCAGTGACGACAAAACGCAGCACGCCGATCATCTGGCCGTCCTCGGTCAGCACCCTCACCTGCCAGCGTCCTGTCACGTCCTCCGGGAAGTTTTGCTTGCGCGTCCAGGCGCGATAGCCTTCCTTGCGGCCGCCGTGGATATCCAGCGCGATGCGGTCCATCTCTTCGCCTTCATGCCACCACACATGGTAGATACGCTCGTCCAGCCCGCGCGGCGCATTGATGGCGGTGTACGCATACAGGCCGCCGTTGCGCAGCTGCTTGGCGCTGATCAGCGAAATACTGTCGCCCGGCGTACGGTTCTTGTTATCGAAGTCCGGGCTCACCGCCACTTCAGTCAACCACAGCGTCGCAGGCGGCACCCAGGAGCGTAGCAACCAGCCCGCCGCGCCGATGGCCAGGATGATGCTGATCACGGCCAGTGCGCTGCGCCAGGTGTTGAGCGGGAAGTTGGACATCAGGCTGGGCGCCGACAGCAGCATCGCCACGCCCAGCGCCAGTTTGTAACTCTCGGCGGTGGTCAGGTGCAGGATGATCGGCAGCGCGGTCAGCAGTGCCGCGAACAGTGTCAGAGTGTGCAACGTCATGAACAGCCAGCGTCTGGGCGCCAGCCACTTGTAGTAGAGAGGGTCGATGATTGAGATCAGCCCGGCGGCGCCGAGCACCGCAGTGAATACCGCCTGACCACTGTTCCAGGTGGTGGTGATGAAAAAGAACGGCAGCACGAAGAACAGGCTTTCCTGATGGATCATCTGCGTGCCGTAGCGCAGCAAGCCCTGCGGAATCTCGCGGCCCAGCGCCTTGTTGAGCAACCCGACCATAGTGTTTTCGACCATCAGCCACAGCCAGCTGATCAGCATCACCACGGCAATCCAGGTGGCCAGCCCTGCCTGGCGATCGACCAGAATGAAACTGGCGATACCGGAAACGAAACCAAACGCTGCAATGAGCCCCGGGTAGCGCTGCATCAAGTTGAGCACGGGTGTCACATAGCGATTCACGTCAAGCATCGGAGGGGTCACTCGGTTCTGTTCATACAAAAAACGCGCTGTGTAACAAACGCAGCGCGGAGCCTGCACCCGGGGTGCAGTTTGGTGTCAGGATTCTATTTGCTGCGTACACGCCAGCGCCACAGGGCCAGCAGTGCTATGAAACCCAGTACTCCGCCAATCAGCCAATACAGACCGTCATAACTGAACAATGGCTTTTCAATGCGCATGTAACCCGGCTGGGCAAGCAATTGGCGCATCGCCTGATTGGCCGTTTCCAGCTTCACCGCCTTGATCCGTTTGGCCGGATCCTCGAAGCGCCCGTTTTCATAATCGTTGAGCGCGCTCCAATAGTAGTCGGCCAGCGCGCTATTGCCTTGTGTGGCCCATGACTGCCGGTCAATGGCGAGCTGTTGCAGCCGCGCAAACGTAGCGGGCTGCATGCCGTCTTTTTGCAGGCGCTCGACCAGACCGCGAATGTCGCGCTCGGCTTCATCGGCATCGTCACGTTCGACATCGGCGTTCAGGCTCAAAAACCCGACATCGCCGAACACTTCGCGCTCTGCCGAGGGGCCGTAGGACAAACTGTGTTTCAGGCGCAGCTCAGTGTAGAGCGTCCAGTCCAGATAGGCTTTGACCAGTTCCCAGGTTTCGTCGTGCTGGTCGTCGAGCTGCGGCTCTGGGTAGATCAGGTGCAGCTTGGCGCTCTCGCCCAGCCCGCCGCGCTCAAGCTCGCGGCGCGGTTCGGCCGAGCCGCTGCCCTGCGCCAGTGGCGGGTGGTCGATCGGATCGGTGGGGGCGAGCTTGCCGTAGGTGCGCTCCAGATAGGCTGGCAGCAGCTTGTCCAGATCACCCACCACAATCAGCGTCATGTTGTTGGGGGCGTACCAGTTGGCGAAGATGTCTTCGATGTGCTCCAGCTGGATGCCGTCCACCTCGGGACGTTCAGCGCATTTGAGGCCCAGCTCCACGGCCAGCTGGCTGCTGGCGCTGCGCCCGGAATCACGCCGGTCAAGCAGGCGCTGCAAGTGCGAAAAATGCCCGCCATCTTCGCGTTCGACCACGCGTTTGACGCCGTCCAGCCGCGCCTGGCTCAGCTCGGTTTTGGTCATGATCTCCAGCAGCAGGTCGAGCACCTTGCGCTGGTTGCGCGCAGGCGCTTCGATCACGAAGGTGGTATCGGCGTTGCTGGTGAAGGCGTTCCACTCGCCGCCCAGTGCCTGCATACGCTCCTCCAGCCCCCCTTCACCGCTGTTATCCACGCCGCTGAACAGCAGGTGTTCCAGCAGATGCGGCAGTTCCTTGTCCTGGCACGGGAAGTCATCGAAGCCGATACCCACCACCAGGCGGATGGCGACGTGACCCTTGTCATAACCGGGCTTGAGAATGACTTGCAAACCATTGGGCAGCAGATAGCCCTCGACCTGAAGACGGTCAAGGGCGAATGAGGGAAGTGAACCGAGGAGCAGACAAGCGAACAGCAGGCAACGCATAAAACAGCTTTCCTGGCGGGCCGGTATGTTTAACAGACTTCACCTCGGCCCTTACGTTCATAGCGATCTGTCGGCCTCGACCTCGCTCGACAAGGCTCCTGTGTCAGCGGTTTCCAGCACTACGTAGGCGCTGCTGCAAAACAGCGAGTTCAGACGCTTCATGTCGGCAATCAGTTCCAGGTGCAGCGAACTGGTTTCGATACTCTGGACCACCTTGTTGCGCAGCCGGCTGACGTGGGCGTGCGCCAGGCGTCGCTCCTCGGCCCTGAACTGGCGCTTCTCGCGCAACAACTGACGCGCGCTTTCGTGATCGCCGCTGAGGAACACCGAAAGGCCCAGGCGCAGGTTCGACTGTAATTGAATCTGCAGATCGGCAAGTTCTTCAAGACCGACTTCAGAGAACGACCGGCGATGTGCCGTCTTCTGCTGCTGGATCTTGCGCAACATGCGTTCGATCAGGCCGCTGGCCAGCTCCAGGTTGATGGTCAGTTCGATGATCTCGGCCCAGCGCCGGTTGTCGTGCTCGCCGAGGTCTTCACGCGGCATCTGCGCCAGGTACAGCTTGATCGCGCTGTACAGCGCTTCGACGTCATCGTTGAGGCGGCGCACTTCCTGGGTCACCGCCGTTTGCGTGCCGCGCAGTACCGCCAGCATCGAGGCGAGCATGCTTTCGATCAGGTCGCCCATACGCAGGGTTTCGCGCACCGCGTTGGCCAGCGCAAGGCTGGGCGTCGACAGCGCGGTCAGGTCCAGATGACGCGGTTTGGCCAGGCCGCCGACTTCGTTCTGCTGGGGCAGCAGATACGAGCACAACCGCGCCATCGGGGCCACGGTTGGCAGCATGATCAGGCAGCGCACCGTGTTGTAAAGCAGGTGAAAGCCGATCACCAGTTCCTGCGGACTAAAGCCCAGCGTGTCGATCCAGGCAACCAGCGGATCGAGCACCGGAAAGATCAGCAGCAGGCCGAACAGTTTGTACAGCAGACTGCCCAGCGCCACCTGCCGGCCGGCAACGTTCTGCATGCTGGTACTGAGAAAGGCCAGCAGGCCGCTGCCGATGTTGGCCCCGATCACCAGGCCGATCGCCACCGGCAAGCCAATGACTTCGGTGCCTGCCAATGTGGCCGTCAGCAGCACTGCCGCCAGGCTGGAATAGGAGATCAGCGCGAACATGGCGCCCACCAGCGCATCCAGCAGCAGGTCGCCGGTCAGCGAGGCGAACAGCACCTTGACCCCCGCCGCCTGGGTGATCGGTGCGGCAGCCGCGACGATCAGCTGCAAGGCCAGCACGATCAGGCCCAAGCCGATACCGACCCGTCCCAGTTGACCGGCACGGGTCTGCTTGCGCGACAGGAAAAACACTACGCCAAGGAAGATCAGCAGCGGCGACAGCCATGACAGATCGAAGGTCAGCACGCGAGACATCAAGGCGGTGCCGACATCGGCGCCAAGCATGATCACCAGGGCAGGCGTCAACGTCATCAGCCCCTGGCCGACAAACGACGTCACCAGCATGGCGGTGGCGTTGCTGCTCTGCACCAGTGCCGTCACCAGAATGCCGGCTATGAACGCGAGCGGTCGTTTGGACATGTTCTGGCTGAGCACACGACGAAGTTGTGTACCGTAAACACGAAGGATGCCAGTGCGCACGATATGCGTGCCCCAGATCAGCAGGGCGACGGCGGATAGCAAATCGAGCAGGGTCAGCATGCGAAAAGCCCCCTGAGGTTTGCCTATACAGGCGATGAATTGAAAGATGCAGCGTGTAGCGAGCGGGGATGGATGAAACGCTCTACTAAGCTTTTAGTCGGCCATGGGCCTTGGCGCCAGCATCGCACAGCGCGGATTTCATTGAAATAAAAGTGTCATAAATCAGTATTTTGATATTGCTCGGGCATTCGCCATGAACCCGTCGCATGTGCCTCATGGCTGTTCACCCGCCCTGCCGCCCGCAGGCGGCGGAAACGTTACAGGGTCAATCCATAGTGTACGCAACGTTAGGGTCGAGTTTCATACCGACGGCCTTTGCGACGTGCATGCCTTTTTCATACGAAAACGATTTATCTGCTGTGGGCTGGAAGAACTCCACGAAATCCAGGCTGCGGCGACTGAACACGAACCCGCCGATGAGCGGCTGATTGACTGCATACAGATGCGGACACAGCGCCATCATCGACGAAGCAGGCACGCCGATCAGGTGTTCCTCAAGATCGCCGGTCTGTTGAGTTTCTTGCGGGTAAAACCACAGTGGCGTGCTGATGAACAGATAGGCATCCGGCCCCAGGCTGGAAAGCAATGTGCGCACCAGCCATCTCGCCGTATCGGCTGTCAGATGCTCGACGACATCCAGCAGACAGATTATCCGGTACTGGGCCAGCCGCTCGGATGACAGCTCTTGAGCAAGGCCGTGCCAGATGTTGCGGTAGGTAGCGTTCTCATGCAGCTGCGAATTCTGGCAGTTGGCTTCCCAGCCATCGATGCCGTCCACCGACCAGTGCGCCGTGTCCGGGTTTGCCTTGATCAACGCGCCCAGTGTTCCAGAGCCGAACCCGATATCCAGCACTTCAACATCGCTGCTGAGGTCTTTCAGGATATGGAAAATCATCGCCTTGGGAGAGACCGAGTCGCCTTCCACATGGCCGGTTGCAGGCGCGAAGCCTTCTGTAGGCTGATAGTTTTCAACATATTGCTTCATTGTCTGGATCCTTGACGATGGTTAGGGAGGCGGGGTTTACCGTAGATCCTGTTGAAGCATCCGCATTGGGGTGTAGGAGGAGTATAGGGGGGGTCGAGTGCCTGGCCTTTAATCCTGCAAACTGACCAGAAACGCTTGGTGACACGAGTGGCGCCTGTAGCGGCATAGCAGGCTTTGGCGGATATTCGGAACCTGACGCAAGCGTCTGGTACAGCGTGCCAACGCCGAGCATTGGCACACTGTTCGGTCAGTCTTATCGGAACCGGTCAACCTCGTGACGCAGTTCTGTAGCCAGGCCATTCAGCTCCTGAGCAGTGATGGCGAGGTTGGACATGACCTGGCGCTGTTCGCTGTTGGCCATGGCGATGCTTTGCAGGTTGCTGCTGAGCATGGTCGCGGTGCTGCTTTGTTCCTGGGTGGCGGTGGTGATGGCGGCGAACTGGTGACCGGCCGAGCGGCTTTGCTCGTCGATCTGGGCCAGTGCGGAGGCCACTTTGGCGTTGAGCGACAGGCCTTCCTGCATCAGTGTGTTGCCCTGCTGCATGGTGCTGATGGCGTTGCCGGTTTCTTGCTGGATGCTGGCGATCATGCCGGAAATCTCATCGGTGGCTTCACGGGTGCGCGAGGCCAGGCTGCGGACTTCGTCAGCCACCACGGCAAAGCCGCGACCCTGCTCACCGGCGCGTGCGGCCTCGATGGCAGCGTTGAGCGCGAGCAGGTTGGTCTGGTCGGCAATCGAGGTAATCACCCCGACGATGCTACCGATTTCCTGCGAGCGCTGACCCAGCGTGTCGATGACTTTCGCGGTGCTGCTCAGCGAAGTGGCGATCTGTTGCAGCGACGACGAAGCCTCTTCCATCGAAGTACGACCAATGCGTGTCTGCTGGGCATTTTCCTGTGCCAGTCGTTCGGTATTGCCCATGTTGTCGGCAATGTTCATCGACGTGGCGCTGAACTCTTCGACCGCACCGGCCATGCTGGTGATCTCGCCGGATTGCTGCTCCATGCCCTCGAACGCACCGCCCGACAGGCCGGACAATGCGTTGGCGCGGGTGCTGACTTCCTGCGCCGCAGTACGGATATGCGCGACCATCGATGACAACGCTTCGCTCATCTTGTTGAAGCTGCCCGACAACTGCCCGATCTCGTCATTGCTGGTCACATTCAGGCGTACGCTGAGGTCGCCTGCACCCAGTGCGTCGGCCTGGCGTACCAGTTCGGACAGTGGACGCAGCTTGCTGCGCAACAGCCAGATGGCACTGATCACCGCGATCAGCATGGCCAGCAGACTGCCGATCGCCAGTTGCGTGCCGACGTGCCAGGTCACTTCACTGATTTCCTTGCGCGGCATGCTGGCGATGACGGTCCAGGGGCCGCCAGCGAACGGCTGGCCGACGCTGTAATAGTTGTCATCACCGTCATCCCAGAACTGCGCCTTGCCCGGTTTGCTGGCAAGGTCGGCCACTGACTTCGCGGCACCGTCGAGGGATTTGACGCCTGCCGGTGGCACCAGCCAGGTGCCCTTGTCGTCGAGCAGCGCCAGCGAGCCGGTAGAGCCGATACGGAAGCTCTTGAGGTTATCGAACTGGGTCTTCTGTGCATCGGTGTAATCGAACCCTACAAACAGCGCCGCAATGATCTTGCCGCTGCTGTCGCGAACCGGGCTGTACTGGGTCATGTAGTAGCGATCAAACAACACCGCCTTGCCGACATAGCTCTGCCCGGCCATCAGACGCTCGTAGGCTGCGCCCTTGCGATCCAGTACCGTGCCGATGGCGCGCGTGCCATCCTGCTTGCTCAGGGAGGTGCTGATACGGATGAAGTCGTCGCCGCTGCGCACGAAAATGGTTGCCACACCTGCGGTCATCGAGCGGAATTCGTCGACTTCGGTAAAGTCGTTGTTCAGCACGGCATCACGCAGCAACAGGCCTGGCGTGGACGTGCCCGCCACCGTGACCGGCTTGTCGGGTTGCAGGCTCAGGCCATCGGCGAAGCGTTTTTCGAACAGTCCACTCAGGCGCTGAGTACTGTCGCGCAGCGTGCTGTGGAAGGTGTTGAGCTGGTCAGCGAGGAGCCTGGCTTCACTCGACATGTGCTCTTCACGAATGACCAGGTTGGACGCGTCCAGAGACCTCAACGCGAACAGGGTACTACCACTGATAACCACCGCCAGGATCACGGCCAGAGCAATACCAAGTTGCGAAGCAATTCGGGTACGAGGCTTGGACATAGAGACTCCGTGCCGAATGATTGGAGTTGCCGGGTCCGTGGCTTATCATTCAGCTGATAGATTTAGTTGGTGTTTTACGCCGTTTGAACGAGCAATCGTTAAGCAATGCTTCGGCCATCAAGGTCGTTACTTGAGAGCGGAGCGAGACATTAACAAATGATGGCAGTTCAATACTAAACTAAATTTTAATAGAGTACTTCAACTAACGGCAACTTCATGGCGCCCACCTCCGCCTTGAGAAAATCGCTGAGGCGTCGCAACCGCTCTGCGCCGGGCCTTGTACGCGGCCAGACCAGATAATAGTTTTCGCCACTGAACACCGCCGTGCGCCACGGCAGACTCAGACGGGCCTGCGCCACGTCCTCGGCGACCATCAGCAGATCACCCATCGACACACCGTAGCCGCGTGCGGCGGCAATCATTCCCAGCTCGAGGGTGTCGAATACTTGCCCTCCTTTGAGCGACACCTGATCAGCCAGACCCATGCGGTTCAACCAGGTGCGCCAGTCACGACGGTCAGGAGTGGGGTGCAGCAACTCAGCCTTTGCCAGCCGCTCCACGTCCCATGGCGGGTCCTGCAACAACGTGGGTGCGCCGACCGGAATCAGCAACTCGGGAAACAATAATGTGGCGTCCCAGTCCGACGGGAAATGACCCTGGCTGAGCAGAATCGCGCAGTCAAAAGGCTCCTGGGTAAAGTCCACCGCATCGATTTCCATCCACGCGCTGGTCAGTTGCACTTCGTTGCCCACCTGAAGGTGACGGAAACGGCTGAGCCGCGCGAGCAGCCAGCGCATGGTCAGGGTCGACGGGGCTTTCATGCGCAGAATGCCCTCCTCGGTCTGCAGGGTGCTGCAGGCGCGTTCCAGTGCCAGGAACCCATCGCGCACACCGGGCAACAGCGCGCGTGCCGATTCGGTGAGCTGCAAGTTACGCCCGTTACGCTGAAACAAGCGGCAGGCAAAGTGCTCTTCCAGCGTACGAATATGACGGCTTACTGCACTTTGGGTGATCGAAAGTTCCTCGGCCGCGCGGGTAAACGAGGTATGCCGCGCAGCCGCTTCAAAAGCCCTTAGTGCATAAAGAGGGGGGAGACTGCGAGGCATGGGGCGCTTCCTGCGGACGATGAACGGCTACTTTACTGCAAATGCTGAAAATTGCTTCAGATGAGTTTTAGTCATGCTGAGCATCGGATTTATCGTTTTGTGTTTAGTCGAGCAACTGCCCAGAATACGTCGCTCAATCGTCCCTTTGCCGTAGAGCACCGTCACCATGCAGCCGTCCGCCCTCAAAGAACTCTGGATCATCCTGCGCCTGGCGGGGCCGCTGATTGCGTCACAGATGGCGCACATGCTGATGGTCTTCACCGACACCGTGATGATGGGCAAGATCGGACCGGAGGCCTTGGCGGGCGGTGGTCTGGGCGCTGCCACGTACAGCTTTGTGTCGTTCTTTTGCGTCGGCGTGATGGCAGCGGTCGGTACGCTGGTCTCGATCCGTCACGGTGCTGGTGACGCTGAAGGCGCGACCCGTCTGACCCAGGCCGGTCTGTGGCTGGCCTGGGGCATGGCGCTGGTTGCCGCGCTGTTGCTGTGGAACCTCGAACCCATCCTGTTGCAGTTCGGTCAGGCCGAAGCCAACGTGCATATGGCGGCTCAATTTCTGATCACCCTGCCCTTCGCCCTGCCCGGCCTGCTCAGCTTCATGGCATTGCGCGGCTTCACCAGCGCACTGGGTCGAGCGGGGCCGGTGATGACCATCAGCCTGGCCGGTGCGGCAGCGAACTTCGTGCTCAATTACGCATTGATCCATCAATGGCTGGGACTGCCCAACCTCGGGCTGATGGGGATCGGGCTGGTCACCGCGATCGTCACCAACTGCATGGCCCTGGCCCTGGCGCTGCATATCAGGTGGCATCCGGCTTACGCGGCGTACCCGATCAGAAAGGGGCTTTCGAAACTGTCGCGCAGTCATCTGGGCGAGCTGTGGCGGCTCGGTCTGCCGATTGGCGGCACCTATGCAGTGGAAGTCGGCCTGTTCACCTTTGCCGCGTTCTGCATGGGCGCGATGGGCAGCACGCAGATGGCGGCGCACCAGATCGCCCTGCAGACCGTGTCCATGGCGTTCATGGTTCCGGTGGGGATGTCCTATGCGGTCACCATGCGTATCGGCCAGCATTATGGCGCGGGCAACCTGGTGATGGTGCGCATGGCCGGTCGTCTGGGCATCGGTTTTGGCGGCTGTGTGATGCTGATGTTCGGGCTGCTGTTCTGGCTGGCACCGCATCTGGTCATCGGTCTGTTTCTGGATATCAACGACCCGGCGTTTGCCGAGATCGTCGTACTGGCGGCAAAACTGCTGGCCATTGCCGCCCTGTTCGAGTTCTTCGACGGCACCCAGACCATTGCCATGGGCGCCATTCGTGGGCTCAAGGATGCACGCACCACCTTCCTGATCGGCCTGGGTTGCTACTGGCTGATCGCCGCGCCTGCCGCGTGGTTGCTCGGTTTCTCTACCGATGCCGGCGCTTCGGGCGTGTGGTGGGGGCTGGCGCTGGGCCTGTTCTGCTCGGCCGTGGCGCTGACCTACGCGTTCGAATGGAAGACGGCTCGGCTGTTGCGTCGGGACGCGGCCGGGGTGGCGGTGCCGGGCTGATCCGGCGCACCGTCACCCGGATCTGGATGTATCTGCGTGCACGGCTTGCGAGCGCAGATAGGTCACCAGTTCTTCCACCGGCAGTGGCCTGCTGATCAGATAGCCTTGCACCTGATTGCAGCCGAAACTGCGCAGCAACTCCAGTTGCCCGGCGGTTTCCACGCCCTCGGCGACTACTTCCAGGTTCAGGTTGTGCGCCAGATTGATCATGGCGTTGACCAGCTTGCGGTTCTCTTCGCGTAACTCCATCTGCGCGACAAAGCCCATGTCGATCTTGAGCAGCGCGATGGGCAGGCTGTTGAGGTGCATGAACGACGAATAGCCGGTGCCGAAATCATCCAGCGAAAAGCGCACGCCCAGTTGCCGCAATGCGTCCATGGTCTGCCGGACCTGGTCGCTGCGCCGCATGACGGCGGTTTCGGTCAGTTCGAATTCCAGCCAGCGCGCGTCGACATCGTGTTCCGCGATGAGGCGATTCAAGGTCGGCAGCAGCTGGCTGTCCTGAAACTGCCGGAACGACAGATTGATCGCCATGTGCAGTGGGGCAAAGCCTTGTTCGCGCAGGGCCTGCATGTCACGCAGTGCGCGGAAGATGACCCAGTAGCCGAGCGGCACGATCAGGCCGCTTTGCTCGGCCAGTGGCACGAATTCGCTGGGCGGCAGCAGCCCGCGTTCCTGATGGCGCCAGCGCACCAGCGCTTCCAGGCCGACAATACGCCCGCTGTCCAGGCACAGGCGCGGCTGGTAATGAAGTTCCAGCTCATCGCGGCGCAAGGCGCGTCGCAGTTCACCTTCCAGATCGGCGAGGCTGCGGGCGTTGCGGTTGATGCGCTCGTCGAACAGGTGATAGGTACAGCCCTGCATGCTCTTGGCCTGACGCATGGCGATATGCGCATGCCACATCAGCGGGTCGACTTCGGGCTGGGCTTGCGAATGCGCAATGCCCAGGCTGCAACCCAGCAGCAGGCTTTCGCCATCGACCCAATAGGGTTCGGCCAGCACGTCAGTGATACGTTCGGCCATTTGCAGGGCACGTTCGGGGGTTGCTCGGGTGTCAATCAACAGGGCGAATTCGTCGCCCCCCAGGCGGGCGATCTGATCACCGGCATCGAGCTGGTTTTTCAAGCGCGCCACGACTTGCAGGATCAGCCGGTCCCCGGCCTGATGCCCCAGTGCATCGTTGGCGCGGCGAAAATTGTCCAGGTCCAGATGCCCCAGCGCCACACTGCCGCCTTCGCTCAAGCGCGCCGAGAGCAGCGCCTGAAATCCCTGGCGGTTGGCGATGCCGGTCAACGGGTCCTGGCCGACCAGGCGTCGCAGGCTGTCTTCCAGGCGACTGCGCTCGTGGACATAGCGCAGGCAGCGCCGAAGCGTGTCACCGGTCAAGGCATCGCGCACCAGCCAGTCACTGACGCCGGTCGGTCCGACCAATGGTTCGGTCTCGAGCAGCACCACGGTAGGCAACAGGCAGGCCCCGGTCCTGGGCTGCAGATCAGGGGTGGTCAGCAGCACGGTATTGCGCTCGTTAGCGTATCGGGCGCTGAAAACGTCCCAGTTCGCGCCATGCAGAAGTATCACGTTGCTTCCCGGCGCAGTGAGGCAGCCGCTAAGCAGCGCCTGCCAGAAGGGCTCGTGCGCCAATAACAGCAATCGCAAGGGTTCGACAGGTGTAGGCAATCTAACTTCCTAAGTGCAAAGGAAAAACCGGTGGCCGCACTCTCGCAGGAGCGCGACAAATACACGTATCGCGCGTCGCGGCGCAAATGTAACAAAAACAGAAGAATTAGATAGCTGTCACTGTCCGACGACGATGAGCACTGCACAAAGCCGTGGGCCTGTTAAAATGCCCGACCTTTTTTGCAGACGACTCTTCATATCGCCATGTCCCGACTCAATCCCCGGCAGCAGGAAGCCGTGAACTACGTCGGCGGCCCTCTTTTGGTGCTCGCCGGTGCCGGTTCCGGCAAGACCAGCGTGATCACCCGCAAGATCGCTCATCTGATCCAGAACTGCGGTATTCGTGCCCAGTACATTGTCGCCATGACCTTCACCAACAAGGCCGCGCGCGAGATGAAAGAGCGGGTCGGCACGCTGCTCAGAGGCGGCGAAGGACGTGGCCTGACGGTTTCGACCTTCCACAACCTGGGTCTGAACATCATCCGCAAGGAGCACACGCGGCTGGGCTACAAACCGGGCTTCTCGATCTTTGACGAGACCGACGTCAAGGCGCTGATGACCGACATCATGCAGAAAGAGTATTCCGGCGACGACGGCGTCGACGAAATCAAGAACATGATCGGCTCATGGAAAAACGACCTGATCCTGCCCGCCGAGGCGCTGGAAAACGCCCGCAACCCCAAGGAACAGACTGCCGCCATCGTCTACACCCACTATCAGCGCACGCTCAAGGCGTACAACGCGGTGGACTTCGACGATCTGATTCTGTTGCCGGTCAAGCTGTTCCAGGAACACGCCGACATCCTGGAAAAATGGCAGAACAAGGTGCGTTACCTGCTGGTGGACGAATATCAGGACACCAACGCCAGCCAGTACCTGCTGGTGAAGCTGCTGATCGGTACACGCCATCAGTTCACCGTGGTGGGCGACGACGACCAGTCGATCTACGCCTGGCGTGGTGCGCGGCCGGAAAACCTGATGCTGCTCAAGGACGACTACCCGTCGTTGAAAGTGGTCATGCTGGAGCAGAACTACCGTTCCACCAGCCGAATCCTGCGCTGCGCCAACGTGCTGATCTCCAACAACCCGCACGCCTTCGAAAAACAACTGTGGTCCGAGATGGGCCATGGCGACGAGATCCGCGTGATCCGCTGCCGTAACGAAGACGCCGAGGCCGAGCGGGTGGCCATGGAAATCCTCACCCTGCACCTGCGCACCGACCGCCCGTACAGCGATTTCGCCATCCTCTATCGCGGCAACTACCAGGCCAAGCTGATCGAGCTGAAATTGCAGCACCACCAGGTGCCGTATCGACTGTCGGGCGGCAACAGCTTCTTCGGCCGCCAGGAAGTGAAAGACCTGATGGCCTATTTCCGGCTGCTGGTGAACCCGGACGACGATAACGCCTTCCTGCGGGTGATCAACGTTCCGCGTCGCGAGATCGGCTCGACCACGCTGGAAAAGCTCGGTAATTACGCCACCGAGCGCAAAGTGTCGATGTACGCCGCCACCGACGAGATCGGCCTGGGCGAGCATCTGGACAGTCGATTCACCGACCGTTTGCAACGCTTCAAGCGCTGGATGGACGGGGTGCGCCAGCAGTGCGCGCAGAACGATCCCATCGCCGCGCTGCGCAGCATGGTCATGGACATCGACTACGAGAACTGGTTGCGGCAGAACAGCTCCAGCGAAAAGGCTGCCGATTACCGGATGAGCAACGTCTGGTTCCTGATCGAGGCGCTGAAAAACACGCTGGAAAAGGACGAAGAAGGTGGCATGACCATCGAGGAAGCCATCGGCAAGCTGGTCCTGCGCGACATGCTCGAACGTCAGCAGGAAGAGGAAGACGGTGCCGAAGGTGTGCAGATGATGACCTTGCACGCCTCCAAGGGGCTGGAATTCCCTTATGTGTTCATCATGGGCATGGAAGAAGAAATCCTGCCACACCGCTCCAGCATCGAGGCCGACACCATCGAAGAAGAGCGCCGCCTGGCCTACGTGGGTATCACCCGCGCACGGCAGACCCTGGCCTTCACCTTCGCCGCCAAGCGCAAGCAGTATGGTGAAATCATCGACTGCGCGCCGAGCCGCTTTCTGGATGAGCTGCCCCCGGACGACCTGGCCTGGGAAGGCAATGACGACACACCGACGGAAGTCAAAGCGGTTCGCGGCAACACTGCGCTTGCCGACATTCGCGCCATGCTGAAACGCTAGCCGACACAATATTGATCATTTATTGCGCAATGGCGCAGCCAAGGAATTGAAGTGGAAGCACTGCACAAGAAAATTCGCGAAGAAGGCATCGTATTGTCCGATCAGGTGCTGAAGGTCGATGCGTTTCTCAACCATCAGATCGACCCGGCCCTGATGAAGGAAATCGGCGACGAATTCGCCCGACTGTTCGCCGACGCTGGCGTGACCAAGATCGTGACCATCGAAGCTTCCGGTATCGCGCCGGCAGTCATGGCAGGCTTGAAAATGGGCGTGCCGGTGATCTTCGCCCGCAAGCACCAGTCCCTGACCCTGACCGAAAACCTGCTGTCGGCGACCGTGTACTCGTTCACCAAGCAGGTGGAAAGCACCGTGGCCATCTCGCCGCGCCATCTGAGCAGCGACGACAAGGTGCTGATCATCGATGACTTCCTGGCCAACGGCAAAGCTTCGCAGGCGCTGATCTCGATCATCAAACAGGCCGGCGCCACGGTAGCTGGGTTGGGTATCGTGATCGAGAAGTCCTTCCAAGGCGGCCGCGCCGAGCTGGACGCCCAGGGCTATCGCGTTGAATCCCTGGCGCGGGTCGAGTCTTTGGCTGGTGGGGTTGTGACGTTCAAGTAAGCCCCTCGAGGGCGGACGCAGAGCGTCCGGAAAAGGCATGCGACGCGGAGCGCCGCACGATAGTTGTGATGATCGTTCCTCACGCTCCAGCGTGGGAATGCAGGTCTCGACGCTCTGCGTCGTCAAGAGGACGCGGAGCGTCCGGAAAGGCATGCGACGCAGAGCGCCGCACGATAGTTGCGATGATCGTTCCTCACGCTCCAGCGTGGGAATGCAGTTCTCGACGCTCTGCGTCGTCAAGAGGACGCGGAGCGTCCAGAACGGTATGCGACGCGGAGCGCCGCACGATAGTTGTGATGATCGTTCCTCACGCTTCAGCGCGGAATCCCTAGGGCACGCAAACGTCGGTACAGGGTGCGTTCGCTCAGTCCCAGCTCTCTGGCGAGCTCACTGCGCGAGCCATTGAACACTCGCAGTGCATGGGCGAGTTTCTCCAGGCCGTCGTCCTGCTGGCGGTACTTCACACCACCCGCTTCGCCCTGGCCGCGCACCTCGACGGGCAGGTCCTGCGCGCGAATGATGCCGTCGTCGGTAAATAAACGGGCGCGTTCGAGTATGTTGCGCAGCTCGCGAATGTTGCCGGGGTAACTGTACAAACTCAGCAGCTTCATGGCCTCGGCGTCGACACGCGGAGCAGCGCCGGGCGCGATGCGTTGCAGCAGGCTGTCGATCAGCAGCGGCAGGTCATCACTGCGTTCACGCAGGGCCGGCAGGCGAATCGGAAAGGCGCTGATGCGGTAAAACAAATCCTGACGAAAGCTGCCGTCGGCGACCATCTCCCGGAGCGGTTTGTGCGTGGCCACCACCAGCCGAAAATCCGAGTGCACCGTGCGCAGGCTGCCCACCGGACGAAAACTGCCCGATTCGATCAGCCTCAACAGCTTGACCTGCATGGCCAGCGGCACCTCACCAATCTCATCAAGAAACAGCGTCCCGCCATGAGCGGCTTCAGCCAGACCGGTCTTGCGCTGCAATGCGCCCGTGAATGCGCCCTTCTCATAGCCGAACAGCTCGCTCTCCAGCAGGGTTTCGGTAAGCCCCGTGCAGTCGACCACCACCAGCGGCCCGGCGGACCTGGCGCTGCTGGCGTGCAGTGCGCGCGCGAACAATTCCTTGCCGGTGCCCGACTCGCCCTGCAGTAACACCGGAATCTGCGCGGGCGCCGCACGTTGCAGAGCGCTCAGCACCTCCTTGAACGCCGCCGAGCGCCCCACCAGCCCGTGTTGCTGCGGCTGGACGGATGCCACCGCCACCGAGCTCAGTCGCTCGACATAAGCGATCACCTCACCCTGATCATCGAGAATCGGCCGCAGCTCGACATCCACATGCTCGGGGCCGCGCGGTGTGTGATGAATGTGCAGCAGACGCTCCGGAAGCCGTGTTTCATGGGCCTTGCGCATCGGGCAATGCTCGCCGGCCTGATCGCATGGCACCGCAAACTGATGCGACACCCGATAACACTTCTCGCCCACATGCGGCGTGCCTTCGACGCCGAACTGGCGCTGGTAGGCGGTGTTGGCGGCAATGATGTTGTAGTCGGTGTCGAGCACGATGGTCGGTCGCAGATCATGCTCGAGGTATGACACCAGCGACTGCATGCGACTGCCGGGAAAATCGGTGGCGATGAGGTTCATGGGGGCTCCTGTGGGCTGGGCGCAGCTTAACCCATCCGTCTGCCAGCGTGTGCCATGGACTGCCAAATGACTGCCAGAATGTGGCAGTCCGCAGGTTTGTCAGTTGATCCAGGTGCTCTTAAAGAATTCCTAATGCCTTTATTTACTGGGCTGAACAGGCTTTGCAGTGATTGGCATGGTTATTGAGACATCATGGCAACGACTGCCAACCGTCCGGCCTGGCCAAACGGGCCTTGAGGCGATTTACAGCCATGGGAATTGCACATGATCATCGGTGAAAAACTCCATGTCGAAGCGCTCTTCGACACGCATACCTGGACCATCAGCTATCTGGTGATGGACCTGCACAGCAAGCAATGTGCGCTGATCGACAGCGTGCTCGATTACGACCCCAAGTCCGGCCGCACCAGGACCGAGTCTGCCGACCGGATGATCGAACGGGCGCAGGCGCTGGGCGCCTCGGTGCAGTGGATTTTCGAAACCCACGTGCACGCTGATCACCTCTCGGCAGCGCCGTATCTGAAACAGAGGCTGGGTGGGCAAATTGTCATTGGCAGCCACATCACCGCCGTGCAGGAAACCTTCGGCACGCTGTTCAACGCGCCGCCTGACTTTGCGCGCAATGGCAGCCAGTTCGATGTGCTGCTGGAAGACAACGCGTCGTTCGCCCTCGGCACGCTTGAGGTCAAGGCCATGCACACGCCCGGGCACACGCCGGCGTGCATGAGTTACCTGGTGCAAGTCGGTGACGCCACGGTCGCGTTTGTCGGCGATACGCTGTTCATGCCTGATTACGGCACCGCCCGGTGTGACTTCCCGGGTGCCGATGCGCGCACGCTGTATCGCTCGATCAAGAAACTGCTGGCGCTGCCGCTGGAGACCCTGCTGTTCATGTGCCACGACTACCTGCCCAATGGCCGTGAGCTGAAATACATGACCACGGTTGCCGAACAGCGCGCCAGCAATATCCATGTGCACGACGGTGTGGATGAAGACGCGTTCGTCGGCATGCGCGAAGCCCGCGACGCGACGCTGGACATGCCGGTGCTGATGCTGCCTGCGGTGCAGGTCAACATGCGCTGCGGACACTTTCCCGAGCCGGAAGACAACGGCGTCGTCTACCTGAAGATCCCGCTCAATGCCCTTTGACCGCTGCCTGCCTTGGGAAACCCTGTGATGAATGCTTCGACAACAACCTGTCAGATCCTGATCGTCGGTGGCGGTGCTGCCGGTATCGCCACTGCCGCAAGCCTGCTCGCCCGCGACGCTACCCTGCAAATCACTTTGGTCGACCCCGCCGATACCCATTATTACCAGCCCGGCTGGACCATGGTCGGTGCGGGGATCTTCACCCCGCAGTCGACGGCGCGCAGCATGGCTTCGCTGATTCCAAAAGGCGTGCAGTGGATCAAGGCTGCAGTAGCGACCTTCGAGCCGCAGCACAATGCGCTGACGCTGGGCGACGGCCGCGTGCTCGGTTATCAGCAACTGGTGGTCTGCCCCGGCCTGAAGCTGGACTGGTCGGCCATCGACGGGCTGGTGGAAACGCTCGGGGCCAATGGCGTGACCTCCAACTATCGCTATGACCTGGCGCCCTACACCTGGAAGCTGGTGCAGAACCTGAAACAGGGCCGCGCGCTGTTCACTCAGCCGCCCATGCCGATCAAGTGCGCCGGTGCGCCACAGAAGGCGATGTACCTGTCCTGCGATCACTGGTTGAAAAGCGGCCGTCTCGCGCAGATCTATACGCAGTTCTACAACGCCGGTGGCGTGCTGTTCGGTGTCGCCGACTATGTGCCAGCGCTGATGAAGTACGTCGAGCGCTACGCCATCGACCTCAGGTTTAGCCATCGGCTGGTCGCCGTCGACGGGCCTGGCAAGCGTGCTACGTTCATCCGCACGCAGGCCGATGGCAGCAGCGAGACCGTCGAGCAAAGCTTCGAAATGTTGCACGTAGTGCCGCCGCAGATTGCCCCCGACTTCATCCGCAGCAGCCCGCTGGCCGATGCCGCAGGCTGGGTGGACGTGGACCCTGCTACGCTGAAGCACCGGCAGTTCGCCAATGTGCATGGCCTGGGCGACGTCACCAATACCAGCAACGCCAAGACCGCCGCAGCGGCACGCAAGCAGGCGCCGGTGGTGGCCAACAACGTGCTGGTCGCGCTGGGTCGTCGGGGTGAATCCGCTGTGTATGACGGTTATGGCTCGTGCCCGTTGACGGTCGAGAAAGGCCGCATTGTGCTGGCCGAATTCACCTATGGCGGCAAGGTCGCGCCGAGCTTTCCGCGCTGGCTGCTGGAGGGTCGCCAGCCGACCCGACTGGCCTGGTGGTTGAAAGCGCGAGTGCTGCCCGCGCTGTACTGGCATGGCATGCTCAAGGGCCGTGAATGGCTGGCCAAACCGAAAAAGGCTGACACCCGGCATGGATGAGCATCAGTTACTGGGCGTTGGTCTGGGAACCATCATCGGCATGGTACTGGCGCTGACCGGAGCGGGGGGCGGCATTCTCGCCGTGCCGCTGCTGGTCTTCGGTCTCGGTCTGTCGATTGTCGAAGCGGCACCTGTCGGTCTGCTGGCCGTAGGGCTGGCGGCGGGGATCGGTGCGGTGCTGGGGCTGCGCCAGGGCATCGTCCGCTATCGCGCGGCCGGGTACATCGCGTCCATTGGTGTGCTGATGGCGCCTCTGGGCCTGTGGCTCGCTCATCGACTGCCCAATACGCCGCTGGCCTTGGTCTTTTCGGTTGTGTTGCTGTACGCCTGTGGACGCATGTTCATCAGGGCCAGCCGCGAATTGCGCCACGGAAAGCCGGCGCCGCGCGCAGAGATCCTGCCCTGCGTGCTCAACCCGTTGCAGGGCCGCCTGCGCTGGACCATGCCCTGCCTGCGCGCACTGACGCTGACCGGCGTGGGCTCCGGGTTGCTGTCTGGTTTGTTGGGGGTTGGCGGCGGGTTCGTGATCATTCCGGCGTTGACCCGCTACAGCGACCTGGACATGAAGAGTGTCGTGGCGACGTCACTGGCGGTGATCGCCCTGGTTTCGACGGGCAGCGTTATCACCGCGTCACTGAGCGGGGTGATGCACTGGGCGGTTGGTGCGCCGTTCGCGCTGGGTGCAGTTGTCGGCCTGATCATCGGCAGACAAGTCGCCCGCTACCTCGCCGGCCCACGCCTGCAACAACTGTTCGCCGTGTGCGGCATCGTCGCGGCGTTCATGCTGGCGTTGTCCGTGCGATAACAGCCCGAGGACGCAGAGCGTCCAGAAAGGCATTCCCACGCGGAGCATGGGAACGATAAAAATCGTGAAGCGACTACCGTGCCAACGCGGAGCGCGGGAATGATGGAAGTCGTGAGGTGACTATCGTGCCAATGCTCCGCGTTGGCATGCAGTTCGTGACGCTCTGCGTCACATGCCCGTGCTGACACCGCGCACTCAAGATCGGACGCAGAGCTTCCAGAAAGGCATTCCCACGCGGAGCATGGGAACGATAGCTGGAGGGCGGGCTTAAAGCTTCTGCCAGACCTTCGGTTTGAAGAACAGCGTCTCGCCCTTGGCCAGGCCCACCAGGCTGTCGTGGTCCTTCACCACTTCGGCCTCGATCAGTTCGCTCTGCCCTTCCACTTTCAGGGTGACCCGCGTCGTCGCGCCCAGTGGGCGGATGTCGCGGACTTCGGCGGCGTGGTGGTCTTCGATTTCCTGGCGGGACAGCGACACCTCATGCGGACGGAACAGCAGGTGACCCTCCTCGCCCAGGCTCAGGCGATTGGAGTCGCCGAGGAAGTGGTAGACGAAGTCGTTGGACGGGTTCTCGTAGACCTCGCCCGGCGAGCCGATCTGCTCGATCACACCCTTGTTCATCACCACGATGCGATCGGCCACTTCCATGGCCTCTTCCTGATCGTGAGTCACGAACACCGAGGTCAGGTTGATGTCCTCGTGCAGGCGCGCCAGCCAGCGACGCAGCTCCTTGCGCACCTTGGCGTCCAGCGCCCCGAACGGCTCGTCCAGCAGCAGCACTTTTGGCTCGACCGCCAGGGCGCGGGCCAGGGCGATGCGCTGGCGCTGTCCACCCGACAGTTGCTCCGGATAACGGTCGGCCAGCCAGTCCAGCTGCACCATGTTCAGCAGCTCATGGACCTTCTCGGCGATCCGTGTCTCGTTCGGGCGCTCGCGTTTGGGCTTCATGCGCAGGCCGAACGCGACGTTATCGAACACCGTCATGTGGCGGAACAGCGCGTAATGCTGGAACACGAACCCGACGTTGCGATCACGCACGTCGTGACCGGACACATCTTCGCCGTGGAACACAATGCTGCCGTCATCCGGGGTTTCCAGACCGGCAATGATGCGCAGCAGGGTGGTCTTGCCGCAGCCTGACGGGCCGAGCAACGCCACCAGCTCGCCACTCTGGATGTCCAGACTGATGTTGTTCAGGGCCTTGAAGGCGTTGAAGTTCTTGCTGACGTTACGGACTTCGATCGACATGATTATTCCTCCGCCGCGTTATGGCGCAGACGGTTAATGCGGGATTCGCTCCACTGCTTGAGCAGCAGGATGAACAGCGCCAGGATCAGCAACAGGCTCGCCACGGCAAAGGCGGCAACGTGGTTGTACTCGTTGTAGAGGATTTCGACGTGCAGCGGCAGGGTGTTGGTGACGCCGCGAATGTGCCCGGAAACCACCGACACCGCGCCAAACTCACCCATCGCCCGCGCCGTACACAGCACCACGCCGTAGATCAGGCCCCATTTGATGTTCGGCACCGTGACGTGCCAGAACATCTGCCAGCCATTGGCGCCCAGCAGCCGTGCGGCCTCTTCTTCCTGAGTGCCCTGCTCCTGCATCAGCGGGATCAGCTCACGCGCAACGAACGGCACGGTGACAAAGATGGTCGCCAGCACGATGCCCGGCAGGGCGAAGACGATCTGGATGTCGTGATCCTGCAACCACGGCCCGAACAGCCCCTGCGCACCGAACATCAGCACGTAAACCAGACCGGCGATGACCGGCGACACCGAGAACGGCAGGTCGATCAGCGTGACCAGAATGCTCTTGCCACGGAACGAGTATTTGCTCACGCACCATGCGGCGCTGACGCCGAACACCAGGTTGAGCGGCACCGAGATCAGTACCGCAATAACCGTCAGCTTCAACGCCGACAGCGCGTCCGGCTCGAGGATCGCGGTAAAGAACGCGCCCAGACCGTTTTTCAGGCCCTGGGACACCACGATGAACAGTGGCAGCCCTAGAAACAGGACGAACACCAGCCAGCACAGGCCGATCAGAATGCGTCGCGACACCGCGCTGCCACGACGGGCGGCGTTGGCAGAGGCGGCGGCTGAAACAGATGAATAAGACATGTTCTGCGCCTCCTCAGGATGGGGTTTCAATGCGCCGCTGCAGCAGGTTGATCAGCAGCAGCAGAATGAAGGACACCACCAGCATCATCACGCCGATAGCGGTTGCGCCGGTGTAGTCGTACTGGTCGAGCTTGACCATGATCAGCAGCGGCAGGATCTCGGTTTTCATCGGCATGTTGCCGGCAATGAAAATCACCGAACCGTACTCGCCCACGCCACGGGCAAACGCCAGGGCGAAGCCGGTCAGCCAGGCAGGCAGCAACGCCGGCACGAGGATGTGGCGAAACACCTGTAACGGACGCGCGCCCAGGCAGGCAGCGGCCTCTTCGACTTCCTTGGGAATATCGGCCAGCACAGGCTGCACGGTGCGCACCACGAACGGCAGGGTGACGAAGGTCAGCGCCAGGGTGATACCCAGCGGGGTGTAGGCGATCTTGAAACCCAGATCAGCCGCGAACTGGCCGACCCAGCCGTTGGGCGCGTACAGCGCTGTCAGGGCGATACCGGCCACTGCGGTGGGCAGGGCGAATGGCAGATCGATCATCGCATCGATGACCTTGCGCCCGGGGAAGGTGTAGCGCACCAGCACCCAGGCCAGCAGTGTGCCGATCACACCGTTGATGAGGGCTGCGTAAAAGGCGGTGCCGAAGCTCAGCTTGAGTGCCGCGATCACGCGTGGTGCCGTGATGATGGTCCAGAACTGATCCCAGGTGAGCTGCGCGGCATGTACGAACATGGCGGCGAGCGGTATTAGCACAATCAGACTGAGGTACACCAAGGTGTAGCCCAGCGTCAGCCCGAAGCCGGGTATGACGGGGGAGATACGACGCGACATAAAAGTCCCTGGTTTCACTTGCACGAAGCCCGGAGGGTAATCCGGGCTGTTTGGCCAAGCCTGCGATGCCGCTCGGGCGGCATCCTCATTTCGGCTTATTGCGCCTGATAAATCTGGTCGAAAACGCCGCCGTCATTGAAAAACTTCGGCTGCGCAGTTTTCCAGCCACCAAAGTCTTTGTCGATAGTCACCAGATCGAGTTTCGGGAATTGCTTCTCGTACCTGGCGGCCACTTCGGCATCACGTGGACGATAGAAGTTTTTCGCAGCAATTTCCTGACCTTCCTTGCTGTACAGGTGCTTGAGGTATTCAGTCGCGATTTCGGTGTTGCCCTTCTTCTCGGCGTTCTTGTCGACCACGGCGACAGGAGGTTCGGCAAGGATCGACAGCGAAGGTACGACGATGTCGAACTTGTCCTTGCCGCCGTCTTCTTTCAACGCCAGGAACGCTTCGTTTTCCCACGCCAGCAGCACGTCACCCTGACCGTTGTTGACGAAGGTGATGGTCGAACCGCGTGCGCCGGTATCCAGGATCGGCACGTGCTTGAACAGCGTCTGCACGTATTCCTTGGCCTTGGCTTCGTCACCGCCGCCCGCCTTCAGGCCGTAGGCCCAGGCGGCCAGGAAGTTCCAGCGCGCACCGCCGGAGGTTTTCGGGTTCGGTGTGATCACCGAGACGCCTTCCTTGGTCAGATCGCCCCAGTCCTTGATGCCTTTCGGGTTGCCCTTGCGCACCAGAAACACGATGGTCGAGGTGTACGGCGTGCTCGCGTCCGGCAGACGGGTCTGCCAGTTTTCGGGCAGCGTCTTGCCGAGCCTGGCGATTTCGTCGATATCACCGGCCAGTGCCAGGGTCACTACGTCAGCGCGCAGGCCATCAATCACGCCACGCGCCTGCTTGCCCGAGCCGCCGTGGGATTGCTTGATCTCGACCTTGTCGTCCGGATGGGATTTTTTCCAGAAATTAACGAATTCTGCGTTGTAATCCTGGTACAGCTCGCGGGTCGGATCGTAGGACACGTTGAGCAGTTCGTAATCCTTGGCGACAGCCGAGCCTGCGAAAACAGCACTGGCGAGAGCCGCCAGCGCAAAACGGCGAATGGACATAGATTGAAGCTCCTGGAAATGCTGTGTGTTGGCTTTTTTGATTTCTTGGCGCGTCAGAACGGCATTCGCACGGGCGCGTTGCTGTTTTTCAGGGGGGTATCAGGAGTCAGGATGAAACCCTCCGGTTGACCAGTCGGGTGATTGCCGCTTCAGTTCTGCTTGGCAGGGTTCTGCAAACGAAACTTTTCCTTGCGCTCGATCTGCACCACCTGTGCGTTGTGCACGGTGATTTCGACGGCACCAAAACGCAGGTCACGCAACGCACTCTGAATTTCACGCAGAATGGCTGCTTCGTCCTGACCGTCAACACTACGTAGAGATGCGCTCATTGTCTTAATCCTTGAGAAGTGAGGGGCCTGCCGTCGCGACTGGGGGCGATGGCGTATGGCGGTGAGGCAATAATAGTGAGGTGCGGATATTCTTAAAAAGACTATTTAAGAATGCAGATATAACCAAAAAGACTTTATAAGGGTGGAAGCCACTCAGGGTGCATTGCACACCCTGACCCGCGTTATCAGTGGGGGCCTGAACTAGTTGAACGCGGGCGCGTGCGTCCAGTCAATCGACTGTGCCGCCATGGGCCGGGCAAACCAGTAGCCCTGGCCCAACTCGCAACCGTTGCTTAACAGGAATGAAGCCTGACTGGCGTGTTCGATCCCCTCCGCCAGTACACGCATGCCCAGGCTCGAAGCCAGCGCGATGACCGTCCGTACAATCGCGATGTCATCCACGTCGCCCGGCAGCCCGGCCACGAAACCCTGGTCGATCTTGAGCTTCTGCACCGGCATGCTCTTGAGCCGCAGCAGCGATGAGTAGCCTGTGCCGAAGTCATCGATGGCCAGACTCAGGCCCAGTTCACGCAGGCGATGCAATTGCTTGATGGCCTGTTCAGGGTCCTCCATGACGGCACTTTCAGTGACTTCCAGCTCAAGAAATGCCGGATCGAGGCCGGTCTCGTTCAAGACCTCAGCCACTCGCCGATCGACATCACCACGACTGAACAGGCGGCTGGACACGTTGACCGCGACGGACGCAATCGAGACGCCTTCTGCCAGCCATGCCTGCATTTGCCGACAGGCAGTATTCAATACCCAGGCATCGATATCGGCGATGAGCCCGTTCTGCTCGGCGATAGGGATGAAATCGCCGGGCGAAACCATGCCACGAGTCGGGTGCTGCCAGCGCACCAGCGCTTCGACCGCGCAAATACGTCCGGTTACCAGGTCGTAAACCGGTTGGTAGAACACCCGCAATTGGTCCTGCTCGATGGCCTGGCGCAGCTCGCTGGCCAGTTGCACCCGCTGCTGGGCGTGGGCGGTCAGCTCTTCGGTGTACAGCGCAAACCCTTCGCGGCCATCGGTCTTGGCCTTGAACAGCGCCGAGTCGGCATTGCGCAACAATTGCTCGGCCGTCAGCGCGTCACCGGGAAACAGGCTGATACCGATACTGGCAGTGACGAACAACTGATGCCCGCCAATCGGGTACGGCGCTTTGAAGGCATTGATCACCTGCTGCGCGAGCGCTGCGGCATGCACCATGTGCGTACAGTTTTTGACCAGCAGCGCGAATTCGTCACCGCCCAGCCGCGAGACCGTCATACCGCTATCGGCCAGCGCATTGAGACGTTCGGCTGCCGCCTTGAGCACTTCGTCGCCGATGTTATGGCCAAGGCTGTCGTTGATGTTTCTGAAGTTGTCCAGGTCGACCACCAGCAGCGCACAGCCGCGCTTGCTGGAGCGCGCCGAGGTCAGCGCCTGGCTGATACGGTCGGTCAGCAGCAGACGATTGGGCAACTCGGTCAGCGCATCGTAATGGGCCAGTTGCGCCAGTTCCTGTTCGGAGCGCTTGATGGCCGTGATGTCGGAAAACACCGCCACAAAATGCCTGGCCTGCCCGTCTTCACCCTTGATGCAGCGGATGGTTTGCCATTGCGGATAGATCTCGCCGCTTTTGCGCCGGTTCCAGATCTCTCCGCTCCACTGCCCGGCACTCTGCAGTGAGTGATACATCTGCCGATAAAACTCGGGGCCATGACGACCGGACTTGAACTTGCTGGGGTTGAAACCCAGCACCTCGTCGGCCTGATAGCCAGTGATGTCCACAAACGCACGATTTACATGGACAATACGCCCTTCGGCATCACTGACCAGCACACCCTCACGCGTACTGTCGAACACCACCGCCGCCAGCAGCAGCCGGTCATAGTCCTGTTGTTGGCGCTCAAACAGCGCTTCGCCGCCGACGATGGCCTTCAATTTGTCACGTGCAATGAAGATCATGACGGTGCTGAGCAACGCCCAGCCGTAACCGATCATCTGTTGTCCGACGGACAGTCGAGCCGGATCCTTGACGAAAAAAGACAGCAGGGCGCTGCCTGTCGCGAACCACAGAATCGACAGCAGCCCATACAGAACGGCGGTTCGCAGCGCGTTACGGGAATAATCGGACATAAAAAACCGAGCCTTACGAAAGGTCTGGATTATAAAGCAAGAAACATCCTGCGACGCTTATCTGCAAGGGTGACTGGTTTTCTGAGCCATGTCAGTGATAATGCCGTTGCGACTTTTTTCTTCACAGGTATTTCTACGAGGGCCAAACAGCCTATGTGGTACAACGGTTTGCTCGACCTTTCCGTCTGGCAGTTAATAGCGGTCACGCTGGTCATGACCCATATAACGATCATTGGCGTTACGGTCTATCTGCACCGCTATTCAGCCCACCGCTCCCTGGAGCTCAATGCGGGTCTGAAACACTTCTTCCGCTTCTGGCTGTGGCTGACCACTGCCCAGAACACCCGCGAGTGGACAGCCATCCACCGCAAACACCACGCAAAATGCGAAACCGTCGACGACCCGCACAGCCCGGTCGTCAAGGGTCTGTCTACGGTACTGCGCAAGGGCGCAGAGCTGTACCGCGAGGAAGCGCAGAACCAGGACACCCTGCGGATCTACGGCAAGAACTGCCCGGAAGACTGGATCGAGCGCAATCTGTACTCGCGCTACAAGCTGCTGGGCATCGCTTTGATGGCGGTCATCGACGTGGCGCTGTTTGGCGCGCTCGGTATCACGGTCTGGGCCGTGCAGATGATGTGGATTCCCTTCTGGGCTGCCGGTGTGGTCAATGGGCTGGGTCATGCGGTCGGCTATCGCAACTTCGAGTGCCGCGATGCAGCCACCAATCTGGTGCCGTGGGGCATCGTGATCGGCGGCGAAGAACTGCACAACAATCACCACACCTACCCCAACTCGGCCAAGCTGTCGGTCAAGCCCTGGGAGTTCGACATGGGCTGGGCATGGATCAAAGTGTTCAGCTTCTTGGGTCTGGCCAAGGTCCAGCGGGTCGCGCCTATCGCCCATCGGGTCGAAGGCAAGGGCCATATGGACATGGACACCGCGATGGCGATCCTCAACAACCGTTTCCAGATCATGGCGCAGTACCGCAAGCTGGTCATCGCGCCGCTGGTTACTCAGGAACTCGGCAAGGCCGACGAGTCGGTGCGTCATCAGTTCCGTCGTGCCAAGCGCCTGCTGTCGCGTGAGACCAGCCTGCTCGATGACAGGCATCACCTGCGCATCCAGACCATGCTGGAACACAGCCATGCGCTGAAAGTGATCTACGAAAAACGCCTCGCGTTGCAACAGATCTGGGTCAAGACCAGCAGCAACGGTCACGACATGCTGTCGGCCATGAAAGAGTGGATTCACGAGGCCGAAGCCAGCGGCATTCAGTCCCTGCGCGAGTTCGCCGACCAGCTGAAAACCTACTCGCTACGCCCCGCACACGCCTGAACCGTTGATCGGCGCGCCATCCCCTGGCGCGCCGGTCCCGGAACTTATCCCCTCCCCGTCTATCTCATCAACTTTCCCGCCAATCGGGATAGGGCGCCTTACTGGCCGTAAACGTTTGAGATGGTTCTTATGGAAAAGCAGCCTTTCACTTCCCTACCCGGCTCACCGATCACTGATATGCCCGCAGCCGCAGAAACCCTGTTAGCCCTGATGCACGCTCAGGCAGAAGTCGCACGTCTGAGCGAGCGCGAACAATTGTTCAGCTCGTTGCTGGTGAGCGTGAACGCTGTCTTGTGGGCGTTCGACTGGGAAACCCAGCACATGATCTATGTCAGCCCGGCCTACGAGCGCATCTTCGGTCGTTCGGCGGGCCTGCTGCTGGCTGACTACAGTGAGTGGCGCGACAGCATCTACCCCGATGACCTGAACTACGCCGAGCGCAGCCTGAACGAGGTCATCGAGAAAGGCTCGATCGAGGACCGCGAGTACCGGATCATTCGTGCGGATGGCGAAGTACGCTGGCTCAGCGATAAATGCTTCGTCAGTCATCGCGCCGACGCCAGCCAGCGTCTGATCGTGGTGGGCATCGCCGAAGACATCACCGAGAAGAAGCACCTCGAGGATGAGCTGCAACGCCTGGCGACCACCGATGTGCTGACCCAGAGCAGCAACCGCCGGCACTTTTTCGAATGCGCCCAGCGCGAGTTCGAACTGGCTCGCCTCAACGGTACGCCGCTGGCGTTTTTGCTGCTGGACATCGATGACTTCAAGCTGGTGAACGACACCTACGGCCATCAGGAAGGCGATACCGTGCTGCAACGCATCGCCGAAAGCGGTCGTTCGGCATTGAGGCGTGGTGACCTGTTCGGGCGTATCGGTGGTGAAGAGTTCGCCGCAGTATTCCCCGGCTGCGCGCCGGACATGGCCATGCAGATCGCCGAGCGCCTGCAACGCGAGATCCAGCGTCAGAATTTCCAGTCCGGCGGCACCACCTTCAGCATCACCGCCAGCCAGGGCCTGACCAACCTGGGCGCGGACGACCCAAGCCTCGAAACCCTCTACGGCCGCGCCGACGCCGCGATGTATCAGGCCAAGCGCCAAGGCAAGAACCAGATCGTACTGGTCTGAAATGCCTTCTCGAATGTAGAAAGCACGACTGGCCCCTTCGCGAGCAAGGCGGATCGCCGCCCCGGTCGCCCCCGCGGGAGCACGAGGTATCTTGTGGGAGCGAGCTTGCTCGCGAAGACGGTCTTCCTGATCAGCAAATCTTCGGTGGTTGTACCGGCCCCTTCGCGAGCAAGTGCGCACACAGCATCAAGCCCTGTGGGAGTCTGCGGTGCCCTGTAGGAGCGGACTTGTCCGCGAAGAGGGAGGTACATTCCGTGAGCGCACACAGCATCAAGCCCTGTGGGAGTCTGCGGTGCCCTGTAGGAGCGGACTTGTCCGCGAAGAGGGCGGTACATTCAATGCATTGGCTGCGTTTGGAATATAGCCTTCGCGAACAAGTTCGCTCCTGCAGGAGTACGCGGTACCTTGTGGGAGCGAGCTTGCTCGCGAAGAGTCCGGTGCAGTCGATGGCTTTTCTGCGTCAGGAATACCGCCTTCGCGAACAAGCTCGCTCCTACAGGAGTACGCGGTACCTTGTGGGAGCGAGCTTGCTCGCGAAGAGTCCGGTGCAGTCCATTGCTTTTCTGCGTCAGGAATACCGCCTTCGCGAACAAGTTCGCTCCTCGAAGAGTCCGGTGCAGTCGATGGCTTTTCGGCGTCAGGAATACCGCCTTCGCGAACAAGTTCGCTCCTACGGGAGTACGCGGTATCTTGTGGGAGCGCGCACGGCATGACGCCCTGAGGGAGCGGCTAGGCGGCGATTCGCCTTGCTCGCGAAGGCGTCGGTCGGGTTTTACTTCTCGGGCGAACCCTGAACAGCGGCTGCCGGATCCTCGATTGCAGCAGGCTCTTCAGCAGGTGCCTCAGGTGCCACGTCGAGCAACCCATCTTCGACCGCCTCGGCAGCCACCTCAGTTTCGGTCGTCAGCGGCCTCAGCAAACTCGGATCCGTCACCCCCGTCAGCTTCTTGCGCAGGCGCTGCAAGTCACCGACGCTGAGCTTCAACAGTTTGGCCGACTTGGTCTTGATCAGCGTGGTGACACTTTCTTCCTCGCCCAGGCGCGCCATCTGCCCCGCCAGGTTCATTGCCAGCACTTCGCGCGTGTAGATGCCGGTGTTGTACTGATACACCGCAGCGATCAGCTCACGCAGTTCCAGCGGCAAACGCCAGCGCGTGCGCAGAGCAGAGCCGAAGGCAGCGGAATACTGTTCCAGAGACTGCCCGATCACCTGCTCATCCAGTTGGCCGCCAGCCAGCAGCCACTCCTGCAGGCAACCCAATACCGCCAGGTCACCCAGCGACTGCAACAACCCGGCGCTGAAGCAGCGCTCTGCATCCAGCTCCAGCATGCCGCCCAGAATGCGTGCGTAATCTGCCGTGCGCTGCGACAGGCTCCAAAGCTCATGGGCCTTGGCCAGCAACGCATCATTGGTCAGCACCGCCATACGCTTTTTGGCCAGGCCTGACGCGATATTGGCACCCTGCACCGGCCCGAGAATGGCCAGCGCCCCGCCCATGGTCTGGATCGGCTTGCCCAGATGCTGCGCCGCCGTATTGGCAGCTGCGATCAGTACTGCCGTGATGTGCGGATCGTTGCGCAGCTCCTGCTCCAGCAAGGCGGCGTCGATGCCGCTGGCGGTCTGGCTGAGCGTCACCGCCGTGGCGACATCGACGAACAGCGGCGCGCCATCGGCTATATCACGGCGTTTGTCGAGAAACTTGGTCAGGGTCAGGCCCGGCGTCAGCGCGGGCACCGCACCCGTAACCGGGGTGCTGCGTTCCAGCAACAGGCCTTCAAGACGCTGGCGCAAGCCTTCAGTATTCAGTGGTTTGGTCAGGTAGGCAGTCGGCGCCAGCGGCACGACCTCACGCACGCTGGCGCTGTCATTGCGATTGCTGATCAGAATGAACGGGATGGCGGGCTGACGACGCAGATTGCGCACGCCCCGCAGCAGGCTCAGGCCATCGATCCCCGGCAGCTCGCGGGCGGCGATGATCAGGTCCGGCAGGTGTTTTTTCATCCACTCGACGGCCTGTTTGCCATCGGTGCACATCTCCAGCTCGATATCCGCACGCACGTCCAACACCAGGTCGCTAAGCGTCTCGCGAACCCATGGATCAGACTCGGCTATCAGTACGCGAGGAACGGCGGGCAAAACTACAGCGGTCATCATGACTCTCCGATGTCAATGCGATCACCTTAGCCAATGCAAACGTCCGGATATACCCAAAACAGCGAAATACCCTGCTCGAACGCAAAAAAAACCCGTCGAAACGGGCTTTTTTTGTCTGTTTGGTCATAAATTAATCAATTCATGACTTCACACTTTTTACGCGATTTCAGCAAAGCATTCGTCGAGAATGGCCAGGCCGCGGTTCAGCAATTCGTCTTCGGCAGTCAACGGCACCAGCACGCGCAACACGTTGCCGTAAGTACCGCAGGACAGCAGAATCAGACCCTTGTCACGCGCCTTGGCAACCACCTGAGCCACAGCAGCGGCGTTAGGCTTGTGCGAATCGCCGTCTTCGAACAGTTCGACAGCGATCATCGCACCCAGCGCACGCACTTCACCGATAACCGGGTACTTGGCCTGCATCGCCTTGAGCGAGGTCACCAGACGTTCACCAACTGCCTTGCAGCGCTCCAGCAGGTGCTCTTCTTCGAAGATGTCCAGCACCGCCAGTGCCGCAGCACAGGCCACCGGGCTACCGGCATAGGTGCCGCCCAGACCGCCGGGTGCAATGGCGTCCATGTATTCAGCCTTGCCGCATACGCCCGCCAGCGGGAAGCCGCCTGCGATGGACTTGGCGAAAGTAGTCAGGTCAGCCGCAACGCCCATCTGCTCCATCGCGAAGAACGTGCCGGTACGACCCGCGCCGGTCTGCACTTCGTCAGCGATCAGCAGAATGCCGTGCTTGTCGCACAGCTCGCGCAGACGCAGCATGAAGGCCTTCGGCGCCACGTAGAAACCACCTTCGCCCTGAACCGGCTCAATGATGATTGCAGCGATGTCCTTGGGCTCGGCGTCGTTCTTGAAGATGCGCTCGATGCTGGCGATGGAATCGTCAACGCTCACGCCATGCAGTTCGCACGGGTACAGCGCACGGAAGATACCGCCTGGCATCAGGCCCATGCCGGCCGAGTAAGGCACGACTTTGCCGGTCAGGCCCAGGGTCATCATGGTGCGGCCGTGGTAAGCGCCGGTGAAGGCGATAACGCCCGCACGACCGGTCGCAGCACGGGCGATCTTCACGGCGTTTTCCACCGCTTCGGAACCGGTGGTCACCAGCAGGGTTTTCTTGTCGAAATCACCCGGCACTTTGGCGTTGATCTTCTCGCACAGCTCGACGTAAGGCTCGTAGGCCAGCACCTGGAAGCAGGTATGGCTCAGCTTGGTCAGCTGCTCTTGCACAGCGGCGATGATCTTCGGGTGCAGGTGACCGGTATTCAGAACGGCAATGCCGCCCGCGAAGTCGATGAATTCACGACCTTCCACGTCGGTAACGGTCGCGTTCTTCGCCGAAGCTGCGAAGATCGGGTGGATCTGACCAACGCCACGTGGGACGGCTGCATGGCGGCGTTGCATCAGGGATTCGTTAGTCTTGCTCATATATTCCTCATTCGCCGCTCATCGGTCGGCGTGGGTCAAGGATCAAGCGGACCGGATCAACTGCGGCAGCATACGATGATCGACTGCTGCAGCCTTCAGGCCACCAGGAAACTGCGGTGCAACAAAAGCCGATGACACGTCGCTCTCGCGCGCCATCGGCTGCAATACCCGAGCGTCGGTCAGACCGACAGGCAGAGGTATTTGATTTCCAGATAATCTTCGATGCCGTACTTGGAGCCTTCACGGCCCAGGCCGGACGACTTGATACCGCCGAACGGTGCCAATTCGTTGGAGATCAGGCCGGTATTGATACCCACCATGCCATATTCCAGGGCCTCGGCAACACGGAACACGCGGCTCATGTTCTGCGCGTAGAAATACGACGCCAGACCGAACTCGGTGTCGTTGGCCATCGCGATCACTTCGGCCTCGTCCTTGAAGCGGAACAGCGGGGCCAGCGGACCAAAGGTTTCTTCCCGGGCCACGGCGGCATCTTTCGACACGTTGACCAGAATGGTCGGTTCGAAGAACGAGCCTTCCAGGCTGTTGCCACCGGTCAGCACGGTTGCGCCCTTGCTGACGGCGTCGGCGATATGTTCCTTGACCTTGGCCACCGCCTTGTCGTCGATCAACGGGCCGGTGGTGACGCCTTCTTCCAGACCGTTACCGATCTTCAACTTGCCGACCGCCACCTTGAGCTTCTCGGCGAACGCGTCATACACCGCGTCCTGCACATAGATGCGGTTGGCGCACACGCAGGTCTGGCCGTTGTTGCGGTACTTGGAGATCATCGCGCCTTCGACCGCCTTGTCGAGGTCGGCATCGTCGAACACGATGAAAGGCGCGTTACCGCCCAGCTCCAGGGAAACCTTCTTGATGTCCTTGGCGCACTCGGCCATCAGCTGGCGACCAATGTCGGTCGAGCCGGTGAAGGACAGTTTGCGCACGATCGGGTTGCCGGTCAGCTCGGCACCGATATCGCCTGCGCTGCCGGTCACCACGCTGAACACACCAGCCGGGATACCCGCACGCTCGGCCAGTTCAGCCAGGGCCAGTGCCGAGAACGGCGTTTGCGACGCAGGCTTGAGCACCATGGTGCAGCCCGCCGCCAGTGCAGGACCGGCCTTGCGGGTGATCATTGCCGCCGGGAAGTTCCACGGGGTGATCGCCGCCGTCACACCAATCGGCTGCTTGAGTACGATCAGGCGCTTGTCCGGCTGGTGACCAGGGATCACATCGCCATACACGCGCTTGGCCTCTTCGGCGAACCACTCGATGAACGATGCGGCGTAGGTGATCTCGCCCTTGGCTTCGGCCAGTGGCTTGCCCTGCTCCAGTGTCATCAGCAGACCCAGATCGTCCTGGTTCTCGATCATCAGCTCGAACCAGCGGCGCAGCTTATTGCCACGCTCCTTGGCAGTCAGCGCACGCCAGGCCGGCAGCGCCTTGTCAGCCGCCTCAATCGCCCGACGCGTCTCGGCTGCGCCCATTTTTGGCACAGTGCCGAGGATCTCGTTGTTGGCAGGGTTGTTGACCTTGATCGACTGACCACCGTCCGCGTCCAGCCACTGGCCATTGATGTAGGCTTGCTGGCGGAACAGTGTGGAATCTTTGAGCTGCATGTCGGCCTCCTAAACAGCATCGCCCGAGAGGCGACGCGAACAATTGATATCGATGCACCCCATTTGGAAGCCATCGTCAGGAAAACATTCCATCGGGTTCCAGCGCTGCGCAACGCATGAAGGCAGGAAGACCGAACAAGAGCGTTTGAAATCTCAAACGAATCCTAGGCATTGCGGGGGGAAAGGACAATAGCCCGTTCGAAAAAAAGAACGGGCGTACGGAGGCGGGTGGTTTTCTGATCAGCGCCGAACCTGAACGCAAGGCAGCCGCAGTGTGATCAGGCAGCGCATAAAAGCCTTGAGCGACCACGGAGTAACCTGCGAAGGTCACGATCAACCTCAAGGCATTGCCGAACGACCCGATCATCGTCCTGGCCGGGCCGTGGCTGATCGAGTTCGACAGCGCCATGACCACCGCAGGGCCCGGCGCAGGTTTTAACCCACGCCTGTAGCGCTATCGATAATCCGGAAGCGTGAATGACTGCACCGCCGGGGTCAGCGCCCTGGCAGCACGTTTGTTGATAAAGGGCGTTGCCACCAGCCGCTGCACGGCGCGCAGGATCTTCACCCCGGTCTGACTGCGAGGATGGACCAGACGCGGAACAAGTTTCGGCACGCTCTGCGACTTTTTCACCACAGGGCGCAGGACATATTCGTACGCGGCAAGCGCCTCGGCAATGGTGTCGGTCTTGGTGAGTTCGCCCGCCAGCACATACGCCCCAATCAGCGCCAGCGAAGCGCCGACCCCACCCAGCGGCGTGACACACCACGCCGCATCGCCCAGCAGTACCACCGAGCCATTCGACCAGCGATCGATCTTCACCTGACGCAAGTCATCGAACCAGAAATCCTCCGCAGCCTCCATCCCCTCCAGCAGACGAGGCACCTCCCAGCCCGCGCCTGCAAACGACGCGCGAAGAAACGCCTTCTGCTCGGCAACACTGTTGCCGACCGTCAGATGGCTACGGCCGTGCACATTAAAGAACGCACGCGTCGTACCGCGATTGTCCGGACGAACACCCGCGCTGCGACCGCCCACCGCGTTATACCAGCGCGCGGTCTGGCTATCGGTCGGTGCCCGAGGCACGGTAAAGAACGCGCTGGCCAGGTCCATCCGGCGCGGCTGATTCTCGCCGGGGAACACCAGCTCCCGCGTGCGCGAGCCGACACCTTCAGCAATGATCAACAGATCAAAACGCTCCTCGCCACCGCCCTCGAACGTGACCGACACGCCCTCGTTATCGTGCTCGACCGAAACGATGCGATCACCAAAGCGATAGAACGCATCAGCAGACGACGCCTCATACAGCAGACGCGCAAGATCCCCGCGCAACACCTCAAGCTCAGCCGTCGGGCCGTCCCCGTCCAGACCGGCCAGATCGATGCGCGCCGCCGTGCGGTTATCCTCATCAACCCACGCAAGCCCCGTCTCGCCGGTATTGAGGCCCTTCACCGCCTGCTCAAGCCCCATCAGGCGCAAGACCTCCCGAGCCGCGCCCCGCACATCTACATTCTGCCCGCCATCGCGAAAGGCAGGCGCCTGCTCGACAACCGTGACATCACAGTCACGCTGCGCCAGCCACCAGGCCGCGGCACACCCCGCGATACTGGCCCCGGTAATAAGAACGCGGCACGGGCTGCGCTCGATGCTTTTGAACTGATTGATAAGAGGCCCTCGGTGAGAACGAACTGACGGAGTGGTATGGGGAGCATCATGCACCACCACGCAGCCGTGCCGGAAGCGCAGGTCTGATCCTTTGTGGGCGGTAATGGGTGTGGGCTGATGAAAGGCTGTCGCGGGGCGCGCTGGGTGATTTGTGTCTCGCACCGCCCGCAACTGGACGCCCCGTACCCATGTGAGTATCATGGCGCCCGCGTCGCACCAGTAGCTCAGCTGGATAGAGTACTGCCCTCCGAAGGCAGGGGTCGTGGGTTCGAATCCCGCCTGGTGCGCCATATTTTGCAGTCTGGATCTGTCTTGAGTTGTGGACAGTCCAGGAAATGCTCGAAGCCCGCCTTGTGCGGGCTTTTTTGTTTTTGGGTTTAGCAATTCTCAAGATATGTCGGCATCCACCATCCGTGAGCATTCCGACAGCCTCCTAATGGTTGGTGAGATCAGCATGTGCGATCCGCGCATCGCCGACTCGCGCAGGCACAATGCGGACCTGTTGGATCAGAAGATCAATCGCCGCGAGACCCTCATCAACAGCCATTCCCTGATGGCGGGATACGTCGAGGCCATGAACACCTGGAAAGTCGATGAGCAGGAGCTGAATGAAAAACGTTAGAGCCTCAGCACCCGTCTCGAACAGACCAAACAACAGGCCGTAGAGGACATGGCCAAAGCCCGGCAGGCCGAAACGAACGCCGCGACTGCGTATGCATAGGCCGTGGCATGGGGCGCCACCGAAGGCGAAAAGACTGCCAACGCTGATGCGCAAAAAGCCGCAAAAAACCTGGCAACCGCCGCCGAACATGATCGTCGACAAGGCCTGATCATATCCGCGCTCAAGCAGGAGCTGGCCACGGTAGATCAATACATCGTCGAAGCACAGGAAAAGCACAGAGGCATAGAGCGCGACGCCCTGTGGCTTTCTCAAACAGTGCTGGAAGAGAAATGGAACGAGGCCGCTAAGGCACTCTTCGATGTGGGCGGAAGGCTGTGGGCAAATTACAACCTGCTCGGCCTTGATCAAGTGAGCCTGTTGAAACTGGCGGTTCCGCAGGAAGGTGAAACCGTCGGGAACTGGACGTGGCATGAACTATCCGACCGGGCGCGGAACTACGGCGCGCAGGATCTGCTCCAGCTCAACGACATTTCGATAACTCAACAGGCTGCACTCGTGAGCTAACTGGAGGAACGAACGGATGAAAGCAATGAACAACGCGTCGCTGATGTCGTCGATGGGTGGCTGAAACAATAAAGCCGCTTCACCTGAAAAAGGGCCCAGACGGGCCCTTTTTGGTGTAGACGCTTTACTGGAAATACACAGTATTTCTAGCCCATCGCATCAAGATAATGCATCCATAGGATGCGCGGCTCTCTACCTATCTAGTCACAGTCTGCTCTCGACCAATAGCGATCGCTCGAAATGGTCGTCTGTAGCTTCCGCTTACAAAGGGCCGGCCAAAACCTACGTCTAAAAACTTTCCCTGATTCAGGTGCACCGCACCTTACGACCACCCTGATATTTTCTTAGAATACCGGATCAGAAAAAAAGGCTGGGGCTTCCCCAGCTTGCGTTTTGGCCTTATATTGATTTAAGTTTATGCACATAAAAAACTCAAGGCATATTTAATGATTTTAAATACTCCCACATCCGAAGATTTTTATAAAACAGGCAAAGAGCTACTATCATTTGCGTGGGATATTGTTGCCAAACTTCTTGTCAACCTGAATGAGGCGGAACAATATGGCATTGACCCGTCGGAAGTTTCCGAAGAATATTGGAGTCTTTCTCAAAGGCATCTAGCTACGGCACTTACGATTACTCAACAAGGCGTTGAATTTTTAATAAAGGGGCGGATATGCACCATTTCTCCGTACATATTGATTTCTGACTCACCATCAAAATGGCCATCGCCATATTGTGGGCCACTAGACTTCAGTACTTTTCGCACAATTGATGCGCAGGACTTAATTAAAGTCCACGATACTTTTTCAGGCACGCCATTTGAAGGAGGATTCGTAGACGCTTTTAACAGCTTGAGGGAGAAGCGCAACACGATAATGCACTCTGTAAGCAAATCATTAGAGGTTACATTCAATGACATACTAAGCTCGCTACTTTTTATGCATAAAACCCTCTTTCCCAATGACTCCTGGGCAAGGCTACGATTTGAGTCATTAACGAATTCGCCCTCAACTGAATTGGGTAGCAGCGATTTTATTACGAACGAAGCCTGCATAGAACTGTTTTACATAATTGAGGCGCTGGGGCCCGCACAAGTCAAAGAATATTTCAAAATCGACAAGAAAAAACGAGCATATTATTGCCCCCACTGCCACGACGAAGCAAGCAATGACTATGGGGATACTGAACCAAAACTTGCCCGACTTAGTACACCTGGGGCTGCTTGCAACACTCTTTATTGCCCGGTATGTGATGATGAGTACGAAGTAGAAAGAACTGAGTGCGAAAAAGAGTATGATGCAGATTGTCTAGGTAACGTCATAAGCAGTTATGGAACGTGCATGACGTGTGGGCATTAAGCCGGACAAAAGCACGGGCCGATATCCGTGTGTCGCTACCGTCAGCTCTGGGCCTATCTTTGCCGGGGACGAAAGACTGATGTGCGCCATGAGGTACGTCCGGCAATACCGAGGAATGTCCCCCTAAGCATACGCAATCCGCGCAGAGCTAAGAGCTAAGGATGGGAGCAAAAAAGAAAAGCCCTGCCCACTGTAGGTTTCTACATAGGTATAAAAAGCCGGCTCAATAGGCGTGTACTTATTAGAAGCATCTCTCTGCCTTAAACATAATATGTGCAGCTAAAAAATCTATAACGCGCAAAAAAGCCGTTCTTACATCGCTGACTTAGATTTTATTTCCATCTTGATTTTTTGCGACGACTACCAAAATCGAACGAGTGAAGTAGAGTATCTGAACTATTAATCATTACAGAGTTTGATACGTGAACTGGCGAAACGTCAGAAAATCCCGCTATCAACTCCGCCTGAGACGCTGAATTTGAAATAACCGCCTCATAGGCAAATCTACAAGTCTGCGCATTGACATACTCTACCCATTTGTCAGAACTCGTATCAGTATGCACTAAACCATAACGAAGAAAATTTTCTCTATATTCCGAGGCACCTACCAACAAAATTTTCGGGCTGATTGGAAACTGCACTAATATAGGGCTGACAGGGTTAATCATATACGGCTTCTGTTGAGGAAACGGTAGCGAAGAGTCAAACCAAACCACCGGATTGTCACTTGTTAAAAAAGGCCTACTTGTATTGTTGTGAAAAACGACCCAGCCAACACTATCGATAATTTGACCGATACCTTTTATGATGGAAACCATCGCGTGGATACTTTGGTGCGGATCTATAGATATTTGCATTTCATCTATTAAATTCTCGTTTCCCTTTGGTAGAACTGGCAACTTACCATCTCGATACATCTTTTTCGCCATACTTTTAACCGTTGCAGCTAATACGAGTTCGACAGCGTCTCGGCAAGCGGGGACTCGAGCGCGTTGCAGAGCCATAAAATTGAACAGAGATTCAAGGCTATCATTAATATCCTCTCGTATCTCGAGTCTCTTCACTATCGGTGACCATCCCCCTTCAATCTCGCAGAAAAAATCTTCTAATTTATTATTGTCTGTGCCTCCATCTGGCTTAGGCTGTGAATAATAATACCCTTGAAATTGAGTGGCATCCGGTATCACTGACAAGGGTTGCCCGTTGCCATCTTTACGATAGACAAGCACGCGTCCTGCGTCATTGCAGAAAGAACTCATGTACGTTTTAGGAATGAAGTGGTGCCGCTTTTTCTGATTCATTCTGAAAACTGCCTAGCGTCCAAAATTTAATTTAACACATCAACTATGCAGAGTATCGCATTTCTATTGCATCGTCCGCCTGCTTCTGGCGGTGGCCGTTAGCTCCCGCTCACGATTAGCGTAATTGGCCAAAAGAAGGTCTTTCTGCTGGTAAACCACCATGGGAGGCGAATTGGCCCGCGTCATGTCTTGAGAACGACTGATTAAAAGGAAGATAATTTTAATATATATCAAGTAGTTAGAGGTTTTCTTGTTACCTGGCGTATTGATGGAAACCTTGCCTCGCAAGAGCTGGGTACTGCTTATTACGTGGCCTTAGTATGGGCGTTCTCGGCAGACCTAGCTGCGAGCTTGAAATATCTTAACGTGTGAAAGTGCCCTCACCTTATGCTGAGTGTGCTAACAATGAGCCACTACCGGAGGGGTAGTTTGCCAATGTAACGACAGCCGATGAAAGGACCTGAATCATGATGATTACCCGTGAATACCACCCCGTAGCAAGTGTGCCCCAAGCATTGCCTGTGACGGTAACGGTGGCCGTCAACTTCGTGCAGTTTGATTCGCGCAACCCGAGCATGAGCATGCGTGCGTCGTTCGCCCAGGTTCGCATAGAGTCCGACACCTTTGCCGGTCAGCCAGTGTGGAAGGTGACCGGTGAAGCCTCTAAGGATCAGTGGTGGCATGTAACGCTTAATAAAGAGGATGGCCCTGAGCTGGCCGGACTGATCGCTCAGGCTCGCACGGCGGCACACGGCCTCTAGAAAGGAACCCGGCCGCGCCATGCTGGAGCGGCCTACACAGCAGCAGGGAGCAATACCGATGCAGATAAGCGATGCAGTTGAAGTGCTTGAAGTTCGCAGCCAGAGCGAAGCAAACGCCAAGCTTAAGCAGGGCTGGGGGCTACTGGCCGCTCTCCCTGGGGCTACCGGCGGTAACAGTAGTACTTACGTGATCTATGTGCTGGGTAAGCCTAAGGCCCAAGCCTAAGGCCGGTCCGCTGGAGGGCTCCGAGTTGGGCAAACACGTCACCGAAGGCTAGACCACTTCCGATAACGGGACATTCGTTAAATGCCTCCCCACAGAAAAGCTGCCTTGGCGGGCTTTTCTGCGCCTGCTGGACGCCAGAGGGTAGAGGGCTGGCATATCACGGATACGGCCGGTCGCGTGGTCGTTCACGCGCCTGCTCAACTTATGGAGGTGTGGCATGAGGGCGAATATGTATTTTTGACGCCCACTAATAAGCACCGACTGGCTGCATTCGACCCATAGCGGTCGTGCTCGGTGGACCGCAGGTAGTCTAAGAGTCTAGGGAGTAAGGAGCGGCAACCACAGGTGAGGCGGCAGTGGTAACCGGTAATGCCTACAAGCCATAACCAGAATTGGCCAGTGCCCATGTTTCACAGCTGACAGCGTCATTAGATGCCCATCTCTCGAAACCTCGGAGTTGAGCATTTTGATCGCCGCCGCGCCGTCCGCAGTTACGGGAATGTCGGTTAGTGCTAGGCCATGCCCCGATATACCTCTATACAACTTCTCCTCACTATTTCCCCCTGGCAACCAAGCCTGCATGGTGCAATGCTTGAGAGACTCCTTAGCGAAGGCTGCGAATTCTCTGGTTCTCTTTGTTTCGCCTCGCGATGTTGCCCAGACCATCAGGAGCGGGATCAAAGTACTACCTTTGGTTTGACCTTTACGATAGGTCTCAGTGGATTCTCTGGGGTGGCTGATCAGGTTTCGATAGCTCGCATCGATTGTTGGGTAACCACCATGTGTCCAGTAGGTGAATCGGTAGTTTTCGAGTAGGTGGTCACAGTAGTCGACTGCAAACGGCTGCCATTTTTCCATCATGGAGAGGAAGGTCAGCGCGACGCCTATGTCGATCGACTGCTCATCTGCGATCGGGCTTAGTAAGCTCCGATTGTTGCTGATCAGATGACTGATCTGTGAGGCCAGCTTGGAGGCCTCGTCGAATTTGGATGGGTCGCCTGCCTCAGTTTTCAGGCATCGCTGAGGGACTGTGTCATCACCGCTTATCTGCCAAAGCAACCAGAGGCCGCGCTGAGCGATCCGTCCCAATGTCTCGAATAGTTTGAGACTGATGTCGACTGATGTCGAGGTGTTCACCGCCGCAGAGATGCCATGTCGCACATGAACGTAGGGCAAAACCTTTTTGCCTAAGAACTCGTCCCAGATTTGGAAGTGAAGATCCACGAGCGCTGCGAACGTGCAACCCATGTCGTCCGAAATTTTCTTCTGCTGCTTGGCATCAATGTGCACCTTGATGTGTTCCCAGGCTAACAGGATGACGCGTTCGCTGGCCCGATAGGGGGCCTCCAGATTGCCCGCGGCACGTGCCCAGACGAATAGTACCCACAAGCAAATGTAGACCTGCCTCACGCTGGTTAGCCGTGACTGTGGTTTCAGGTCTTCACCGCCCAACAACCCCTTTGCCAGGTTGCAAAAATGCTGGTAGGCAATATCCGGTTCGTCGATCATCGCGACCGATTTCTGAAAACTACTGCGCAGGCGCTCGTCGACCAACTGCTGCTGTAGCACACCCTGGGTTAGCTTTCCGGCCAGTAAATCCCCGTTCCAGATCTGAAAGGAAACGCGTTCATTCGTCTTTATTTTGATGTACTGCGTTACAATATCCTGGATAGCCTCATGTATTTCCCCCCCGAAACACAGGCAGATAACCACTTTCATGTGCTTGTATTGCTCGGCAATCCGAACGGGAATATAGAAATCCGTGATTTCGTTGATTGAGCCCCTTAGCGCCTGCGTTGTACCGTCCCAATCGTTGCGAGTTAGATCACCTTGCTTGATGGAGAATAAAAATAGCTTCTCCTCCGAGATACCGGTTTGCGGGTCGAGTTCACTCCCCACAGCAGCGACGTCCACCCCGTATTGACGCGTTCCAACCGAGGGGCGCGAAATCACGTTAAAATCTAACTCGCTGAGTAAGTCAGGTAGCACTACGTCAAGCTCGCGGCGTTCTCGGAGAGAGGCGAGATATTCCCTGAATACGAGCTTCATTCTGGTTTACCTACGTTTTGAAGACTCAGCAACTTCATCTGCAAACCGACGGGTTCGAGAATCACTTCGCGCGGCAACTCAACGCTGTGGCTAATGCTTGCGAGTGGACGCTCCAAGCGCCTAGGTTGGCTATCGCCCTGCTCGTCGCCATCGTTGGAGCTCAGGCTGTCCTCGATCCATGTCACCATCCCGTTTCCATAAAGGAGAATGCTCTCGGCAAAAATGCCGGCAAAGGGTGAGTCTTTCCGACTCGCCCGCATCGCATCATTCATGGCGTCAGAACGACGCTGACCCTCTAACTGTTTTTCGCGCTCAGAGGGCCGGAGTTCGACGATAAACTCAACCTTCTCAATTTCATCGCAGTACTGCTTAAGACTGTTGAGCGCGCGCTTTACCATCGGAGCGGCTTTGTCATTGGTGTCGTCGGCAATGGGCTGAAGATGCTTTTGGGCACTGGTGTAATTGATTAGCAGCGGATCGAACAGTAGATCGCTCACTTCGGTATCCCAATCTTCAGATCCTTGCGATTCGCTTGGCGGCTCTTGAGTTTGCTCAGAACAGGGCTGATCAACGTGTGCGAGCGTGGAGTCGATGCTCTTACGCTGAGCGCATCGCCCTAAATTGACCAGAAAGCTGGCAGCTATTGCAGGGTTCATGAAGAAGACCGCCGTCGCTCTGCGAGCTATGAACGCATATTCGCTTTTCGTAAAATTGAACAGGGTGAATTCCAGCCGGAACGTGTACTCCTCCTTGTTACTAAAGAAGCCTTCATTCATTTCTCTGCACAGCGAGTTAGGTGCTGTCCTCAGCCAGTCGACAATCCAGGTCTCGAAGTCCTGGACAGGGCCGTCAATGAGATTTCGGATAGTTGAATCGAAAAGCTCAAACCGGAGATTGGAGCCCGGTTGCAGAAGCAGGTTAGTGATGAAAGCGCGAGCTTCATCGGCGCCGCCTGCTTTTACGAGGTTTGCCAAGCCAAGGTCCACAAGCTTTTGAGTTTGAACTTCCAGCTGGATGGCTCCGAGCTGCGCCAGCAGCATTGCCCTTAACGAAGGTGCAATGTCCTTGAAACTGAAAGCGAGTGCGTAGGCAAGATGGTGAGCAACCTTTGATGTGGTCGGATGAGAGGCCTGGCCAGCCAGCTCTTCAAGCTCCATTGCGAAATGCTGTGGAATCGACTCTGTGAAACTCAATAGTGTTCTTACCAGTGCACTACGAACCTCATCGTCAGACTCCGTTACAGCTGACTTCCCAAGCACATCCAATGCTCGGCTCCATTGGGCGTTATCGTGAAATGGCGGGGAGGATAAAGCCTGGATAACCTGAGCTTTCTCAACAGCCGTGCCATTCTCAATCAACGCGTAGGCCCGTTCAGTGAAGTAGGGCAGATCCGCTTTTAGGCCGTTGCGAATGGCAATGTGCAAGCTATAGAAGTCGCAGACATCCAGCTCTCCAGAGTCGACGAGAGCAATTAGCTCCCTCGGTCTGTTCGGCGAGGCACTGCACCACTTTCGAAAGGTCTCAGTAGCCTCGTGAGGTTCACCGTCCGCTTGGGCTGCGAGGATCCTGAGTGATGGCAGTAAAGCTGTTGCAGAGGTGTCTAGGCGCTCTATGGCTAAGCTGTAGATCCTTCGCCCTTGATAACCCTTAAAGCCACTAAAAGAGGCCAGGCCGCTGGTAGAGAGAGTGTCAAGTAGATCGAAACTCCCCTCGTTGTGGGCATCGGCAAGTAGTTGAGCAATCGCATCGAAGTGCTGATACCGACATTGCCAACGATCGCTGAAAACGGCCTCTAGCAGCGTTCCATTTTTAGCTAGCTCGACGACATCTGCGAGGGTGGGAAGGATCATCCGTGGCTCCTCAGTGGGGCGCAACTTGTTGGCAAATTCTATCGGTAGCGAGGGTAGGCTGGGAATGGCATTGCGTCGTCTGAGGTAACGCGTCTGCGCCGCGACCACTCCATATATGCCAGCGCTGTGAAACGAGGACTTCAAAACGGAGTCTACGTTTTTTTACACGGCTTGGGTTAATAGCTGGCGGTGGCGGATGACCGCTTTTGGCCGCTAGCGGACATCGTACACGGTTGCCCGTACGGCAAAGAGGCAGCGGCAGCGTTACACAGTTCCGTATTGTTACATCACATACACAGAAACTCCCGGAGAAGTGTTACAGCTATTTTATCTTTATTTTTCATATACTTAATCATTATCGCTACACCTAAAACACCAGTTACACCGCATTTGCAGGGGCTGTCCCCCGTCCCCCTATGAAGTGAGCCCCATCAGCGAATGGAATCCGGCATAAGCCAGGGCCCCTGAGGACTTCCGCTGCATACGGGGCAGGGAACCCGCGCATCACGATTAGCTGACGTTTCTCCAGCTTAGTGAACTGGTGAACTCGGTGAACTGAGCCAACCAGAGGTGAACTCAGAGAGTTTTCTTCCTGCTACTGATCTCGCTTTACATATCGATCAACCGACGAGGCGTCGGCCCTGTGCATCGTTCGGGTTGAGCGGTATGGTCTCAGCTCAACCACTAGGTCAGGACGCGCCATGTTTTGGAACAGAAATAACAATCTCAAGGTAGAGCTGCTCACACCTATCGCTTTCACAGTGCCTCCCGCGTTGCCGTCACCTGGTGCGCCAGACCAAGCAGCGAACAAAGAAGTGAAGACCAATACTGAACTGGCCTTCAAGCTAATCTCTTACGGAGCGATAGCTTCACAGGCGGCATTGTTGATCTATGGCTACGCCATTCTGATGGCGTATTACGAACAATTCGGCATAGATACGAATGAGCTGTCACTGGGTACTCCAACACTTCTGCTTCATGGATACGTTTACTTGTTTACCGGAACCCTTGATGCGGCTAACCGCTGGCCGACGGTAGGCCCGTTTTTGCTGACCCTTGTGTTTGTGGGAGTGGCTGCGCTCTTTGTCAGTTCGATAACGAAACGTTTGGCGACGGGCATCGTGATCGTCCTCTCCTCGTGGATAGGCCTGTTTCTTTTTATGCTTTTCTTCGCACCCGCCCTCGGCGTTCAGAAGGGTGTCAAACAGGGGTTGGCCGATTTTCAAAAATATACTCAGGTTGATGCTTCGTTAGGACTGGAAAACCTGCACACCGTCATAACAGATAAGAATGAAAGGCTTACCGGCCACCTGATTCTCGCTGATGGCAAAAGCACGTACCTACTTACAGGGATGAAAGTGATAAAGCTGGATGGGAGCTCGGGACGCATCATTCGAGAGACTGAGCTAAGTCTCAAGAAGCCTTCTGCCGAATCCAAAAAATAGTCTCGAAGGAAAACCAGCAGCGCTAGATTTGTATGCCTACGTGTATGCCTATAAAAACATAAGCCTGAAAGACCCAATGAATACGGGTCTTTCAGCGCTCAGTTCAAACGACGCCTGGGCATGTGAGAACGCCTTGTTACCACTATAAAAAATACCTAAACCACGACCCCGACGAGTAAAGTACCGCCGCCCGAGACGTGGATCCGGGTTTTCCCATGGAGTTTTATCTTGAAGTCAGTTAGTAAAGTTGTCGCCGCAGCAGTATGTGGTCTGGTTCTGGCGGGTTGCACCGGCACCCCTATGAAAACCCCGCAATACGACAGCAGCCAATACACCGTCGTCGGTCACAGTGAAGCAAGCGCCACCGGCCTGATGCTGTTCGGTCTGATCCCGATTCGTCAGAACGACCGTTTCGTTCGTGCGCAGAACAGCGCCATTCAGGCCAAGGGTGGCGATGCGCTGATCAATACCCAAGTGCAGGAGAAGTGGTTCTGGGCCTGGGTCCTGAACGGCTACACCACTACCGTTTCTGGTGACGTGATCAAGCTGAAAACCGCTAAATAAGCACTGCCCGTTTTCAGAAAGCCCGGTTCGCCGGGCTTTTCTGTTTCTGGCGATTGGCGGATGCGCTGTCGAGCGATGGAGTAAGCGCTGACATGCATCGTTACCCACCGCCAAAAGGTTTAGCATTCAGCCCACTTTCGGATGTGAAGTTTTCTGCATGACGGCCTTCTACCTCAAGTTACTCATCACCCCCGCGCTGATGCTGGCTATTTCATTAGCGGCAAAGCGCTGGGGTACCGGCGTGGCAGGGCTGCTTTCCGGCCTGCCGATGACCTCGGCGCTGGTCATGCTGTTTCTCAGCCTTGAGCAAGGCACCCAGTTCGCCTCGATGGCGGTGCCCGGCGCACTGGCCGGACTGGCGGCGATTCAGGCGACTTACCTGTTTTATTTCTTGGTCACTCGACGCGCTTCAGCGTTGGTGGGATGCATCCTGGCGCTCGCGGTGTATGGCGCGACGGCCTTTGTGGTGAACCTGTTGGGTTTACTGGCGCTGTCGATCATTGTCACGCTGCTGATGGTTGCGCTGATCATCGTTGCCACCTCGCAACACACACCGCCGGACGTAGCGTCATACGTGGCGCTGCCGCGCTGGGTCATCCCGATGCGAATGCTGACCGCCACCCTTCTGCTGCTGGCGATTACCGCAAGCGCTACCTGGCTCGGGCCGGTGGTCAGTGGGCTGCTGGCGCCGATCCCGGTGATCGCCTGGCCGCTTGCAGTGTTCGTCCACGTTCAAGGCGGGCGTTATGAACTGGCGGCAATAGTCCGCGGCAATGCCATTGGCGCTGTCGGGGTGGTGAGTTTCTACCTGACCCTCAGGTACTCCATATCGCAATGGGGCGCGCTTCTGTCTATCGCAGCTGCCGTTTTGCTGGCTGTTGTGGTGACGGCTGGGTTGGCGCGGTTGTTGGCGAAGCGGTAAGGCTATAGTTGCCCCACAGAAGTCAAAAACACTTCAACCATGCTCCTCAAGGTGCCTTATGAGTTTGATACCCGAACTGAACAGCGAGGCCAACGTGCTGATATGCGGAGCCAGCCGAGGTATTGGCTTGGCACTGTGCGCGGCGTTGCTTGCTCGCGATGATGTGGCTCAGGTATGGGCGGTCGCGCGACAAGCCAGCACTTCCACAGAGCTTGCAACGCTTGCAGAGCAATATGGCCAACGCATCAAACGCGTCGACTGCGACGCGCGCAATGAACAATCCCTCGAAGCGCTCGTGAGCGAGACGCTTGATGGATGCGAGCATCTGCACCTCGTCATCAGTACGTTAGGCATTCTTCATCAGGACGGCGCAAAAGCAGAAAAGGGCCTGGCACAACTGACACTTGCGAGTCTGCAGGCGAGTTTCGCGACCAACACCTTCGCACCGATCCTGCTGCTCAAACACCTACTCCCGTTATTGCGCAAACAACCTTCTACCTTCGCGGCGCTCTCCGCGAGGGTTGGTTCTATTGGCGATAACCGACTGGGTGGCTGGTACAGCTACAGAGCCAGCAAAGCGGCGCTGAACCAGTTGCTGCACACGGCCAGTATCGAATTGAAACGCCTTAACCCGGCCTCTACCGTCCTGGCAATACACCCAGGCACGACTGATACGGAGCTATCTCAGCCATTCCAGGCGAACGTGCCCGAAGGCCAACTGTTCGAACCGGCGTTCTCGGCGGATCGCATCATTGAGGTGGTAGGCGCACATGGATCGGCCGATAGCGGGACCTTCTGGGCCTGGGACGACAAGCCTATTGTTTGGTGACTTGTTTCACTTGTGAGAATGAGGTCGCTATCCGTCCTCACTAACGGGCTGTTTTGGTCGGAAAGCCCCCGCCGCTTATAACCCCTTCGTCGGATAAGGCCCATTGCTATCAACGAGACGGCATTACTGGCGTCATACCCCACCCCAGTGGACCAACTGCAAGTAAGGAGCACGGCATGACCCAGGTATTCAACATCAAGGACGCCACCAATCCTACGGCGCTTGGGAATTTGCAGGTCAAAAGCGCCAGTAGCCAGGTCAGCAATAACCCGATTGAACTCATCGTGCAGGGCACTCCTGGCAACGACTACATACGTGGTGGGCTGGCCAATGAACTGCTGATGGGTGGGGGCGGCAACGACCAGCTAGTCAGCGGGGGTGGCAACGATGTGATGGTCTCCAGTGCCGGATACGACGGTATGGACGGCGGCGCCGGTAATGATGTATTCCGCTTCGACCGCATCGGCGACAGCTATATCAATGGCCGAGGCGAGCACACCGATTCCATCAGCCATTTTGACCCCGCCCACGATACCCTCGACGTGTCGGCCTTGGGCTATAGCCATTTAGGCGATGGCTATGGCGATACCTTGCACATCCGTAGCGAGCCTCTGCGCGGCATTTACTTTTTGGAAAGCTACGAGCGAGACGGTAATGGTAAACATTTTGCCGTGCAGTTCCTGGCCAGTAGCGGCCTTGTTACCGATGCCAACTTCCAGCCGCTGATCAACGGCACTTCGCACAACGATCTGCTCGAAGGCACAGACGCCAGCGAATCCCTGAGGGCCGGCGCTGGCCGCGACAACGTCGAAGCGGGTGCGGGCAATGATCGGCTGTTCGGCGGCACCGGCGGCGACACTCTGAGCGGCGGCGCGGGTGCCGACAGCTTCGTGTATACCCGGCTCAGCGACAGTTACCGCAACGATGCCAGTGGCAGCTACAGCAGCCGCGACCTGATCACCGACTTCAGTGGCAACGGCCATGACATGATCGACGTGTCCGCCTTGGGCTTCACCGGGCTGGGTAACGGCTACAACGGTACGCTGAAGGTGGTCCTCAACCTGGCCGGCGATGCCACCGCGCTTAAATCATTAGAGGCCGATGCCAACGGTAACCGCTTTGAAATTCTGCTCAGTGGCAACCATGTCAATGAGCTCAACGCCAGCACTGTGCTGTTCGCCCCGCCCAGTGATGCGACGGTTGTGACCACTCCGCAGCCGATCACCTCGGTGAGTCTGGTAGGCGGTGACAAGTCCGACACCCTTTATGGTTACTGGGGCAACGATACCCTCGTCGGCGGTGCCGGAAACGACACCCTCGAGGGTAACGCCGGTGACGATGTGCTGACCGGTGGGGTGGGCGCGGACAAGCTCACCGGCGGCACAGGCAACGACCGTTTCGTGTTCACTAGCAGCGCCGACAGCCATGCGGGCAGCAGCGACCTGATCACTGATTTCATCTGGGGCCAGGACAAGCTCGACGTCGCTGCGCTCGGCGTGACCGGTTTTGGCAACGGCCGCGACGGCACCTTGAGCATGACCTACGATGAAAACACCGACCGTACCTACCTGCGCAGTAGCGAGCCAGGCGCCGATGGGCATGCGTTCCAGGTCACGCTAGCAGGGTTCGACTACACGCGAGAGCTCACCAACGCCGACCTGGTGGTTGCCGATACGGCAGACTTGACGCTCGTGGGTCAAACCGCCGTCGACCTCGCGAGCTGATATCACCTGAACAGCTAGCGTGTGGGCTCCCCTTCCCACCTTTAGTTGCCTGGACGCCTACAAGGCAGGAACAGTGAGCGGTATTGATGCTCACTGCTCCTGCATTTTCAACGCGACCAGGCTTGGTTCGCTGTCAAAGAGCTCGCCTTCCGCTCTTGCTTTTCGCTGGCGCGCATTCAATAGATGGAGTCGCCGTTTTATTGCGTCAGGAAATAGACCAATCAAAACTTTCCACTGGCTTGCAGAACAGATGGGCAAAAACCGCTGTTAATTCTGTGCGCGAAAAACCGCATTTTTGAAAATAATCGGAAGCTCGGGCAATCCGGCTTATGGTGTTACTCCCACGTATTGAAAGCCAACCAACCTGCAGAAAATAGGCTGAACTTGTAACGGGCGCTATCTCTCTCAATAACTACGCACACCTGTTTATAAGGAAAACACCATGTCCAAACTCGCAGAATACCGCCAGCTGGAAAAGCACCTCGCCGAGCAACTCCAGGCACTGGAGACGATGAAGGGCGACCAGGGGCTCAAGAAGGAAATCGAGTTCGAAACCAAGCTGCGCAAGCTGCTTGAGCACTATGGCTTCAGCCTGAAGCACATCATCAATCTGCTGGACCCACACACCTCGGCTCGCGGACAGACCGCTGAAAAGCCTGCGGGCAAGCGTAAGCCGCGCGAACTCAAGGTTTATAAACATCCGAAAACCGGTGAAGTGATCGAGACGAAGGGTGGAAATCACAAGGTCTTGAAGGAGTGGAAAGCGGAGCATGGTGCCGATGTTGTTGAGGGCTGGCTGAAGAAATAAAGCCTTGCCGCGTGCAACTACCGATTGATCGATCTTGATCCTTGCGTCGACTCATTACCGTTGGCGCGGTGGAATAGCCGACGCCGGGAACGATCCGCGGCGGCTATTCGTCAGACCTGTATCGGCTCACTGAAAAAGGTACAGCACAATGGACAAGGCAATGGAAAAGACGATCACCGTGGACCAACTGGCTAAAACTGACCTCAGATCAGTTAAAGAGATATGGCTTGGTGATACCCATACTCAGCTATGTCTGTGGCGTGGCGAACAAGTCGTCACACACGACATGCTCAGCGAGGGTACCCACGATCAGAACAATAGTCGCCTGCACTTGCAACTGGTCAACCCTGACGACCGGGCTGCAGTGGCCAGCGTCGAGGCGCTCGTTCGTGAGCGGCTGGAAAGAATGGGAAGCAAGGGTGAGTTTTATCCCGCTGAGAATGCGGATACTCACCAGTAATCACGCTGATTACACGCGATTCTGTAGGGTCCTTGGGCTGCGTTGCCAGACTGTAGATGTGTGACGCAGAGCGTCACGAACTGCATGCCAACGCAGAGCATTGGCACGATGATCATCTGCAATTGCAGAGTTGTTCCGCCTGCAGACACTACCCCTTCAAACACCTTCCAAATCCTCAATCAAACCTGGCCCCTTGGGCTGCCAGTCCAAGCGTTTGCGTGTCTTGTGGCTCAGGCTGCTCATGTCCTTGGCCACAAATGTCGACAGCCAGCCAAAGTGTGCGGCAGCTTCATAGGCGGGCAAGGCCAATGTGGGCAGGCCGAGGTGTTCTCCGATGGTTTCGGCAATCAGGCGGAAGGTGATGCCTGATTCGGCAGTCGCGTGATAACGAGCCCCCGGCTGATGTTTCTCCAGAGCGAGGCGATACAGGCGCGCCGTGTCTTCAAGGTGCGCTGCGGACCACTGATTAAGACCTTGGTCGATATAGGCCGAGCAGCCTTTCTCCTTGGCCTGTTTGATGACTTCGCTGACCAAGCCCTGTTTGACCGGGTTATGAATTTGCGAGAGGCGCATGACGACTATGTTGACGCCACGTTGCAACAGCGCCTGCCCGGCGAGTTCCGATGCGACGCGAGGGTTGGGATGGGCTGGGTCGAAGTGGTCCTCGTCTGCGGCCTGCCCGGGTGCTGAAGAGCCCATCGCCGTGCTGGAGGTGATCACCAGCGGGCGCGCAGAGCCTGCCAGGGCAGAACCCAATGCGTCGATAACGCGAGCGTCGTGCTGGCAGTTGGCGACGAAGTGCGCGAAGTTGTGATCAAACGCCGTGTGAATCACCGCGTCGCACTTCTCCACGCCACACTGAAGGCTGGACAGGTCTTCGATATCACCGCGATGCGGATCGGCTCCCATGGCAAGTAGAGCTCGATCCCCGGCTTCCGAACGTGTCAGCCCCACTACCTGATGGCCTGCGTTGATCAGTTCCCAAGTGACGTGAGTGCCAATAAAGCCTGTGGCGCCGGTTATAAATACGCGCATAGTCAAATCTCTCTTTGCTGAAGTCGGCAGAGTGCGCGTAACGTTTATCCCGTAAAAGACGTGACGTTATCAGGGTATAAAAACCAACAGGATCATCATGGCCAACCCGCTGGGAACGTATTTGAAGGACTGTCGGGCGCGTCTGGACCCCGCGAGTCTGGGGCTTTCCACTGCGCGTCGACGCACGCCAGGCTTGCGTCGGGAAGAAGTTGCCCAGCGCGCCAATATCAGCGCAACGTGGTACACGTGGCTGGAACAAGGACGCGGCGGCGCGCCGTCTGCTCAGGTTCTGGACCGGATCGCGCAAAGCCTCCTGATGACCGAGCCCGAGCGGCAACACCTGTTCATGCTCGCTTTTGGTCATCTGCCCGAAGTGGTCTACAGCGCGCCCGAGGGCGTATCGCCACGCTTGCAGCGTATTCTGGATACGCTCGCGTTCAGCCCTGCTTTTATCAAGACCGCCACCTGGGATGTTCTGGCCTGGAACAACGCTGCTGCCGCCGTATTTACTGACTACAGCTTGCTGCCCGTAGAGCAGCGCAACATCCTGCGCCTGATGTTTTGCAATGCTGGCACGCGTGCAAAGCAGGACGATTGGCAGGCCGTCGCGCGCTTCATAGTCGCTGCATTCAGGGCCGACGCGACCCGTGCCGGAGCCGCCTCGGAACTCCGTGAACTCGCTGACGAACTCTGCACGCTCAGTGCTGATTTCGCTGCTTTGTGGCGCGACAACGATGTGCGTTTGCAGGGCGAAGGCACCAAGCGCCTGAGGCATCCGGTTCATGGGCTGATTGAGCTGGAGTATTCGGGTTTCGCAGTGGATGGCCGGCCGGATCTGTCGATGATTGTTTATAACCCGGTTACCCATGAGGACGCAGCGCGGGTTCAGGCGCTGGTGGAGGGTTACGTACAGCGTTAACGCGGCTGGAGAGTCTTCAAACCGACTGGAAAGCCATCAGGCTTTTCTGCTACCAGGCCGCCCTCCCGCCCGAAAGATCGAACCGCCATTCCATCACGTACTCGAAAGTGTGTGACCTCAAAAAACCAGCCCTTTCCCTCCATCTGGCAATGCCGTATTCGAAGCCCCGGTACAGCCCTCGCTTCATTGATGATCGCCGCATTCCGACACCGCCGAACAGGTGTCGACCACAACGCCCCGAACCTCGCCAGATGGTCAATCCGCATTCAAAAAGAGTAACCCTATGAGACCGCAAACCTCCTTCATCTTTGACCTGGACGGCACGCTGACCGACAGCGTTTATCAAAACGTTGCCGCCTGGAAAGAAGCACTGGACGCAGAAGAAATCCCGCTTGCGATGTGGCGTATTCACCGCAAGATCGGCATGAGCGGCGGACTGATGTTGAAATCACTGTCGCGTGAAACCGGCTTGAACATCAGCGAAGAACAAGCCGAACGGCTCAGCGAGAAACATGCTCAGGCTTACGAGCGGCTGCAAGGACAGATCATCGCATTGCCCGGCGCCGTCGAGTTGCTGGAGACGCTCGACAAGGAAAACCTCAAGTGGTGCATCGCCACCAGCGGCGGGATCGATACGGCGACGATCAACCTGAAAGCGCTGAAACTGGACATCAAAAAGATCAACATCGTTACGCGCGATGACGTGAGCTATGGCAAGCCTGACCCCGACCTGTTTCTGGCGGCTGCAAAGAAGATAAACGCTCCGATTGACGAGTGTCTGGTGATAGGGGACGCGATCTGGGACATGCTGGCGGCACGTCGCTGCAAGGCAACCGGCGTCGGTCTGCTGTCGGGTGGCTATGACATAGGCGAGCTTGAGCGTGCTGGCGCGTTAAGGGTTTATGAGGACCCGCTGGATCTGCTGAATCATCTGGACGAGATTGCTTCTCGGCCTTGAGTCGGCGTATTCATCATCCCCAACCTCTGTGAACAGCTCAACGTCCCTTACATGAACACGTTTGAGCTGTTACACCACCTCAGCGCCATATTTGTGCTCCCTCAGCCCGGCGAAACACCGCCACCCTCATCCGCGACGATATCCGGGTCATCCGAATACACTTCCGGCTCGTCATCTTCGTAAGCCTCGTCGCCTTCCGTGCGTTTCTTGACCTCGTCGCCGCGTTCCGAGCCGACACCGGGTCTGTTCGCATTCATGGCGAGGACCGGGTCTGCTTCACGGTCGTACTGGCCGAGTTGCGGGCTGGCGGGGTCTTCTTTGGGCACGCTGTTTGTGAGTATGTGATCGGTTGTCATGTCAGCCACCTTTTTCGTTTGCCAAAGAAAGTGGACGTGGCATCGGGCTGAGGGTTCGATTCAATCGATGAGCGTGGCGGTGCTCAGCCGCCAAACGATGCGTATTGCAAGGGCAGGCCGGTGGTGAATTTGATCTGCTCCATGGCGAAGCTGGAGCTTACGTCGCTGATCCCGGGGATGCTGATCAGTTGTTTGTACACCGCGTCGTACCCTGCGATGTCGGCTACGACGATGCGCAGCATGTAGTCGGTGTCGCCTGCCATGCGGTAGCACTCGACTACTTCAGGCAGCTCGCCGACGGCGGCGTGAAACTGTTCGAGCCAGGCGGCGTTGTGCTGGTTGGTGCGGATGGCGGCGAAGACGCTGACTGAGACGTTCAGCCGTTGCGGATTGAGCAGCGCGACCCGGCGGTCGATGATGCCGGCCTCTTCCAGCTTCTGGATACGTCGCCAGCACGCGGTACTGCCCAGGCCGATACGCTCGGCGATGTCCGCCACCGAACGGGTGCAGTCGGTTTGCAGGATGTCGAGGATTGCCCGGTCGAATTTGTCCACTAGCGGTTTCCTGCGTTAGTCGCTTTACACTGATCGTTCCTCACGCTCCGCGTGGGAATGCCTGTCGTGACGCTCTGCGCCACCCAACGGTGCAGCCCCTTGCATCCTCGGATTGGACGCGGAGCGTCCAGAACTGCATTCCCACGCGGAGCGTGAGGAACGATGGGGGTCTGGCTGCGATTCTGCGCCTGAAGCAGCATGACTATCGTGCCAATGCTCCGCGTTGGCATGCATTTCGTGACGCTCTGCGTCACCCAACGGTGCAGCCCCTTGCATCCTCGGATTGGACGCGGAGCGTCCAGAACTGCATTCCCACGCGGAGCGTGAGGAACGATGGGTGTCTGGCTGCGATTCTGCGCCTGAAGCAGCATCCTAGAATTTTTAATCGTAAAAATCCAAGCGTAAGCGAATATTTTTTCGCTTTGGCTGCTCGTATCCGTGTAAATATCAAAAAATTTTCGCCTGCGGATCAGTAATCTTTCAAGCAGTCGGTCTGGTAATGCCAGCCCTTGATTTTGACTCGATTACAAAGCGAATTGCCCATGACCACTTCTGCGCTCTATCTGGATTACGCCGCCACCACGCCTGTTGATGAACAGGTCATCGAAGCTATGGTTGCCTGCATGGGGCGCGAAGGTCATTTCGGTAATCCGGCATCCAGCGGGCACGGTTATGGGCAGGTGGCGCGGCAGGCCGTTGAACAGGCACGCGCGCAGGTGGCCGATGCGGTGGGTGCGCCTGTCGACACCATTGTCTGGACCTCCGGCGCAACCGAGTCCAACAACCTGGCGATCAAGGGCATCGCCCATGATGCCAGCGCGCAGCGCCGTCACATCATCACCAGCGTGCTGGAACACAAGGCCGTGCTCGACACCGTCAGCACACTGGAGCGCCAGGGCTTTCCCGTCACCTGGCTGAAACCGGACGCTCAGGGCCTGATCCAGCCTCACGCCGTACAGGCTGCATTGCGCGAAGACACGCTGCTGGTATCGCTGATGCTGGTGAACAATGAGTTGGGTACGCTGACCGATATCGCCAGCATTGGCGCGCTGGTACGCGAGCACGGTGCGCTGTTTCATGTGGACGCTGCGCAGGGCGTCGGCAAGGTGAAGGTCGATCTGGCGAGTCTGGCCGTCGACCTGATGTCGTTCTCGGCGCATAAGGCCTACGGCCCCAAGGGCATTGGCGCGCTGTACGTGGGCCCACGCGCGCATTCGTTGCTGAAAGCGCAGATCCACGGCGGCGGACATGAAGGCGGCTTTCGTTCGGGCACCTTGGCCACCCATCAGATCGTCGGCATGGGTACAGCCTTTGCGTTGGCGATCAGCCAGGCCGACGCTGAAAACCGTCGTATTGAAGAGCTGAGTCGCCACCTGCGCGAAGGCTTGTTGAGCCTGCCGGATGTGCAGCTCAATGGCTGTCCGCAACAACGCATCCCGCACACCCTGAACCTGTGCATCACCCGCAGTGGCTTCACCAGCTCGCAGCTATCCCACAGCCTGGCGTTGTCCTCGACGTCCGCGTGCAACTCGGCCAGCAATGCCCCCTCGCATGTGCTGCTCGCTCTGGGCATGGACTCCGCCAAGGCCCTGGCCAGCGTGCGCGTCAGCCTTGGCCGCTATACCACGCAGGCAGATGTCGAGCGCGCCATCGAGGTGTTCAGCAAGGCGCTCAGCGCACCTGCTGCGTTCTGGTAATTCACCATGCCTAATGGCCGCCCTAATCCCGGGCGGCTCTCTCCCGGCGCACCCGCGCCACTCTGCCGAGTTGATACCCGCCAGGGTCTATGACTGCGCCTTGCAGCCGCAAAAACTCGTTTTCAGATGAAAATGTACCCCTCCAGATACAAAAAGACACAAATTGGCACAGATCTTTCAAGTGGAACGGTCGTGCCATAAACCAATGGTGCACGCTGCATTCATGGGGTGCCTACACGCACCAAAGTGCAGTTCACGGACGTCAGAGCGTCCACAAACAGTGCAGGGGAGCAGACCACAAGTCTCGCTGCCCGCCAGGAAAGGAATCTAGCTGTGCCCTATCAGTCTTGCGTCAGACCACCGTTACGCTGGCAATTCACACCTTGGGCATCACCTGCCTCAAGCGATGCCGGCACGGCCGCTTCAACCTTGTCCCGATCTGCGCGCTGTTATTCGACCGCCCTGCACGTCTGGACTTAAGACATTTCGCGTGTGCCTTGAATGTTCTGATGATGAATCAGCGCCTTGCACGCCTGTGCGCGTCATTAAGTACACACGGGGTTGTTTTTAATTAAAAGACGGTCGACCTATAAAGAGTGTCCGACACTTTATTTTGAGTGCTTTCATTTTGCCATCATCTAAAAGGGTGGCTTTTATTTCAATAACCACAACTGTCCACACAACCGCCGTACCCACACGGAGTATTGTTTTTATGAGGCGCTGATCAACTAACGCACCAACGTGGTCCTCGTGACACAGTATTGGTGCATTTAAAAAAGTGACTTGCAGGTCATGATTTTCGAACGCGTCTGCTCAAGCAGAGGGTCATTGTTTGCCTGTTTTTTTGTTCAAAGTCTTATTCATATCTGCCGCTTTGAAGTCAACGAAATCGGGAATCGATAAATAGTTATACGAATGCGACACCCGCTCTGCATCAGCGGTTCCAGCGAGGGCTTTCTGGCACAGCGGTTGCAATGTAAGCATTCAGGAACATCGCTGTACGTCCCCGTACATGACGATAAGCAAGCAAGGATCTGCAATGTCAGTGCCCTGATTCAAGACGTCCTTTAACCGTTTGAGTTCGCCGTGTGCGCACCCACCGCGTTGCCCTGCCTATCCACAATATGCAGGTCTCCATCAATCGAACAGTTACCCATTGTTCGAGCGGAATCTTATTGCCCTTTAACTACCCGAGGGAGCGTTAATGAATGATGCGGTAATAATGAAAGCGGTCCCCTCTCCCTCGCCCGATGACACTTCGACGGCGTGGCAGGGTATTCCTTTCAGCGCCAATACGTCGCGTCCGGGCGGCCTTAACAAGCCGCAAGTAATGGTGTTGATTGCTGCGTCGGTCCTTATTCATGGTGTGATCTGGTGGTACATGCAAACTGCCCAGCCAGACGTCCCGGAAGTTGCACCACAAGTTCCGGAAATGACCATTGAACTGACCAGCCCTACGCCACCTGCCCCGGAACCGCCGCCGCCCGAGCCACCACCTCCGCCGCCGCCTCCACCGCCTCCCCCCGAACCGGAACAACCGGTCGAGGATCCGGACGCGGTCGAACCGCCGCCCAAACCGGTGGAAAAGCCCAAGGTCGAGAAGCCCAAGCCGGTCAAGAAAGTCGAGCCGGTGAAAAAGCCGACGCCGCCTGCGCCAACGCCTGCCGCCGCACCCAGCCCGCCCGCGCCGCCAACACCTGCGCCCGCGCCGCCGGCACCTGCTGCGCCACCGGCTCCGGTCAAGGAAAGCGCTGCGGTATCCGGGCTCGCCAGTCTGGGCAATCCGCCGCCGGAATACCCGGGGCTGGCCTTGCGACGCAGTTGGGAAGGTCGCGTGATTCTGCGCATCAAGGTGCTGCCCAACGGCCGCGCTGGCGCTGTCGAGGTGACCAAATCCAGCGGCAAACCGGTACTGGACGAAGCGGCCGTGGAGGCTGTGCGCAACTGGAAGTTCATACCGGCCAAACGCGGTGACACGCCGATAGAAGGCTTCGCGACGCAGACCATCGACTTCAAGTTGCCGGAATGATCCGGCACCTGACAACCGACACTTCAATTATTAAAGCTGGTGAGGTTTAAACCATGAACGCATCGCTCTCTTCCATGATCGTCCCGGCCGTGCTCTGGGCACTGATTCTGTTTTCCGTATTGAGTTGGGCACTGTTGCTGATCAAGTCGGCGCAGTACGTGCGCCAGAAGTCCCAGAACAAACAGTTCACCAAGGCGTTCTGGAGCGCGCCGGACCTGCTGACCGCCGCCGAGCACTCTGCGCAATACCCCGGCGCGCTGGCGCGTATCGCCAATAGTGGCTTCGAAGCCATGGCGGTCGATGAGTCGCCGCGCACCACGCAACAACTGGCGCACACCATCAACCGCTCGGACCGTCTGGAGCGCAACCTGCGCCAGCAGATACAAAAAGAGCGTCGCGCGCTGGAAAGCGGCCAGGCGATTCTCGCCAGTATCGGCAGCACCGCGCCCTTCATTGGCCTGTTCGGTACCGTCTGGGGGATCATGGAAGCACTGCAAAGCATCGGTGTGACCGGCTCGGCGAGCCTTGAAGCGGTCGCCGGGCCTATCGGTCACGCGCTGGTCGCCACCGGTGTGGGTATCGCCGTAGCCGTGCCAGCAGTGTTGATCTACAACTTCTTCCTGCGCCGCCTCAAGCTCGCCGTGGCCGACATGGATGACTTCGCCCACGACTTCGACGCCCTCGCCCAGCGCAGCGCCTTCGCGGTCACCCGTCAGCCCATCGCCAGCAAGAATGGCCATGCCGTTCGGGAGGCCAGCTAATGTCTTTCTCCACTCAGGACAGCGATGAAGTACTCAGCGAAATGAACGTCACGCCGCTGGTCGACGTGATGCTTGTGCTGCTGGTGGTGTTCATCGTCACCACGCCGCTGATGACCAACGCGATCAAGGTCAACTTGCCCAAGACCGACGCAGTCGCCCCCGCCGAGAAGAAAAACCCGGTGGTGGTCAGCGTCGATCAGGACGGCAAGTTCTACCTCGCCAAATCGGAAATCGCCCCGGAGCTGCTGGAAAAAAGCCTGCAGGACGAAAAGGCCAAGGACCCGGAAATCCGCGTTCAGTTGCAGGCCGATACCGCCGTGAATTATGGCCAGGTGGCCAAGGCCATGGCCTCCATCGAACGTTCCGGCATTACGAAGATATCCGTCATGACAGCGAAATGACGCTCGACTGACCGGGTGGCTTCGCCTCGCGAAGCCGTCTGACCCGACCCCCGTGAATGCGGTTGTCCGTGGGCTGAAAAGCCCTTGGAGGGGAGCGGCTTGCTGGAAAAAGAAGAAGTGGAACTCCCGCTCGGCACAACCGCGTCGGGAACAGAGGGCTCACAAGGCCATTTCAATAATGTCTGGATCAAGTCGGAACTAACCATGCTGATGAATCTTCCCGGTTGCACCCTCAAACCACTGGCCCTCGCGGTCCGGCGTCATCCACGTGCCCTGCTCTGTGCATTGGCCATGGGCATGAGCGGTGCCCAGGCGGCAGACGCCGTCGATGCGGATACCAGCGGCTCGGCCGTGTCCACCAGTGCAGCGGTTGTGCCTGCCACAACTCAACTGCAACGTGTAGAAGTCACCGGTTCGGCAATCCGCCGGGTCGATGCCGAAACCGCCGTGCCGATAACCATCCTGCGCGCCGACGACCTGAAGAAACAGGGCGTGACCACCACCCAGGAAATGGTCCAGCGCATTACCGGCAGCCAGTCGATCAACAACAGCGCAGGCTCGGTCGGCGCCGGAACAGGTGGTGCCTCGTTTGCCGATATGCGCGGCATCGGCGCCAACAAGACGCTGGTGCTGCTCAACGGCCGCCGTCTGGCCAATAACGCACTGTCGGGTGTGGGCACGCCCAACGGCAGCGCCATCGACCTGAACATGATCCCTTTTGCCGCCATCGACCGTGTGGAAGTGTTGCGTGACGGTGCCTCGGCGTTGTACGGCACTGACGCCATTGGCGGTGTGATCAACTTCATCACCAAAAAATCCCTGACCGACGGCAGCCTGACCCTGGGTGGAGAAACCCCGACCGCCAGCGGCGGCGGTGCCACCAAGGACATGAGCGCCAGTTGGGGCTTTGGCGATCTGGAGCAAGACCGCTTCAACGTCATGGGTGTATTCAACTACAACAAGCAGCAAAACCTGGACGCCAACGACCGCTCGTTTGCCAGAGATTACGTGCCAGGACGCGGGCTCAATCAGACCTCCGGTACGGCCTATCCCGGCAATTACTTCCAGGGTGACAACTCTGCGAACCCGCTGGGCAGAAACTGCGGCGGCCCTAACCTGATCGCCAGCAACGGCATCTGCCGGTTCAGCACCCGTGAATACATCGACCTGATCCCGCAAACCGAAAAGACCTCGTTTTTTGGCAAGGCCACCGGCAAGCTGGCAGACGATCATAACGTCAGCCTCGAATACTTCTGGGCTCGTAACAACAACCATACCGATATCGGGCCTGCGCCCCTTACCGGCCTGTCTCTGGACTCATCGTCGCCTTTTTATCCCGGCAACGGCATCACTCCGGCACCGACCGACTTTACTCTCGACCCGACCCAACCGATCAGCACAGCCTGGCGAGAAACCGCAGCCGGGCCACGCGGGTCCAGCGACCAGAACACCAGCCAGCGTTTCCTGCTGAACTTCGACGGCCTGGTGGGCGGCTGGGACTACAACGTAGGTGCTTCTTACAACCAGAACAAAGTCCTGTCATCGCTCACCAACGGTTATGTCAGTGACGCTGCAATGCTCAACGGCCTGGCCAATGGCACCCTTAACCCGTTCGGCCCGCAAACCGCTGCCGGTCAGGCACTGATCGATGCCAACGAATATCACGGCCAGTACTCCAGTGCTGTGGGCCGGGTGGCCGGGCTCGATGCGCGCATCAGCCGGGAAATCGGTGACTGGTTCGGTGCAGGCCCTGCGGGTCTGGCGTTGGGCGGCGAATACCGCAAAGAGAAAATGCATCAGCAGTACGAAGCCTACGTCAACGACATCAGCAGCCTGGGCGCAGATGCCGCCGGTAGCGTCGAAGGCGACAGGAGCGTCAAGGCGGAATACGCCGAACTGAACGTGCCCGTGCTGGACAGCCTTGAACTGACCGCCGCCGTCCGTCACGACAAATACAGCGACTTCGGCAGCACCACCAACCCGAAATACTCGTTCCGCTACCAGCCGTTCAAGCAACTGGTTGTCCGTGGTGCCTACAGCGAAGGTTTCCGCGCGCCGTCGCTTTACGAGCTGTATGCCCCGCGCAGTACGACTTTCACCCAGGGCTATTACAACGACCCGGTTCTGTGTGCCGGTGGCGTCGTCCAGCCGGGTGGTAACGCCGGTCGTGATTGCCAGCAGCAGTTCCTCAACAATGGTGGAGGCAACACCGAGCTGGCCCCGGAAAAAGCCCGCAACATGACGCTGGGCTTCGTCTATCAGCCGGTCAACAACCTGTCGATGGGCCTGGATTTCTGGTGGATTCACATCTCCAACCAGATTCAGGCGTTCCCCGAGTCGACCGTGTTCGATGACCCCAACACCTACGCCGACCGCTACGTGCGCGCTGCCGACGGTTCGATCGCCAATATCGTCACCGGCAACGCCAACCTGGGCATCGTCAAGACCAGCGGTGTCGACGTAACCCTCGACTATCGCTTCCCGAACACGCCTTATGGTCAGTTCGGTCTGGGCATGACCGGCACCTATGTGACGCGTTATGACTTCCAGAACATCATCGACGGCCCGTACACCGACAAGGTCGGCGACTTCCAGGGCGACGGCGTGATTTCGCGTTGGAAACACGTGCTGACCGGTACCTGGGCACTGGGCGATACCCGCGCCTCCATCACCAACCGCTTCACCAGCGGCTACAACGACTACGACCGCACCACCAATGCGCGGGTCGCGTCGTATGCGTTGTGGGACATGTCGGTGGGTCATACCTTCGACAAAGTGCTGGATATCGACGCCGGTGTGCGCAACATGTTCGACCGCAACCCGCCGTTCTCCAACCAGGCCTACAACTTCCAGTCCGGCTACGACCCTCGTTACGCCGACCCGCTGGGGCGCACCCTGTTCGCCCGCGCGACTTACCACTTCTGAGTGTGACGACGTGGCCCATAACGCTCCGTGGGCCACGTCAGATTGCGAGCTCGCCCCCTCCGGCCCAGGTTTCATCCGCCTTCCCCGGCCGGGGGCTTTTTCGCAGTGTTCCGTCATTCAGTGCGTACGAGGAAAGCCCCACCATGTCGCGTCTTAACCGTTTTCTGCGGCGCCTGCTTCTGGGTGTTGCACTGTGCAGTGGCTGGCAGACTGTGCTGGCGACGCCGACCCACGCCTTGACCGTCTATGGCGAGGCACCGAAATACCCGGCCGGCTTCCAGCACTTCGATTACGTCAACCCGAACGCTCCCAAGGGTGGTTCGCTGACCCGGTCGGCGGAAGAAATCGGCCAGTTCAATTACCTCAATCCCTACGTCGATCAGGGCATCAATGTGCGCGAGGTCGACAGCTGGGTGTACTCGCCACTGGCCTATCGCTCGCTGGATGAGCCGTACACGGTGTATGGCCTGATCGCGGAAAAGATGGAGATGGACCCGGACGGTCTGTGGATTCGTTTTTTCCTCAACCCCAAGGCGCGCTTCGAGGACGGCAAGCCCGTCACCGCCGAAGACGTGCGCTACACCTTCGAGCTGATAACCACCAAGGCCAGCTTCAGTTATCGACCCATGTTCGCCGACGTCAAAGAGGTGACCATCGAAGGGCCGCTGCAGATTCGCTTCGACTTCAAGAACAACCTCAACCGCATGCTGGCGCTGGACATCGCCAGCCTGCACATCCTCCCCGAACACTGGTGGAAGACCCGCGACTTCGCCAACGGCGGCGGTTTCGAGCCGCCTTTGGGCAACGGGCCGTACCGGGTCGCCAAGGTTGACGCCGGGCGCAGCGTCACCTTCGAACGGGTCAAGGACTGGTGGGGCAAGGACCTGTCGGTCAGCCGTGGCCTGTACAACTTCGACACGCTCACCGTGAACTACTACGGCGACATCGAAATCGCCCGCCAACTGCTGCAGGCCGGGATGTTCGACTACAACCGCGAGTTCTCCTCTTCAGGCTTCGTGGTCGGCTACAGCGGCCCGGCGATTGACGACGGGCGCCTGCAAAAGCGCATCCTCGCACCGCAACGTCCGGTCGCCGCGCAGGGCTTTGTGTTCAATCTGGACAAACCCATGTTCAAGGACCGCCGCGTGCGCGAGGCGCTGTCGTTGCTGTGGGATTTCGACTGGATCAATCGTCGAGTCATGCGCAATTTCTACGTGCGCGAACAAAGCTATTTCCCGAAAAGCGACATGGCCGCCACCGAGCTGCCGACCCCGGCCGAGCTGAAGATTCTCGAACCCTTGCGCGACCAGGTGCCGGACGAGGTGTTCACCACGGTGTATCAGCCGCCGAAAACCGACGGCAGCGGTTACATCCGTGACAAGCAGTTGCAGGCCCTCAAGCTACTCGCTGAAGCGGGCTGGCACCCGAAGGACAACAAGCTGGTGAACGCCGCTGGCGAGCCGATGGTGTTCAGCTTTCTCGATGGTCAGGGCGGTTTCGATCGCCTGATTCTGCCCTTCAAACGCACCTTGGCGCAGATCGGCATCACCCTAGATTTCCTGCGCATCGATTCGGCGCAGTACATCAACCGGCTCAATGCGCGGGACTACGACATGATCGTGGTCAGCCTGCCGAAAAACGGTAATCCGATCATTTCCCCTGGCCGTGAGCTGTACAACCTGTACGGCTCGCAAAGCGCCACCGAAGTGGGCAGCTCCAACGCCATGGTGCTGCGCAATCCTGCGGTGGATACGCTGATCGATGGGCTGGTGAGCGCCAATACGCGCAACGATATGGTGCTCTACGCGCGGGCGCTGGACCGGGTCCTGCAATGGGGCTACTACATGATTCCCAACTACTACTCCAAGGGCACGCCACTGGTGTTCGCCAACCGTTTCGGCATGCCGGATGTGGCACCGACCTATGACGTTGGTCTGGAAACCTGGTGGCAGATCAGCCCGACCCCGCTGACCAACGCTCAGGCCGCCGCACTGACCGGCAAGCCCGCCGCTGCCAAGGAGTATTGAGATGCTGGCTTATGTGATTCGACGCCTGCTGCTGATCATTCCCACGCTGCTGGCCATTTTGATCGTCAACTTCCTGATCGTGCAGGCCGCCCCCGGCGGACCGGTCGAGCAGGCCATCGCGCGCATTCAGGGCTTCAGCCCCAATGGTGTTGGTGGCGGTGGTGGCGAAGTAGCCGCAAGCGGCACCGCTAGCCGCAGCACCCGTGGGCTGGACCCGGCGCTGATCGAGCAGATCAAGGAACATTACGGTTTCGACAAACCGATGCACGAGCGACTCTGGCTGATGCTCAAGAATTACGCACAGCTGGACTTCGGGACCAGCTTCTTCCGCGGCGCGCCGGTCACCGAACTGATTGCCCAGAAGCTTCCGGTGTCGCTGTCACTCGGGCTTTGGGCGACGCTGATCACCTACCTGATTTCCATCCCGCTGGGCATTCGCAAAGCGGTGCGGCATGGCAGCGCGTTTGATGTCTGGAGCAGCACGCTGGTGATCATCGGCTACGCCACGCCCGCGTTTCTGTTCGCCATTCTGTTGATCGTGGTGTTCGCCGGAGGCAGTTACCTGAGCTGGTTTCCGGCGCAGGGGCTGTTCTCGGACAACTTCGACAGCCTGAGCACCTGGGGCAAGGTGAAGGACTATCTGTGGCACCTGGTGTTGCCGGTCAGCTCGCTGGTGATCGGCGGCTTCGCCACGCTGACCATCCTCACCAAGAACAGCTTCCTCAACGAAATCAGCCGTCAGTACGTGGTCACGGCACGCGCCAAGGGCCTGACCGAGCATCGCGTGCTGTACGGCCATGTTTTTCGCAACGCCATGCTGTTGGTCATCGCGGGTATTCCGCAGGCCTTGATCGAAGTGTTTTTCGCCGGCTCGCTGCTGATCGAAACCATCTTCGGCCTCGATGGCCTGGGGCGCATGAGTTACGAAGCTGCCGTCTCGCGCGACTACCCCATCGTATTCGGCACGCTGTTTCTGTTCACGCTGTTCGGCCTGCTGATCAAACTGATCGGTGACCTGTGTTACACGCTGGTCGACCCACGCATCGACTTTTCCGCGAGGAGCGCCTGATGTTCGAGTTCTCTCCCCAGACCCGGCGTCGCTTCGACCTGTTCAAGGCCAACCGTCGCGGTTGGTGGTCGCTGTGGATCTTCATCGGCCTGATGCTGGTGTGCCTGTGCGGCGAACTGATCGCCAACGACAAGCCGCTGCTGGTCAGCTACGACGGGCAGATGTATTACCCGGTGTTGCACACCTACATGGAAACCGATTTCGGCGGCGAGCTGCCTTTCGAGCCGGACTATGCCAGCGATTATGTGCGCAAGCTGATCGCGGCAAAAAACGGCTGGATGCTGTTCGCGCCGATCCCGTTCAGCTACGACACCATCAACTACGACCTGGACGCGCCATCGCCCAGCCCGCCGGACCACATCAACTGGCTGGGCACGGACGAACAGGCCCGTGATGTGCTGGCGCGGGTGCTGTTCGGCGCGCGGATTTCCATTCTGTTCGCGCTGCTGCTGACCGCGATCAGCACGGTGATCGGCGTGTGTGCCGGGGCGATTCAGGGGTACTACGGCGGCATGACCGACCTGATCGGCCAGCGCATTCAGGAGATCTGGTCGGGGCTGCCGGTGCTGTACCTGCTGATCATTCTGTCCGGCTTCGTGTCCCCCAGTTTCTGGTGGCTGCTGGGGATCATGGCGCTGTTCTCCTGGCTGTCGCTGGTTGACGTGGTGCGTGCCGAGTTCCTGCGCGGGCGCAATCTGGAATACGTCAAAGCCGCCCGCGCACTGGGCCTGACCGACGCTGCGCTGATGTGGCGGCACATCCTTCCTAACGCGATGACCAGCACCCTGACCTACCTGCCGTTCATCATCACCGGCGCCATCGCCACCCTCACTGCGCTGGATTTTCTCGGCTTCGGCATGCCGGCGGGCAGTGCGTCGCTGGGCGAGCTGATCGGCGAGGCCAAGCGCAATCTGCAAGCGCCCTGGTTGGGGCTGACCGCGTTCCTGGTGCTGGCCTTGATCCTTTCTCTGCTGGTGTTCATCGGCGAAGCCTGCCGCGACGCGTTCGATCCTCGGAGCTGACATGCAAGACAACCTGATTGAAATTCGCGACCTGCGGGTCGCTTTCAACGGCCGCGAAGTGGTGCATGGCGTCAGCCTCGACATCCGTCGTGGCGAGTGCCTGGCGCTGGTGGGCGAATCCGGCTCGGGCAAGTCGGTCACGGCGCATTCGATTCTGCGTCTGTTGCCGGCGAAAACCGTCAGCACCCAAGGCTCGATTCGTTACGACGGGCTGGATCTGGTCAGCGCCAGCGACAAGCAGTTGCGCAGCCTGCGCGGCAATCGCGTGGCGATGATTTTTCAGGAGCCCATGAGTTCGCTGAACCCGCTGCACACGGTCGAAAAACAGATCGGCGAAATCCTCGTGACCCACAAGGGCCTCAAGGGCAAGGCCGCGCTGAGCCGCACCCTGGAGCTGCTGGAACTGGTCGGCATTCGTGACCCGCTGTCACGTCTCAAGGCGTATCCGCATCAACTGTCGGGTGGGCAGCGGCAGCGCATCATGATTGCCATGGCGCTGGCCAACGAGCCGGATCTGCTGATCGCCGACGAGCCGACCACCGCGCTGGACGTGACCGTGCAGGTGAAGATTCTGGAATTGCTCAAGTCCCTGCAACAGCGGCTGAACATGTCGCTGCTGCTGATCAGCCACGACCTCAATCTGGTGCGGCGCATCGCCCAGCGGGTCTGTGTGATGCGTGAGGGCGAGATTGTCGAGCAGGCCGATTGCCAGACCCTGTTCGACAGTCCGCAGCACCCTTACAGCCGCCTGCTGATCAATGCCGAGCCGGATGGCGAACCGGTGCCGTCCGCGCACAGCAACACGCTGCTGTCGGTGCAGGACCTGAAGGTCTGGTTCCCGCTGGGCAAGGCCTGGTTCAAACGTGAGCCGCAGTATGTGAAGGCGGTGGACGGGGTGAGTTTCGAGCTGCTCAAGGGCAAGACGCTGGGCATTGTCGGCGAGTCGGGTTCAGGTAAATCGACTTTGGGTCAGGCGATTTTGCGCCTGGTCGATTCAGAGGGCAGCATACGCTTCGGCACCAAGGAACTGAGCCTGCACAGTCAGCACCTGATGCGCCCGTTGCGCCGCCAGTTGCAGGTGGTGTTTCAGGACCCGTTCGGCAGCCTCAGCCCGCGCATGACCGTGGAACAGATCATTGCCGAGGGCCTGGTGACGCACAACATCGGTACGCCGAAAGAGCGGGAACAGACGGTAATCCGCGTGTTGCAGGAAGTCGGCCTGGACCCGGCCACCCGGCATCGTTACCCGCACGAGTTTTCCGGCGGTCAGCGCCAGCGTATTTCCATCGCACGGGCGTTGGTGCTTGAACCGGATCTGATCCTGCTCGACGAGCCGACCTCGGCGCTCGACCGGACCGTGCAAAAGCAAATCGTCGCCGTGCTGCGTGACCTGCAAATCCGTCGCGGTCTGACGTACCTGTTCATCAGCCATGACCTGGCGGTGGTTCACGCCCTGGCCCATGATCTGATCGTGATCAAGGACGGCAAGGTGGTCGAGCAGGGCCCGTCCCGCGAGATCTTCGCCGCACCGCAGCAGGCCTACACTCAGGAACTGCTGCGCTCGTCGGGGCTGGTGTTTGCCTGAGCCCGAAAGCTACGCGTGAAAGCTCTGGCCCAGCGCTTCCAGGCGAATGGCCAGCGGCGACAGGCTCTGGCTGCTGGTCGCCAACACACCGATATTGGCAGCGGTGTGCTCGGCGATGGTCTGTACCGAGCGCAGCTGATCGGCAATTTCCCGGCTGACGGCGGACTGTTGTTCGGTCGTCGTGGCAATCAGGCCGTTGAGCTGGGTGATATGGCCGATGCCTTCGCCGACGGCGCGCAAGGATTCCGAAGCGCGCTGGCTGTCCTCGACACAACGCCCGACGCCCTGCAGGCTGTCGTTCATGGCCGTATCGGCCTGACGACTGCCTTTTTGCAGGTCTTCGATGATGGTCTGGATTTCCTTGGTCGACGACGCTGTGCGCTGCGCGAGGTTGCGCACCTCGTCCGCCACCACCGCAAAGCCTCGGCCCTGCTCACCGGCGCGTGCGGCTTCGATTGCAGCATTGAGGGCCAGCAGGTTGGTCTGCTCGGCAATGCTGCCGATCACGTCCAGCACTTTGCCGATCTGTTCTGACTGGTTGGCCAGGGCCTGTACGGTTTCATCGGTGGTCGTGATGCGTGCGGCAAGCTGGGTGATTTCGCTCTGTGCACGGTCGACACTGTCGCGCCCGTGGGCGACCTGATCGCTGGCGTCACCGGCCCGCTGCACGGCTTGCGCGACGTGGCTGGAGATATCGTTCATGGCTTCGCCCATGCGCTGCATGGCGCTGGTCATGCGGGCGATTTCACTGAGCTGATGCTGCGCACCGGTTTCCAGCGTACCACTGGCCTTGGCGAGGTCATGACCCAGTTCGCCCAGCCCGCGAGTGTCACGTACCACACCGTCGACCAGGCTGGTGATCTGCGCCAGAAACTGCTCGAAACGTTGTGCCAGCGAGACATGTTTGCCCGAGCGCTCGCTGGACTGGCTATCGGTAGAGAACTGGTTGGTGGTGGCCAGCATCCGGTCCAGCATGTCCTGATTCTCGACCGCCTCGGCCTGATTCTGCACGGCCAGGTAAACCAGAATCGCGCTTTCAACGACTACATACACCGCATGCACAAGCACCATGCTCCAGCCGAAGCCGTGGTGCATGACGTACACCGGGAAGCCGGAGTGCTGCAAGGCATGGAAAACGATGTGGTGGAGAGCGATGGTGACGGCAGCGACCAGAATCGGCAGCCAGTCGCGGTAGAAGGTCAGCACTGCCAGCAGGACGAAGATGCCGAAATGTATCTCGACCTGCCCGTGCGTCTGATTGATGTGCAGCGCGGTCATGACCATCAGGCCCACACCGAAACAGCAACGCATCAATCGGGTGCCGCCGATGGCCCGATACAGCCCGGTCAGCACCACCGCGGTGCCGCCACCGCCGATGACTGCCTGGGTGAAGGTGTCGAACCAGAACGCCAACCCGAGCGCGTAGATGAACAACAGCCAGATCAGACCCAGCATGATCCGGTCGGCCTTGCGGTAATGGTCAAGGAAACGGGGGGCTACGGGCATCGAACACATCCTTTTGAAATCCATGGCGACAGGGGCTCCTGCCGGTTTTCAAATCTGCACGAGCAAAAGCCCGGCCAAAGTGCCGTCCGGATAGTAGCCCTATGCCAGAATTTCAGAAATACATATTCTTTGCCCGGTATTCACGGCTGCGTATGCGGTGCTGCGCAGATCTGTGACTCGGAGCGTCACGCAAGGCATTCCCACGCTGGAGCGTGAGGAACGATAGGTGTCAGGGATATCGCAGAGCGGGTGGCGCGCGAGGTGTCCGGGCAAACACCATCGTGGCTCAGCGCGATACACACATCCTATGGGAGCGAGCTTGCTCGCGAAGAGGCCAGTCAGCCTTGATATCAGGTCGCTTTAACCACCGCCTTCGAAGCAATGCAGATCGCCGTCCCGGTCACTCCCACAATCCACATGGCCCTCGTGCCCATGCTCTGAAGTGGGTATGCCGTTACGGACGCTCCGCGTCCTCTTGGCTGAAGCTTCAGTGGCGCAACAGTTTGCGCAGCGGTACGCCGTCTTTCATGACCGGGGATTTGATGACGATGTAGCTGAAGTACTTGGAGATGCCGATGTTCTTGTCCAGCAGCTCTTCGATCACTTCCTGATAATGCTGAATGCTGCGGGTCATGAAGCGCACCAGGTAATCGTAGCCGCCGCTGATCAGGTGGCATTCCAGCACTTCGTCGACGTGACGGATGTTGGCTTCGAATTTGGCGAAGTCTTCGCGCTTGTGGTCGCTGAGGGAGATCTCCGTGAACACGGTGACCGATTCGGTGATCTTGGCCAGATTGAGGTGCGCCTTGTAGCTGGAAATGTAACCTGCCGACTCCAGACGTTTGACGCGTTGCAGGCAAGGGCTCGCGGAAAGTCCGACGGCATCGGCCAGGCTGACGTTGGTCATGCGCCCGTCTTTCTGGAGTTCTACCAAAATATTGATATCAATCCGATCCAGTTTGACCAAGCCTTCCATTACCTACCTCTTGTATTGCCATTCACGGTGCCTACCTTCTAGCAAAATCAGCGCCGTAAAGACAGCTGATGCTGAGCGACCAGATCGGCCATGCTGTTGATGCACAGGTCGGCGGTGCATGGCTGACGGTGTTGCTCACGGCTGCGGCGGATCAGGCACAGCCCGCCAGTGCTCAGCGCCGAGGCCGGAGGGCGTGACACTATCAGGGTGTCACGCGGCTCCAGATCCATGTCGGCAAGCCACGCCGTGTCGTCCAACGGGTGGGTGGTCAGTGACAGCAGGCTGTCGGGCTCGAGCCCCAGTCGTTCGCACAGCACACCGCGATCCTGCAGGTCGCGGTCGGCGTACACCAGCAATCGATAGAACTTGCGCAGGTAGAGCATCGCGCCGGGCGCATCCTCGAACAGCGTCCAGTTCGGCACCGAGCGGGCGAAGGTCATGCCCTCTTCCCAACTCGCCTTGATCCCCAGGCGTTCGGCCAGCTGTCGATGCGCAAAGCACAGCAGCCCGCTGAAACCCAGTTCGTCGAAGCGCGGATACAAGGTGCGGACCACGTCATTGAACTCGGTCAGCACCTGATCTTTCTCCGGTGTATTCAGGCCGTTTTCCAGCAACGGCTGCAACGCCGCCCAGACACCTGAATCACGGTCCACCAGCACTTCATCACAATCGATCAGCAGTGCGCGGTAATCAATAAGCCCCATGGCAGGCAACGTCTCCATTCAACAATGATCCCCAGCGCGGGTGATCGCAGCGTCTCGCGACGGCCGCGACCACGCTTGCGCTCAGCTGGACTTCAATACTCGTGCCAAGGCAGCGTCGAGAATGCCCAGTGCTTCATCGATCTGCTGCTCGGTGGTCACCAGTGGGGCCAGGAAACGCAGGACGTTGCGGTACACGCCGCACTTGATCACCAGCAGGCCGCCGATGCGCGCCTGATCGATGACCTTCTGGTTAAGATCGGCGTCCGGACTGCGTGCCGCGTCATTCTTGACCAGCTCCATGGCGAGCATGAAACCCGTGCCGCGCACGTCGCCAATACACGCGTAACGTTCTTTGAGCGCAAGCAGACCCGCACGCAGACGTTCGCCCAACTGCTCGCCGCGTGCCAGCAGGTTTTCCTGCTCGTACGTGTCGATCACCGCCAGCGCAGCGGCGCACGACAGCGCATTACCGCCGTAGGTGCCGCCCAGGCCGCCCGGAAGCGGTGCGTCCATGATCTCGGCACGCCCGACCACGCCCGACAGCGGCATGCCGCCCGCCAGGCTCTTGGCCACGGTCACCAGATCAGGCTGGATACCCGAATGCTCGAAGCCGAACCATTTGCCGGTCCGCCCGAAACCGGACTGGATTTCATCGACAATCAGCACGATGCCGTGTTGCTCGGTCAGCGCACGCAAGGCCTTCATGAACTCCACCGGCGCAGTCAGGAAGCCGCCATCGCCCTGCATCGGCTCGATCAGAATCGCCGCCACACGCTCCGGTGCGACCTGAGTGGCCAACAGCTCGTGCAACGCCGCCAGCGCGACTTCGCTGGTCACGCCGCGATACTCGTTCGGGTACGGCGTGTGGAACACTTCGGGAGCCATCGGGCCGAAATTCTGTTTGTACGGCTGGCTCATGCCGGTCAGCGTGGTGCCAAGCAGCGTACGGCCATGAAAACCGCCGCGGAACGAGATGATTGCCGGGCGATTGGTGTGGGCGCGGGCGATTTTCACCGCGTTTTCGACCGCTTCGGCGCCGGAGGTGAAAAGCACGGCCTTGTGATCGATGCCGCTCTGACCCGCGATGAGATGGCTCAGGCGTTTGGCCAGGTCCAGATAGGGCTGATAGGACGCCACCTGAAAGCAGGCGTGGGTGACTTTGGTCAGTTGCGCCTGAATCGCCGCGACCACGTTCGGGTGGTTGTGGCCGATGTTCAACACGCCGATACCGCCGACGAAATCCAGATAGCGCTTGCCATCGACGTCCCACAATTCAGAACCCTGTGCCCGGTCGATGACCAGCGGGTGGGCCGTGACAATCCCGCGCGGCACGAACTGATCGCGCTGGCGGAGCAGATGAGGGGTTTCGTCGACTTTGCTGTTCATGGTTATACCTGTCGTGGGCCAGGCAGCCGGCGGGGTGGCTGCGATGCTGTTCAGGTTAAGCGTTCAGCGAAATGATCTACGCCGAACTTGCCCCCTCAGATGTCCATATCGACTGTTTTTCGCCTTGCAAACGGCAGATTCCTTCATGCCCGCAAATCGCCATGCAATCTGCCGGGCAGCGGCGCTTTTCGGACATTGGAGAGGCCAGGAAGCAGGCGTTTCGACAGATCCTGCTTTGCATTTGCGGCATGATGGGGCTCCCCTTTCATGCTCAGGAAATGCCCATGCCCGCCCTGCTCTACAAAGCCGATCCCGCACGTGCCGAACGATGGCGCGTCCTGTTTGCCGAGCACGCGCCGGACATTGAATGGAGGGTATGGCCGGACATCGGCGACCCGGCCGACATCCACTATCTGGGTGCCTGGCTGGCGCCCGATGATCTGCAGGAGCTGCTGCCCAACCTGAAAGTGCTGTTCGCCCTCTCGGCAGGCGTGGACCAGCTGGAACTGAGCCGTATTCCGAAATCGCTGCCGGTGGTGCGTTTGCTGGACCCCGGCATCAGTCACGGGATGTGTGAGTACGCAACCTTTGCCGTGCTGAGCCTGCACCGGGAAATGCTGCGTTATCGGCAGCAGCAGGTTGAAGGCGTCTGGAAAGCCCACCCGCTGATACCGGCAAGGCAACGTCGAGTGGGCGTGATGGGGCTTGGGTTGCAGGCGCAGCATATTCTGTCGAGCCTCAAACCGTTCGGTTTCCAACTGTCGGGCTGGGCGCGCAGCGAGCATCGAATCGACGCTGTCGAGTGCTATGCCGGGGAAGGGCAACTGCAAGCCTTTCTGGGGCAGTGCGACATTTTGCTGTGTGTACTGCCGCTGACCGGGCAGACCGAAGGCATCCTTAATCGTCAGCTTTTCGAACAATTGCCCAAGGGTGCCGCGCTGATCAATATGGGTCGTGGCGGGCATCTGGTGGAAGCGGACTTGCTGGAAGCGCTGGACAGCGGCCAACTCAGCGCTGCGGTACTGGATGTGCTGCAGCAGGAACCGGCGGCAGCCGACCATCCGTTCTGGACCCACCCGAAGATCCTGCTGACCCCGCATGTGGCGGCCATGACCCAGCCGGAAAGCGCCTTTCCTGGCCTGCTCGATAACATTCGCCGTTTTGAGCGTGGTGAAGCGATGCAGGGGCAGGTGGATCGCGGCCAGGGTTACTGATGCGTTGGATTATCGTTCCCCACGCTGGAGCGTGAGGAACGATAATCTCAACTATCGTGCCGACGCTCCGCGTTGGTACGCCGTTCTGAACGCTACAACCCGCCCACATGAAACGCCTTCACTTCCAGGTATTCATCCAGTCCGTAGCTGGAGCCTTCGCGGCCCAGGCCGGATTGTTTGATGCCGCCGAACGGGGCGACTTCCATGGAGATGATGCCGGTGTTGAGGCCGACCATGCCGAACTCCAGCGCCTCGCCGAAACGCCATGAGCGACGCAGGTCCTGGGTGAAGTAATACGCACCCAGGCCATAAGGCGTGGCGTTGGCCAGTGCCAGCGCTTCGGCTTCATCTGTGAAGCGCATCAGCGGCGCGACCGGGCCGAAGGTTTCTTCGTTGGCCAGCAGCATGCCCGCGTGGGTATCGCCCAGTACCGTGGGCTGGACGAACTGGCTGGTGCCGTCGGGAGAGCCGCCGTGCAGCAGTTTCGCCCCCTGGCTCAGCGCATCGTCGATATGCCGGGCGACTTTGCTGACCGCTGCCGGGTTGATCAGCGGGCCGATGGTCACGCCCTCTTCCAGGCCGTTGCCGACCTTGAGCTTGGCGACCTCTTCCACCAGCCGTGCAGCGAAACGGTCGTAGATGCCGTTTTGCACCAGAATCCGGTTGGCGCACACGCAGGTCTGCCCGGCGTTGCGGAATTTGCTGAGCATGATGCCCGTCACCGCCTGTTCCAGGTCCGCGTCGTCAAACACGATGAAGGGCGCGTTGCCGCCCAGTTCGAGGCTCAGACGTTTGATGTGTTCAGCGCTCTGGCGCATCAGCAGACGGCCGACCGGCGTCGAACCGGTGAAGGAAATCTTGCGCACCACCGGGTTGCCGGTCAGTTCTTCGCCAATCCCTGTGGGCATGCCAGTGATGACATTGAACACCCCGGCAGGAATGCCCACGCGTTCGGCCAGTACCGCCAGCGCGAGGGCTGACAAGGGCGTGAGGTCCGATGGCTTGACGATGATCGGGCACCCTGCGGCCAAGGCTGGCGCACACTTGCGGGTGATCATGGCGTTGGGGAAATTCCACGGCGTGATCGCGGCGCAGACACCCACCGGCTGCTTGAGGGTCATCAAACGACGGTCTGCGCTGGGCGCAGGAATGGTTTCACCGTACGAGCGGCGCGCCTCTTCGGCGAACCATTTGACGAAGCTGGCACCGTAGCGGATCTCGCCGCGCGACTCGTTCAGCGGCTTGCCCTGCTCAAGGGTCATGATCAGCGCCAGGTCTTCGACGTTGTCGAGCATTGCTTGATGCCAGCGCTCCAGCAGCGCCGCGCGTTCGGCCGCGGGACGTGCGCGCCAGGCAGGCCAGGCGCGATCGGCCGCTTCGATTGCACGTCGGGTTTCGACGCCCTGCAGGGCCGGTACCTGCGCCAGCGTCTCGCCGGTGGCCGGGTCGCTGATGGTCAGGGTTGCACCATCGTCAGCGCTGATCCATTGCCCATCGACGTAGGCGCGGTCTACCAGCAGGCTGGGGTCTTTCAACTGATTCTTGAGCATGATCGAGTCCTGTTCCGGGATGACTGCCAGTCTAGGCAGACGCCACAGTCCAGGATGCTGAAAGCAGGATAACGGCAGCGTCCGATGCTGAAATTTGCCTGCGGACGGCAGCCTCTACTGCTTCAATGACCCCAGCAGGCTCTGCAGAAACCGCTCGCCCGCATCCATCTGGCTCTCGTCGATAAACTCGTCCGGCTTGTGTGCCTGCTCGATGGAGCCTGGCCCGCAGACCACCACCGGCACATTCAGGCGCCCGGCGAACAGGCCGCCCTCGGTGCCATAAGAGACCTTGATGTGCTGTGTGCCCGGTTCGGCAAACGCATGCAGCATGCGCACCGCCTCAACGCTCGGATGGGTCTCCAGCGCCGGGTATTCGTTCATCACCTCGATCTCGATGTCCGCCACCCCCGACAGCTGTCGCGCTTCACGTACCAGCACTTCGGCACGCTCGCGCAGCTGCTCCAGCAATAGATCGGGGTTGTCGCCCGGCAGGTTGCGGAACTCGAATTCCATGGTGCACAGGTTGGGCACGATGTTCAGCGCCTTGCCGCCATCGATACGGCCGATGTGCACGGTGCTGTAGGGAATGTCGTAGCCCTCGTCACGCGCGCCCTGCTGTTCGATCTGCTTCTGGCTCTTGCGCAGCTCGGCGATGAAATCGCTGGCCAGATGAATCGCGTTGACCGCTCTTGGGGCCAGCGAGGAATGCGCTTCCTGGCCTCGACAGAAGGTGCGATAGGACGCCTTGCCCTTGTGACCGACAGCGAACTGCATCAGGGTCGGCTCGCCAACCACGCACAGGAACGGGCGTACCGGTGCCAGATGCAGGACGTCGAGCAGACGCCGCACACCGACACAGCCGATCTCTTCGTCGTGGGACAACGCCAATTGCAGCGGTCGCATCAGGGGCATGTCCGCGGCATTGAGCATCGCGTCGATAGCCAGGGCGATAAAGCCCTTCATGTCGCAGGTGCCACGGCCGTAGATGCGCCCGTCACGCAGGGTGGCCTGAAATGGCGGCATCGTCCACGCCTGACCGGCCGCAGGAACAACGTCGGTGTGGCCGGACAGCAGCACGCCGGGTACATCACGCGGGCCGGTGCTGGCGAACAGGTTGGCTTTCTTGCCGGTCTCGTCCTTGACGATCAGCGACTCGATGCCTTTGCTGGCCAACAGTTCACGGACGTATTCGATCAGCGCCATGTTCGGCTCCGACGACACGGTGTCGAAGGCGATCAAGCGCTTGAGGATTTCCAGTGCGCGTGGGCTCATGAGGCTTTACTCGTCTGTTCAGTGAGGTTGTCCACAAGGCTGACATCAAACCGGCGAATGTCGAACGGGCTGATCGAGGTGCTGGTCGCGCCGGTGCTGATCAGCTCAGCCATCACGTCGCCCACGCCCGGACCGAGCTGGAAGCCGTGGCCGCAGAAGCCGAACGCATAGAACAGGCCGTCGACCTTGCCGCTGCGACCCATCACCGGCAGCGAATCCGGCGTGTAGCCTTCGATGCCGCTCCACACGCGGATGATGTTCAGGTTGCCGACGCCGGGCAACAGGCGACGCATTTGCTGCACCTGATTGATGATGCTGCGCGGCTCGACGTAGGCGCGGCGGTTGATCATGTCCGGCTTGCTGCGAAAACCACCACCGATGACGATGTTGCCGCGTGCGATCTGCCGGAAGTAGATCACTTCGTGAGGGATTTTGGTGAACACACCGATCACTGTCGGCAGTGCATACGGCACCGGCTCGGTCACGGCCATCTGCGGACCGTGGGTGTCCAGCGGCACGGATTCACCAAACTGCGTGGAGAGTTTCTGTCCCCAGGCGCCAGCGGTGATCAGCAACTGATCGGCGGTGAATATGCGCCCGTCAGTGGTGGTGACTTCGAATTCGTGACCGACCTTTTCCACATGGGCCACTTCGGTACGCTCTTCGATCCGCGCCCCGGCCCGAATCGCCGCGCGGGCGAAAGCCGGTGCTGCCAGACGCGGGTTGGCGTGGCCATCGTGTGGCGCGTAGGAGCCGCCCTTCACGTCCGGCCCGAGAAACGGAAAGCGCTCGTGCAGTGCTTTCCCGCTATAGATTTTCAGGTCCAGCTCACGGGCTTCCGATGCCGCTGCGTAGGCTTCCAGTTCGGCGATTTCGTCCTCGCGATAGCAGACGCGCATGTGGCCGCTGGGCAGGAATTCCAGGTCTTCACCGATCAGCTCCGGCAGCCGCTGCCATAACGCTCTGGAACGGTTGGCGAGTTCCAGCTGGCCAAGATGCCGCCCCTGACGGCGCACGTTGCCGAAGTTCACGCCGCTGGCGTACTGGCCGATCACGTCGCGCTCCAACAGCGTCACCGACTTGCCGCGCTGGCGCAGAAAGAAGGCTGACGCCGAGCCCATGAAGCCACCGCCGACAATCAGCACATCGACTCTCGGCTGCCTCATGACACCACCTCGTCGATCAGCATCGACAACGGTTTGACCGGCGCCTGACCGCGCTGGCGACCGACCTGTTCGACCGGCACACCGGCTTCGGCCGCGATCACCTCGGCCCCGGCCTGCGAGCAGTAACGGCCCTGGCAGCGGCCCATGCCGACGCGACTGAAAGCCTTGGCGCGATTGACTTCGCAGGCGCCCTTTTCACGTACGACGCCGCGCAGTTCTCCCGCGCTGATCATCTCGCAGCGGCAGACAATGGCGTCATCGGGCAAGGCAGCGGCCTGGGCCGCAGGCCACGGAAACGCCTCGGCCAGCCCGACCCGAAAGCGATCCATTGCCACCAGGCTCTTGCGTACTTCTTCCTGACGCGAGTTATCCACAGGTCGCCCGAGGTCCTCCAGCAGTGCCATCGCCACCAGTCGACCGGCCTGTTCGGCGGCATCGGCGCCACGAATCTTCGCGCCGTCGCCCGCCGCGTAAAACCCTTTGACCGAGGTCCGCCCCTCCTCATCGACTGCCAGCACCCATTGCCCGGACGCTTCGTCGAAGCGTAACTGGCAGCCGGCCAGATCAGCCAGCTGGGTTTCCGGACGCAGGTGGTAACCCAGCGCCAGAGCATCGCAATCGACGTTCAGCGCGGTGCCATTGGCCAGCTTCACGCGCACACCGACCACGCCGTCCTGTTCGCTGCCGATGATTTCCTCGGGCTGCACGCCCAGATGCACCGGCACCCCGGCGCTGTACAGTCGGCCCAGCAGTTTCATGCCGTTGAACAGCAGACCGGGACGCGCCAGCAATTTGGGCATCGCGCTGATGCGTTTGCCGAACGGTGAGGTGTCGAGCACCGCAGCGACATCGGCACCGGCTTTGACGTACTGGCTGGCGACCAGGTACAGCAGCGGGCCGCTGCCCATGAACACCACGCGACTGCCAATCGAGACCGATTGCGACTTGAGCGCAATCTGCGAGCCGCCGAGGCTGTAGGTGCCTGCCAGCTGCCAGCCCTTGATCGGCATCAGGCGGTCGGTGGCCCCGGCACACAGGATCAGTGCGTCGTATTCGACCACGGTGTGCACGCCCTGACTAGCGCAGCACAGTTCGCCGTGGGTCAGGTTCCAGGCCAGCGTGTCGGGGCGGTAGTCGATCTGCGTGCGCAGGCGATCGAAGCTTTCATGCAGGTCACGCGCCTTGGCCGCTTCGGTGCCATACAGCGCTGAATAATCGCGCTTGAAGCCCTCTGGCTGACGGCGATAGATCTGCCCGCCGTCACGCCGGTTTTCGTCGATCAAAATCGGTTTGATGCCTGCAGCCAGCAAGGTTTCGGCGCAACGGGTGCCTGCCGGGCCGGCGCCGATGATGACGACTCTCGGGCTGCCAGGGTTGCGAACGTCTAACCGTGAAGAAGTGGCCATTTCGCCTCCGGTTGGGTGGTGACGATGTCGAGTCCGTCGCGGACCTCGTTGGAGCAGGCGCGCAGCCGCTCGCCGCTGCGGGTCCAGACCCAGCAGTCCTGGCAGGCGCCCATCAGGCAGAAACCTGCACGGCGCCCGGTGTCGAACTCGGATTGGCGTAATGTGGCCTTGCGGGTCAGCAACGCCACCATCAGGGTATCGCCCTGCAATGCCTCGATGGGCGCGCCATCGACCATCAGGCTCACGACCGGGCGTTCGCGTTCGCCCAGTCTCACAAAACGGCCATTCATGCGTAAGCTCCGACGGTTTCAGGGTTCAGGTTTTCTTGCACGGCCTGCAGCTCGTCGCTATCGCGGTGGCAAAGGATCTCGCTGCCACCTGCGATCAGGCGACGACCCGGCGCGGTCTTGTTGCACAGGCCTTCGATGCGGGCCGGGCAGCGATTGAGGAAGGTGCACAGCTCCGGATTGTTGGCCGGTGCGCTGATGGGCGGCAGCTTGCCGCTGGTCACACCGCAGGTTTCCAGCCAGCCTTGGCGCAATTCCGGCACCGAATGCACCAGCAGATCGGTGTAAGGGTGGAATGGCACTCGGCTGAAGGCTTCGCGGCTGCCCTCTTCGACCTTGTGGCCGCTGTACATCACCACGATGTCGTCGCACAGCGCGCGAACGGTGGAGATGTCGTGGCTGATGAACAGGTAGGAAACTCCCAGCTTGCGGCGCAGTTCGCCGAGCAGTTCGAGGATGCATGCACCGACCACGGTATCCAGCGCCGAGGTCACTTCATCACAGAGGATCAGGTCCGGCTTGGCCGCCAGGGCGCGGGCCAGGTTGACGCGCTGTTTCTGCCCGCCCGAGAGTTCGTTGGGACGCCGCTCGGCCAGCTCGCGGGGCAGGCGCACCAGGTCCATCAGCTCATCGATGCGCTCGCGCAGGGCCTTGCCCTTCAGGCCGAAATACATCTTCAGCGGGCGGGCCAGAATCGCGCTGATGCTGTGCATCGGGTTGAGCGCGGTATCGGCGTTCTGAAACACCATCTGGATGCGCCGGAACTGTTCTTCGGTACGACCCGCCAGGGTGCCGGACAAGTCGGCACCGTCGAACGTCAGGCTGCCATGCGCCGGGTCCAGAAGACCGGCGACCACACGGGCCAGCGTCGATTTGCCCGAGCCCGACTCGCCGATCACGCCGATGGCCTGACCACGGCGGATGGTCAGGTCGATGTCTTCCAGCACGCGAATCATCGGCATGCCTTGCAGGTCTTTTTTGCCATACCCCGCCGTCAGGCCTTTGATGGTCAGCAGCGTGCTGTCCTTGACCACTTCGCTGGCCGGACTCAGTACTTTATCCGGACGCGCCGCCGCCAGCAGGCTGCGGCTGTAGGCATCCGCCGGGCCTTTGAGCAGCTCGGCGGTGCTGCTCTGTTCGATGATCCGCCCGCCATTGAGCACCACGATCTGATCGGCCATCTGCGCCACCACCGCAAGGTCGTGGGAGACATAGACTGCCGTGGCACCCCGGTCGCGGACGACCCGCTTGAATGCACGCAGCACGTCGATCTGCGTGGTGACGTCCAGTGCGGTGGTCGGCTCGTCGAGGATCACCAGCAACGGATCACTGATCAGCGCCATGGCCGCCATGACGCGCTGCAACTGGCCACCCGAGACCTGATGCGGGTAACGCCGGCCGATGCTTTCCGGATTGGGCAGGGCCAGGTCGCGGAATAGCTCGACAGCCTTGGCTTCCAGATCCGCGCGGCTGCCCAGGCCATGAATCAGCGCACCTTCGATCACCTGATCGATCAGCTTTTTCGCCGGGTTGAAGGCGGCTGCGGCGCTTTGTGCAATGTAGGAAACGCGGTTGCCACGCAGGCCCTGCAATTGGCTTTCGGGCAGGCTGAGCATGTCGTGCTCGCCCACTTGAACCACCCCGCCAGCCAGCTTGCAACCGCGTCGGGCGTAACCGAGCAGGGCCAGCGCGATGGTGGTCTTGCCGGAGCCCGACTCGCCGATCAGTGCCAGCACTTCACCTTTTTCCAGCGAGAAGCTGACGCCTTTGACGATCTCCAGCTCGCCATGGTCGCCCTCGGCAACCACACGCAGGTCTTGCACACGAATCAACTGGCTCATCTCAATGCCCTCCCGAACGACGGCCGCGCCGCGAGGCCAGCCGGTCGATGAACAGGTTGACGCCGATGGTCAGCGTGCCGATGGCCAGTGCCGGGATCACGATGGCCGGAGCGCCCTGGCTGAGGCCGCCGATGTTCTCGCGTACCAGCGAGCCAAGGTCGGCGTCAGGCGGTTGTACACCGAGCCCCAGAAAGCTCATGCCGCTGAGCAGCAAGACGATGAAGCCGAAGCGCAGGCCCAGGTCGGTCATGACCGGGTTGAGCATGTTCGGCAGGATTTCCCGGCAGGCAATGTAGATACGGCCCTCGCCGCGTGTGCGCGCCACTTGCACGTACTCCAGCGCCTCGATGTTCACCGCCAGGCTGCGGGCGATCCGAAACGCGCCTGGCGTGTAGCTCAGTACCGCCGTGCAGATGAGCAACACTTCGGACGAGCCGAACGCCGAGACCATGATCAGTGCCAGCATTTTGCTGGGGATCGAGATGAACGCGTCCATCAGGCGGCTGATGATTTCGTCCAGCCATTTTGGCGCGACCACCGACAGCAGCGCACACAGGGTGCCGATGCCGCTGGCCAGCACGGCAGAAATCAATGCCAGACCGACGGTGAAACGCGCACCGACCAGCACGCGGCTGAGCATGTCGCGGCCCAGGTAATCAGTGCCGAACGGGTAGGCTGCGCTCATGTTTTCGAACATGTTGTCGGAGACCACTTCGCCCACCGGATGCGGCGCGAGCCAAGGACCGAACAGGGCGACCATCAACCAGATGAGGCACACCGTAGCGCCCAGCAGGCCAAGCCATGAGGTCGGACGGGACGCCTTTTTGCGAAGCACCGGTTGCGGCGCCGCAGGCGTCGATTTCGCAATGAATTGAGTCATTGGGTTCTCAGCCTCGGATTGGAAAGAATTGCACACAGGTCGGCCATCAGCACCAACCCAAGGTAAGCGGAGCAGAACAGCATCGTGCAGCCCTGCACCAGGGCCATGTCACGGTTGGTCACGGCATCGACCATCAGGCTGGCGATGCCGGGATAGTTGAAGATGGTCTCGACGATAACCACCCCGCCGAGCAGGTACGACAGGCTCAGTGCCACGGCGTTGACGATCGGCCCGATGGCGTTCGGCAAGGCATGGCGCAAGACGATGCGCACCGGGCTGACGCCCTTGAGGCGCGCCATTTCCACATACGGGCTGTCCAGCTGATCGATGACCGCAGCGCGGGTCATGCGCGCCATCTGCGCCACGATCACGCAGCACAGGGTCATCACCGGCAATGCATACGTGCGCATGAACTGCCACGGCGAGCTGACATCGGCGCCGTAGGACAGCGCGGACAGCCAGCCCAGGTTGACGGCGAAAATCAGCACCGCCAGCGTCGCCACCAGAAACTCGGGCACCGCGACCAGTGACAGGGTGATGAAATTCAGCGCGCCATCGAGGCGACCGCCACGGCCCATTGCGGCGCCGATGCCCAGTGCCAGCGCAACCGGCACCGATACCAGCGCGGTGGTGGCCGAGAGCATCAGGGTTTTCGGAAAGCGTCCGGCAATCAGCTCTGAAACCGGCATCGCGTTGGAGACCGATTCGCCGAGGTTGCCGCCGAGCAGGTTGGTCAACCAATGCAGATAACGCACCACACCTGGCTGATCGAGGCCCAGTTGGGTACGCAATGCCGCGACCTGTTCAGGCGTCGCGAATTGCCCAAGGGCCTGTTGCGCTGCGTCTCCGGGCAACACCGCCGTGATGGCGAAGACCACGATGGAAACGATCAACAACGTCACGATCGCCGCGCCGAAGCGCTGCACGATCAACCAGAGTGTGTTGCTATTCATCTGCATCCTCCTGCTCGGTTCAGCGTTGCATTTATGCGTCCAGCCACACCTGCTCGCTGAACATGTAGCCCATGAAGCCGCCCAGCGGGTTGCTGGAGTAGCCCTGGATACGCTTGTCCACACCGTCGATGTTGCTGATGAACACGGGGATGCCGATGCCGCAGTTCTGGCTCACCAGAGCCTGCATGTCGCCATACATTTTGGCGCGCTTGGCGTCGTCGGTTTCGCCACGGGCCAGCAACAGCAACTGGTCGAACTGATCGTTTTTCCAGCCGGATTCGTTCCACGGCGCGGTGGACTGGAAGAACTGCGAGAAGATCACGTCTGCGTTGGGGCGCGGGTTGATGTTGCCGAAGCTCAGCGGGTGCTTCATCCAGTGGTTGGACCAGTAGCCGTCGCTTGGCAAACGGTTGACGTTGAGGGTCAGCCCGGCCTGTTTGGCGGACTGCTGCAGCAGCACGGCGATGTCCACCGAACCCGTGGCGGCAGGCGATGCCGCGACGGCCATGGTGATCTTTTCCATGCCGGCTTTCTTGAGCAGGAATTTGGCTTTTTCCGGGTCGTAGGCGCGCTGTGGCAGGTCGGCGTTGAAGTAGCGCGAGCCTGGCGAGATCGGATGGTCATTACCCACGCGCGCGTAGCCACGGAACACCGCCGATTTGACCTGTTCACGGTCCAGCAGGTACTTCATGGCCTCGGTGAATTCCGGGCTTTTGCCGGGCATCTGATCCTGACGAATGATCAGGTCGGTGTAGTTGCCGGACGGTGCATCGACCACGCGGTGTTTGGCGCTGGCGGCAATGCGTGTGGTGGAGCGCGGATTGACCTCGTTGATCATGTGTACGTCGCCGGAAAGCAGCGCGTTGACCCGCGATGGCTCGTCGCTGATGGCGATGAATTCGATCTCGTCCAGGTACGGCAGGCCCGGCTTCCAGTAGTTGGGGTTGCGTGCACTGACCGAGCGCACGCCAGGGTTGAATTCCTTGACGGTGAATGGCCCGGTGCCGATGCCTTTGCTGAAGTCGGTGGTGCCTTCGGGCACGATCAGCAGGTGTGAAACGGCGAGGATCGACGGCAGCTCGGCGTTGGGCGAACTGAGGGTGATCTGCACTTCCAGCGGGCCGGTGGCCTTGATCTCGGAAAACTGTGCCATCAGTGGCATGACTTTCGAGCCAGTGGCCGGGTCCTTGTGGCGCGACAGGGAGAACACCACGTCGCCAGCGGTCAGCGCCTTGCCGTTGTGGAAGGTCACGCCCTGGCGCAGGGTCACGGTCCAGACGGTCGCGTTGTCGCTTTCGATCTTCTCGGCCAGCTCCATGTGCGGCACCAGATGGCTGTCGAAACGGGTCAGGCCGTTGTAGAACATGAAATGACGCACGTAGTCGGTAGACAGCGCGCCTTTGGCCGGATCCAGCGTGTCGGCGGTAGAACTGGACATGCCGGCAACGCGAATGCGGCCGCCCGGCTTGCCTTTGACAGGGGCATCCGCGTCATCGGCAAAGACCTTGCCGGCCGCGCCGAACAGGCTGGTGGAGCCCGCCGCAACCACACCTGCAACACCCAGCATGCGCAACGCATCGCGCCGCGACAGGCCACGATTGAGACCTTCGAAAACCCGCAGGCTGTCTTGGCCTGTGATCAACGCGGAGTCGGTTTTGTTATCAGCCATATCAGTTCTACCTGTCGAAAAGGGGAAATTCCGAATTGCTCACGGTTGGCCGGAGCGTCCTTCAAACACACACGACGACGGTTAAACAAACACTCAGTGGCGGCTGTCCTGGTAGCGGTAATACGCGCCTACCAGCGGCAGAAACCATGGCTTGCCGAAGTGGCCGGGAATGGCTGGCCAGCTCAGGTCCTTCCACGGATTGGCCTGTGCCTTGCCTTCCATGACTTCGGCCATCATCCGCCCCATGTGCACTGACATCTGTACACCGTGGCCGCTGTAACCCATCGAGTAGAAGACCCCGTTGTGTTCGCCTGCACGCGGCAGGCGGTCCGAGGTCATGTCCACCAGTCCGCCCCAGCAGTAGTCGATCTTGACGTGTGCCAGTTGCGGAAACATCTGCACCATGGCCGCCTGCAGCACCTTGCCGCTCTTGGCGTCGGAGCTGCTGTTGGACATGGCGAAGCGCGCCCGCCCGCCGAACAGCAGGCGGTTGTCCGGCGTGAGGCGGAAATAGTTGCCGATCAAACGGCTGGTCACGTAAGCGCGCTGGTGGGGGAACAGTTGGTCGATCAGCGCTTGCGGCAACACTTCAGTGACGATGACGAAACTGCCGACCGGCACGATGCGCCGCCGATACCAGCCCAGTCCGCCATGCTGGCAGGCACCGGTCGCCAGCAGTAGCTGGCCGGCCTGGATCGAGCCCTTCGAGGTGTTGACCACAAAGCCACCACGGTTGGCCTTCCAGTCCTTTACCGTTGCGTTCTGATAGACCCTTGCGCCATGACGCACCGCCGCGTCGGCGAGACCCAGACCGAAACGTCCGACATGCATCTGTATGCCGTTGCGCTGCAGCAGGCCGCCGTGAAACTCGTTCGAATCGATTTCGGCGCGCACGTCCTGGGCGGACAGCAGCTCGACATCAGCATCGACTTCACGGCGGATCAGCTCGCAGGTGCGCGCCAGTCCCTCGTAATGCCCTGGCTTGGCCGCCAGCTTGAGCTTGCCGTTACGCTTGATGTCGCAGGTGATGTTTTCCTGCTCGATCACGGTCACGACGCTCTGCACCGCACTTTCGTAAGCCTTGTAATACTCGCGTGCCTGATCGGCGCCCAGGGTTGCGCTCAGCGACGCATAGTCCTGGGCCACGCCGGTATTGCACTGTCCGCCATTGCGGCCCGACGCTTCGCCGATCACCCGGCCTGCTTCCAGAACCACCACGCTGGCACCTTTCAAGGCCAATGCACGCGCCGCCGCAAGGCCGGTGAAACCGCCACCGACCACTACCACGTCAGCCTGCCCCTCCACTGCGCCGTCCTGCGCGCCGGTAAAGCCTGGAGCCGTATCGAGCCAGTAAGACTCACTGCGCATCTCGTTCCCCTTGTCACTCATCGAAGAGCACCTTGAAAAATGCCGGTGTCAGGCGCCGGGCCTGGCTTACAAGCCGACCAGCCCGGCCAGTCCGCCGATATCGGGAATCTGGTGGTATTCGAAGCTGCTGTTGGCTGGCTGCTCATGACCACGCGCCACGAATGCCTTGTTCCTGATCTTCATGTCATGCGCCGAGAACAGGTCGTAACGGAAGCTTGAGGACACATGCAAGATGTCTTCCGGGCCGCAACCCAGGTTGTCGAGCATGAACTCGAAAGCAGCCAGACGCGGTTTGTAGGCCTTGGCCTGTTCAGCGGTGAACACCTTGTGGAACGGCGCGCCGAGCTTTTCGACGTTGGACATGATCTGGCTGTCGCTGGCGTTGGAGAAAATCACCAGCGGGATCTTGTCGGCGATTTTCGACAGGCCGGCGGGCACATCGGCGTGCGGGCCCCAGGTCGGCACGGCGTCGTAATACAGTTGGCCTTCTTCGCGGTATTCAACGTTCCAGCGCTTGCAGGTGCGAGCCAGTGCGACCTTGAGGATTTCGTCGTACGGCATCCAGTCACCCATGACCTGATCCAGACGATACGCCGAAAAATCCTTGACGAACTGATCCATCTGTTCGGCCGCAACGCGGTCGGCAAACAGCTCGCGCGTCATGGTGCCCATGTGGAAATTGGTCAAGGTGCCGTAGCAGTCGAACGTAATGAATTTTGGTCGAAGAAAGCTCATTGTGTGCGGTCCTGAAAGTTCGTTGAGGTCATGGCATGACGAGCAATCCGGCCTGATGTTCAGGGGCGGTGATGCACGCTGCAGCACAACCTCATTACAACACCGTGAAATCAGCAGATGGCGTTAAAAGTGATGGCTGCTTGATAGAAACCACCGTTTTGAGGTGCGCGCTCAGCAGACTTTGCGGGGCGCTCCAGCCTTGGGCAGAGCCCGGTTTTCGGCGCTTTTATGACCCTTTTCAGGGCGCTCGGGCTCAAACCCGCGGGTTTGCGCCGCAGAAACTGCGCCGCGACAGCGCTTGGCGGGCGACAAACTCCGAGCCCTATATAAAAGGCTTGAACACGGGGTGAAAACCCTAAGCATTTGCTGCCGGAGGCCGCGCCGATTTAAGCAGTAACTGTGGTCTGGCGAACGGCACTTCGTGGAATCTGCCGAATGCGTGCAGCCCTCTTGTCACCGTCCGCAGCAGGTGGGATACAACATGCCTGACGCATCCTTTTATTGCCTGTGCATCCTTCTGGACGGAGACACGTCATGCTCGCTCAGCAACGCCTCGATTTTGAATTTCGCCCCATGACCGCAGCCGACGTCGGCAACGCGCACGAGTTATCCATCGCCTTGAAGTGGCCGCATCGGCTTGAGGACTGGGCCATGCTGCAACGTGTCGCCCAAGGCTTTGTCGCGGTACACAACGGGCGGTTGATCGGCAGTGCCTTTGCCTGCCATCAGGGCGAGTTTTCCACCATTGGTCTGGTGATCGTCAGCGACGACTATCAGGGCAAGGGCATTGGTCGCAAGTTGATGGAGCTGGCCGTCGGCTGCGTCGCGCCCCGCACGGCGGTCCTCAACGCCACACTGGCGGGTGCGCCGCTCTACGCGAAGATGGGGTTTGTCAGTTTTGGCGAGATCCAGCAGCGTCAGGGGCAGGCCCAACCGACCGGCACCACCGAATTGAAGGCACAGGAACGTTGCAGGGGGCTGAGCGAGGCTGACCACCCTCGCGTGCTGGAACTGGCCAACGCCGGTTCGGGCATGGACCGCTCGGTGACGCTGGGCGATGTGCTGAACAACCTTGAGCACGCCGTCGGCATCGAGCACGACGGCCAGTTACAGGCCTTTGCTCTGCTGCGCCCGTTCGGCCGCGGCCTGTGCCTCGGCCCTGTCGTCGCCCAGAGCGTCGACCAGGCCAAACACATGATCGGAGAACTGCTGGCCCGCGTGCCTTATGTCTTCGTACGTATCGACATCCCGACCGACAGCGGCCTGGCCGACTGGCTGGAGGACGCCGGCCTCAAGCGCGTCGATAGCGTGACCTGCATGAGCATGGGCGCAGTCCCGCAAGCCAGTCAGGGTGTGCGCCAGTTTGCGCTGATTACCCAGGCGATCGGCTGATCGCCTGGAAGAACATCATCGTGCCAATGCTCTGCGTTGGCATGCAGTTCTGGACGCTTTGCGTCCGGTCTTGAGCATGTGACGCAGAGCGTCACGAAAGGCATTACCACGCAGAGCGTGGGAACGATCAGCCACTCTTCAACTTCAGGAGCCCGACTCAATGCCCCACCCCACAGTCCTGCTATTGGCCCGCGCTGACCTCAGCCCTGTAGATACCGAATTCACCACCGGCCCCATTGATGCGCATGACCCGTTCGACAGTGGCCGCCGCACGGCATTTGTCGATGAACAGGGTATTGCGGCTGGCATCGTTGAATTGGGTACGGCGCTCTCGATAGAGGCCTACCCCTACACCGAAATGCTGGTGATGCATCGCGGCAGCGTCACGCTGACCTCTGGCACCGGCAGCATCACCATCAGCACCGGCGAAAGTGCCGTGATCGGGCGCGGCACTCAAGTACGTATCGAAGCGCAACCGGACAGCCTCTGGGCGTTCTGCGCATCCACTCAGGCCAGCGGCCCCGACAAACCCGGTGTCACCGCCCTGGACCGCCTCGCCATGCTCACACCGTCCTCACCGCCAGACCCGGCGATCATGATCAGCGCGCTGCCGCAGTGCCGCAGCAACAACCTCTTCGAAGACAGCGCCAGCACCCTGCGCATCGGCGTCTGGGACTCCACACCCTACGAGCGCATCTCGCGGCCGCACAAGATCCATGAACTGATGAACCTGATCGAAGGCAGCGTAGTGTTGAGCCTGGAAAACGGCCCGAGCCTGAGTGTGAATACCGGCGATACCGTATTCGTCGCCCAGGGCGCGCCCTGCAAATGGACCAGCACGGGGTATGTGCGCAAGTTTTATGCGGTGACGTGAAGAAAGTTATTGCGCCCTTCAGCCTTGCAGGGCGCAATATACTTACATGTTTAGCTCTCGCCAGCGCAGTTAATCCAATGCAGCGCTAAAAGACAAGAATTAAAAATTTCTTTCGCCAATGCACGAAGAATCAGAAGTTTCCTACTTGCCTTCCGTGTCGCTTGTGTTAAAAAACAATAACTAATTTCAGTAAGTTAAAACTTGCTCCTGACGGGCCCATCAAGGCAGTCATGCGCTTTATGCATCGCTTAACCTTTATCTATCATGTTGACTGGAGCTACTTTATCCGACCGACGCATTCACTGTGCGCACGACTTACTAACCCTCCGCGACACGCTATAAGCTGAACGATCCGTATGGGCACGAACGACCGCTACCCCGTTTCGTCTCGCGTTTACCTTATTCAAAATCAATATGAAATTACTCATTTAACTCAAGGGTTATTCCCGATGAAAACCAACAAGACCTTATTGGCTTCCCTTGCTTTTGCAACACTGTGCACCAGCGTTACGGCGCAAGCGGGACCCCCGGTCACTGTGACGTTCAAGAATCTTGGAACGGAGGTGGCGGAGTATAAGCCGGTCACTCGCAACGAAATGTCGACTCGGCTTAATGCCAGAACGGCTATTGCTCCGAAAGTCCAAATTGGAGATTCAAATGTTTACTCGGTGCAAAGCACTCTCTCGCCGGATACCAGCTACGCCAGTGTTCGCTACGTCATGGGGTCCAAGGTTTGCGTATTCTCGACCACCTTCATAAAGCTTCCCGGTGCAGGCGGGGCCAAGGTGCCGAAATGGAACCGGACTGCAAATTCTGAAGGCGGCGCTGTCTGCGCGGCGACGTCTCGCGCCACCAATCTGTCCACCTACGCGTGGGCTGCTGAATTCACCATGAAATAAGCCCCCGGAGCGTGCGTGTCGCATTTTGATACGCACGCTTTTCAGCGGAAAACTAAAGCGGTGTCTGGCTGGGCCGATATAAAGAGTGAATATAAAGCCATGGATTGGCCTCTGCCGCGAGGACGCAGCATGATTGATACAACATCCCTCACACACCTCACCCATAAAACTGCACTAACGACTGTCGAGAAAAGCACCTTCGCCACGACTTTAAACTCCAGCCTGAAAGAACTTGATTCTGCATCTGCTATTGACGGTGCCACTTTCTCGACATTGTCCCGTCAATTAAGTAGTAGTGCCGCACGAGCTCAGGCTCGCGACAGCAGTCTTGACTTCAAAAGCCTGAGGTCTCTGGCAAACAGTATGAGTGACAAAATTGCAGGCAACAGCTATCACGCCAATAGGAAACTGCACGACGCAGAGATTCCGGATACGGACGACCCTGCGAGGCTCGAAAGAGCGAGGCAGGCGACTTCGTTCAAGAATGGATCAGGCACCAACCCGTTCGCAGGCTTATCTCAGGATCAATTGAGGTTGGTTATGTATGACGAAAGTGGCGACTTCACCATTAATGAGAGAAGCGCGGCTTCGTCCGAAAACCATGTTCAACAGGAAAACTGGAACAGGGCGATGTGTAAACGCTATACCGACGAATACAACGAAACCGGCAAAAGTACTCAAACGCTGGTCATGCTTCTCGCCCATTACGATCAGCTGCCACCCATAGAAAAAGCCCAATACCCCGCCCATTACGCCGCCAACATTACATCTGGGGACAGCTCGGCGATGGACATTTTCAACACGCTGAAAAGCCAGTCAGATATTCAGGAGGCTTGATTGCAAGACATGAAGAATCGCCGTAACGCTTCCGAGAACTTGAGTGTCGACGAGGAAGACACAATTGCGCGTGCTCAGCGCCGCAAGTCAAGGAGTGCTCCGACGTTCCAGCACTATCTATTGATGGTGCTTTTACTGATGGGGCTGTGCGCTTACGGCCTGTTTCATTACCGGCATTTGCCGAAAACAATCGATGCCGCGCCTGCGCTATCTTCTGCTTTCGTCGATGCCGACGCTTCAGCCGTTGCTCCGCTACCACTACACGAGACGCCGGGCCGCCCCCAAACACTGTCTGAGTGCATGGGACCGGATAATCTCATCGACGAAACAGTCGCTACCTGTCGATTTGGCAAAGGCCAAGAGACAGTTCGAAATTCAACCGCACAGGGCATGGTGTCTGCGAGCTATATGAGCCACTACAAGGCACAACAGCAAAGGCCGCAGCCAAGGCTCGCAGCGGCGCAATTCGTTGAGTCGGCCGTTGTGTGGCAGTGGGACAGGAAGCGCACCTATCACGCTGAATGGATCGTTACAGATGCTCAAATCGACGGCACCAGCGTGTGCCACAACTGGCGTAGAGGCTCAATCGAATACCGGGAGTGTCGCAAGGGTGCCAAGGTGTATTTCAAGGAGCAGTGCAAGCGTCTCGCTGAATCCGCCACTCGCCAACGCTATTGCAGTGCGGCGAGCGGGTTTAATCCGTTGGGCTGAGCTGCGGCCACAGCTTTACTCAGGGTTCAGACCCAGCACGTAGAACTTGCTGTCCACCGCAATTAGCGGAAAGCTCGCAGGCAGATCCTCCTTTGCGATCTCCTGGAAACCGTGCTTCTCATAAAATCTATGTGCGGCGAGAAATTTGTCGGTTGTACCCAGAAACACTTCGGTCACGCCTTTGCGAGTCGACTCTTCGATCAAACGGTCCAGCAGCTTGGCTGCAATCGAGAACTCTTTGCCGCGAAACGGCGCGGCGACGAACATCTTGCGCAGCGCTGCCTGCCCTGAGCCGATGTCCTTGAGCGCGATGCTGCCGACGACGTGATCACCTTGCACCGCGACCCAGAAATCGCCGGTGCCGGTCTGGTAAAACTCTGGAATCGCCTTCAGATCAGGCTGATCCTCGGCGGTGATGGGGATACCGAATTCTTCACGCTGGATGGGCAGGATCAATGCCGACACACCTTGCTCATCGTTCGGCACAAAACGACGTACCTGAATTCCGGTCGCTGTCACAAGCCACCTCCTTGTCATCGTCACAAATGGAAATCAGTATTCCAGACAAGCAAACGCCCCGACAAGTCGAGGCGTCTTCATGAGCATTTCCGGGGGCGCATTTGGGAACGTACTCGAAGATGTTTAATTACAACATGGCTTCGGCGACCTCGCGGTTACGACGGTTGCCGTTGAATCAGGCGATCAGTCTTGCCCCTCCACCACTCGGGGTGGACAACTCCCGACCGCTGCGATTGAGCTGATCACTGGCCTAATGCGCTGTGGCCGAAGCAATAGCCATATGGGCAGAATTTTCGACGCATGAACGGCACAGGCTGGGCCATCCATCACGCGGTCAAACGTCGCGGACGTGCGAGCTCACAATGTTAATCGAGTCACATGGAGAGAGAGAATTGATACTCCGGTGTGCAGCGAAATTGACGGTTTGGGTACACAGGCTAAACAATGCAGACCTGCATTACTTTGCTCCGGCAGTCCTGCCGCTGCGCAAGAGGTGCTGAGCGGATTTGGGATTTGATTGTTTTACCAAGGAAAGGGTTTATGGCTGAAGTAAAGAAAATACCTTATTACACGATGAAACGGTCTATTTTTCGTGGCAAAGTATGGAAAAAAAATGATGGCCTAGAAGGTGCTATCCCCATCAATACTTCACAAAAAATCTCCTATGATCGTTGCGCGCCTGGTCAAGTAGTCTTAAAGCCCACAGAGCGCAGTAAAAAGCAACTCATAGCGCAAAAAACAGAAGCGGAAGGTAAGAGATCGCTTACTGAAGTTAAAAGTAATAAACCATCCTCCGGGGAAACCAAACCCTCAAAGCCCTATACGTTAGAGAGCGATGCGGAAGATAAGGAAAAGCTTCCAAAGTTCGATCTTCAGGATGTTCCTTTGGCTATGGACAAAATAGGTTGGCCGACAGCTGCCAAAATCGCCAGACGGTGGTTCGCTAACCCTAAGCATATCTACAATGACCAACCCAATTCAGTTCAACCCATTGATGACACAACAGTGACATTAAAATGGGCTTTGAAGTATGGAAGCGTAGCAGAAAAATTTAATGAATTGGTTGAAGAAAAAATTTACTCTGAAAAAGCAATTGCAGGTGCTAAACAAAAAATCCTCAAGCATGTAAAAAATAAATTCGATGATTCTAGTTCGGCAGCAAATCTTTCCTTTGATACGTCTCCTTGGATAAGGGATATCAGGCAGTTTCATATTGACTGGCAAATTCAATTTCAGGCAATATCAACACGAAACACTCTTGACGGCCTGAGTTTAACTGATCTCACTGCCACGCTCGGAAATTTTAATATCTATGCTGCTATTGGCATGGTTGAAGTTGCTGTGGAAAAATTCTACAGATATGACGATAAAGGCAGAACCAAAACTTTTTGCGCTGAAGCTACGGCGACCATCACTAGTGTGTATACCTACCTGAAAGATAACTATTCCTTTAACGACAAAAATGATGGCAATAGTCAATATCTGGGGCACTGGAACAAAAATGACATGATTCTTTCCTACTCTGCTGTTGTCAGTGATCTTGTTGACGGTAAGAAAATTCATACTAATATGGGTAGTGCCCCTATAGCTGAAACTAAAGTCAATTGGGACTATTTGCCTGGCGGGCAGATTGACAAGCCAGTAGATAAGAGAACAGGTGTTGTCAGAAAATTTATGGAGAAAGATGTTTACTGGCCTGTGTACAATAGCTCTTATAGTGAGTGGAGAGAAAAGCATGGTCGAGGTGGCGATTTTATGATTTACAGCAGACCTGAAATACATAAACTAAAAAAGCCTATTATCATAAAGCTGGATACATTATGCAAACCCCCAGAACCCATGTAAGAAAAATGTACCTCAGGTCTTTTTTCTTCTTTATTTTCATGCTGACTGCTTTGGTTATTTACTCCGCTGCATTCAACGTGCTAGACAGCACTGACTGCCAAAGCTACAACCACACCAAAGAATTAAACGGCGGCACAAAAAACTTTGACAATAAGACGTTTGTGATAAGCATTTGCGGAGTCGGAGTAAACAATAGCCTTTTTAATGGCGATGGCATGGAGAGGGTCCGGTTGACTATTTTCGACGATCAAGGCGAGCTATTAGCCAGAAGGTACTATAGGGTCTTTTGGGACGGCCAGCCCGGACATGAGCCGCTTAAGGTTTCTGAAAACAGTATCACCTATCAAGACGACAAGGAGCAGAAAGACCACGCAATCACTATGCCTCCTACACGCTTGGAATGGATTCGCGCAAGGCTTCCCCTATAATTTTGGTCTTCATACGAATGGGCTTATTACGGATTTTAGAAAAGCCCTGATGCAGTGGAAGCGCTCATTGATAAGTATTTAGCCAGAGACTATACAAGCCCTCTGGCTGGGTCTGAGGTAAAGGGCGTAAAGTTTGATTTATTAAAGTGCCTTGATCTTTACCACAGTAAAAAATTCAATGCTCTGGTAAAGAATATTGTAATAAAACCGGGCCACACACATAGGCAAGATAATAAATGACAGATGCCAACGCTGACATTTCCACGCAGGTTGTGCGGACGCTATTCAATCGTCGGTTCGCAATCTGAAAGGGCCTACATCAAGTACTCAATTCCAGGACCAAAAAAAACCGCCTGATGAAGGCGGTTTTTTAAAGAGGCTAATTAAAGCTTCTTACAACTTCGGACCCGCAGCCTTGATGGCGTCGCTCACGTCGAACTTCTTGAAGTTCTCCACGAACAGGCCAGCCAGTGCTTTTGCTGCTTCGTCGTAGGCGGCTTTGTCAGCCCAGGTGTTACGTGGGTTGAGCAGGCCGGTATCGACGCCGGGTACCGACTTCGGTACGTCGAGGTTGATGGTGTCGAGGTGCTCGGTTTCGGCACCGATCAGTGCGCCGCTCTGGATCGCTGCGATCACGCCACGGGTGGTCGGGATGTTGAAGCGCTTGCCGACGCCGTAGCCGCCGCCGGTCCAGCCGGTGTTGACCAGGTAGACCTTGGATTTGAAGCCACGGATGCGCTTGATCAGCAGTTCTGCGTATTCGCCAGCCGGACGCGGGAAGAACGGTGCGCCGAAGCAGGTGGAGAAGGTGGACTTGATGCCCGAACCCGAACCCATTTCAGTCGAGCCGACCAGTGCGGTGTAACCCGACAGGAAGTGGTAGGCGGCCTGTTCTTCGCTGAGGATCGACACAGGCGGCAGTACGCCGGTCAGGTCGCAGGTCAGGAAGATAACGGCGTTCGGCTCGCCACCGAGGTTTTTCGGTGCGCGTTTTTCGATCAGTTCGCGCGGGTAGGCCGCACGGCTGTTCTGGGTCAGGCTGCTGTCGGCGTAATCGGCTTTTTTGGTAACCGGGTCGAGTACGACGTTTTCCAGTACCGCGCCGTGCTGGATGGCTTTCCAGATGACCGGCTCGTTCTTCTCGGACAGGTCGATGCACTTGGCATAGCAACCGCCTTCGATGTTGAACACCACGCCTTCGCCCCAGCCGTGTTCGTCGTCACCGATCAGGTAACGGCTTTCGTCGGCGGACAGGGTGGTTTTGCCGGTGCCGGACAGGCCGAAGAACAGGGTTACATCGCCCTCTTCGCCCATGTTGGCTGCGCAGTGCATCGGCAGAACGTCGGAAGCCGGGAGCAGGAAGTTCTGCACCGAGAACATGGCTTTCTTCATTTCGCCGGCATAACGCATGCCTGCGATCAGCACCTTGCGGGCTGCGAAGTTGATGATCACGGTGCCGTCGGAGTTGGTGCCGTCACGCTCAGGGTCGCAAACGAACCATGGCGCGTTCTGGATTTCCCACTCGTCCTTGCCAGCCGGGTTGTACTGTTCAGGGTTGATGAACAGGCAACGGCCGAACAGATTGTGCCACGCAGTCTCGGTGGTCATCTTGACGGGCAGGTAGTGCGCAGGATCGGAGCCTACATGAACATGGGAAACGAAGCGCTCGCGCTCGGCGAGGTACGCACCGACACGGTTCCACAGGGCGTCGAATTTCTCGGCCGGGAACTTGCGGTTGATCGGGCCCCAGGCGATGGCGTCCTGAGTGCTCGGCTCTTCAACGATGAAACGATCGACCGGCGAACGGCCAGTACGATGGCCTGTCTCCACAACCAGTGCGCCAGTATCGGAAAGTACGCCTTCTTTGCGGGCAAGGGCTTCCTTGACCAGTTCGTCGGTGCTCAGATCGGTGTACACAGCGTTGTTGGTTTGCGTCATGAGGTTCCCCGTCGGCCTGTGGCCGAGTGCTCCAAACGGTTTTGTAGTAAAAAAACAACCACTACTACAGCGTAAAAGTGGGCCGGATTATGCCAGAAATGCCCGGAAATGGTAGGACCCTCCTGTCAGAACAGCATTACAGGGGCCCACACCGTATTCTGAGGCCCTTTACGCGATGATTAATGGCGCGTGTCAGATGGCGAATCGACACCGCCACCAGCAAACAGCTGCGCGACGTCAGTGGCATCGAACAGATAGCGTTCGTTGCAGAACTGGCAGTCGATCTCGATCGTGCCGTTGTGCTCGATAACCAATTGCTGCGCGTCCTCCAGCCCGAGACTGACCAGCGCATTGGCAGATCGTTCGCGAGAGCAACTGCAACGGAAGCAGATCGGTTGAATATCGAACAGGCGAACCGGGTCTTCGTGAAACAGGCGATGCAGGATGGTCTGGTTATCCAGACTCAGCATTTCTTCGGCCGTGAGGGTGTTGGCCAGGGTGATGACATGCTCCCAGTTGGCATCACGCTCTTCAGCGTCGGTGATCTGCGCGGCGGGCAATTGTTGCAGCAGCAAGCCACGCGCACGGTGACTGTCAGCCTTGAGCCAGAAACGCGAACCCAACTGCTCGGACATCACGAAATAGTTGGAGAGGCTTTCCGACAAGTCGACCCCGTCCAGCGCCACGATGCCCTGATAACGCTGGCCCTGGCGCGGGTCGACGGTCAGCGCCAGCGATCCGTCAGGCATCATGTCCTGAAGACCCGCGCCGGGGTTGATCAGCGATTCGTCGTAGCGAGCGATGCCACGCAACTCACGCTCGCTGGAGCACTCGACCATCAGCAATGGCACTGCGCCGCTGGAGCGAGCCTGCAGGATCAACAGGCCGTCGAATTTGAGGGTGCCGACGAGCAGCGCAGCCGCCGCCATCAGTTCGCCGAGCAACTGCGCGACCGGCTCCGGATAGGGATGCTTGGCGAGCACTTCGGCGTAACTGCGCTCCAGAGCGACCAGTTCTCCGCGAACGTCGCTTTCGTCGAAGATGAAGCGCTGGGTGAAATCGATGTCCGGGAAATCATGCATAGGTAGGAAAGGTATCTGAAGTAATGACAATGGATGGCACGCGGCTGAGCAAACGCCGTCCGGCACTCGAAAGCGCCGTGGGCCATGCGGATTGACCGGCATTTTAGGAGCTATCCGGTGCGCTTCCAAGCTGGATGGCACTTCGGACTGATAGCCGGAGCTGCCCGGTGCAGTGTTTCAGTCGTTGCTCTGGCTGGCGCGGAAACCGAAAAGCTCCCGGCGTTGCTTCTTGGTCGGCTTTCCGTCGGTGGTTACACCCAGGTTGCCGGCCTTGCGCTGAGCCGCCGCGTTCTCGCGTCTGGCGATGCTCTCGGGCGTCTCGTGATACAGCGTTTGAGCCTCCGGCGCGCCACGCCGAACGATGGATAATGCCTCGACCACCACCGTGCGGTCGTCGAAGCCCATGCGAATCTGAAACTCGTCACCGATACGCGGCTCCTTGCCGGGCTTGCAACGTTCGCCGCGACAGTGCACCTTGCCGCTTTCGATAGCCGCTTTGGCCAGCGCACGTGTTTTGAAAAAGCGCGCGGCCCAGAGCCATTTATCCAGGCGGACCTTATCGTCTTCTTCTGGCTTTTGCGCCATTTGAATTCCTCATCAATGTGACAGTCTGAACTTTACCAGGCCAGATAAACAAAGCGACGGCACACGCTCGCCCCCTTTTTCTACGCCGCCATGAACATGAAGTAACCGATATGTACTTGTCAAAAACAGCTATTCATCTTTTTATTGCCCCACACCTAAATGGAGCGCGACGTGACAGATTTTCCAACTTCGTTGACCGCCCCTAGAAAAGGGTGTGCTGGATGCACTGGCAGTCCAGAGCTGGATTTCTCGTTTGACTACGCCTATCAGCCGATCGTGAACCTTCACGACCAGTCGATTTTCGCCCATGAGGCGCTGGTTCGCGGGCCTAATGGCGAGGGCGCAATGTCAGTCCTGAGTCAGGTCACCGACCAGAACCGCTATCGATTCGATCAAAGCTGTCGCACCACCGCCATTGCTGGTGCCGCGAAACTGGGCATGACCGAGCGTCTCTCGATCAACTTCTTGCCCAACGCCGTGTATCGTCCCGAGCTGTGCATCCGCAGTACGCTGGAGGCCGCCAGGCAACACAACTTCCCTATCGAGCGTTTGATTTTCGAAACCATCGAAAGCGAACATGTGAACAACAATGGTCATTTGAGCAACATTCTGCGCGAGTATCGCGAGTTCGGCTTCATGACCGCCATCGATGATTTCGGGGCCGGGTATTCCGGGCTGACGCTGCTCGCGGATTTCCAACCCGACCTGATAAAGCTCGACATGAACCTGATCCGCGACATTCACCGCAATCGCGCGCGTCAGTCCATTGTTCGTGGGGTTGTCACAATGTGTTCGGACTTGGGGATTAAGCTGATTGCCGAAGGTATAGAGCAGGTGGAGGAGCGGGACTTTCTCGCCGACTGCGGCATTTCCCTGATGCAGGGTTATCTGTTCGCAAAACCTGCATTCAAAGCCCTGGCCCGGATAAGTCCCGAGGCCTGGCAGAAGTCTTGAGAAGTACGGAATCACATTGAAGACATTCGATCATCTGACAGTCATCGGCCTGCGCGAGTGGGTGGCGCTCCCCGATCTGGGGGTGGCAGGCCTGCGGGCAAAAATCGATACCGGTGCGAGCACGTCGAGTCTGCATGCCACGGAAATCGAACCTTTTGAACGCGATGGCCAGAAATGGGTGCGCTTCAACGCGCATCTTGGCACGGTGGTGCAGTTGCGCCATCGTCGCTGCGAGGCGCAACTGGTTGCCATGAAAACCATTAAAAGCTCCAACGGTCAGGCGCAGGTGCGTTATGTCATTCGCACCACGCTGGCCCTGGGTGATCGTATCTGGCCGGTGGAATTCACACTGGCCTGCCGCAAGTCGATGCGTTATCGACTGCTGCTGGGTTCCAAGGCTCTGATCGACGGCCAGCTGGTGGTCAATCCGGGCATAACTTACGTACAAGACAAGCCGGTGTTCCCGGCCTCTACTTCCTCAGGTGTTGCATGAAGATCGCTGTGCTTTCGCGTAATCCGCGTCTGTATTCCACCCGTCGTCTGGTCGAAGCTGGCATCGAGCGTGGCCATGAGATGGTGGTGATCGACACCCTGCGCGCCTATATGAACATCGCCAGCCACAAGCCGCAGATCCACTACCGCGGCAAACCTCTGGAGGGCTTCGATGCGGTGATCCCGCGCATCGGTGCTTCGGTGACTTTCTATGGCTGTGCGGTGTTGCGTCAGTTTGAAATGATGGGCGTGTTTCCGCTCAATGAATCGGTCGCCATTGCCCGTTCGCGGGACAAGCTGCGCTCGTTGCAACTCCTGTCACGCCGGGGGATCGGCTTGCCGGTCACCGGTTTCGCTCACTCGCCCGACGACATTCCCGACCTGATCCAGATGGTCAATGGCGCGCCGCTGGTCATCAAGGTACTTGAAGGCACTCAGGGGATCGGCGTGGTGCTGTGCGAAACGGCCACGGCGGCCGAATCGGTGATCGAAGCCTTCATGGGCCTCAAGCAGGACATCATGGTTCAGGAGTACATCAAGGAAGCGGGCGGCGCCGACATTCGCTGCTTCGTGGTCGGTGACAAGGTCATTGCCTCGATGAAGCGTCAGGCCAAACCGGGCGAGTTTCGCTCCAACCTGCACCGCGGTGGCAGCGCCAGCCTGATCAAGATCACGCCTGAAGAGCGCATGACCGCGTTGCGTGCAGCCAAGGTCATGGGACTGAGCGTGGCGGGTGTGGATATCCTGCGTTCCAATCACGGCCCTCTGGTGATGGAGGTCAACTCCTCGCCTGGCCTGGAAGGCATTGAAGTGACCACCAGCAAGGACGTGGCCGGGATGATCATCGAGTACCTCGAGAAAAACAGCGGCCCGCACATGACCCGTACCAAAGGTAAGGGCTGACGGGTCCCGCACCCGTTCAGATTGCTCGGGCCGGCGTTCTGTCTGCGGACAGACTGGCCTGGGCTCTCAGCTACCGTACATCAGGTAAATAGGCCTGGTAGTCGAGTCCGGGTCTTTGCATCGCGTCTTTGTACCCGTATCCCCCTGTTCAGCTTAAGGCGACGTAATAGCCAGCTTCGCGCCGAATAGCCATCCTCCCGCGTGACATAAATCAACACATTTCTCCCGTATTTGTATGCCGATCATGCATGAGGTAGTCGTTTACGGCATTAGACGTATACGCACGCCATGGGAATAGTTGCGACTTTTTTCGCCTGCTACAGAGCTGGGATGCTCGTCTGCGGTGACCTTCTCGGGACATTTCCAAAGGGAGCTTCTGCCCCGAAACTGCTGTGAAAAAAGCAGCTCGGCGCATTGGTTTTGGACGTGCCCAAGCCACTTTGAACAAGGGTAATAATATGAAGAAGGCAAAGCTGAGTCTGGCCTGGCAGATTCTGATCGGACTGGTACTGGGTATCGCTGTGGGGGCGTTACTCAATCATTTCAGCGCAGAAAAAGCCTGGTGGATCACCAACATCCTGCAGCCCGCAGGCGATATCTTCATTCGTCTGATCAAGATGATCGTTATCCCTATCGTTGTTGCCTCGCTGATCGTCGGCATCGCAGGTGTGGGCGATGCCAAGAAGTTGGGGCGTATCGGTCTCAAGACCATCCTCTATTTCGAAGTCGTCACCACTATCGCGATTCTGGTGGGCCTGGTGCTGGCTAACGTGTTCCATCCGGGCACCGGCATCGACATGAGCACCCTGGGCACCGTTGACATCTCCAAGTATCAGCAGACTACGGCCGAAGTTCAGCACGATCACGCATTTATCGCGACCATTCTCAACCTGATCCCGTCCAACATCTTCGCTGCCATGGCGCGTGGCGAGATGCTGCCGATCATCTTCTTCTCAGTGCTGTTCGGTTTGGGGCTTTCCAGCCTGCAGGCCGAGGTCCGTGAGCCGCTGGTGAAACTGTTTCAGGGTGTCTCGGAAACCATGTTCAAGGTCACTCACATGATCATGAACTACGCGCCGATCGGCGTGTTTGCCCTGATTGCGGTGACTGTCGCTAACTTCGGTTTCGCCTCCCTGTTGCCGCTCGCCAAGCTGGTGATTTTGGTTTATGTGGCCATCGCCTTCTTCGCCTTTGTGGTGCTGGGGTTGATCGCTCGTGCATTCGGTTTTTCGGTCATCAAGCTGATGCGCATCTTCAAGGACGAGCTGATTCTGTCCTACTCCACCGCCAGCTCCGAAACCGTGCTGCCACGCGTGATCCAGAAGATGGAGGCGTATGGCGCGCCGAAGGCGATCTGCAGCTTCGTGGTGCCTACGGGCTACTCGTTCAACCTCGACGGCTCGACGCTCTATCAGAGCATCGCAGCGATCTTCATCGCTCAGTTGTACGGCATCGACCTGTCGATTGGCGCGCAATTGATGCTGGTACTGACCCTGATGGTCACCTCCAAAGGCATCGCGGGTGTACCGGGCGTTTCCTTCGTCGTGCTGCTGGCGACCCTGGGCAGCGCCGGTATTCCACTGGAAGGCCTGGCATTCATCGCCGGTGTCGACCGGATCATGGACATGGCGCGTACCGCCTTGAACGTGATCGGCAATGCGCTGGCAGTGCTGGTCATTTCGCGCTGGGAAGGCATGTACGACGATGCCAAGGGCGAACGCTACTGGGAATCCCTGCCGCACTGGCGCAGCAAAGAGCCTGTACCGATGGGCCAGCCGACAGCGGACTGATCTTCGCCAATGTACTGACAAACCCCGGACCTCCGGGGTTTGTTGTTTTCAGGTCGCCGGTTAGACTGCCTGCCTTACCTGAGGATTGACCATGACCGACGACATTGATAATGACGAAGAAGACTTTGCTGCCTCGACCCTGATCGAAGCCATCGAAAACCAGATCGAAGCCGGTAATCCGCCTGCAGCCAGAGCGGTCTTCAACATGCTGACCCTGGTGAACTATGAGCGTGAGGATATTCTGGAGATGATGGCCCACGTGCTGGCTATCGAGATCGATGCCTTGCTGGAGCAGGACCGTCCGTTCGACACTCAATGGTATGAAGCAGCGCTGCGCGCCCTGCCCGACCTGCCGCCGGAAAAGTAATCCTGCGGTCCGAGCATGCCAGCAAGATATATGCTGCAAACACTTCAGACGCTGACTACACTGCAAATGCCCCGCTGCCGCTTGATCCTCCGGGGCCACACGCCAAACCGGCTTTAACGGTCATCCAGAACCGACGAGCGCAGATCGGACACGTCGATTCCAGAGCACACCCACCAGCCGGTGAGGTCGTACTACTACAAAAAGTCTGGAGTACCTATGTCGTATACCCCTGAGTTGGTTGCCGAACTGGAAATCCTTGCACTGTTCAATCTGGGAAACACCCAGGAAGGCCTCAAAGTCCACCATGTAGCGGCACCCACGGCCGTCGCAGCAGCACAAAGACTCTTCGATAAAGGGCTGACGACCCAGGTCGATGGCGGTTATCTGACCAGCCTCGGGCTCGAGGCCGCCCAGCATGCCCAATCATTGCTGACCATCCTCAACGTCTCTAAACAAGCTGCCTGACAGGCGCAGGGCCTGCGCACAAAAAAGCGTGGCAGGCCCTTCACTTATTCGAGCGCCAGTCGATACAGGACGTTGGCGCCAGAATAACCATCCGACCGGATCCGCTTCCCTCGGCTGCAAACCTTCTCCGCCATCTTTCTCGGTAATTCCACGCCTGCACAGGCCAGATGCCTTGAGTTGCGATGACGCGTAATCCTGAAATTCGCCCCGACCTGGATGAGGGCATCGACCGCAAGGTTCTCAGCCAGCTGCGTAACCGTTTCCTGTCGCTCAACGACGGGCGATACGCGCGTGCGCTGGAAGGTATGTCGACTCGCCAGCAGAGCGTTCTGACCCTGCTGCCGCTGTTCTTTCACGTCAATCATCCGCTGTTGCCCGGTTATGTTTCCGGCAGCACGCCTGCTGGCGTTTCGCATTACGAGCCGGACACGCTGGCCCTGGCCGAGGCGCAGCGGCTGACACGCTCCTTTTCCTACAAGGCCCGGCACGGCAACCCGCCCCAGCCGATTCATGGCCTGTTTCTGATGGGCAGCCTCGGCACACTGGCTCAGGCTGAACAAAGCGATATGGATGTCTGGGTCTGCCACGACAGCGAGCTGGACCCGGAGGCTATCGCCGAACTGCGCAAGAAATGCCAGGCACTTGAAGCCTGGGCTGCGACGATGGGCGCAGAGGCGCATTTCTTTCTGATCGACCCACAGCGTTTCAAGAGTGGCGAGCGCGATTCGCAGCTCAGCTCGGACGATTGCGGGACTACTCAGCATTACCTGTTGCTCGACGAGTTTTATCGCACGGCGATCTGGCTCGCCGGGCGCACCCCGATGTGGTGGCTGGTGCCGGTCTATGAGGAGCAGAATTACGAGGATTACACCCATACCCTGCTGAGCAAGCGCTTCATCCGCGCCAGCGAGGTGCTCGATCTCGGTCCGATGTCGCACATTCCTCCGGCCGAGTTCATCGGTGCCGGATTGTGGCAGTTGTTCAAAGGCATCGAGTCGCCCTACAAGTCTGTGCTCAAGCTGCTGTTGATCGAGGTCTATTCCAGCGAGCATCCTCGCGTGCAGTGCCTGAGTCTGCGTTTCAAGCAAGCGGTGTTCGCCAATCAACTGGACCCGGATGAGCTGGACCCTTACGTGGTCGTGTACCGGCGTATCGAGGAGCACCTTCAGGCACGTAACGAGCCGGAGCGCCTGGAGCTGGTGCGGCGTAGTCTGTACCTGAAGGTCAACAAGAAGCTCACCGGGTCGACCCGCCTGCGCAACGTCGGTTGGCAGCGTCAACTGCTGGAACGCCTGACGACGGAGTGGGGTTGGGACGAGCGACAACTGGCGCTCCTCGACAGCCGCAGCCAGTGGAAAGTCCGCCAGGTGGCCGGCGAGCGCCGCGCACTGGTCAACGAGTTGAATTACAGCTACCGCTTTCAGAGCCGATTCGCCAAAACGCAAAGCACTGCCGATGCGCTCAACGCCCGCGACCTGACTATTCTGGGGCGGCGCCTTTATGCGGCTTTTGAGCGCAAGGCGGGCAAGGTCGAGTTCATCAACCCGGGCATCGCCCCTGACCTTGCCGAAGATACGCTGACGCTGGTGCATTCCCCCGACAAGCGCGAGCCCGGCAAGCATCAGTGGGCCTTGTTCAACGGCAATCTGGGCATTCATGAGTGGCCGAATTTCTCACCCATCAAACGCAGCCGTGAATTGCTTGACCTGCTGACCTGGTGCCATCGCAATACCGTGATCGACAGCACCACCCGCGTGGCATTGCACCCGGGCGCCAGTGACCTGAGCGAGTTCGAGCTGTTCAACCTGATGGGCGCCTTGCAGCAGAGCATTCAACTGCCTCTGCCCGAGGTCAGCGATGAGGCGTTGCTGATGCCCAGCACGCCCAGTGAGATCCTGCTGTTGATCAATGTCGGCGTCGATCCGCTCAGGCATCACCGCGACCTGAATATTCTGATGACCACCGAGCGCACCGACTCGCTCAGTTATGCGGGTGTCCGGGAAAATCTGGTGCTGACGCTGGACCAGATCACCCTCAATACCTGGAACGAAACCCTGGTCAGCCGCTACGACGGCCCGCACGCCCTGCTCGACTGCATGAGCGAACTGCTCGGCAGCCTGCCGCAGAGTGGTAAGCAGCCGCAGATTCACGTGCGCTGCTTCTGCCACAACCGCGCGCCCGCGATTGCCCAGCGTGTTGAAGAACTGATCGGCACGGCGCGTTTGTTACTGGAGAGGCGGCTCAATCACCGTTACCTGATTCAGGTGCAGCAGCAGTATCACGTGCTGGAGATGAAGCCGGGTCAGATCGGACATGTGGTGGTCAACAGCCTGCCGGGTCTGTTCAAGTACCTGGGTGAGGAACTGTCGTCCTACAGCCCGTTGCACTTGGACCCGCAGGCACTCGATGATCACGATCTGTCCCTGATCCTGCCGCTGGGTCAGCCGGAGTGCATTCAGGTGTTCTACCGGGTCAACGAGCCGGATGCTGACCTGTATGTACTCGACGAACACAATTCGCTCTGGCACCAGCGTCTGCCGTATCACGATGAACAAAGCCTGCTGGTGCCGCTGCAGCGCTTTCTGAACGCGCTGGTTTATCGCCGCGGCGCTTCATTGCCGCTGGATGATCCGTCCGCGCCGGTTACGCTGGAAACCCTTTACTATCAGATGCTACCCTCCGGTGCAGGGCCTGCACGACGTGTCGAACATCGACTGGTGCCGATTGCAGTGGATAAGGCGTTTTACGACGTGCAGGCAATCATCGAGGAAACCTCGCCAGGGCAACTGAACGCCACCCTGTACTGCGACAACAGCGAGTTTTCAGAACTGGAATACGGCGATCGACTGTACGCCGCCGTCGCGCAGCAAATCCTCGGCAAACGCCTGGAGCCCCAGCGCTATCGCTGTTACATCACCGACCTGGACCTGTCCGGTCTGCTGGATGGCAAGCACGGGCAAAGCATTCTCTTCCTGCGCCACAAGGCCGAACTGGAAAAGCTGCTGAACGAGGCGATGGATCAGGCCTGACATACGCTTGTCCTTCCTCGCGCGCCTATCGTTCCGCACGCTCTGCGTCCGCATCCTGGATGCGGACGCACTCTGCGGATGCGGCGCCTTCGATTACTCGTACTCGCCCGCCGCTTCCGGCTGATACTCCACTGCCAGCAAGGTCAGTTTCAGGGTCTTGCCGCCCGGTGCAGGCCAGTCGATGTGTTGGCCGATTTGCAGGCCCAGCAGCGCCGAGCCCATTGGCGCCAGGACCGAGACGGTGCCGTCCGCGCCCGCATCCTGTGGATAAACCAGCTTGAGGTGGTAGTCCTTGCCGCTGACTTCTTCGCGGCAATGCACACGCGAATTCATGGTCACAACGCCCGCAGGCACTTCATCGTGGCCAACCACCTGGTCGGCGCGGTCCAGTTCGGCCTGCAACGCCTGGATACCCGGCGTGTCTTCGTCCTGGCTGGCGATAAAGCTCTCAAGACGCTGTACATCGAGTCGGGTGAGGATGATCGAAGGTGCTGTGGTCATGGTCTGGGCAGACTCCTTTATTCTCCCTGATAAAACAAAACCCCACCAATTGGCGGGGTTTGACGAGCCTCCTGATCTGCAGAGGCATGGCCTGACACTAACACAGCGCAATAAATACACAACCCGACGCGGTTTCAGCCTGCGGCCTGATCAACCTCGGCGCGGGCTCGACGCTGATCGGCCTCATGGCGAATCTGGCGGCGGCGGTCGTCATCGGCCGAGCGCCATTCGCGGATGTCTTCGACATGACGGAAGCACCCCAGGCAAACCTTCTGTTCATCGAGCCGACACAGGCTGATACACGGAGAGGCTACTGCCGGGCTGACGTTGCTGAAAAGCGGCTTGGGCGGTCGAACGGGGGACTGGCTCACGATCAGATCTCGTCGAAATCCAGTTCGACGCCGGCTTGCTCAAGGGTGATGCGCGCAAGCATTTCGCTGAGCAGCTCATCACTGGTGTCGCATGCCCAACGGCTGTTCTCTTCGTCATAATCGAAATGAAAGCCGCCGGAGCGGGCTGCCAGCCACAGCTGACGAAGCGGCTCCTGACGACTGAAGATTAGTTGCGAGCCGTTTTCGAACTTGACGGTGAGGACGCCGGCCGAGTTTTCCAGATCGACATCCAGGCCGCTCTCGTCGAAAACATCTTCCAGCACCTGCTGCGTCGCATCGACGAGGTCGTGAAAACGGGCTTCGGTCAAACTCATTGCGGGAACCTCGATAAGTGTCTGCAAATAGCGCAGAGGGGCAAGATACGGACGCAGGCAGGCAAATGCAAAGCTTACTCATCATTGGCAACACACGATCGTATTAATCCGATCAACCACCGCTCTGCTGCGGCTTTCACGCCAAAGGCCCGCCAGACGGGACGCCGCTCGCATAGGCAAGGTGCCGGGTGGTCGGTATACTCGGGCGCAATTAATGCTTTTACAAAGGATTTCGCCATGAAGCGCCTGATCTCTTCGCTTGCTGCGCTTGTCGCGGTCGCTTGTCTTGTTACAGCCTGTGGCCAGAAAGGCCCGCTGTATCTGCCGGATGACACCAAGACCCCGGACGAACAAGCCAAATCGCAATCGCACAAGCACCTTTAAGGGACTCCAATGGACGCCTTCAACTACCGCGACGGTGAGCTGTTCGCGGAAGGGGTAGCATTGTCTGCCATTGCCGAGCGCTTCGGCACGCCGACCTATGTCTACTCGCGCGCTCACATCGAAGCGCAATACCGTGCCTACGCCGACGCGCTGAGCGGCATGCCGCACATGGTCTGCTTCGCCGTCAAAGCCAACTCCAACCTGGGCGTGCTCAATGTCCTGGCGCGCCTCGGCGCCGGTTTCGACATCGTCTCGCGTGGCGAGCTGGAGCGTGTGCTGGCGGCAGGTGGCAAAGCCGAAAAGATCGTCTTTTCCGGTGTCGGCAAGACCCGCGAAGACATGCGTCGCGCCCTTGAAGTCGGCGTGCATTGCTTCAACGTCGAATCCACCGACGAGCTGGAGCGCCTGCAGGAAGTGGCCGCTGAACTCAACGTTCGTGCGCCGATATCGCTGCGGGTCAATCCGGACGTGGATGCGGGCACTCACCCTTACATCTCCACGGGCCTCAAGGAAAACAAGTTCGGCATCGCCATTGCAGCGGCTGAAGACGTGTACATTCGCGCTTCGCAACTGCCGAACCTCGAAGTGATCGGGGTCGACTGCCATATCGGCTCGCAACTGACCACGCTCGAACCGTTCATCGATGCACTGGATCGTCTGCTGGACCTGGTCGATCGTCTGGGCGACTGCGGCATTCATCTGCACCACATCGATCTGGGTGGCGGCCTTGGCGTACGTTATCGCGACGAAGAACCTCCGCTGGCGGCCGACTACATCAAGGCCGTGCGTGAGCGACTGGCCGGTCGCGACCTGGGGCTGCTGTTCGAGCCGGGACGCTTCATCGTCGCCAACGCGGGCGCGCTGCTGACCCGTGTCGAATACCTCAAGCACACCGAGCACAAGGATTTTGCCATCGTCGATGCGGCGATGAACGATCTGATCCGGCCTGCCCTGTATCAGGCCTGGATGGATGTCACGGCGGTGCGTCCGCGTGACAGCGAACCTCGTGCGTACGACATCGTCGGGCCGATCTGCGAGACCGGCGATTTCCTCGCCAAGGGTCGCGAGCTGGCGCTGGCCGAGGGCGATCTGCTGGCCGTTCATTCAGCCGGCGCCTATGGCTTCGTCATGAGCTCGAACTACAACACCCGTGGCCGTGCCGCTGAGGTGCTGGTCGACGGTTCCCAGGCTTTTGAAGTGCGTCGTCGCGAAACCGTGGCCGAGCTGTTCGCTGGCGAAAGCCTGCTGCCGGAGTAACCCCCATGCTGCTGCGTTTTACCAAGATGCACGGGCTGGGTAACGACTTCATGGTCCTTGACCTTGTGAGTCAGCACGCGCATATCTTGCCCAAGCACGCCAAACAATGGGGCGACCGCCACACCGGTATCGGTTTCGATCAGCTTTTGCTGGTCGAGGCGCCGAACAACCCGGATGTGGACTTTCGCTATCGAATCTTCAATTCAGACGGCTCCGAAGTCGAACAATGCGGCAACGGCGCGCGCTGCTTTGCCCGTTTTGTACTCGACAAGCGTCTGACGGCCAAGAAGCAGATCCGCGTCGAGACCAAGAGCGGCATCATCGAACTGGATATCCGCAGCGACGGGCAGATCAGCGTCGACATGGGACCGCCAAGGTTTGTCCCCGAAGAGATACCTTTCGCAGCAGCGGAGCAGGCCACCTGTTACACCGTTGACGTCGACGGGCAGAATATCGAAATGGCGGCTGTGTCCATGGGCAATCCGCATGCCGTGCTGCGGGTCGATGACATCAATAACGCACCGGTGCATGAGCTGGGGCCGAAGATCGAGCATCACCCGCGCTTTCCGGCCCGGGTCAACGTCGGCTTTCTCCACGTTGTGGACCGTCAGCGGGCGCAGTTGCGTGTCTGGGAACGCGGCGCCGGGGAAACCCAGGCGTGTGGAACCGGTGCCTGTGCGGCGGCTGTCGCTGCCATCAGTCAGGGCTGGATGGATTCGCCACTGCTGATCGACCTGCCCGGAGGGCGCCTGTCCATCGAATGGGCTGGGCCGGGACATTCTGTCATGATGACCGGCCCCGCAGTCAGGGTTTATGAAGGCCAAGTTCGTCTTTGAGTGAGTAAGTACCATGACCGATCAACCTCCCGCTTCAACAGGCACCCCCTGCGAATCGCCTGTCGATAGCGCAGCGCCAGACCTTGAAGCAGAGGCGGTCATCGCCTTCCTGCTCGAGCACCCGGACTTCTTCGCCGAGCACGACGAGCTGCTGGTGTCGATGCGCATCCCGCACCAGCGTGGCGACACCGTTTCGCTGGTCGAACGTCAGCTCAAGCTGCTGCGCGAGCGCAATATCGAAATGCGCCATCGCCTGTCGCAATTGATGGACGTCGCACGGGACAACGACCGCCTGTTCGAGAAGACCCGACGCCTGAACCTCGCGCTGATGGATGCGACCAGCCTGGACGAGCTGGTCATCGCCGTCGAAGACAGCCTGCGTCAGGACTTTCAGGTGCCCTTCGTCAGCCTGATCCTGTTCAGCGACAGCCCGATGCCCGTGGGGCGCTGGGTCAGCGGTGCCGAAGCACAGAAAGCCATCGGCGGCCTGATTGGCGAGAAGATCATCTGCGGCGCCCTGCGTGAGCATGAACTGGCGTTTCTGTTTGGTGCAGAACAGGGCAAGGAGGTCGGTTCGACCGCCATCGCCAGCCTCAATCATCTGGGCCTGCATGGCGTGCTGGCCATCGGCAGCCGCGATCCGCAGCATTACAAAAGCTCGGTCGGCACCCTGTTTCTCAGCTATATCGCCGACGTGCTGAGCCGCCTGCTGCCGCGCTTCGCCCACTCATTACGCTCGGTTCGCTAGCCATGGAACAGCATCTGGACGCCTACTGCATGCACCTGCGCAGTGAGCGCCAGGTGTCGCCTCACACGCTGGAAGCCTACCGGCGCGATCTGGGCAAGGTTCTGGCGTATTGCCAGAAGGCCCGGTTGTCGAGCTGGAGTGACCTCGATATCCAGCACCTGCGCAGCTTCACTGCCCGCCAGCACCAGCAGGGCCAGTCTTCACGCAGCCTGGCGCGGATGCTGTCGGCGGTGCGCGGCTTCTACAAGTACCTCAATCGCGAAGGCATCTGCCAGCACGACCCGGCAAACGGCCTGTCACCGCCCAAGGGCGAGCGGCGTCTGCCCAAGACCCTGGACACCGACCGCACCGCACAATTGCTGGACGGCGGCGTTGAAGATGATTTTCTGGCGCACCGCGATCAGGCCATTCTGGAGCTGCTTTACTCATCAGGGTTGCGATTGTCCGAACTGACCGGCTTGAACCTCGATCAACTGGACCTGCGCGACGGTCTGGTGCAGGTGCTGGGGAAGGGCAGCAAGACCCGCGTATTGCCTGTGGGCAGCAAGGCGCGTCAGGCACTGGAAGTCTGGTTGCCGTTACGCGCCCTGACCCATCCGCAAGACGATGCGGTATTTGTCAGCCTGCAAGGCAGGCGCCTGGGCCCGCGCGCGATTCAGGTGCGACTCAAGGCGGCCGGTGAGCGAGAGCTGGGGCAGAATCTGCACCCGCACATGCTGCGTCACTCCTTCGCCAGCCATCTGCTCGAATCGTCACAGGACTTGCGCGCCGTGCAGGAATTGCTGGGTCATGCGGATATCAAGACCACGCAGATATACACGCACCTGGATTTCCAGCATTTGGCTACTGTTTATGACAGCGCCCATCCCCGAGCCAAACGTAAAGGAGCTGCAGATGATTAAGCTGGTGACGTTTGATCTTGACGACACGCTCTGGGACACCGCTCCTGCCATTGCCGGTGCCGAGGTCACATTGCGTGACTGGCTGGGCGAACACGCGCCCAGGCTGGGGGCGGTTCCTGTCGAGCACCTGTGGGAAATCCGCTCGCGTCTCGTGGCTGAAGACCCGTCCTTCAAGCACCGCATCAGCGCCTTACGCCGCCGCGTGCTGTTCCATGCACTCGAAGATGCCGGTTACGACCCTGACGCGGCACAGGACCTGGCCGACCGGGGCTTTGAGGTCTTCCTGCATGGCCGCCATCAGGTGCAGATTTTCCCTGAGGTGCAACCGATGCTGGAAATTCTTGCCAAGACCTTCACGCTGGGCGTGATTACCAATGGCAATGCCGATGTGCGTCGTTTAGGACTGGCAGACTACTTTGCCTTCGCGCTGTGCGCCGAGGACCTGGGCATCGGCAAGCCTGACCCGGCGCCGTTCGTGGAGGCGCTACGCCGCGCAAGGGTCGATGCCGGCTCGGCGGTGCATGTCGGCGACCACCCCAGGGACGATATCGCAGGCGCCCAGCAGGCTGGCATGCGCGCCATCTGGTACAACCCGCAGGGCAAGGCCTGGGATGCGGATCGACTGCCGGATGCCGAGATCCACAACCTGTCGCAACTGCCCGAGGTGCTGGCGCGCTGGGCCTGAAAGCGCACTGACAGGCGCGCATAGAAAAGCCCGCAGCGACGGCGGGCTTTCCTCATACAGCCATGCAGCCTCAGATAGGGCGGCTACCGTATTTGTTGTCAGGCTTCTTGGGCGGATCGGCGACCACGTTGGCCTCCACTTCCTGCACCTTGCCGCCACGCGCCAGGAATTCTTCCATGGCACGTGCCAGCGCATCACGTTCCTTGTTCTTGGCTTCTACGCTGGGCAGTTCATCGACCGAGACAGCAGCCTTGGCCTTGCCTTTTGCGGGTGCCGCCGGAACGTCGGAATCGTCTGGTTCGGCTGCTTCGTCTTCCGGGGAGGCAGCTGCGAGACCATCGTCTTCTTCGCCGTCCAGATCGTCTTCCAGATCATCCTTAATATCGTCGTCGTCGCTCATGTTGTACCTCATGACTTGCGAAAGCTGATTAGTTATAGCCCAACCGCCCGGAAATGCTAAGGCGATCGGAAAAATTCAACAACCGCTGATCTCAGCGGTGATGTCTACTCACCCTGAAGGGTGGCCAGGACGTTACGAGATCCACCAGCGTCTCGATGTTCGCCCAGGTAAATACCTTGCCAGGTGCCCAGCGCCAGTCGCCCAGCCGTAACCGGCAACAGCAACTGGCAGCCCAGCAGACTGGCCTTGAAATGCGCTGGCAAGTCATCAGGGCCTTCGTCGTCATGTTCGTAGCCGTCCACGCCCTGGGGCACCAGACGGTTGAAAAAACGCTCAAAGTCGCGACGTACCGCCGGATCGGCATTTTCGTTGACGGTCAACGAAGCCGAGGTATGTTGCAGCCATACATGCAGTAGCCCGACACGACAATCGCGTAATGCGGGCAAACCCGCGACTATCTCGTCAGTCACCAGATGGAACCCGCGGGGCCTGGCCCGCAAGGCAATCCTGGATTGATGCCACATACCGTTCTCCGCACCTTCGGCGCGCATTCTAACTCGACTGAGAAAAAAGCAAAGCGCGCAATAAACCGGCTTCCCTGCAAGTTGACGAAGACTGTCGCAACCTCGTTACCTGCGCTGCGTCACGGTGCCGAAATCATTGACACGGGCAAGATCAATGACAGCAAAAAGCGGCGGTATATCCACAAACGTCAGACAAAAAAATGCCCGGAGACCGGGCATTCTTTTTTACGTAGGCCGAAGCTTACAAGTTGTAGCCACGCTCGTTGTGTTGCGCAAGGTCCAGACCGACAGACTCTTCCTCGTCGGTGACGCGCAGCCCCATGACCGCATCCAGCACCTTGAGGATGATGAAGGTCACGATTGCGGTGTAGACAACGGTGAACGCAACGCCCTTGAATTGAATCCAGACCTGAGCACCGATGTCAGTCACGGTGCCGAAACCGCCCAGTGCAGGTGCTGCGAACACGCCGGTCAGGATCGCGCCGACGATACCGCCGATGCCGTGAACGCCGAACGCATCCAGGGAGTCGTCGTAGCCCAGCTTGCGCTTGAGGCTGGTTGCGCAGAAGAAGCAGATCACGCCCGCTGCCAGACCGATGATCAAAGCGCCCATCGGGCCAACGGTACCGGCGGCAGGGGTAATGGCAACCAGACCGGCAACCACGCCCGAAGCGATACCCAGAGCACTTGGCTTACCGTGAGTCAGCCACTCGGCGAACATCCAGCCCAGTGCGGCGGCCGCGGTAGCGATTTGAGTAACCAGCATGGCCATACCGGCAGTGCCGTTGGCTGCAGCCGCGGAGCCGGCGTTGAAGCCGAACCAGCCGACCCAGAGCATCGCTGCGCCGATCAGGGTGTAACCCAGGTTGTGCGGTGCCATCGGTGTGGTCGGGAAACCTTTGCGCTTGCCCAGTACCAGGCAGGCCACCAGACCGGCTATACCGGCGTTGATGTGTACGACGGTGCCGCCAGCGAAGTCCAGAACGCCCCAGTCCCACAGCAAACCACCGACGCCGCCCCAGACCATGTGGGCGATTGGCGCGTAGACCAGAGTGAACCAGATACCCATGAACACCAGCATCGCGGAGAATTTCATGCGTTCTGCGAAAGCACCGACAATCAGGGCAGGGGTGATGATTGCGAAGGTCATCTGGAAGGTGACGAACACCGCCTCAGGGAACAACGCAGCAGGACCGGTAATGCTTGCCGGCGTGATACCTGCCAGGAACGCTTTACCCATACCGCCAAAGAAGGAATTGAAGTTGACGACGCCCGCTTCCATGCCGGTTGTGTCAAACGCGATGCTGTAGCCGTAGACGACCCACAGGATGCTGATCAGGCCGGTAATGGCGAAGCACTGCATCATCACCGACAGAATGTTCTTGGAACGAACCATGCCGCCGTAGAACAGCGCGAGACCGGGGATGGTCATGAACAGGACCAGAGCGGTCGAGGTCAGCATCCATGCAGTGTCGCCAGAGTTCAGCACCGGCTCGGCCACTGGGTCAGCCGCCAGGGCAAGACCAGGTAATGCGAGGGACAACAGGGCACCGAGCCCTGCGAATTGACGCAGAGTCATATTGTTTTCTCCTGGGGCGTTGGGTTTGGCGGCTTAAATAGCGTCTGTATCGGTCTCGCCGGTACGGATGCGGATGGCCTGTTCCAGATTGACCACGAAAATCTTGCCGTCACCGATCTTGCCAGTGTTGGCAGCCTTGGTTATGGCTTCGATGACACGATCCAGATCCTTGTCATCGATGGCGACATCGATCTTCACTTTGGGAAGGAAGTCGACGACGTATTCAGCACCGCGATAAAGCTCAGTGTGACCCTTCTGACGCCCGAAGCCTTTGACTTCAGTGACGGTGATGCCCTGCACGCCGATTTCAGACAACGACTCGCGCACGTCATCCAGTTTGAACGGCTTGATGATGGCAGTGACTAGCTTCATGAAAACTTTCTCCCGAATTTGGTGGACTTGCCCCAGGAAAACAAACCCGACTCAAGTCTAAGCGCAGTGTCTGGCTTTGTAACGTGCTGGCCGCCTGATCAGGCCAGACCAACTCCAGAAAACCGCTTCTGACGAAACACTTCCCCGCTCCGCCTGCCGCACTGCATTCGTCACAGCGACTGCATCAGTGCATGGGTCATAAGCCACTAAGCAGAAAGCTTGCCATCTCGCGAATATTCATTGAATACAGGCTCTTGGGCTGGTTTTGCACGACCTTGCAGGGTCCATCAAGGAGCGAATGCACAGCAATGGTGCTCATGTGCCCGTCATGGCGCTCCATAAGCGTGCATCGCGCACCTGGAAGTGACTATAGACACTGCGTGTTACACTGCCGCCCTCTGATTCAGGAAAATCACCATGCTCGCGCCCAAAGCCTTTCTTGACGCTCTCAGCGGCCACGCCTCTCGCCTGTTCAATGGCGAAACGCCTGTACCGCGTAGCGAATTCGAAACCCAGTTCAAGGCCCTGCTGCAAAGCGGCTTCAGCAAACTGGATCTGGTCAGCCGTGAAGAGTTCGACAGCCAGATGGCCGTCCTCGCCCGCACCCGCGCCCGCCTGGAAGCGCTGGAGGCCAAGATGGCCGAGTTGGAAGAAAAGGCCGCCGGGGCCGCAGGGCCTGAAAAAGCCGAATAAGCTTTCCTTGTTTTGCAGTCAGTGCGCTGCAGCGCTGAACATTGTCATGCACAGCGAGCCAGGCACCTGACCTGCTCGCGAATCTGAACGGCCTTTTCCATTTCTGTCTTGCCCAGGTGGTGAGTCAGTTGCAGGTTCAGCCAGCATTCGTTGCACGCTTCGCAAGCGCCTTCAGGCTGCAGGCGGTGCCAGCTCGATGGTCCGGCAGTAATCCATGAACAGGCGTGTCGCACGGGTTGGCTGGTTGTTGCGCAGGTAGGCCATGACCAGGGTGGAGGCGGGCATGTCGTCTTCGATATCGAGCTGCACCAGCAGCTCGCCGTCGTAGGTCATGTTGGTTCTTGGGCGCGTGACCAGCACCGAAAACCCCAGGCCCTGGCCGACCATACAGCGCACCATTTCGATCGATGGTGAACTGTACGCGACCACCGGCGCGTAGCCCTTTTCCGTGAAGATATCGATGAAGTAGGTCCTGCTGGGTACGGCGTCGAGCAGGATCATCGGTTCGTGGCTCAGCTCCAGCAAGGTCACGGTTTTTTTCTTCGCCAGAGGGTGGGCTGCCGGCAGCAGCGCATAGGGCTTGTGCGGTGCATTCAATTCCTCCTTGTTGATCGTGGTTCCCAGTTCCAGGTCGTACAGAAACGCCAGATCGAAGCGCCCACGGTGCAGCCCGTGCATCAGTTCATGTTGCTCGCCGTCATAGAGCTGAATGGTGACGTCCGGGTATAAGCGCTTGAAACCGGCCACCAGTCTGGGCATGTAAAGCGGGGCGGCCGATTCAAAACAGCCAATGGCGATAGTGCCGGAGACATGTTTGTTTTCAGCCCGGGAGTTTTGTTCGAGCTCTTCGGAAAGTCGCAGCAACTCCTTGGCTTTCTCATACACTTTCCCGCCACCGGAAGTTAGCGAAACACCTTGAGCGTGGTGACGGACAAACAGCGGCTGATTGAAGGCTTCTTCGAGGTTTTTGATGGCGACGGAAATAGACGGCTGCGAAATATGCAACTGTCGCGAGGCCTCGGCAATGCTGTCCATTTCGACCGCTGTCACGAAATACTTGAGCTGTTTCAAGGTGAAGTGAGCCACGTGTTACCTCGTGCTGAGCAGACCCTGGACGGCTGCACTTGAATAGCTTTTACCTATGCTTAGCGAGGAGCGTGCCAGCCGCTTGCGTCTTGCGGTATTAGTTGAGCCCGCCGCTGGCCATGGTCATTCAGCAGCATCCCTAAATAATAGGCGCTTGCCAGACAAGCCCGCAAATGCGGGCGGCGCACCTATTACGAGCGATTATCGCGGCGTCTTTATTCAATCGCCCTAAAAGTGTGCAATCCACTCGGTGTGACACTAAAGCATCACTAAGCCTTTTCAACGCGCTGCCGCCCTGGAGATGAATACAGGCATCTCTGCTTAGGATTTTCCTATGCTGCGGGCCAAAACTTACTATTTGGCGGCCGGACCTGGCATCAATCATGATGGCTTCAGAAGGGCAAACGGACAGCGTCCCGTTTCAACTTCAACAGGACGTCGCCCATCACTATTCAATTTGCCGAGCGAGCCGACAATGACGTTTGATTGGAAATACATGTTTGGCCTGTTCAGCGATACGGAATTCTGGATGGCCACCTGGACGGTCATTCAACTCAGTGTACTGACCTGGGTTATCAGTATTGTTCTGGGTTTTGTTCTGGCGCTGGCCAAACAATCATCGTTGCCGCTGATCAACTTGCCGGCCAAAGCCTATATCTGGTTATTTCGCAGTTTGCCGTTACTGGTACTGCTGATCTTTGTCTACAACTTGCCACAGGCAGTACCCGCTACCTCGGCGGTGCTGGCCAATCCGTTCTGGGCCGGCCTGATTGCCATGGTGATGTGCGAAACGGCCTACGTCGCGGAAATTCATCGCGGCGGCCTGCTGTCCATCGCCAAGGGCCAGACCGAAGCTGCCCGGGCACTGGGCCTGCGTTTCGTGGGCACGCAATGGCGGATCGTGATCCCGCAGGCGCTGCGTGTGGCGCTGCCGTCGCTGACCAACGAATACATCTCCATCGTCAAACTCAGTTCACTGGTTTCAGTGATCTCGCTGACCGAGATCCTGATGGTCGGTCAGCGCCTGTATTCGCAGAACTTTCTGGTGATGGAAACCATGGCGGCCGTGGCGTTCTATTACGTGCTGATCGTGACCGTATTCGACTTCCTGCTCAAACGCCTGGAGCGCTATCTGGACGTCACGCAGCACAAGGTGACCCGCACGCCGGACGCCGAAATGCTTGAGCTGGCCAGCCGCAAATCGGCGGTTGTCGCTCGTCCTGTCATCGACTTCGAAGGGCCGGCACTGCAAGCGACGCGACTGCACAAGGCGTACAACGACATCGAGGTGCTCGGTGCGGTCAGCCTGCAGATCAATTCCGGCGAGGTGGTGTCGGTGATCGGCCCATCAGGCTCGGGCAAAACCACGCTGATCCGGCTGCTTAATGGCCTTGAGCAGATCGACAACGGCGACATCAAGATCAACGGCCAGCCATTCATTCACCTGGTTCGCCAGGGCGCGCAAAAGCCGCGTTACGTGGAGAACGCCGCCTACCGCCTGAACATCGGCATGGTGTTTCAGAGCTTCAACCTGTTTCCGCACCTGACGGTGTTGAACAACCTGCTGCTGGCCCCGCGTTATCACCGCCTGGCGCCGGTCCCCGAGCTCAAGCAGCAGGCCTACGAATTGCTGAACAAGGTCGGGATGCTGGAGCACGCCTGGAAATACCCGCATCAGTTGTCGGGTGGCCAGCAGCAACGTGTCGCCATCGCTCGCGCCCTGATGATGCGCCCGCAAATCATGCTGTTCGACGAGCCCACCTCGGCGCTCGACCCGGAGAAGGTCAACGAGGTGTTGCAGGTCATTGAAACCCTGGCCCAGGAAGGCATCACGATGGTCATCGTGACCCATGAAATGAACTTCGCCTTCAAGGTCTCTGACCGCATCGTCTTTATGGAGAAGGGACGCGTGATCTGCGATGACAAACCCCAGGCGCTACGCGACGGCCAGCACTCCCGCGTTGAAGCCTTTCTTAAAGATGTCTCACTGGCCTGAGGCCTTGTTGAAGAGGAGAAGAACATGATCGAGCAATGGCAGATTGACCAGTTTCACGAGCAGGGTTTTCTGGTAGTGGAGGGCGTGCTGGCAGCCGATGAAGTGGCAGCGCTTCAGCAGGACTTCGACCAGTGGGTCGACGACAGCCGCAGTCAGAGTCAGGCCTGGGGGCAGACTCAAGACGGGCGTCCGCGCTTCGACATCGAAAGCGATCATCGGCCGGATCACCCGTCGCTGCGCCGCGTGGCTTCGCCCACGGAGATCTCGCCGGCCTACCAGTACGCGGCATTCCAGTCACGGATGGCAGCCATCGCGGCGCAGCTGATCGGCGGCAATGGCACCCGTTTTCATCACAGCAAGATCAACTCCAAGCTGCCGCACACCGCGACTCAGGTGAAGTGGCATCAGGACTTCCTCTTCACACCGCACAGCAACGATGACCTGGTTACCGCGTTGCTGATGATCAGCGATGTGACCCCCGAAAACGGCCCGCTGAACGTGGCGCCGGGCAGCCATAAGCAGGCGCTTTGGTCGCATTGGCAGAACGAGCGTTTCACCGGTGCCGTGGAAGATGCGGTGGTTGAACAGCATTGCCAGCAACCGGTCGCCTGCTATGGCCCGTCGGGCTCGGTGTGCTTCATGCACACACGCCTGCTGCATGCTTCAAGCCCCAACGAAACCGAGTTCCCGCGCACGCTGTTCATCAGCGTCTATGCGGCTGAAGACGCATTGCCGTTCGGTGAGAACCCTTTGCCCAGCGAGCATGCCGGGTTGATGGTCGCTGGCCAGGAGAGCGGTCTGGTACGCAGCACCGAGAACCATATCCGCCTGCCGCAGAAACCCAAGGGTGCTTCATTTTTCGTGCAGCAAGCCGGAAAAGACGCCGCCGTTGCCTGATCTCCATGACTCCACGAGGAATACCTATGAAGCTGTCAGCTCTGATTGTTCGTCCCGTAGCCCTGGCTTTGCTGGGCGCGGTGGTTGCCATGTCCTCGTCTGCCGCTTCGGCTTTCCAGCAGCCCGGCAAGATCATCGCCGGCTCGGACATGACGTTCTTCCCCTATGAATACATGGACAAGAACCGTCCCGCCGGTTTCGACATCGAGTTTCTCGACGGCCTGGCAAAGGTCATGGGGCTCAAGGCCGAGAACATCGACACGCGCTTTCCCAATCTGATCGGCGGGCTGCAGGGCGGACGTTTCGACATCACCAACTCGTCGATGTACATCACAGCCGACCGCCTGAAAGTCATCGACATGATTCCTTACCTGAAAAGCGGCGAGGCGATTCTGTCGGTCAAGGGCAGCGACTATCAGCCCAAGACGCCAGAGGACTTCTGTGGCCACAAGATCGGCTCCATGGCGGCCACTTCCTGGCTGCAACAACTGCAGAAACTCTCGACCGACTACTGCGTGAAGAACGGCCTGCAACCAATCGCCATCAGCGAGTACGGCACCGACCCACAGACCACCCAGGCCATGCTGGCCCATGCCGTCGAAGCGCAGATCACTGACGCAGCCGTCGCACGCGGCGTGGTCGAAAAACTGGGTAGCCGGGTGGTGATTTCTTCCGAAACCCTGATTTACCCGGTGCTCAACGGCTTTGGCGTGAAGAAGGGCAACGACGAGGTCCGCAAGGCCCTGGAAGACGGCCTTGAGAAGTACAGCAAGACCCCGGAATACGCCGCGTTGCTGGAGAAATACAAGTTCCAGGCACCGACAGCCGATGACATCGCCGCCCTGATGCCCAAGCCCTGACAACCAAAGGACGTGCCTGGCAGGTTCGGCAGGCACGCTCGACCGGAGAGCAATTAGCATGGCCCTTAATTTCGAAGAGCAGACGCGCATAGACCTGGCCGCGACGTTCCGCATCATCGCCCATCTGGGTATGCATGAAGCGGTCGCCAACCACTTCAGCGCGGCCATTTCGGCGGATGGCAAACAGTTTTTGCTCAACCCGAAGTGGAAACATTTTTCACGCATACGTGCCAGCGATCTGTTGCTGCTCGACGCCGATGATGCCGACGCGGCGCATCGCCCTGATGTCGATGCGACGGCATGGTCCATTCACGGCCAGGTCCACCAGCGTCTGCCCGATGCGCGCGTGGTGCTGCACTTGCACCCGGTCTACACCACAGCCGTGGCGTGCCTGGCCAAGCCGCATATTCCGCCCATCGATCAGAACACTGCGCGCTACTTCAACCGCATCGCGGTAGACGAGCTTTACGGCGGCATGGCCGACACGACCGCCGAGGGCGCTCGACTGGCCGGTTTGCTGGAGGACAAGAGCCGCTTGTTGATGGGCAACCACGGCGTGATCGTCACCGCGCCCACCGTTGGCGAAGCCTTCGATGACATCTGGACCCTGGAGCGCGCTTGCCAGATTCTGGTAACGGCCTGGTCCACCGGCCAGCCGCTCAAGGTGCTGGCGGACGATGTCGCCGAGAAGACCGCCCGTGACTGGCAGAAGATTACGGATTTCTCTCATCAGCACTTCGAGGAAATGAAACTGCTGATGATTCAGGCTGACCGCTCTTTGGTCGACTGATCGCCCCTGCTACTGACTGGATGCGCGTCTGCGGATGGCGTAGGGCTTTTTGCGCCCGCGCATCGACGTTTCAACACTTTTCATTACGTCCAACAGGTCGTAAGCCACCTGTCGAGGGATGCCGAGATGACAGAAAAAATCATAGAAATCGATACGCTCGTCGTAGGTGCAGGACAGGCCGGAGTGGCCACCAGCGAACACCTGAGCCGTCTTGGCATCGAGCACCTGGTGCTTGAAAAACACCGCGTTGCCGAGGCGTGGCGCAGTGGCCGCTGGGACTCGCTGGTAGCCAACGGTCCGGCCTGGCATGACCGGTTTCCCGGCCTTGAATTCGCCATGGATCAGGACGGGTTCGCGGGCAAGGAGCAAGTGGCCGAGTACTTCGAGCGCTATGCCCGCAAATTCAATGCGCCGATCAAGACCGGCGTCGAAGTCAAGCGCGTTACCCGCAATACCGGGCGTGCAGGCTTTACCGTCGAAACCAGTGCCGGCACCTATGTGGTCAATCATCTGGTCTCGGCGACAGGGCCGTTCCAGAAACCGGTCATCCCGCCGATTGCGCCGGTTAACGAGGCGCTTCATCAGATCCACTCGGCGCACTATTTCAATCCGCAACAACTGCCCGAGGGCGGCGTACTGGTGGTCGGCGCTGGTTCCTCGGGTGTGCAAATCGCCGAGGAGCTGCTGCTCTCGGGTCGCAAAGTGTACTTGTCGGTCGGCCCTCACGACCGTCCGCCGCGCGCCTATCGCGGCCGGGACTTCTGCTGGTGGATGGGTGTGCTGGGGTTGTGGGACAGCGAAACCATGCAGCCCGGCAAGGAACACGTGACCATCGCGGTCAGTGGTGCAAGGGGCGGCTATACGGTCGACTTCCGCCGGCTGGCTCAGGCCGGAATGAACCTTGTGGGCCTGACCGAAAGCTTCGTCGGCAACAAGGTGCACTTCCAGAACGATCTGGTGAGCAACCTCGACAGTGGCGACGCGAACTACCTGTCGCTGCTCGATGCCGCTGATGCCTACGCCGCACGCAATGGCCTGGACCTGCCGCTGGAGCCGTCGGCCCGTGAACGCGTGGCGGATGCGCCGTGCATCACCCATCCGCTCAGCGAGCTGGACCTGATCGAGTCAGGCGTCACGTCGATCATCTGGGCCACCGGCTATGCCCTGGATTACAGCTGGCTGCAGGTCGATGCCTTCGACAGCAAAGGCAAACCTCGTCACCAGCGTGGCGTGTCCTGCGAGCAAGGCCTGTACTTCGTCGGCCTGCCATGGCTGTCACGCCGCGGCTCCGCGTTTATCTGGGGCGTATGGCACGACGCCAAACACGTCGCCGATCAGATCGCCACGCAGCACAAATACCGTTCCTATGACGCCGGCAAACGTGCGGCCCCCGTCGTGCCGTTGCGCAACGTCAACGGTTGATCATCGCGCTCAATGCCCACAGGAGTTACCCATGACTACGCCGACTCATACTCGTATCCGCATGTTCAACACCAAGGACACCTACCCCAATCAAAGCCTGAACAACGACCTGTGTCAGGCGGTGCGCGCGGGCAATACCGTGTACGTCAGGGGCCAGGTCGGCACCGATTTCGATGGCAATCTGGTCGGCCTCGGTGATCCGGCTGCACAGGCGCAGCAGGCGATGAAAAACGTCAAACAATTGCTCGAAGAGGCGGGCAGTGACCTGTCGCACATCGTCAAGACCACCACTTACATCACCGACCCGCGCTACCGCGAGCCGGTCTATCACGAAGTGGGCAAGTGGCTGAAAGGCGTGTTCCCGATCTCCACCGGGCTGGTGGTGTCGGCGCTGGGGCAGCCGCAATGGCTGATGGAAATCGACGTGATCGCCGTGATCCCTGAATAAGGACTGTTGCCCATGACTTTTTCCATTGCCGCCCGCTGTGTCAAAACCGGCCAGATGGGCATTGCCATCAGCTCGTCGAGCATTGCCGTAGGCGCGCGTTGCCCCTGGCTGCGTGCGGGTGTCGGCGCGGTGTCGTCGCAGAACATCACACTGCCGGCCCTGGGACCGCAAACGCTGGACCTGATGGAGCAGGGCATGTCTGCCTCTCAAGCGCTGGACCAGGTCATGAACGCCAGCCCGTTCAGCGAGTATCGGCAGATCACGGCGATTGATCATCAGGGGCGAGTCGCGCATTTCAGCGGCAGCGAAACACTGGGCATCAACAACGCGGGCAGCGGCGATCAGTGCGTGGTGGCTGGCAACATGCTGGCGAGCCAAGCCGTCATCGACGCGATGATTCAGTGCTTCGAGCAGGCAACCGGGCACTTGGCAGAGCGTTTGTTACAGGCGATGCAGGCCGGTCTGGCAGCAGGCGGCGAAGCAGGGCCGGTCCATTCGGCGGCGCTGAAAGTCGTGGGCGAGCAGTCCTGGCCCATCGTCGATCTGCGCGTCGACTGGGCCGAGCACGACCCGCTAGGCGAGCTGAAACGTCTTTGGCAGGCCTACCAGCCGCAAATGCAGGATTACCTCGACCGCGCCCTGAGCCCGGCTGGCGCACCAGGCTACGGCGTGCCGGGAGACGAGCGATGAGCTCCAGCCGCGAGCTGTTGGCGCGGCTGGTGGCCTTCGACACCACCAGTCGCGAATCGAATCTGGCCCTGATCGACTTTGTGGGTGAATACCTCGAGCGCTTCGGCGTCTCCTGCGAGTTGATCTACAACGCGCAGAAAACCAAGGCCAATCTGTTCGCCACCATCGGCCCGGCTGACGTGCCAGGCATCGTATTGTCCGGCCACACTGACGTGGTGCCGGTCGACGGCCAGCCATGGACGTTCCCGCCGTTCGAACTGAGCGAAGCGGATGGCAAACTCTACGGCCGTGGCACTGCGGACATGAAAGGCTACATTGCCTGCGTGCTGGCGCTGGTTCCGGCGCTGACCCAGGCATCGCTGCACATGCCGGTGCATATCGCGCTGTCCTACGACGAGGAAGTGGGTTGCCTGGGCGTACGCTCGTTACTGGCATCGCTGCGGTCGCGGCCGGTGAAGCCGATGCTATGCGTGATTGGCGAACCCACGGAGCTGAAGCCGGTACTCGGCCACAAAGGCAAGGTCGCGGTGCGCTGCGATGTACAGGGTGCTGCCTGCCACTCGGCCCACGCGCCCAGTGGCGTCAACGCCATTGAGTATGCGGCGCAGTTGATCGGTGAACTGGGTCGCCTGGGCGAAGCATTACGGGCAGCTGATGCCCTTGACGAGCGCTTTGATCCGCCGTTTTCGACCATTCAGACCGGCGTAATCAGCGGCGGCACGGCGTTGAACATTGTGCCCGAACAGTGTCGTTTCGATTTCGAAGTGCGTGCGCTCCCCACCCTGGACCCGCAGCAGATCGTCACTTCTATGCACACCTACGCCGCGCAAAAACTGTTGCCGGCCATGCAGGCGGTCAGTGCCCGGAGCGAGATTCGCTTCACTGAATTGTCGAGCTATCCGGGACTGGATATTCCCCAGCACAGCCATGCGGCGGAATTGATTGCCGGTTTTTGCGGCTCCCGGGCGTTCGGCACGGTGGCGTTCGGAACCGAAGGCGGGTTGTTCGACCAGTCAGGCATCCCGGCAGTGGTCTGCGGGCCGGGCAGCATGGAGCAGGGGCACAAGCCGGACGAGTTCATCAGCGTCGCGCAACTTGACGCCTGTGACGAGATGCTCAAACGTGTACTGGCGTTCGCGTCGCAGCCATGAATCGCCCCTGATTTCAGTGATACAGTTGCGCGCCGAAATACGCTAACGTCTCGGCGCGCCAGTCATGGACTGGCCACTCTTCCCGGCTACTCGAACGTTCTATGGATGGAAGCATGACTGACAAACGTCCCCTTACTCGCTGGTCCCTGGCCGCAACTCTATTGCTGTGTGTTGGCACGTCGGTTTTCGCTCAGGACTCGGCACTGCATTCCGGCAAATACGAGCAGTTGATGCTGGCCGTGACGCCTGATCATCAAGTCGAGGGTTATTACTCGGAGACGCGCGGCGAGGCATTCAGCTGTGCGTTCTATCTGCAAGGCAAGGTCGAGGCCGGGAAGGGCGCAGCGGTGTCGTCCTGGCTTGATGACGTCTACCCAGGAACACTAAAGGCCTCGGCTGATGGCGTGGTTCTGACGATAGAGCAAGGCCAGCAGCATCCTGGCTGTATGAACGTGTTGGTACCGGACATCGTCACCGGCATGGATCTGACCCGGACCGCCAGCAAACAGTGGGTCGGTCTGGTGACCGTCACCGCGGACAAGGCCTGGCTGCAGAAAACGCCGAATGCCAAGGCCACCCGAGGCGCTTATATCGTCAAGGATGACGTAGTCGGGGTTCTGGCATTCAAGGATGGCGCGGCTCAGGTCGAGTTCATCAGTGCCAATGATCGCTCGTTTACCGGGTGGATCAGTCAGGACCAATATGCGCGGTTGGCCGCGCCCGGTCGCTGATGCCGGACGGGGAGGTCAGCCGATCTGCCGCACTCTACTGAGATCTGTTGAGGGCGGGCAGCCAAACTGGCGGCTGTACTCCCTGCTGAATTGCGAAGGGCTTTCATAGCCGACGCGATAGCAGGCGCTGGAGGCGTCCAGGCCTTCATTGATGATCAGCCGTCGAGCTTCTTGCAGGCGCAGCTTTTTCTGATACTGCAACGGGCTCATGGCCGTCAACGCCTTGAATCGGTGGTGCAGCGTCGAATTCCCCAGGTTGGCCATGCGCGCCAGCTCGTCGATGCGCAGCGGCTCGGTGTAATGACTGTTCAGCCAGTCGACCGCCCGCGTAACGCGGTGCGTCTGCGAATCCCCGACTGCGATTTCGTAGAGTCGCCGCCCGTTGTTGCCGCGTAGCAGCCGATAGTAGAGCTCCCTAAGTGCAAGGGGCGCGAGCATTCCGATGTCGCGAGGCGTGTCGAGCAGGCGCACCAGCCTCAACACCGTCTCCAGCAATGGCTGATCCATCTGCTCAAGAAACAGGCCCCGCTGCGGCTCGTCCGGAACGCCGTTCAGTGGCGCCTCCGCAATGAGCTGGGCGATGTGCGCAGGCTCGAAATCCAGACGAATACACAGATAGGGCACCTCGCCAGTCGCCTCAAGCACGCGCCCGGCGACCGGAACAGTCACCGCGACGACCAGATAGCTGAGCGGGTCGTACACATACTGCTCATCGCCCAGCGCAACCTCCTTGCGACCTTGAACGATCACGCAAAGGGCTGGCCGATGCAGCGCATGAATCAGCTCGGACGGCGCATCGCAGCGGATAACGTGCAGCGGTGCAATAGCGGTTTCATAAACACCGGGTGCCGCAAAGCGCTGCGTCAGCAACTGGATGATTTCAGCCCGGCAAACATCGGTGCCCGGAGCGCTCGCGGCATTGTGTGTATCCATGAAGAACCCCGTCCCAAAGTCAGTGTTGCTGCACGCCTTTCCTTTGCATCGAACTCCATCATAGCGGCCATTGCGCGGCGATTCAGCGTAAGGCAGACCCACAGACAGGAATAGGCAAGTGTCGCGCAGGTATCGGCATGCGCGCAGTGATGAGCGACTCGTAGCATGGCCATCGCAATCAGTTTGAGCCGCGCGCTGAAACTGAGCCAACGATGACTCACGAGGAAAGCCAGTCATGTCGAACATTCAAGGCAAGGTTGTACTGATCACAGGTGCCAGCAGCGGCATTGGTGAAGCTGCCGCCCGACTCATCGCCGCCAAGGGCGCACACGTGGTGCTAGGCGCTCGGCGCATCGAGCGTCTGCAGACGTTGGCGGCAGACATCGAAGCGCAGGGCGGCTCGGCACGCTTCCGCGCGCTGGACGTGACCGATGCGCTCGACATGCAAGCCTTTGCCGACTTCGCCACACACGCGTTCGGCAAGATCGACGTGATCATCAACAACGCCGGCGTCATGCCCCTGTCGCCGCTCGCCGCACTGAACATTGCAGAGTGGAACCAGATGCTCGACGTCAACGTGCGCGGCGTACTGCACGGCATCGCCGCCGTGCTGCCGAGCATGCAAGCGCAAGGGCACGGCCAGATCATCAACATCTCGTCCATCGGCGGCCTCGCCGTTTCCCCGACCGCCGCAGTTTACTGCGCCACCAAATTCGCTGTTCGTGCCATCTCCGATGGTCTTCGGCAGGAAACCGACAAAATCCGCGTCACCGTAGTCTGCCCCGGAGTGGTCGAATCAGAACTGGCCGACTCGATTTCCGACGAGACCGCGCGCGAGGCGATGAAAGCATTTCGAAAGGTTGCGCTGGAGCCGGATGCGATCGCACGTGCGCTTGTTTACGCGATCGAGCAGCCGGACGGGGTGGATGTGAGCGAGATTGTGGTGCGGCCTACGGGGAGTGCTTATTGATACAGGTAAGGGCTACCACTTCCAGGCCCTTTCAGTGAAGTCGGCCGTTGGGGGGAGCGCGGCTCGGAGAAACGTGAGGTATTTATTGAACAGTACCTCGTGCTGGAAGCGGGCCTCGAAGCCAAGTGTAACGTCGGTGCGGTGGGTGATGATCATGAGGCGCTTTCGGTCGACGGTGACGAAGTTGTACTCGGCCCATGGCAGGCTTTGTTCATGGTGGACGGGGTTTTCCCAGTTGAGCAGCTTGATGGCTGCGATAAAGGAAATGGCCACGGGGCCGATCAGGAACAGCAGCGAGCCGGTGAGTATGGCTACGAATACGAACAGCATGATCACGGTGATGGCGATGCCTTTGAAAAAGGAAGAGGCAAAGTCGGGGTAGTGGAGGTAGTACTCGAGGTGGGCTCTGTCGGTTTTGATGGTGTAGTTGTAGATGGTTTTTTGGCGGACGCCTAACGCTATGATGTAGATGGCGGCGCCGGTTAACGCAACTATTTGGTAGATCGAATGCACTGGATTTTGTAAATAATAGTCCCCGCCTGCCCATAAAATAAAACTCAGCATGATGGCGCATACGAAAATCACGCCAAGTTCAGCGACTAATGTTTCTTTTGGTGATCTTGAGATGGTTTTTATTGACCATGTTAATAGATCTATGTCTGTAAGATGCGGGTTATCATCTTTGTTGGTCTTCTGCTCGTCGTCTATTTTTGTGCTTTTTTTTGCATGCCCGGCTGAGTAGTTTTTTTCGATCATTTTTTCATTCCGCAATTTCAAGGGTCAGTGAGCCCAGTCGACTTGCCGCTTTTACTTCCAGATCTGTGGTGCTAAGCCCATCCATTTTAGTCTCGCCCTCGCTGTTTAGTTTGACTTGAAATAGGTAGCCGATATCCTCAGGGCCCGGATTTATCAGTTCATCGGAGTACCATATTTGCAGCTCCAGATACGTTGCTCCTTCCTCAAGGGGTACCCAGGTTTCCCAGACCACGTCTTCACCGGCAGGAGGCATAAGCGGAAATGTAAAGTCCTCGTGTGCGTTGCCTAAGGGTTTATTAGCAAGCGTTTTAAACTGATCAACACTCTTGAACTGTCCTCTGTCCAGAAATGGCTCGTGTATGGGGGATTTTATTTCTTCTACTGGAAGCACGCCCCATGGACGTTTGCTGCTGATTACGTTGAAATGCACTGACTGCCCGCGCAGAGCACCAGGGAAAAGAATCTGCACGCCAGCGCCGTCTTGCGCTGGAGCGCTGTATGGGCTGTCTCGGCCGAAATAATGATCTTTGTCGCGCGTGGTGCTCTTTACATAAATTTGAGGGCTAAGCTGTATCGTGAATAGAGCGCGTTTTTCTTCAAATTGGCCTTCTGCGTTCGTCGGGTATTTATAGGCTATCGAATTTGACCAGGAACATTTTCGCAACCACCACCCTATACTGTCTTGCTTAAAATAATTCAAGGCCATTGTGGATAACAGATATACCGTGCCGGTCAGCATCAGCACAACACTAAACCATGAGCCCATTGCGAATGCAGTGAGAGAACTCGATGGGTAAAAACCGCTAATAAGTTGAGCCGCGCTGCCTAACCCCATCACGCCTACTGACGCGATTTTTATCTGAGTCGCTATTTGCTCTTCGTTTGTTTTGAGCTTGGTGAGATCATCCTGTATATCAAAAATTTCTAACGTAGCCGCCGCTACTCCAAACGCCCCTATCGCCACCATCGAAACCCGGAACCCACTTATCGCCTCACCCCACGCAACATTACCCCTTGCTTTCCAGTACCCTGCCGACCTGTCAAGAATCCCGACATTCCTGCCATCAATCAGCACCGGCGTGGCCTCCTTGATCACGCGCCACGGCGCTTCAACAAACACCGCCATCAACAAGTTAAAGCTATACCCCAACCCATACGTCACCTTGCCGATGTCCTTGGCACTGAAGTCTCCATCCCGAGTAAGGTCGCGATAAGTGAAGGCGGTGTTGATGAAGTTGAGCATGATCACGCTTCAGGTGATCGAGCCGGCAATCCCTCCCAGTCCATCGAGCCAGCGCCTGGCGGTGCTCAGCCAGTTTTTGGCGATGGCTTTGCCGGACTGGAAGTGCAGGCGAATCTCATCCTGCAACTGCCTGGCGTACTGGTTGTTCTGAAAGTCGAGCAGGGCGGGCATGCTCAGTTCGTGCAGGCGAAGCTTTTGCTCAAGCGCGCGCAGTTGGCTGGCGATGCTTTTGCGGGGGTTGTAAGCGGTGGGGTAGAGCCAACTGCGACGGGTATCGCTGATCTGTTTGTTGAGCACCTGCCACTCACTGATCCAGTTTTTCAGCTTCGCGAGCATCTTGTGATCGATCGCGATACGCGCCTTCGAATCGAGCAGGATCTGGCCTATCAACAGCGTGCGTATCAGTGCAACGATGTTCTGCTGCTTGCCCACCGCCAGGCGGCTGTCGATGGGTACCCAGGCCAGCAGGATACTTTCGAACGTTGCCTTGCCTGCGCTGCTGGCCAGTTGGCCGAGAGCTTTGAAGGTGTCCTGAACGGGTTGTTTCAGCGCCTTCATCCACGGCTTGTCGGCAAAGCCCTGATGATTGAGCGTGCCGTTGAGTTCGCCGATTCGGGTGGCCAGGTTGGTCACGTCGCCAAGGCCGTTCAGCAGCGCGTTGGCCTCCTGATGCAGCGCGTGTTTGAGCGCCGGCGAGAAGCCGTAGCGCAAGGTGCCAAACAGGCTGCTGTCGTTGGCCTCCTGCTCGGCGAGCCAGGCGCTGGCGGCGTTGTCCTGAGCGTAGATGATCTGCAGGTTAAGCATGAGCGTTTGCAGATAAAGCAGGCTTTCAGGGTGTGTGGTGTCGACAAACAGCTTGAGCGGTTCCGTGCCCAGATGGGTCGACCATTGCCGAAAGTCGCTTTGCGTGTCACGCACCTGTTGCAGCAGTGTGTCGCCGGTTGGCAGGTGCTGCTGAAGGTATTGGCGCGCACCGCTCAGATCGACCTCGCGCCGCCATTTGTGGCGATCTTTCCAGGCTTGCAGGGCCTCGTCGGAGGGCGCGCTGCCGTAACGCATTTCAATCGATTTGCGCATTTCCAAGCTCTTGAACATGTCCGGCATCAGCAGAAAATCGCCGGGAACGTTACTGCTGCTGATCTGCGCTTCCTCAAGGATGCACTGCTCGAAGTAAGCTTCGAGCTCGCCCAGGTACTGATGGGTGAGCGCCGCATTGTCGCGCACCGATGTCGGCAATTTCTCCGGTTCACTTTCAGCGCCGCACAGTGCGGTGACCGTCTGGGCGATCTGGATCTTGTGTTCGTGCTCGGCTTGCCAGTTGCGATAAGCGGCCTGATCGGCGGCCAGTTGCATGCCCAGATCGTTGAAAGTGGCCAGCGGGTCATCAAGGGCGATGAGCAGTGAGCTGTGCTGGTCTTCAACGCTGCCCTGCCAGAAAACGTCAGCGCCGATTGGCGAAAACAACGGCTGGGTTTCTTCGCTGGAGGCCTTGGATGTAGGAATCGCCGAGTCTGCAAAGCGGCCATCGTCAACCACATGCTCCTTATCGATGTCCGCCACCGCCTCGGCGATACGGTTCAATGGCAAGGTATCCGGCTCGGCCATGGTCATGCAGTAGCGTTTCAGATCCAGCGCTTTCATCCATGAAGCGCGGCTTGCCGGATTCGAGCGCAGGTGTTCGCAAATTCGCCAAGTCCACTGCTGCGCTGAAAAGGCGATGCGCAGCCGGTTGTTTCGCGGATAGAGCAGGAAGGGTTTGCCATCGTCGGCACCGCTTCGCCGGTCACTGCCAAGCTGCGCATCGGTCCAGACAATACGGCTCAGGTTGCCAGTGGCGGCTGACACCACGTACTCATGCAACGTTTCGGCAGTTTCGTCGTAGACATACACGTAGCCGTCATACAGCTGGCGGAGGGTATAGCTGCGTGTTTTCAGCTTCGGCATCACCGCCCAGCGGCTGCCCTTGAGTAGCGGTTTCAGCTTCTGGGGAGCGGTATCGTAGCGGGAGCGATCCAGCGCATAGCGCACGGGCACGATGGCGACGTCAGGTCCGCGGAAGGGACACAGGCTGGTGGCCGTGGCGGGAGTTTTGGCGAACGTTGCAGCACGTCGTTGAGTATGGGTGCCGGATTTATCGGTCATGCGTTGCATCCCTGTCTATACGAACTTTCTGACGGTATTCATCGAGTACGGTTACGCGGAGCTCCGGGGGCAAGCGCTGTTGCTCGGTGTATTGAGCACACCAGGATTGGTAGTGGCCCTGTGGCGAGCTCGTAAAGCCAAGACCCCAGTCGTGGCAGATGTCGGCCCATGTCGCCAGTGCGTACTCGCTGACCAGCCCCCATTCAATTGCGCTGTCCACAGCACGCTTCAGCCAGATTTCGATCTGATCGTCGCTCTGGTTCAGAAAGGCCAGCGAATCCTGCTTTTTGACCCATTCATAAAGGCGCTCCTCGAAGAGCCATCGATAGCAGCTTTCGAAGGCTTGCAACTGACGTTCGCTCACCAGAGAAAAAGGCGCCCGAGAGACTTTTTGCGCACGTTCGTTAACAAATGTCGTGATCGCTGGATCGAGGTTTTGTTGCCAGCTGCGCAGGGGTGACTGAACCCAGAGTTGATCGATGGGGCCTAGCGTCGAGTTCAAATGTTCAGGGTCATAGCTCGATAGCCAGTAGTGCATCACCAGCGGATCTGCGAAGCGCAGCAGGCTTGAATGACCGAGATAATCAAAGGGATTCAGGAAACGCTGCAAATGTTCAGAGACGATTTTCAAGGGCGCATTGCTGAAAAAAATGCAGGCGTCGATACGCTGTTCAGGATGTCGATGCCACTGCGCAATGAGTTCGGAGGGATGAGCCGTGCGCACAAGTACCGGGCCTAAATCCATGATCTCCGCCCACCGTGTGCCGAGATAAAGCGGAGCGATCTCGATAGGCTCGTCGCACTGGTATAGCTGCTTTACGGCGTCAGGTCTCAGCAATCCGTCAATCAACAGATAATTGGCTTGATTCATTTTTTCGTTTCTTCGGTTGCTTGCGAGCATTGGCTACAAAGTGGGCTGCGTATCATTGCCTGTCGCTGTGCGGAGATCAGCATGTCACCTGATTCGCCAGCTTCTGGTCGCTCTGCATTACCTGGAAGTAGAGGGGTGGCTCCAGAGCCGTTTCCGGGGCTGCCCCCCGAATTGAGCTTTATCTGAGGCCCGGTCGCGGTCACACCACTGGCATCGATCTTGATAAAGGAGCCGCCTGCATTGAGCGTGATTTCCAGCCCCGCTTCGATGATCAGTTTGTTACCGGCTTTGAGATGGATTTCCTGTCCGGCGTGGGCCAGTAATCCATCACCCACTCTGATGTGCCGGGTTCCGCCCACCGTGACGTGATCGCTCGCTTTTACCTCGGTCAGCCGGTCGCCATCCACAGTCTGATGTTCCTCGGCCTTGAGCTCGCTGTAGCTGTTGCCTTCGATCCGCTCATGCCGATGATGACCGACCCGGATTTTCTGCTCATGCTCAATGTTCTGCTCCCAGTCGCGCTGGGCATGAATGTAGATCTGCTCCTGGCCTGCACGGTCTTCAATACGCAGTTCGTTGGAACCATTGCCTCCGGGGCTGCTCAGGGTCTTGAATACACTGCGCGTCTGATGTGCTGGCAGGTCGTAGGGCGGGACGTGCTCTGCGTGGTACAGGCAGCCGCTGACCAATGGACGGTCAGGGTCGCCGTCAAGGAACGTCACCAGTACTTCCATACCGATCCGCGGGATAACCATGCTGCCGTAGTGATGACCGGCCCAACCGGACGAAACCCGTATCCAGCAGCTGCTGTGATCATTGGCCTGGCCCTCGCGATCCCAATGAAACTGCACTTTGACCCGACCGTGCCGGTCGCAGTGTATTTCCTGATCTTTCGGGCCGGTGACCACAGCGGTCTGGCTGCCGAATATTCTTGGCTTGGGATGATGCCGGGGAGGGCGATACGAGGCTTGCCACGGTGTAGCGAGAAAGGTATTGCGATATCCCTGATGAAAGTCCCCCTTGTTCTGTAATGCATGGGCAGACTCCTCAAGCCCCTGCGGCTGGCGGCCCTCATGACGGACTTCGGTCAACAGCCAGAGGTCGTTCCATTCCTCGTTGGGGTGCTCGCGCAAAGGTAGAAAATGGCCGCTGACCAAGGTGGGTTGATCACTTTGGCCATCGCCCAGTCGGTAATCCTGGCGATGGCGCTCAAGTGCGCGGCTCGCCAGATGCGCTCCTCGATCCCGATGAGTGAAGCCGCCCGGGTATTCGTAGTGCTCCAGCTCCGGCCGGGCGTCGTCATATGCCGTGCCTTCCATTTTCAGAAGTGGTTTTTCAAAGTGATAATCGCGATGAGTAACGCTGTTTGTGCGTATTTCCAGGCGCAACCTGAAGCGCTTGATGACCGACTTAACCGGTACCAGGCCGCTGTCCGGCTTATAGATAACCGGGTTTAGTTTCGGAAATACGGTCTGGTCATCACCAAATACCAGTTGATGTGCTGTGTGGCTGTGTTTGAAGTGATAGTGCAGGCCTTCCTCTTCACAAAGCCGCTGGATGAAGTGCAGGTCGGACTCGCCATACTGCACACAGTATTCGCGCTCCGGGTAAGTCGTACCGAGCTGGAAGCTGTAGGCATCGCCCATCAGGTGATGTTCTTTCAATACCTGCTCAATAATCTCCTTTACTGTTCGATTCTGAAAAATACGCTGATTGGTACGATGCCTGAGCCTTGCCAGATTCGGTCGCAAGGTGACTGAGTAGTGCGTAAGACGCCTGCCGGAATCGCCTTGGGAAACCTGATCGATCACTCCATGAATGCCGTTGCCCCTTGATGTGTACTGCAGAAATGCGGGGCAATTCAGCAGGCTTTCGAGATTCAGCGATGCGCGCTCGCTGACCAGCTCAAGCTTGAAACAGAAGGGCTGATTGATAGCTTCATGGCCGGTAAATGAAAGGATTTGAAAATCATGCTCAGGGCCGTCGATGATCAGGCTGAAATAAGGTCGATCAGTGGGGTTAAGCGTCATATGGACCACCGTGCCTAGCCGGTTTATGAAAACCCCGACGATCCTGTCGAACCGCCGGGGCCGCGTAGTTATGCCGACTTAGGACTTCTCCAGTCATCAGACCCGGTAGTAGTGGCCTTTACGTGGTCCCAGGTTATTTTGCGATAGCTGAATTGAACGTCCTCCAGGTGTCCAAAGTGCGAGTTCTTCGGATCCTGGCAGTTGTGCATGTAGGACCTGATGTTGACGATGACCGCATCCTCTAGGGTGGTGGTGTAATAGTGTTCCTGCTTGCCATCGATAGACGTCCGGTACCACTTGATTTCGACTTTGCTTAGTGTTGAGCCTGAGCAAAGAGCCTCCAGAAGCAATGGCGAGGTCTTGTCGAAAATTTTCGTGACACACGCAGGACCATGAATGCGTTGGCCAGTAGGCTGCCCTGACTGAGGATCACAGGGTGTAATAATGTTATGGCTGAATGCCTGGATTATTGCTTCATCTTCATGGCCTTCCTGATAGACGTTGCCGACAGAGTCTGTTGTGAAAGCTCCTGCTGTCAGTATTTTCTGATTGGCGTCTATGACAGTCATATAGGCGGGTGTAGGCATTAACGTCCTTCCTTACAGTCGGTGGCGCCTCACAAGCAAATCGGCTTGGAGGTCGAAGCATCGCTATAACAAGTTACGTGCCAGGTATCTCTTAAGTCAGTATTGTCAGCTGGTTTGGCCGTTTGAACGGATATGAGGGTGCTGCTCGTTGTGAGTTTTTTCGAGTAATTTGTGCAAGTTTTTGCGCGCTATTTTCATTTTTTTGCGCAGCTTTCCAGGACTCTATCCAAAAATATCCATATTTTATATTTGGCCTTGTTGTATGGGAGGTCATGGATTTTTTCAGTGCTGTTGGCAAGATGGCTGGCCGTTTAGTGGCCTCTCGTGGTTAAGTTTTAAGCAAAATACATCTGTGGGTTCTGATGGGCACGCAACAGCGTATTTGGTCAATAGATAGTTAGGTTGTTAAATATTTTGGTACATAAATTATATGCTTTCCTACATATTTTCTTCGTTTGTTTGTAAGAATTTTCCGAAAGTTTAATATTTTCCAAGTGTCGCCTTGCTTGCTGGTTTTCATGGCGATAAGGTCTGTCTGGCTTTATGAGTGGTTGGAAAAATCGTCAACAATGAAATGCGCGCCGTGTGGGAATATGGGCAGTGGCCAATAAAGACAAACTCTCTATTCGATATCTGGATCTGGGCCGGCATCCTGTCGCAATGGGTGATTATGCAGGCGAAGACATCCGTTTTTCTACGGCGTTTGAAGCCTTGGAGCGTGAGTTGGGCGGTGCACAGGCCATTTTCGGGGAAGTGAATGTAGACTGGCTGCGGATCAGAGAGGGCTGCGAACATATTCTTTCAAACCAGTCTAAAGACTTGCGCGTCGCCAGCTGGCTGGCGTGGGCTCTATATGAATGCGAGTCTGTTAGCGGATTATCTGCGGGGCTGGGATTGATTCATTATTTGTGCAAAGAGCATTGGCTGCTATTTCATCCCCAAAAATTACGAACACGTTCAGCGGCCATGCAATGGCTCTTGCTAAAACTCGACAATGCGCTGGGAGAAGATATTTCCATTACTCACCAGCTTCTTGAATTCCAGCAACTGCTCAGACAGCTTGATGGCCTGGATGAGATATTTAATCTGTATCTGGGAAGTGATGCTCCGTTGCTGCTGCCGTTGAGAAGACGGCTCGCCTGTATGATTCAGCGCGCTGAGCAAGTTGAGAAAGAGCCTGTCAAGGTGGTGGAGCGTGTCAAGCAGGCTGCGGTCCAGTTATTTTCAAGTGACTCTTACATCGACAACGAGAAAGACGCCCAGCGGACGTTAAGTGTGCAAGAGCACTCGGTACGCAGCCTTTGTAGATGGTGGCTTAAGCAAAAAACTACAGACCCGCGAGCGTTCCGCCTGGGTCGCTCGCAGACCTGGTATGCAGTGGACAGTCTTCCTGAAAGAAACAGTGAAAAAATAACCCCGTTAAGGAGGTTGCCCGTTGACAAATTGAGCAATTACCAAGAGCGATTCGAACAGGGTCTTTACGCAGACCTTATTGTAGATGTTGAGGCAAGTCTTGCAGGGTCGCCTTTTTGGTTTGATGGTCAGCGAATGGTCTGGAACTGTCTGAAAGCCCTGGGGGGCGAAGCGGCAATGCGCGAAGTAGAAGCTCAGTTTGCTCTGCTTTTAAAGCGCATTCCAGACCTTATTGAACTTCGCTTTCACGACGGTGTGCCGTTTGCAGACACGGAGACATTACAGTGGATCGCCGCTTATATCCTGCCTACCGAGGTCCATGTCGGAAATGCATCTGGCAGCGAAAGTCAGCATGACACTTCAGAACGAAATTCGCTGTACCACGACGCACTGCCGGTTTTGCAGACAAAAGGGCTTAAAGCCGCTGTGCAATTAGTGAATGATCACTTGAACGGTATGGAAGGCGGGCGAGAGCGATTTTTCTGCAAGCTGTACATCGCACGTCTCTGTATCGATGCAAAAAAATACGAGTTGGCGAAGGTTCAACTTGAGTATCTTGATCAGGAGCTTCAATCGGCAAGCCTCCCGGCATGGGAACCCACGATATTCCTCGAGGTGTCTCGGTTGTTATATAGCTGTTATGAGCGAATGGCGCTGAACGACAAGGCCGCGGCGCGCAAAGAAGTGATTTACCAGAGGTTATGTCATCACGACCTTGAAAGATTTATTGATGGCTAACGTACAGTTTAATAAATTGAGGGGAAATGGAATGGCCAGAGAAGGCTCTGTAGCGCCCAAAGAGCGGATCAACGTGACGTTCAAGCCTGCTGTTGGTGGTGCGCAGGAAGAAATAGAACTGCCACTTAAGTTGCTGGTTCTTGGCGATTTCATACAGCGCGCGGACGAGCGAAAGCTTGAGGACCGTAAATCAATCAGTATCGACAAGAACAATTTCGATGATGTGTTGGCGAAGCAGGAGCTTGAGCTGGTACTGAATGTACCTGACCGCTTGCAGGCTGACAGCGGGGCTGACGAGCTGACTGTCAGCATCAAGGTCTCTTCAATGAAAGACTTCAACCCTGCCAGTCTCGTCGAACAGATTCCTGAGCTTAAAAAGTTGATGGAGCTGCGCAACGCCCTCATGGCGCTCAAGGGGCCGTTGGGGAACATGCCTTCTTTTCGTAAGGCCATCGAGCAGGTCATTACGGATGAAACATCGCGTAAGACCGTGCTGGATGAGCTTGGCCTGGATGTCGCCGCGCAACAGTAACATCGGACCCATTGTCAGGAATTAAGATATGAACACAAAAGCCATACCGCAGCGCGATGCAAGTGAACTTCACCTTGGAATTCTCGACCAGATTATTGCGCATACCCGATTAGAGCCTTGTGACGACGCCTATGGTATTGCCAAACGAGGGGTGGCTGCATTTATTGAAGAACTGCTGAAACCGCGTAATAACAACGAGCCGGTCAAGAAAGCGCTGGTTGATCGAATGATTACCGAGATTGACGTCAAGCTGAGTCGCCAGATGGACGAGATCATCCATCATGCAGAGTTTCAGGCGTTGGAAGCATCATGGCGCGGGCTACAGTTACTGATTGATAGAACCGATTTTCGCGAAAATATAAAAATCGAGTTGTTAAGTATTTCCAAGCAAGATCTTCTGGACGATTTTGAAGACTCACCTGAAGTGGTGCAGTCGGGACTCTACAAACATGTGTATACCGCTGAATATGGTCAGTTCGGCGGTAATCCCGTGGGCGCGATCATTGCCAATTATTTCTTCTCGCCAAGCGCTCCCGATGTGAAGACCATGCAGTACGTTTCAAGCGTTGCCTGCATGGCGCATGCACCTTTTATTGCGGCTGCAGGCCCGAATTTCTTCGGGCTTGAGCAGTTCACCGGTCTGCCCGATCTAAAGGATCTGAAAGATCACTTCGAAGGGCCGCAGTTCGCCAAATGGCAAAGCTTTCGGCAGCGGGAAGACGCCCGTTATTTCGCACTGACAGTACCGCGTTTTCTTTTACGCAGCCCCTACGAGCCTAAGGAAAATCCGGTGAAGACGTTTGCCTATGAGGAAAACGTCTCGAACGACCACGAGCACTATCTGTGGGGCAATACGGCCTATGCATTTGCTACCAAGCTGACAGACAGCTTCGCCAGATTTCGGTGGTGCCCCAACATCATTGGTCCTTTGAGCGGCGGTGCTGTTGATGACCTGCCTTTGCACCACTTCCACAGCATGGGTGAAATCGAGACCAAGATTCCGACTGAGGTACTGGTGTCTGACCGCCGTGAATACGAGCTGGCGGAAGAGGGCTTTATCGCATTGACCATGCGCAAGGGCAGTGACAATGCGGCGTTCTTTTCTGCCAGCTCAGTACAGAAGCCCAAGTTTTTTGGCAACAATCCAGAGGGGAAAATAGCCGAGCTTAATTACAAGCTAGGCACTCAACTGCCCTACATGATGATCGTCAATCGCCTCGCGCACTACCTCAAGGTGCTGCAGAGAGAGCAGATAGGTTCCTGGAAAGAACGAGCGGACCTGGAGAGTCAGCTTAACAAATGGATACGTCAGTACGTTGCCGATCAGGAGAATCCGAGTTCAGAGGTGCGTGGCAGACGACCGCTGCGCGCGGCACAGGTCATTGTCAGTGATGTTGAAGGTGATCCCGGCTGGTACCGGGTCAGTCTAAATGTTCGTCCTCATTTTAAATACATGGGTGCTGACTTTACGCTGTCGCTGGTCGGCAAAATGGATAAAGAGTAGATCATCGATTGATGATGAATCCAAAAGGTAGCCTCTTTCAACGCCTGGCAGGTGACACCTTGAAACAACAGTCTTTTGACAGGGAAGAGCAGTTAATGATGTTGATATCGGCTCATCTGACCAAGATGCTGGGTACGCGAGCCGGTAGCGTAAAGATGTTGCCTGATTATGGTTTGCCTGACTTGAACAATAGAGGTCTCAGCCTTGACGATACGCTGAGGTACTCTCGCATGATCATCGAAAAGATGATTCGTACATATGAACCACGATTATTCGATGTTCACGTAACGGTGGAAAAACACGAGAGTTGTCTGCTGAGGCGAACATTCTCGATCGGTGCGGCTCTGGACATTGCTGGTGTAAAGAAGTCTGTTCGATTTTCTGCACTGCTCGGTGGCGACGGTAAAATAAGCATTGTTTGAGTAAGTTTTTCCCCTCGCGAAGCGGTGCGCCGATTATCTATCGGTTTTACACCCAGATTTTTCATTATCGATTTACGACCGGCCAGGTAGAAAGAACGGTGTCATTTAACCACTATTATCAAGAAGAATTGACGGCTCTTCGAGAGTCTGGACGTCGGTTTTCCGAGCGTAATCCGGCGTTGGCTCCTTTTTTAGGGCAGGCGGGCCAGGACCCGGACGTAGAACGTTTACTTGAGGGAGTTGCTTTCCTGACGGGCCGTTTGCGTCAAAAACTGGATGAAGACTTACCTGAGCTGACCCACTCCCTCATGCAGTTGTTATGGCCCAATTACCTTCGACCTCTGCCCTCGGTGAGCATGCTTCAGTTTGACGCTCTGGACGGCTCCGGCCCGGGTTTCGTGGTGGAGCGAGCAACACCTGTAGAAAGCGAACCAGTGAATGACCAGGTGTGCCATTTCCGTACCTGCTTTGCCACTCAGGTATTGCCGTTGAAACTGACTCACCTCTATTGTTCGTCAAGCGGGGGCGGGACAACGCTGAAGCTGTGTCTGGCGATGAATGGAGACAGCCATTTAGGCGAGGTAAAGTTCAGTCAGTTGCGTTTGCATCTGGCGGGTGAGCGTCGCATCAGCCAAGCCATTTACTTCGCGATGATGCAGAAGCTCAAGGGCATCACATTATTGCCTCTTGATGCGACGGGCGACCCGTTACTGACCTCCTCAGGCAAAGCGATCGAACTGATCATTCCTGTGGAACACGTGAAACCTGTAGGCTTCGCTGAAGAGGAGTCGTTGATTCCCTACCCACTAAATACCTTTCGGGGCTATCGCTACCTGCAAGAGTATTTCTTTTTTCCTGAGAAGTTTCTTTTTGTCGATGTTCTCGGTTTAGATGTCATTCACTCATTGACTGACGATTTGCTGAAGCGCGCGTGCGGGCTACAGCTTGTTTTTGATGTGCAAGGGAAGGACATGCAACCCCTTCGCCCTACCCTCGAAAACATCAAGCTTTACTGCACGCCGGTCGTGAACCTGTTCAAACAGGATGCCTTGCCCATTCTTGCGGATGCCCGGCAGGACGAATATCTGCTCATTCCTGCGCATTACGCACACGGCGGTTGTGGTGTGTACTCGGTCGATAAGGTTGTTGGCTGGCAGCCTGGAGGGCTGGGCTATCAGAATTACGTACCCTTTGAATCGTTTGAACACGACGCTGCGGTCGATGTGGATAGTAACTCGCCTTACTACAGCGTGAGGCATCGTACTTCCATACAGCACAAAGGGCTCGATACATTTTTAAGCTTCGGTCTTCGAGCTGGGCGAACTGACGAGACAATGTCCATTGAGATGACATGCACTAACGGTGACCTCCCGTCGCAAATCAAGGCAGGAGGCCTCTGTAAACCATGTGAAGGCACCCCTGACTTTTTGCGCTTCAGAAATATATCGCCTGCCACAAAAACATTTGCGCCACCCATGGACGGGGATTTTTTCTGGCGTGTGATCAGCAACATGTCGCTCAACTACTTGTCGCTCGAAAATATCGAAGCACTGAAAGTGATTCTCGAAACGTACGATTTGCCTCGGTATTACGATTCGCAGGCAGAGAAAGTCAGCAAGCATCTCTTGGGCGGGTTGAAGTCCATTCGTCACCAACATATCGACTGCCTGCATGACGGGCTGCCTGTAAGGGGAGTCAGGACGGAGTTGACCGTCGAACCTGACGGCTTTGCAGGAGAGGGCAGTTTGTTCTTGTTCGCCTCCGTCCTAAACGAATTCTTTGCGCTCTATGCGAGCCTGAATTCCTTTCACGAACTGCATGTAAAGAGCACACAAGGTGGAGGATACGAATGGGCACCGCGCATGGGCATGCAACCGCTGCTTTAGCCAATCTGAGTCAGGACATACGGCGGTACTCTGTTTATCAGGCGATACCGCTGATTCTCAATACTTTACTTGAAATTCATCCAGGTACGGATGAGCGCCGCGTTCATGATTTTCTCGAGTTGCGGGCAAATCCGGGTCTTGGATTTCCTGGCAGTGATATTGAATGCATGGAGCTTTTTTACGAGCAGGGTCAGTTGCACGTACGACTTGATCTAAATGTGATGAGCCTGGTCGGCTCCGGCTCACCGTTACCCGCTTTTTATGCTGAACAAGCCTTGGGTGAGCGGGATAAGCCTAATGTGACTCGCGATTTTCTGGATATCTTTAATCGTCGATTGCAGATGTTAATGCTCCCCGTATGGCGCAAGTATCGCTATCACGCCATGTTTACCCGTGGCGCGACAGATTCGTTTTCCGAACAGCTGTTCGCACTGATCGGCCTGCACGGGCAGCGCATTCGCGAAACTCCCGAATTGAACTGGAAACGGCTATTGCCCTACCTAGGACTTTTGAGCCTGCGCGCTCATTCGGCCGCCTTGATCGAGTCTGTGCTTCGTTATTACTTCAAGCACGCACAGTTGTTTATCGAGCAGTGTGTTGAGCGAACCGTCGAGATCAGCTGCTCTCAGCTTAATTGCCTTGGAAAAACCAACCACCGATTGGGGCGCACTGCGGTGCTGGGTAGCCGGGTGCCTGACCGGAGTGGCAAGTTCCGCGTCCATGTGAAACAGCTCGACTGGGAACGTTTCCACGAATTTTTACCCGTCGGTTCTGGCTACCGTCCGTTGGGCGCCCTTGTGCGATTCACGTTGCGCGACCCGCTGGACTACGACGTCTGTCTTGAGCTGTGCCATGAAGACATCAGAGAACTGCGCATTGGCCAGTCGAACACCTGTCACCTGGGCTGGACCACCTGGCTCGGGCGCGAGCGTGCGCAGGGTCTGGTCACGCTCAACAGACCGATACATTAAGGACGACTCATGATCGATGTAGATTTGCAGCAACTCGTCAATGCCCTCGATGCGCCTACACGCGGAGAACTGGAGGCAAGCGCCGAACGCTGCGTTTCGAGAGGCAGTAGTAAAATCCTGGTCGAAGACCTGTTGCTTGCCCTGCTGGAACGACCTGAGGGAATGCTATCCCGTGCGCTCGTAGACGCTGAGGTTGGGGCCGACGAACTTGGAGGCTTTCTTCATCCGCCAATCGAACACAGTGCTACCCGGAGCCCGGCATTTTCTGCCGAACTTGTTCAATGGCTTCAGGACGCGCTGTTGATTGCCAATCTGGATCTGGGCCAAAGCCTGATTGATCAGGCTGCGTTGATTCTTGCCTTGTTGCGTAACCCTTTGCGCTATGCCGAACGACCATACCAGCCATTATTGGCGAAGATCAACATTGAGCGCTTTCGTGATTACGCCCTTGCCGAACAAGTGCCGGACGTAACAAAACCGTCAGTGAGGCAATGTGACTCGCTGCTCGAACGCTTCACTCATAATCTGACGCAGCAGGCCAGGGATGGGTTGCTTGATCCCGTGCTGTGCCGTGATGACTGTCTGCGTCAGATGATCGATATCCTGTCTCGTCGACGCAAGAACAACCCCATAGTGGTGGGCGAGGCGGGTGTCGGCAAGACTGCGGTTGTCGAAGGGCTGGCGCTTAAGATCGTTCACGGTGAAGTCCCCGATCTATTGGAAAACGTTGAATTACTGTCTCTGGATATGGGGCTGCTCCAGGCGGGTGCCAGTATCAAGGGCGAGTTTGAGCGTCGCTTGAAGGGCGTGATTGACGAGGTCAAATCCTCGTCCAGGCCAGTTATTCTTTTCATCGATGAAGCCCACACACTCATCGGCGACGGTGCGCAGGCGGGTGGTTCGGACGCGGCCAATCTGTTGAAGCCGGCGTTGGCACGCGGAGAATTGCGGACCATTGCAGCGACGACGTGGGCCGAGTACAGACAATATTTTGAAAAGGATCCGGCGCTCGCACGTCGCTTTCAACCGGTCCGGGTGCCGGAGCCGACAGTCGAGCAGGCCATCACCATTCTGCGCGGGCTTGCTCCGCTATATGAACGTACTCACGGTGTGCATCTGCGCGATGATGCCGTAGTTGCGGCCGCCAGGCTTTCGGCGCGCTATCTCACCGGGCGCCAGCTGCCGGACAAGGCAATCGATCTGCTTGATACAGCTTGCGCTCGCGCACGAATCGGTCTGATCGCCGTACCTGAGCGTCTAGAACATCTACGAAGCGAGATGGCACGTCAGCAGAGGCATTTCGAGGCAATACGGCGTGATGCCAATGCCGGGATGTCGGTTGATGACAAGGCAGTGGATACGCTGACTTCCAATCTGTCATTGATGCGGAGCGAGGCTGCAGCACTGGAGTTCAGATGGACTGATCAACGGGCAGCCGTCGAGCGTCTGCTGGAACTGCGCAAGCAACTGGCTGAACGAACAGCACTGTCGGCTGATGCGGGTGAGAGTGAGTCCATACGTTCGCTTGAGTCCGAGTTGACCCAGGTTCGACGGACCCTGATCGATATTCAGATGAGCGACCGTCTCGTGAGCTTTGAGGTATGCCCCAGGCTGATAGCTGAAGTAGTGGGTGGCTGGACCGGTATTCCCGTATCGCGCCTTGCTCAGGAGCACAGCCCGGCAATCAACAGCTTTTCCTCAGAACTGCGCATGCGCATCCGTGGTCAGGAGCAGGCGATGCTGACCATTGAAAAGGCTGTCCGTGCATCGGCTGCGGGGTTGAATGCACCCGGCGCCCCGACAGGTGTATTTCTTCTGGTTGGACCCAGCGGAGTGGGCAAGACGGAAACAGCCATTGCTCTGGCTGATCTGTTGTATGGCGGCGAACGTTTTCTCACGACTATCAACATGTCCGAATTTCAGGAGAAGCATACCGTTTCCCGATTGATCGGTGCCCCTCCGGGCTACATCGGTTATGGCGAAGGGGGTATGTTGACCGATGCCGTTCGATGTAAACCCTATTCGATCATTCTCCTTGATGAGGTGGAGAAGGCTGATCCGGATGTACTTAATCTGTTCTATCAGATTTTCGATAAAGGCACGGCCAACGATGGAGAGGGCCGGGAAATCGATTTCCGTAACACACTCATTCTGATGACCTCCAACCTGGGTGCCGATCTGATCCACGCAAGTTGCCACGAAGGCAGACGACCTGATGTCACAGAGCTGAAAACCCGGCTGAAACCGATACTGAGCGCGCATTTCAAACCGGCATTGCTGGCCAGAATGCGGGTTGTGCCTTATTACCCGATCATGGGGGCTGCGCTGCGTGAACTGGTCGAACTAAAGCTGATTCGTCTTGGCGAGAGACTTGAATCCCGTGGTCTGACCTTCAGTTATTCGCATGATCTGGTTTGTCATCTGCTTGAACAGTGTACGCAAGACGGCAGCGGCGCCCGGCTGATCGATCAGTTACTGGAGTCCAGTCTGACCCCCTTGATAGCAGACCGTTTACTCGACGCCATGAGCCGTGGTGACAGGGTCGTCAGGGTTCACGCAACACTCGACAGCTCAGGTGGTGTTGTCTGTGAGTTCGAATAAGGTGGCCTCGTCCTTTCATTTGCTACACGACCCATCAGGCTATGCCCAAACATTGGTTTCGCAGTACTCGGCTCTCTCCCGGTCAGCCGATAGCCAGTCGCTGCAGCATGATTTTGCACTCTCTGCTGCGGAGCTCAGCGACTGTCAGGCAAGCCAGTTGTTTCTACTCGATGCGCGTCACAAACACCTCTGCCTTGTTACTGAAGTCGTTGACAGTGTCATTCAGCCTGATCAGAAAACGACTTCATTTAAAGACTACCGGGACGAGCCTTTACTGCAGTTCTCTCTGCTTCAGAACCGGGTTGTCAGCGTGCCGGAAATCAGCAGCAGTCTTCACGGGACCAGCTTCCTACCGGTAGGGGCGCAAGAGTGGACGTCACTGCTGTGCGTCCCGCTGCACAATCATGAGCGGATAGCCGTCGGGGTCTTGATATGTGCGAGCAGGCGCTCCGAAGAATTGGAATGCTACGCAGAATCGCTAGGCGCGCTGGGAACGTTCGTGATTTCCCGATTATCCGTTCTGCAGTCATCACCCAGGTCTGTGTGCGCGAAGCTTAATCCGCGCAGGTGCATCTCACCGGAAGGGCGTTTTGGACTCATAGGGCGTAGCGCAGCCCTGGAAAGAACCACCCATCTTCTGAGCAAGATTCTCGACAGCACCTGCACAGTGTTGCTGACGGGTGAGACCGGGACAGGCAAGGAGATAGTGTCTCGTGCCATTCACGAGCACGGACCTCGTCGCTCCAAGGCGCTCGTTGTACAGAATTGCGCTGCCTTTCCAGAAGCTCTTTTGGAAAGCGAACTCTTTGGTTATCGCAAAGGCGCGTTTACCGGCGCTGACCGTGATCGGCGTGGCCTGTTTGACGAAGCTGATGGCGGCACGCTGGTACTAGACGAAATTGGCGATATGCCGCTGCAATTACAAGCAAAGCTTTTGCGGGTGTTGCAGGAGGGCGAGATTCGCCCGCTGGGCGGCAATGAAGTTCGCAACGTGGATGTGCGAATCATCGCTGCTACTCATCGTCATCTACCGACACTGGTCGCCGAAGGGCGCTTTCGAGAAGACCTCTATTACCGTTTGGCGCAGTTCCCCATCGAACTTCCTCCGCTACGTCATCGCGTGGAAGACATCGAAATACTGGCCCGGCATTTCTCCGACAAGGCTTGCCAGAACTCACAGCGAAAGCCTGTGCAGTGGTCGGAAACCGCATTGAGTGCGTTATCGGGATATGCCTTTCCTGGAAACGTTCGAGAGCTGAAGGGGTTCGTCGAGCGAGCAGTGTTGTTATGCGAAGACGGGGAGTTGCGACCGGAACACTTTCCCATGGCCGCCGATTCGACAAGCCATCCGGTTGGTTTTTCACTGCGTGAACGCATCGAGCAGTTCGAGCGTGGCGTTCTGCTTGAGAGTCTGCGCGACAGCGGCGGTAACCGGAGCCTTGCAGCGCGTACGTTAGGGGTGTCGCGGCGCACGCTGCTTTATCGGCTGGCACATCTGAAGATCGGCGCTGCTCATGGACGGCGTACCTAGCCATTCAATAATCACATTTAGTTAATTTCCTGTCTGGAGACGTTCCAATGAACTTTCATTGTTGGCGCATTGTGCCTATCACATTCGTTGCGCTGATTTGCCTCGGGGGGTGCAAAGGTCATTTCAAGTTCAGTGATGATCAATACCGCGCGTTGGGCAGTCCAGAACCCACCGGCCGCCTGGGTGTATTACGGCAGGATTCGATTCCTCAAAAACAGATGTCAACGCCGCATGCCTTTTCGATTGCTGCCCTGCGTCAGGATTTTCAGGAATGATCTCCGTGAGCGCTTGCGTTGCCCGAGGCTTCCAGAAGGTACTGATAGTACTCCTGGTTTTGATCTCAGGTTGCTCCGCACTATCGCCGTACTCAACGCAAACACGTCTGGATATCAGACTGAGTGCCGATGACCGACTGAATCCCGATGTGAACGGCAGACCGTCTCCGGTTGTTTTCAAGTTGCTTGAACTTCGACGTCCCGTCACGTTTGAGAGTATGGATTTTCTCTCGCTTTATAAACGTACCGGGCAGGCGTTGGGAAATGATCTGGTGGCCAGCGAAGAGTTTGAGCTTCGTCCCGGCGACAGTATTGAGTTGAAGCTGAAGCTGGATGACAGCAGTCGTTATATCGCTGTGCTCGCGGCTTATCGGCACTTGTCCGAAGCCCGCTGGCGTCAGGTGATTCAGATCGCCCCTAACCAGCAGAACAGTGCCGTTTTCATGTTGAGTGATTCCGGTATTCAACTGGAAGACAGCCCAACTGACACAGGAAGTCCGTTATGAATCAGCACAAGGTTATCTGGCAGGAAGGCATGCTGCTTCGCCCGCAGCACTTTCAGCATCATGATCGTTACTACGACCACCAGTTGCGGCTTCGTACTCAGTTGGCAGGCGCTTACAACTGGGGCTTTACAGCCTTGGAAATCGATCCGCAATTTCTGGGGGCGGGGCAAATCGTCATTGCCCAGGCCTCGGGCATTCTGCCGGATGGCAGTGTCTTTGATATACGGGGCCATGAAACTCCTTTGGCGCTGGACATTCCTCCCACTACTTCAAACGTCTCGGTGTATCTGGCACTGCCGATCGTGGCGGGCAACTGCATTGAGTCTCGCAGTCACGAACAGCCGGATGTGGTAGCACGGTTTACAAGCTATTCAGCGAGCATCCGCGATTCGAACGCGGGTGAAGACCGTTTCACGCCTGTGTTGTGCGCGCGTCCAGAGTTCCGATTGTTAATGGGCGAGCCCCAGGGAGAGCATACCTACAGCATGCTCAAGGTCTGCCAAGTTCTGATCTGCAGTCCTGACAAGTCGCTTTCGCTGGACCTCGAATTTTCACCTGCCTTCATCAGCGCCAGTGGCTCCCGCTATGTGATGTCGTGCCTGAGGGAAGTGGCGGGTCTGCTGAATCACCGTGGGGACGTGATTGCCGAGCGTATCGGTGTTTGCGGTCAGACCCGTGGCGCAGAGACGAGCGATTTGATGATGTTGCAACTGGTCAATCGAAATGCATTGGTTTTTCAACACTATCTCAATATTCGAAGCGTCCATCCTGAGGAGCTATACCGTGCACTGCTATCGCTGTTGGGTGAGTTATCGACATTTGGCGATGAGAGCAGACGTCCTGGACTGGAAGGTACTTATCAGCACAGTGACCAGGGCGGCACATTCAGAGGCGTAATGTCTGCGATTCGACAGATGCTGTCGATGGTTCTCGAGCAGCAGGCCCAGGAGCTCGAGTTACAGCCCCGGCAATATGGTGTTCTGGTTTCGCCTCGGGTGGATCGTGAGCTACTGGGGGACGCGTCATTCATCATTGCTGCCCGCGCAGATTGCGATGCCGAAGAACTGCGTCTGCGACTGCCTTCGCATCTTAAAGTCGGCTCGGTAGAACGTATTCGCGAGCTGGTGAGCCTGCATTTGCCAGGTTTACGCATAAGACCACTGCCTGTGGCGCCTCGGCAAATACCTTTTCATGCTGCCAAGAGCTATTTCATTCTCGATGTCGATGACCGGGAACAGACCGGGATCGATCAGTCAGGAGGATTCGCTTTCCATGTATCAGGTGAGTTTCCCGGGCTTGAACTGCAGTTCTGGGCGATCAGAAATTGAACAGGGTGGCGGATATGCAAAGCGGCCTCGAAGATCATTCTGCCTTAGAACGGGACAATACCGGGTCAGGGAATGGCTATTTCACCGACACCCACAATTCGGATCTTTTCGAAGGTCTGCAGGAGCAGTTGCTATACAGCACTCGGCGAGTATCTGAAAGACAGGTCGGTAGCCACGTCAATCCACTGGTTTCTGCAGCAGGTGAATTGCTGGCTCAGGTGGCCAAGCTGGGTACAGCAAAAGACGTTGGGGATATCCATCTTCTGAACGTACAGCTTTCCGACCAGGTGAAACTGTTCGAAGCCAGGGCACGGCGGAACGCGATAGCAGACGAGCACCTGCTGGCTGCGCGCTATGTGCTGTGTACGGTAGTGGATGAGGCTGTGCTGAACACGGTTTGGGGTAGCCAGAGTGACTGGTCGAAGATCAGTCTGCTCAGCCGTTTTCATAGGGAAACCTTCGGCGGCGAAAAATTCTTTCAACTGCTTGAAAAACTCTCCGCAAACGCTTTCAGGCATCTCTCGATGCTCGAGTTGATGTACCTGTGCCTCGCACTCGGCTTTGAGGGGAAATACCGCTCTCATCGTCGCAACGGCAACGAGCTGGAAGATATCCGGCATAACCTCTATCTGCAGATAAAACATGTAAGAGGCGATGTTTCGCGAACGCTTTCACCTCACTGGCAGGGCGCACGCTCCGGCGCTGCTGACCGGCTGCGCATTATGCCTGCGTGGCTGATTGTGTTGTTCACCGCTATAAGCCTGACCGCGCTGTATTGCGGATTTGCCTGGGTCCTCGGCGAGCAGCGTGAGGCGGTACTCAAGCCTTATCAGTCAGCGGATGCGGTAGTCATCGAGCGGCGGTCTTGAAATGAGAGATGCAGTGAAAACCTTGTTTAAAAAACTCATGACGCTATTGGGCAGCACCTGGTTCTGGTCGCTGCTGTTGATACTGACGCTGGCCGCCTGTATCTGGATGTTCGGTCCCCTGCTGGCGATGGCCGATAACAGGTTCTGGGAGAGTCCTGTTGTGCGTCTGGCAACTATCAGCGTGTTATTGCTGATCTGGGGCCTCGGAGTTGTATTTTCCAACTGGCGCAGCGGCTGGCAAAAAAGGCATGCGCAGGACAGCCACGAAGGTCAAGAGCTTCTGCGTAAGGCTGTTGCTGTGGAGAAAGAGCGCCTGGAGCTTGTGGGCCGGTTCAAGCATGCCTTGCGCGTGCTCAAGGATTCGGACCTGTATGGGGTATTAGGCGCTCGGGGCCGAAATGAGCTGCCGTGGTATGCGGTGATCGGCCCGCCGGGTAGTGGCAAGACCAGTCTGCTGGATTTTTCCGGGCTCGATTTTCCCTTGGACAGGCGCGGGCGCAGGCTGACGCACGATATGCGCAGCACCAGCAGTTGTGGCTGGTATTTCACTGAGCAGGCAGTTCTGCTGGACACTTCCGGGCGCTATCTCCAACAGCCCCTGCCCGAGGTCGACGGCAGCGCATGGAGCACGTTATTGGAGTTGTTGCGAAACCGCCACCGCGCGCATCCACTCAGCGGGGTGCTGGTGACACTGCCGGTCGACACTTTGTTTGACGAGCAAGACAAGCGCCTGGAAAAAATCGCCGAAGACGTGCGTGCCCGCCTGGACGACGTATTTCATCAGTTGCATGTCGATGTGCCGGTTTATCTGGTACTCACCAAGGCTGACTCGATAGCGGGCTTCGACGCCTTTTTCGATCAACTCTCCCGGGAAGAAAGTGAACAGGTCCTGGGCACTACGTTTCGGCAGGGCGAGCAAGGCAGTAATATCGATGTTCTCGGTAAGGCGTTCGATGCCTTGCTGCAGCGCCTTGGCAGTCAGGTTATTACCCGCATTCATCAGGAGCGGGACAGCCGACGCCGAGGAGAGATGCTTGAGTTTCCCAACCAGCTTCGAGGCATCGCATATCGACTGAGCGTCTTTGTCGAGCTGGCATTTTCCGGGAATCGCTATCAGCGGGCCAGCCAGTTTCGTGGATTTTATCTGACCCGAGCGCCGCAAGTTGTTCAGAACGATCAGCCATCCGATGGGGAAAGCGATACCGGCTCACCGACCTGCTATAGCGGAAAGGCGCGATTTATTCATGATCTGTTAAGACATGTGATTTTCCCTGAGGCTGATCTTGCGGTTCTCGATAAAACAGCACGCCGAAAGATTCAGTGGCGCCAGCGGGGTATGTGTTGCGCGGCGCTGTTGTGCCTGTCTGTGTTCGGCGTGCTGTGGGCGACCGGTTTCAATGCCAATCACGACAGGCTGGAAAGGCTGCGGGTTCTGGGCGAGCAGTGGGCGCAACAACGATCATCGCTAGGCGCCGAGGACGATCTGCTGACGGTCCTTGATAGCTTGAACACGCTTTATCTGGCAGCCCGAGTATTTCCGGATGGCGATGAGGTCGTTTTGTATGAACGCAGTGGCCTTTATCAGGGCAAACCTGCCAACGACGTTCTGATGCACACCTATCATGCCGAATTGCAGAGGCAGTTGCTGCCACGCGTGGCCCACATGATCGAGGCGCGCATAATGGCTAGCCTGGGGGATCGCGAGCAGTTGCTGGACAGCTTGCGTGCTTACCTGATGCTGGTCAAGGACGAGCACCGGGAACCCTCTGCACTGAAAACGTTGGTAGCGACCGACTGGTCAGTCCGTTATGTTGGTCATGAGCAGGCTCAGAACGAACTGGCTCAGCATTTCGAGCGTTTGCTTGCACAAACCTTCGCCTATCCGGTAAACGACGCGCTGGTGGCACAGGCCCGACAGGTACTTCGCAACGAGTCCTTTGCCAGCATTGTTTATCGAGTGCTGCGTGAAAGGGCACGCACACTCCAGGACTACAGTCTGGCTCACCATGTCGGCCCTCAGGCAGGTTTGTTGGCGGGTACTGAGTACCGAATCCCCGGACTCTACACCCGCCACGGTTATGAGCAATATTTCGTCACTCGTGGCACGGGTCTGGTGACCGAACTCATGCATGACAATTGGGTTCTGGGTGAGGGTGCGCAGCTCAATGCACAACAGCTGCGGGTGCTGATGGTCGAACTGGAAAAGCTGTATTTCCGGGATTATGCCGATTATTGGGCCGAGGCAATCGGACGGGTTTCGCTGCAACCCTTCGAGGGGCCAGGTGCGGCTGCGGTGCAGATGGCCGGGCTGACGGCAGCCCATTCGCCGTTGTTGCAATTACTGATCGAAGTACGTGAAAACACGCTTTTTCCGGTCCTTGCAGACAGTCTCGACGCGATGAAGGCTGAAGCTGATCAAGCGGTATCGCGACCATCGCCACTCACTCAGGTGGCTGCGATTGGCGATAAGATTCAGCAGACGGTGACCGTCAGTCTGCCCGGGACGGCAAAGAAATCGTTGCAGCGCCGCTTTGATCCCTTACACCGTTTACTGGACGGCGATAATGGTCCGACTCCCGAACTGATTGCCGCATTGAGCGCGATCAATGAATTGCAGATGCAAATGGCTGCTTTGGGACGCTCCGGTCAGCCCGATCTTGCTGCCTACGAGATGGCAAAGGGACGAATGTCCGGACAGCGGGATGCACTGAGCAACCTGCGCAACGCGGCGACCGGCCTGGCGCAGCCTCTGGGCGGGTTGTTCCATACGCTCGCGGAGGATACCTGGAGCTTCGTGCTGTATCAGTCTCATCAATACCTCAATCAGCGCTACAAGGCCGAGCTTTACAGTTTCTACGAGCAGTCTCTCGACAAGCGCTATCCGTTTTATGCACACAGCAGCAGTGATGTGGCGCTTAATGATTTTCGCGAATTTTTCGGCTCGCAGGGGATAGCTGATCGCTTCTTTGATAATTACCTGAAGCCCTTCGTCAATGGCGATCCGGGGAGATACAAACTGCGCAGCATTGACGGCTACAGCCTGCCCATGAGCCGTGCCTATCTGGATCAGATGGCGGGTGTGCATCGAATCCGCAAAAGTTTCTTCGCCCATCGCACCCAAGAACCGCAGGTGCAGTTTACCCTCGAACCCTATACGCTCGATCCAGGTGTTCGCCGCGCAGAGTTCCGGCTAGGCGAGCAGTCACTGGAGTATCGACATGGTCCCATCGTGCCGACCTTGTTCAAATGGCCTGCTGATGCTGAAGAAGGGCGTACGAGTCTGGTGATGGAAGGGATGGTTGGAAGGCCACTGGGGATTGAGAAGAGCAACGGTCCTTGGTCGCTGTTCCGCCTTCTGGATCTGATGCAGACCGAGCCTTTGAAAGGGCGCGATGTTCTGCTGCTCAAGGCCGACGTGGGCGGGATGCGCGCCAACTATCTGTTGTCGAGCCAGCGGGCACCCAATCCGTTTGATATGAGTGCGCTGCGCGATTTTCGTATGCCTGCGCAGCTGTGATGCCATTGAATGGACTTGAACGCTGATTAATTGAAAGGACCTCGCATGCTCAATCTGGATTGGCTCAGCAACCACATGCACCACAGCGACACGATGGCGCTGTGGCTCCATCGGCAGTTCGATTACGAGTTTGCATCGCAATCACTCGCTGACTGGCAACTGGACTTTTCTCAAGGACAGGCAAATGGTAATTGGAAGTGCCTGATTGCCATGGAGGATGGTGAGTTGCTGGGCGGTGCATCGCTGGCCAGCGACGATCTGGCCGAGCGTCCGGATCTTGGGCCTTGGCTGGCGTGTGTTCTGGTAAAACCGGAAGCGCGAGGCAGGGGCGTTGCAGGACAGTTGATCGACGGTATTTGCAGTCATGCAAGGTCTGTCGGTATCACCACATTGTATCTGCATACCCATGATCAGCACAGGTTCTACGGCAAGCGCGGTTGGCGGGTGTTGGGGCGTATTGAGGCGTGGGGCAAGGAGCACTATCTGATGTCGCGGGATCTCTAGAGATCCTGTGTTGTATCGGTGTTTGGAGCGCTTATCGGCACGGGAATGAGTCTTGCGTTCAGGGTGACGCGGAGCGTCACGAACTGCATTCCCACGCGGAGCGTGGGGACGATGATCATTGCTCGAAACTCCGGTTTCTTGCTGAAGAAATACTCAGCGTTAGCCCTGTTTGTCAGTCAACCAACTGCACCAGACTCGGCTCAATCGCATCCGGACTCACCTCAATCACCGCCAGCGTCACCGGCAGTTTGAAACGCCGCCGTCCGGCGCTGCCCGGGTTCAGATACAGCGTGTCGCCGCGCCAGTCGATGAGGGGTTTGTGTGAATGGCCGGTAACGATCAGTTTCACGCTGTCATCCAATAACGCTGGAACATCGGCGATGTCGTGGACCAGCAGGACCTGCCAGCCGTCGATGTCGAAGCGCAGGTGATCGGCGATGGGTTTTGCCCAGTCTGCATCCATGTCGTTGTTGCCGCGCACGATGTGCAGTGGGGCGATGGCGGTCAGTTGCTCGACGATGTCCTGGCTGCCGATGTCACCGGCATGGATGATCTGTGCGCAGCCCTGTAGCGCAGCGATGGCTTCAGGACGGAGCAGTCCGTGGGTGTCGGAAATCACACCAACTTTCATACGGGGCCTCGGGTCGGGGACAGGGTAGAAGCGCAGTGTAACGCGTTGCGCTTCTACGGCCAGTTACAGGATGCGCGTTATTGGCCGCACCCAAGCGCCAATACCAGCCGCTCCAGCCCGATGCCAAACCCGGCACCCTCTCGATAGGCGCCGCCGCCAACTACTTGCTGCTGCGCGCCCAGGCGTGAACATCGCACCTCGAAGCCGTTGCCTTCCAGGTAGTAGCTCAGGCCCCGTTTCACGGCGGTATTGAGTTCATAGTCCAGGCCCAGCGAATCCAGAAAACCGGTGCAGATGGCCTGGCTGCGCAGCAATGCCTGCTGCGGTGAGGGGCTGAGGATTTCCAGCCCCATCTGGGTGAATTCGCGGTAGCGTCCGGCTTGTGGCCGCTCGTAGCGATAACAGCGTGCCACGTAGAAAAACAGTGCCTCGCGTCGCCCCTCAAGCAGCGCTTCGCTGCGTTCCTGAAACAGCGCTGTGGCTTCGGGTATCAGGCAACAGGCGCGTCCGGCCTTGTCCTCGAAGGCCCACATCTGGCCGATAATTTCGCTGCCGCCGGCTTTTTCGATAAAGGTGTCCTGGCCCCATAGGGCCGGCACTATCGCTTCCTCAGCTCCGGCTTCGATGAAGATAGCTCCGGAAACGGTTTTCTGTGTCACGCAGGGTTGCGGCTTCTGTTCCGGTCACGATGCGGGTTCCGCGTAGCATGGTCATGGGGGATGATCTCCAGTTTTTTCAGGCAATAAAAAAGGCGCCGTGGGCGCCTTGGTCGGTTTCACTGATGAGTCAGAATGTGAATCTATATCTGGCCAATCGATGAGCACAAGCAACCGCAGCACCTTGAAGCGGGCTGTGGTGGTGATGTCGGTTGCTTTGGGGAAATTGATTCATGGCTGATCCTTGCATGCTTTAACGCATCGCTCAAGTAGCGGTGTTGACGGACATGGTTTATCTGAGCCGCGCCATGCTCAAGGCATCGACGAACAGGCCATCGCGCACCGCGTAGTTGCGCAGCCGGCCCTCTGTTTCGAAACCGAATTTGCGATACAGACCCTGGGCCGCTTCGTTGTCGACATACACGGTCAGTTCCACCCGGTGCAGGTTCATCCAGTTGTCTGCGATGTCCAGTGCGGTTGCCAGCAACTTCGAGCCGACGCCTTTGCTCTGCCAGGCCGATGCGACGCCCATGCCGATAGCGCCGACATGGCTTTGCCGACTGCGCGAATACTGCTCCAGGCCAATGCTGCCAATCACCTCGTTACCGTTGAGTGCGACCAGCTTCACGTGTCGCTCGGTACTGGCAGCCAAGCGTTTGCGCCAGACTTCAATGGACTGATAAGGCATTTGCAGCACCTGACGGCACACCGCAGGCTCGTTATAGAGCGCAGTGACACCTTCGAGGTGAATGTCGGCCATGCGCTGGATGAGGATTTGCGGGGCAGGGGCGTGCACGTTGATTCGTTCCTTGAATTGCATATCAGGCGTTCGTTCGAGGCACTTTGGCAGCGGATCATGCTGGCCGCAATGGGTAAAATTGAGATCGGCGCCACCGCGACTCAAAAAGTAATGCATTTAAAACAACCGAATTGAATGAGTGCCAGCGACACCGCCATTCTGTTCGCACTCATCAAACAAGGAATGACCCTGCCAATGACGGAGCAAAAAATTTACGGTGTTGAAGGCGAAAGCGAGGACTTTCGTGTCGCGGTTGCCAGTGCGCAGCGCGAGTATTGCTCGCTTTCTTCCTGCACGATCACTTGGGCAATTACCTGCATCCCCTTTAAAACGTCCCGAGCGAAAACAGGCTATTGCTTCCATTTCTTCATAAGTGTACCGTAGTGTTCACTTATGAAGAGGGTCGCACCATGTTAGCCACTTCGCTCGTTCAGCTGTCACAGGAGCCCATCAAGCCAGGTATCGGCGCGCGTATTTTCAACGGCAAGCAGGAACTGCTGTCGGGTCGATTCGCTGGGGAGATCCGGGAGCTGCTGGAGCAGCGAGGGGTGTTGGTGTTCCCGCAGATTCATTTCTCCGATGCAGAGCAAATTGCCTTTACCCGCACGCTGGGTACGTTCTGTCCTGAACCCGGCGATGGGCAGAACATCACCCGGATCAGCCTGGATGTGAAAGAGAACCCGGCAGGCGCGGAGTTTCTAAAGGGCTCGCTCTACTGGCACATCGACGGTACGAGCAGTGATTCACCCATTCTGGCATCGTTGCTGTCTTGCAAGGTGCCCGCCACGTGGGGAGGCAACACGGGGTTCTGTAACACTTACGCGGCGTACGAGGGGTTATCCAGCGCTGATAAACATCGTTACGAAAGCTTACGAGTAATTCACGCGCCATGGGCATCGTTACTCTATTACAATCCGGAGCCTGGCCTTGCGATGCTCGAGGCCATGCAGGCCATCGGCGAGAAGGAGTTGCCGCTGGTCTGGAAGCACCGATCCGGGCGCAAGTCGCTGATTCTGGGCTGCACTGCGCAGCAGGTCGTTGGCGTCGGCCTGGCGCAAAGTGCGCGGATTCTGGTCGGCCTTCGCGAATGGGCCACGTCCGAGGCGTTCAGTTACAGCCATGTATGGCAGGTCGGTGACCTGGTGATATGGGACAACACCGGCACCATGCATCGGGCGGAAGCCTATGACCCTGAGTGCGGGCGAATGATGCACCGTACCAAATTGCAGGGCGAAGAGCCCTTCGCCTGATGCGCCGACCGCGAGAGCAGGGCGCCGCCCTGGCTTTTATACTGAGTAGCTCATTGTGAGCCACATCGTTTTGCCGGAATTGGAGAAACGAGAATGTGCAGACCTAAAGAACCCATTGCGGGTATTTTTCTGTTGTTGGTCCTGGCCGCAGGTGGTTGGGTGGCTCAGGAGCCGTTTCCTCATTTCGGGATTGATCTGCCTGCCGAGGCCTTGCTGGACGGCGATCACCCGGTCACACCTGTGCCGCCCCGATATCGCCTGCAACTCGACGAAGGCCAGTTCAGCAGCGCCTTGTTAGAGTCCGTGCCCCTGTATGCGCTGGCAGAGCAGCCTGTCAGCCCGTGAGTCGACAGTGCTGCTTCAGTGCGCAGGCCCGGGTCAACTGCCTTCGTTGATGTTGGCGAAGAAAATGCACCCGATCAAGCGGGCGAACAGGGTCAGGGTTTCCGACAGATCGGGGTCGTCAAACAGCGTCGGGCTTGAGTCCAGCGCGCACAACGCGCCATACAGTTGTCCGTCGGGAAGGTAGATTGGCACTCCGGCATAGCTCTCTATGGCGTAGCGTTTCACCACCGGCAGGTTCGCGTACCGGCCGTTCGTGCTTATCTGTGGCACGAACAGCGCTTCGGGGTTGACGCAAAACTCGTTGCAGAGCGTGGTTTCGAGTTTGAACACGTCGCCGTCGTCGATACCCAGGTCTGTCGGGTCATAGACAGAGCAGGCGATCCAGTCGGCATCGGTAAACTTGGCAATACCGGCGAAGCGCATGCCTGTCAGGCGGGTAACAAGTCGCAGCACATTGGTCGTGGCCTCGATCTCGGCAATTGCAGAGCGCTCCTCGATGGTCAATAAGCTGCTTTTTGAGGCGATCAATTCCAGACTCATGCACTTCTCCAGAATACCCAAATGTGCGTAAAGGCCCATGCTAACTGACTCGGATGGAAATGCCATCGGGGTGAACCACGCCCCAAGGGATTTATTTTCAAGCGAAATATTGACGCCAGTTTTAAAGTTTTAATCCGCGCTGCCGACATTTGTGAATTGTATAGATAGATGGCAAGGACAGGCCTCTTGCATTCCACTGATGACCAACAAAAGAGCGACTCCCTGTGATAAATACTCTGAGCAATATTTCGGTAAGGTCCAAGCTTGTGCTCGGGTTTGCTTTGGTCATCGTACTGACGGTGCTGATTGCGCTGACAGGCTGGACAGGCATTACTTCACTGAGTGAACGAAGCGAGCGGATTTCCGATATCGGCAAGCTGGGGGCGCTCACGCGAGATGTCCGCATAGCCCGATTGGCCTATTCGGTCAATTATGACGCCGAGCGCGCCAGCAACTGGCTGAAAGCACTCGAAAGTCTCGAAAATCATGTGAAGTACGCGCAGCAGGTGTTCGACTCGCCGTTGAATACACCGCTGGTCAATACTGCCGCAGATGCCTTGAAGGATTACCGCATCCACTACGACAACCTCATGCAGGCAACCGCTGCCCGTGAGGCGACCCGTTCGGTATTTGGCCAGTACGCCGATGCAGGCGCTGACGATTTGCAAAAACTGAACGCTATTGCCCGATCCGATGATGGTACTCCCGCGCAGCGCGATGCCATCGTGCAGGCGATGACGCTGTTCCAGAAAATGCGCTTCGACTTGCGTGGCTACACCTATTCGCTGAAATCGGAAAACCGTGCTCCAGCGGAAACATCGATGAACACGGTTATCGAGTTTGTCAGAAATCTGCAAGGTTTCGAGGGTCAGTCGGCGACCATTAAGCACCTTGTGGACTCTATGCTGAGCTACCAGAACACCTTGAATCAGTTCACCGCGGCGCAGGCCAGGATTGAGCAGGCTCAGGCAGGTATCACTAAAGACATCGGCATCCTGTTTGAATGCGCTGACAAACTGTCCGAGAATCAGGTCAACCTGAGAGTGGAAGATGTGAGCCAGGCCAAGATGCTGCTCTCTGTCTGGCTGATTGCAGCGTTGATCATGAGCGCCCTGGCAGCATGGGTTATTACCAACCTTATCGTAGGCCCGCTGCGTGAAACACTGAAACTGGCCGAACGTGTTGCTGACGGTGATCTGACGAACAACCAACTGGTCACCCGCAAGGATGAATTGGGTCAGTTGCAGGGCAGCATGATGCGCATGACCGGCAACCTGCGCGAGCTGATTGGTGGCCTGCGCGATGGCGTGACACAAATCGCCAGTGCCGCCGAGCAGTTGTCGGCTGTCACCGAGCAGACCAGCGCCGGCGTCAACAGTCAGAAGAACGAAACCGATCAGGTCGCCACTGCGATGCACGAAATGTCTGCGACCGTTCAGGAAGTCGCACGCAACGCAGAGCAGGCGTCACATGCTGCGGTCAACGCCTCCAAAGAAGCTCGCGAAGGCGACGGCGTAGTTTCCAAGGCTGTAGCGCAGATCGAGAAGCTCGCGACTGAAGTTACTCACTCCAAGTCCGCGATGGACGAGCTCAAGAACGAAAGCAACAAGATTGGTGGCGTACTCGATGTCATCAAGGCCGTTGCCGAGCAGACCAATCTGCTGGCCCTCAACGCTGCCATCGAAGCGGCGCGTGCGGGCGAAGCAGGCCGGGGTTTCGCGGTGGTGGCTGACGAAGTGAGAAGTCTGGCCCAGCGCACGCAGACGTCGACCGAAGAGATCGCGGCATTGATCAGCGGCCTGCATACCCGCACGGCGCAGGTAGCAACCATCCTCGACAACAGCCAGGCGCTGACTGCAAACAGTGTCGAGCTGACGCGCAACGCGGGGGTTTCCATCAATAACATGACTCAGGCGATCTCGACGATCGAGACGATGAACCATCAGATCGCCGCAGCCGCCGAAGAGCAGAGCGCCGTTGCCGAAGAGATCAATCGCAGTGTTCTGAATGTGCGAGACATCTCCGAGCAGACGGCTTCTGCGAGTGAAGAGACCGCTGCATCGAGCGTAGAGCTCGCTCGTCTGGGCGTGCATCTGCAAAGCCTGGTCAGTCGATTCCGGGTCTGACGTTCATTCCCGGTAAACCCCGGCGCGCACCATAAAGGCTGCGCGCCGGAGTCGACCCGGTGACCCTCCGGCGGTAACTTCTTACCGTCCCCAGAGCCCCGTCGCATACTCCACAAAACTTCTCAGCTTGGGCAATCGATAACGGTCCTGCACATACAGCAGGGTCGTCGGTCGTTTGGGCAAATGGTAGTTGGGGAAGAGTGCAATCAGCCGGCCCTCCTGCAGGTCTCGCTGCACCAGCGCATCCGGAAGCATCACTACCCCCAGGCCTGCCCGAGCCGCCTGATAAAGAGCGGCGGAAGTGTTGGCAACCATCGAACCGCTCACGTCCACCAGCACTTCGCCTTCGGCGCCGGTCATACGCCACTGCGTACCGGCCGTGCGCCATTCGTCTCCCGCCGGATAGGCGAACGCCAGGCAGTTATGCCCGCGAAGTTCCGCTGGATGGATCGGCGTGCCGTTGCGGGCCAGATAGTCCGGCGCGGCGCAGATGGTCAAGGTGTAGTCCTGCAAGGCGCGCGCGATCAGTGGCGAAGATTCTGGAATGTTGCCCAGGCGAATGGCGACGTCAAATCCATTGTCGATCATATCCAGACGCTGATTGGTCAGCACCAGATCGAGCTTGACCTCGGGAAAGCGCCGCGAGAATTCGACGAGCGCAGGTGCCAGCACCTCCGAGCCGAATGTCAGCGGCGCGGTGATGCGCAGTGTACCCGTGGGATCCCCCTGGGCCTGCTCGGCCAGTTGCTCGGACTGGGCCACCAACCCCAGTACTTCCAGACAACGCTCGTAATACGCGGTACCGAATTCCGTCAGACGCTGGCGACGTGTGGTGCGCTGTAACAGGCTGACGCCCAGGCGCTCCTCCAGTGCGCGCAGGTGATTGCCCACCATGGTGGTGGAAATCGAACACGCTTGCGCAGCCGCCGTCAGGCTGCCTGCCTCGACCACTTTCACGTACACCCGCATTGCCAGAAACAAATCCATTATCAATCTCAGCTTTAAAATGATTGAAGTATTTCGCTGTTTATCCATTTGAGGTGGTTAACGATACTGCAAAAACCGAAACATACCCAAGGAGCTTCACCTCATGACCGCCACCTGCCTGATGAGCACTTACCAACCTCTGGCCCTGAGTTTCACCCATGGTCTGGGCACACGTCTGTGGGACCGGAGCGGGCGCGAATACCTCGACGCCGTGGCGGGCGTGGCAGTGACCAATGTGGGGCACTCGCATCCGCTGCTGGTCGAGGCGATTCGTGATCAGGCGGGGCTGCTGTTGCACACGTCCAATCTGTACACCGTCGACTGGCAGCAGCGCCTGGCGCAGAAACTGACGGCCCTGTCGGGGCTGGACGCAGTGTTTTTCAACAATTCGGGTGCCGAGGCCAACGAGACTGCGCTCAAGCTGGCGCGCCTGCATGGCTGGCACAAGTACATCGAACGGCCTCTGGTCGTGGTCATGGAAAACGCCTTTCACGGCCGCACCCTGGGCACATTGTCGGCCAGTGACGGGCCGGCTGTGCGTCTGGGTTTCAGCACCTTGCCGGGCGATTACATCAAAGTGCCATTTGGCGATCTGGCGGCGTTCGACAAGGTTTGCATAACGTATGGGCACCGGATCTGCGCCGTGCTGGTCGAGCCGATCCAGGGCGAGGGCGGCGCGCAAGTGGCTCCGGCAGGGTATCTCAAGGCCTTGAGAGAGCGGTGCACGCGGCGTGACTGGCTGTTGATGCTCGACGAAATCCAGACCGGCATGGGCCGGACCGGCAAGTGGTTTGCCTTTCAGCATGAGGGCATCGTTCCAGACGTCATGACCCTGGCCAAGGGGCTCGGCAACGGCATACCGATCGGTGCCTGCCTGGCGCGGGGCAGGGCGGCGCAACTGTTCACGCCCGGCAGCCACGGCAGTACCTTCGGCGGCAATCCGCTGGCCTGCCGGGTCGGCTGCACGGTGATCGATATCATCGAACAACAGGCGCTGGTGGAAAACGCCGCACTGCAAGGCCGGCAGTTGCTGGACGGGCTGCGCAATGCGCTAGGAGCTCACTCGAACGTGCTGGACGTTCGTGGCCAGGGTTTGATGATCGGTATCGAATTGCGCCAGGCCATACCTGAACTGACACGCATCGCAGCCGAGGAACATGGCCTGCTGATCAATGTCACTCGGGGCAAAATCGTTCGCCTGTTGCCGCCCTTGGTGCTGGACGCCGCTGAAGTGGCGCAGATCGTCCAACGCCTGACGGCAAGCCTGGACCGCGCCTGTGATCGGTCGTTTGCACGCTCTGCCTGACGCAACGGATTAAGGAAAAGGATTACATCGGGCTGTACCAGGATGACCCATATGCGGTAGAACAGACCAGCATCGTGTCGGTCTGTACGCGATGGCTACCCAATGGATTTGAAAGGAGCCCACCATGTTAATCCGGTCCCTGACCCTCGCCACCCTGCTTGTCGCTGCCGGTACAGCGCTTGCTGCCGACAGCGACGGCCCTTTGGCACAGGAGCGCGGCAAGTCGCGTCCCTTGATCATCATCGCACCCAGCCAGGCTGATCCGGCGCTGGGTCACCTCAAGGACGCGCTGAAGGAACCTGCCAATCATAAAGATTTCACGGAGCGCAATATGGTGCTGTTCACGGTGGTGAATACTATCGGCGAACGTGACGGCAAAAGCATGGACCCGCAGTCGACCATGGCCTTGATTCGTGAATTGAAGCTGGGCGCAGGCGTCGGTACCAAGGTCATTCTGGTGGGCAAGGACGGCGAGAAAAAGATCGATAAAACTATCGGGAAGTCAGAATCCATAGACCTCAAAGAGATCTTTGCCACCATCGACCAGATGCCGATGCGCGAGCAGGAAGCCGTGGCGCCTGCTCCAGAGCCGCCAGCCAAGCCCGCGCCTGTCGAAAAACCGGGCAAACCGGTCAAGGGCGGGGCGCCCGGCAAGACGCTGGACGACTGAGTGAACGGCGTAGCGCGCGGCAATCGCGCGCTGCGCCTGACGCGCTGCTCAGGTCATTCGCCGCGAATGTACTGCTCGAGCTGCTTGATAAGACTCGCCTGTTCTGCAATGGCTTCCTTCACCAGGTCACCGATGGACAGCAGGCCCAGCAACTGCCCGCCTTCAACGACTGGCAGGTGGCGCAGATGGCTGTCGGTCATGATGCTCATGCACGCCTCGACGCTGCGCTGCGAGTCGACAGTAATCACTTTGCTGCTCATGATGTCCCTCACTGGTGTACCCACCGACGAGCGCCCCTTGAGGACCACCTTGCGCGCGTAGTCGCGCTCACTGATGACGCCCACCACTTCGTTGCCCTCGACCACCGGCAGCGCACCGATGTTCTTTTCAGCCATTAACCTGAGTGCGTCGAGCACCATCTGATCCGGGCCAATGGTATGCACTTGCTGGTTCTGCAGGTCTTTCAATTTCAGTAGCTGGGCGACAGTTTTCATGGGGCTCTCCGCGATCGGGACCTGGCTGGCTGTAGTGCATTGCCGGAACCACTACAGAATCATCCAGCGCGCAGCATCGAGCAAGCAGTAAATAAAGATCACGGGAATAGGAGGAATCAATTATCCACGCCCTCAATGTGCCGCTAATTCGCCTGCCAGACGCGCCTTTAGCTTCATAGCCAAGTAGAATCAATTGTTTCACCGGGCGGTCGAGGTAACAGCGTTGGATGTACAGCAGGGCTTTATCCTGAGTCGGCACTGGCAAGACACGCCCGCCGGGACCGAGGTCGACTTCTGGTTGGCCACCGATCAGGGGCCGCGCCATATCCGTCTGCCTTGCCAGCCTTCTGTCGCCTTTATTCCTGCCGAGCAGGGTGAGCGCGCCCGATCGTTATTGCGCACCGAACGTGGCGTAGAGCTGCGCCCGCTGGAACTCTGTGATTTCCGTCATCGCCCGGTGCTGGGTGTGTATTGTCAGCAGCACCGCCAGTTGATGAACATCGAAAAGCTGCTGCGCAGAGGCAACGTGGACGTCTACGAAGCGGACATTCGCCCGCCCGAGCGCTACCTGATGGAGCGCTTTATCACTGCGCCTGTGCAGTTTGGCGGCACGCTGGATGCCGATGGCGTGCTTTGTGACGCGCAGATCAGGCCATCGCCCGATTACCGTCCCAACCTGAAACTGGTATCACTGGATATCGAAACCACGGCACGCGGCGAGCTGTATTCGATTGCACTGGAGGGCTGTGGGCAACGCCAGGTCTACATGCTGGGGCCGGCCAATGGTGGCGACGAGCCGCTGGATTTTCAGCTCGCCTATTGCGATACCCGCGCGCAGTTGCTGGAACGTCTCAACGACTGGCTGGCGCTGCACGACCCTGACGCGATTATCGGCTGGAACGTCATCCAGTTCGATTTGCGCGTGCTGCATGAGCATGCCCAGCGCCTGCAAGTGCCGTTAAGGCTCGGACGTGGCGGTGAAGCGATGGGCTGGCGTGAGCATGGCAGTCGCAACAACCATTTTTTTGCCGAGGTGAGCGGGCGGCTGATTATCGACGGCATCGAGGCATTGCGCTCGGCGACCTGGAGTTTTCCGTCATTCAGCCTTGAATACGTCGCGCAGACCCTGCTGGGCGAAGGCAAGGCCATCGACACGCCTTATCAGCGCATGGACGAAATCAACCGCATGTTCGCCGAGGACAAGCCGGCGCTGGCGCGTTACAACATCAAGGACTGCGAACTGGTCACGCGCATCTTTGCCAAGACGCAACTGCTGACCTTTCTGCTTGAGCGCGCCACGGTCACCGGTCTGCCTGCCGACCGCAGCGGCGGTTCGGTTGCCGCTTTCTGCCATTTGTATATCCCGCTGATGCATCGTCAGGGTTTCGTTGCGCCCAACTTGGGCGAGCGCCTGCCGGAGGCCAGCCCTGGCGGTTTTGTCATGGATTCCCAGCCAGGGCTGTACGAGTCGGTGCTGGTGCTGGACTACAAAAGCCTTTACCCGTCGATCATTCGTACCTTTCTGATTGATCCGGTGGGCTTGATCGAAGGCCTGCGGCATCCGGCGGACAGCGAGTCGGTGCCAGGCTTTCGCGGTGCGCGCTTTTCACGCACACGTCACAGCCTGCCAGCCATCGTCGAGCGAGTGTGGCAGGGGCGGGAAGCCGCCAAGCGCGAGCAGAACGCGCCCTTGTCCCAGGCGCTGAAAATCATCATGAATGCCTTCTACGGTGTGTTGGGTTCGAGCGGCTGCCGCTTTTTCGATCCGCGCCTGGCTTCATCGATCACCCTGCGCGGGCATGAAATCATGCTCAAGACCCGCGACCTCATTCAGGCGCAGGGCTACACCGTGATCTATGGCGATACCGACTCGACCTTTGTCTGGCTGGGCCGCCCTCACGGACAGGAAGAGGCGGCAAGCATCGGCAAGGCGCTGGTGCAGCAGGTCAACCAGTGGTGGCGCGAGCACTTGCACGCCGAGTACGGTTTGCACAGCGCCCTTGAGCTGCAATACGAAACGCATTTTCGGCGCTTCCTGATGCCCACCGTGCGCGGTGCGGAGGAGGGCAGCAAGAAGCGCTATGCCGGTCTGGTGACCCGCGCTGACGGGTCCGAAGAGATGGTCTACAAGGGCCTCGAAACCGTACGCACCGACTGGTCGCCACTGGCTCAGCAGTTTCAGCAGGAACTGTACCTGCGGATCTTCAAGCGTCAGCCGTATCAGGATTACGTGCGTGACTATGTGCAGCGCACCCTGTCAGGCGAGCTGGATGACCTGTTGATCTACCGCAAGCGCCTGCGTCGCAAGCTCGATGACTACCAGCGTAATGTGCCGCCCCATGTACGCGCCGCGCGGCTGGCCGACGAATACAACGACCAGCAGGGGCGACCGCGTCAGTATCAAAGTGGCGGCTGGATCAGCTACGTAATGACCACCGCCGGGCCGGAGCCGCTGGAAATTCGCCACGCCCCGATCGACTACGATCACTACGTGACTCGTCAGTTGCAACCGCTGGCAGATGCCATCCTGCCGTTCGTTAACGACGATTTCAGCACCCTGATCGGTGGGCAGTTGGGGCTGTTTTAACGCGAAACCAGCTGCTCGGCGAGCCACGGTAATACCTGCTCGCAGGACGCCTGGATTTTCATTTCAAGCAATTCGTCGGCCCGGGTCTTGCCATGGTTGATGGCGATGACCGGCTTGCCCTGTTCGGCCATCGCCTTGCACAGGCGGAATGCCGACCAGGCCATCAGTGACGTGCCGACCACCAGCAGACCTTCAGCCTCTTCGACACTCTGCATTGCTTTGGCAGCGGTCTGCGCGGCGACGTTTTCACCGAAGAACACGACGTCCGGCTTGAGCCTGTCGCCTTCACAATGCGGGCAGAGAGGCACCTTGAAGCTGGACTCGAAAGCCGGGTCGAGCAGGGTGTCGCCGTCCGGCGCCTGTGTCGCGTGGACGCCGATCAGATAAGGGTTTTGCTCCAGCATCTGCTCTTGAATGGCTGCCCGGTCGCTGCGCTGCTGGCAATCCAGGCACAGCACCCGGTGCAGGCTGCCGTGCAGTTCGATGACGTCCCGGCTTCCGGCCTGCGTGTGCAGTGCATCGACATTCTGGGTGATCAGTCCTGTGATAGCGTTTTCAGCCTGCAGAGCAGCCAGACCTCGATGCGCGGTATTGGCCTGTGCCGCGCGGATCCGCGGCCAGCCGAGCATCGCGCGTGCCCAGTAGCGCTGGCGCGCTGCGGGGTTGCCGAGAAATTCCTGATACATCATCGGCTGCTTGCCGCGCCGCACGCCGTCCTTGTCGCGGTAGTCCGGTATGCCGGATGCGGTGCTGATGCCTGCGCCGGTCACCACCAGAAACGGTTTGTCGGCCATTGCCTGGCATAGCGTGTCGAGCAGATGTCGGGTTGGGCTGTCGAGCATGTTTGAACCTCGGGTGGCCGTTTTCTTGCGACTGGTCACCTTATCATCTGGGGTGCAGGCAGCGTCGCGGCTGCCACAGCTGTGAGCCGCCGACGCAGAGGTTGGTTCAATCGCTGGTTTCTGGAAGAAGGCCCGGCAGCGGACCGCTACGCCGAGTGCTCCGCGTGGGCATGGCTTTCCGGACGCTCTGCGTTCGATCCTGAGGATGCCTTTGCCTCTCGCTCTCAATCCTTCAGCGCAATTTTCTTGCCGCGTCTGGCGGCGATGTCGCTGGCCTGGCCGTCACGCTGCTTGCCGGTGCGAGCCTGGGTGATGAGGGCCGGAATCAGCGGGCCTTCCGGCAGGTTTTTCCAGAAGCGCGAAGGGAAGTGGCCTTCCATGACCTTGGGGTTCAGGCGCGCAGGGTTGAAGATGTGGCTGTAGTAGGTCAGCCACAGTTCACCATGCGGGTCTTCCACCTGCCGGGCCATGGTCTGCCAGGCAGGCGGGCAGCGTCGTTCATGAATCAATTGCTGGCCGTCGTAATACACGCCGTCCTGAGGCGTGGCGATCATCCAGCGGTGCTGACCCATGCGGCCGATGAAATGCTCGCTGGCACTGAGCAGAATATCGTGGGCCGGTTCGTGCCAGGCCACGTACTGCGGGCGCATCAGGGCTTCGTCGTCAGCCACGGACGGCAGCGCGACAAATCGCAGGAACGCATGCAGATGATGGGCCTCGCGCCTTACCGATTTCAGGCGACGATGCAATTCACTGCCGAGCTTGTCGCCGGCCATCATCGCTGTGCGGTCGCCGTGAGTCACGCGCCACAGCACTTCGTACAGCAGGCTCCAGCGCTGATCGCCCCGGTAACGCGACGCGCTTTCCAGCAACTGCACCAGCTCCAGCGGAACCCTTGCCTGAAAAGGCCCGGCCTCCCTGGGATACTCTTCTTCGCTGCCGAACAGGTCGGCGGCATCCGGCGACTTCCAGCTGACCTGGCTGGGATCGATTTCATGGCTCAACAGCCAGCGAGCCTGTTGCCGCCAGGTATCGAACAGGTCGTCGCAGTCGAGGCAGATCATCCCCACAGCCCCATTTGCTGAGGCTGAGGCCGGTCGCGCAACTGGTGATGCAGGAACTCGCTGGTGGTTTCCGCATGCGGCGGATGGTAATCACTGGTAATGATGAACGGCTTGGCCTTGGCCAGTATGCAGCGCATGCGGGTGAGGTCTTCATAGCGGATGCGACGCTGTCTGCGCAGCTCGACCAGCCGCTGCGTAGTGCGAATGCCAATACCCGGCACCCTGGCGATCAGTGCCGGGTCGGCCTGGTTCAGGTCCAACGGGAAAACCTGCCGGTTGCCCAGAGCCCAGGCCAGTTTGGGGTCAATGTCCAGCGCCAGATCACCGGGACCGTCGAGCAGCTCACCGGCAGTGAAGCCATATCCGCGCAGCAGAAAATCAGCCTGATACAGGCGATGCTCGCGCATCAGCGGCGGTGCCGCCAGGGGAACGCTGTTGGGGCTGTTGGGTATCGGGCTGAACGCAGAGTAGTAGACCCGGCGCAGCTTGAAGTTGCTGTACAACGACTGCGCGCTGTGCAGGATGGTGCTGTCGTCGGTGGCATCGGCACCGACAATCATCTGCGTGCTCTGCCCGGCAGGCGCAAAGCGCGGCGAGCGAGGCTCGTTGCGCACCGTCTGCTCGCCGGTGTAGATCGTCTGCATGGCTTGCTTGATCGAGGCGACGTCTTTTTCCGGGGCGAGGGTCTGCAGGCTCAGGTCGGTCGGCAGTTCGATGTTGACGCTGAGGCGGTCGGCATAGCGGCCGGCCTTTTCGATCAGCGCCGGATCGGCGTCAGGGATGGTTTTGAGGTGGATGTAGCCGCGAAACTCATGTACCTCGCGCAACAGCCGGGCAACTTCGACCAGTTGCTCCATGGTGTAGTCCGCAGAGCGAATGATCCCGGAACTCAAAAACAGCCCGCTCACGCAATTGCGGCGATAGAAGTCCAGCGTCAGGGTGACCACTTCTTCGGGACTGAAGCGCGCTCGTGGCACATCGCTGGAGCGGCGGTTGACGCAGTACTGGCAGTCGTAAAGACAGAAGTTGGTCAGCAGGATTTTCAGCAGCGACACGCAACGCCCATCTGGCGTGTAGCTGTGGCAGATGCCCATGCCATTGGTAGAGCCGAGCCCGGACTTGTCCTGCGAGCCGCGCTTGGGTGCTCCACTGCTGGCGCACGACGCATCGTACTTGGCGGCGTCTGCCAGAATGCTGAGCTTGTCGATAAGCTGCATGAAGTGCCCCTTGACTGTTTGTATATACAGTATAGGGGCGCGAGCAGTGTCACAAGTACCGCACGGCGGAGTTCTGCGAGGCGATGCCGGATCGGATTCACGCAGGCTTTGATCTGCATGAGTGGAAAGCAAGGTGCCAGCATGAATGTTATTTAATAACACATACGTGTTTGGTATGTAATACTGTAACAAATAGTTGCAGGTTACTTTTACTTGAAAAATTCTTCTGACGCTTCGACAGCAAGCGCTTCGATAGCAGGCTCCGTGATGGCCCAGTCGGCCTGGAAGCGGGTCCTGTTTTCCCTGGCGATACTGATATTGCTCTGGCTGGCGATTGGCTGGTCGGTGGCAGTTCCATGAGTGCGGCCATCGCTCTGGAAAACCTCACGGTGGCGTACGAGCGCCGCCCTGCAGTGCACCACATCAGCGGGCGCTTCGAAGCCGGTAGTCTGACGGCTATTGTCGGGCCCAACGGCGCGGGTAAATCGACGCTGATCAAAGCCATCGCCGGCACCATGAAGCCTGCTCAGGGACGCGTCGATCGGGGGCGTCTGGCAACCCGCACGATTGGCTATCTGCCGCAGGCTGCGGAAATCGATCGCAGCTTTCCGTTGAGCGTCGCCGATACGGTGTCGATGGGCGCCTGGCACAGCATCGGCCCGTTTCGCAGTCTGACTCGCAATCATGCGCGCCTGACCGGCGAGGCGCTGATGACCGTCGGCCTCGAGGGGTTTGAAGGGCGTAGCGTGGGCTCGCTGTCGTCGGGTCAGTTTCAGCGGGTGCTGTTCGCCCGACTGTTGTTGCAGGACGCCTCGGTGATCCTCCTGGATGAACCGTTCACCGCCATCGACGCGCGCACCACGCGTGATCTATTACAGCTGGTTCGCGCCTGGCACGGTCAGGGGCGTACGGTGATTGCCGTACTGCACGATATCGAACAGGTTCGTCAGCACTTTCCGCAAACCTTGCTGATGGCTCGCGAAGCCATCGCCTGGGGCGAGACAGCCCAGGTGCTCAGCGTTGCCAACCTGCGCAAGGCGCGCAACATGGCCGAGTACTGGAGCCCGGATGCCTTGCTGTGTGATGCCGAGGACGACGACGCATGATGCTCTATAGCCTGGTGGTCGAGCCTTTTATCGAATTCGGTTTCATGCGCCGTGCACTGGTGGCGTGTCTGGCACTGGGCATCGGCTCGGGGCCGGTCGGCGTGCTGTTGATGTTGCGGCGCATGAGCCTGGTAGGCGATGCGATGAGCCATGCGGTGCTGCCGGGCGCAGCGGTGGGCTTTATGGTCGCCGGGCTGTCGTTGCCGGCAATGGGCTTCGGCGGCCTGATCGCCGGGCTGGCAGTGGCTTTGCTGTCCGGTCTGGTGAGTCGACTGACCTCGCTACGCGAAGACGCCAGCTTTGCCAGCTTCTATCTGACCTCGCTGGCCGCCGGGGTGCTGATTGTCTCGCTGCACGGTTCCAGCGTCGATCTGCTGCATGTGCTGTTCGGCACCATTCTGGCCATCGATGACACCGCTATTTACATGGTCGGCAGCATTGCCTCCTTCACCCTGATTCTGCTGGCGATCATCTATCGCCCACTGGTACTGGAGTGCTTCGATCCGGGCTTTCTGCGTGCGGTCGGCGGGCGCGGCTCGCTGTACCACGTTCTGTTTCTGCTGCTGGTGGTGCTCAACCTGGTCGCAGGCTTTCAGGCGCTGGGCACCTTGATGGCCGTGGGCATGATGATGCTGCCGGCAACCGCGGCACGTTTCTGGACCCACTCGCTGAGTGGCCTGATGGTGATTTCGACGCTGCTGGCGACCTTGTCCGGGCTGATCGGGCTGATCGTTTCCTACCACCTTGGCGTCGCCTCGGGGCCGGCCATCGTGCTGACGGCCAGTGCGTTCTACGGCATCTCCCTGTTGTTCGGGCGCACGGGCATCGTGCGTCGGCTGTTCCCCAAACCTCACCTGGCTCACTGAAAAAGGTACGTCATGAAACGATTGATGATGTTGAGTTCCCTGGCTGCACTGGCGCTGTCGGCATTCGCCAGCCTGGCCCAGGCCAAACCGCTGGAAGCCGTTGCCTCGTTCACAGTCATTGCCGACATGGTCAGTACGGTCGGCGGTGACCGTGTGCACGTCAAATCGCTGATCGGTCCGAACGGCGATCCACACGTTTACGAGCCCACACCGAGTGACGCCCAGGCGCTGAAAAATGCCGATCTTGTATTTGTCAGCGGCCTGCATCTTGAGGGCTGGATGGATCGTCTCATCAAGGCTTCAGGTTACAAGGGGCAGCCTGTGGTACTGTCGGAGGGCATCAAGACCCGCAGCATGGATGAGGACGGCAAGCGCATTGTCGACCCGCATGCCTGGAACAGCGCGGCCAATGGCGTGATTTATGTGCGCAACATCATCGCAGCGCTGAAGAAAGCCGATCCGGAAGGGGCCAGCGTGTATCAGGCCAATGGTGATCGCTACATCGTTGAGTTGCAGCAGCTGGATAGCTATGCACGTGATCAGATCCGTTCGATTCCGGCTGCCAGACGCAAGATCCTCACCTCTCATGACGCGTTCGGCTACTTCGGCGATGCCTACGGGGTGAACTTCCTGTCGCCGCTGGGCTTGTCTACCGAATCTGAGGCGTCGGCCGCCGATGTTTCGAAACTGATCCGTCAGATCAAGACCGAACATGTCAGTGCCTACTTCTTCGAAAACTCCAGCGACCCGCGTCTGGTCAAGCAGATAGCCGAAGCCAGTGGCGCTCAACCAGGGGGTGAACTGTACGTGGAATCCCTGTCGCCAGCCGACGGCCCGGCGTCAACCTACGCGAAGATGTTCCGTTACAACGTCGATACCCTGACTGCGGCAATGAAGCGCAATCAGTGAGCCTGAACTGCCCGGCGCCCTGATTGCAGGCGCCGGGCAGCTCAACGCTTCAGTCGTTGAGGAATTTGAACACAGTGGTCTGGGTGTACGCCTTGCCAGGATCCAGTCGGGTGCTGGGGAATTTCGGCTGGTTGGGCGCATCGGGATAATGCTGCGTTTCCAGGGTAAAGGCGCCCCAGTGCGGGTAGACCTTGCCAGCCTTGCCGTGAATGCTGCCATCCAGGAAGTTACCGGTGTACAGCTGCACGCCGGGCTCTGTGGTGAACAGCTGCAGTCGGCGGCCTGATTGCGGGTCGCTGACCTCGGCGGCCAGTTTCTTCACGTCACCCTTGGTGTCGAGCACCCAGTTGAAATCAAACCCGCCTTGCTTGGGTTCGGCGTATTTCAACTGTTGATGATCATCCTTGATGTGTTTGCCGAACGCGGTGGGCTTGAGGAAGTCCATGGGCGTGCCGGCGACAGCAGGCAGTTCTCCGGTCGGGATCAGCTTTTCGTTGACCGGGGTGTAGTGCGAGGCGTGGAGGGTGGCGACCTGTTTGAGCACATCACCACTGCCCGCGCCGGCCAGATTGAAATAACTATGGTTGGTCAGGTTCAGCACCGTCGGTTTGTCGGTGGTAGCGCGGTAGTCGATCTTCAGCTCGTTTTTTTCATTCAGGCTGTAGGTCACTTCAGTCAGCAGGGCTCCTGGAAAACCCATCTCGCCGTCCGGCGACAGGTAGGTCAGCTTCACGCCAACCGAATCACCGGTCCTGGTTTCTTCTGCCTTCCACAAGCGCTTGTCAAAACCCTGCGTGCCGCCGTGCAGCGCGTTGGTCTTGTCGTTGAGCGGGACCTGATAGGTTTTGCCATCCAGACTGAATTTGCCGCCTGCCAGGCGGTTGCCGAAGCGGCCGATGGTCGCGCCGAAATAAACCGTACCGTTGTTCTGATAGCCCTGAACATCGTCGAAACCCAGGACGATGTCTTCGACCTTTCCGGCCTTGTCAGGTACCAGCAGCGATTGCAGCGTCGCGCCGTAGGTGATGATGCTGGCCTGCACGCCGTGACTGTTGCGCAGGGTGTATTTTTCGACGGCAGAGCCGTCGGGCAGTTGGCCGAACGCGCTGTGTTCGCTGGAGAGTGCGGCGGCCTGTGCGGTCAGGGTGCTGATCATCAAGGACAGTCCAAGGGTGCTGAGGAGCGCATGTTTTTTCATCTGATCTGCCTGCTTTTATTGTTATTGGTAAGACTATTTGATCGGATTCAAGCCGATGCATGGATGTATAGCCTATAAAATGAAGCTTGAAAAATAAATTGTAATACTATTTAGTAGTACCATCGTCGCTGAAGGCTTGTGACTCACCTTAGCCGATCTGCCGTTTTTTTTGCCATGCAGCCTGAAATCCGTGCAACGGGTCAGCGCAGGCAGAGGTTGGACAAGACAGCGACACAAACATCCAAAAGTGCCTTTACAACAATAACAAAGGACATTTTTCATGAACTGGCTGCCCGTTTCCGAGCACCGTTTCAAGCTGGCCGAAGGCTCCTTCTGGGATGCCGAGGAGCAGGCTTTGTACTGGGTCGACATTTCCGGGTTCCTGGCGTGTCGGCTGGTCGCCGGGCAGATCCGCCAATGGCGCATGCCGGAGCCGGTTTCTGCATTTATTCCGACCGAGCAGGGTGATGCACTGGTGACACTGGCCAGCGGCGTTTATCGCCTGGACCTGGACTCCGACAAGACTTCTTTAGTGCCGTTCTGCGTGGCAGACCCCACACCTGGCAATCGCGCCAACGAAGCGCGGTGCGATGCGCGCGGCCACCTTTGGCTTGGCAGCATGCAGAACAACATCGATGCCGAGGGCGGCGACGTGCCTCTGGTGCGTCGTTCAGGCGGGTTGTTCCGCGTTGAACCTGATGCTCGCGTGACCCGTTTGCTGGACGGGCAGGGCATCGTCAACACCCTGTTGTGGAATGACGAGGGTAGCGTGCTGTACAGCGCCGATACGCTGGACGACGTCATTTATCACTATCCGGTGCTCGCAGACGGTGCTTTGGGGCCACGCAAGGTATGGGCTGCAAAACACGATCGAGGCTCACCCGACGGCTCGGCGATGGATGCCGAAGGGTATGTCTGGAATGCGCGCTGGGGTGGCAATTGCCTGATCCGTTTTGCCCCGGATGGCAGTGTTGACCGGGTTGTGGAGCTGCCGGTCAGCCATCCCACCAGTTGTGTATTCGGCGGTCCTGACCTGGAAACGTTGTACGTCACCAGTGCCGCACCTGCCGATGCACAGGGTCGTTTCGATGGCGCGCTGCTGATGGCGCAGGTCGGCGTCAAGGGCACGCCGTGTCAGCGTTTCGCCGGTTGATAAGCGTATCGCGCCGCCGTCTTTTTTGACGGCAGCGTGATGGTAGATGCAAGGGTGACATTCGGTTACATAGCGGTCACCCGTTATATGGTATGACTATTTGACCGGTTTCGGACGCATTCGCGTTCTCGACCGCCACCTCGCTGAACGTTGTAGCTATTCAATAAAAATAAGGAGCTAGCTATGTTGAGTCGTCACGGGATTCGTTCCCTGTGCTGTGTCGCCGTCACTACCGCCATTCTGGGCATGAGTGGCATCACCTCCGCTGCCGAAGAAGTCAAAATCGGCTTTCTGGTCAAGCAGGCTGAAGAACCGTGGTTCCAGGCCGAATGGGCGGGTGCCGAAAAAGCTGGCAAGGAGCATGGCTTTACCGTCATCAAGATTGCCGTGCCAGATGGTGAAAAGACCCTGACCGCTATCGATAACCTCGCCGCCAACGGTGCCAAGGGCTTCGTGATCTGCCCGCCTGACGTGTCGCTCGGCCCTGCGATTGTGGCCAAGGCCAAAGCGCTGGGATTGAAAGTCATGGCCGTGGATGATCGCTTTGTCGACGCCAAGGGTAACTTCATGGAGGACGTGCCTTACCTGGGCATGGCTGCCTTTGAAGTAGGCCAGAAGCAGGGCGTCGAAATGGCCAAGGAAGCGAAAAGTCGCAAGTGGGACGAGGATGGCTGGAAAGGCACCTACGCGATCATCAACACTTATAACGAGCTGGATACCGGCAAGAAACGCACGGATGGTTCGGTGAAGTCACTTGAGGAAGCCGGCCTGCCGAAGGACCATATTGTCTTCACCGCACAGAAAACCCTCGATGTGCCAGGCAGCATGGACGCCACCAACTCGGCGCTGCCAAAACTTCCAGGCGATGCCAAAAGGCTGATCATCGGCGGTATGAACGACAACACCGTATTGGGTGGGGTACGTGCGACTTCTACCAATGGCTTTGAAGCGGATAACGTGATCGGGATCGGTATCAACGGCACCGATGCGATCGACGAACTCAAGAAGAAAAAAAGCGGCTTCTTTGGCTCTATGTTGCCGAACCCTGGCAAAGAGGGTTACGACACCGCGTTGCATGTTTACGAGTGGACCACCAAGGGCACAGAACCACCCAAGTACACCGCTCTGGACGACGTGACACTGATCAAGCGCACCAACTTCCAGGAAATACTGACCGAGCGTGGTCTGTGGAAGTGAGCTGAACGAGGGGCCTGATGTTCAGGCCCCTCACACGTGCGAGGAGATTGGTTCATGCAACAGGCTATCGAACAATACGCCACAGGCGGTGCCTTGCGCTTCAACGGCATCGGCAAGGTCTTCCCCGGCGTCAAGGCGCTTTCGGACATCAGTTTCGAAGCGCGCCCCGGCAGCGTCCATGCATTGATGGGTGAAAACGGTGCCGGTAAATCCACGCTGCTGAAAATTCTCGGCGGCTCTTATCAGCCCAACAGCGGCGCCTTGCAGATCGGCGAGCAGAGCTATCAGTTCAAGTCCACCGCCGAGAGCATCGCGGCTGGCGTGGCGGTGATTCACCAGGAGCTGCATCTGGTGCCGGAAATGACCGTTGCCGAGAACCTGCTGCTCGGGCACATGCCCAATCGCTTCGGTCTGATCAATCGCGGTGCGATGTACCGCCGGGCCGGCGAGCTGCTCAAGGGCCTGGCTGACGAGATAGACCCACGCACACGTCTGGGCGATCTTTCGCTGGGGCAGCGGCAATTGGTCGAGATCGCCAAGGCCATGTCGCGTAATGCCCACGTCATTGCCTTCGACGAGCCCACCAGCAGCCTGTCGGCGCGCGAGATCGACCGACTGATGGCGATCATCGTGCGCCTGCGCGACGAGGGCCGAGTGATTCTTTACGTGTCGCATCGCATGGAAGAAATCTTCCGTGTCTGTGATGCGGTGACGGTGTTCAAGGACGGCCGTTTTGTAAAAACCTTCGAACAGATGGCTGATCTTGATCACGACCGACTGGTGACCTGTATGGTCGGGCGCGATATACAGAACATCTACAACTACCGTCCGCGTCAGCATCAGGGGCCAAGTCTGCGCGTCACCGGCCTGCTGGGGCCGGGCCTGCATGAGCCGGTCACCTTTGCCGTGCAGAAGGGCGAAGTATTGGGCTTTTTCGGCCTGGTCGGCGCCGGGCGTACCGAGCTGTTCCGGCTGCTCTCGGGGCTTACCCGCAGCTCTGCAGGCAGCCTGCAACTGGACGGCAAACCGCTGACACTCAAGTCACCGCGTGATGCCATCGAGGCCGGAATTCTGCTCTGCCCGGAGGACCGCAAGAAAGAAGGCATCGTGCCGCTGTCCAGCGTCGCGGAGAACATCAACATCGGTGCGCGCCCCCGGCACGTGAATCTCGGTTGCCTGATTCAGGGCAGTTGGGAGCGTGACAACGCACGCAGCCAGATCAAGTCGATGAACGTCAAGACGCCATCGCCCGAGCAGCAGATCATGTACCTCTCTGGCGGCAATCAACAGAAAGCGATTCTTGGTCGCTGGCTGTCGATGCCCATGAAAGTCCTGCTGCTGGACGAGCCGACTCGCGGGATCGACGTCGGGGCCAAGTCCGAGATTTACGAGATCATCCACAACCTGGCCGCAGACGGTATCGCGGTGATTGTGGTCTCCAGCGATCTGATGGAAGTGATGGGCATTTCAGACCGCATTCTGGTGATGAGCGAAGGCGCAATCACCGGTGAACTCAATCGCGACGAGGCTGACGAGTCGCGACTTCTGCAATTGGCTCTGCCTCGCACGCGCGGCTGACAATCGGTCCCTGACCATGAACAATAAAAAAGAGGTGCGTATGTCTACCGAATCCAGCCTGCAGGCTCCCCGTCAGGGCATGAACCTGCGTCGTTTCGCCGATGACTGGGTGATGCTCCTGGCTGCCGTGGGAATCTTCATTTTGTGTGCCGTGTTCATCGACAACTTCATGTCGCCGCTCAACATGCGGGGTCTGGGCCTGGCGATTTCCACAGTGGGCATCGCTGCCTGCACCATGCTCTTCTGCCTGGCGTCCGGGCACTTCGACCTTTCGGTCGGCTCGGTGCTGGCCTGTTCCGGGGTGATCGCCAGTATCGTCATCCGCGACACCGACAGTGTGTTTCTGGGCGTCTCGGCAGCTCTGGCGCTCGGACTGGTGGTGGGCCTGATCAACGGCATCGTGATTGCCAAGCTGCGCATCAACGCCCTGATCACGACCCTGGCAACGATGCAGATCGTGCGCGGCCTGGCGTATATTTTCTCCAACGGCAAGGCTGTCGGCGTTTCCAACGAGGATTTCTTCATCTTTGGCAATGGCCAGGTGTACGGCGTGCCGGTACCGATTCTGATCACCATCGCCTGCTTCATATTCTTCGGCTGGCTGCTCAATTACACCACTTACGGGCGCAACACCATGGCCATCGGCGGCAATCAGGAAGCTGCGCTGCTGGCGGGTGTACACGTAGACCGTACCAAGATCATCATCTTCGCCGTCCACGGTCTGGTGGGGGCACTGGCAGGCGTGGTGCTGGCCTCGCGCATGACCTCGGGTCAGCCGATGATCGGGCAGGGCTTCGAGCTGACGATCATTTCTGCCTGCGTACTGGGCGGGGTTTCGCTGAGCGGCGGCATCGGCATGATCCGGCATGTGATCGCCGGGGTGCTGATTCTGGCGATTATCGAAAATGCGATGAACCTCAAGAACATCGACACCTTCTACCAGTACGTGATTCGCGGCACGATCCTGTTGCTGGCGGTGATCATCGACCGGATGAAGCGTCGCTAAATTGTTCGGGCGCTGGTTCTCATGAATCAGCGTCCCGGTCATACCGGATTCAGTCCCGTGCTGCGCTTCATCAACCGCCCAAAGTGTAACTACCGCGGTAGTTGAAATAGCAAACCGCCCGTGCGTGCGGTCTGAATCCATTCTTTCCGCGTTTCAGCGAGAATGCGGCGCCAGCGCCGAGCTGCCCAGCCGGGTCAGTCCGTAAAGCGCTGCACCGACCGCCAGCATGATGCCTGCTCGCAGCCAGGTTTCCGGACCTTGCTGAGTGAGCAGCAACAGGCACGAAAGAATGCCCAGCAGCGGAATAACCCAGTGGACCTGAAAGTGCCCGGCTTCGACCTTGTCGCGCTTGAGTACCAGCACGGCGATGTTCACGCTGAGAAATACGAAGAGCAGTAACAGCACGACTGTTTCGGCGAGGATGGTCAGGGTGCTGGTGAAGGACAGGGCAATGGCCACCAGCGTGGTCGCCAGAATTGCCAGCCCCGGCGTGCGGCGCTTGGGCAGCACCGAACCCATCACTGCAGGTAACAGTCCTTCGCGGGCCATGCCGAAGGTCAGTCGGCTGGCCATGATCATGGTCAGCAGCGCGCCGTTGGCCACCGCAATCAGCGCAATGACCGCAAACCAGGGCGCAGGTATGCCGAGCCCCGAGGCACTCACTACGTCCATCAGTGGTGCTTGGGAATCCTTGAGTTGCTCGACCGGCAGGACCATCGCTGCGCCCACGCCAACCAGCATGTACACCGCGCCGGCAGCCAGCAGTGCACCGAACAGGGCGCGTGGATAGACCTTGCGCACATCCTTGATCTCTTCGGCAAGATTGGCCGAAGTTTCAAACCCTACGAACGAATAGAACGCCAGCAATGAGGCACCGAGAATCGCTGTGGCGGGGGATGCGCTGTCCAGTTCAAACACGCGTTGCGGCACGCCTTGCCCTTGACTGACGAACCACACTGCCGCAGCGATGACCATCAGCAAGCCGCTCAGCTCGATGACTGTCATGACCAGATTGGCTGAAAGCGATTCCTTGATACCGCGTGCGTTGAGCAGGCCGACGATGACCAGAAATGCTACACAGACCCACTGCGCAGGCCAGTCGAGCAGCGCCTGAAAGTAGTCGCCGGCAAACGCCACGGCCAGTCCGGCAGCGCTGGTAACGCCAGCCGCGACCATGGAGAAGCCGACCAGAAACGAGAGCAGCGGCTTGCCGAAGGCTTTTTCGGCGTACACCGCGGCACCGCCCGCACGCGGGTATTTGGTCACCAGTTCGGCGTAGGACGCTGCGGTCAGCAAGGCAAAGCAGAGGGCAATCAGCAAGGGCGCCCAGATGGCTCCGCCGACGCGTCCGGCTATCGTGCCTGCCAATGCATAGACGCCAGCACCCAGCACGTCGCCGAGGATGAACAGGGTCAACATGGGAGCGGTGATCGCCCGGCGCAGTGATGAGGTGTCGGGAGTGGCCATGGTAGAAAATTCCTTTTCATTGACGCTACACAAGGCTAAAGGCCAAAGAGGGTAAGCGTTGGTCTGTTCATTGGCTCGTTCGAGCGTAGACCGTCAGCGACGCTGCTTTCTACAGTACGCAAGCAAGCGTCATTCAGGATCTGGCAGCGACAGCAGTCGGTACAGGCATGAAAAAGTGATCCTGATAACGGAGGTAAATTCAATCCGATGGACATCAAGCCTGACCGGCGGCGGTTTCAGTTCCACTGCGCGCAATAAAGTGGAGCATTCGGTTTGCAGGCTGTCTCAACCTTGCACTTGAGCCGATCGACAGAGGATACGAAGGTGGGACATGATAGCCAGCAACAGTTCCGTTTGGTCTGGAAGACACTGCAAACGTTAAGGGCGGAGGTGCGTAACCTGCAGCTCAGTGAACTGGAGCGTGTTGAGCGTTTAAGGGGGCAGCAGACGGTAGACACCCGCGAAGCTATCCAGCAATCGTTCGTCGGGCTTGAACAGGCAATCGATGATATCGAGGCCACGCTGGCGACCATTGGCGAGGCGACCGGAGAGATCGGCAAGCTTTGATCGTCCCGCAGAGCGCCTGACTCCAGAGCCGTCTGATGGCGGCCCTGGAGTCGTTTGCGCAGAGGAAACTCAGATTTTCGGGCCAGTCCAGCGGGGTGCGTTTCTCAAATCTTCACGCTGCTGTTGATCCGGTGATTTATGCGTCTCGCCGTATTCCACATGCAACTCGCCATCCAGGCGGTTGCTCGATGAACCGTCCTCTTGTGGCGTCTCGTCGAAATGCTTCCATTCGGCACTTTGGAAACGAAACAGGCTGTCGTCTTCCGGTGCTTCGCGCTCCCTGTAGTGATGGATCGAATAGTGGGCGTACTCGACCTTGTCACCCCAGTCAGCCTGCAACAGGCCGTCAGCGGCCAGGTCGCGATACCAGTCATTTTCCTTTTCGGAGGCTTTCTGCTTTTTGTTGTGGTCCACGAAGTAGCCGATGACTCCGCCTACCACCGCAACCACCACCCCGACCAGAAAGAAAGGTCCGGCCAGGGCTGTGGCCGCTGCGCCTCCTGCACCCACCAGTGCGGCGGTGCCCAGCACGCCGGCTGAAGCGCCGAACGCGCCGCCCGCAATTTGCAGACCGCCTGCGGCCTGAGCCAGTTTGTCACCGGATTTGACACCGTCCCTGATGGTAAACGCTCCCAGCACGATGTCGGCGAAACCGCCGGCCAGGTCTGTCGCCGGGCCGAGAACCTTGACCACCGAACCGGCAATCTTGCTGGCCATCCCCGGCTTCAACTTGGTCTCGCTGTCCAGTCGCTGAGAGATGCCTTGCATTGCGGTGCGTTCGCTTTCAGCGCTACCGGTCAGGTCACCGATAACGGCCATCCGCGTGTCATCAGGGATGTCCAGTGCATTGCGGATCTCGTCGAGCCGTGCCGCAGAAAGACCGCTGGGGCTGACTTCAACCTTCGGCGGTTTCATGTCCTGCTTGCCCCAGATTTCCGGCACGGTTTTGTCCAGCCCGAGTAAATCAACCAGGCCGCCTTTGCCCATCAGGTCACCCACCTTGTCGGCCAGGCGCACAAAATGGCTGGCGCCACCGGCAAAGCTGAGGAAGTCCTTGGCGATGGCCAGGCGCTGGAGCGGTGTCTCGCCGAGCTTGCCGCCATTCCCGACCATTTGATAAATGGCCGAGAACAAAGACACGCCAGCCGCGACGGAGCCCATGACACCCTTGCTGTTCAGCGTGTTGAAAATCTCGCCCAGCTTGCCGCGATCGGCGACCGGAATATAAGGCTTGGACAGGGCAGTCTTTATGTCGGCCTCACTGACTTTGCCATTTTTCTGATAAGCATCGCCCACTTCCTTCAGCGCCTTGGCGATATCAGCAGGTTTGGCGTTGCCCACGACGCCTTCCTCGATGAATTTCTCGAACGTCGGCTGCAGGAAGCGCGGCATGTCCACCAAAAAGCCCTTGAGTTCTGCCTTGAGCAGGCCGAACAGATCCTTGGTGGCGAGGGCGTTGTTTTCGTCACTGATTTTCGAAGGGTCGGCCACCAGGTCATTGAGGTCGCTGGTCAATCCGTCGGCCTGGATGGACTGCGCTGCCTTGCTGGCGGCTTCGGGATCGACCAGTGCCAGTGAGGACAACGTGTCGCTCAGGTCCTTTTGCGCTTCCTGGCCGAGCCCCTGTTTCTGCAAGTCCTTGAGGTAAAGTACGTAGTCGGGGCTCGCGGTGAGGTCCAGCAGTTTTTGCTTGATCTCGTCCTTGTTGGGCACCTTGTTCACGGCATCGGTCAGCTTGCTCTGGTAGTCCTGCTGCACCGTAGGGTCGGAGAACAGCGTAGTCAGTTGCTCCTGCAGCTTGCCACCGTCAATGATGTCGTGCATGTCCGCCGAGCTCAGCTGAGTCTGCTTGCTGTCGAACTCTCGCCATGTGCCGCCGAATGCACCTTGTGCCTCCTCGTAGCCGGTCAGGCCGCGGCCATTGTCGTAGGCGGCCTGCGCTTCGATGGCCCGGACCAGCTTGGCGCGCGGATCGTCCTTGGGGATATCACCGTTTTTTACGCCTTCGCGGTATTGGTCGAGGAGCTCCTTGGTCGCCAGCTCACCCACATTCAGTTCTTCGGATTTTTCGTCATCCTTGTCAGCCTTCACACCGGTTTTCTGACCCATGAGGTCAACTTCGGACGCACCGGGCAGGTTATGTCGACTGCGGGTTTCACTGATATTGCCGGTGCCCAGCTCATTCCATTTCTGCACCACGTCGTCATACAGCTGGGGGCTGGCGTCCTTGGAGACGATGAACTTGCCGTCGTCGTTCTCGAAGCGGATCAGCCCGGAACCCAGCTCGTCTGGCGAACCGATGGTGATGTCCTGGTTTTTCAGAAAATCGTTGGGGCCTGCCAACGTGTAGCCTTCTTCGCGGCTGCTGTTGATCTTGTCCCAAGCGTCCTTTAGCGTGGTGACCTTGTCGAACAGATCGGGTGTCAGTGCCTGGGTCACGACAATCACTTCGCCGCTCTGATTCTTGTAGCTGATCTGGCTGCCTTCCTGGCCGGGTATCCAGTTGAATTCGGTGATGTCGTTAAGGCCCGGTAAAGACGTGTTGCCGTCGGCGAGGAGTTGTCCTTCATTGACCGCCTTTTCCAGCGCTGCGCGTTTTTCGGGGTCTGAAACGACGCTTTGCAGTCCCGTCAAAAACTTGAACAGGCCGGGATTGTCATCACGGGCGACCACCACTTTTTCGCCGTTGTGTTCATAGCGAATGGTGCCAGGGCCGGCCTCGTTCAGCGGGCCGACGGTGGTGCCGAACACGGGCGGCCAGACTTCATTGTCGCCCGCGCGGCGATAACCTTCCGACTCGCTTTTGCTCAGCCCCGTCAGCGAGTTGTAGGCATCCTTGGCGGCAGCATACAGATCGGGGTTATCGCGCTCGGACACCACAACTTTGTTGCCATCGCGGTCAACATAGCGCATCACCCCCGGTCCGACCTCGTCGACCGGACCAACTTCTGCGAAATCGCCCAGTTTTGCGGGGATTTTTTCATCCGCGCCGGCCGCCCGATAGCCCTCCTGCTGGCTGCTGTTTATGCCGGAAAGGGATTTGAAGTCCGATGCAACCTGCTTGAACAGTTCCGGGTTGTCCTGTTGCGACACCATGATCTTGCTGCCGTCGGCGGCCTCATAGCGAATCAGGCCCGGCCCCATTTCATCCGGTGCCCCGATGCGCAGGTAGCCACCCAGGTTCGATGGCGCCTCGGCACCCGCCGCAGCCGGCTTGTAGCCCTGCGTCACGCTGGTCTTGAAGCCGGCGAGCCTGGGCTGATCCGCTACCACTTGCTGGTAGAGCGCCGGGCTGGTGGACCGGTAGACCAGTACGTGATCACCTTTCTCTGTCACATAGCGAATCGTATCGGCGGCGACAGTGCCCGGCTTTTCTATGGACGCATAATCGCCCAGCGCAGGCGCTTTCTCGGTCGCGCTTGCCGGACGATAGGTGCTGCTGCGGTTGCTCGATTGCAGCACCTGATTGAAGCGGATGTTCGCGTTACCGCTGGGGGCAGGGCTGGGGGCGGGTGTCGGGCTGACCGTTGACGTCGACATGGCGGGTAACTCCTGGTGTGGACAGTAGATGCGATTGGCCGTTGAACAAGATGTACTTCAGCCGCTCGCTAAAATCGCCATGTGTTGCGCAGCAGCCTTGACAGTCAGGCAATACACATTGGCGACCCTGAAGTTTCAAACACATTGCACAGGGCATGGTTAAAACGAGTGCACACTTCTATAGTTTGAACGGGTTCTCGTTTTACGAATGTCCGGTCAGTGAACTTACTGAGCAGACACTAACACTTGGCGGGCGATAAGGAAGATCAATGCCTGCGTTTTCACAACGTTTCACACGCCTGCCGAGTATCAGCTCGTACGTCTGGAGGCCAAGCAGCACAGTATCTGTGGCGTGGCTGATACCTGAAAACTTAATCTCTCCAGAAATAAGACAGTAATAAATATCATTTTGATATCATTGTTGGTTAATTGTTTTAACGGGTTGTGAAAACGCAATTTCACAACTTTTCACAGCATCCGATAATTCGCCTTGCGTAGTATTGATCTGGCGGAACAGTGAACGCATTGCTTGCTGGGATCATCAAGTACTTGCTGGGATCATCAAGTAACAGTCCCGGGTTCACTGTTCGGTGATGGCATATTGCTCTGCCTCTCGGCAGTTGAAACTTCCCCCTCGAAGCAAGGAGAAACAACATGAGTGAGACTGCACCAGTAAGCTCCGGCAATTCGGACGCGGCAATCGAAAAGATGTCCGCTACCTTTGACATGGCTATCGAGAAATCAGCCAAGATCACTGAAATCTCCACTGCCAAGAAGGCAGAGCTGGACGCTACCAAGCAACGTCCTCAGAACTGATGTCGTGGTGTGGGCGGCGGCGCTGCCGCCCACACTCGCTTCTTGCACGATTTGCACCACGTCTTTCGATCGACAGCTTTACCCGGCTCTGACGTGCCGTTTCCGGTAGATCACACGGTGGTGACTCGATCATGACAGCCCTGATTTCATTGAGCGCAACGCCAGACGCTGCCGAGCAGGATAATGGCGTGGCATTGCTCGAAATTCTCCACGGCTTGCACCAGGGCGTTGCTCTGACGCTCGACAAGCCGCTCTATACAATCGGCAGTGCCGCCACGGCCGACCTCGTGCTGGGCGATGCCGGTATCGCTGCGCAGCATGCGCGCCTGCGGTTTTCCGAAGATCTCGTTGCCATTGAAGCGATGGGCGGCGACGTAACCGCAATGGATGCGCTTGGCAAGAGTCTGCTTATCCCCGAGGGGCATGGGCAGCGACTCGGGTTGCCCGTCGAACTGACGCTTGGACAAAGCCGTCTGCGCTTGCGCAGTACTCGACCTGCAAAAGCCTCGTCCGTTGAGCCGCGTAAACTGCACGCATTCAAGGTGCCGGTGTTGGGCGCGCTGTTGCTGCTGGTGACATGCGCCACTGCATTTGCGTTTCGTGCGCCGCCAGAGGCTGTGTCGCATCGCGGTGCCGTCGGTATGCCTGCAGCGCCTGCCAATGTATCTGCGCCGACGCTGGCCGAAGCCCGGACCTGGCTGGATCAAGCACTGCGCGACGCCAGGCTTGGTCAATTGCGCGTCCACGAGCAGGATGGTCAGCTGAGTGTGGCAGGCAGCTATCCCGCCGATCTTAAAAGCAACTGGTTAAAGGTTCAGCGCGATTTCGACAGCCGCTTTGGTCAGCGCATCGTCCTGACCCCCAATGTTCAGGTGAGCGCGGCGGTTGCGACACCACGTGTGCGCCTGCAAGCCGTCTGGTTCGGACGCAATCCATATGTCATCGACGAGCATGGCAAGCGCGTCTACCCCGGCGCGATACTGGCGGACGACTGGACGCTGGAAAGTATCGAAGGTGATCAGGTACGTCTGGTGCGTGGTCAGGAACGGTTTGCCTTCACATTATGAAAGTCGACCTGCGACCCATCACCCCGACTTCTCCGGAGTCCTTGCCAGCTGTCGAGCGTGTCGCGCCGACGCAGCCCAGACAAGGCACGCGATTCGAAGCGCTGCTGGATCAACGCGAGCGCAAGCTCCGTCGCTCACTGCGTGGCGAGCTTGAACAGACCGAGCAGGCCGCTGGTGTCGCCGCGCCATTGTTTGGCCCGGCGCGCTCGCTGCAAGTATTGCACTACGTTCTTGATGAAGTGCTGCCCGCGCTGGATGCAGAACCTGAAATCCGCGAGTTGGCTGAAGCGGTGATTCGAGAGGAAATCGAATTGCGTCTCTTGCTTGAACAGCAGCGCGCCGAGGTGCAGCCATGAGTGCAGCCCAGGACCGCGAATGTGTCGAGTTGTTGACCGGGCTCGGTAATCTGTACCGCCGCAGCGGTCAGCCGCAGCGGGCACTGGTGATGTTGCTGATTGCCATCCAGCTGGCGCCGACCGACACCGCGCTATTGCACAGTCTGGCTCTGGCATTCACTGACAGTGGAGATGCTGACAGGGCCCTCGCTGCACTGGACCGTCTGGTCGAGCAGCAGGGCGAAAGTCCGTCCCTGCTTTTGTTGCGTAGCCGGGCACTATGGAAGGCCGGTCGCAGGGACGAAGCACGTCAGTGTTTCAGACGTTATCTGGATGCCCGGAGGGCCGCGCAATGACCCTCATGAACCGCCTCAACCGACTGGCCGAAATTGCCTCGAAACGCACCGATGTGATCATCGTAGCGGTCATGCTCATGGCCATCGCAATGATGATCATACCGCTGCCCACCTACCTGGTGGACGCGCTGATTGCTCTGAACATTGCGCTCAGCCTGCTGATTCTGATCGTCGCGTTTTACATCAATCATTCGGTGGAATTTTCGGCATTGCCACCGCTGATCCTGCTCAGCACCCTGTTTCGTCTTTCGCTGTCGATCACCACGACACGTCTGATCCTGCTGGATGGCAATGCCGGTCATATCGTCAAGGCGTTCGGCGACTTTGTGATCGCAGGTCAGGTCGTGGTCGGGCTGGTGGTGTTTCTGATCATTACCGTGGCGCAATTCGTGGTCATCACCAAAGGCGCCGAGCGGGTCGCCGAAGTCGCTGCACGGTTTACCCTCGATGCAATGCCGGGCAAGCAGATGAGCATCGACAACGATCTGCGCAACGGTGACATCGATCAGGCCGAAGCCAGGCGCCGTCGTTCGCGCCTGGAGCGGGAAAGCCAGATGTTCGGGGCCATGGACGGTGCCATGAAATTCGTCAAGGGCGATGCCATTGCCGGGCTGGTGATCCTGTTCGTCAATCTGCTGGGCGGCATGATGATCGGCATGGTTCAGCGGGGTATGCCATTCGCCGAGGCGGCGCATACTTATTCGCTGCTGACCGTCGGCGATGGTCTGATCGCGCAGATCCCGGCGTTGTTGATTTCGGTGGCTGCAGGCACCGTGGTCACGCGGGTCAACAGCGATGGCGAAGAGCGCGACCTGGGCACCGAAATCGTCAGGCAATTGGGGGCCAGCCATCGGGCGCTGGGGCTGACCGCATTGATTCTGCTTGGCGTCGGGCTGCTTCCCGGATTTCCCATGCCGGTATTCGTAGTGCTGGCGGCACTGCTTGGCGGCAGCGCATTTTTCCTCTGGCGTCGTCAGCATCGGGCCAGCCTTCCCACTGCACAGCTCGAGCAACCTGAGCAACTGTCGGCGACTGAACCCGAGCCGGTCGTCGTGCAGGAGGATGCCGAGCGTCCCCGCGACACCCAGGTACTGTTGAGTATCGGGGCAGGGTTGGCCGAGGCGGCACCCCTGCAGCCGCTGCGCCAGCGCATCGAAGCCATGTGTCACGACATTCGCACGGATCTGGGAGTCGAGGTGCCGGTGCCGGACGTCTATCTGGATCGCTCAATGGCGGCAGATCGCTTTCAGGTCGAGCTGGAGGGCGTACCAGTCTGCGAAGGTGAATTCAGTGCCACGTCGCTGCTGCTACAGGATGATCCGCTGCATGCTCAACTTATCTCCGTGGAGCCCTTCGAAGCCCCTTCGCCGATCAGTTCGCGTCCCGGTCGTTGGGTAGATCGCGAGCATGCCGATCAGTTGCAGGAGGCGGGCATCGGCTTTCTGTTCGCCGACGAAATCCTGCGCGCCACGCTGGAGCGCACCTTGCGTCGCTATGCTGCAGATTTCCTGGGTATTCAGGAAACCCGCGTGATGCTGGAGCAGCTTGAAGGCAAGTACGCAGAACTGGTCAAGGAGGCGTTACGCATCCTGCCCCTGCAACGTATTGCCGAAGTATTGCGGTTGCTGGTTGCCGAAGGTGTGTCAATACGCAACCGCCGTGGATTGCTGGAGGCGATGGTGGAGTGGGGCGGTCGCGAAGCCGATGCCGGGCGTCTGACTGAACATCTGCGCGCAGCGCTGGCGCGTCAGGTCAGCCACCAGTATGCCGATCGCAACCGGGTGATCAGCGCATTTGTGCTGGCCCCTGCCCTCGAAGAAAAATTGCGTACCGCGTTGGGCCGCCAGGACAGAAATCGTGACGCGCTGCCCGATGACATTGGACGGACCGTACTTGGACAATTGCGGCGCCTGTGCGCTGTGCTGCCCGAAGATGAGTCGACGGTATTGCTGGTACACCCCGAGCTGCGTCGCGGCCTGCGCCGCATCATCCTGCGTGGCGAGCTGCAGTTGCCTGTGCTGTCGTATCGCGAGCTGGCCAGCGAATACAACCTTCAAGCGGTCGGCACTGTCAGCCTGACCGATATCACTGCGCGCCCGGCCCCCAAGGCTGACGCGGCCACCTCTCTGGCGACTGCCTCATGATCTGTTCCGCTTCTGTAATTCGTCTGTTGTTTCTGGCGCTCAGTGCCTTGCTCATCGCTGGTGGTGCGAACGCCGAAACCATCGCCAAAGGCGCCAAGGGCACCGTTGATCTGGCGATTGGCGAAGGCCGGGTTCTGCATTTCTCGGCACCGGTGGACTCGGTCATGGTCGCAGAGCCAGGCATTGCCGACCTGCAGGTGGTATCGCCCGGTGTGATTTACGTGTTCGGCAAAACAGCCGGGCAGACCAGCCTGATCGCGCTGGACAGCGAGGGTCGGGAAACCGCGACCCTGAGCCTCGCCGTGAGCAGCGGCACAGCAGCGGTGAGCCGCCCGCTCAAGGCGCTGCACCCGCAGAGTCAGGCGCGCATCAATGCCAGCGGCAGCCGTGTGATCGCCAGCGGCGCCGTCCAGGATGTCGGTGAAGCGACCGACCTGAATGCCTTGCTGAGCACCGAGGGCCAGAACTTTCAGTCGACGGTCAACAGCGCCACTTACGCAGGCTCGGCACAGGTCAACATCCGTGTACGTTTCGCTGAAGTTTCACGCTCCGAACTGCTGCGCTATGGGGTGAACTGGAATGCGCTGTTCAATAACGGCACCTTTTCGTTTGGCCTGCTGACCGGTGGCAGCCTGGCTGCCGATGCCGCAAGCGGCGCGTCAAACGTCATCAGCGCCGGGCTCACCTCGGGTAACGTCAACATCGATGCGATGCTTGAAGCGTTGCAAAACAATGGCGTGCTTGAGGTGCTGGCAGAGCCGAACATCACGGCGATGACCGGGCAGACGGCGAGCTTTCTGGCGGGAGGTGAAGTGGCTGTACCGGTGCCCGTCAACCGTGAGGTGGTCGGTATCGAATACAAGCCTTACGGCGTCTCGCTGTTGTTCAGCCCGACGCTGCTGCCCAACGGCCGTATTGCCCTGCAAGTACGTCCTGAAGTCAGCAGCCTGATGAGCACCACCACGCTGGACGTCAATGGCTACCAGGTGCCTTCGTTCCGTGTGCGACGTGCCGACACCCGCGTGGAAGTCGGCAGCGGCCAGACATTCGCCATTGCCGGGCTGTTCCAGCGCGAGAGCAGTCAGGACATGGATAAGGTACCGATGCTTGGCGACATGCCGATTCTTGGCAGTCTGTTTCGCTCCAAACGCTTTCAGCGCAACGAGACCGAACTGGTGATTCTGATCACCCCTTATCTGGTCGAACCGGTCAAGGAGCGTGTGGCCGCCACCCCGTTGGACAAGCAGCGCGCAGCCAGCACCGCAGCGGCCGGACCGCGCAGTGGCGGCGCGTTCGGCTTTTACATGAACTGACAGGAACCGGCCATGAACCTCATTTCAAGCATGCCACGCCTGCCGATTCTGATGACGCTATGCCTGCTGGCAGGCTGCAAGACTCACCTTGACCCGGTCAGCTACTCGCCGGATTACACGGCGGTGACCCGCGCCGATGGTCGCGTGGAACTGGTGCCGGATGCCTGCATGCAGCCCGCTGCGCAGGACGACATTGGCGTAGGGGAAGATTTTCAGCCGCTGCTGCCGCCGGGCTGCGCCAGCAATCTGATTCTGTTGCAGATGGTCGAGCAGCGCTCGGACGTGGTGCAGGGCCGTAGCACTGGCCCGGTGATGGCAGCCCCGGTGGGGCGGGCCGCGCAGGTGTACATCGATGGCTATGACCGCGAAGAACTGCGCCGCCGTCAGGCGGAGCAGCAGGCCAACACCGACACTCGGGAGGCGCGATGATTTCAGCGAGCGTCGACCAGACCCAATTCGCGTGCCTGTTCGGCACGGTCGGGTATTGCCTTGATACGTCGAGCCTCGGCGATCAGTTTGCTGCGTTCGGCCTTGGGAATGTCGTCGAAGGTCATGCTTTTGAGGTCTTTCTCTTTACCGGCAAGCACCATCACCAGCAATTGATTGCGCTGGTGGCGGGGTTGCGCCAGCGGCGACTGGCTAACGCGGTCAATGGTTTCCAGGGCCTTTTTATTGTCGTCACCCAGCACATAGGCAAGGGCCAGGTTGCAGCGGGTGTCCAGATCGTTCGGTGCCAGACGAAGGCTGGTATTGAAGGCGTTCTGGGACTTGTCGGCCTCACCGCTGAGAATGTAGGCGATGCCCAGTCGGTTCCACGCCTGCGGCTGCTGCAGGGCAGTCGCGGCCTGATTGAGTACGGTGACGGCGCGTTGCAGCTTGCCCTGACGCAACTGCGCGGTGCCCAGGCCCAACAAGGCGTCAGGGTCATCGGCCTTGAGCTCCAGCGCACGTTGATAGGCGCGCTCCGCGCCGCGCGTGTCGTTGCTGGCAAGCAGTGCGGCACCGAGTTTACGCCACGATTCGACGCCGGCTTCAGGCTGTTGCGTGGCGCGCTGGTAGAACGACGCAGCCGTCGTCGAGTCGCCGCGTTTTTCCAGGTCGGCGGCCAGTTGCATGAAGCGCTCGTAACTGGCATCGGTCTTGGGCTGGGTCGTGCACGCCGTCAGGGTCAGGCAGCCGAGCAACAACAACGTGGAGATGGAACGAGGTGGCATGGACGGGGCTCTTGTGAAAGGGGACGGGGCGAGGCAATTCAGCCGTCGACGGCCTTCGCGGGCGAGCGCCAGTTTATAGCCCCGGCGCTGAATTGCGACCGTTTTTTGAGCGTGGTTCTTCGTGTCGCTGCGGGCCAGCGTTCGAGGCAGCGCCGCAACCGGCAGGGAGGGCGCCATGCCGTTGTTCAAGGCTGAGTGGCGCATCGCGCTACGGCTGTTGGTGATTCTGCTGTGCTCACTGCCCGGTGCGTTGAACGCGGCGTCGGAGCGCGAACCCGAGTGGTTCGCAGAGCCTTATGCCTATGTGTTGGTCGACCAGGATATTCGCGGTGCACTCACCGAGTTCGCGCAGAACCTCGACCTGATCGTGGTGTTCTCCGACAAGGTACGCGGCAACGCCCGCGGTACGGTCCGCGGCGAAACGGCTGGAGAGTTTCTTGGCCGCCTGTGCGATGCCAATCAGTTGAGCTGGTACTTCGACGGTAACGTTCTGCACATCGCGGGCGCTGATGAGGTCGGTACGCGGGTTTTCGACCTGCAGGGCACCCGGCTGCAAGAGTTGCAGGACTATCTGGCCCGCTTGCAGGTCTCCGGCCAGCCGATGTCCAGTCGCGTCAGCCCGGATAACGACAGTCTGTTCGTGTCCGGACCGCCAGCTTATCTGGCGCAGATTCAGCAGCATGTGGATCGTCAACCTGTCGCCGAGGCCGCACCCGTGGTGCGCGAACGCGGTGTGCGGGTGTTTCGAGGCGGTGTCGTCACTCAAGTCGCCACCGACCGTCAGTAACCCCAAAAGGAGCACTACCCATGTCCGTCAACTCCGTAGATAGCAATGTCGACGTCAATGTTTCCAGTCAGGAATCGCGTTTCAACGCCGCCGTCGAGAACGCCGAACAGGCCTCCAGCGACAGTGAGTTCAACGACGCGCTGATCACTCAGGCCGTCACCATCGGTGGGCAGTTCATCATCATGCCGCGAGCTCAGGAAATGCTGAATGAAGCCCAGTCCGATGACGACTCCGAATAGGGTACGACCATGTCTGTGAATCTAGCTGCGTCACCGGCGGCGGCTGCCTTGCCGTCGCCGGGAGGAGGCGCGGGGCCGCAGGCTTCGCAGAACCTCTTCGAACACATGGCCGAGACGTCCAAGGGGATGCCGCAGGGCGCCAGCCCGCATCAGATCGGCACCAACCTGATGGAGCGGCTGGACGGCTTTATCGACCGCTCTCGGCAGTTCTCCCAGCGTGCCGACGCCTTGACCCAGGGCAGCGCGCCGCAGGCGGCCAGTCAGCCGCCAACAACTGCCGCGAGCGCTGCTCAGACGACCGGCAAAGTCGGTGGGCCGCAGGTCGATCAGATCGTGCAGTCGTTGGGGCGGATGTTCGACTACTCCATCGAAACCCAGATGGTGGTGCGCGGGGCGACCCAGATATCCGGCTCCGCCAACACCCTTCTCAAAGGTCAATGAATCATGTCCAAACGCTGCCGTGTCCTGCGCCTGCTGATCGTGGCCACGCTTGCCAGCCTGTTGCAGGCCTGCGACATCGATCTCTACACCAACCTTGGCGAGCGAGAAGCCAATGCCATGCTGGCTGTGTTGCTGCGCGACGGCATACCGGCGTCGCGCAAGGTGCAGGACAACGGCCAGCTCAAGGTCATGGTCGACGAAAAGCGCTTCGCCGAGGCCATGGCAGCACTGGACGATGCAGGCTTGCCGGGGCAGAGCTTCTCCAACATGGGCGAGGTGTTCAAGGGCAATGGCCTGGTGTCCTCGCCAGTACAGGAGCGCGCCCAGATGGTCTATGCGCTCAGCGAAGAGTTGTCACACACGGTTTCGCAGATCGACGGCATTCTGTCCGCGCGGGTGCATGTGGTGCTGCCGGACAATGACCTGCTCAAGCGGGTGATTTCGCCGTCCTCGGCCTCGGTGCTGGTGCGCTACGACCCGCGCACCGACATCAACGTGCTGATACCGCAGATCAAGACCCTGGTCGCCAATGGTATTTCCGGGCTGGGCTACGACGGTGTGTCGGTGACGGCTATCAAGGCAGCGCTCCCCGACAAGGCCGGCGCGCAGCCGCAACTGGCGAGCTTCTTCGGGCTGTGGATGCTGGAGGATGATGTTCCGGCGGCGCGCTGGCTGTTCGGCAGCCTGTTGCTGATCGCGCTGGTGCTTGCCGGATTGCTGAGTCGTCAGTTCTGGCAACGTCGCCGGGTCGAGGGCACCTATGTCTTGAGTGATGCACCATGAATGCTGCGCTGACCGAGCAGTGGCAGGCACTCGTCGAGCGGCCTTTGACGTTTGTCCGCGAACGCTGGCTGGCCGAATGCCTGCAACGCGATGTCGATCCTGCCACGCTGGCTTCACTGCGCGATTCGTCGCGCTTTGCTACACGCTTCGAGCAGCTGTTGAATGCGCATTTCAAGCTGCAACCACTGCCGCAATTGGAACAGCCAGCGCAGAGTGACCTGGCTGTTCTGTTGTTGACCGACGAAGATTTTGCACGTTTGCCGCGCTTGTGTGGCGCGGTCTGGCATGCCGCCACGCTGAGTCGGGAAATTCGTGGTGACGTGGTCAGCGAGTACCGTCAATTGCTGGGTGACGATGCTTTTTCACTGGCACTCGCTCAGCGCCAACTGGCCGGGGCCGCCAACCTGCTGCGCACACCGGTCGAACTCGTCCAGGCCATCGATCGCGATGGTGCGCGCTGCGTGGCCGCCTGGCTCGAGGCCCAACCCATCGAACTGCAAGCCTGGCTGCGCCTGCGTCTGGACATTGCGCAAAATCAGCCTCAGCCAGGCGATGAACGACAGGTGGCTGTGGTGCGAGCCGTTGCCCGCCTGCTGACCGGGAGCGACGACCATGAGTGATCTGCCGACCCGACCCGCTTCACGGATCGTGCGCGCTGCCGAAGCGGCCCGCTGGATCGACGGCTACGCGTTCGTCGAGGCCGCTCATCAGGAGGCGCGGTCGGTTCGCGAAAACAGTGCGCAATGGCTGGAGCAGGCCCGCGCCGAAGGTTTCGAGCGCGCCCGTCAGGACGGCGCCGAGCAGGTCGCGGCGTTGCTGGCAAAGACCAGCGCCGAGGTCGAGCGTTACCTGGCGGGACTGGAAAGCTCGCTGGCTGAACTGGCGCTGGGGATTGCCCGCCAGGTGCTGGGCGAACTGGATGACCACGAACGCCTGCTGCGCTGCACCGCAGAGGCACTGTCGGCGTTTCGTCAGGATCAGGCGCTGACGCTGTATGTGCCGCGTGCCGACGTCGAAGCGTTGCGTCGACGGCTGGCCCACGAGGCGCCGCCGGCACTGAAGTCGCTGAGTGTCGTCGGTGACGATCAGCTGGCAGCCGGTCAAGCGCGGCTGGGTAGCCCGGCGGGCTCCGTTGAACTCGGGCTGGACGCGCAACTGGACAACCTGCGGCGTGCGCTGTTGCCGTTGGCAGAAGGGGATGCTTCTTGAATGAGGCCCTGATCAGGCTGCTGCCCGGTCTTCAGCGGCGCTTGCAGCTCGCCCAGCCCAGACCGATGCGCGGCACCTTGCGCAGCATTCGCGGCGTGTTGTTGCGCGCCAGTGTGGCCGGGGTACGGATTGGCGAGCTGTGCATGTTGCGCGACCCTGGAAACGGACGAGAGCTGTCGGCCGAAGTGATCGGGTTCGATGAGGATGACGCGATTCTGTCGCCGATCGGCTCCATGGAAGGGTTGTCGACCCGTACCCAGATCATCGCTACCGGCCAGGCGCTGGGCGTGCAGGTCGGCGACGCCTTGCTGGGCCGGGTCATCAGCCCGATGGGCGAGTTTCTCGACGGTCCTGCACCGGTGGTTGCCAGCGGTTTGCAGCGTTACCCCTTGCATGCCGAGCCACCCGCGCCGTTCAGTCGTCAGCGCATCGTCAAGCCACTTTCGCTTGGGGTACGTGCCATCGACAGCCTGTTGACCCTGGCGCAGGGACAACGCATGGGTATTTTTGGCGAGCCAGGGGTGGGCAAGTCCTCACTGCTGGCCAGTATCGTGCGTAACAGCAATGTCGATGTGATTGTCATCGGCCTGATCGGCGAGCGCGGGCGTGAAGTGCGTGAACTGTTGGAGGGGCAGCTGGATGCCACGGCGCGGGCGCGCACGGTTGCCGTGGTTGCCACCTCGGATCGGCCTGCCGCCGAGCGGGTCAGGGCGGCCTACGTGGCGACCACCCAGGCTGAATATCATCGCGACCAGGGCCGGAGCGTGCTGCTGCTGATGGACAGCCTGACCCGATTTGCCCGTGCTCAGCGTGAGCTCGGTCTGGCGGTGGGTGAGCCGCCGACCCGGCGCGGTTATCCGCCGTCGTTTTTCTCGGCGTTGCCGCGTCTGCTGGAGCGCGCCGGGCCTGGACCATCAGGCAGCATTACGGCGCTGTATACCGTGCTGACCGAAGGTGATGCGAGCATGGACCCGGTGGCTGAGGAAACCCGTTCCATTCTCGACGGCCACATCGTGCTGAGCGCCGATCTGGCACAGCGTGATCATTTTCCGGCAATCGACGTACTGCGCAGTCGAAGCCGCCTGATGGACCACATCGCGACAACAGAACACCGGCAACTGGCATCGCGGATGCGCGAGCTCATCGCCCGGCGCCAGGAGATCGAGCTGTTGATTCAGGTGGGTGAATACGCGGCCGGCAGCGACCCGCTGGCCGATGAGGCGATTGCCCGGCACGCAGACATTGAGGCCTTTCTGCGTCAGCCCGCCACCGAGCATGACAGTCTGGAACTGACCTTGATGCAGATGCGCAAGGTGCTGGCATGAATTGGAACGTTGGTTGCTCACCCCTTGCACATCTCGCTGTGATGACTGATCGCATGCATGTTCTCTTTCGATGCCGAACGGCATTTGCCATGGGAAAGATTTATGAAAACGGCTGACTTGCACAGCTTGCAGGCCCTGCGCGTGCTGCGTGAGCAGCGCGCCACAGCGCGTCTTGCTGCACAACGTGAACGCTGCCGTGAGGCCAACAGCGAGCTCGATCAGGCCCGTGAAGCCTTGCGTCTGCACCGGGAAAAGCTCGTTCGGGAAGCCGAGCAGGCATATGGCCGGTTCAGTGAGGGGCTTTCGGTCAGCGCCTGGCGAGCGACCCAGGAGCGCTTGCAGCAACTGGATGATGAACGTGTGGCGTTGCAGGCCGATGCTGATGCCGTGGCCCTGACGCTTGAGACCGAAGAGCAGGCCCGCGAGCGCCTCAGGCACGTTCACAGGGAGCAGCAACAGAAAACCAAAGCCTGGCAAAGCCTGGTGGAGCAGCGCGTGCGAAGTGATGCACGTCTGGCCGAACAGCGTGACGAAGCCGATCAGCCAGCAGCGCCTGGCAGTGCCGCTGCAACTGCTGTGACATCTGCCCAGATATCAGGAACCGAGCCATGACGATGTATGCCGGCCCGATTGCTGCCGATCCGTCGTGCCGCGAGGTGCTCAAGGCGCGATTGGCGCAGTTCGACAGTGAGGCACTGGACCTGCACAACCGGCTGCACCGCGCCCTGAAGCCTTGGCCGGTGCTGCTGGGCGGGCAAGCGGTGCAGGTGCTTTGGGCCAGCGCGAGTGGCGAGTGCCGGCAGCCGGTGCGTGTGGCCATCGCGCTCGGCGGGCATCGGATCGAACTGAATATCCCGCTGCGGCTGCTTGAGCTCTCGGGGTTGGGCTGGCAGCCCGGTGCAGCAATCGAAACCGACGCTGACGCATTGCTGCTGGAACAGGCCTGGTTGAGCTTGATCGAGCCGCTGGAAGGGCTGTTGGGCGAACCTCTGCGCGTAGTGCCATGCACGCCCGACCAACCGCATAAGGGCCTGCAGGTCGCCGTCGAGGTGCGCGCCGGCGATCAGCCGGCTCAGGCGTTGAAAATTCATTTCGACGCCGCCAGCGCCCAGCGGGTGAGCGCGCTGCTTGAGCAGCACTGCGCGGTCACGCGTGACCCGCTGCAAGGCTTGCGTCTGGCGTTGAGCATCGAAGCCGGGCAGGCGCCATTGACTCACGCCGAACTGCGCAGCCTGTTACCGGGCGATGTAGTGATGCTCGACACCCTGGCCGATGCGCAGGTGCTGCTGCGGCTGGGGCGTCACTGCCAGACCGTCGTCAGACGCCAGGGCGACACGCTGGTCTGGCAAGGCGCGTTGCGTCCCGGCAGCCCTGCATTTTCTCCGTATCCCTTTGACAGGAATGACCCGATGAGTGAAATGAGCACCGATGCCGATCTGGATGCCTCGCTGGACGATTTGCCGCTGACCCTGATCTGCCAGTTGGGCAGCATGGAGCTGACCCTTGCGCAGCTGCGCGAAATGGCCCCTGGCAGCGTTCTGCCCTTTACCAGCCAGGCGCATGACGAAGTGGACCTGATGGTCAACGGTCGCCGTATCGGTCGTGGTGAACTGGTGACCATCGGCGACGGTCTGGGCGTGCGCCTGCTTGGCTTCAGCGGCTCATGAACGGTTACCAGCCGAATTTGATCGAGATCATTCTGGTCGTTGCCACCATCGGACTGATTCCCCTGGCCGTGGTGACCCTGACCGGTTTCATGAAAATATCTGTGGTGCTGTTCCTGATCCGCAACGCACTGGGCGTACAGCAGACACCACCGAACCTGGTGCTTTACGGCATCGCGCTGATCCTGTCGGTCTACGTCACCACGCCGCTGATCGGCGACATGTATCGGCAGGTGCAGGGCCGCGATCTCAGTCTGCAGAACGTTCAGCAGCTCGAGGAATTGGGCAGCGCCTTGCGGCCGCCCTTGCAGGCACATCTGTCGAAGTTCGCCAACGAAAGCGAGCGCGGGTTTTTCGTGCAGGCGACCGAAACCATCTGGTCACCCGAGGCACGTGCCGACCTGCGCGATGATGATCTGGTGGTGCTGATCCCGGCATTCGTCAGCTCCGAACTGACTCGGGCCTTCGAGATCGGCTTTTTACTGTACATCCCGTTTCTGGTCGTTGATCTGCTGGTGTCCAACGTCTTGATGGCCATGGGTATGTCGATGGTTTCGCCCACGTTGATTTCAATTCCACTGAAGATATTCCTGTTCGTGGCCCTCAGTGGCTGGTCACGCCTGATGCACGGGCTGATTTTAAGCTACGGGGGCTGAAGTCATGGGTCAGGACGTATTTCTGTCGCTGATGAATCAGGCGCTGATGACTGTGCTGCTGCTGTCCGCACCTGCGCTGATCGTGGCGATTGTGGTGGGGTTAGGCGTTGGACTGCTGCAGGCGCTGACCCAGATTCAGGACCAGACCTTGCCGCAAGTGGTCAAACTGGTAGGCGTGCTGCTGGTCATCGTATTCGTCGGGCCGTTGCTGGCAGGGCAGGTGGCCGAGCTGGGTAATCAGGTGCTGGACAATTTTCCGCTGTGGACGCGTTGAACAGCCATGGGCGCTGATCTGACCAACGCGTTCATCGAAGTTGCCTACCCGGTGATCAGTTCGACATCGCTGGCTGCGTCGCGGGCCATGGGTGTGGTGATCATCACGCCGGCATTCAACCGTTTGGGCCTGACCGGCATGATTCGGGGTTGCGTGGCGGTCGCCATCTCGGTGCCGATGATCCTTCCCGTTTTCTCCGCGTTCACCTCCATGCCCGAGCACAGCGGATTCTTTCTGGCTGGGTTGATGATCAAGGAATTGCTGATCGGGTTGCTGATCGGGCTGTTGTTCGGCATCCCGTTCTGGGCCGCCGAGGTGGCAGGCGAGCTGATCGACCTGCAGCGTGGATCGACCATGGAACAACTGGTCGACCCGCTTGGACAGGGGGAGGCGAGCGTGATGGCGACCTTGCTCACCGTTATGCTGATCACGCTGTTTTTCATGTCCGGCGGCTTCATCCTGATGGTGGACGGCTATTACCACAGCTATCAACTCTGGCCGGTGACCGAATTTACACCGCTGTTCAGCAGCGCGGCGTTGACGTCGATTCTGGCGATTCTCGATCAGGTGATGCGCATCGGTGTGTTGATGGTCGCGCCGCTGCTGATCGCCATGCTGATCACGGATCTGATGCTGGCCTATCTGTCACGCATGGCCCCCAGTCTGCATATTTTTGACCTGTCATTACCGGTCAAGAATCTGTTTTTCTCAGTGTTGATGGTGGTCTACATCGGCTTTCTGATCCCGGTGATGATCGATCAACTGGCACAGTTCCGAGGCACCATCGAGGTGCTCAAGGCGCTCGCGGTCGAGGGCGGCTGATGGGCGAATCCAGCGAGGAGAAAAGCCAGCCGGCCACGGACAAGAAGCTGCGCGATGCGCGCAAGAAGGGTCAGGTCGCAAAAAGCCAGGACCTGGTCTCCGGCATGGTCATTCTGTTGTGTACGTTGTGTATTTCGGTGCTGCTGCCCAAGGCGCGTGCGCAGGTCGAGGCCTTGATTGATCTCGCGGCATTGATTTACATCGAGCCCTTCAACGATGTCTGGCCGCGGCTGCTCGATCATGCCGAGCAGATCGTCATCGGCATTACCTTGCCAGTGGTGGCGGTAACGGTCGCGGCGGTGATTCTGACCAACATCGTGACGATGCGTGGGGTGGTGTTTTCGGTGGAGCCCATTCAGCCGGACATCAAACGCATCAACCCTGCCGAGGGATTCAAACGCATTTTTGCGATGCGCAACCTGATTGAGTTTCTCAAGGGGCTGGTCAAGGTGGTACTGCTGGGGCTGGCGTTCTATGTGGTCGGTCGTCAGGCCCTGCAAGCGCTGATGGAGTCGTCGCGCTGTGGTGAGGGCTGCATTGAATCGACGTTTTATCTGGTCCTCAAACCGCTGGTGTTCACCGTGCTGGCGGCGTTTCTGCTGGTTGGTGCAGTGGATGTGCTGATGCAGCGCTGGCTGTTTGGTCGAGAAATGAAAATGAGCCACAGCGAGCAGAAACGCGAACGCAAGGACGTCGACGGCGACCCGATGATCAAACGCGAACGTCAGCGCCAACGGCGCGAAATGCAGGCCCTGGCGACCAAGCTCGGGTTGGCGCGGGCTTCATTGATGATTGGCGATGCTGGCGGTTGGGTGGTGGGCGTGCGTTATGTTCGCGGCGAAACGCCAGTGCCGATAGTGGTCTGTCGCGCCGCACAGCACGAGTCCGCCGCATTGCTGGCCGACGCCGCGCCACTGGGCATTGCTCTGTGGCCCGACGCAAGTCTTGCCGAGTCGATTGCAAAGCGAAGCGTGGCGGGCGACCCGGTGCCGGAAAACACCTTCCAGGCGGTAGCCGATGCATTGGTGGCCCAGCGGCTGATCTGATGTCAGCCACCTCGCACGTGTCTGGCGCGCCGCACGGTGACAGCGCTGTCGCTCCTCACGCCTCGGTGAACATGTTCTGGACATTCTGTGCCCGGCTTGAAACTACAGGCCAACGCTGACCACCGGGGCAAGCCTCGTGTATTCAGTGCACCATCGGACTGTAGCGGGTTGCCGGTGTGCCGCGCACCACCTTCAGACGGTTGAGGTCGGTGTTGATGCGCCATGCCCAGAAATGCGTACCGTCCTCACGTGCCGTGTCCAGTGCCTGAGCAAGCATCATGCGTACATCCTCAAGCGAGTAGTCATGCGGCTGGTCGAGCATCAGTTGGGCCTTGACCCGCATGATCTCCGGCAAATACCAGCGGTCATGATTTTCTACCGCGCCGATATGAAGCTCATCGAGAATTTCCAGTGCCAGAGGTTCGAGTCTGAGTGCCGCCAGACCTGATGCGTACTCGGTGTGCAGCATCGCATGCAGCGGCGTTTCCACATGGTTGCGCAACTGCTGCAGGGCTTCTCCCAATAGCGGCACACCCGTTGCGGCATCGCCTTCGCGAATCGCCAGAATGCTTTCATAGCAACTGGTCAGCTGGCGCCAGACATGCAGGGGCTGACGTTCGCTGCTCTGTTTGAGCAGCTTGAGGAAATGCCGCGTCTTGTGCAGCGTACCGGCAATCAGCGTCGCCGGGATCGCACTGATCGCCAGCGTGTACCACAAGGTTGCAGGATGACTCAGTGCAATAGCCTGTTGCACATTGGTTTCCAGGGCGACCATCGCCTGGCCGGTATTGCCGATCAGCAACTGAACCTGGGCCCGCAGCGACTGCGCTGCAATACGCTGGTCGAAGTGCATGTCGATAATGTGCGAGGACGGCGAGCGCGGGGCGCCAAGTGCTTCTTCGATGGCCTGACGCGCCGTCTTCATATCGCCCATATAGAACGCGCTGGTGGCGCGCATGCGTCTGCCCAGCAACTGGCAGTCAGCAATGCGGTAATCCTTGCCCAGTGCCAGAAATTGCGAGGCGACCTGCGTACCCTGCAGATGCTTGTTGCTGCAGGTGTGGTCGTTCCACTTGCCCCACAGCGCCCGCAGGCGGTATTCGGAGTCGTCCAGCGCTTCGGCATCTTCACTGACCTGCTGCCAGACTTCGCGCATTTTCTGTCCCGCACCGTAGGTCAGCATCAGAATGCTGCCGGACATGGTCAGCAGACGCATGCGCTGCCGACGATCCATGTGTGCCTCTTCCACCTGCCGGGGCAGGCCGTGGTTTACCCAGTCCTGATATTCGCGCACCAGCGACAGCCGCAGCCACAATGGCGAACTGCACAGCGTCAGTTCGACCCCCAGCTGGCGGTCGCCCTCGGCCGAGAACGCCCAGGTGAGGGCCGCTCGAATGGTGTCGATCTCTATACCGTAACGCTGGGTCCAGAGCTCCTGGGGCATTTGTTCGAGATCCTGTTTGCCTTGTTCCAGAAGGGTCAGTGCCCATTGAGCGTGAGCGCGGCACAGGCGTGGTACATCATCGAACTGCACCAGTTTTTCGTGGGCGTAGAGACGTGTCGTTTCCAGCAGCCTGAAGCGCTTGCCCTGGCTGTGATCGAAGGTGCCGAGCAGCGATTTTTCCAGCAGGCTTTCGAGCATCGGCAATGTCATCCGCACGTCCGGCAAACCGATGTTGACGATCGCCATGACCCCGTCAATGGTGAATGAACCGTTGAATATCGACAGCTGGCGCAGCAACGCCTGCTCGTGCCCGGTGAGCATTCCGTAGGTCCAGTCCAGCGTGGCACTCAGCGAGCGCTGGCGTGGCAAGGCGGTGCGAAGGCCGGTCATCTGCAGTCGAAAACTGCCGTCCAGCAGGCCGACCAGGTCATGAATACCGAAGGTCCTGGCGCGTGCAGCAGCCAGTTCGATGGCCAGTGGATTACCGTCGAGTTTGCGGCAGATGGCGGCGACCGTTCCGGCGTCACCGTCATTGAAGGCAAACTCGGGGTCCTGCTCTCTGGCACGGGTCACGAAGAGCGCCACCCCGGAATAGCCCATGGCCTGCGCGGCAGTGAGCACTTCGTGCTCATCAGGCACTTGCAGCGGGCCGAGTTCATGCACCCATTCGCCCTGCGCACGCAGCGGTTCGCGACTGGTCACCACGATGCAGCATAGCGGTGCATTGGCCAGCAACGCTTCGACGGCAGCGGCGGTTTCGTCGAGCACATGCTCGCAGTTATCGAGCACCAGCAATTGCGGGCGACCGACCAGCGATGGCGGTATGTCGTGCAGCGGTTGTTCGTTTTCGGCGCTAAGCCCCAGTGCGGAGGCGATTCTGCCCAATATCGGTTGCGTGCCGTTGACCGGCGTCAGGTCGACGAACGCGGTGCTGAGGCCCGATTGCGCGGCCAGACTGTCAGCCAGTGCCTGCGCAACGGTCGTTTTGCCGACGCCGCCCGGACCGCTCAGGGTCAACAGACGCCGGGAGAGTGTCAGTTCCGACAGTTGCTCTATCAGTTCGTCACGCCCAAGCACCTGACGGTTGATTGCCGGCACGGTTACGCTGGCGAGTGTGTCCGCTGGCGCAGGTTCGTGGCGGACCGCCTGCTGCACACTGACCGGCGCGACGAATCGGTAGCCACGGCCCGGCACAGTGACAATGTAATTCTCGTCGGCATCCAGTGCCCTGCGCAGGGCAACGATTTGCGCACGCAGGTTGCATTCTTCGACCACCGCTCTGGGCCATGCCAGTGCCAGCAGTTCGGCTTTCTCCAGCAGTTCGCCTGGCCGAGTGGCAAAAGCGACCAGCAATGCCATTGCGCGGCTGCCCAGTGGCACCGGCTGTGAATCCTTGAGCAGCAAATATTCGCGTGGAAGCAGGGTGAACGGGCCAAAGTGAATGGCCTCGTTGCTGCGCGACGCCTCACCTGTTTCCTGAATGGCCATTTCATTCTGGCCGCTTGCTTCGAAATCCATGCTTAGACCTGTGTCAGAAGTAATAACTGCGCCGCCGCACCGTGCAGGAGCATGAAGGTCCCGATCTGTGTCCGTGTGGTGATGAGTGTTCCGTTTATCTGCCAGCGTCCGTTGACCTCCGGCAGATCAGTTGTAACTGAGCGGACACTCCGTGTTACCGGGTGTGCACCAATGCCTGACCGCATGCCTGATTTAACGCGTTGACTGTCCGGAAAGCGGAAAGTCTAGTGACATGAGATGACTGTTATGAGATCGATGCACAAATCGCGCCCACGTTAATTGACATCAGTTAGCCGCCACTCCGTTTACCGTTGGTCGACTTGTAACGATTTTTTGTCAACACGCCATTTGCCCGAACGGTCGTTTAGATGACGGTTGCAGAACTAATGCGACCGGTATGTCCACTTGCAGAGAACCTCATGAATCGAACCGTCAATGCTGCAGAGTTGCATATCGACTTTGACAAGGACCGGGAAAAAGCCTTGTTCAAGTGGCTCATTGCAAGTTTTCTGATGGGCAAGCGAATTCAGTCGACCATCGCCTGTGAGGCGTACCGGGTCATCATCGAAAAGCATGACCGCGACACGCCACGCAAACTGGGCCAATGCACCCATCGCGATTTGGTCAGCATGCTCGGCGAAGCGCATTACGTGCGCTATGACGAGTCCACGGCCGATAGACTGCTGGCGCTGTGTGCCGGGCTCAACGCTGACTACGCAGGCACGATCGGCAATCTCCACGAGGCGAGCGAAGACCGCGCAGACTTCGAGAAACGTCTGGCAGCCTTCAACGGCATCGGCCCCAAGACTGTGGAGATATTCATGCGTGAAGCCGGCAAGGTGCTGTATTGAACACCCCGTTATCATTGCGTACAGGCTGTGCGGGCTGGAGTCTGGGGCGCGAGCACTGTGCTGAATTTTCCGCTGCCGGAACTCATTTGCAACGTTATTCGTCACGCTTCAACACCGTTGAAATCAATAGTTCGTTCTACAGGACACACCGTCCGCAGACTTACAGGCGCTGGGCACAGTCGGTGCCTGACGATTTTCGCTTTTCGGTAAAGATCCCCAAACTGATTACTCATGATCAACGGTTGCAGGATACTGAAGTGTTACTGGATGTGTTTCTTTCCCAGTGCAGTGAGCTGGGTGAAAAACTGGGTTGCCTGCTTATTCAACTACCGCCTTCTCTTGACTATATTCCGGATGTCGCAGAACGCTTTCTTAAAGTGCTGCGCAGTCGTTACAGCGGCACACTTGTTCTTGAGCCGCGTCATGAATCCTGGTGCCAGGCCGAGGCACTTCTGGTCGATCAGCGTATTGCACGAGTCGCAGCCGATCCTTCGCCGATCAGCGCGGGCCATGTTCCTGGCGGATGGCCAGGCGCCCGCTACTGGCGGCTGCACGGCTCACCGAAGATTTACCACAGTGCCTACGGCCCTCAACGGCTGGAGTTTCTGGGCCGGCAGGCGCTGGCGTCGGTGGAAGAGGGCGTCGAAACATGGTGCATATTCGATAACACGGCCAGCGGTGCGGCAATCGAAGATGCCCTGTTACTTCAGACGCTGAGCCGCGCACGATAAGTTCGCCTCTTTCCTGCGCCGTATCCGGTCGTCTGGTGTACGGCAAGTTGCGCAGCGATGTCATCCCTTCTTAATGCAAAGTCTTTCTAATCGTAATTGATAGCGGACGCCTGACAGTTATCCAGGCTCCGTGCCTCTGCCTGCAAAGGCCCGTCTCTCACCAGACCAATCCGTAGCGGCGCGCGCTGCCTGCACGAGCGGCGTTGTAACGCCATGGAATGTCGGGTGGCCAATGGAAGGAAATAACAATGACGACTGTTAGCAAGATCAGCACTGAAAAACCCACCGATCCTACCGATGCCAAAGCCTGGGAACAGGCGGTACAGCAATCACGTGAGGTGGGTATCGAGTGGCAACTGCCTGCCGATGACAAACGCTCCGCTCAGCAGATCATCGACGATAGCCCGCTGCTGAAAAACCTCGGCGGGCGAGGTGACCGGGGGGAAGCCAGGGAAAACCTGATTGCTCAGGTCGGTGACTACACCAAGGACTCAAGTGCCGCGTTTCGAGCCGTGCAATTGCTCGAACACATTGAAACCTTCGACGCCAACGGTGACCGTCTGGCCGGCAAGGACATCGGTAACAATCGTATCGACGGCTACACCAGCAGCAGCGATGCCCGGCACGGCACGGAGGCCGGCCGTCTGAAGGATTTCGGCAAGGACGGTTTCTCGAGCCTCAAGGGCAAACTGCACGAAATCAGATCGCCAGCCGATGACCCTGCGGTTCGCGAAAAGGCCGAGCAGCTCGGGATTCAGTGGGAGCGGCCGAAGGGCGATGAAAGGGATGCCAGAAGTATCGTCGACGGTGACCCTTTGCTCAAAAACCTGGGCAATCAGAGTGACGTCAGGGACATGCTCAAAGAGCAGGTCGGCGACTTCGATACCGACGCAGATGCAGCCTATCGAGCCACTCAGGTGCTGGCCCATATCGAACAGTTCGATAGCAGTGGAGGACGAATTGTCGGCAGTGACGTGGCCAACGGCAGGATCAATGGTTTCACCAAAAGCGGCGAAGCCCGTAACGGCACCGAAGCCGGTCGTCTGCAGGATTTTGGCAAGCACGGTTTCTCCAGCCTCTCGGGTCAATTGAGCAATATTTCGGCGGCTGGCGACAACACCCAGGCCCGCGAACAGGCCAAAAAACTGGGCTTTCTGTGGGAGCTGCCCAAGGACGACACGCGCTCGGCACAAGAGATCATCGACGCCAATCCGTTGCTCAGGGATCTCGGCAATCAGAGCGGCGTCAAGGACATGCTCAAGGAACGCGTCGGAGATTTCGAAAAGGACGCCAATGCTGCCTTTCGCGCTGTCCAAGTGCTCGACCGGGTGACGATGTACAACGAGAAGGGTGAGATTCAGTCTGGGGGCGATGTGTTCAACAGTCGAGTCGACGGCTTCACCAAAGGCGCCGAAGCGAAACATGGCACCGAGGCTGGACGCTTGCAGGACTTCGGCAAACTGGGCTTCGATGCACTGCCGGCGCTGAAAAAGACCGAAGACATCAGCAGTTACAAGGACTTTCTGAAAGCCAGTCCCGATGCTGATGAGGCCTCGAAGCAAATCGCCCGCTACGCGGCAATCCTCGACGAGAACCATGACGCGATCAAGGGCAAGACCGGTTCTGCGGACCTGACCGCCGAGGCGCTGGCGACCTACCGGGACACGCATCCGCAGCTCGGCAAGGAAGTCAGGGAGGCGCTGGACTTCTGGTCGCAACCCGGCGCCTTTGCGCTGCTCGATAATGCTAAAAGCCCGCTCGAGCAAGGCACCGATGGCAAGGCCAGCCGCGGTGACATTCAGGCTTTCCTCAAGAATAGCGCGCCAAAAGACGTCGGTGCCGTGGGCACGCTGCTGGAAGCCGTTGCAGAGGGCAATCTGCTCAACAAGGTCAACACCGACGCGCTCGACAAGGATGTGTTCGAGCATCCGCAGAACTACACCGCAGAGCAGAAGGCCGCAGTCCTGCAGGAACTCAAGGCGGCCCAGAGCCTGATTGTCGAGGGCAGCGGTGCGGGCATGTGGAAGGACGACAAGTCTCAGGTGCAGATTGCCAACAACGTAGGCAGTCATCCCGACCCGCAAAAGCTGCTCGATGACGTCAACGAGCATATCTCGTTGCTCGAAAAGGCCCCCGAGGTGGTCACGTTCTACAACGACAACGCGACCAGCGAATTGAGCAAAGTGCTGGAGGGCAGCGACGCGCTGAAAAGCGCCTTGCAAGGCACTTACGACAATGACATCAAGACCGGCAAAGCCCTCGACAAGCTGTGGGACGCCAACACCAAGGACGGCAAGACCGATCAGCAGACGGCTCTGGCCCGGTTCTACAGCTCGGCTCAAAGCGTTCAGGAGTCTCTGGGTTTGAGTGATCCGGGTGAAATTCAAAAGGCCGTGCAAAAGTCGGCGCACAATAAGGATTTCGAATCGTTCTACGAGAAAACGCTGGTCTCGGGCGAGCGACTCAACGAGTTGTTGAAGACTGAAAGCTTCGAAGTGGCAACCAGCCAGTTCAGCATGGAAGTGGCGATGTATAACGCTGCGCTGAACCCGGAGTTCACAGGGAAATACGACGACAAGCTGACTGAAAACTACACCGCCATTGCCCAGAACAACGTCTTCAAGGACGCCAGTTTCGAGGATCTGAAGAAGGCTTTTGGCAAGGATGGCGGCGATACACTGGACGAGGCGAAAGTCAGGTCGCTGATCGACCAGATCAGTGAAAGCAACCCCGAGTTGCTGACCAATGCCGACGGCAAGCCGGCCACGTCCGACCAGATTCTGGGCGTATTCCGAGGGAATTGGGATCTGTTGCGTCAGGGCACCAAGTCCATTTCCGAACTGGGCCTGTTCAGTGACAACTCTTCGATCAAGGCTGCTTCCGGTGCCGGAGTCCTGCATGGTGTCAGCGGTCTGTTCATGGCCGGCATCACCATCGCCAAGGGGGCAAATGGCGCGGGGGCGCTGACTGATCGGCAGATCGTCGACATCACCACAGGTTCGGTGCAAAGCGCTACCTTGCTGACCGAGGGCGGCGTCAAGAATGTCACCACGATGTTCAAGGACATCAAGGATATGCTCGAGCCGGACATCTACAAGGAAATAACCACCAACCTGTCGAAACTGGAAAACGCTGCCAAAGGGCTGGGTGGCCTGGCCGGAGTGGCCGCAGGGGCCTATGGCATCTTTGACGGTGTGAAATCGATCAGGAGAGGCGAGCTGGTCGCCGGCGGTATGAGCATCACGGCCGGGTCCCTGGGCGCGATGGCCGGTCTGGCATCAGCGGCAGAGGGCGCAGCAGGCGTCCTGCAGTTGACGGGCAGTGTGGTGCGCGCCTTGCCGTTGCTGGCCGGCACTCTGGGACTGGCCGCCGCCGGGGTGGGCGCTGTGGCGCTGCTGATTCCCGGCATGATCGAGGAGGGCAAACAGGAGACCCGTGTCGACCGGTTTTCCGATCACCTCAGGGACTACCTGACCCAGTACGAGATCGATGGAGTCAAGAACGGCACCCTCATGGACGTGCCGGACAGCGAGTGGCCGGGGCCGGAAGAAACCACCATCGCTTCGTAATCGGAGTGGTCAGGCCGGAGCGCCCCGGCCTGCTTTCTGACGCCGATCGACGTAGCGAGTCAGGTCTCAAGCAGCTCACTCAAAGCCTGGCTCAGTTGCTCGGCACTGAACGGTTTGGCGACGCATCGCCGGTCGAGCCACGCGTCAGGTATCCCCAGCCGCCCGTACCCCGAGCAAAACATGAAGGGTATGCCGCGATCGGCAATGGCAGCGGCTATCGGGAACGAGTCTCCGCCGATAATGTTGATATCCAGGATGGCCAGGTCGTACTCGCCGTTACGCGCATATTCAATGCCTTCGTTCAGCGTGCTTGCGTGGTAGGCGGTCGCGAAACCCAGGTCATCGAGCATCATCTCCATCAACGTGGCGAGCATGGTCTCGTCTTCTACCAGCAGTACTTTGGGGAGCGAGGTCTGGTCTTCCGATTCTGAGCTCATAAGTGGCTTTCCGGTTTGTCTGGCCAGGGAATCAGCATTGACCAGATGATCCCTGTGAAGGCGAGCTGAATGTCGGCCTGGCCTTTGAGTTCTCGCTCGATGTTGCGGCGTATCAAGCGCAGGCCAACTTTTACGGTGGTTGCAACCGCCTGTTTCCTTCCATAGGGTTTTTCAACCGGGAACAGCCAGCCGCTGCTTGATACGAAGTGCAGTCGTTCGAGGCTGAACGCGATTCAGATGTTTTCTGTCGGCCGCAGCGGGAATTTGGGCGGCCAGCGGCCCGGATGGACAGCGCAAGAAAATGCGGGGTTGCCGCGAAAGTGCGGCGTGGAGACCTGGATGACGCGCTCTGCTGATACAAGCCAGAGATGGAAGGAAGTGGGTCACCATAACAGGTGCCCGTTGGACGCGTAGCTTTAACTGACGATGGCGGGGAAATGCCTGCAAGTTGGCAGGTGTGGGCCTTTAAGGCCCTGCCTGCCGTTTTTTAGCGAATTATCGGCAAATACTGGGTTGCTATAGGCCCGCTTGGGCAATCAGCCCTGGCCATTCAGCTTGCGCTCAAGCTCACGGTTTTTAGCACGAAGCGTTTCGGCATCCTGCTCTTTTTCCTTGATGGAAGTCGGGGTAATGACCTTGTCCACGCCTTCGGTTGCGGGGTTCTCCTGTGCAATGTCCTTGTGCACCACATCGACCGGCTTGCCGGACTGGTCTGTCGTCGGCGCGGACTGTTCAGGCGTGTGGCTGGAAGGCTTGTCGGTAAGCGTGCTCATTGCAGCTCCTCGGTGTATGTCGTTCTGGTTGGAGGAACGAACGACGCGAAGAGTTCGACCTGTTTTCGTGTGGGCAGGGATTGCCCGCGCAACGGCGTGCAAAAAAAAGCCCCGCCAGACAAGGTCTGGCGGGGCTTTGCTCAAGCTGTGAAAGCCTTAGAGCGCCATGTCACTGGCTGGATTGCTTTTCGCTGGCTGGGCAGCAGGTGCAGGTGTTGGAGCATTACCTGTCTTGTTCACCGGTGGTGGCGGTGTCAGCTGCAGAACTTCGGATGTGTAAGCCCATTCCTCGGCAACACGGTCCGGATTGTTGTTCAGCTTGGTGCCGTAGCTAGGCACGATCTGGTGCAGTTTTGCCTGCCATTCCGGAGTCGCTACCTTGTCCTTGAAGACTTTCTCAAGCACGCCCAGCATGATCGGCGCTGCAGTCGAGGCACCTGGCGAAGCACCCAGCAGGCCGGCAATGCTGCCGTCCTTGGAAGCAACGATTTCGGTACCCAGCTTCAGGACGCCGCCTTTCTCTTCGTCACGCTTGATGATCTGTACGCGCTGACCGGCTTGCATCAGGCGCCAGTCTTCTTTCTTGGCGTTCGGGAAGTACTGCTGCAGGGCAGCGAAGCGATCGTCGTCAGACATCATCACCTGACCGGCGAGGTATTCGATCAGCGGGTACTGTTCGATACCGACGCGAGTCATTGGCCACACGTTATGCGTGGTGGTGCTGGTCAGCAGGTCGAAATAGGAACCGTTTTTCAGGAACTTGGTCGAGAAGGTTGCGAATGGGCCAAACAGGATCACGCGCTTGCCATCCAGAACACGGGTGTCCAGGTGCGGAACCGACATGGGTGGCGCGCCAGTCGACGCGATACCGTAGGCCTTGCCCATATGCTGCATGGCCAGGGTCTGGTTGTCAGTGACAAGCCACGAACCGCCGACCGGGAAGCCGCCGTATTCCTTGGCTTCAGGAATACCGGATTCCTGCAGCAGATGCAGTGCTGCACCGCCGGCACCGATGAACAGGAACTTGGTGTCGGTCTCGGTGACAGTACCGTCTTTCAGGTTCTTGTACTTGACGCGCCAGGTGCCGTCGTCGTTGTGATTGATGTCTTCGACTTCGCTCGACAACTGCAGATTGAAATTCTGCTTGGCTTTCAGATTGGCGACGAACTGGCGGGTGATCTCGCCGAAGTTGACGTCGGTGCCGATCGGGCTCCAGGTCACGGCCAGCTTCTGCGCCGGGTCACGACCTTCCATCATCAACGGGACCCACTTCTTGATCTGCTCGTGGTCTTCGGAGTACTGCATGCCGCTGAACAACGGGCTGGCTTGCAATGCTGCGTAACGCTTGCGCAGGAACTGGATGTTGTTGTCGCCCCACACGAAGCTCATGTGCGGCGTGGAGTTGATGAACGAGCGCGGGTCTTTCAGGACGCCGGTCTTGACCTGCCAGGACCAGAACTGACGGGAGATCTGGAACGCTTCGTTGATCTCGATGGCCTTGGAGATGTCGACGTTGCCGTTCTTGTCTTCAGGGGTGTAGTTCAGTTCGGCGAGGGCCGAGTGACCTGTACCGGCGTTGTTCCAGCCGTTGGAGCTTTCTTCGGCGACGCCGTCGAGACGCTCGACCATTTCCATCGACCAGCTCGGCTCCAGCTCGTTGAGCCAGACGGCGAGGGTGGCACTCATGATGCCGCCGCCGACGAGCAGCACGTCGACTTTCTTGGTTTCAGCCGCCTGCACGGGCATCAGGCCCATGGAAATGGCCAGACCCAGGAGGGCCGTGTTCACTTTTTTAAACATTCTGTCATCCATCTGATAAACGCCATCCGCCGACTACTCCTGGGAAACGGCTCGTCACATGCATTGAAGCCTGCGACAAACACTCGCACCCACAGGGACTAGAGGTGGACATACAAGGCCAATATAATACCGCTCGAGACCTCAATTTATGTCCTGCTGCGCTGACTTCTTATCATCATTGGATTCAGCGTCATGAGTGACATTTGCTCTGTTGGTGCGCTGCGATGCCCGAGGGTCTTGCCCCTGAGCGACTTGCGAAGACACACCTGGTCAGCCTGTTCACGGAGTCTGAGACGCCGCATCGGAGCACGGAGGCACGCTCGACGCGCAATTTTATGTACGCGTGCTGCGACACACTCTCGGTGGCATACCGGCAAAGACGCGGTATTTTCGCATAATGTGCCCCCCCGTTGCGAGATGCCATCATCAAATTAGCCACGAATGCCTTGATTTAGACACTTCACAGCCTTCCACTGCCTATCTGTATCGGCTTTTTCGCCCGGGTCTTTAGCCGTCAGGCGGACATGGCCCTCACTCGATCTGAAACTCTCCCCGAAAAGTGCGCTCATGCGGCCGTTGGCATTCATGAGCCAGGCTCATAACGGCGTGTGGATCTGCCTGACTAATCAGCGCTTCGACCTCCTGTTAGGGTCCGTATACGGCTGCCATGCCTGTGGTCGCAATGTTCGGATACAGACGTCCGTCAAACAGTTGGAACTTTAGAAGCGCAGACCAGTTAAACACTTATAACGGGTGATAGCGTTTTGGCTTTGATTACCCCCTGAAAATAAAGGCAGCACGTCAGTGAGCAGGAGTACGCCCGGGCCGCTGACCACACCATAACGCCCGGCGCTTTACAGCAGCGCCGGCTATTACCGAGTGATCCTGATGACCGAACCCAAGAAGCACAAGGAAACTGCTGTCGACAGCAGCGCCGTGCAGCCCTCACGCCGAAACTTTCTGAAGTTCGGTGCCTCCGGCATTGCTGCGGCCACGCTGTCTACCTGGATCCCCTCCGACGGCCTGCTGCAGGCGGCGCCTTTGGCACCTGCGGCCCCCGTGGTCGAAGACAGTGACGCGCCCGCAGCGGGTGAGCAGCGCATCCAGTTGAAGGTCAATGGCCAGGTTCATACCCTGAACGTGCCGGCCAATGCCGTTCTGCTCGATGTGCTGCGTGACCGCCTGCAACTGACCGGCACCAAGAAGGGCTGTGACCACGGCCAGTGCGGCGCCTGCACGCTGTTGGTCAACGGCCTGGCGATAAACTCCTGTCTGTCGATCGCCGTTCAGCATCAGGGCGACAGCATTACCACCATCGAAGGGCTGGCAGAGGACGGCAAGCTGCACCCGGTACAGGAAGCGTTCTGGGAACACGACGCCTACCAGTGTGGTTATTGCACCTCCGGACAGATCATGAGCGCGGTCGCGATTCTCAAGGACCCGAACATTCCGTCCGACGACGCCAGCGTCAGAGAAGCCATGAGCGGCAATATCTGCCGTTGCGGCGCTTACAAGAACATTCTGTCTGCCGTGCAATCCGCGCGCTCGAAAATGGGAGGTGCCGCCTGATGCGAACTTTCGACTACGCTCGTGCCGCTTCGCCCGCGCAGGCTTTCAGCACAGCGTCCGGTAAGGGGCAACGCTTCTATCTGGCTGGTGGCACCACGCTGCTGGATCTGGTCAAGCTCGACGTGATGCAACCGCAGCAGCTGGTGGACATCAATCATCTGGCGTTGAAGCAGGTCGAGTCGCTGCCGGATGGCCGTCTGCGCATCGGCGCGCTGGTCAGCAATACCGACCTGGCGAGCCACCCGCTGGTGCAGCAGCGCTACCCGGTTCTGTCCGAAGCGATCCTTGCCGGTGCGTCGACTCAATTGCGCAACAAGGCGACCACCGCCGGCAATCTCATGCAGCGTGTGCGCTGCCCGTATTTTCGCGATGGTATTTCAGCCTGTAACAAGCGCCAGCCGGGCTCCGGGTGTGCAGCCATCGGCGGGATGAACCGAAGTGTGCACGCAGTGCTGGGCACCAGCGAGCACTGCATTGCCACGCATCCGTCAGACATGTGTGTCGGCATGGCGGCCATCGGCGGGCAGGTTACCGTTCAGGGCGCCAATGGCTCGCGGGATATCCCGTTCGCTGACTTTCATTTGCTGCCTGGTGATACGCCAGAGCGCGAACACGCGCTGGCGCCCCATGAGCTCATCACCCATGTGACCCTCGACGCGCCGCTGTCAGGCAGCCGCTCGTCTTATCTGAAGTTGCGCGACCGTACTTCGTACCAGTTCGCCCTGGCGTCCAGCGCCGTGATTCTAGTGATGGACGGCAAGCGCATTACCGATGCGCGCATTGCACTGGGCGGCGTGGGTACCAAGCCGTGGCGTGCCCTGGACGCCGAACGTGCACTGATCGGTCAGCGTGCAGACCTTGATACCTTTGCGCAGGTCGCAGCGTTAGCGATGAAGGGCTCGCAGGGCTATGAACACAACGCCTTCAAGATCCCGCTGGGACAGCAGGTCATCGTCCGCAACCTTCGTGACCTCACGGCCTAGGAATTTCTCATGAGTGAAAACATCATTGGTGTGCCGCAGCGTCGTATCGACGGCGGCAAGAAAGTCAGTGGTCAGGCGCGCTATGCCGCGGACCATCCGATGGGCAAGATGCTTTACGCCTATGGCGTCTACAGCACCATCGCCAACGGGCGCGTGGTGGCGATAAAGGATCAGCAGGCCAGGGCGATGCCTGGCGTGATCGATATCTTTCACCACGACAACTTCCCCTCGTTGCACCGTACTCCGAACACCAAGCTGAGCTTTGCCAAGATGCTTTCGGCCAGCAAGGCCGACGAGCATCGCCTGCCGTTCGAGGATGACCGGGTCTATTACCCTGGCCAGTTTGTCGCTCTGGTGGTGGCCGAAAGCTTCGAGCAGGCGAGGGCGGCGGCCTATCGCGTGACGGTTGATTATGACGAGCGTCCAGCGGTCAAGGACCTTGACGAAGGTATGCGCGTCAACGGCGCCCGCGATGGCGGCGCAGGGCACAATCGGGGCAACCCGGACAGCGCCTTCGACGGTGCAAAAGTGAAAGTCGATCAGACCTACACCACACCGGTCGAAGTGCACAACCCGATGGAAATGCACGCCAGCACCGCGTGGTGGCAGGACGGCAAGCTGTTCGTCTATGAAAGCACCCAGGGCGTGGTCAACCACCGCAACCTGTTGGCCAACGTTTTTGACCTTTCCCCCGACCGGGTGGAAGTACGCGCGCCTTTCATAGGCTCGGGCTTTGGCGGCAAGCTGTGGCCGTGGCCGCATTCGGTCGCAGCGTGCGCCGCTGCGAAAGTCACCGGGCGACCGGTGCAGCTAGTGCTGCCGCGTGCGCAGATGTTCACCACGGTGGGGCACCGTCCGGAAACTCGCCAGCGCCTGCGTCTGGCCACCGATGCGAGCGGCAAGCTGGTATCGATTCGTCACGAGTCGTTCAACAACACCTCGATGCTCGATGACTACACCGAAAACTGCGGTGGCGTGACCAAAAGCCTGTATGCCTGCGATAACGTGCTGGTCAGCCACAAGATCAGCCCCATCAACCGCGGCACGCCTACCTCCATGCGCGCGCCGGGCGCGGCCCCGGGCCTGTTTGCACTGGAGTCGGCCATTGATGAAATGGCCCTGGCCAGTGGCATGGACCCTCTGGCATTCCGCAAGCTGAACCTCTCTGACAAGGATCAGAGCGCGGGCCTGCCGTGGTCCAGTAATCACTTGCCTGAAGCCATTGACAAGGCCGCCGAACGGTTTGGCTGGCACGCGCGCAAGGCTGAAGTCGGTTCGATGCGCGAAGGCGATGAAATCATTGGTTACGGCATGGGCGCCTGCAATTGGGAAGCCTATCAGGTGCCTACCGATGCGCGGGTCATTCTGCGTTCCGATGGCACGGCCCTGGCTCAGTGCGGCTTGCAGGACATCGGTACCGGCACTTACACCATCGTCGCGCAGACCGTCAGCCAGTTGACCGGCATTCCCATGGAGCGCGTCGAGGTGGAACTGGGCAGCTCGTCGTTCCCGGCAGGCCCGGTATCCGGCGGCTCTTGGGTCACCGCCAGCGTCATGCCGGCGATCGCCGGTGCCACCCGCGAAGCGTTGCAGAAGCTGCGCCAGTACGCCGTCAGCAAGGATGCAGTGTTCGCCGGACAGGACGCCGAATCGATCAAGGTCGAGAACGGTCAACTGGTCATGGGTGAGCAGCGTGCGAGCTTCGTCGATGTGCTGAACGGTCAGCGCCTGTCGCGTGCCGAGGGCACTTTCCAGAGCGGCATGCCTGAAGCGGGCAAGTACTCGTTCCGCTCGTTCGGTGTGCATTTTGTCGAGGTGCGCTGGGATCCGGGCATTTCCAGCCTGCGCGTCTCGCGGGTGGTCAGTGCCATTGACGTGGGCAAAGTGGTCAACCCGCTGGCCGCACGCAATCAGGTGGAAGGCGCAATTGTGATGGGCATCGGTATGGCCTTGTTCGAGGCCGGTGAATACGATCCGCGTAGCGGCATGCCGGTCAATAACAACTATGCCGAGTACGTGGTGCCGGTGCATGCGGATCAGCCGGACATCGATGTCCTGCTGCTCGATTATCCGGATTACAACCTGGGTGAATTCGGCGCACGTGGTATCGGCGAGATTGGTGTGACCGGGCTGGCGGCGGCAGTGGCCAATGCGGTGTATCACGCGACGGGCAAACGGGTACGCAGCCTGCCGATCAGCAAGGAAAAACTGATGGCAGGGTTGTAGTCATGAAACAGCTTGATTTGCAGGTTGTACAACAGGCGCGTGACTGGCTGGCCGGCGGCAAGGCCGTCTGGCTGTGTACGGTTCTTTCCACATTCGGCTCGGCCCCGCGCGGGCCGGGGGCGATGCTGGTGGCGCTGGGCAGCGGCGAGCATCGCGGCTCTCTGTCAGGTGGCTGCGTGGAAGAGGATTTTCTCGAGCGCGTTGCTGCCAGCCAGTTCGAGCCGGTCAATCAGGTGGTTCGTTACGGCGACGGCGGCTTCGCGCCGACGCGGGCCTTGCCGTGCGGTGGTGTGCTGGATGTGTTGATCGAGTTCATTGCCCCAGGCCCTGAAGCCGATGCTCATCTGGCGGCCATCGAGCAGGCGCTGGCCGGTCGCGAGCTGGTCAGCAGGCAGGTGCAACTGGGCGGCGTGCAGAGGGAGATCGGGCCTGCGACGATGGGCGAGTCACGCGTACAGGTCGACGGTGAGCGGATCAGCATCCGCATGGGTGCGGTGTACCGCGTGCTGCTCGCCGGACTGTCGCCGGTGGCCGAGTTCTGCGCCAGTTTTGCCGTTGCGATGGGGTATGAGGTGATCGTTTGTGACCCTCGTGTCGAGGTCACTTCCGGGTTCTCGATGCCGGGTGTCGAGGTGCGTGGCGTGCTGCCTGCGGTGTTCATTGCCGAGGGCGGCTGCCACAGTTCGACGGCCGTTCTTGCTCTGACGCATGATCCGAAGCTGGATGATCTGAGCATGCTCGAGGCGGTCCGTACCGAGGCGTTTTACATAGGCGCGATGGGTTCGATGCGCACCAGCAGCAAACGTCTGGAGCGTCTGGGGCGGATTGGCGGGCTGGACGCTCAGGTCCTGGACCGGATTCACGCGCCCATCGGCCTGAACCTGGGCAGCAAGACCCCTTCCGAGATCGCCATTGCGGTAATGGCCGATATCCTGCGGGTGGCCAACGGTGTCAGTCGTGCCGAGGTGTAAGGTGTTGCCGGCAGGCTTCTGCCAGCGCTGACGGGGTGTCGGCGTCATGCAGGATGCCAGGGTCATCGCAGTGCAGTACGTCACATGCCTCGGGGTTATCGATGATCAGTGCTTTCGCGCCCTGATCGCCTTCCAGCTTGAGCAGCGCTGGCCAGAACCGGCGGCCAATAATCACCGGGTGGCCGCGCTGGCCCTTGTGCATGGGCAGGACGATGCGCTGGGAATCGGCCATTCTGGCCAGGTCATGCAGGGTCTGCGGCTGTACCCAGGGCATGTCCGCGAGAACAATGGCAACCGCATCGGCAAAGGAGTCCATCACTGCCGCAACGGCGCTCGCCAGGCTGTGGCCCATCCCCAGTTCGGCCTGTTCGCTGCGGATGATCGTGACGTTCGAGGCAATCCCCAGCGCATCCGCCTTGTCATCAGGGCGCACTACCACCGCCGTTTTGCCGAATGCGTTTTGCGCGTTTTCCAGGCTTGCCGTGAGTAGGGTCCGCCCGCAAGGTAGAAGCGCCTGCCGTTTGTCACCGGCAAAGCGTCTGCTGCGCCCCGCTGCTAGGACCAGGGCGAACACTTCTGGGATCTGGCTGTCTATGCTGCTCAATCCGAAACCTTATGAGTGGGTGAAAGGAGAGGGCGCACGCGGCTTGCCCGTCGCACCCTGCAGTTCTGCTGATGCACGCACAATGCCTTATTTCGCTGCCTTGCCGGTAGCGGCACGAATCATGTTTTCGAGGGTTTCAAGTGGACAATCATATTCGTCCTGTCGATCTGGAAAAAGCCTACCGTTTGCTCAACCACGGCCCGACCGTGCTGGTCTCATCCAGCCACGAGGGCACGCATAACGTCATGGCTGCGGCCTGGGCCTGTGCACTGGACTTTTCGCCGCCGAAAGTGACGCTGGTCATCGACAAGATGACCAAGACCCGCGAGCTGGTTGAGAAGAGTGGCTACTTTGCCCTGCAGGTGCCCAATCTGGATCAATTGCAGATGACCTTCGACGTCGGCACCCAGAGCAAGGTCTTTACCCCGGACAAGCTGGACAAGGCCAATGTGGACCTGTTCCGCATCGACGGCCACGACTCGCCGCTGGTCGCAGGCTGCTCGGCGTGGCTGATCTGCAAGGTCATTCCCGAGCCGCACAATCAGCAGACCTATGACCTGTTCATTGGTGAAGTGGTGGGTGCCTGGGCCGATACCCGTGTGTTCAACGACGGACACTGGGAATTCGAAAAGGCCGACCCGAAATGGCGCAGCCTGCATTACGTCGCGGGCGGGCATTTCTACACGATTGGTGAGCCTGCGGTGGTGGAAACGGGCGAGGAATGATCGCGATGTCTGGCCCTGACGATCTCCACTGGCCGTAAAGGCCTCTTCGTGAGCAAGCTCACTCCCACACAAGCACACTCATCGTTCCCGTGGGAGCAAGCTTGCTCGCGAAAGCGGACTGACTGCTCCGCAAGTAGTCAGCGGCTGCACCAGCCTTTTCATGAGCAAGCACACACTGCCTCCGTGGGAGCGAGCTTGCTCGCGAAAGCGGACTGACTGCTCCGCAAATAGTCAGCGGCTGCACCAGCCTTTTCATGAGCAAGCACACACCGCCTCCGTGGGAGCGAGCTTGCTCGCGAAGGCGGACTGACTGATCAGCAGACATTCAGCGGCCTTCGCGAGCAACGCGGATCGCCGCCCCGGTCACTTCCGTAACAGCTGTGTACCTGCTGAATCCTCAGTGACGATCCCGCCACACGGTCTGCGCATTGCAGAATTCGCGTACACCGAAGTGCGACAGCTCACGGCCAAAACCGCTTTTCTTCACGCCGCCGAAGGTCACGCGTGGGTCTGAAGCGCTGTAGCCATTGATGAACACACCGCCGGTTTCCAGTTCCTCGGTCATGCGCTCGGCCAGCTGCAGGTCGCGGGTATAAACCGTCGCGGTCAGGCCGAAGTCGCTGTCATTGGCCAGCTCCAGGGCGTGCTGCGCGTCTCTGGCGGTGATGATCGACGCTACCGGGCCGAACAGCTCCTGCCGGAACGAAGTCATCTTATCGGTGACGTTACCGAGCACGGTCGGCTGATAATAATTGCCCTGGCCTTCAGCCTTTTTGCCGCCCAGCAACAGCGTGGCGCCTTCGGCGAGCGTGTCCTGCACCTGGGCATCCAGCTCGTCGCGCAGATCGAAGCGCGCCATGGGGCCGATGTAGGTTTCGCTGGAGAGGGGGTCGCCTGTCACCAGTTGACGCGTTTGCTCGACGAATCTGCGGGTGAACTCCTCGACCACGCCTTGCTCGATGATCAGGCGCTTGGCCGCTGCACAGACCTGCCCGGTGTTCTGGAAGCGGCCAATCACCGCCGCCTTCACCGCCTGATCCAGGTCCGCGTCATTGAGCACGATGAACGGGTCGGAACCGCCCAGTTCCAGCACGCATTTCTTCAATGCCGCACCGGCCTGGGCACCGATGGCCTGGCCAGCACGCACGCTGCCGGTCAGGGTGACGGCTGCGATGCGCGGGTCGGCAATGGCGCTTGAAACGCCTTCCGGGGTCACGTTGATGACCTCGAACACACCCTCCGGAAAACCGGCACGCTTGAACGCGTCGAGCATCAGGTAAGCGCAGCCCATTACGTTGGGCGCGTGCTTGAGCACGTAAGTATTGCCGGCCAGCAGGGTCGGAATCGCGCCGCGCAGCACTTGCCAGATCGGGAAATTCCATGGCATCACTGCGAGAATCGGGCCCAGCGGACGGTACTCGATCCGCGCCTTGTCATTCTCGACCTGAGTTGCTTCGGCCACCAGCATCGCCGGGCCTTGTGCCGCGTACCAGTCGCACAGCTGCGCGCATTTTTCGACCTCGCCTCGGGCCTGAGCGACGGGCTTGCCCATTTCCTGACTGATCATGCGTGCAATGTTGTCGACGTCATCACGCAGGGCCTGACCCATGGCGATGATCAGTTGCGCACGTTGCTGAACCGGCGTGCGCTTCCAGCCTGCAAAACCGGCCGCCGCGCGCGACAGGCTTTGATCCAGCGCAACGGCTGATTCGAAGGCATAGTGGCCGATCTGCTCGCCGGTGGCAGGGTTGATCGAGATTGCATGGGTGTTGCTGGTGACAGTAGTCATTGCGCCATCCTGTTGAGGTGGAAGTGGGACCAGCATATAGGCGTGCAATGCTTTGTAAAACTGAATAATAATGATCGTAACGTTCATGTTTGGAGAATGATATGGATCTGGTTCAGTTGGAGATCTTCAAGGCGGTGGCTGAACACGGCAGCATCAGCGCCGCCGCGCAGCACATCCACCGGGTGCCCTCGAACCTGACCACGCGCATCAAGCAACTGGAGCAGGATCTGGGCGTCGACCTGTTCATTCGCGAGAAGCACCGCTTGCGCCTGTCTCCCGCAGGCTGGAATTTTCTCGACTACACGCGACGCATCCTGGATCTGGTGCAGGAAGCGCGTTCCGCCGTTTCCGGTGAGGAGCCACAGGGGCCTTTTGCACTGGGCTCGCTGGAAAGCACGGCTGCGGTCAGGATTCCTGCGCTGCTGGCCGCCTACAACCAGCAGAACGCCAAGGTCGAGCTGGACCTGTCCACAGGCCCGTCCGGAACCATGATCGACGGCGTGCTGGCCGGTCGACTGGTCGCTGCGTTCGTTGACGGGCCAGTGCAGCATCCATCGCTTGACGGCGTGCCGGTCTTCGAAGAGGAAATGGTCATCATCGCGCCGCTCAATCATGCGCCGGTCAAGCGCGGGCGGGATGTCAGCGGAGAGAGTATCTATGCGTTTCGTGCCAACTGCTCGTACCGCCATCACTTTGAACGCTGGTTCACCGATGACGCGGCAGTGCCGGGCAAGATCCATGAAATGGAGTCCTACCACGGCATGCTCGCCTGCGTCAGCGCCGGTGCCGGGCTGGCGCTGATGCCGCGCAGCATGCTGGAAAGCATGCCCGGCTGCGCCACGGTCAGTATCTGGCCGCTGTCCGAGAAGTTTCGCTACCTGCAGACCTGGCTGATCTGGCGCCGCGGCACGGTGTCACGCAGCCTGACTCGCTTCGTCGAGTTGCTGGAACAGCGCAACGAGCCAGCGAGCGTTTAACGGCCTGCACAAACCCGCTCGGCAATCGCCGCACCGACTTGTTGAGTCGAAAGCGTGCCGCCCAGATCCGGCGTGACGTCGCCGTTGGCGATCACTTGCTCGATGGCGGTGATGATTTCGTCATGGGCCGCGGTGAAGCGCTGATCGCCCTGGCCGAGGAATTCGAGCATGAGCGCACCCGACCAGATCATGGCGATCGGGTTGGCGATGTTCTGGCCGAAGATATCCGGGGCCGAGCCGTGAACCGGTTCGAACAGCGACGGGAAGTGACGCTCGGGGTTGAGGTTGGCTGACGGCGCGATGCCGATGGTGCCTGCGCAGGCCGGGCCGAGGTCGCTGAGGATGTCGCCGAACAGATTGGACGCCACTACCACGTCGAAGCGCTCGGGTTGCAGCACGAAACGTGCGCAGAGAATGTCGATGTGTTGCTTGTCCCAACTGATGCCGGGGTACTGGCTGGCCATCGTTTCGGTGCGCTTGTCCCAATACGGCATGCTGATGGCCATGCCGTTGGATTTGGTCGCCGAGGTAACGTGCTTGCGCTCGCGTTTGCTGGCCATCTCGAAGGCGAATTTGAGAATGCGGTCGACGCCGCGACGGGTGAACACCGATTCCTGCAACACGAATTCGTTGTCGGTATTTTCGAACATGATCCCGCCCAGCGACGAGTATTCACCTTCGGTGTTTTCCCGGACCACGACAAAGTCGATGTCGCCCGGTTTACGATGGGCCAGCGGGCAGGGCACGCCTGGAAACAGCCGCACCGGACGGATATTCGCGTACTGGTCGAATTCGCGACGAAACTTGAGCAGCGAGCCCCACAGTGAGATGTGATCCGGCACCTTTTCCGGCCAGCCGACGGCGCCGAAGAAGATCGAGTCAAAGCCTTTGAGCTGTTCGAACCAGTCGTCCGGCATCATCTTGCCGTGCTTCAGATAGTAATCGCAGCTGGCCCATTCGAAGTATTCGAACTCCAGGTCCAGCCCGTGCCGTGCGGCAGCGGCCTGCACCACACGTACTCCTTCGGGCAGCACTTCCAGGCCGATGCCGTCACCGGCGAGGGCAGCGATACGCAGTTTCTTGTTGTTCATGATGGCGCTCTCTCTGAATCGATCCATTACGGGTGTGCGATGAATGAGTTGCACAGGCCATCCATGCTATAAGCACACGATACAAAGATAATCAGCTTATTAATGGACTGAGAAAACACGAATCGTGAATAAATACCCCAGTCTCGATGATTTGAATGTGTTCGTTCATGTGGCCCGGCGCTCAAGCTTCGTCGGGGCTGCGGATGAGCTTGGCATGTCCGCTGCCTACGTCAGCAAGCGCATCCGTTTGCTGGAGCAGGGCATAGGCGTGGTGTTGCTGCACCGCTCGACCCGGCAGGTGTCGATTACCGAAGATGGCGAGCGCGTTTACGAGTGGGCCAGGGGTATGCTCGACTCAGTGCAGCAGATGGGCGACCAAGTGGCGGCAATGCATGGCGAACCGAGTGGCTTGTTGCGCGTGGTCAGCAGCCAGGGCTTTGGCCGTCGTTTCGTCGCGCCGGCGTTGTCGAAATTGGCCGCGCGTTATCCGAAGCTGGATATCCGTCTGGACATTCAGGACCGGCTGGTCGATCTGATCGAGGAGGGCGTCGATCTGGATATCCGCGTCGGCAACGAAATCGCTCCGCACTTGCGCGCCAGGCATCTGGCCAGCAACTGGCGGGTTCTGTGCGCGAGCCCCGGCTACCTCAACCTTCATGGCACGCCGCTCAATCTTGGCGAACTGGCCAATCACGATTGCCTGGTGATCAAGGAGCGCGACCGGCCGTTCGGCATCTGGCACCTCAACGGGCCGCAGGGTGCCGAAACCGTCAAGGTGACCGGCAGCCTGTCCACCAACCACGGCGAAATCGCCCGCCAGTGGTGCCTGGACGGACGCGGGGTATTGCTGCGTTCGCTGTGGGATGTGCGCACTGACCTGGCCGAGGGCCGGCTGGTTCAGGTGTTGCCGGATTACCGTCAGGATGCAGACATCTGGGCGGTGCATACCTCGCCGCTGATGAGTTCGGCCAAGGTCCGCGTCACGGTGGAGTTTCTGCGCGACTACCTTGCCCTGCATCCTTCGCCGGTCAACCACTGAGACACGCCACGCACTGTCAGTGGGTGCCGGCCGCCTTGTTCAGGTCGCTTTCGGTCCACTCGGTGTAGATGCATGCGTCTGCGGCGGCCCAGCGCACGTGCACTGGGTCGCCGGCCTTGAGCGACATGCCGTTCGCGGAAAGCGCCTTGACCGTCATGGCCGTACCTCCGGCAGTGACTACCGAGCACGTCTGGCTCTCGCCAAGGAACAGCACTTCATGGACCGTGGCGCTCACCTCGTTCCAGCCTGCTTCGAGTGGCATGGCCACAGCCTGGGACACGCTCAGCGCCTGGGCTTTCTCCGGGCGCACCATCAGCAGCACGTCCTGATCGGTCTTCAGCCCTGCGGTGAGGCGAATCGCCAGTGTGCTGCCCTCGAACGTCGCCACGGCATTGCCCTGAGCCTTGAGCCTGAGGAAGTTCGAGTTGCCGAGAAACGAGGCGACGAAGGCATTCGGTGGATCCTGGTACAGGTCATAGCCCGAGCCCAGACCGACGATCTTGCCATGGCTGAAAATGGCGATGCGCTGTGACAGGCGCATGGCTTCTTCCTGGTCATGGGTCACGTAAACGATGGTGATGCCCAGCCGGCGATGCAACTGACGCAGTTCGTCCTGCAAGTCTTCACGCAGCTTCTTGTCCAGTGCGCCCAGAGGCTCGTCCATCAGCAGGATGCGCGGCTCGTAAACCAGCGCCCTGGCGATGGCGACCCGTTGCTGCTGGCCGCCTGACAGTTGCGACGGGCGACGATGAGCGAAGGCTTCCAGCTGAACCAGCTTGAGCATCGCATCGACTTTCTTCTCGCGTTCGGCCGCAGGCATCTTGCGGATCGCCAGCGGGAAGGCAATGTTGTCGCGGACCGACAGGTGCGGGAACAGCGAGTAGCGCTGGAACACCATGCCGATGTCACGCTTGTGCGGCGGCACATTCACCAGCGATTTGCCGCCCACCAGAATCTCGCCCGAGCTGGGCGTTTCGAAGCCGGCGAGCATCGACAGCGTGGTGCTTTTTCCCGAGCCGCTGGAGCCCAGGAAGGTCAGGAATTCGCCGTCCTGGATGTCCAGGGAAATGTCGTCGACGGCGGCGAAACTTCCGTAGTGCTTGTTCAGATTACACAGGCTGACGAGTGTGTTCTGTCGCTGATGGGCGGGGTCTTTGATCAAGGCACTCATGAAGTACTCCTGGCTTCGTTGCGGCGACGCAGGGTCGCGGCGATGAACATGATCAGCACCGACAGGGCGATCAGCAGCGTTGAGGCGACGGCGATGACTGGCGTCAGGTCCTGACGCAGGGTGGTCCACATTTTTACGGGAAGGGTTTGCAGGGTAGGGCTGGCCATCATCACGCTCAAGACCACCTCGTCCCACGACACCAGGAACGCGAACAGCGCACCGGCCATCATGCCCGGCCGGATGCCGGGAAAGGTCACCTTGTAGATGGCCTGCAAGCGTGAGGCACCGCAGATGACTGCGGCATCCTCGATGGACTGGTCGAACAGCTTCAACGAATTGATGATCGAGATGATGGTGAACGGCAAGGCAACGATCACATGGCTGACGACGAAGGAAAACAGCGTGCCGGTGTAGCCGAGCTTGAGAAACAGCGCGTAGACCGCGACGGCGATGATCACCAGCGGCACGATCATCGGCAGTGTGAAGACGCCGTACAGCAGGTCACGCCCCGGAAACCGGCCACGCACCAGTGCGAATGCAGTGGGCAGGCCCAGTGCCACCGAGGCGAGGGTGGTCAGGATCGCGACCTTGAAGCTGGACATGGCCGCGGCCATCCAGTCCGGATTGGAAAAAAACTGCTGATACCACTTCAGCGTCCAGCCGGGCGGCGGAAACACCAGCCACTGCGACGAACCGAACGACAGCAGGACGATGAACAGGATCGGCAGCAACAGGAACAGCGCGATCAGGGCGGTGGTCAGGTACAGGCCCGTACGCAAGCCGGGGCTCATGGCATTGGGTGTCAGGAGCATGGCGGTTTACCTCGCATTGCTGGCGCCGACCGGTGATTCCGGCTGGAGCTTCAGGTAGAAGTAGAACAGCACCAGCGTGATCAGCACCAGCAACGCAGCGGCGGCACTGGCCAGCCCCCAGTTGAGGAACGACTGCACCTGCTGGACGATGAATTCGGGCAGCATCATGTTCTGCGCGCCGCCGAGCAGCGCCGGGGTGACGTAATAACCGAGCGACATGACAAACACCATCAGGCCTCCGGAAAACAGCCCCGGACGGCACAGTGGCAGGAACACTCTGAAGAAATTGCTCCATGGGCTGGCGCCGCAGATCGAACCCGCCTGCAGCACCATGGGATCGATGGCTTGCATGGTCGCCTGCAGCGGCAGGACGATGAACGGAATCATGATGTAGCTCATGCCGATCACCACACCGGTCAGGTTGTGCACCATTTCCAGCGGTTGATCGATGATGCCCATGGCCATCAAGGCCTTGTTGACGACCCCTGAGGCCTGCAACAGCACCAGCCACGAATAGGTACGGGCCAGCAGGCTGGTCCACATCGACAACAGCACGATATTCAGAATCCAGCGTCCCCAGCCGCGCGGCACCAGGGTGATCACCCAGGCGAGCGGGAAGCCCAGCAGCAGGCTGAACAGCGTCACCAGACCGGCTACGGAAAAGGTATTGAGCAGCACCCGCGAGTAGGCCGAGTTGGCAAACAGTTGCTCATAGTTGCCAAGGCCCGGCACCGGTTCCAGCACGCCCCGCAGCAGCAGGGCAATCAGCGGCGCGAAGAAGAACAGTCCGAGGAAGATCAGCGCCGGAAGCAGATTGCGGCTGCCACGCCAGCGCTGTGCGAGGGAAGGGGATGCCTGCATGCCCGGCGCCTTCTGGCTGGCCGTGCCAGCGGTGCTGGAAGCACCCCCGGCCGGCATGGATTGACGAGGAGCAACCGCTGTCATTTTTACTTGACCAGCCATTCGTTCCACCGTGTCGCAATATCAGCGCCGTTCTTGGCCCAGTATGCGAAGTCGAGAGTGATTTGATCGGCAACGTGCGCGGTCGGCAGGTTAGGTGCCAGCGTAGAGTCCAGGCGCGCAACGCTCTGGGTATTGACCGGGGCATAGGCACTGAGATTGGAGAAGTCCGCCTGGCCTTTGGCACTGGTTGCATTGGCGATGAATTTCATCGCAGCGTCCTTGTTCTTTGCGCCCTTGGGTACGACCAGAAAGTCAGCCATGACCAGATTCTGTTTCCAGCTCACACCCACCGGCGCGCCATCCTGCTGCAGGGCGTAGACCCGGCCGTTCCACATCTGCCCCATCGACACTTCGCCGGAAGCCAGCAGTTGCTGGGACTGCGCACCGCCGCCCCACCAGACGATGTCCTTCTTGATGGTGTCGAGTTTCTTGAAGGCGCGGTCGAGGTCCAGCGGGTAAAGCTTGTCAGGCGCTACACCATCGGCCAACAGAGCCAGTTCCAGCACGCCGGGGCTTGGCCACTTGTACAGCGCGCGCTTGCCAGGGTAGGTCTTGGTGTCGAACATCGCGGCCCAGTCACCCGGCGCCTTACCGCCGACTTTGCTTTCGTTGTAGCCGAGCACGAAGGAGAAGAAGAACGAACCGGCGCCGTGGTCAGTCACGAAACGTTTGTCGATCTCGTCGCGTTTGATGGCGGTGAAGTCCAGAGGCTCCAGCAGGCCTTCACTGGCGGCGCGCAGGGCGAAGTCGGCTTCGACATCGACAACGTCCCACTGCACGTTACCGCTTTCGACCATGGCCTTGAGTTTGCCGTAGTCGGTAGGACCGTCCTGCACGACGGTGATGCCGCTGGCCTTGCTGAACGGTGCCGCCCAGGCCTCCTTCTGAAAGTCCTGCGTGGAGCCGCCCCAACTCACGAAGTTGACGCTCTCGGCGGCAGTAGCGGCGACACTTGAGAAAGCCAGCACGCCAGCGGCCAGGACTGCTGTTGCACGTTTGTTCAACACCATTTTTACGCCCTCATTTGTTGTGTTTTGAGCGGGCTTTTCTTGCCCGCGTAATCGGGAGCAGTAGGTCCAATGGGCCTTGAAACCTTGTACAGGTCAGGTGCTGTTATTAGTGCTGTCCCTCGCCGGGGGCGTCTGACCAGATCTTGTATTTATGGAATGTCATATTATGGTATTCCAAACTTTCTGCAAGCGTTTTGCCCTGTCAAAACGCCTTCACGGTGGCTTTTTTGGTCAGCGCCTTCGGTTAAAGGCAGTGGATTATCAGGCTCGCGCGCCAAGCGTTTGCCTGTTCAGCCGGGAAACGGAATATTTTCAATCACTTCCAGATCGTAGCCAGTCAACCCTGCGTATTTCAGTGGCGGCCCGAGGTGGCGCAGCTTGCCGACGCCCAGATCCTGCAAGATCTGTGCGCCCGTACCGACCTCGGAATAAATACGTGATTGCGAACGCGTGTATTGGCGTGGCGGCTGGGTGAGCTGTGGAATGCGCTCCAGCAGCGCTTGGGAAGATTCGTGGTTGGCGAGCACCACCACCACGCCGTGACCTTCTTCAGCGATACGTTGCAGGGCGGCCCAAAGCGTCCAGTTGGCGGGGCCGTTGTATTCGGCACCGACCAGGTCGCGCAGCGGGTCGACAACATGCACGCGCACCAGCGTGGCGGCGTCACGGCGGATGTCGCCCATCACCATGGCCATGTGCACGCCACCTTCGATGCGGTCTTCGTAGCTGAACAGACGGAAGGTGCCGTGCACGGTCGGCAGTTCGCGCTCGCCAATCCTGACGATGGTGTGTTCGGTGCTCAGGCGGTAATGGATCAGGTCGGCGATGGTGCCGATGCGGATGCCGTGCTTTTTGGCAAACACTTCCAGGTCAGGTCTTCTGGCCATGCTGCCGTCATCATTCATGACTTCAACGATGACCGACGCTGGCGTGAAACCGGCCAGCCGGGCCAGGTCGCAGCCCGCTTCGGTATGCCCGGCACGGGTCAGGACGCCGCCGTCACGCGCGCGCAATGGAAAGATATGGCCCGGCTGCACCAGGTCTTCCGGTACTGCGTGCGGGTTGACGGCAGCCTGAACGGTACGCGCACGATCTGCCGCGCTGATGCCGGTGGTCACACCTGTGGTCGCTTCGATGGACACCGTGAACGCGGTGGCGAATACGCTGCCGTTGCTGGGTACCATCTGTTCCAGGCCCAGACGCTGGCAGTGTTCGTCGGTCAGCGTCAGGCAGATCAGACCGCGCGCTTCGCGGGCCATGAAGCTGATGGCCTGTGGCGAACAGCAATCGGCAGCCAATAGCAGATCGCCTTCGTTTTCCCGGTCTTCGTCGTCGACCAGCAACACCATCTTGCCTTGGCGGTAGTCTTCGATGATGTCTTCGATGCGATCGAACGCCATAGTCAGTTTCCCGGTTTTATGGGTGGATGAATCGTGGTATACCATAAGACAGAATATTTCACAGATTGCCTATCAATGAAACAGTGAGACCGCGATGAAAGCCTATTGGATTGCACACGTTGATGTGACCGACCCTCAGCAGTACAGCGAATACACCCAGCGCGCCCCCGCGGCTTTCGAGCTGTTTGGTGGCAGGTTCCTCGCGCGCGGCGGACGTTCCGAGGCGCTCGAAGGGCGTGATACGCCGCAGCGCACGGTGATTATCGAATTTGAATCCTACGAGAAGGCGCTGGCCTGTTATCGGTCGCCCGAGTACCAGCATGCGATGAGCCACAGGCAGGGTGCTTCGAAGGCCGAGATCGTGATCGTCGAGGGGCAGTTTTAAGCGTTCAGTTGCGAGCTGAAAGCTTCAGGCATTCACCGGATAAAGTGCACCTTGCCGGTGTCGTCGTTACCGATATAAATACCGTAGACACCCGCCTGACGTTCTTCGATATAGCGTTCCAGTATCTGGCGGATGGCGGGGTAATAGATGCTGTCCCACGGGATGTCTTCGGGGGCGAAGAATCTGTAATCCAGGGTTTCCGGGCCGAACTGGCCGGTCACCTCCAGCGCGATGGCGCGGAACACAATGTAGACTTCGCTGATGCGCGGCACGCTGAAGATAGAGTAGGGCGAAAGGATCTCGGCGCGCACACCGGTTTCTTCCCAGACTTCACGCAGCGCCGCCTGCTCGGTGGTTTCGCCGCTTTCCATGAAACCGGCAGGCAGTGTCCAGGTGCCCGGGCGCGGCGGGATGGCGCGCTGGCAAAGCAGGTACTTGCCTTCCTGCTCGATGATGCAACCCGCGATGATCTTCGGGTTGATGTAGTGAATATACTGACAGCCGCCACAGACCAGCCGCACGTGCGTATCGCCAGACGGGACACGCTGAGCCAGATCAGCGCTACCGCATTGAGGACAGAAGCGCGGTGTGGCCATTTCAGCGACCTATGCGAGGTTCTTTCAGCGCAACGGGGGCGATGATGTCACGGACTTTGCTGTCTTCGTCCTGCTTGGATTTGAGGTATTCCAGCGCCACACGTGCGGCGTTGCGTACGTGATCGACCGACGCCTGGTGCGCGGCCAGCGGGTCGCCGCTCTTGATCGCTTCGACCATGAGCTCCATTTCCTTGTTGCTGGCACCGCGGCGATTTTCCTGGGATACCGAGGTGGCGCGCAGGTAGCTGATGCGCGCCTGCAACTGGCGTAGCTGGGTCGCGGCCACATGGTTGCCCGAGCCTTCCAGCAATACATCGTAGAAACCCTGGACCGAGTCGATCACCTGCTGCAGTTCGCCTTCCTTGAGCGCCTGACGATTTTCCTCCAGGGCTTTTTCCAGAGCGCGAATGTCCTTGGGCTTGGCCCGCAGGGTAAACAGCTGAACGATCAGGCCTTCCAGCACGCAGCGTAGTTCGTAGATATCGCAGGCATCAGCCAGCGTGATGATTGCAACACGCGGGCCCTTGGCATCGGCGAACTCCACCAGGCCTTCGGATTCCAGGTGGCGCAGTGCTTCGCGAACCGACGTGCGGCTTACCCCGAGGCGGTCACACAGATCACGCTCGACCAGACGATCGCCCGGCAGCAGTTGAAAGTTCATGATTGCGCTGCGCAGCTTGTCCAGCACGATCTCGCGCAGTGTGACGGGGTTGCGGTTGACCTTGAAGGTGTCGTCGAGAGGCAGGCGTTTCATCGGGTGTGCTCGGAATGGGGCTGTCAAAGTAAAAACGTGACTGGAAATAACGTCTCGCTCATGTCGGCAACCCGCAAACCGCGCGGGCTGCTGCATGGCCCGGATGGATGAACCCGGGTCGCGGCCGAGTTTATCACGCCCGTGCCTGCAACCACCAAGACTGCCCTGAGCTACCTCAGACGATGGCTGGCAGTGCACCCATCTTGCCCCGGTGATAGACCATCGGTGTGACCGGTGTCGCGGGCAGGATCAGGTTTTTCACCTCGCCGACAATGATCGCGTGATCGCCGCCGTCGTATTCCCGCCACAGCTCACACTCGATGATCGCCGTGGCCTTGCTCAGCAGCGGATTGCCCAGCTCGCTCAACTGCCACTCGATGCCCTTGGTCTTGTCCTTGCCCTTACTGGCGAAGGCATAGGCTTCTATCTGCTGGTCGGCAGACAGCAGGTGAATCGCGAATTTTTTGCTGTCACGCAACACCGGGTAAGTGTCCGACTCATAGTTAGGGCAGAACAGCACCAGGGCCGGGTCGATGGACAGCGCACTGAATGCGCTGGCAGTAATACCGAACAGGTTGCCCTCAGGGTCGAGGGTGGTGACGATGGTCACGCCCGAAGGGAATGACGCCATGACTTCTTTGTAAATACCGGGTTCTATCATCGCAGCGGCCTCGTTAACGCATGACAAATGGATCAGGCATGGGCGCCTGCGAAAGGTTGATCCACACCGTTTTCAGTTCGGTGTAGGCCAGCACGGAGTCTATCCCGCTCTCACGACCGTAGCCGCTATTTTTGAAACCGCCGATGGGCGCCATGGCCGACACGGCTCGATACGTATTGACCCAGATGATACCTGAGCGAATATCCCGCGCCAGACGGTGTGCCCGGCCAAGGTCGCGGGTCCATATTCCGGCGGCGAGACCAAACTGGGAGTCGTTGGCGATGGCCAGCGCTTCGGCTTCGTCCTTGAAACGAATCACCGATGCCACCGGGCCGAATACTTCTTCCTGCATGATCTTCATCGAATTGTGATCGCACTCGAACAGCGTAGGTTCATAGAACCAGCCTTTGCTGTCCAGCGTCGGTCGCTTGCCGCCCAGACGCAGGCGTGCACCTTCGGCCAGCGCGTCGGCCACCAGGCCTTCTACCACGGCCAGTTGCTGAGCGGTGGCCATCGGACCCATTTCGGTGCCTTCATCCTGCGGATTGCCGATGCGGATACGACTGGCGCGCTCTGCCAGGCGTTCGACGAACTCGTCGTAGATTTCGTCCTGCACCAGCAATCGCGAGCCGGAAACACAGCTTTGCCCGGACGCCGCATAGATGCCGGCGACGGCGCCATTGATGGCGCTGTCCAGATCGGCGTCGGCGAAGATGATGTTGGGTGATTTTCCGCCCAGTTCCAGCGACAGTTTGGCGAAGTTCTCCGCGCTGCTGCGCACCACATGACGCGCCGTGGCCGCGCCACCGGTGAAGGCTATCTTGCGCACCAGCGGGTGCCGGGTGAGGGCCGCGCCAGTGGTCGGGCCGTAACCGGTGATGACGTTGACCACGCCCGGTGGAATGCCGGCTTCAAGTGCCAGACGCGCCAGCTCGAGCACGGTGGCCGAGGCGTGTTCCGAGGGTTTGAGGACAATGGTGTTGCCTGCCGCCAGTGCCGGGGCCAGCTTGATGGCGGTCAGGTACAGCGGGCTGTTCCAAGGTATGATCCCGGCCACTACGCCCATCGGTTCGTGCACGGTGTAGGCGAACAGGTCGGGCTTGTCGAGGGGCAAAGTGCCGCCTTCGAGTTTGTCAGCCAGCCCTGCGGTGTAATGAAAGAATTCGGGCAGATAGCCGACCTGCCCGCGGGTTTCGCGAATCAGTTTGCCGTTGTCGCGGCTTTCCAGCTGTGCCAGTTGCTCCCTGTTTTCGGCAATCAGGTCGCCCAGTTTACGCAGCAGCTTGCCGCGTGCCGTGGCCGTCAGGCCGCGCCAGGCCTGACCCTCGAAGGCTTTCTGGGCGGCCTGAACGGCCCGCTCGACGTCAGCTTCGTCAGCATCCGGCAGTTGCGCCCAGGGTTCGGCCCGCGCCGGATCGAGGCTGTCGAAGGTCTTGCCGGACAACGCATCGACCCATTGACCGTCGATGCACATCTGAAAGCGGGTAAGGCTCATGCAACAATCCCCTTGATCGAATGGTGAGCGGACGCCGGTTTGTCGAGGCCGATCTTTTCGAAGAAACCGAGCAATACCTGGTTGACCAGGCGTGGCGATTCAACCGGCATCATATGACGCTGATCGGGCAATATCGCGACATCGGCACCAGGGATACGCGCGGCCAGTTCGCGGGCCATTTCGGGCGTCGATCCCGGGTCAAGTTCGCCCGTGGCGATCAACGTCGGTGCGCGAATATCGCCCAGATCCTCGGCGCGGTACATATCCTGAGTGGCGAACAGCTTGTACGTGGTCAGGTAACCCTGCGGATCGTTGCTGGCCAGGTTGTGCCGAATGGCCGCAATCTGGGCCGGGCTGGCCGCCTGATACTCGCGGCTGAACCAGCGTGACAGCGCTTCGCCCGCATTGGCGTCCGGGCCATGCTCGGCAGCCTGACTGGTGCGCGCAATGACGCTGGCACGCTGTTCCGCGCTGCGATTGAAGACGCTGTTGAGCACCACCAGCCCCGACAGGTGCTGGGAAAACTCCAGCGCAAACGCACGCGCCACCAGTCCGCCCATCGAGAAACCGACGACCGCCGCCTGCGGCAGTTGCAAGTGCGTCAGCAGCTCGTGCAGTTGTTCGGCATAGCCTGGCAGACCCGTATCCGGGTGGGGGCGAGGGCTGGCACCGTGGCCCAGCATGTCGTAGGCGATGACCTGATATTGCGTGGCCAGCCCGACGATCTGGCCGCCCCACATTTCCTTGTTAAGGCCCACCCCGTGAATCAACACCACGGGGTGACCTTGGCCGGTAGCCAGATAGCTGGTACCCGCCGGGGTGTGTTCAGCGGTGAGCTGAATCATGGATCGCTCCTGCGCAGATGACAAAGGTGATCGGGCGACGAGCCCTTCATGAGTTACTGGGCTTTTTCGGCCGCCAGCTCTTCCAGGTCTATATAGCGATTGCCGATTCGTGGGTGCAGGCGTCCACCGTTGGCGGCACCAAGGACTACGATGATTTCGTCGGCACGCGGCGAATCTTCGATGTGCATTTCCAGGGTGATGTAGTGCGAGCGCAGCCCTTCATCGTCCTTGTGCATCATCGGAATCTGGATCGACGTACCTGGGCCGCCGCGTTTGTTGGTGAAGCTCAGGTAGCTCTTGGCCTTGACGGCCTCACGGTAATGATTGCCAAAGCGCAGGGTATGGATCACGGCCGAAGCGTGTTCGATTTCGCCTTCCGCCCCGACCACTGCAGCCTTGCCGTAGGCCTCGATGTTCTGCGCGCCGCCAATCGCATCGGTGAGGCGCTTGACCATCAACTCGCCCAGTGTGGAGCAGTTGGCGCGAATCTCCGGTTTCAGGTCTTCGACGAAACCACGGCCCAGCCAAGGGTTCTTGATCACGGCCGCCAGCCCGATCATGGTGACCGGCTTGTCGGCGGCCTTGCCGCCCTCGATAAAGGTTTCTTCGGTGTACGTGACGATCTTGCGAATTTCAAAACTCATGAACGACTCCCGGAGCGAGCTTTTGTATTTCGTCTGATGGTATACCATAAGATCGTGCGTGCAAATGCTTTCTTTGCAGTGAATACAGGGGCCGGGACTCGCCTCATTTGCCCGAATCACTGCGGGCGCGCAGCGCTGGCACGCGTTCATCAATGACCATTCGTCAGGTACGAAGGCAATCGCTTTGAACAGGCGTCTTCTGGTCGTGACAGATATTCGGTGGGCCATAAAAGGCCCTGTCGAATTTTTCACCCAAGGAGACTCAGAACATGAAAGCTATCGTCTATGGCGGTCCGCGTGACGTCAGTGTCAAAAACGTACCGGATGCGAAGATCCAGAAGCCAACAGATGCTCTTGTCCGAGTGACCTCCACCAATATCTGTGGCTCGGACCTGCACATGTACGAAGGCCGCACGTCTTTCGAGACCGGGCGCATTTTCGGCCATGAGAACCTCGGCCAGGTGATCGAAGTCGGCGCCGGGGTCGACCGTATCAAAGTGGGCGACTGGGTGTGCCTGCCGTTCAATATTGGCTGCGGCTTTTGCGAAAACTGTGAGAAGGGCCTGACCGGTTATTGCCTGACCGCCAACCCGGGCAGCGCGGGTGCGGCTTACGGCTTTGCTGACATGGGCGATCATGAAGGTGGCCAGGCCGAGCTGTTGCGTGTGCCGTATGCCGACTTCAACTGCCTGCTGTTGCCCGAAGATGCCGCCGAGCGTGAAGAGGATTACGTCATGCTCTCGGACATCTTTCCTACCGGTTGGCATGCCACCGAACTGGCCGGGCTGCTGCCTGGCGAAAGCGTTGCCATCTATGGTGCCGGTCCGGTCGGCCTGATGGCTGCCCACTCGGCGATGATCAAGGGCGCGTCGCAGGTGTTCGTGGTCGACAACCATCCAGATCGTCTGGCACTCGCGGCGAAGATGGGCGCGACGCCGATCAACTCGCTGGAGCAGGGCGCAGTGGATCAGATCCTCAATCTGACCGATGGCAAAGGCACCGACCGTGGCTGTGAGTGCGTTGGTTATCAGTGCTGCGACCGTCATGGTCACGAGGCCAACCACGTCACCATGAACAATCTCGTTGCCTCGACCAAGGCGACAGGTGGAATCGGCGTCGTGGGCGTTTTCGTGCCGCAGGATCCGGGCGCCAAAAGCGACCTCGCGAGGGAAGGCAAGATGGCCTTCGACTTCGGTTCGTTCTGGTTCAAGGGCCAGCAGATCCGCACCGGCCAAGCCAACGTCAAGGCTTACAACCGTCGCCTTGCCGAGCTGATCCACCACGATCGCGCCAAGCCGTCGCAGATCATTTCCCATCGCCTGAAACTTGAAGAAGGCCCTGACGCCTACAAGCACTTCGATGCGCGTGATGAAGGCTGGACCAAGGTCGTGCTCAAGCCAGGTGCGTGATAAGCGCAGTTGACCAGGCCTTGCCTGAGAGCCCTTGTCGTATCTGCCACAGGCGATCGACAAGGGCGTCAGCGTTTCAGTCAGAACATTTTATTCGACGAGATTTATTCAGATGAACGAAGAATACCCAAAGCCGCCATTTGCCAGCCAGCCACAAGATGTTCCAGGCATGCAGGGCAAGATGGACCCCTATCCCGATTGCGGTGAAAAGAGCTACAAGGGCTCCGGACGCCTGCAGGGCAAGATCGCGCTGATCACCGGCGCCGACAGCGGCATCGGCCGCGCAGTCGCGATCGCCTTTGCACGTGAAGGCGCGCAGGTCGCGATCTCCTACTTGAACGAGCATGAAGACGCGCAAGAAACCAAGCGCTGGGTCGAAGAGGCGGGCCGTAAATGTCTGCTGTTGCCGGGCGACCTGGCACAGAAGCAGCAATGCGAAGACATCGTGAGCAAGACCGTTGCAGAGTTTGGTCGCATCGATGTGCTTGTCAACAACGCTGCGTTCCAGATGACGCATGAAACGCTGGACGAAATCTCCGACGAAGAATGGGTCAAAACCTTCGATATCAACATCACGGCGATGTTTCGCATCTGCAAGGCTACGGTTCCGCATATGCCGCGGGGTGGTTCGATCATCAATACCAGTTCGGTCAATTCGGACATGCCCAAGCCGACGTTGCTGGCCTACGCAACCACCAAGGGCGCAATCGCCAACTTCACCGGTGGTCTGGCGCAGTTGCTGGGCGAGAAGGGCATCCGCGTGAACAGCGTTGCTCCAGGTCCGATCTGGACCCCGTTGATCCCGGCGACCATGACCGACGAAGATGTGAAAAGCTTCGGTAGCGAGACACCGCTGGGGCGCCCGGGGCAGCCGGTGGAAGTTTCGCCGATCTATGTGCTGCTGGCCTCTGACGAAGCCAGTTACATTTCCGGCTCGCGCTATGCAGTGACGGGCGGCAAGCCGATTCTGTAATTACCCCGACAACGCCTTTTTTGTTGAAACGGTGCTCAAACAGGCACCGTTTTTTCAGGCGTCAATGACACTCTGTATTTGCTCAAGCGGGTACTGCCATTGATTGTCTAATTTCCAGACTGATTCATCCGTGTCTGCGCATATCGGGCAGGCTGACCGGTCGCCATGACAAGCGACGAAAGCGTGTCGGCATTCATCAGCAATAATGAAGTTCGGGTCGTTGTGTTGCTCAAGAACTCTTGTTTTCGCTCTGCTCGGGTGTGCGCATTCTCGGTCAACGCCTGCATGGCGAGTATATAGTTGGCTGGATCGAATCGGTTTTCCCTGGGGCCATGCGTCGAGATTTTTCTTAACGACTTTCGGAGCTCGCCTGACCACGTCTTAACCTGTGTGGCATCCGCTCCATTAACGAGGCGCTTACTGGCATCCGTCAGATAATAAAACGCATCCACTGTATTCAGGCGGACATGGGTGGTCTCGTGAATAAGGGATCGTGCAACTTCCAGCACATCGTAGTTGGCAAGAAGAGAGGTTGACACCCCAATCCGTTCGACCGATTCCTGAAACTCGCCTTGAAAATCAGTCGATGCGAGGATGTCCTCGGGTCCGTTAAAAAGAAACAGCGTCAGATCAGAGTCTGGACTGCCGATGGACTCAATGAGCTCCTGCATCTGCCGTAACGAATCTTCCACGTCGATGCTCGTAGCGGCGCGAGCGCTCGGATCCAGCGCGCCAAAGGTTGCGTCGAAAGCCTTGTTTACGTCTCGCCTCGGTGATGCTTTTAGCAGCTCGGAACGCGTGAACTCCAATAACGAAACGGCAACATCCCTAACGTCATACATTTTGGATAGCTGCTCAGGCGCGAACTCGGAAAGGTCCTTTGCAACGACAACGGTAATGGGCACGTCGTAGGGAGCAGCCCCCTGTTGATCAGCAAACCGCAAAGGCGAATTCTTGACAAAACGATACAGATTCATCCCGCCCACTGTGCCCGCCGGGTCCGGATTGATCCATCGCTGCAACCACGGCGCGTAATAGCGCAGGCCGTAGTAGTACAGCCCCGTCGCATCGCGTTCCTTGCCGGAATATCGAATGGTTTTATAGCTGGCTTCAATCGTACTGCGCCCTGCCCACCACGAGGTACCACCAAACGGGTAGTAACTTTCCTGGCTGATGATGTGCGCGTTGTTATCCAGCTCCAGGGTGCCGGACCCCAGATGATCGGCGAAGCTGTAGCGAACCTGATCGTTTTCAAGTCCTTCGGGTTGACCCGTCTGCCAGTGCAATACCCGAGCCTCGTTGCGCCCGGCCTGGGTGACGATAACGTGCAAAGTCTCGGCTGTGGCGCTGTTGCTGTGCACCTCCAGGCCTGGTAAGTAGCGCACTTCGGCACTGTGGACAACGGCTTTCGCCTTGGTCGTATGGATTTTGCGCAGGCGTTGCCCACTGGCGTCGTAGATGTAGCGCTCTTTGTCGTCGTCACCCGCTGCCCGAACCACCGGCCGCACTTGCTGCAACTGATTACGCCAGTCCCAGCTCATCGCTTGCCCGGCTTGCAACTCATTCAGATTGCCATTGGCGTCGAACGCGGCAGCGATGGCCGCTTCATCCGGCGGTCGATCGTTGATAACTGGCAGGCTGCGATTGCTGGTTTGCGAAGTGATCAGGGTGCGCGAGTGGGACTGGGTGCCCGTGTGGGTCAGTTGCAACAGATTGCCGCTCGCATCATAGCGGTAGGTTTGCGTGTAATTGGCCAGCTGCGTCAGGTCGAGCGGACACTGGAAGGATGGAAAAACAGGGCCTTGGTTGACTTTCTTGGCTTCCCTGCCGGTAGCCTGTATCAACTGATAAAGCGTGTCGTATTGATAAGTCGACACCGGCTCGATGCGCTGACCGGCACAACACCGTGTCGGCTGGGCGTGATCATCGATACGCAGGACATTGCCCACCGGGTCGTAGTCATACAGCAGATGTTGCAGCAGTTGACCATCTGCCCGTGTGCCTTTGAGTTCAATCAGACGGCCATCTGCGGCGTCGTGCACCGCCGTGGTCACAACGCCGTTGCCAGCCGTTTCCGAGGTTACGTGGCCTTGAGCGTCGTAATCGATACTGTGAACCAGAACTCGCTCTGTCTGTCCGGGGAGGCTAAGTGAAATGGCCTCAATATGACCTGCCACAGTATGGGCAAAGGTCTGGACGTTACGCTGGGCGTCCGTTTGCGAGATGACATCGCCAAGCGGACTGTGTGCCCAGCGCGTAGTCGCGCCTGGACCAGATTCGAGCAGGGCGTCACGTTCTGCCAGCGGTTCTGGCCAGTCGACATTTTCGGGATTGAAGTGGAAATGCCGCGTCTGTTCAAGCACGCCACCCGCCAAGGCGAACTCGTTATCCATTCGCGAACCAGCCGGGTCATCATGGCGTATACATTGGCCGCACTGATTATGGCCCTTGGTATCCGGCCCGCCGTATTGCCGCCGCTCGACGCAGCGTCCGTTTTCAATGATGGCAACGGGTCTGAGTAGGGCGTCATACTGCACGCTCCGCTCAGTCCCACGGCCATCCCATCCAGCCACGACCGCGCCGCTGTCACCGGCCAACATCAGCCGCCAACCGGCATCAACACTGTTGCTGAAAAGCGCCTGACCACTCAGGGAAAACACAGTGGCAAGATTGACGGCAGCCTGGCTTTCCCAGAGCCTTGCATCCCAGCAGTTGACCGGATGCCCGGCAGCATCATGAGCCACGCGGTTTATAAGAACTGCCGGCGTGTCCGTGGCCTGGTTGCGCCAAAAATCAATCGCGCGAATCTCCAGGCCGCGTGGCTCAATGACACTCAGGCGGGGCGTATGATGATGCAATGCGGCAGACTGTACGTTCATGATCACGTCATCCCTGACTGGTGACTTGAGTCCAGGCTATGTAAGTAAAGTATCGTCGTAAGTGCAGCATAGCGCAGGCCTATGAGACCACCGGCTTCAAACGTGTTGTGAGCCTGTCGACGCGCGTCATGACGCGTCGCAAAATCGACGAGCCGTAGCGCTTGACATTTTTGCCGATGGCCGGTGCCGATCAGCGAGTCTGATCCGTCGGTCACACCGTTCCTTTCAGCGACTTATGGAGAAATTGTTCATGTATCCAGACGTACAGCTTTATATCGATGGTCAATGGCGCGCAAGCCGCGACAATCGCACGTTGTCAGTCATCAACCCGGCGACGGGCGAGGCGCTGGGCACTGTGGCGCATGCCGGTATCGCCGACCTTGACGAAGCTCTGGCGGCGGCCGAGCGTGGCTTTGCCACCTGGCGTGCCACCTCGGCTTATGATCGCTACAAGCTGATGCAGAAAGCGGCGAACCTGATTCGCGAGCGTGCAGACAGCATCGCCCGAATCATGACGCAGGAGCAGGGCAAGCCCTTGGCCGAAGCGCGCATGGAAACCCTGTCGGCGGCTGACATCATCGACTGGCTGGCCGAAGAAGGGCGTCGCAGTTATGGTCGTCTCGTGCCGTCGCGGGGCGTGTCCATCGAACAGAAAGTCATCAAGGAGCCGGTCGGCCCGGTCGCTGCGTTCACGCCTTGGAATTTCCCGATCAACCAGGTGGTGCGCAAGTTGTCCTCGGCACTGGCTGCGGGCTGCTCGATCATCGTCAAGGCCCCGGAAGAAACGCCGGCGTCGCCTGCCGAACTGATTCGCGCTTTCGCCGATGCCGGTGTGCCGGCTGGCGTCATCGGTCTGGTCTACGGTGATCCGGCAGAAATCTCCGGCTACCTGATTCCGCATCCGGTCATTCGCAAAGTCACGTTCACTGGCTCTACGCCGGTCGGCAAGCAACTGGCCGCATTGGCTGGCAAGCACATGAAGCGGGCAACCATGGAACTGGGTGGTCATGCACCGGCGCTGGTGTTCGATGATGCGGATATCGACCTCGCTGCTCGCGTGCTGGCCACCGCCAAGTTCCGTAATGCCGGGCAGGTCTGCGTGTCGCCGACCAGGATTCTGGTGCAGCGCAAGGTACTCGACGCGTTCACCGAGAAATTCGTTGGCCTGACTCGCGAAATCAAGGTGGGTAACGGTCTGGAGGTGGGCACCACCATGGGCCCTGTGGCCAATGATCGACGTATTCCTGCGCTGGTCGATCTGATCGATGACGCGGTGCGTGGTGGCGCGACGCTGTCTGCCGGTGGCAAGGCTGTCGAGGGGGCGGGCTATTTCTTCGAGCCGACCGTGTTGAGTGGCCTGAAGCCGCAGATGCGCATCATGAATGAGGAGCCTTTCGGCCCTGTCGCGTTGCTGGTGCCTTTCGACACGCTAGAGGAGGCGATTGCCGAGTCAAACCGCGTGCCGTTCGGGCTGGCATCCTATGCCTTCACCACGTCGATGAAGACTGCGCAAGCGCTGAGTACCTTTATCGAAGCGGGGATGCTGTCGATCAATCATCAGGGCATCGGCTTGCCGGAAGTACCGTTCGGCGGGATCAAGGATTCCGGTTACGGTTCCGAAGGCGGCACCGAGGCCATTGAGGCCTACCTGAATACCAAGCTGGTCACTCAATACAACTGAGTGTCGCTCGGGGAAATAAAAAACGGTCGCGATGTGCAAGCATCGCGACCGTTTTTCGTTGCCAGCGTGACTCAGTCTCTGGCTTGAATACCGGTCTGTCTCATGACCAGATTCTTTTCCTTCTTGTACTGCAGGGCCACTTCGGGCGCTGGGCCGCTCTGACCGGTTTCCATCCACTTGCGTATGCGGCTGGCGTCGGCAAAGTGCGTGTACTTGCCGAACGCATCGAGAATCACCACTGAAACCGGGCGGTTGGCCATGCTGGTCAGCAGCACCAGGCAGTGACCGGCCTGGTTGGTAAAGCCGGTCTTGGTCAGCTTGATGTCCCAGTTATCCTTGCGCACCAGATGATCTGTGTTGCTGAAACCGAGGGTGTAGGTCGGTTTGCGGAAGGTCACGGTCTTCTGCTCGGTGGTGCTCAGTTCACTGAGCAGCGGGTATTTGCGCGCCGCCATCACCAGCTTGGTGAGGTCGCGCGCGGTCGACACGTTGTACACCGACAGGCCGGTGGGTTCGACGTAGGCCGTGTGCTTCATGCCCAGCGCCTTGGCCTTGGCGTTCATCGCCAGAATGAACGCCGGATAGCCGCCCGGATAGCTGTGCGCCAGGCTGGCCGCCGCGCGGTTTTCCGAGGACATCAGGGTGATCAGCAACATGTCCCGACGGTTCATTTCACTGCCGAGCTTGACTCGGGAGAAGACGCCTTTCATTTCCGGTGTCTGGGAAATGTTCACCGGAATGACTTCGTCCATCGGCTGCTTGGCATCCAGCACGACCATCGCGGTCATCAGCTTGGTGACCGAGGCAATCGGCACGATCACATCCGGGTTGCTGGAATACAGCACCTTGTCGGTCTGCAGGTCGATGACCATTGCGCTGCCCGAGGCAAGGTGCAGGTTGGAAGGATCACGGTTCAGAACGGCGGGTTCATTTGCCAGCGTAGGGGTAGAAAGCACCGGGCCGGTAAGTACAAATAATAGGCCCAAAAGAGACAGACGGATTTTCAAGAGCAAGGCTCACTCGATAAAAGGTGGTAAATGGAAGGGATCGCGTCAAAACGCTGCATTTTATGAGCAGACTTTGCTGTATGTCGATGGGCTGGGGTGGGCGTTTGCGCAATAAATGACGCAATCGGTCATTCATTAAGTTGCTGTTAAGTCGCTTTCTGCTCTGGAACCTGCCAAAAACCACATCTCAATTGAATATTCGTGGTGCGCAAGGCCCGCACCGATTAGCATTCCATGCCATTCAGGTCACCGATTCAGGAGTCATGCAATGCTCAAGGGGTTTGTCAGCAAGGATTACGCAGTACTGGTGATCATCGCTTCATTGATCGTCATTCTGCTGCTGGGTGTCGGCTTTACCTCACGTCCGAGTGACTGGGCCGGCTGGATGCAGGCGATCGGTCTGATCGTCGGGCTGATGGCCGCCGTGGCAGTACCGGCCATCCAGCGCAAGCAGGAAGCGGAACTGGCGCACAAGCAGATACGTGACCGGGAAGTGGGTTACGCGCGGCGCATGCAGTACCTGTGCGGCGAGCTGAGCGAACTGCAGGGCCGTATCAGCCTCAACCTGACCCATCTGCGCGCCAGTGACCGGCATAGCCTGAAATACACCTTGCAGGATTACCTGCATCGCCTGTTCGAGTCGCATAAACAGGACCTCAATGATGACCGCGTGGTGCTGGCTTACGAATTGCGTCAGGTCGCCAATGACCTGATCGATGAGCTCGACAGTGGCCGTACCGATCGTGTGGTGTTCATGGCGCTGGAGAAACGCCTGCAGAAACTGGCCCATCGCTGTCAGGTCAACGCGGCCATGGCCGAGCGCGGCTGAGTCTGGTCACCGGCTTTTTCCATGGCAAAAAAAAGCCCGCCATCGAAGAGGCGGGCAAGGGATGTGCGGAGCAACGCACGAGGTTTGCAGAAGAAGTCAGCTGTTGAGGGGCTGACACTGCAGTTGCCGCGACAGGGCCTCTGCAACAGGCAATGACGCGAGCGGGCCGCTGACGGGTTCGCCATCCTGAATGAGGTACCAGCAGGCCAACAGGCCGCGCTCTCTGAGCGGGGCTGGAACTGCGCTACCGACGACGGACATGATGTGTACCTTGGCCATAAGTGCCTCCTCAATCCATGGCGCTACTGTAGAGGGCGGGCGGGCAAGTCAGAAATCGACGCTCTCAATAGTGGTCATTGATAACAACGAGGGTTTGGCGCATTGCATTGGCAGCCAATTATGTGAGCACAGCAACGAAAAACCCGCCTGAAAAGGCGGGTTTTTTGTTCTGTTACCAGCGGCCGCGTGGCGGACCGTAGTAATAGCCGGGGCCTGGCGGTGGCCCGTAACGGTGGTAGTAGCCTGGCGGTGGAGGCGGTGGGTAGCGCTCCACAACCTGATAGACCGGGGCCGGCTGGTAATAGACCGGTGGCGGCGCGTAGTAGACCGGCTGCTGTTGCACGTATACCGGCTCGCGCTCGACGTACACCGTTCTGTCGCGACCTGAAGATACCGCCGCCCCGACAACGGCAGCGCCAACGATAGCACCTACCACGGCAGGGCCACCCCAGCCACGGTCAGCATTCGCCTGGCCAGCAAGGGCCAGGGCACCTACAAACAAGGCGATCTTGGGGATTTGACGAATCATGACTGTTCCTCGCTCTCAACCCGTTGTCGCGCGCCTGCATCACTCTCAAGCACTGCCACGGGATAACACTATGACACCGAAATTGTAAGAATCTGCGAAAGTGCTGAGTAAATTTTATGTAAGGTGTGCCGCGTATGTCCTCGCGCTCGCTGGTGCGTAGCATACGCTTCTATCGAAGATTCAAGCCATTACCGTCTGGAGGAAACACCCGATGTCCGTCACTGCTAACAGGGAGACATTATTGTGCATGTCCATGGCCGCCCGTCCCGGCAACTTTGGTGTGCGTTTCCATAATCATCTTTATCAGCAGTTGGGCTTGAACTTCTATTACAAGACTTTCGCCCCCAAAGACCTCGCCGCCGCCGTGGCCGGCATACGCTCGCTGGGGATTCGTGGCAGCGCAGTTTCGATGCCCTTCAAGGAGGCCTGCATCGAACTGGTCGACGAACTGGACGCCTCAGCTGCCGCTATCCAGTCGATCAATACCATCGTCAACACCGACGGGCATCTGAAGGCGTTCAACACCGATTACATCGCTGTCGCTCAACTGATGGAGAGCCATGCGGTGCCGCGCAGCGCGTTTGCCCTGCGTGGAAGCGGGGGAATGGCCAAGGCAGTCGCGTTCGCGCTGCGTGATGCGGGTTTCACCGAGGGGCTGATCGTGGCCCGTAACGAGCAGGCCGGCCGGCGTCTCGCAGAGGCGTGCGGCTTTCGCTGGCAAGCGGAGCTGGGTAGCGCGCGGCCACCCTTGCTGGTCAATGTCACTCCATTAGGGATGCAGGGCGCGCAAGCTGACGAGCTGTCGTTTGACCTGCAAGCCATCGACGCCGCTGAAACGGTTTTCGATGTGGTGGCTACCCCGGCCGACACGCCGCTGATCCAGGCTGCACGTCGCCTGGGCAAGCGTGTGGTGAGTGGTGATGAAGTGGCGGCGATCCAGGCACTGGAGCAGTTTGTGCTCTATACCGGGGTGCGCCCGACCGACGAGCAGTATCAGCAGGCGGCCGCCTTCGCCAGAGCCGGCTAGCCGGCAGGTCGGGCAGGGCGCGTTACTCCTCGGCGTGCTCCAGTCTGGCCAGTCGTTCTTCAAGGGCCGCGACCCGTGCCTCCAGCTCATCGATACGCGAGTTGGCCGCCGGACTTGCCGAAGGTCGCTCCGGTGTGTGCTGGCGGGCGGCAAGTAGCTCCTGCAGGGATTCCGGGTCGCCCAGCAGGTGCATGTAACGGTCTTCGCGCTGGCCCGACTGGCGCGGCACGAGCATCGCCAGACCTCTGGCGATCAGACGTTCCAGCTGGTGCACGACCTGCTCGCTGTCCTCGAAGTCGTGCATGCGGTTACTGCGGGTCAGCAGCTCGTTGACGGTCTGTGGCCCGCGCAGCAGCAACAGGCCAGTGAGTATCACCTGCGCCGGGACCAGCTCGAGCCCCTTGTCGACCCTGTGTTCCCAGCGATCGGCGCGACTGCCCATGACCAGCCGCGTCAGACCGCGGCCTTCCAGGGCTCGCAGGCTCTGGCCGACCTGACCCTGGGTGAGGTTCATGACCGGGTCACGACTGGTCTTCTGGTTGCAGGCAATCACCAGTGCATTGAGGGTCAGCGGATAGGTTTCCGGGTTGGTCGCCTGTTTCTCGATCAGGCAGCCCAGAATGCGCACTTCAACGCCGTTGAGTTGTAACGCCTCGGCATTCGGGGAGGATTCGGTGGAGGACGATTCGATGGACATGGCGCTTCCCTGAGTGATGGCGGTGGATCAGCGTAGGGCGTGGCGGACATTATTGCCAGTGTCTGCTGCACGGATCTGCAGGGGCGCTGAAAAGTGTCACGGCGTTTGGCGTCATGTGGGTCTATAATTGCGCCTTTCTCAATCAGGATATGTCATGTCTATTTCCCTGTACGCCGCTTCCATTCCTGTCTTTCAGCAAATGCTCAACGCGCTGAGCGACGTTCTGACCAAAGCCGAAGCCTACGCGACCGAGAAGAAAATTCAGCCGCCAGCCCTGCTACAGGCACGTCTGTTCCCGGATATGCTGCCGTTCACCCGTCAGGTGCAGATCGCCGTCGATTTTGCCAAGGGTGCTTCCGCGCGCCTGGCAGGCGTCGAGATCCCGCAATACGATGACACCGAAACCACCTTTGCCGAGTTGCAGGCTCTGCTTGCCAAGACACTCGCGTTCATCGGCAGCATCACCCCTGATCAGGTCGACGGCAAGGAAGGCATCGAAATCGTCCTGCGTCCCGGCACTGAAAAGGAAAAGCGCCTGAACGGTCAGGCCTATCTGCTCAGCTACGCCTTGCCGCAGTTTTTCTTTCACGTCACGACTGCCTACGATCTGCTGCGCCACAACGGCGTTGAAATCGGCAAGCGTGATTTCATGGGCAAGTTCTAAAACGCCCGAAATAAAGGGCTTACAGGCTTCTGCCCGAAGGGTGTGGGAGTGACCGGGGCGGCGATCCGTATTGCTCACGAAGTCGATGCATCGAGCGCCCTCTTTCCTGAGGGCTGTACCGGCCTCTTCGCGAGCAGGCCCGCTCCCACGGCCCTCGGCCAGAATCAAAAACGGGCTGGTTTACACCGACGCGTGCTCAGCGTATGGGTGCAGTTCGTTACGCTTTCACGGAGCTTTGGCGTGAGCTTCGGCATCTTACAGGATGCACTGTTTAGTCACTGCCTTGCCGGATTGAGAAGTTTCGACGCAGAGCCTCACGAAATGCACGCCAATGCGCAGCATTGGCGTGACACTCATCTTCAAGCCGCTTTAATTGTCCTCCCGCAGGCCGCGCTGTTGCAGCGGGCTGTATTGATGTTGTTCTGGAGTATTCATGTTGTTGCCCATCCTTCTGTTGTCAGCCGCCGGGTTCACCGTGCTGACTACAGAATTCGTTATCGTTGGCCTTTTGCCAGCCGTTGCCCGCGACCTGAATGTCACGGTCTCGCAGGCCGGGCTGCTGGTGACGTTGTTCGCGTTCACCGTCGCCGCCTTTGGTCCCTTTCTGACCGCCTACTTTTCGCGCTTCGAGCGCAAGCGCCTGTTTGTCAGCATCCTGGTACTGTTCGGCTTTGCAAATGTGCTGGCGGCGCTGGCGCCCAATATCGCCGTGATGGGTATCGCCCGGCTGATTCCCGCGTTGGGCTTGCCGGTGTTCTGGGCGCTGGCCAGCGAGACCGCCGTGGACATTGTCGGTCCGCAGTTTGCTGGGCGGGCGATTGCCAGGATCGGTTTCGGCATCGTTTGCGCCACGGTGTTCGGCATCCCCATCGGTACCCTGATCTCCGACGCGTTCGGCTGGCGCACGGCCTTTCTGGTGCTGGCCGGTCTGGCGTTCGCCAAGGCACTGTTGTTGACGGTCTATCTGCCGAAAACGGTTGCCCGGCCGAACCCGGTCTCGATCCTTGAACAGTTCGGCATCTTGCGCAGCCGGATGATGCAGGGGCACGTGCTGCTCTCGGTGCTGGTGTTCAGCGGCATGTTCACGGCCTATACCTACCTGGCGGACATGCTCGAGCGTCTTGCCGGTTTCGACGGCGCTCTGGTGGGCTGGTGTCTGATGGGCTTTGGTGCTGTCGGCTTGCTGGGCAACTCGCTGGGCGGGCGCATGGTCGACCGCCATCCGTTGATTGCCAGCCTGGTGTTCTGCGCTTTCATGGTCGTCGGCATGGTCGCGGTGGTGCCGAGCATTCATTCGGTGGTGGCCTTGCCACTCGCGCTTGCCGTTTGGGGCATTACCCAGGCGGCCTTGTTTCTGGTCAGTCATGTGCGGCTGATCAAGGCCGCGCCACAAGCACCTGCATTCGCGGCATCACTGAACATCGCCGGCGCCAACCTTGGCATTGGTATCGGCGCGTTGATCGGCGGCAGGGTCATTGATCACCTGGGGCTGGGCAACGTCGGTTTTGCCGCTGCGGGCATCATTGTGCTGGCGATTGTGCTGGCGCTGTTGTTGATCAAGCGTGATCCAGGGCCGCTCCCGGCTTAGCCTGCATCGGTAAACAGCTGGTTCCGAGCACTTTCGGCGATGGCGACAACGCCGGGGTGCCTGACCTTGCGCTCCACGGTAATGGCGTAGAACGATTCGGTCACCGCGTCAGTGTGGCCAACCACTTGTACGCCATACTGGTTCTGCACTTCGTCGGCGATCACGCTGGGCGCCACGAACACGCCGCTGCCGGATTTGCCGAACGCCTTCATCAGCGCGCTGTCATCAAATTCGCCAATGATGCGCGGCTGAATGCTCTGTTCGGCAAACCAGCGCATCAGTCGGCCTCGAACCACGGTTTCCTGGCCTGGAATCAGCAGCGGTGCTCCATGCATGCACTGTGGAAAATCCGTCCCGATACGCTCCGCCATTTCACGCGTGGCGAAAAAACTGACCCCGCACTCGCCCAGCTTCTGGCTATACCCCTTGATGTCCAGGTGCGGCGGCATGGGGCTATCGGAAATCACCAGGTCGAGACGCTGAATGGCCAGGTCTGCCAGCAGTCGTTCCAGCTTGTCCTCGCGACAGGTGATGCGGATTGACTCTTCCAGCGTCATGGTCGGGGCGATCAGGCGGTAGACAATCGACTTGGGCACGACGTCAGCCACCCCAATGCGCAACAGCAATTGCTGTTCATCCGGTTGCGAACGCAGCAGGTTTTCCAGGTCATTGCCCAACTGAAACATTTGTTCGGCGTAGGGCAGGGCGAGGCGACCTGCTTCGGTCATTTCCAGTTGCCGACCGACGCGCTGAAACAGATCGACCCCCAGTGACGCCTCCAGCAGACTGATCTGCCCGCTGACGGTCTGCGCGGTCAGATTCAACTGTTCACAGGCGCGCACGATGCTGCCGGTCTTGGCCACGACCCAGAAGTAGTGAAGCTGGCGGTAATTGAGCATATTTTCTGCCGATTCGGTAAAACCGAAGTATATGCCTTATAAAATCGAATTTTCCTTATGTTTCAAGATGTCTAGAATTCGCTCCAATGCCGGGCTGAACAGGCCGCCCGGCTTCACCGACCGAGGAGCCCATGAACAAAGCCCTTTACGCTGTATTACTGAGCGGTTCGCTGCTGGTAGTGGCGGGATGCGATCAGCTAGAGTCTTCCACCAAGCAGGTGGTGAACGCCGCCGCCGACAGTGCAAAACAGGTGGTCGATGACACCCATAAAGCCGCGACCCAGGCACTGGACGAGGCCAGGCAGGAACTTTCGTTGCAGGAGCCACCACCAAACTCGGCTGAAACCGAAAACACGTCTGATAAAGAAATCTGACTTATAACTATTGGCGCAGGCAGGGCAGTGATCTATGGAATACCTATTGGAACTCGCAACAAGTCCGGCAGCCTGGATCGCGCTGGCGACACTGGTGGTGATGGAGGTTGTACTGGGCATCGATAACCTGATTTTCATCTCGATTCTCACCAACAAGCTGCCTGAACATCAGCGCGAGAAGGCTCGCAAGCTGGGTATCGGCATGGCGCTGGTGATGCGTCTGGGCCTGCTCAGTACCGTTGCGTACATCGTGCAGCTGACAGAGCCGGTCTTCGAGGTATTTGGTCAGGCGTTCTCATGGAAAGACATGATCCTGATTGCCGGTGGCCTGTTCCTGGTCTGGAAGGCAACGACGGAAATTCACCACAGCATGGACGTCAAGACCGAGGAAGAGAAAGCCCTGGGTTCGGTGGTGGCGCTGAGCATGAGCGCGGCTATCGTGCAGATCCTGATGCTGGACCTGGTGTTCTCCATCGACAGTATCATCACTGCCGTGGGTATGACCGAGCACCTGCCGATCATGGTCATCGCGGTCATCTCTGCTGTCGTGGTGATGCTTGTCGCCGCCAACCCGCTGGCCAAGTTCATCAACGACAACCCGACGGTGGTCATGCTGGCCCTGGGCTTCCTGATCATGATCGGTATGACGCTGATCGCCGAAGGTTTCGGCGCCCATGTGCCCAAGGGTTATATCTATGCGGCCATGGCCTTCTCGGCAGCCGTTGAAGCCTTGAACATGCTGGTACGCAGGGCAAGACGCAAGAAAGCCGCTACTCAGGTGTCCACGCACTGATAGCTGGCGAAACTGTAAAAAAGGTCGGCCCTGGTAACAGGGTCGACCTTTCGCGTTCAAGGTGCTGGCAAATACGCTGATGAGGGCAGATCAGCTAAACGCTGCTCACGCCCTTGTAAGTCAGTTGGCTGCTACAGCGGGAGCCTTGAGATGTTTTGCAAGGACTGGCCGCTTTGCCACGCGCGACTCGACACTGCGTGGCTGGTGATGGCGACGGGATATGCGCATCACCCCCCACAGCATCGCACTGGCAACGGCAAGCCACGAGGCGATCAGCATCACGATTGTCAATTCCAGGCTCATAAGTGCCTCCACATTCCTGCTTTTTGTTGCGGTCTTGATAACTGACAGTCTAGTACGGGGCATGTTTCGGTTAATTGACCAGTGGCATCGGGCTATGAATTATTTTCGCCATTCCGCTGACCGGGGTGCCGCGCGCGGCTATACCCGGAACCCGGTCGGCTCTATCATCGGTGCTCAGGTCGGGTCGCGGGTTGCCCGATAACAGTTAAAGTGAGTGAACATGCTGTCGGTTTCTTTCAATACCGGTACTGTCGGTGCACTGCGTTCATGGTTGATTGCGGCCTTGCTGACGGGCCTTGCTGGTTGTTCGTCGATGGTTACGCCGGAGATGAAACGCCTTCCGGACCGGGTCGAGCTGACGTCGATTCCGTTCTTTCGGGGTAATGCCTATCAAAGCGGCCCGATGGTGCTGGCTAGCATGCTGGCCAACCAGCAGGTGCAGACAACGCCCGGTTTGCTCGACAAGCCGCTGCAACTGCCGGGCGCCGAGGACCGGCTCGAACAGAACATGCAGAAAGTCGCGCGTGAATACGGGTTCATGGTTTACCCGCTTGATGGCCAATTACAGGACCTGCTGACTCAGGTCTCGGCGGGTTATCCGGTCATGCTGCGTTTTGCCCAGGGCTCTGCGATGTGGAAAGGGCCGCGTTATGCGGTGTTGATCGGCTATAACCGCATCAAGGAGACCGTGCTGCTCAACGCAGGCATGGATCGTCGCTATTCAATGAGTTTCAGCAGTTTTGCGTCGGCCTGGAAGGACGCGGGCAGTTGGGCGGTGCTGATTCAGTCGCCCCGGCAGTTGCCGGCCAATGTCGATGCGCAGCGCTGGCTGCAGGCGGCTGAAGCGTTATCGACATCAGGACAGGAGCAGGCGGCGGGCGAGGCGAAAAGAACGCTGGCACGCGGCGTTAAATGAAATCAACGCGGCAGGAACAAAAACGGCACCGAGAAGGTGCCGTTTTACGTTCAGCAAATCTAGAAACCGAGTCGGTCACGCAGGCTGTAATACCATGCGCCCAGCGCGGTCAGCGGGGTGCGCAGCAGCTGTCCGCCGGGGAACGGGTAGTGGGGCAGGTCGGCGAACGCATCGAAGCGCTCTGCCTGACCGCGCAGCGCCTCGGCCAGTACCTTGCCGGCCAGGTGGGTGTAGGTCACACCGTGTCCGCTGCATCCCTGCGAGTAATAGATGTTGTCGCCCAGTCGTCCGACCTGGGGCAGACGAGACAGGGTCAGCAGGAAGTTGCCGGTCCACGCGTAGTCGATCTTCACGTTCTTGAGTTGCGGGAACGCCTTGAGCATTTTTGGCCGGATGATGGCTTCGATATTGGCAGGATCTCTGGCACCATACACCACGCCGCCGCCGAAGATCAGGCGCTTGTCGGCGCTGAGGCGGTAGTAATCCAGCAGGTAATTACAGTCTTCGACGCAGTAATCCTGCGGCAGAAGTGTCTTGGCCAGTTCATCGCTCAACGGCTCGGTGGTGATGACCTGAGTGCCGCACGGCATCGACTTGGCCGCCAGCTCCGGGACCAGACTGCCCAGGTAGGCATTGCCGGCCACGATAATGAACTTGGCCCGGACCCTGCCTTGCGCCGTATGCACCACAGGGTTTGCCCCGCGCTCGATACGAATGGCCGCTGATTGCTCGTAGATCGTGCCACCCAGTGTTTCAACGGCCGCCGCTTCACCCAGCGCCAGGTTGAGGGGATGAATATGTCCACCGGTCATATCCAGCAACCCGCCGATGTACTGATCACAAGCCACGACTTCATTGATCCGGCGCTTGTCCATCAACTCGAGGCCGGTGTGCCCATAGCGCTCCCAGAGCCGCTGCTGAGCTTCGAGATGCGCCAGTTGCTTGCTGGTCAGCGCTGCGAATACACCACCATCTTTCAGGTCGCACTGAATGCCGTAACGGGAAACCCTATCGCGGATGATGGATGCGCCTTCGAAGGCCATCTGCCCGAGCAACTGCGCCTGGCGTGGCCCCACGGTTCGCTCGATGACATCGATGTCGCGGCTGTAACTATTGACGATCTGCCCGCCATTACGCCCTGATGCGCCGAAGCCGACCTTGGCCGCTTCCAGCACCGTGACCCGAAATCCGTTTTCCAGCAGGAACAGCGCGCTGGACAAGCCTGTGTAACCCGCTCCGATGACACACACGTCAGTTTCGACTTCGCCCTGCAGCGCGGGACGTTCCGGGGCAGCATTGGCTGAAGCCGCATAGAAGGACTGCGGGTAGGGCGTGTTTGCCATCCTGAGACTCCGTTTAATATTCTTGACGATGGCGGCAATCGTACCCGAGATATAAAAGCTCTGCCAGCAGCAGGCGAAAAGAGTCGTTGCCTGTAGTTTGGCAAAAAACGCTGTATTTCATAGGGTTAGCAAAAAAACAGATTGACAGGTATTCGCATATCCGTAGAATGCCGACCCACAGCAGGCACGTAGCTCAGTTGGTTAGAGCACCACCTTGACATGGTGGGGGTCGTTGGTTCGAGTCCAATCGCGCCTACCAGACAAAATCCGCTCTGCTGGGCGGTATCAAAAGGGTCAGCCGAGAGGCTGGCCCTTTTTTGTTTTGCCAATGATCGAGTAAACGCGCGTGTTGAGCAGTCCTCCTTGAATGCTCATGCGATCCTGTCTAAGCGTGCCTTCGTACTCAAATCCGACCCGCTCGGCGAGTCTCTGGCTGGCTTTGTATCTGCCTTGCATAGTTTCCAGTCCGGCGTCGGGGGCGGGCCCAGGATGTCTTGAATCATAATGACGATTCCGTCACTTCTCAGCCTTGCATAGCGATTCGTGATAGCGGGCCCGTCTTCGGAGGCAGCGTTGCTTTCATTGTCGCTCTGAACCGGGCCTGATCCGTTATCAACCACCAGTGCGGCCACGTCATCGTCCATGATTTTTTCTCCTGAGTGATGCATAGGTCGACGCCTATGACACTAGCAAGCGTTATTAGGGCTGGATGATGAGTGATACTGGTAAATATGCTAGGTAAGGTTTCAAAAGGTGGGTGAACACAAGAAGGCCGCACGATCAGCGTGCCGGTAAGGCGAAAGGAATCCGATGTCGCGTGATCACTGGCAGGAGCCTTAAAAAATTCACGTATTCAGAGAGTTACTGCAAAAAAGCGTTTGACAGGCAATCGAATATCCGTAGAATGCCGACCCACAGCAGGCACGTAGCTCAGTTGGTTAGAGCACCACCTTGACATGGTGGGGGTCGTTGGTTCGAGTCCAATCGCGCCTACCAAACAAAATCCGCTCTGCTGGGCGGTAAAAAAAGGGTCAACCGAAAGGTTGGCCCTTTTTTGTTGTGCTTGCGTTACCCGTAGAAAGTGCCAGCTCTCGTGCCAATGCGAGCATTGGCACGAGAGCGTGAGCAGCTTCAGGGAATCAGGCGGTCACGACGCAGCTTTTCAAACACGTCGAAGAACGCATCGTCACTGGCCTGAAATGCCGTGAAGCCCAGTTTGCGGCTCTTCGACATGTCAGTGACTACTTCAATCGGACGGCCGAGATCGGCATCGCTGTGCCATGGCGAAATCAGGCGGTTGATGTCACTTTCCTTGAGCTGATGCTCGCGAACAATGTCATCCCAGATTGCTTGATCGTTGGCCATCTGCGTTTCCAGCGGGGCTGGCTCGCTCGGGAAATCGGCTGGCTGCAAGCCGAAGTATTCGGCGATCTGTCCCCACATCCAGCTCCAGCGGAACACATCGCCGTTGGTGATGTTGAACGCCTGATTGGCCGCTGCAGGTGTGGTCGCGGCCCACAGTTGCTGGCGGGCCAGCTGCCGCGCATCGGTCATGTCGGTCAGGCTGTCCCACTGCACACGGGAGCCCGGGAACACGAAAGGTCGGCCCGTGGCTTTACAGATCGAGGCGTAAACGGCCAGAGTCGTCGCCATGTTCATCGCGTTGCCGACGGCGACACCGGTCACGGTGTGCGGACGATGGACGCTCCAGGTAAAGCCATCCTTCTCTGCGGCAGCGAAGACTTCGTCTTCCTGAGCGTAGTAAAAGTTCTCGATATCGAGGCGCGCCTGCGATTCCCTGAACGGCGTTTGCGGCAGGGTGCCTTTGCCATACGCTTCAAACGGGCCGAGGTAATGCTTGAGGCCGGTCACCAGCGCGACATGCTTGACACTGCCTGCGGGCCGCACAGCGTCCAGCACGTTACGCACCATCGCGGCATTGACTCGGATGTTTTCTGCTTCAGTGGCCTGACGCGACCATGTCGTGATGAAAACGTGGGTGGGCTTTAAATCAGCCAGAGCCACACGTACGGACTCCGGGTTCTGCAGGTCTGCAGCAACCGGGATCACGCCGGGCCGCGCTGACGGGCTACGGGAGAGGGCGGCAACCTGCCAATCGTTTTCCAGTAACAACTGCGTGATTGCGCTGCCGACAATGCCACTTGCGCCAACAACCAGGGCGGTCTGAGTCATAGGGGTCTCCTGAGACGGGGAAGAAAGTAATGAACCGTCTGCTGTCTCAGAACAGAATCAGGCCATACCGTTCAACCCGATTGTCCCGATTACCCCGTCACGTGGCTCCGTGCACCGGAAACGTCTTCGGACTCGTTGGCATATGACTTGACGATGGTTTTGGTCGCACTGCTGGCTTTCAGGTCGTCAAGTTTCTGCGGCGCAAGCCATTTGCAGGCGGCAATTTCGTTCTGCGGCGATGGCTCGCTGGAGGCTGGAACCTGAGCGGTAAAAACGTAGTGGGCCACTTGATCCTTCTCGTACACATCGAGGTACAGAAGATCAAGGTCGGCAAGCCCGGTTTCCTCGCACAGTTCACGCACTGCGGCCTGGAAGGGCGTTTCACCCGCTTCAATCCTGCCGCCGGGCAATGCCCAGCGGGATTTCGGTTTGCGCACGTAAAGGACCTGGCCGTCACGTTTGCAGATGACTGTCGCGCGTTGTTTCATAATCCGTTCACCTGTTAAACGTCCGTTGACATGAGTATCTGCAAGGACTGCGTGAACTTGAGACTCAAAGACAGTCAGTGGTAGTCACCAAAATGTAATAAATAGTTCATTTTGGCGGGTGCGCCGCTCAGGTCTTAGCGTGAAACAGCCAGAGCGAGACGCACAGCAGGCGGGTTGCCGAGGTCTGCAACCCGTTTGCTGCATTAGAGTATGGACATCAGTGGGCGGTTAGCCGCGTTCGGTTCACCGGGGGCGACGTACGGCATGTCCGTGCGCTCAGCCTTCCCTGGCTGTTGGCTGCACGTCAGGCAGCGTTCGAGTCGGCAGCCGCTTCCTGCTTGAGGCTGTCCATGTCGATGACAAAGCGATACTTGACGTCGCCCTTGAGCATCCGCTCATAAGCCTCGTTGATGTCCTGCATGTTGATCATTTCGATGTCGGAAACGATGCCGTGCTCGGCGCAGAAATCCAGCATTTCCTGGGTTTCCTGAATGCCTCCGATCAACGAGCCAGCCAGGCTGCGACGTTTGAAGATCAGGTTGAACACCGCTGGTGAGGGATGCGGTTCTGCCGGCGCGCCGACCAGTGTCATGGTGCCGTCGCGCTTGAGAAGAGACAGAAAGGCGTCCAGATCATGCGGCGCTGCGACCGTGTTGAGGATAAAGTCCAGGCTGTTGGCCTGAGCGGCCATCTGTGCCGCGTCTTTGGATACGACTACTTCGTCGGCGCCCAGGCGCAAGCCATCTTCTCGCTTGTTGGGGGAGGTCGTGAACAGCACAACATGTGCGCCCATGGCGTGGGCAATCTTGACGCCCATGTGGCCGAGACCGCCAAGCCCGACAATGCCGACTTTCTTGCCCGGGCCGACCTTCCAGTGGCGCAAGGGGGAATAGGTGGTGATACCCGCGCACAACAGCGGCGCTACGGCGGCCAGGTTGGCATCATGAGAGATGCGCAAGACGAACTTTTCCTTGACCACGATCTTGTCGGAGTAGCCGCCGAATGTGTTCTCGCCGCCAAATACCGGGCCATTGTAGGTGCCGGTGAAGCCGCTCTCGCAATATTGCTCGTCACCCTCGGCGCACGATGTACATTGCTGGCAGCTGTCGACCATGCAGCCGACGCCAGCCAGGTCGCCGACCTTGAATTGCTTGACGTCGGAGCCGACCGCCGTGACCCGGCCGACGATTTCGTGACCCGGAACAGAAGGATAGAGTGTGTTGTGCCACTCATTGCGCGCAGTGTGCAGGTCCGAGTGGCACACGCCGCAGTAAAGGATGTCGATCTGAACATCGTCAGCGCCGGGCGAGCGACGTTCGAATTGATGGGGTTTGAGTATGTCTTGGGCAGATTGCGCTGCGTAGCTGTACGTCTTGACCATTACTGTCACCTGTTCAATTGAATAAATGTAACGCCGTACGACAGCATAGCCGAGCCTCGCTGCGCGGCAATGCACCTGAATCTGACACATGAGGGAGCCGTGTAGTGCCCTGCGTCACACAAGCGTCATAGGGGAATACAAGGGTCTGCCAAAAAGGTATGAACTTTGCAACAATGCCTGACACGCTTGTAATCTCTGGTCATTATTTTAAGGATGACCGCCGTCGGCTCATGCATCTGGGTGTTTCCATGACAGTCTCACTTCTGGCCACGGGCCTTTGCCCAAGCGTAGCGTGCACCTCACGTACTCCCGGCAGCGCCTTGGCAGCCAACCGCGACCGATTCTCCTGTCACGCGTCTATCGAAGCACTCATCAGCGCCGCACGCGAGCAGATAGCGGATATTGCCTGGGCTGCCTACGCCGCTGGCGAACTGAAATGCCTGCTCGGACAGGGCGACAACACCGTTGTCTGGCCAGCACACATCGCGGCTGAAGACTTCGAAGCGTATTGCGCTCAATTGCAGCTGCATTGCCGGGTCGCAGGGCAGGGCGAAGGCGTGCTGGGCTGGGTGTTGGCACCGATGGCCGACAAAGACCACCCCCTGCTGGTGGATCTGGCCGCCAGACTGGGCTCGCTGTTGCAGACCGCCGCGTTGATCCGCGCGCAGAACACTCAGCGGGTTCTGTATGAAATCAGCCTGCTGGCCAGCTCCACGCTGGACCGCGGCGCTTTTCTGCAAGGCATTCATGAGCAATTGGGGGCGCTGATCGATGCCGAGAACTTCTACGTTGCGCTGTATGACCGGCAAAGCGGCAAGATCACGTACCCTTATTACATTGACCGTTTCGATGACGAAGCGATGGCTCACGAGACGTTCGAGTTTATCGACGCTGACCGGATGTCGCTGACCGGGTATGTCTTGAGCAGCGGGCAGCCTTTGTTTCTCGATGCCGCCTGCATCGAACTGGCCAAAGCCGAGAACCGCTTTTACTGCGTCGGACGTCTGCCCGAGTTCTGGATGGGCGCGCCCTTGAAAAATGCATCGGATGAAGTCTTCGGCATGGTCGCGATGCAGGTTTACGATGTGTCTCGTGTCTACAGTGCCCAGGATCGTGCATTGTTCGCCGTCGTGTCGCGCCATGTGGCGATGGCACTGGACCGGCAGTTGCGCCGAACTGACCTGGAACAGGTGGTAGCCCTGCGCACGCAACAACTTTCTGCAGCCAATGACGCGTTGCGTCAGGAAGTCAGGGATCGCGAGCGTGCCGAGCATCTGCAGAGTGCCCTGTTCCAGATTGCCGAGCTTTCCAGTCAGCCCGGCGACATGAACGAGCTTTTCCGCAGCCTGCACATGATCGTCGGCGAGCTGCTGGTGGCGCTCAATTTCTACATCGCGCTTTACGACAGCGCGACGGGCGAAGTGACCTTTCCGTATTACATTGACGAGTTCAAGCCCACGCCGCCGCGTTCACGACGCGGGCAGCGAGGGTTTACCGAGTATGTGATAGGCCAGCGGCGACCGTGCCTGATCGATTACGATGAAGCCCGCAGGCTGGAAAGCCTTGGCGAGATCGAGGTCCAGCGACAATCCGGTCGTTGTTCTTCATGGCTGGGCATTCCGCTGTTCGACGGCGGACAGGTTCGCGGCGTGCTGGTGGTGCAGAGTTATTCCAAGGACGTCAGCTATACCTTGCGCGATCAGGAACTGCTCACCTTTGTTTCTCGTCACATCGATACGGCACTGTCCCGGCGCAGCGCGGCAGACGCGATCCATACCGCCAATGTTTTGCTTGAAGCCAGGGTTCGAGACAGGACCCGTGAGCTGGATCGGGCCAACGCCAGACTGCAGCACGAAAACTCCCACGACTCGCTGACCGGGCTGCCCAATCGCAGCCATTTGCAATATCGCCTGAGGCATGCCTGGCAGGACTTCTGCCGCGATGGCCAGCAACTGATCGTCATGTTCATCGATCTGGATCGCTTCAAGATGATCAATGACAGCCTTGGCCATCACTGCGGCGACATCCTTCTGGTGCAGGCCGCCGAGCGTTTGCGCAGTTGCATGCGCGAAAAGGACCTGTTGGCGCGGCTGGGCGGTGACGAGTTCGCCGTGTTGAGCATCGACACGCCGTTGCAGACCGGCACGGAGATTGCCCAGCGAATACTGACGGCGTTCGAGCAGCCGTTCGTGATCGATGATCACACGGTTTTTTCTTCCTGCAGTATCGGTGTGGTGGGCGCCGACAGCCGCTTCCATCAGGAGCCGGCTGACCTGCTGCGCGATGCCGATACCGCCATGTACCGGGTCAAGAATGGCGGCCGGGACAGCTTCGCGGTGTTCAATCAGGCGTTGCGTCGCGAGGTATCGGATCAGGTCGAGCAGGAGGGCGCCTTGCGCACGGCGCTGAAACGTACGGATCAGTTGATTCCCTATTTTCAGCCGGTGATTTGCGTCAATAGCGGAAAGTTGCTCGCGTTCGAGGCGCTGATCCGCTGGTGCATGCCGGATGGGCGAGTCGTCGGGCCAGAGAGCTTTCTACCTGCGCTAGAGGGGCTGCGTCTGATTGGCCGTCTGGACTTTTACATGCTCAAGCGTGTGGTTGCCATTCTGGCGCAACCCGAAAACGGTCATTGGCCACCCGTGCATGTGAACTGTTCGAGTTACAGCATCACCCGTCCGGCATTCGCGGCGGAAGTGCTGGCGATGCTTGCCGAACACAATGTTGCGCCCGAGCGTCTGTGCCTGGAGCTCACCGAAGGCGCACTGGTGGCCGATCCCGAGCAGGCACGCCTGTCAATGAAGCTTCTGGCCGAGCACGGCATGTCGGTCATGCTCGACGATTTCGGCGCGGGCTTCTCTTCGCTCAGCTACGTGCACCAGTACCATTTCAGCGGATTGAAAATCGACAAGTCGTTTATCTTCGGCCTGGCTTCCAGTGTACGCAGCCGCGCGATTGTGCGTGCCATCGTGCGCATGGCCGAATCCCTTGATCTGACCGTGGTTGCCGAAGGGGTCGAGGACCGTGAAACCCTTGAGCTGCTGCGTGAGATTGGCGCCACACAGGCGCAGGGCTACTACTTTTCCGAGCCGCTGCCGATTGAGCTATTGAATATCAACACCGGCCGTGCGGCAGGCTGAAGCTCGGCCAATGCTTGCCGCAGGCGGCCGGATGCATCCGTTTTTTGACGCGATCTGTATGCCCTGTTTTTATTTAATCTTTAAAATCAACAGGTTAATTATTTGTAGGGCAGTTGGCACTGGACTTGCTGTTGAACCTGCGCAACAGGTTCATCAGGAGGTGAGAGATGATTATTGGCACGAGTGCGCTTGAGCAGCTTGTTTCCCGAGCTGTCGTCGGGCGCAAGACCGTAGACGAGGTGTCCCAGGACGCCTTCAGCTCGGTCGCTGCCGCTGGCCTGACATCAGGTTCGGCACCGGTTACCGCGCAGACCAGCAGTTCGACATCGCAGGACAGCAAGCAGGACAACAGTGGTTACAACGAATCCTTTGCACGGATGATGATCAACCTGAAATCCGCCGGTGATACGTCACTGTCGGAAAAGACGGCTGACCGTGACAATGGTGTCATCGGTTCAGTGGCTGGTACCACCAGCACCACTGACACGGCATCGACGGATTCGGTACAACAGAAATTCATGGACTCTCTGAAGCAGACAGCCGAAGAGAAAGTGCGCGAAAAGCTGACGGGCATCACCCAGAAAGACTATGACGCCATGGCACCTCAGGACCAACTGGCCATTGACCAGAAGGTTCAGGACGCGCTCAAGGACAAGCAGAACGACGTTGCGGATGACATCAACACCCGCATCAGAGGTATCAAGGCCGGTATGGTGGCCTGATGTTTGTTCGGCGACTTTGATGACCTTTTCGTGAACAAGCGAAGCGTCGCCCGGCTCACTCTCACCTAGGGAATGCTTTCCGATGGAGTTAAGTATCGATACTTTCTCCCTTCAGACATGCATTTAATGGGTGGGAGTGAGCCGGGCGACGCTTCGCTTGCTCACGAAGACTACCGTCCATACACCGCAGTTGATGCGGGTGTATGGAGGTAGTATTCAAGCCCTCTCACCCCAATTGATGCCTGTACGGCAAATCCGGCCCGACCTTTGTGCAGGTCAGCGCGGCCGCGCCGACGGCAAAATTCAGCATCTCGTCCAGTGTTTCCCGTGACAGCGTTGACAAGCCTTGCGGCGTATCGAGCTGGCGTTCACTGAGGAAGGTCAGCAGCGCGGCCTGAAAAGTATCCCCGGCCCCGACGGTATCGGCGGTGGCCACGGTTTTTGCCGGCACCGACCAGGTACCGTGCTGACGGGTGAAGACGCTGGCGCCTTGCGTGCCGCGGGTGACGATGACCAGTTGTGTACGCTTGCCGAGCCAGCCTTCGGCAATCTTTTGTGGGTCGCTGTCCGGGTACAACAGGTGCAGGTCTTCGTCGCTGACCTTGATCAGGTGCGCATGCTCGGCGAATGCTGCGACCTGGCTGCGCCAGCGCTGAATGTCCGGTGCCGGGTTGAGGCGCACATTGGGGTCCAGCGAGATCAGGCGGGTGCTGCTTTCACGGGCTACCAGCGCCAGCAGCGTGTCGGCAATCGGCTGCACCACCAGTGAAAACGAGCCGACGTGAATGCCGCGTACCTGCCCGTCGAGTTGCGGCAGGTGTTCCAGGCGCAACTGGCGGTCCGCGCAGCCATCGCCTCGAAAGCTGTAAGTTGGCGATCCATCGCTGCCCACGGCGACCATGGCCAGTGTAGTGGGTGCGTCGAATTCGATCAGGTGATCGGTATTCACGGTTTCCTTTTCCAGCACGGCACGCAGCCGACGGCCCAGGTAATCGGTGGACAGCCCGGCCAGGAAGCTCGCTTCCACACCCAGGCGGCGCAGGCCGATCGCAACGTTGAACGGAGAGCCACCGGCAATCGCATCAAACCCCAATCTGTTCAGGGAACCGCTGTCATCAGCGCGGGTGAAAATGTCGAACAGTGCTTCGCCACAAACCAGAAACATAAGTGCTCCATGAAAAAACGGTTCAAACCTTGCGCAGTTGCGCCTGATAACGCTGATAGACCTGCTGATAGGCGGCCACATTATGCACCACGGGGTGCGTCTCACTGCTTTGATCGAGACTTACGCAGCGTTCGCACAGTTGCTGCAGCTCCTGAACCTTGCCGTTGGCGTGCGACCAGCACCAGGCCGCCTGAATGGCAGCGCCCAGCGCAGCGGCTTCCGAGTGGTCGGTGCAGATCACCGGGGTGTTCATGATGTCAGCTACGATCTGCCGCCACACGGCACTTTTCGAGCCTCCGCCGATCAGGCGGATCTTCTCGCTTTTGATACCGCTGTCGCGCAGCAGATCGAGACCGTAGCGAAGGCCGAAGGTGGTGCCTTCGACCACCGCGCGGGACAGGTTGGCCTGGTTCAGATTGGTGCTGTCCAGCCCGACGATGCTGCCGGTAGCGTCGGGCAGGGCGGGCACGCGTTCGCCATTCAGAAAGGGCAGCATCAGTACGCCTTCGGCACCGATCGGCGCCTGGGCGACCGCTTGGTTGAAGCCGGCGATGTCGAGGGCGAACAGCTCGCGAATGGCGGTCGTCGCGTTGGTCAGGTTCATCGTGCAGATCAGCGGCAACCAGCCGCCGGAGGATGAGCAGAAGGTCGCGACCGATTCATGCTCGCTGACCCGTGCCTCATCGGCATAGGCATACACCGTACCGGAAGAGCCGAGGCTCATGGTGATCAGCCCCGGCTGGATATTGCCCGTGCCAATCGCGCCCATCATGTTGTCGCCGCCACCACTGGACACCAGAGCGTCAGGGTTCAGGCTCAGCAATCGGGCAACTTCAGGACGCAGCACGCCGACCGGTTCGTGGGCTTGCAACAGCTGCGGAAGTGCCTTGCCCAACCGGCCGCTCGGGTCGATGTGCGCAAGCAATGGCAGGTCCCACTCGCGAGTGCGCACGTTGAAGTAGCCGGTGCCCGACGCGTCGCCAAACTCGGTGCAGCAGCGACCGGTCAGCCAATAGTTGAGGTAGTCGTGGGGCAGCAACACTTTGTCGATCCGCTCGAACAGCTGCGGGAACTGCTCCTTGGTCCACAACAGTTTGGACACGGTATAGCCTGGGGCGATGACCAGGCCAAGGCGTTGCAGCGACCCCTGCGCGCCTCCCAGGTCGTCCAGCAGGCGCTGGTTTTCCGGTGCCGACTCGGTGTCACACCACAGCTTGGCCGGGCGCAGTACCTCGCCGTGGGCATCGAGCAGCACCAGGCCGTGTTGCTGGCCTGACACACCGATGCCCTGGATCTGCTGTCCGGAAACGCCCGACGCTGCCAATGCCTCGCGGGTCGCCTTTTGCAGCGCGTCCAGCCATTGCTGCACGTCCTGTTCACGGCGGCCGTTATGGTCGCTGATCAGGCTGTGCGGCGCCGAGCCTTCACCCAGCACGTTGCCGCTTTCGGTATCGAGCACCAACACCTTGGTGCCCTGGGTCCCGCAATCGATTCCAAGAAACATGGGAAGTCCCTCAGGCCCTGGCGGTCAAAAGTTTTTCCAGTGTGCCACTCACACCCAGCGTGCGCAGATCATTGAGGTTCTGCTCGAAAGCCGCCACGAAGGCTGCGGATTTCGGAATGGCCGAGCCAAATATTTCTTCCACCGCCAACAAGCGCTCGGCAATGAGCGCGTCATCAGCCACCAGCGCCTGGCAGAACTCGGCACGCGGGTCAGGAATCCTGTAGGTTGTGCCGTTCTCGTCAACACCCTTCAGGTACAGCGCCCATGCGGCGACTACCAGTGAGGCACGCTCGAGATTGCCCTGATCGACGATCAGACGATTGATCGTCGGAATGGTGAACTTGGGAAATTTCGACGAACCGTCCGAGCAGACCCGTTCCAGCTGGTCGGCAATCGCCTGGTTGGAAAAACGCTCGATCAGGGTGTCTTTGTAACCTTCCAGGTCGATGCCTGGCACCGACGCCAGTTGCGGGGTGACGTCGAGGTCCATGTAGGCGCGGATATAGCTCACGAACAGCGGGTCATTCATGGTTTCGTGTACAAAACGATAACCTTTGAGGAAGCCCAGGTAGGTCAGTGCCAGATGACTGCCGTTGAGCAGTTTGATTTTCATCTCTTCATAGGGCGTCACGTCATCGGTGAATTGCACGCCGACTTTCTCCCATGCCGGGCGACCATTGACGAACTTGTCTTCCAGCACCCACTGCACGAACGGTTCGCAGACCACCGGCCAGGCGTCGTCGATGTGTTTATCGTCTGCCAGTTGCAGACGGTGGGCTGCGCTGGTCATCGGTGTGATACGGTCGACCATCGCGTTGGGAAAGCTGACGTTTGCCTTGATCCAGTCGTGCAGCTCGGCATCGCGCAACGTGGCAAATGCCAGCAATGCCTTGCGTGTCACTGCGCCGTTGTGTGGCAGGTTATCGCAGGACATCAGGGTAAAGGCCGGCGTGCTTTGCGCCCGGCGCCGCGCCAGCGCGGCGCAGAGGAAGCCGAATACCGTCTTTGGCTGATCCGGATTCGCCAGGTCGTGCTGGATCTGCGGCAGATGGGCCATGAACTGACCGTTGCTGTCGTCAATGCAGTAACCGCCTTCGGTGATGGTCAGCGAGACGATGCGGATGTCCGGGCTGGCAAGCTTGTCGATCAGCGCCTGCGGACTGTCATCGGCCAGCAGCATGCCGCTGATCGAGGCAATGATGCGGGTTTGGGTATCGGGTGTGTCACCCAGTTCATACAGCGTGTACAGGTAGTCCTGTTGTGCCAGAGCGTCGCGCACGGCCTTGTCTTCAGGACGCAGGCCCACGCCGCAGATGCTCCACTCGAAGCCTTCGCCGCTGTTCATCAGCGCATCGGTGTAAAACGCCTGATGCGCACGATGGAAGCCGCCGACGCCGATATGGGCAATGCCCTGGCGAGTGCTGTCGACGGTGTAGGCGGGCAGGGCAATGTCGGCGTCCAGTCGGGACAGATTGTTTTTGTTCAGTTTCATGAGGGGCTCTCCGGAACTCAGGCGGCGGCAGTCTGCAAGGCTTTGGCAATCACCAGACCTTGAGCGTCGAACAGGTGGCAGTGGGCACTGTCGAGATGCAGGTTCAGCGTTTCGCCGTACTGGCTGGCCAGATCACCACGAATACGCATGGTCAGCGCCTCGCCCGAACGGGTGCGCACGTGACAGTACGTGTCGCTGCCAAGACGTTCGCTGACATCGGCAATCACCTGCAACTGGCAATCCTCACTCTGGGCAAGGTTCAGGTGTTCCGGGCGGATGCCCAGCGTCACAGCGGCGCCAACGCTTTGTCCTGCGCCATTGACTGGCAGGCTGATACGCGTTCCGGCATCCAGCTCGACTTCGCAACTGCTGCTGTCCGCCCGGCTGATCCTGCCCTTGAGGAAGCCCATTTTCGGCGTGCCGAGGAAGCCGGCAACGAACAGGTTGGCCGGGTGGTGATACAACTCGAGCGGCGAGCCGACCTGCTCGACCTTGCCGCCATTGAGGACGACAACCTTGTCGGCCAGGGTCATGGCTTCCACCTGATCATGCGTCACGTAGATCATGGTGGCCTGCAACTCTTTATGCAGGCGCGACAACTCCAGGCGGGTCTGCACGCGCAGCGCGGCGTCGAGGTTGGACAGCGGCTCGTCGAACAGGAAAATCTTCGGGTTGCGCACAATGGCCCGGCCAATCGCGACACGCTGACGTTGTCCGCCGGACAGCTGCTTGGGCTTGCGCTCCAGCAGTGGTCCGAGCTCCAGAATACGTGCGGCTTCATCGACCTTCTTCTTGATCTCGGCCTTGTCACCGCCCGCCAGGTCCAGCGCAAACGACAGGTTCTTGCCGACGGTCATGTGCGGATACAGCGCATAGGTCTGGAACACCATGGCCAGGTCACGCTTGGCCGGGGTCACCTGAGTGATGTCCCTGCCATCGAGCTCGATGGTTCCCGATGTCACTTCCTCGAGCCCGGCGATCAGCCGCAGCAGGGTGGATTTGCCGCAGCCCGAAGGCCCGACGAAGACCACGAACTCGCGGTCTTTCACGTCCAGGTCGATGCCCTTGATGATCTGGTGACCGTCAAAGCCTTTTTGCAGATTGCGGATGCTCAGATTAGCCATGTTGGACTCCTTCTTGTTCTTTGGGCCGGGCTATTTGACAGCGCCGAACGACAGGCCGCGAACCAGTTGTTTCTGACTGATCCAGCCGAAAATCAGAATGGGCGCGCAGGCCAGGGTCGAGACCGCTGAAAGCTTGGCCCAGAACAACCCTTCGGGGCTGGAGTAGGAAGCGATCAAGGCAGTCAACGGGGCCGCGGCGGACGAGGTGAGGTTCAGCGACCAGAACGCTTCGTTCCAGCACAGGATCAGCGATAGCAACGCGGTGGACGCCAGGCCGCCCTTGCAGATCGGCATCAGCACGCGAAAGATTTCCTGGCGGGTGCTGGCCCCGTCCAGCCGCGAGGCCTCGAGGATCTCGCCGGGGATATCCTTGAAGTAGGTGTAAATCATCCAGACCACGATCGGCAGGTTGATCAGCGTATAGATGATGATCAGTGCCAGACGCGAATCCAGCAGGCCAAAGGTCTTGGCCAGCAGATAGATCGGCATCAGCACGCCCACCGGCGGCAGCATCTTGGTAGACAGCATCCACAGTAGCGTGCCTTTGGTGCGCTTGGTCTCGAAAAACGCCATGGAATATGCCGCAGGAATCGCGATCAGCATCGCCAGTACCGTCGCGCTGAAGGAAATCAGCACCGAGTTCCAGGCAAAATGGAAGTAATCGCTGCGCTCCTGAATGTGCAGGTAGTTTTCCAGCGTCGGGGTGAAGAACAGCTGTGGCGGTGTCGCGAACGCATCGATCTCGGTTTTGAAGCTGGTCAGGACCATCCAGAAGATCGGAAAGAACACCAGCGCAGCGATGATCCAGGACAGGGCCCCGAGCAGCAGGCTTTGCAGACGGCGTGATTGTTTGAGGGTCATCATGGCAAGGTCCTCATGACTTGTCGGTGAGGTTTTTGCCGATCATCCGGATCAGGATGATCGCCGCGATGTTGGCTATGACCACTGCAATCAGGCCGCCCGCCGAGGCCATGCCGACGTCGAACTGCAGCAGCGCCTGGATGTAGATCAGGTAAGCCAGGTTGGTCGAGGCAAAGCCCGGCCCGCCATTGGTCGTGGTGAAGATTTCAGCGAATACCGAAAGCAGGAAGATCGTTTCTATCATTACCACCACGGCAATCGGACGTGCCAGGTGCGGCAGGGTCAGGTGCCAGAAGATTGCCAGGGGACCTGCGCCGTCCAGCCGCGCCGCTTCTTTCTGCTCTTGATCGAGCGACTGCATGGCGGTCATCAGGATCAGGATCGCGAACGGCAGCCATTGCCAGGAGACGATGATAATGATCGACAGCATCGGGTAATGGGCGAACCAGTCGATGGGTTGCGCGCCGAAGAACTTCCAGACCGCCGCGAGTACGCCGGACACCGGGTGGAAAATCAGGTTTTTCCAGATCAGCGCACTGACCGTGGGCATGATGAAGAACGGCGAGATCAACAGCACACGGACGATGCCACGACCGAAAAACTCACTGGCTTCCAGCAGCGCCGAAATCAGCACGCCGAAGATCACGCTGATCGCCAGCACACTGCCGACCAGCAGTAAGGTATTGCCGGCACCCGGCAAAAAGCCGCTGTCGGTCACGAAGTACTGGAAGTTTTCCAGGCCGACGAATTCGTTTTCGCCAGGGGAGAGCAGGTTGTAGCGGATCAGCGAGAAATAAATGGTCATGCCCAGCGGCACGATCATCCACACCAACAGAAGCGCCACCGAAGGACTGACCAGAAACCAGCCCGGCTTGAATCGACGGCTTTTGAGCGGTTGCTGTTCGCCGGACAAGTCCGTGCGTTCAGGGGAGGCTGAGGTATTCATGGGGAGCTCCGAACCGGATTGCACCAGAGTTGTTGCGCAGTTGAGCGGCAGGGCGAAAGCATCGGCTTTCGCCCTGGTGCGTGACGGTTACTTTTTCGGGTAACCCGCTCGTTTCATGTCGCGCGCGGTAGCGGTTTGCGCATTCTGCAAGGCTTGATCCACAGTGGACTGACCTATGAGTGCTGCGGAGAACTGCTGACCGACGCTGGTGCCGATGGCCTGGAACTCGGGAATGGTGACCAGTTGAATGCCGACGTAAGGCACGGGCTTGAGGGTTGGCGACTTGGGATCGACCTTCTTCAACGACTCAAGCGTGATGTTGGCAAACGGTGCTGCCTTTTTGTACTCGTCGGTGTAGGTCGAGGCGCGGGTGCCCGGCGGTACGTTGGACACGCCGTCGGTATCGGCAACCAGTTTGGCGTACTCTTTCGAGGTGGCCCACTGGGTGAACTCGGCAGCGTCCTTGGTGTTCTTGGCGCTGGTCGGGATCGCCAGCGACCACGAGTACAGCCACGACGAGCCCTTGTCGGTCACCTCATGCGGGGCGTAGGTGAAGCCGACGCTGTCGGCCACTTTGCTCTGCTTCTTGTCGGTCACGAATGAACCGGCAACGCTGGCGTCGACCCAGATGGCGCACTTGCCGCTGTTGAACAGCGCAAGGTTCTCGTTGAAACCGTTGCTGGAGGCGCCCGGCGGCCCGGACTGCTTCATGGTGTTGACGTAGAAGTTCAGCGCATTCTTCCACTCTGGCTGATCGAACTGTGGCGTCCACTTCTCATCGAACCAGCGTCCGCCAAAGGCGTTGGCCAGCGTGGTGATCAGCGCCATGTTCTCGCCCCAGCCAGCCTTGCCGCGCAGGCAGAGACCGTACTGTTCCTTGGATTTGTCGGTCAGTTTGCCGGCGAACTCGGCGATCTGCGTCCAGGTAGGGCGCTCTGGCATGGTCAGGCCGGCCGCCTTGAACAGGTCGGTGCGGTAGTAAGTGATCGAAGCTTCAGCATAGAACGGCAGGGCGAACAGTTTGCCGTCCACCGACAGGCCGTCACGCACGGAAGGGAACACATCGTCCAGCTCGTAACTGGCAGGCAGGTCTTTCATTTCCTGCAACCAGCCTTTCTGACCCCAGAGTGAGGCTTCGTACATGCCGATGGTCAGCACGTCGAACTGGCCGCCCTTGGTGGCGATGTCGGTGGTCAGTCGCTGGCGCAGGACGTTCTCTTCCAGCACGACCCAGTTGAGCTTGATGTCGGGGTGCTGTTCTTCGAAGGTCTTGGAGAGGCGCTGCATGCGAATCATGTCACTGTTGTTGACCGTGGCGATGGTCACGGTCCCCGCTGTGGCACTGCCACTGAACACGAAACAGGTACTGAGGACGGAACTGGCGAGCAGAAGTTTTGCTGAGTTCTTCATTGATCACTCCTCTTCCACGCCCAAAGGACTGTAGAAGGATGGTTATTGTTTTTTTCTCTTCCGGAGGTGAGGAAGATGTGCACTGATTACACCGGCGTTCGGTCTGAAAGACAAATCCTGCGCCGCACTCTGACTGATACTTTTTTGCACTCGGGTGCGAAAAGCCAACAGCGCCGAATCGCCCATAGGACGGCTTCGACGCATCTTCAGCGTAGACGATGAGGGCGAGAGCGGGGCGAATCAGTACAGGTTTTGTTCGGTCAGACGCTGAACGGCGAGGCGGCGGTAGTGCGACGGGGTCATGCCCTTGAGTTGCTGAAAGCGCCGATTGAAATTGGAAATATTGTTGAATCCGGACTCGAAGCACACATCGGTGACCGGTTTGTCGCCGTCGGCAAGCAGTTCACACGATTTGCTGATGCGCAGCCGATTGACGAACTCCACGAAGCAGCGCCCGGTAGCCTGTTTGAACACCCGGGAAAAATAGGTCGGCTTCATGCCCAGATACTCGGCGACTTCCTCCAGCGGCAGCTCGCGGCCATAGTGGGTGAAGATATAATCCACCGCCCGGTTGGTGCGATCCACACTGTGCTCGTCCGCCGTGTGGGCCACCGCCGTGCCTGACAGCAGCTGGTAGTCGTCGCTGGCGGCCAGCAGCTCGAGCAGGATGAAGAAGTGGCCCAGGCGAGTGATGCCTCGTGAGTCGGCGATCTTCTGCATTTGCTTCATGGCCTGACGAATCGTGCGTTTGCAGCGAAATTCGATGCCGTAGCGGGCGCGCTCCAGTAAAGGCGTCAGGGTCTTGAGTTCGGCAAACACCTGATTGCCGCTTTCCAGCAGCTCGTCGGTAAAGTTGACCAGCATGTCGCGCTTGGGCACCACCTCGCCATCGTCGATCTGGCTGATCCAGTTATGCGGCAGGTTGGGGCCGGTGAGAAACAGGCTGGCAGGATTGAAATTGCCGATGTAGTCGCCGACAAACACCTTGCCAGAGCTGGCGACAATCAGGTGCAGCTCATATTCCTTGTGGAAGTGCCAGCGCACCAGCGGGCAGGGGAAACCATGCTCGCGGTAGATGATCGACAGACCGTTGTGGTCGTCCATCAATTCGTAGGAAGGGTCGGCGATTCTTGTTGTTTTATTCATTGGCGATGTCATGTTCATCCGTTGCCAAAAGAGTAATGTGCCTGATTTTTCAGTTCAATGCCCGGTCGTTGGCAAAAATCACCTACGATCAGGCTCCTGCACAGTGGAGGCGTTGCCCGATGAAACAGATCCTGCTGATCGGTATGGGGGCCGGTGATCCCGAGCAGATCACCCTGCAGGCTGTCGCGGCACTGAACCGTGCAGAGGTGATCTTTATCCTCGACAAGGGGTACGTCGACGATCAGTTGCTGAGGCTGCGCAAAGAGCTCTGTCAGCGCTATATCACTCATGAACGCTACCGTCTGGTGCAAGTTCAGGATCCTCGACGTGAAGATGATCCGCAGGCCTACGAGCGCGGCATCGAGGGTTGGCACGAACAGCGCGCAATACTCTTCGAGCGGTTGTTGACCGATGAGCTTGGTGTGGATCAGGTCGGCGCGTTTCTGGTCTGGGGCGACCCGTCGCTCTACGACAGCACAATGCGCATCCTTGATCAGGTCCTGGCGCGGCGCAACGAGGTATTCGAGTATCAGGTGATTCCCGGTATCACCAGCGTCCAGAGCCTGGTCGCGCGGCACCGGATCCCGCTCAATCGCATCGGCGAGTCGATTCTTATCACCACCGGCCGACGCATGGCGACAGCTCCGCTGGAGCACCTCGGCAACGTCGTGGTGATGCTCGACGCGCACTGCACATTCGAGCGTTATGTGGGGCAGGGGCTGGACATCTATTGGGGCGCGTATCTGGGCACACCGGACGAAATACTGGTGTCGGGCCGGCTCGATGAGGTCTGCGAGCAAATCAGGCGGCTGCGCAGCGAGGCACGCGAGCGCAAGGGGTGGATCATGGATACCTATTTGCTACGCAAACCGGCCTAAGCCGGTTTTTCATCCTTGTTGCGATTCTTCGCTTCGATCCACTGCGCCATGTATTTGGTGCTCTTGTGGTGATGATGCCGCAGCATGGCGCCGGTGAAGTTCGCCAGACGATGCTCCACGAGTCCGTTGCGAAGGGTCTCGATGCGCTCGATCAGGGTCGCACAGTGTTGCCGATGCTGGAAGCGCGCTTGCAGTAACGCCTGACCCGCATGTTGCGCTTCAAGCCAGAGGTTCTGCTCCTGATAAAGCCTGACCGCAGCGTCAGCGATGTCGGCTGGCTTATCGGCAATGATGCCGGGCCACGGCAGCCCGCCGCTCATGGCTTCCGCACCCACCGGGGTGGTGACTGATGGCGTTCCGCAGAGCATCGCGTCCATCAGCTTGCCTTTGATACCAGCCCCGAAACGCAATGGCGCGAGGCACACTCGCGCATTGGACATGACCTCCAGCGCATCCTCGGCCCAGTGCTTCACATGAAAGCCCTGAGCGGCGTTGTGCAGCGCCGCTGCCTTGGGTGGTGTATAGGCACCGTAGATGTGCAGCTGGGCTTCGGGCAGTTGTTGACGGATCAGCGGCCAGATAGTGGTTTTCATCCACAGCACCGCATCCCAGTTGGGCGCATGACGGAAGTTGCCGATACTGAGGAAGTGTGCACGCTGTGCAAAAGGCCGGAAGCTGTCGGGCGCGCCGTCGATCATCAGCGGACACCAGTGCAGCAGCGTCTCGGGCAGGCCGAAAGGGCCGCTCAGCAGTGCAATTTCGACATCGGACGTCATCAGGTTGAGGTCGCAGCGATATAGCGAAGCGATTTCGCGCTGCGCCAGATCACTGGACGCTATCTGCCGGAAAAGCTGCGGCGCTGAAATGTCCACACTGCCCGGCGCAGCCTCGGGGCAATCGCTGTTCAGCGCGTCCTTCAACAACTGATGGCGGGCGTGGCGCAGGCTCTGGAAATCCGAGGTCTCCAGAATTCGCAGCGCGTCAGGACACTGCTGCTCGACACGCCAGCCGAACTGCTCTTCGATCATGAACTGATCGAAGAGCACCACGTCAGGCTGCAATTCGCTGACAAACACGTCAAAACTGCTGTCGTTGAGCGCAATGTGCACTTCGTGGATGCCCAGGCCGAGCAGATCGGCGCGGTGCTCGCCTTCAGTGGCAGGGCTGGCAAAGGTGATCTGCCAATCCTGCTCCAGAAAGCATTGAATCAATTGCATCATGTGCCCGCTCGCGGCCGAGGAGCGCGGTTCTGGCCACACGTAGCCGATGATCAATAGGCGGGTGCTGACAGGCTTGTCGGTACGGTTGAAGACTGCGTCGATGTCAGTCAAGGCTGTTCCCGAGAATGCTTTTTACCTTGTCACGCAACTGGTCGATGGAGAACGGCTTGCCGATCGAGTGCATGCCTGGCGGCACGTCGATATTTTCGGAGTAACCGCTGGCGAACAGCACCGGCAATTGCGGGCGAAGTTCGATGACCTTTTTGGCCAGTGCGGTGCCCTTCATGTCAGGCAGCCCCTGGTCAGTCATCAACAAGTCGATGTGATTGGAATCGTCTGCAACAAAGGTCAGTGCCGACGTAGCGTCCTCGGCTTCCAGTACCTTGTATTCCAGCTCCTCGAGCACGTCGACAATCAGCATGCGCACAATGGCGTCGTCTTCGACCACGAGAATGGTGCGGGCTGTGTCGGGCATGGTTGACTCCTTAAACCTGAATAATGGCGATGGTGCAGACAGTGTGGAATTTTACGCATCCTTTCCCGTCAACTCAGGGTAACCGAGCGAGGGCCTGTCCGCGGTTGATACAGTCCCTGTATCAGTAAATAAAAACCGGGTGGAAGTTCAATCGAGGCACAAATACCGTAAATCGACAGGGCGGCTCACGGGTTGGCGTCATTAATGAATACAGGCGTGAGCTTATCGCGCATTTATGTGTGAAATTTCAATCCTCTATGTCAGAAATAAGAGTGTTTTTCGTAGGTTTACGGCAAACTCTACGGTTTTGATCCACTCGTCAGGGATATTTCATGAATCGGACGTCTGTTGTCGATGAACAACGCTTTCGAAAATTGCTGGGGCGTAACGTTGGCTTGCCCCTGGGCGTCGGTGTATTGAGCGCAGTTTTCTTCATTCTGCTGATCAGTTATCTGCTCACTGCAATACAGTGGGTCGAGCACACTGACCGGGTGATCAACAACACCAACCGCTCAATGAAACTGTCGATAGACATGGAAACCGGCATGCGCGGTTTCCTGCTCACCGGTGATCAGCATTTTCTCGATCCCTATGAAGTCGCCAAGCCGCTGTTGCTCGCCGAGTTGCAGGGGCTGGAGGAACTGGTAGAAGACAACCCCACGCAACTGGATCGGTTCAGGCGTCTGGCCACGCTGCAACAGGAGTGGAATGCGTTCGCCCAGGAGATGATTACGTTGCGGCGCACCAACGCCGATTATCAGACGCCGGTGCTGGCCGGACGTGGCAAGCGAATTACCGATCAGATCCGCACCGAATACGATCAGGCCGTGGAAATGGAGCAGCAACTGCGCCTGACCCGCAATGCGGAAGTCACGCGCAGTACCATTCTTTCCGTCACCCTTTATCTGATATTCGTGGTGATTGTCAGCGCAATTCTGGCCTATATCGGTCGCCGGGATCTGATCTCGCTGTCGAACACTTACAGCGAAAACCTCAGACTGCAGGAAGTCAATGCCGAGCGACTGCAGAAGGTGGCCTGGCTGCGCAATGGTCAGAGCGAGCTGGCCGAGCAGGTCCTGGGGCAATTGACGCTGAACATGCTGGGCCGGAATATCCTCCAGTTTCTGACCCAATACCTGGGCGCGTCGGTGGCCGCTGTCTACATCCGCCAGGACCACGGCGGCCTCACGCGAGTTGCCTCGTATGGTTTCTCCCGCGAACAGGAGCAGCAGGATCAGACCATTCACAGTGACGAAGGCATTGTGGGGCAGGCAGCCCAGCAGGACCGCATCATTACGCTGGATGAACTGCCGGATAACTACTTCAAGGTCGCCTCCGGCCTGGGCGATGGCTCGCCGCGCAGCGTGGTGGTGGTGCCGACCAGCAATGACGATCAGGTCAACGGCGTGATCGAACTGGGCTTTCTGCGCACCCTGACCGAGCGCGATATCGAGTTTCTTGAGCTGGTGGCGGACAACATCGGTACGTCCATCGAAGCCGCCCGTTATCGCCAGCGTCTGCAGGAGGTGCTGGCCGAGACCCAGCAGCTCAACGAAGAACTGCAGGTGCAGCAGGAAGAACTGCGTACGGCCAACGAAGAGCTGGAGGAGCAATCGCGCATCCTCAAGGAGTCCCAGGTCCATCTGGAGACCCAGCAGGCTGAGCTGGAGCAGACCAACGAGCAACTCGCCGACCAGAGTCAGGCACTGGCCGAGCAGCGCGATGCGCTGGATCGCAACAATGAAGAACTGAATATTGCTCAGGCCGAGTTGCAGGCGCGGGCAGACGAACTGCAGCGCGCCAGCAAGTACAAGTCCGAGTTCCTCGCCAATATGTCCCACGAGCTGCGCACGCCGCTCAACAGCTCACTGATCCTCGCCAAACTGCTGGCCGAGAACCCGGGCGAGAACCTGACCGCCGAACAGGTCAAGTTTGCCGAGTCGATCTATTCGGCGGGCAATGACCTGCTGAATCTGATCAACGACATTCTGGATATTTCCAAGGTCGAGGCCGGCAAGCTGGAAGTGCGCCCGGAAAACAGCAGCGTTCCCCGACTGGTCGAAGGTCTGCGGACGCTCTTCCAGCCGCTGGCCGCCGAGAAGAAGCTCGCGTTTACTGTCGACATCCAGGCCGGTGCGCCTACCATGCTGTTCACGGATCGCCAGCGTCTTGAGCAGATCCTCAAGAACCTGCTGTCCAACGCGATCAAGTTCACTGAAGCAGGCTCGGTCAGCATGGTGGTTTCGCGTCATCCGGGCGCGGGTATCGCGTTCATCGTGCGTGATTCGGGCATCGGCATCGCCGAGGAGCACCAGCAGGGCATTTTTGAAGCGTTCCGTCAGGCAGACGGCACCACCAACCGGCGTTATGGTGGCACCGGATTGGGTTTGTCGATTTCGCGTGATCTGGCGGCATTGCTGGGCGGATCGATCAGTGTGACCAGCGCACCGGGGCAGGGCAGTATTTTCAGCCTCGTGCTGCCGGAGCAATACGTCGAACAGGACGGCCGCGAGCCGGACAGCGATCTGCTCATCTCACCAGCGCCTGCTGCGCTGCCGCTGTCTGTGGCTGCGCTTCCGGTCATCCCGCAGCCGGTACCGGCACCCGTGCCGATGGATACGCCGGTGCCGGTATTTGCCGACGACCGGGACAAGGCGCCCTTCGAGCGTCGTTGCATCCTGGTGATCGAAGACGAAGTGCGATTCGCCCAGATTCTCTACGACCTGGCCCACGAGCTGGGCTACGACTGTCTGGTCGCGCATGCTGCTGACGATGGCTTCAACCTGGCGTCCCGCTACACGCCCGATGCCATTCTGCTGGACATGCGCCTGCCGGATCATTCGGGCCTGACCGTGCTGCAGCGTCTCAAGGAGCTGGCGCCCACCCGGCACATTCCCGTACACGTGATCTCGGTCGAGGATCGCCAGGAAGCCGCCTTGCACATGGGCGCGATTGGCTACGCGGTCAAGCCGACCACGCGTGAAGAGCTCAAGGACGTGTTCGCCAAGCTGGAAGCCAAGCTGACGCAGAAGGTCAAACGTATCCTGCTGGTCGAAGACGATGCGTTGCAGCGTGACAGCATCGCGCGCCTGATCGGTGATGACGATATTGAAATCACTGCGGTAGGCTTTGCCCAGGAGGCGCTGGACCTGCTGCGCGATCATGTCTATGACTGCATGATCATTGATCTCAAGCTTCCGGACATGCTCGGCAATGAATTGCTCAAGCGCATGTCGATGGAGGACATCTGCGCCTTCCCGCCGGTGATTGTCTATACCGGCCGCAACATGACCCGCGATGAAGAAGCCGAGCTGATGAAGTATTCGCGCTCGATCATTATCAAGGGTGCGCGCTCGCCTGAAAGGCTGCTCGATGAGGTCACGCTGTTCCTGCACAAGGTCGAGTCGCAACTGTCCAACGAACGGCAAAAGATGCTCAAGACCGCACGTAGCCGTGACAAGGTCTTCGAGGCGCGCAAGATCCTCGTGGTCGACGACGATGTGCGCAATATCTTTGCGCTGACCAGCGCCCTTGAACATAAGGGTGCGGTCGTGGAAATCGCCCGCAATGGTCTGGAGGCGATTGCCAGGCTCAATGAGGTGGAAGACATCGATCTGGTCCTGATGGACGTGATGATGCCTGAAATGGATGGTTTTGAAGCGACCATCGAGATCCGCAAGGACCCGCGCTGGCGCAAGCTGCCGATCATCGCCGTCACGGCCAAGGCCATGAAGGATGATCAGGAGCGTTGTCTGCAGGCGGGTTCCAACGATTACCTGGCCAAGCCCATTGATCTGGATCGTCTGTTTTCGCTGATTCGCGTCTGGCTGCCGAAGATGGAGCGTATCTGAATGAGGCTTCAGTGGAGGGGCGTCTGCAATGGCAAGCCCGGGCGGCACCATGCAGCTTGATCGAAGCATGGACATCGAGTTGCGCCTGCTGATCGAGGCGATTTACCTTCAGTACAGCTACGACTTTCGTGACTACTCCGGCGCTTCGGTCAAGCGCCGCGTGATCCATGCGTTGCGCCAGTTCGATTGTGCAACCATCTCCGCGCTGCAGGAACGTGTGATCCACGACCCTGCGGCGTTCATGCAATTGCTGCAGATTCTCACGATCCCGGTCAGTGAGATGTTCCGTGATCCCTCGCACTTCCTGGCAATCCGTAATGAGGTCGTACCGGTGCTGCGTACCTACCCGTCACTCAAGGTATGGATTGCCGGCTGCAGCACGGGCGAGGAGGTCTATTCCACGGCTATTCTGTTGCGTGAAGAGGGGCTGCTGGAGCGAACCATCATTTACGCGACCGATATCAATCCCAGCTCGCTGGAGAAGGCCAAGCAGGGCATCTTTTCCATGGACAGTGTGCGGGCCTACGCCGAGAACTATCGAAAGGCGGGAGGGCAGCGCGATTTTGCCGAGTACTACACGTCCGCCTATGACTACGCGATCTTCGACAAGACGCTGTGCGAGAACGTCACGTTTGCCGATCACAGTCTGGCCACAGATAGTGTATTCTCCGAAACGCAATTTATTTCGTGTCGTAACGTACTGATTTATTTCAACAAAAAGCTCCAGGATCGAGCGTTCGGGCTGTTTCATGACTCGCTGTGTCATCGTGGTTTTCTGGCGTTGGGCAGCAAGGAGACGCTGGAATTCTCAGCGTACGGGGGCGCTTTCGAGGCGCTGGTGAAACCCGAGCGGATTTACCGGAAATCATGAAAACCACGTTTGGCGATGACGCCTTGAGTCACTCGTTGCCCGTGGTCGATGCCATTGTGGTCGGCGCATCGGCCGGCGGCGTGGAAGCCTTGCTGAAAATATTCAGCGGCCTGCGCAAGGGTTTTGCGTTGCCTATCCTGATGGTTCTGCATTTGCCTGATGACCGGCATAGCCAGTTGGCCAATATGTTTCAGAACCGTCTGGCGATTCCGGTCAAGGAAGCCGACGACAAGGAGAGCATAGTGCCCGGCACTTTGTATGTTGCGCCAGCGGGCTATCACGTCTCGGTGGAGTCCGACTTTTCCCTGTCGTTGAGTCAGGAGGACAAAGTGTTTTATTCAAGGCCCAGTATCGACATTCTGTTCGGTTCGGCTGCTGATGCCTATGGGTCGCGACTGGCCGGGGTGCTGTTGACCGGTGCCAATAATGACGGTGCGAACGGGTTGCTGCAGATCAAGACGTACGGTGGTTTCACGGTGATTCAGGACCCCTCGCAGGCCCAGGCTTCTACCATGCCTGAAGCTGGCCTGGCGCTGCACTCGCCCGATTACCTCCTTTCCCTGAACGATATTGGCCGCTTGCTGGTCGAGCTGGAACGAACCGCATGTTAAGTGAAATTCAGGCAAAACTGCTTATCGTCGATGATTTGCCGGAAAACCTGCTGGCGCTCGAAGCGTTGATCAAGCGCGGTGATCGAATCGTCTACAAGGCGCTGTCTGCCGATGAGGCGCTGTCACTGCTGCTGCAGCACGAATTCGCCATGGCCATCCTCGACGTGCAGATGCCCGGGATGAACGGCTTCGAGCTGGCCGAGATGATGCGCAGCACGGAAAAGACCAAAAGCATTCCAATCGTCTTCGTCAGTGCCGCCGGGCGCGAGCTGAATTACGCCTTCAAGGGTTATGAAAGCGGTGCCGTGGACTTCCTGCACAAGCCGCTGGATATTCACGCGGTGAAGAGCAAGGTCAATGTGTTCGTCGATCTTTACCGGCAGCGCAAGGCCATGAAGATACAGGTCGAGGAACTTGAGCACAGTCGCCAGGAGCAGGAGGCCTTGCTCAAGCGTCTGCAGTCGACCCAGAGCGAGCTGGAGCATGCGATTCGTATGCGTGATGACTTCATGTCCATCGTCTCTCACGAGGTACGCACGCCGCTCAACGGCCTGATTCTGGAGACCCAGCTGCGCAAGCTGCACCTGGCCAAGGACAACGCAGCGGCGTTTACCATGGAAAAGTTACGTGCCATGGTCGATCGCGATGAGCGGCAGATTCAGAGCCTTATCCGCCTGATCGAAGACATGCTCGATGTATCGAGGATTCGTACCGGCAAGCTGTCGATCAGGCCGAGTCCGTTCGACCTGAGCGAGCTGGTCACTCAACTGCTGGAAAGTTTTGCCGCGCAGATCGCCGCCGCCAATTCCACGATCACCCGGTTCGCCGAGCAGCCGGTAATAGGCGTCTGGGATGAGTTCCGCATTGAGCAGGTGGTTGCCAACCTGTTGACCAACGCACTGCGCTACGGCGCGCGAAAGCCGATTGAAGTGCATGTGTACAGCAAGGACAGCGAGGCCTTCATTGAAGTGAGGGATCAAGGTATTGGCATTACGGCCGAAAACCAGAAGCGCATCTTTCAGCAGTTCGAGCGGGTGTCGACTAATCACGCTGTTGCCGGGCTGGGTCTTGGGCTGTTCATTTCCGATCAGATCGTCATGGCTCACGGCGGTCGCATCGAAGTGGAGAGTGAAGAGGGCAAGGGTTCGGTGTTTCGTATCTGTCTGCCTCTGTAAGGTCGCCGCCTCCGGCGATCAAGTTTAATCACACGTTGGCGCAACCTCCCACGCGTGCCGTGGTCGTAATGGCAGCTATTTATAAGATCAAAGGCAGTTCAATGAGCGCTGATGCAGAAAACGTCGTACTAATCGTCGAAGACGAGCCCCTGATCCTGATGCTTCTGGCCGATTATCTGTCGGGTGAGGGTTATCGTGTCCTGAAAGCCGAGAACGGCGAGCAGGCTTTCGAGATTCTGGCGACCAAACCCCATCTCGACCTGATGATCACCGATTATCGGCTGCCGGGCGGCGTCTCGGGCGTACAGATTGCCGAGCCTGCGATCATGCTCCGGCCCGAGTTGAAGGTGATTTTCATCAGCGGCTACCCGGCAGAGATACTCGATTCGGGCAGCCCCATCGCGCTGAAGGCGCCTATTCTCGCCAAGCCCTTCACCATGGACACCCTGCACACCCAGATCCAGAAACTACTGGCTTGAGCGGCCTGCCTGCCCGACGAGTGAGCGGGCAATCTGATAAATCTGCGCTGCCTGAAGCCTGAGTCTTGCTCAGGCTTCTATCATTTCCCGTACTTTTGACGTCAGGTGATCGAACGCAAAGGGTTTGGTGATCAATTGCATTCCTGTGTCCAGAAAGCCCCCGCGCACCGCCGCATGTTCTGCATAACCGGTGATGAACAACACCTTGAGTTCCGGCCGCAGTTGCCTCGCGATGTCCGCCAGTTGCCTGCCGTTCATGCCTGGCAGGCCTACGTCGCTGATCAATAGATCGATACGCCGTCCGGATTCCAGTATGGGTACTGCGTCCGCTGCCTCGCCAGCCTCGATAAAGGTGTAGCCCAGCTCGCCAAGCACTTCACTGACCAGCGCGCGCACGGCAGGGTCGTCCTCAACGATCAGTACCGTCTCGCCGTTCTCGGCGTAAACGGCATTGCTCTGGAAGCTTTGCTCGGCCTCATCCGCCAGTCCCTGAAAGCGCGGCAGAAACAGTTGTACGGTAGTGCCGACGCCGACTTCGCTCTTGATCAGGACGTGGCCATGCGATTGCTTGCTGAAGCCGTAGATCATCGAAAGACCCAGCCCCGTGCCCTGGCCGATGGGTTTGGTGGTGAAGAACGGGTCGAACGCTCGACTGATGACGGTTTCAGGCATGCCACAGCCATTGTCGCTGACGCTCAGTACGACATAGTCACCCGGCAGCAGGTTCTCATGGGCATTGGTGAAGGATCTGTCCAGTTGCTGGTTGAACGTCTCGACCACCAGCGTGCCGCCGTCAGGCATGGCGTCGCGGGCGTTGAGTACCAGATTGAGCAGGGCGCTCTCCAACTGATTGGGGTCGGCCTCTGCGGTCCACAGATCGTGTGCCAGGCGCAGCTGCAAATGAATGCTCTCGTTAACGCTGCGCTGTAGCAGTTCATCCATGGCGTTGACCAGATGATTCATTTCGACCGGCTTGGAGTCCAGCGACTGACGCCGTGAGAAGGCCAGCAGACGATGGGTCAGGGCGGCGGCGCGGTTTGCTGAGGTGACCCCCAGATCGATCAGGCCGTTCAGGTCCTCGACACGCCCGCGCGCCAGCCGGCGTCTTATCAACTCGAGGCTGCCGATGATCCCTGTCAGCATGTTGTTGAAGTCATGGGCAATCCCGCCGGTCAACTGGCCGACTGCCTCCATTTTCTGTGACTGGCGCAGAATTTCCTCTTTGTGACGTAGCTGCGAGGTTCGCTCTTCAACCTGTTGCTCGAGCGTTTCATTGAGGCGGCGCAACTGCGACTCGGCCTGCTTGCGCTCGGTGATGTCGGATGTCACGCCCGCCAGTGAGCCGACCAGACCGTTCTTGCCGCGCGTGGCACGGGCGCGCACATCCACCCAGTTGAGTGAGCCGTCCGGCCAGATATTCCGGTATTCGATGATCAGATCGACACCGGTATCCAGGCTGCGCTGCAACGCCGATTGCATTCGGGGCTGGTCTTCGAAATAAACGGCGGCCAGCCAGTCGTCGTAACCGAAGGTGTTCTGCTCGTCGCGGCCGTAGTGACTTTTGGTGATGTCCGAACAGGTCAGTTTGAGATATTCGGCTTCCAGAACCCATGAGCCCAGCCTGCCGGCCTTCAGGGCATTCTGCAGGCGGCCTTCACTTTCGTGCAGATCCTCCATGCGCGCGCGAGCTTCATACTGGCGTCTACGGCCGCGCACCGCTGTCATCACCAGACTCACCAACGTCACCGGATGGAAAGGGCGTTCGAGAAAGGTCACGTTGCCCAATAGATTACCCATGCGCGCAGAGGGGTTGTGATCAGGTCCGTGGGTCAGCAAGACGATAGGCAAGTCCGACCAGGGCGGCTGACGGCCAAGCAGCTCCAGCAATGGGGTCATATCAGTGTTGCGCAGTGCCTCGTCGGCGATGATCGCCAGACCGGCACCGGCCCCCAGCTCTCTGACCAGTTCGGGCACGTCACGGGCGATCGTCGCGGGGTAACCTGCTTCGTCGAGAATACGCATGGCGATCTGACTGTCCCGCCCGCGTGGGGCGAGAATGATCGCGCGCTCTGATAACAGACCTGGGGTACTCACAGGTCGTCATCCTCAAGCAGCGGTTTCTTGTCGCCCATGTACGACGGCACACCGCGCAGTACACCCTGAAAGGCCTCCAGCGGTTCACCTATTTTCAATCCGCTGGAACTGATGCGGTACTCACGGATTGTTGACTCGTGAGTGCCGGTGCGTTTCTTGATGACCGATATCGCACGGCGTACCTGACCCAATGCTTCAAAGTAACGCAACAGAATCACACTGTCGGCAAGGTAGGTGATGTCTACTGGCGAGCGCATATCGCCGACCAGTCCGTGCTGCGCAACGGTCATGAAGGTCGAGGCGCCCTGGCGATTGAGGTAAAGCAGCAGCTCGTGCATGTGCAGAACCAGCGCGCTTTCTTCAGGCATTGCAGCCTGATAACCGTTGATACTGTCGATGACAACGGTCTTTATCTGCTTTTTATCGACTGCACGCCGCACACGGTGTGCGAACTCGCCAGGGGACAGCTCTGCGGCGTCGATCTGCTCGACCACCAGATTGCCGGTTTTCTGCAGTGCACGCAGGTCGATCCCCAGCTTGAGCATGCGCTCGAACAGCAGGCCCATTTCCTCATCGAATATGAACAGACCGACGCGCTCGCCGCGTGCGACCGCCTGCACGGCGAAAACCAGCGAGATGAGCGATTTCCCGGTCCCGGCCGGGCCAAGAATCAGGGTGCTGGAGCCACCTTCGATGCCGCCTCCGAGCAGGTTATCCAGCTCCTGGATTCCGCTGCTCAATTGAGTGCGCGAGTAGTTGGAACGGTGTTCGGCGGCTACCAGGCGAGGAAAGACGTGTATGCCATTCTCGGCAATGGTGAAGTCGTGAAAACCACCGCGATACTTCTGGCCGCGGTACTTGACGATTTTGAGACGCCTGCGCTCGGCACCGTAAGTAGGTGTCAGTGCCTCAAGGCGAATCACCCCGTGGGCAACGCTGTGCACGGTCTTGTCGAGTGCCTCGGTGGTCAGGTCATCGAGCAGCAGCACTGTCGCGTTGTAGCGGGTGAAGTAATGCTTGATGGCCAGAATCTGGCGCCTGTAGCGCAACGAACTCTGCGCCAGAAGACGGATTTCCGAGAGGCTGTCGATGACGACGCGAGTAGGTTTGACACGCTCGACCACCTCGAATATCTGCCGCGTCGCCTCACCCAGCTCCAGGTCAGAGGAGTAGAGCAGGCTTTGATGATGATCCGCATCGAGCAGGCTTTCAGGCGGTGTCAGTTCAAAGATATTGATATGTTCGTCGAGCTGCCATCCGTGCGAGGCTGCACCCGAGCGCAACTCGCTTTCAGTCTCGGACAGAGTGATATACAACGAGATTTCGCCCGCTGCCGCCCCGGCCTGCAGAAAATGCAGCGCCACGGTTGTCTTGCCGGTTCCGGGTTCTCCCTCAAGAAGAAACACATGACTGCGTGAAAGACCTCCTGCAAGGATGTCATCCAGGCCTTCAATGCCGGTTGCCGCTTTTGACGTATTCAAGTATCGCCCTCTGATAACCGTACGGGTTTTGTTAATGCCTCATTACTGGACCGTCAGGTACTGCGACCGTTCCCCCTATTTGAGGGGAACGTCCATATCCAATATAGCCGGGCGGGTAGTTTTCGGGTCCTGCAAATGTCACTTCAGTCCGGTTACGATGTGTCTGTTGCAGTTGTTATAGTCCTGCGCCTGAACACCCACCTGCTTGAGGGATCACGTCGTGACCGATTATCAAAGTTTCCGGGTCGAGCTGGGCGACAGCGTTGCTCACGTACAAATCAACCGGCCTGAAAAACTCAACGCGATGAACGAGTCGTTCTGGACGGAGATAATCGACATCTTCGATTGGATAGAGCGTACCGACGAGGTGCGCGTTGTGGTGCTCAGCGGTGCAGGCAAGCACTTTTCGTCCGGCATCGATCTGGCATTGCTGGCTTCGGTCGCCAGCCAGTTGGGTAAGGACGCAGGGCGCAATGCACGTCTGTTGCGGCGCAAGATCCGCGACATGCAAGCCTCGTTCACGGCCGTGGACAATTGCCGCAAACCGGTTCTTGCCGCCATTCAAGGCTACTGCCTGGGCGGTGCCATCGACCTGATTTCTGCGTGTGACATGCGATATGCGGCGGCTGACGCGCAGTTCGCCATTCGCGAGATCGACATGGGCATGGCCGCCGATGTCGGCACGCTGCAACGCCTGCCGAGGATCATCGGTGATGGTGTGCTGCGCGAACTGGCCTACACCGGGCGTAGCGTCGGCGCTGAAGAGGCGCAACGGATCGGGCTGGTCAATCGCACCTTCGAGGACACTGAAGGTCTGTTGCAGGGTGTTCTGGCGGTGGCTCGGGAAATAGCCGGCAAATCGCCCATCGCTATCGAAGGCACCAAGCAAATGATCAGCTACATGCGCGATCACAGAGTGGAAGACGGCCTCGAACACGTTGCCATCTGGAACGCAGCCATGCTGCAATCACCTGACCTGAAGCTGGCGATGGCTGCGCAGATGAGCAAGCAGAAGCCGGTCTTCGATAATTGATACATGACAAGGCTCGAGTCTGAGCGAAGGAGTTTCTAATGTCGCGCCCGGAGCGTTGGACAACTGCAGTTCTGGATGTCGAGGCCCCTGGCGGTTTGGCTGTGGTTCAGGGTGATCAGGGTTTTTTGCTGGATGCCAATGGGGTGATGTTCCCCAGAGGCTGGCTGAACGGGCTGGACCTGCCGGTGCAGAGCGAGCACGGCATAGGCTATTTCGAGGGTGAGCCTGTCTACCTTCTGGTGCTCGAACGCTCGGTTACCGTCGAGGGCTGCGCCTGGCAAGGCTTGCGTCAATTCATGCTGGAAGGCGACTTCGCTGTTTTCCAGATGCTCGGCTACGCCGCGCAAGTCAGCACATGGGCGAGGGAACACCGTTTCTGCGGTGCCTGCGGTCGTGCGACGGTGCAGATTCGCGGCGAACGTGCGATGTTCTGCGAGCATGACAACCTGCGGCTGTACCCGCGTATTTCGCCCAGCATGATTGTGCTGGTCACCCGTGGCGATGAAATCCTGCTGGCGCGCTCACCGCGGTTCGTCACCGGTATGTACAGCGCACTGGCCGGGTTCGTGGAGCCGGGTGAATCTGCCGAAGACTGCGTGCATCGCGAGGTGATGGAAGAGGTGCAGGTGCGCATCAAGAACCTGAAGTACCGCGGCAGCCAGTGCTGGCCGTTCCCGCACTCGATGATGCTCGGGTTCCATGCCGAATACGAAAGCGGTGAAATCGTGCCCCAGGCAGAAGAGATTGAAGACGCACGCTGGTTTCATGTCGATGACCTGCCGCCGTTGCCGGCCAATCGGTCGATTGCCCGCTACCTGATCGAGGCGTATCTGGCCGAGCGCTCAGGCGCCCCCGAACCAGTGTTGCCAGGCTAGGCGCACGGTCAGGCCCAGAACCACGGTGATGAACACCGGGCGGATGAATTTGGCACCGCCCTTGATCGCGGTGCCTGCACCGAAGTAGGCACCGAGCATCACCGCAAGGCCCATGCTCAGGCCGATGATGTAATCCACTTGGCCGGAAAGCATGAATACCGAGAGCGCCACGGCATTGCTGACGAAGTTCATGCTGCGCGCCACGCCGCTGGCCTTGACCAGATCAACCGGGTAGAGCAGCAGGGTGCTGACTGTCCAGAACGCGCCGGTACCCGGTCCGGCAACACCGTCGTAGAAACCCAGGCTCACTCCCTGGGGAAGCTGCCATTTCCTTTTGATCGGTGCGTTGCTGTCCAGAGGGGCCTTGGGCGTGCCGCCAAACAACAAATACAGTCCGCAACCGAACACGATCACCGGCAACATCTGGTTCAGCCATTCGGCTGGCAGGTAATGGGCAATCACAGCGCCTAGCGCGGCACCGATCGCAGTGCCGACCACGGCATGCAGCCATTGGCGCGGATCGAACAGTTTGCGACGGTAGAAGGTGAAGCTGGCCGTCGCTGAACCAAAGGTCGAACTGAGCTTGTTGGTGCCCAGCACCAGATGCGGCGGCAGGCCGGCGGTCATCAGCGCCGGGGTGGTCAGCAGTCCGCCGCCACCGGCGATGGCGTCTATGAATCCCGCTATGAAAGCAACCACGGCAAGAATGGCGAGGGTGGTCAGGTCGACGCTGAGTTCAAAGGGCATGGTGGCAGGGGGCTTATGGCGAGGACGGCAAGGGGGCAGAATGGCTGCCCGAACGTGGCGCATTCTACCCTTGTGCAACGCTTGCAGGAAGTCAGATGTCGGCGAGCGCGACCCAGCGCTGCTCGGCTGCGGCCACGCGAATGGCCGTCGCCAGGCGCTCGATCTGCCACGCTTCCTCGAAGTCCGGGCCACGCCTGTGCTGACCGCATACGGCCTGGATGAGCGCTTGTACTTCGAGCGCCTTGAGCTCGTTGTAACCCAACTGGTGACCAGGGGCCGGGCAGAACGCGGCGTAACCCGGTTGTGCAGGGCCGGCCAGCAGTCGCTGAAAACCATCGCGTCCGGCTGTGCCTGTGCGGTAGAGGTGCAGCTCGTTGAGCCGCTCTTGATCGAACGCCAGCGTGCCCTTGGTGCCGCTGATCTCGAAACTCAGGTGGTTTTTGTAGCCGTGTTTGAGCCAGCTGCTGCTGAACGTCCCGCGCGCACCACTGGCAAAGCGCAGTAGCGCGTGGGTCTGATCGTCCACTGCAATGGCGCGCATCTGTTGGCTGCCGCTGTTCGCCGGGCGTTCACGGTGCACGGTGCTGGAGTCGGCGCAGACTGATTCGATGTCGCCCAGCAAATGACGCGCCATCGCCAGCAAGTGGCTGCCCAGATCTGCCAGCGCACCGCCCGCGTGCGCCGCTTCACAGCGCCACGACCAGGGGGACGCCGGATCGCCCATGAAATCCTCACTGAACTCACCCTGAAAGCTGACGATCTCGCCCAGTTCGCCGGCTTCGATCATTTCCCTGGCGAGTCCGATCATCGGGTTGTGCTGGTAGTTGTAGCCAACCTGGGTGACGACACCCGCAGCCTTGGCACTGCGGCGCATTTCATCGGCCTGGGCGAGATTCACGGCCAGCGGTTTTTCGCAATACACCGCCTTGCCTGCGGCGATGGCGGCCATGGCCATGGGGAAGTGCAGGTGATTGGGGGTAGTAATCGCCACGATCTGTACGTGCGGATCATTGATCAATTGCTGCCAGTCAGCGTGGCTGCGGTCGAAGCCCCAGGCGCTTGCGCATCGCTCGGCGCGTGCACTGTCGGCGTCCGCCAGCGCGGAGAGTCGTATACGTGCAGGCAGGTCAAGCGCAGCGTTGGCGTTGCCAAACGCCAGCGCATGAGCGCGGCCCATGAAGCCGGTGCCGATCAGTCCGATACCCAGTTGCGCAGGCGATGTGGAAAGGGATTCCCGCATGACATTCTCCAAAAAGGATTGTTGTTATGCGGAAAATATATTCCAATTATTTTAATTTTGGAAAATTAATTCATTTTCTTTTTTTCTGCGGGCCAAGTGGGCTTCAGGATAAAAAGCCGCCGTCGACGTTCAGTGCGACGCCAGTGGTATAGCTGGAGGCCTCGCTGGCAAGGTAAAGCACCGCGCCGGCCATCTCGCTGGGAGCGGCAACGCGTTTCAGCGGGATCTGCGACAGCGCCATGTTGAGGATCGCGTCATTCTTGACCAGTGCCGATGCGAACTTGGTGTCGGTCAAACCGGGAAGCAGGGCGTTGCAACGGATGCCGAACTCAGCGCACTCCTTGGCAAACACCTTGGTCATGTTGACCACGGCTGCCTTGGTCATCGAATAGACGCCTTGATAGGCGCCCGGCGATACCGCGTTGATGGACGCCACGTTGATGATGCTGCCGCCGCCGTTTTCGCGCATCAGCTTGCCAGCTTCCACGGACATGAAAAAGTAACCGCGAATATTGACGTCGACGGTCTTCTGGAAGGCCCCGGGATTCGTATCCAGCACGTTGCAAAACTGCGGATTGGTGGCGGCGTTGTTGACCAATACATCCAAGCGCCCGAACTGCTGACGAATCTGCGTAAATGCATGGGTTATCTGTTCCAGCTCACCGATGTGGCAGGCAATGGCTGTTGCCTTGCCACCCTCGCTGACGATGGCGTCCGCTACCGCCTGGCAACCCTCGAGTCGGCGACTCGAGACGATAACGTGCGCGCCTTGCTGGGCCAGTAGCCGGGCAATGGCTTCACCGATTCCTCGGCTGGCACCTGAAACGAAGGCAACCTTGCCATCAAGGTCGAAGAGCTGGGTTCTGGACATGTCATTTCCTTGTCTTGGCGCTGGCGGTCAGAGGCTGGATTTTTCGATTACGCTCAGGCTCATCTGCTCCAGCAGCCTGTTCATGTGAATGAATTGGGCAAAGCGCTTGTCCTGGGTCTGGCCATGGAAAAAGCGGTAATAGATCTGTTGCACGATACCGGCCAGACGGAACAGGCCGTAGGTGTAGTAGAAATCGAAATTGTCGATGCGCACGCCGGCGCGCTCGGCGTAATAGTCGACAAAAGCCTGGCGGGTCAGCATCCCCGGCGCATTGCTCGGCTGGCGGCGCATCAGTTGCACCGGAGCCGGATCGTCAGCCTGTATCCAGTAGGCGAGGGTGTTGCCCAGGTCCATGAGCGGATCGCCGAGCGTGGTCAGCTCCCAGTCCAGCACGCCGATGATGTGCATCGGGTTGGCGGGGTCGAGGATCACATTGTCGAAACGGTAGTCGTTGTGCACGATGCTTGAGGTGGGGGAGTCGGCAGGCATTTTGGCGACCAGCCAGCGTTTGACCTGCTCCCACGCCGGAGCGTCCGGGGTCAGTGCTTTCTCATAGCGCTCGCACCAGCCGGAAATCTGCCGTTGCACATAGCCTTGCGGCTTGCCGAGGTCACCCAGGCCACAGGCCTGATAATCGACGCGATGCAGGTCCACCAGTTTGTCGATGAAGTTTTTGCACAGCTGTTCGGTCTGTCGGGCATCCAGCGCCAGTTCCGGCGGCAGGTCGGAGCGCAGGATAACCCCTTTGACGCGCTGCATGACGTAGAACTCCGAGCCGATCAGTGACTCGTCGGTACAGTGCAGATAAGCCTCGGGACAGTAGGGAAAGGCTTCCTTGAGCTGATTGAGAATACGGTACTCGCGGCCCATGTCATGGGCCGAACGCGCCTTGTGTCCGAAGGGTGGACGACGCAGTACCAGTTCCCGCTCAGGGTACTGAAGCAGATAGGTCAGGTTCGATGCACCGCCCGGAAACTGACTGATCGCCGGCGTGCCGTGAAGATCCGCCATGTGCGCCTTCAAATACGCGTCGATTCGGAAGGCGTCCAGTTCTTCGCCGCTGCGAACCTCGGTGGACTGGTCAGTCAGTGCCATACGTATCCCTTGTGTTTATTATGGTCAGCGCAAACTATTGACTAATCTAATGATCGTCCAATCCGCGATCAAGCGCATGGGCGCTTTATAGGCTAGCGTGTTGCCGGGCAATCAGTAGCTCTGATCGCTGTTTTACAGAAAGGTGCGTGCATAAAAAAACCGAAGCCGGCGGGGCTTCGGTCTCAGGTAGTCCAGTCTGCCGTGTGCGGCAGGTTTATACCGGGAACAGTTCGCTGAGCTTCATGGCCAGCATCATGTCGCCTTCGGCACGCAGCTTGCCACCCATGAACGCCTGCATGCCATCGGTCTCGCCGCTGACGATGCCCTTGAGGGTCTGGCTGTCCATGACCAGGGTCACGTTGGCGTCAGGGTTTTCGCCTTCCTCCAGTTGGCAGGTGCTGTCCTTGACGATCAGCGCGTAGTGTTTATCTTCGTCGGTGATGTTGAAGCCGAAGACCAGGTCCAGACCGGCAGCAGCAGCTGGGTTGAACTTGTCTTTCATTGTCTGTACGGCGTCTGCTACTGAGGTCATGAGGTGATCCTTTTAGAGTGAGTGCCAGCGTCCGACAGGACGCGATTGGCCGGGCTCAGCGATAGGTGATGAGCTCCGGCGCCTTCAGCAGTTGCAAATGTGTGTAACCGTTGAAGGAAGCCAGGGTCACGTCGTTGCCTTTGAATTTAAGCTGATGCAACGACGTATTGACGATGTGCCAGTGAAGCTCCAGTGCCTTCAATGCAGGCATTCCGGTAACAAGATGCAGCAGGGCAGTAATGGTGCCTCCGGAGGTGAATACCGCGATACGCTCATGCGGGCCGGCAGCCTGGAGAATCCGCTTCAGGCCTGCTTCGACGCGGGCCACGAACGCCTGCCAGCTTTGCAGGCCCGGTGTGTCGTGATTGCCACTCAGCCAGCGCCCGGTAATCAGGTTGAACAGGCGCTGGAACCCTGCAGGGTTTGCGGCAACGTCGCGCAGAATATCCAGCGCCTGTGGTTCGTCTTCGAGCATCGCCGGTATCAACGCCTTGATCACGCCTTCGGCATCGAATTCATCGAACGCGCTGTCCAGCTGCACGGCAGGCGTATCGAGGCCTGCTTCGGTGTACTGGCCCAGTACATGCTGGGCGGTGTCTTTCTGGCGCATGAGTTCACCGGACACGCAGCGATCGAAGCTCAGGCCCTGCTCGGCAAGGTAGGCACCCAATACCTGAGACTGACGAATACCCACGGGCGACAGCACGTCGTAATTGTCTGCACCAAATGAGGCCTGGCCATGTCGTATCAGGTAGATGCTGCCCACGTCCGTTTCTTCTCGGTACGTTGAAGGTTCGCCGAGGTTATGAGGGATGCCGGGGGACTGTCAATGAAAAAACATACGCTCGTTTGAAATCATCGTTTTAATGGTTTGTAACGGGTCATTGGCTGGTGCACTGCACAGGGCGTCGGTATGCTGCATTCATCACAGCCCTTGATTGGTAAGGGCCTGACACTAATGAGGGATATTCGTGGATTTCGTTGTCGATTACGCAAGTTTTCTGGCCAAGACCGTGACGCTGGTGATCGCCATCGTTGTGGTACTGGTTGCCATTGCGTCCATGCGTGGCAAAGGCCGTCGCAAGTCTTCCGGTCAATTGCAGGTCACCCGGCTCAATGATTTCTACAAGGGCCTGCGCGAACGGCTTGAGCAATCATTACTCGACAAGGAGCGCCTCAAGACGCTGCGCAAGGAGCAGGGCAAGGCGCTGAAGAAAGAGAAAAAGCAGGCCGAGCCCAAGGCCCGCGTCTACGTGCTGGATTTCGACGGTGACATCAAGGCATCGGCCACTGAAAGCATGCGTCATGAAATCACCGCGTTGCTGACCCTGGCCACCGACAAGGATGAAGTGGTCCTGCGCCTGGAAAGCGGCGGCGGCATGGTCCACAGCTACGGCCTGGCGTCCTCGCAACTGGCACGCATTCGTCAGGCGGGCATCCCGCTGACCGTGTGCATCGACAAGGTCGCAGCCAGCGGCGGCTACATGATGGCGTGCATAGGCAACAAGATCATCAGCGCACCGTTCGCCATCCTCGGGTCCATTGGTGTGGTGGCACAACTGCCCAACGTCAATCGCCTGTTGAAGAAGCACGACATCGATTTCGAAGTGCTGACCGCGGGTGAATACAAGCGCACCCTGACCGTGTTTGGCGAAAACACCGAGAAGGGCCGCGAGAAATTCCAGCAGGACCTGGACATCACCCACGACCTGTTCAAGAACTTCGTTGCCAGCTACCGCCCGCAACTGTCCATCGACGAAGTGGCGACTGGCGAGGTATGGCTGGGCATGGCGGCGGTCGACAAGCTGCTGGTCGATGAACTCAAGACCAGTGACGAGTACCTGGCCGAGCGTGCCAAGGATGCAGACGTGTTCCACCTGCACTACGTGCAACGCAAGAGCCTGCAAGAGCGCATGGGGATGGCGGCAGCCACCTCAGCGGATCAACTGGCCACCAAGTGGTGGGGACGTTTGACTCAGCAGCGGTTCTGGTAGGTGTGGATGGCAAGGTGGCCTGAGTCGAGCCTCAAGTTACCCGATATCACAGAGCCGCTGTGTGACGCAGAGCGTCACGAACTGCATGCCGACGCGGAGCGTCGGCACGATCTTCATTAGTATCTAAGCCGTGCTTTAGCCACTTGCTTTAAAGTGCTTTTCAACCACGATGGCACTGACGACGCAGAGTGCGACGTTAGTGACAGGCGAAGGAACCCGACGAAGTCGGGCCGGAAACAGGAGCGAGGACTTTGCCTACTTTGGTCCCTCAAAGTAGGGCGCCGAGAGGCGAAAAGGGGGCTTGAGTCTTATCTGAATCTACCTGGCATCGAAGAACCCTTTTGTGACGCGCAGCGCCACAAACGAGGACGCAAAGCGTCCAGAACTGCGCTCCCACGCTGGAGCGTGGGAACGATAGTCATCTTAGGTGAACACCGGAGCGATGACTCAACGTCGCCTGAATCAGCGGCGGCGGAACAGCGGCAGCGGCTCGTCGGTCGCGGCCTGATAGGTGACCGAGAAGTCCTTCAGGCCTTCCAGCGCCTCGTATGGATCCTTGTCGGCACGCACCGCAAACGCATCGAAGCCACAGCGGCGCATGTAAAACAACTGATCACGCAACACGTCGCCGATGGCGCGCAATTCACCCTTGTAGCCAAAACGATCACGCAGCAGGCGCGCATTCGAAAAGCTGCGGCCGTCAGTGAACGCCGGGAAATTCAAGGCGATGACCTGAAACTGGTCGACGTCCTCGCCGATCTCCTCGGCTTCCTCATCGCTGTCCAGCCACACACCCAGACCGCCGTCACGTGCCTTCAGCGAATGCGCGTGTTCGCGCCACAGCGCCAGCGGCACGATCAGGTCGTCGCAGTTCGACAGGCTGTCAAAGGCAGTATCCTTGGGCAGCAGATGCCAGGTTTCATCGATGACTTCGTTGTTCTTAATGATTCGCTGCATAGACGCGCTCCTTGAAAGGGTCAATGCCAATACGTTGGTAGGTGTCGATGAAACGCTCGTCTTCAGTCCGTTTTTCAACGTAGACGTCGATCAGCTTCTCGATCACGTCCGGCATCGCCTCCTGGGCAAAGGAAGGGCCGAGAATCTTGCCCAGGCTCGCATCACGGCTGGCACTGCCGCCGAGCGAGACCTGATAAAACTCTTCACCTTTCTTATCCACGCCCAGCACGCCGATATGGCCGACATGGTGGTGGCCGCAGGCGTTCATGCAGCCGGAGATATTCAGGTCCAGCTCGCCGATATCGAACAGGTAGTCCAGATCGTCGAAACGACGCTGGATGGATTCGGCGATCGGGATCGACTTGGCATTGGCCAGCGAGCAGAAATCACCGCCCGGGCAGCAGATGATGTCGGTCAGAAGGCCAATGTTCGGCGTGGCGAAACCATTGTCGCGCAGCTCGTTCCACAGCGTGAACAGCTCACTCTGCTCGACATCGGCAAGAATGATGTTCTGCTCGTGAGAAGTGCGCAGTTGACCGAAGCTGTAGCGATCGGCCAGGTCGGCAATGGCGTCCAGTTGCTTGTCGGTCACATCGCCCGGGGCGACGCCGGTTGGCTTGAGCGACAGGGTCACGGCAATGTAGCCGGGCTTCTTGTGCGCCAGCACATTGCGTTGACGCCAGCGAGCGAAGCCGGGGTGCTGAGCGTCCAGCGCTGCCAGTTCGGCGTGCTGATCGCTGAGGGGCTTGTATTGCGGGTCGACGAAGTGGCGGGAAACGCGCTGCACTTCGGCTTCGGTCAGGGTGGTCTGACCGCCGCGCAGGTGCGCCATTTCAGCGTCGACCTTGGCGGCGAACACTTCAGGGGTCAGCGCCTTGACCAGAATCTTGATTCGCGCCTTGTACTTGTTGTCGCGACGGCCATAGCGGTTGTAGACCCGCAGGATGGCGTCGAGGTAGCTCAGCAGGTCCTGCCACGGCAGGAACTCATTGATGAAGGCACCGACGACAGGAGTACGGCCAAGGCCGCCACCCACCAGAACACGGAAGCCCAGTTCGCCCGCTTCGTTGCGCAATGGCTCGAGGCCGATGTCATGCACTTCGATGGCTGCACGGTCACTCGTCGAGCCGTTGATCGCGATCTTGAACTTGCGCGGCAGGTAAGCGAATTCGGGGTGGAAAGTGGTCCACTGACGGACGATCTCGCACCATGGGCGCGGGTCTACCAGTTCGTCTGCCGCCACACCGGCAAACTGGTCGGTGGTGACGTTGCGCAGGCAGTTGCCACTGGTCTGGATAGCGTGCATCTGCACGGTCGCCAGTTCAGCGAGAATATCGGGAACATCTTCAAGCGCAGGCCAGTTGAACTGTACGTTCTGGCGGGTACTGATGTGCGCGTAGCCTTTATCATAATCGCGCGCGATTTTCGCCATCATGCGCGCCTGGCGCGAGGTCAGCTGACCGTATGGAACGGCCACGCGCAGCATGGGCGCGAAGCGCTGAACATAAAGACCGTTTTGCAGGCGCAACGGTCGAAACTCTTCTTCGCTCAGTTCCCCGGCCAGGTAGCGTCGGGTCTGATCCCGGAACTGCTTGACGCGGTCCTCGATGATCTTCTGATCGTAATCGTCGTATACGTACATATAGGTCCTGTTCTCAGGCTTCGTCATGAAGCAGGGCAGTGGCGTCAGTCTGGAAAAAGCCCGCTGCTCGTTGTTTCCTGCTTCATCTGGTCAATTCTGCGCGCACGGCCGCGCACTCCCTGGGGAGCGAAGGCGACGATAGCAGTTTGCAGTTATCGATAAAAGTGATGTTTATATATATGCAAATCACTAAAAGCGATAAGCAAAACCGCGTCCGTGCATATCCCTGCTTGCCGTGTGGGCAAGACTCGACTTAACTGAACGTTGACCGATGCCGAGCAGGTGTCGGAACACTCCTATTCATGTGCAATCACCCACAAGACCGACAAGAGGCGATGCGATGAGCAAGCACCCGAAAGTAGCCAAGCCCGGCAGATCCGTGGACACCTGGGCCATTTTATTCATTGTCATTCTGGCGGTAGGCGCAGCGATGTTCTGGGCCAGCAGCCAGTGAAGGGCTGATAAAGAATCTGCCGGAGTCTCCAGAACCTTGCTGCCGCAGCCGATAACACGCTCGTAGTGCTAAATCCCTGCTGCTTCAAGGTTCGTTGATATGAAGGCTTTACATGCTGGCTGGCTGTTACTGTGCAGTTGTCTCTGGGGCGGGGCGACACATGCCGCCTCGGTGGTATTTCTGAACCCCGGCGCACCATCCGATGGCTATTGGCAGAGTTACTCCCGGGTCATGCAGACGGCTGCCGACACCACCGGCATGTCACTGAAAATACTCTATACCGAGCGCGACACTCGCAAGTTGCTCGATCTGGCGCGAGCGGCGCTGCAAGGGGATGAGCGCCCGGATTACCTGTTGTTTTCCAATGAGTTGAATATCGCCCCTGAAGTCCTGCGTATGTCCGTGGGCAGCGGGGTCAAGCTGTTTGCCGTCAACAATACGCTGACCGAGGACCAGATTCGGATTCTCGGTGATCTGCCATCGCGTTATCCGGACTTCATCGGCAGCCTGGTGGGCAACGATGAACAGGGCGGCTATCTGACGGCAAAGCGGCTTATCAGCCTCGCGGCGCCTGGCGCAGACGGTCAGGTCCTCGACATGCTCGCGTTTTCCGGGACCAACACCACGCCCGTTTCCCTGCTGCGTGAAAAAGGCATGCTGCGTGCCTTGTCAGAGCACCCAGAGGTGCATCTACGGCAGATTGCGCTGGGTGGCTGGCGCCGTGATCGCGCGCTCGAGCAGGCGCGCGTGCTGTTCAAGCGCTATCCGCAGACACGCCTGGTGTGGGCTGCCAACGAGCAAATGGCGTTCGGTGCGATGGATGCATTGCGCGAGAGCGGCGGCAAGCCGGGGCAGGACGTGCTGTTCAGTGCGATCAACGGCACGTCGCTTTCACTGCGGGCTCAGCTCAATGGCAGCCTGAGTGTCGTGGCTTCAGGGCATTTCACCCTGGGCGGGTGGGCCATCATTCTCCTGCACCACTATGACACTGCTCAATGGCAGGCCCGGCAACAGATCGGCACACGAATCATTGATGTGATTCATGTGGTCGAGCCACAGGATGCGCAGCGCTTTCTGGATGCAGCCCGGGACGAGCATTACAGGCTCGATATCCAGGCATTCAATATGGAAACTTCTGGCGAAGCGTCGCCATTTTCGCTGAAAGGCATGTTGCCGCCTGACCACTCAGGCGGCAGATAACCGGTCAGGCGTTACTCGTCGTAGCCCAGGTTGGGTGCCAGCCAGCGTTCGGTGACGCTCAGGTCCTGACCCTTGCGGGCGGTGTAGCTTTCGACCTGATCCTTGTCGACCTTGCCCACTGCAAAATACTGCGCCTGGGGGTGGGCGAAATACCAGCCGCTGACCGCTGCAGCCGGGAACATCGCATAGTGCTCGGTCAGGAACACGCCGCTCTTGCCTGCGGTATGTTCGGCGCTGCCTTCCGGCAGTGGATCGAGCAGGGCGAACAGGGTGCCCTTTTCCGTGTGATCGGGGCAGGCCGGGTAGCCCGGCGCCGGGCGGATGCCCATGTATTGCTCCTTGATCAGCGCTTCGTTGTCCAGCGCTTCGTCCTGCGCATAACCCCAGTATTCCTTGCGCACCTGCTGGTGCAGCCACTCGGCGCAGGCTTCGGCGAGACGATCGGCAAGCGCCTTGACCATGATCGAGTTGTAATCGTCACCCTTGTCCTGATAAGCCTTGGCGACTTCCTCGGCGCCGATGCCGGCAGTGGCGATGAACCCGCCGATGTAGTCGGTCAGGCCGCTGTCCTTTGGTGCAACGAAGTCGGCCAGCGAGAAGTTCGGCTTGCCGTCGGGCTTGATGGTCTGCTGGCGCAGGTGATGCAGCCTGGCCAGCGGCTTGCCGTCGTCGCCATAGACTTCCAGATCATCGTCATTGACCTGATTGGCTGGCCAGAAGCCGAAGACCGCGCGGGCGCTGATCAGCTTCTCGTCGATCAGCTTGCGCAGCATCTGCGTGGCGTCAGCATACAGCGCAGTGGCCGCTTCACCGACCACTTCGTCGGTGAGGATGCGCGGGAACTTGCCAGCCAGATCCCAGGAAATGAAGAACGGCGTCCAGTCGATGTACTCGGCCAGCACGTTCAGATCGATATCCTGCAGCACCCGGGTGCCGGTGAACGTCGGTTGGGCAGGGGTGTAGTTTTCCCAGTCGAACTGCGGCTTTTTGGCCACCGCAGCACCGTAGCTCAGGCGTTCGGTGCGCGCGCTGCGTGCCGAGGTGCGCTCACGCACTTCGACGTATTCGAGTCGGGTCTTTTCAATAAAGGCCGGCTTCAGCTCTTTCGACAGCAACTGGGTCGCGACGCCGACCGCTCGGGAAGCATCGGTGACGTAGATTACTGCGTCATTGCTGTATTTGGGCTCGATCTTCACCGCCGTGTGCGCCTTGGACGTGGTCGCGCCGCCGATCATCAATGGCAGGTGGAAGTCCTGGCGCTGCATTTCTCTGGCGACATGGACCATTTCGTCCAGTGACGGCGTGATCAGGCCGGACAGGCCGATGATGTCGCATTTCTCGTCGCGGGCCACTTGCAGGATTTTCTCTGCAGGCACCATCACGCCCAGGTCGACAATGTCGTAGCCGTTACAGCCCAGTACTACGCCGACGATGTTCTTGCCGATGTCATGCACGTCGCCCTTGACGGTGGCCATCAGGATTTTGCCCTTGGCTTCGGGCTTGTCGCCCTTTTCCAGTTCGATGAACGGAATCAGGTGCGCCACTGCCTGCTTCATCACGCGCGCGGACTTGACCACTTGAGGCAGGAACATCTTGCCTGCGCCAAACAGGTCACCGACCACGTTCATGCCTGCCATCAGCGGGCCCTCGATCACTTCGATAGGGCGGGTGAATGCCAGGCGCGACTCTTCGGTGTCCTGGACGATGTGCGTGGTGATGCCCTTGACCAGCGCGTGTTCCAGACGCTGATTGACCGGCCAGCTGCGCCATTCCTCGGTTTCGGCCTCCTTGACGCTGCCATCACCCTTGAACTTGTCGGCAATTGCCAGCAACGCATCTGTGCCCTCGGGATTGCGGTTGAGCACTACGTCTTCGACGCAGTCACGCAGTTCAGCGGGAATCTGGTCGTAGATTTCCAGCTGCCCGGCGTTGACGATGCCCATGCTCAGTCCATTGCGGATTGCATGCAGCAGAAACACCGAGTGGATCGCTTCACGCACCGGGTTGTTGCCACGGAACGAGAACGACACGTTGGACACGCCACCCGAGGTCAGCGCATACGGCAGCTCGTCACGGATGTAGGCGCAGGCGTTGATGAAGTCCACGGCGTAGTTGTTGTGCTCTTCGATACCGGTGGCGATGGCGAAGATGTTCGGGTCGAAGATGATGTCTTCCGGCGGGAAACCCACTTCGTTGACCAGAATGTCGTAGGAGCGCTTGCAGATTTCCTTCTTGCGCGCCTCGGTATCGGCCTGACCCTGTTCGTCGAAAGCCATGACCACCACGGCCGCGCCGTATCGCTTGCACAGTCGCGCGTGATGAATGAACTGCTCGACGCCTTCCTTCATGCTGATGGAGTTGACGATGCCCTTGCCCTGGATGCACTTGAGGCCGGCCTCGATCACTTCCCACTTCGAGGAGTCGATCATGATCGGTACGCGGGAGATGTCCGGCTCGCCTGCGATGAGGTTGAGGAAGGTCACCATGGCCTTCTTCGAGTCGAGCATCCCTTCGTCCATGTTGATATCGATCACCTGGGCGCCGGCTTCGACCTGCTGCAGGGCGACTTCCAGGGCTTCGGTGTAGTTGTCTTCACGGATCAGGCGGGCGAAGCGGGCAGAGCCGGTGATGTTGGTACGCTCGCCGACGTTGACGAACAGCGACTGGCGATCGATGGTGAACGGTTCGAGGCCCGACAGGCGGCAGGCCTTGGGGATGTCCGGAATTTCCCGCGGCGCGTAACCGGAAACCGCCTCGGCAATCGCCTTGATGTGCGCCGGGGTGGTACCGCAGCAGCCGCCGACGATGTTCAGGAAGCCGCTCTGGGCGAACTCTTCGATGATCTTCGCCGTCTGGCTCGGCAGTTCGTCGTATTCGCCAAATGCATTCGGCAAGCCGGCGTTGGGGTGCGCGGACACATGGGTGTTGGCTTTATTGGCCAGCTCTTGCAGGTAGGGGCGCAGTTCGCTCGCGCCCAGTGCGCAGTTCAGGCCGACCGAGATCGGTTTGGCATGACTGATCGAGTTCCAGAACGCTTCGGTGGTCTGGCCGGACAGGGTGCGCCCCGAGGCATCGGTGATGGTTCCGGAGATCATGATTGGCAGTTCAAAGCCCACTTCTTCGAATACACCCTGTACGGCAAAGATCGCCGCCTTGGCGTTGAGTGTGTCGAAAATGGTCTCGATCAGGATCAGGTCGGCACCGCCCTCGATCAGCCCCTTGGTCGCTTCGGTGTAGTTCTCGACCAGTTCGTCGAAGGTCACATTGCGATAGCCGGGGTTGTTGACGTCCGGCGACAGCGAACAGGTGCGGCTGGTAGGGCCCAGCACGCCCGCCACGAAACGCGGCTTGTCCGGGGTTTCCAGTGTCTTGGCGTCTGCGACCTTGCGCGCCAGGCGTGCGCCTTCGACGTTCAGCTCGTAGACGATCGATTCCATGCCGTAATCGGCCTGAGACACCTGGGTGGCGTTGAATGTGTTGGTTTCGAGGATGTCGGCACCGGCATCCAGATAAGCCTTCTCAATGGCGCCGATCACGTCAGGGCGGGTCAGGATCAACAGGTCGTTGTTGCCTTTGACATCGCTGGGCCAGTCGGCGAAACGCTTGCCGCGGTAATCCTGTTCTTCGAGCCTGTAGCTCTGGATCATGGTGCCCATGCCGCCATCGAGGATCAGGATCCGCTGTTTCAGAGCAGTGAGAAAGGCTTGATGGCGGGCGCTGCGGTCAGACATGGGGGCTACCTTGAGAAGGTCGATTCTTTAAAGAACGGGATGATAGCAAACCGGAACGGTTTTGGTGTTGTTGCGCCTTTTGCATGAAAATCATTCATGTTGGAGCGAGTGATGCCCTTGTAGAATTATGCCATTTTAATATCAGAGCCCACGGGATATGCCGCACCGTTTGTTGGCAAGCGTCGCCTTGCTTTTTATCTGCTGTGCTGCCAAGGCTCAGACTCCTGCACCCCCCGTCATACCGGCATCCCCGGCGATTTCCTATGTGAAGGACATCCAGCCGATCCTCACCGAGAAGTGCGTTGCCTGCCACGCCTGCAATGACGCTCCCTGCCAGTTGAATCTGGGCAGTGGCGAAGGTGTGAGCCGTGGCGCCAGCAAAGTCCCTGTCTATCAGGGCGAACGCAGCGAGGCGGTTGCGCCGACGCGTCTCTTTTATGATGCACGTGATACCGACGCGTGGCGCGGCAAGGGCTTCTATTCAGTACTGGAAGCCCAGGGCAGTCAGGCGGCATTGATGACGCGCATGCTTGATCTGGGCCGCAGCGCACCTTTGCCAGCCAACAGCAGGATTCCGGATGACATCGCCCTGGGGATCAATCGGGAAAACGTCTGCCCGCTGCCCGGCGAATTCAATGCCTATGCGGCCGCCCACGCGCAACAGGGCATGCCGCTGGCGGTCGCCGGACTGACCGATGCCGAATACCAGACCCTGCAGCGCTGGCTGGCCGCCGGTGCGCCGGTCGAGCAGCAGACCATTACCCCGAGTGTCACCGAGGCCGCGCAGATCAATGCCTGGGAGGCGCAGCTCAACGAACCTGGCGCGAATCAGGCGCTGGTCGGTCGCTGGCTGTTCGAGCATCTGTTCCTGGCGCACATCTATTTCGAAGGCGGTGAGGCGGGGCACTTCTTCCAATGGGTGCGCTCGCGAACTCCGAGCGGCAAACCTGTGGACCTGATCGCTACCCGTCGTCCCGACGACGATCCGGGCAGCGACTTCTATTACCGGTTGATCCCCGTGCAAGGTGTGATCGTTCACAAGACCCACATTACCTACGCCACGAGCCCGCAGAAACTGGCGCGGGTCAGGCAGTTGTTCTATGGGACCGACTGGAAAGTCAGCGCATTGCCGGGTTACGGCCCTGGCCATCGTGCCAATCCGTTTCTGACCTTCGAAGCCATCCCTGCGGTGGCGCGTTATCAGTTCATGCTCGACAACGCCGAGTATTTCGTTCGCACGTTCATTCGCGGGCCGGTCTGTCGCGGGCAGATCGCCACAGACGTGATTCGCGATCAGTTCTGGGTGCTGTTCCAGGACCCGTCGCACGATCGCTACATCACCGACGCGACGTATCGCGGGGAGGCCACGCCATTGCTGGCCATGCCGGGGCAGAACGATGACGTGGGCAGCGTGCTGAGCCTGTGGCTGTCCTACCGCGACCGGCGCAATGAGTATGAAGACCTGCGCCGCGACAGCTACGCGAAAATGCCAGCGCCGGGCTGGAGCACGCTGTGGGCAGGCAATGACAATGCCTTGCTGACCGTTTTCCGCCATTTCGACAGTGCGTCGGTCAATAAAGGGCTGATTGGCGACGTGCCGCACTCCATGTGGCTGTTCGACTACCCGCTGCTGGAGCGCACCTATTATCAGTTGGCGGTGAACTTCGATGTCTATGGCAATGTTTCACATCAGGCCCAGACGCGGCTGTATTTCGATTTGATCCGCAACGGTGCCGAGATCAATTTCCTGCGCCTGATGCCTGCCGACCTGCGTGAAGACATGCTCAGTGATCTTTATCAGGAGGGCGGCAAAATCAAGATGTGGCTGGATTACCAGAAGATCGACGACGATACGCCGACAGGCATCAAGCTCGATGAAAAGGCCGCAAAGCGTGACTTTGCGTCCAGGCTGATCGAGCGCTTCGGCACTTTGAATGCCGCACCTGACCCGATCAACCGCTGCACCGGGGCGTATTGCTCGCGGCCTGGCCTCGACAGCAGCTTTGCCCAGGCAGAACAGGCGCTGAGCCGATTGACGTCGCGTCCTGCTGCGGGTCTGAAGGTCATCGATCAGTTGCCGGAAGCGAGCATGCTGCGCATCGAGGGCGGCAATGGCAAGCGCGTGATCTACAGTATGTTGCGCAACCGCGCACACAGTAATGTCGCGTTTCTGCTGGGCGAGTCGTACCGTTATATTCCGGGCCTGGACACACTGACTGTCTACCCGGGCGTGCTCAGCAGTTATCCGAATTTCATCTTCAATATTCCGGTCGCACAGGTGCCGGCCTTTGTCGATGCCATGCAGCAGAGCAAGGATCAGGCGAGTTTCGAACAAATCGTCCAGCGTTGGGGTATCCGTCGTACTCATCCACTGTTCTGGAGTTACTTCCACGATCTGAATCGCTACGTTCAGGAAACTGAACCACGCGAAGCGGGCGTGCTGGACATGAATCGCTACGAGAACCTCTGAAAAACCGGGGCTTCACGCCGCAGGCCCTTGTGCAACATGGCCTGCGGCCATCTTTACTTCCTGAACGAAATGTATCTTGCGCGACCTTTTTTTCAAAAAGGTGGTCCGAAATGGTGCGCGTCATAGGCCGGTTTATTCAGCGGCTCATGATTGAAAGTCAGGGAGTAGAGGTTTTTAGTGATGTTGATTTCAGTTCAGGCCCTACGGGCGTTCGCAGCGTGGGTCGTGGTGTGTCATCACTTCATGCAGATTTTTTTCGATTTCAAGGCCAGTGGTCCGGTAGGGCAGTTCTTTGTGTCAAAGGGTGCGGTCGGCGTCGATATCTTCTTCGTCATCAGTGGTCTGGTCATCTTCTTGTCGACGCAGAACAGCGACATGCCAGCACGGCGCTTTATTCTGCATCGTCTGATTCGCATCGTTCCGGCCTATTGGCTGTACACCGCCGCCATGGCGTTGCTGCTGCTGATCGCAGCGCCGATGCTCCCGCACCAGGTCATCGGGTGGCAGAACTTCCTCTTGTCACTGGTCTTCATTCCTTCCGAAAACCCCGGTGGTTATGGTCTCTACCCGACGCTCAACGTTGGCTGGACGCTCAACTATGAGATGTTTTTCTACCTGCTGTTCTCGATGGTGTTCCTCTTCCAACAGCGTCACCGACCGCTGATCATTGCCGCAGCGCTGTTTGCGGTCAGTGAGGTTCTGGCTCGCGCCGGGCTGATCAGCCGCTTCTACGGCAACGACATCATTTACGAATTCCTGCTGGGTATCGGCATCGGCATCCTCTATCGCCGTGGCTGGATCAAACCGGCGCTGTGGCTGCCGATGGCAGGCATTGCGGTCGGGCTGTATGCGATCAATAACCTGACCAACGAGCAGCGCCTGCTCAATTGGGGCCTGCCGAGTGCCTTGATCGTGCTGTCGTGCATCTCGCTGGAACCGTATTTCCAGGGCAATCGCCTGCTCAAGGTGTTGGGTGACTGCTCTTATTCGGTGTACCTGCTGCACGTTTTGGTGCTGTACGGCGGCTTGCTGATGGCGCAGCGCTTTGGCCTCAGCCCCTATGTGGTTTTCGCGTTCTGCGTGCCGATCATCGCCATCGGTGCCTGGGTCAGTTATGAGTGGATCGAGAAGGGCCTCTACCGCCGGATGAAAGCCTGGCTGGATGGACGCCGGGCGCTCGGTCAGGCGCAGGCATTAACCTGACAAAAATACTAGGACTTTGTGTGAAGCGGCCGATTGGCGTAAACTGCACGCACGTCTGCGAGGAATTTTCATGACCGCTATCACTATTACCGATGCCGCCCACGATTATCTGGCCGATCTGCTGGAAAAGCAGAATACCCCGGGCATTGGCATCCGCGTATTTATCACCCAGCCCGGCACTCAGTACGCCGAAACCTGCATTGCCTACTGCAAGCCGGGTGAAGAAAAACCGGAAGACAAGGCCATCGGCCTGAAGAGCTTCACGGCCTGGATCGACGGCTTCAGCGAGGCCTTTCTGGACGATGCAGTGGTCGACTACGCCACCGACCGGATGGGCGGCCAGCTGACCATCAAGGCGCCGAACGCCAAAGTGCCGATGGTCAATGCCGACAGCCCGATCAACGAGCGTATCAATTACTACCTGCAAACCGAGATCAATCCGGGCCTCGCCAGCCATGGCGGTCAGGTCACGCTGATCGACGTGGTCGAGGAAGAGGCGAAGAATATCGCCGTGCTGCAGTTCGGTGGCGGTTGCCAGGGCTGTGGTCAGGCCGATGTCACGCTGAAGGAAGGTATCGAGCGCACACTGCTTGAGCGTATTCCCGAGCTGTCGGGCGTTCGCGATGTTACCGACCATACGCAGAAAGAAAACGCCTACTACTAAGCGGCTCTTTTTGGCAAGGAAGTTGCTGCACGAAAACGCCCTGACTGTTCAGGGCGTTTTCATGTGCGGCGGTTGACGAGCGTCAGTCCAGCTCCACCAGTATCGCGCCTTCGTTGACCATCTCGCCCTCATGACAGTAAAGCGCGGTAATCACCCCGGCGCTGGCGGCGCGGATGCTGTGTTCCATCTTCATGGCTTCCAGCACCACCAGTTGCGCACCAGATTCGACAGCCTGACCCACTTCAACCAATACCCGCACGATGCTGCCATTCATCGGTGCCGTCAGGCCTGCATGCTGACCGTCACCGACGTCTGCCTGAGCGATGGCGTCCAGCCGGATGACGCTGTGCAGCTCGTCTTGCCATTCGAGGTACAGCGTATTGCCGCGCCGTATCGCCAGGTGTCGTTGGCGCATACCGTTGTGCTCGACCTGCAGATGCTCGCCACTCAGAGTGAATAACGACGGACTGCTGTTGTGCAGGCTGGTGTTGCGGGTCTGACCGTTGCAGCTCAGTCGCAGATCCGTCTGCGCGGGCAGGCCGGCGCGAAAGCCGCTGCCGACTGCCCAGGGCGAATACGGATCGGCTCGATCGATGCGTGCCGGTTCGCTCTGGCTGAAGGCCTCGGCGGCGGCCTGCCAGAATGTCTCGTCCGGCTCATCGATTTGCGGCAGCAGTTGCGTCTGATAGCGGGGAATAAAGCCGGTATCAAGCTGCGCGGCGGCGAACGCTGGATGCGCGATGATTCTGCGCAGAAACGCCAGGTTGGTCCGAACTCCGCCCACGGCAAACTCATCGAGCATGGCCAGCAGGCGCAGACGGGCTTGCTCGCGGTCTTCACCCCAGGCAATCAGCTTGCCGAGCATCGGGTCGTAGAAGGGCGAAATGTTGTCGCCCTCGGCAACGCCGCTGTCCACCCGCCTGCCGGGGCCGGGGGCAGGCTCTCTGTAGAGCTCCAGGGTGCCGGTTGCCGGGAGAAAGTCGTTGGCCGGGTCTTCGGCGTATAGACGGACTTCGATGGCGTGGCCGGTCAGGGGCACCTGCTCCTGGGTGATGGGCAGCGATTCGCCTCTGGCGACGCGGATCTGCCATTCCACCAGGTCCAGCCCCGTGATGTACTCGGTGACCGGGTGTTCCACCTGCAGGCGGGTATTCATTTCCATGAAGAAAAACTCGCCGCGTGCGTCCAGAAGGAACTCGACTGTACCTGCACCCACGTAGCCGATGGCTTGCGCGGCTTTCACTGCGGTTTCGCCCATGGCTTTGCGCAATGTAGCTGTCAGGCCGGGCGCTGGTGCTTCCTCGACGACCTTCTGGTGTCGGCGTTGAATGGAGCAATCGCGCTCATTGAGGTACAGGCAGTGGCCATGCCGGTCGGCAAATACCTGTATCTCGACGTGGCGCGGGGTGAGCACGTATTTCTCCACCAGCATTCTCGCGTCACCGAACGAGGACAGCGCCTCGCGTTGCGCGGAAGCCAGCGATTCGGCCAGTTCGCCAATGTGCTCGACCACTTTCATGCCTTTGCCGCCGCCACCTGCGGTGGCTTTCAACAGCACCGGATAGCCGATGCGCTCGGCCGCAGCGCGGAATGTTTCGATGTCCTGTGCTTCACCGTGGTAGCCAGGCACCAGAGGCACGCCTGCCTGTTCCATCAATGCCTTGGCGGCGGATTTGCTGCCCATGGCATCGATGGCCGAGGCGGGTGGACCGAGGAAAATCAGCCCGGCGTTTTCGATGGCGCGCGCAAAATCGGCATTTTCAGACAGAAAACCGTAGCCGGGATGGATCGCGTGCGCGCCACTCGCCCTGGCGGCTCCGACAAGCTTGTCTATCGCCAGATAACTCTCTGCGGCCTTGCTGCCGCCAAGGTCCACGCAGATATCGGCCTCGCGGCTATGCCGTGCGTTACGGTCAATGGCGCTGTGCACGGCGACCGTGGTGAGGCCCATGTTTTTAGCCGTGCGCATGATGCGGCAGGCAATCTCGCCGCGGTTGGCAATCAGCAGCGTGGTCAACTCGGGCGTGCTCATGACTGCGAGTCCTTGTGTGGATCGTGCCGGGCAGCCGAGGCTACGGCAACGGGATCGCCAGGTGGCTGATGGTTGACTGGCTGCCAGCCGGGCGTACGTTTTTGCAGGAAGGCTCGCAGGCCTTCCTGTCCTTCGGCACTGCTACGGATGCGCGCGATGGCGCTTTCACAGTAGCGACGCAGCGCGGGGGTCAGCTCACCGTTGCCGACTTCGCGCAGCAGCTCCTTGCTGACGCGCATGGCCTGCGGGCTGTTGAGCAACAGGTTGTCGACCCATTGCTGCGTTTGGTCTTGCAGCTCTGCAGCCGGGTAGCACTCGGCGACCAGGCCGATCTGCTGCGCCCGCTGGCCGTCGAAGCGCTCGGCCGTGAGGGTGTAGCGTCGCGTGGCGCGTTCGCCGATGGCCTGTACCACGAAAGGACTGATGACCGCTGGCGCCAGGCCGATGCGCACTTCGGACAGGCAGAACTGCGCATCCACCGCTGCAATGGCCATGTCACAGCAACCGATCAGGCCCAGCGCACCGCCGAATGCTGCGCCCTGTACCACGGCGAGCGTCGGGATTTTCAGCTTGGCGAGGCCGTACATCAGCTCTGCCAGTTCGCGGGCGTCATCCAGGTTGGTGTTGTAGTCCAGGTCTGCTGCCTGCTGCATCCACGCCAGGTCGGCACCGGCACTGAAATGCCGGCCACGGCCGCGCAACAGCAGGAAACGCAGGCTGGCATCGCCTTGCACCTGCTCCAGCGCGATAATCAGCTCGCGGATCATCTGCGCGTTGAAGGCGTTGTTCTTGTCTGGTCGATTCAGCCACAGCGTGGCAAAGCCACGTGGGTCGTTGATCAGCTCTATGGTTGCGAAGGAGGTCGAAGTCATGGTCATTTCCCGGCTCACATTCGGAACAGGCCGAAAGTGGTAGGTTCGATGGGCGCGTTGAGCGAGGCGGAGAGGGCAAGCGCGAGAATGTCGCGGGTTTGTGCCGGGTCGATGACCCCGTCGTCCCACAGGCGGGCGCTGGAATAGTAAGGATGACCCTGATGCTCGTACTGATCGAGAATCGGCTGCTTCAGTTCGGCCTGCTGTTCGGCGCTGAACGCCTGGCCAGCCCGTTCGGCCTGTTCGCACTTGACCTGCACCAGCACGCCGGCAGCCTGTTCGCCGCCCATCACGCCGATCCGAGCGTTGGGCCACATCCATAGAAAGCGCGGGTCGTAAGCGCGGCCACACATGCCGTAGTTTCCTGCGCCGAAACTGCCGCCAATGATCACCGTGAATTTCGGCACCCTGGCGCAGGCCACGGCGGTCACCAGCTTGGCGCCATGCTTGGCGATGCCGCCGGCTTCATACTTCTGGCCGACCATGAAGCCGGTGATGTTCTGCAGGAACAGCAGGGGGATGCCTCTCTGGCAAGCGAGCTCGATGAAGTGCGCGCCTTTCTGGGCTGCTTCTGCGAACAGGATGCCATTGTTGGCGAGAATCGCGATCGGGTAGCCGTGCAGACGCGCGAAGCCACACACCAGCGTGGTGCCGAACAGGGCCTTGAATTCGTCGAGTACTGAGCCGTCCACCAGGCGTGCGATGACTTCCCGTACATCGAAGGGCTGTTTTGTGTCGACGGGGATGATGCCGTACAGGTCATTGCCGGGGTACAGCGGTGCAATGGGCGCGACCGTGTTCAGTTGACCCTGCTTGCGCCAGTTCAGATTGGCGATGCTGCGTCGCGCCAATGCAAGTGCGTGATCGTCGTTGTCCGCGTAGTGGTCGGCCACACCGGACGTGCGGCAGTGCACATCGGCACCACCCAGCTCTTCTGCGCTGACCACTTCGCCGGTCGCTGCCTTGACCAGTGGCGGGCCGGCCAGGAAGATCGTGGCCTGCTGGCGGACCATGATCGCCTCGTCGGCCATAGCCGGTACGTATGCGCCACCGGCGGTGCAGGAGCCCATGACCACCGCGATCTGGGCAATTCCTTGTGCACTCATGTTGGCTTGATTGAAGAATATCCGTCCGAAATGTTCGCGATCCGGAAACACCTCATCCTGACGTGGCAGGTTGGCGCCGCCTGAGTCCACCAGATAGATGCATGGCAGGCGGTTCTGCTGGGCGATCGTTTGCGCGCGCAAATGCTTTTTGACGGTCAGCGGGTAATAGGAGCCGCCTTTGACCGTGGCATCGTTGGCGATGATCATGCATTCGACGCCCTCGACCCGGCCGATTCCGGCGATCACGCCAGCGGCCGGCACCTCTTCGCCGTACACCTCATGCGCAGCCAGTTGGCCGATTTCCAGAAACGGCGAGCCGGTGTCCAGCAAGCGGTTGATACGCTCGCGCGGCAGCAACTTGCCGCGTGAAGTGTGACGCTCCTGGGCTTTGCGGCCGCCCCCTTGCTGGACGTTGCTCAACAGCGAGCGCAGTGCTTCGACCTGCTTGAGCAGGGCGTCGCGATTGAGGATGAATTCCGGCGAGCGGGTGTTGATTCGGGTCTGCAGGATGGTCATGGTGGCTCCGCAATCAACGGGTTTCGTTGAACAGTTCGCGACCGATGAGCATGCGCCGGATTTCACTGGTGCCTGCGCCGATCTCGTAGAGTTTGGCGTCGCGCAACAGTCGGCCCGCCGGGAACTCGTTGATGTAGCCATTGCCGCCCAGAATCTGGATGGCTTCCAGCGCCATCTGCGTGGCGCGCTCGGCGCTGTACAGGATCACCCCGGCAGCGTCCTTGCGAGTGGTCTCGCCGCGGTCGCAGGCCTGGGCCACCGCGTACAGGTAGGCCCGGCTGGCATTGAGCTGGGTGTACATGTCTGCGACCTTGCCCTGAATCAGCTGAAACTCGCCGATACTCTGGCCGAACTGCTTGCGGTCGTGAATGTAGGGCACCACCACGTCCATGCACGCCTGCATGATCCCGGTGGGACCGCCGGAGAGCACGACGCGCTCGTAATCGAGGCCGCTCATCAGCACCCTGACGCCACCATCAAGCACGCCCAGCAGGTTCTCCTCGGGCACCTCGACATCATCGAAAAACAGTTCGCAGGTGTTGGAGCCGCGCATGCCCAGCTTGTCGAACTTGCTGCCGCGCGAGAAGCCTTTCCAGTCGCGTTCGACGATAAACGCACTGATGCCGTGGGCTGCCTTTTCCAGGTCGGTCTTGGCGTAGATCACGTAGGTGTTGGCATCCGGCCCGTTGGTGATCCAGGTCTTGCTGCCGTTGAGCACATAACGATCACCGCGCTTGTCGGCGCGCAGTTTCATCGACACCACGTCCGAGCCAGCATTGGGTTCGCTCATGGCCAGTGCGCCAACGTGTTCGCCGCTGATCAGCTTGGGCAGGTAACGGGCCTTTTGTGCCGGGCTGCCATTGCGATTGATCTGGTTAACGCACAGGTTGGAATGGGCGCCATAGGACAGCGCCACGGATGCCGAGCCACGGCTTATTTCTTCCATCGCCACGACGTGCGCCAGATAACCCAGGCCCGCGCCACCATATTCTTCGCTGACAGTAATCCCCAGTACGCCCATTTCACCGAACTTGCGCCACATGTCGGCGGGGAACAGGTTGTCCTTGTCGATCTGCGCGGCGCGCGGGGCAAGCTCTGCGGCGACAAAAGACTGCAGCTGATCACGCAGCATGTCGATGGTTTCGCCCAGGGCGAAATTCAGGCTGGGGTAACTCATGGGGCGTTCCTTTTTGTTCTTGAATGACGCTTTGTTCGTGGGTCGGTTGTGGCGTGTACCAGCTATGACCTTTACGTTAACGTAAACCTGTAGGATTGTGCTGTCAACGCCGATGCCGATGTGAACAAAGCGTGATCGGACTGTAGTGTTCAATCATGAGAGAAGAGGGCGGAACGCCGGAAAGCACGAAGGGGAGCCTGGGCTCCCCTTCAAGGTATATTGCTATGCTCTTTTTTGTTTTTCGGGAGGCCTGTTGTGGTTTTTGGCGACCTGGCCCTTCACATTTTTTTTGAGCGATCCGCATGCGGGACCAAGAGCAAACGTATTTTTTTGAGCGCTGATGACACTTTCATCGTAGTGATCCAACCAGTTCGGCAGCTGCCTTGGGGCAGTTTTATTGTTCTCTGTCTGGCTGCGAACGACTTGCCAGGCAAGCGGTTCAGAAAAGCTATCCACTTCAAAAAAATCTGTTAGCTACGTCTCTGTCCGTGTTGTTCTTGTTATGTCAGAGCCGGTACGTGTTGTTTTTATTGGGTTACTGCGTGTTTTTATTTTTGTTGTACGAAGGATATAGCAGGACCCGTGCCAGTTTTTCAAAACCCCTGTAATACCGGGGGGATGACCTTGTTTTTCCGGCATCGGACCGTTTGATTCTGCGGCCGAGTGTTTCCGTGTTACCCGTTTGTCTCGACTCGACGCGGGGCAGAGTAACACTCTGTGGCAATTTGTCGCACCCTGTTACCGACAGACGACGACAGCGTTACGCAGACAATCTGGCCTTTGCTACACGAGAGCCATTGCTACGGTGCAGCACGTCGCAGATGCGCTGGCCCGCCGCGATGACCTGGTCCAGATCGACGCCGGTTTCGATACCCAGCCCCTGCAACATATACAGCACGTCTTCAGTGGCCACATTGCCGCTGGCGCCCTTGGCGTAAGGGCAGCCACCGAGGCCGGCCACGGAGCTGTCGAACACCTGGATGCCTTCCTCCAGGCTTGCGTAGATATTCACCAATGCCTGGCCATAGGTGTCATGGAAGTGGCCAGCCAGCTTGCCGCGCGGTATCTGCGCAGCCACGGCGTTGAACAATGCCCGTGTAGCGCCCGGCGTGCCGGTTCCGATGGTGTCGCCCAAGGAAATTTCATAGCAGCCCATCGCGTGCAGTTCGTTGGCGACCGTCGCGACCTGTTCGGGCGAAACACTGCCCTCGTAAGGGCAGCCCAGCACGCATGACACATACCCTCGAACCTGCACACCATGCATGCGTGCTGCTTCCATGACAGGCGCGAAGCGCTCCAGGCTTTCGCTGATCGAGCAGTTGAGGTTGCGTTGCGAGAACCCTTCGGTCGCCGCCGCGAACACCGCGACCTCCCTGACGCCGGCCGCCAAGGCATCTTCAAAGCCACGCAGATTTGGCGCCAGCGCCGAGTAGATGACGCCCTCACGACGCTGGATGCGTTCGAACACCTGTGCAGAGCCCGCCATCTGCGGGACCCATTTGGCCGAGACAAAACTGCCGACCTCGATATGGCCCAGCCCGGCTGCCGTCAGGTCATCCACCAAGCGCACCTTGTCGTCGACACTGATGGGTTGTGCTTCATTCTGCAGGCCGTCACGCGGGCCGACTTCAACGAGATTCACCTTTTGCGGAAGGGACATGGCAGCGCCTTTGTAGTCAGTGCGAATGGTCAGAGTGGGGCGGCAGCGGTTTTATCGAGTGCGGCTCGGCAGCGCTCTTCGGCGGTGTCCAGCTCCAGCTGCATCTGGTGGATGTCCAGCAACTGCTGTTCCAGCTGATCACGGCGTTCGGCGATCTTGTCCAGCATGGTCTGCAACTGCTTCTGGTTACCGCCGGCAGGGTCGTATAACGAGATCAGTTCCTTGCACTCGGCCAGGGAAAAACCGATGCGTTTGCCACGCAGGATCAGTTTCAGGGTGACCTTGTCACGCGCCGTATAGATACGCTCCAGGCCCTTGCGTTCAGGGCTGAGCATGCCTTGCTCTTCGTAAAAGCGTATGGCGCGGGTGGTGATGTCCAGCTCGCGGGCGAGCTCGGAAATACTGTAGGTCTGACTGCTCATGGCGTGGCTCGGAAAGGTATACAGCCGCAAAGCTAAGGGTTGCTTTACGTATACGTCAAGCTATGTGGCGGTGCCAAAGGTCGAGAGGTCACGCTCCGGCACTTAGAAATCACATTAACTAATCGATTTAAATGCTTATAAATCATTGGCTTGTGTTTTCTATTTCATGTCTTTTCGAGGTTCTGTTCCTGTGCCACAACCCGTTGCGAAAGCTCGATGATCTGTTCTCGCATCCAGCGATTGGCCGGGTCCTGATCGGTGCTTTCATGCCAGTACAGGTGGGTTTCGACCGAGGGAACATCGGCGACTGGCAGGTAGACATAGTGCAAGTCGTTACGACGGGCGAAGCGCTCGGGTACGGTCATGACCATGTCGGTCTGCTGCAGCACCTGAGTTGCCATCATGTAGTGCTGCGAGCGCAATGCGATCCTGCGCTGGATGCCCATCTTGCCGAGCGCCAGATCCACATGACCCAGCCCGCTGCGGCGGCTGGAAATATGGATATGCGCCTGGCTCAGGTAATCGTCGAGGGTCAGAATGGCCTTGTTCGCCAATGGATGGCCCTTGCGCATGCCACACACATAACGGTCCTCCATCAGCTTCACATGCCGCACTTGCGGGTCAGTGTTGAGCGGCGCGTCCACGGCGAAGTCGAGGCGCCCGGCAGCCAGTTCCTTGGTGGTTTCCCGGCGCTTGGACAGAAAGCTTTCGATGGTCACCGCAGGTGCCAGGCGTCGCAGGCGCTGGAACAGCGCGGGCAGGATCACCGCTTCGGTCAGGTCGGTCATGCTGATGCGGTAGTTCTTGTTGGCCTGTAACGGGTTGAAGATGCGGCTTTCCTGCACCGATACCCTGAGCAACGAAAGCGCATTGCGCACCGGGCCAATGATGTTCTGCGCCATCGGTGTCGGCACCATGCCTTGTGCCGTGCGCACGAACAGCGGGTCATTGAAGGTCTCGCGCAACCGCGCCAGTGCGTTGGAGACCGCAGGCTGGGTGATGCCGACAATCTGTCCGGCGCGGGTCAGATTGGCTTCGGTGTAAATGGCGTCGAAGACAATGAAGAGGTTGAGATCGACCTTGTTCAGGTTCATTGATGGGGCGCCTCGTGCCGTTATTGTGATTGACTGTTTAGAGGGGCGTAATGCCGCAATGGTGATGGATCATATATCGGTTATGAATGTTTATACACGCTGAGAATAGATTAGATAAATGTGCAGCGGTTCTCTAGCATCGCGTTCATGACTTCGACAACCCGATCGACACGGTGGCGACCCCATGGATTTTGCGTATTCCCCGAAGGTGCAGGCCCTGCGTGAGCGCGTCACGGCGTTCATGGATGCATACGTCTATCCGGCCGAGCCGGTTTTCGAGCGGCAAGTGGCCGAAGGGGATCGCTGGCAGCCCACGGCAATCATGGAAGAGCTCAAGGCCCGTGCCAAGTCGGAAGGCTTGTGGAATCTATTCCTGCCAGACTCCGGGTTTGGCGCCGGCCTGAGTAATCTGGAGTACGCGCCGCTGGCGGAAATCATGGGTCGCTCACTGCTCGGTCCCGAGCCCTTCAATTGCTCGGCGCCCGACACCGGCAACATGGAGGTACTGGTCCGCTATGCCAGTGAGGACCAGAAAACCCGCTGGCTCGAACCGCTGCTGCGCGGTGAGATTCGCTCTGCCTTTGCCATGACCGAACCCGATGTGGCCTCATCGGACGCCACCAATATGGCCGCGCGCGCTGAGCGTGACGGTGACCAATGGGTCATCAACGGACGCAAGTGGTGGACCTCCGGTGCCTGCGACCCGCGCTGCAAAATCCTGATATTCATGGGCCTGAGCAATCCTGAGGGGCCGCGCCATCAGCAGCATTCGATGATTCTGGTGCCGGTCGATACGCCCGGCGTAAAGATCGTGAGGCCACTGCCGGTGTTCGGCTATGACGATGCGCCCCATGGCCATGCCGAAGTGCTGTTCGAAAACGTCAAGGTCCCGTTCGAAAACGTGCTGCTTGGTGAAGGGCGAGGGTTTGAAATCGCTCAGGGAAGGCTAGGACCAGGGCGCATTCACCACTGCATGCGCTCGATCGGCATGGCGGAGCGGGCGCTGGAGCTGATGTGCAGGCGTTCCATTGACCGCGTTGCGTTCGGCAAACCGTTGGCCAGGCTGGGCGGCAATATCGACCTGATCGCCGACTCGCGCATGGAGATTGACATGGCACGCCTGCTGACCCTGAAAGCGGCGTACATGATGGACACCGTCGGCAACAAGGTTGCCAGAAGCGAAATCGCGCAGATCAAGGTGGTTGCCCCCAACGTGGCGCTGAAGGTCATAGACCGAGCGATTCAGATGCACGGTGGCGCCGGGGTTTCCAATGATTTCCCGCTGGCCTACATGTACGCCATGCAGCGTACCCTGCGTCTGGCTGACGGCCCGGATGAAGTGCATCGCGCTGCCGTCGGCAAGTATGAACTGGGCAAATATATGCCGGCAGATCTGGCGCGCAGCCAACGCTAGCTGTCAGCCAATTACTGCACCCAGACTTCGACGCGACGGTTCTTGATCCGGCCGTCGTCGATATCATTGGTGGCCACCGGCATCTCGTCACCCAGGCCAACGATATCGCGGAACGTCACGCCACTTTTCAGCAGTTCCCGGCGCACGGCCATGGCACGCAGCCTGGAAAGCAGGGCGGCACGCTCCGGGTCGCTCTTGGCGTCGCCGAAACCGACCAGCGTCACGTGCCGGTCCAGTTTGTCGCTGGATTTCAGGTAATCCGCGACCCGCTTGAGGTCCTGCTGCGCCTTGTTGTCCAGGCGTGCGCTGCCTTGGGCAAAGCGGAAGTTGACGGACAGGCGTTCGGCCTTGCGTGCCAGCGCCTGGTAATCGGCGGGCATCTGCGCGGTAGGCTGCACCTTGAGCACCTGCACGGTCTGCGCGACAAAACCGCTCTGCGCGACGATGGCCTGGCCTTCGGCGCTCTGCGCGAAACGGACCAGCGCCTGCGCCCAGCGCTGATGGGCCGAGGTGGGCACATAAAAGTACAGTCGTCGCGACAACGGATAGTCTTCGGTGGCAATCAGGCTGACGGTCGGCAGCATGGGCCTGGAATCGCCGTCGGCTATGGCCACCGCCTTGGCGCGGCGGATGGAAGGCAGGCCGATGAAGCCGATGCCATTGATGTCCTTGCTGACTTCGTCGGAGAGCTGTTCGCTGGATTCGAATCGCGCGGCGCTGCCGAGCAGGGTCTTACCGTATTTGCTCAGTACAAGGTCCTTGAACGTCTCGTAGGTGCCGGACTTTTCATCGCGAACATAGAGATGGATGGCGCCTGGATTGCCACCGATTTCACTCCAGTTCCTGACTTCGCCACTGAAAATGCGCGCCAGTTGAAGGGTATCCAGTTGTCTCAGCGGATTGGCGGGATGCAGGATCACTGCAACGCCGTCGATGGCAATGGTTTGCTCGCTGGCTGCGCTTTTCAGGTCACCGAGGCTGGCCAGATCTTTGGCCTCCTGATCCTTGATCGGTCGAGAGGAGGCCGCGACATCCGCACTGCCGGCTTTAAGCGCAGTGAAACCGGTGCCTGAGCCATGTGCGGCGACTTCGACACTGACGGGTTGACCGGCGGCCGTGGTTCCGATGACGCGCTGTTCATTGAGGGTGTTGCCGGGAAGGGTCTGTACCGATTGCAGACCTTGCTGGCGCATCAATCCTTCGACCAGCGCAGGTCCGAGTTGGGCATTGATGGTGTTGGAGCCTTGAATGCGCAACGCCGGTATATCGCCAGCAGGCAGCGGCAGTGCGGCTTGCGCGAAAGCGGGCAGGGTGGCGCTCGACAGGATGAGCGCCGTAAGCAAAGCGCGCAGCATCGGCGTCACCATGAATCACGGGAGGGTGCCGGGAGAATAAGTCAGAGAGATTGCCGGAATATGACAATTTCAGGGTCTGTGCGTGTTTCAGCTTTCAGCGCGACCCACCCCTTATAAGGAAGGATCGCGCAGGAGGAGCCCGGGAGGGGATCAGTCAGCTGAGTTCCAGCCAGATGGGCGCGTGATCGGACGGTTTTTCCATTCCGCGCAAATCGTAATCCACACCCGCTTCCTTGATGCGTGGCTGCAGACCGGTAGAGGTCATGATCAGATCGATGCGCAGGCCGCGTTTGGGCTCGTCTTCAAAGCCACGGCTGCGATAGTCGAACCAGCTGAAGCGGTCGACGACTTCCGGATACAGGTGCCGAAAGCTGTCCACCAGCCCCCAGTTTTTCAGGCGCTCCATCCACTCCCGCTCTTCAGGCAGAAAGCTGCACTTGCCGGTTTTCAGCCAGCGTTTGGCGTTGTCGGCGCCAATGCCGATATCGCAGTCCTGCGGAGAGATATTCACGTCGCCCATGACGATCAGCGGCTGATCGTTACTGAAGTGGCCCTCGAGCAGTGTTTGCAGGTTCTCGTAAAAGCGCTGTTTGGCGGGGAATTTGGTCGGGTGGTCGCGGCTCTCGCCCTGTGGAAAGTAGCCATTCATGATGGTTACCGGCTGGCCGTTGCTGTCGGCGTAAGCCCCCCAGATGAAACGCTTCTGGGATTCCTCGTCGTCGCCTTCGAAACCCTTGTGCAGGGCCAGTGGTGCGTTGCGAGACAGCAGAGCGACACCGTAATGGCCTTTCTGGCCGTGGAAGTGAACGTGATAGCCCAGCGCTTCGACTTCCGCCTGGGGGAATTGCTCGTCCGAAACCTTGGTTTCCTGAAGACCGATCACGTCAGGTTGATGTTTGTCGATCAGCGCCGCCAGCTGATGCGGTCGAGCGCGCAGACCATTGATGTTGAACGAGACGATTTTCATAAAGCAGCGGTCCTGAGCAAAAACAAACAGCGATGCTAGCCGACCTGTGGTTTCAGGACCAGTGCCGTGTCGGAAACGCAGGCCAGGGGGGGCTGGATAATTCGTTGGAACTGTTATCAATGGCCATCACTCGAAAGCCTGCTTGCCAAAACCGCTGCGCCAGACGCAGTTCCGTTAACACGAGGCCCTTTATGTCCCTACCTGCTGCCATCACGGGTGAAATTCGCCAACTCGACAGTGGTTATTCCCGTGAAACCCGCTCCTTGCTTTTCAGGGCCTACCGGCACGATCCGACATTTGCCTATCTGTTCAACGCCGAGCGTGAGGGATATGAGCAACGTGTGTTGGCGACCATTCGCCAGCTGGTTAAACAACACTTTCTACAAAACCAGCCTGCGCTGGGCCTGTTCCTGCAGGACCGTTTGGTCGGCGTAGCGCTGATCGCACCGCCGCAGCGTCGTCTGGGTGTCACCGAAAGCTGGGCCTGGCGTCTGCGCATGGTGATGGACACCGGTCTGGGCTGCACTCAACGCTATCTGGCCTATTACAACGCTGTGCTCGCCTGTGTGCCTTCGGAAACCGTGCATGTGCTGCCGTTGATAGGCCTTGATCCGGAGTTCCAAGGGCAGAAGCTCGGCCAGGACCTGAGCGAGCAACTGCTGGCAGCGTTGCATGACTGGTGCGCAGTGGATGAGCATTCCCAGGGCATCGTGGTCGATACCGGCAATCCGCGTTATCTGGAATTCTATAAGCGACAGGGCTACGAAGAGATCGGTGAAATTGCTGTAGGCCCTGTCCGAGAGCATGTGTTTTTTCATCCGAACCCTCAGGTTTCACTGCCGGTCCCTGACGTAATGGCCTGAATATCCGACAATTCGTGGGCTTCCAGTGCAGCCTGTCGATCGTGGTAGCATCTACGCCCATGAAGCTTTTCAGACTATTCAGCAGCGTGTTCCTGATGACCATGAGTGCGGCAGCGCTTGCCCAGGCCCGCCTCGACGTCAGGATCAAGCCTGCCAATCCGCAACTCAAGGCCAACGTCGAAGGGTATGTCGGTGATTTGGGCGAGCGTGACGTCCAGGCGCTGCGTAATTTCAGCCTCGGCGCTGAGCAACAGGCGGAAAAAGCCGCTCAGGCGCTGGGTTATTACCAGGCGCAGATCGACAGTGAGATCAAGGACGGAGATCAACCCAGCCTGGTGATCAACATCCAGCCGGGCGAGCCCATTCACCTGCGTAACGTGGTGATCCGTGTCGAAGGGCCGGCGGCAGCAATGAAGGCCTTTCGTGTGCCGAGCAGCGACGCGCTGAAAAGCGGCGCGGTGTTGAACCACGGCAACTATGAAGACGCCAAGCGCCTGATCCAGAATCAGGCCTCGCGCTACGGATTTTTCAGTGGCCATTTCACAAGTCAGCGTCTGGCCATCGATCCGCGGGCCGGTGTGGCCGATATCGAACTGGTTTATGAAAGCGGACCGCGCTACACGCTCGGCAAGGTCATGTTCAGCGGCGACGCGCCATTTGATGACGATCTGCTCAAGCGCATGGTGCCGTTCAAGGAGAACACGCCCTACGACTCCCAACTGATTGCCGAACTGACCCAGGCGATGCAGGGCAGCGGCTATTTCGAGGGCGTACGGGTCGATGCGGCGCCCACCGCAGCGCAAAACCAGGTCATTCCGGTGACCGTCCAGCTCGAAACCCGTAAACCTCGCACCATGGGCCTGGGTCTGGGCTATTCGACCGACGTCGGCCCGCGCGGCAAAGCCAACTGGACCCGGCACTGGGCCAACCCGCAGGGCCACAGTTACGGTTTCGAATCCGAGATATCCGCGCCACGGCAGAATATCGGCCTGTGGTACGACGTGCCACTTGATCCGCCGCTGACCGACAAATTGCGCTACGCCGGCGGATATCAGTACGAAGAGATTGCCGGAACCGACAGCCTCAGCAAGTTGCTGACTGCCGGGCCGGAATGGCACAGCAAGCTGCCCAGCGGTTGGGAACGGGTCATATCCCTGAAATGGCAGCGTGAAGAATATCGCCTGGGTGATGACGCCGGCCTCAGTACGCTGCTGATGCCCGGTATCAGTTACTCGTACCTGCGCAGTGACAATCGCATCGACCCGCACCAGGGTTATCGCCTGCAATTCGATACGCAGGTGGCCAAGGAGGGCATGTTGTCTGACGCTAACCTGGTGCATGCCAATGTGCTGCTCAAAGGGCTGACCACCGTCGCGCAAAATCACCGCTTTCTCGGTCGCGTGCAGTTTGGCGGCAACCTCACGGACGGTTACACCTCGATACCGCCATCGCTGCGCTTTTTTGCCGGTGGCGATCAAAGCGTGCGCGGCTATGACTATCAGAAGCTGTCACCGACCAATTCTGACGGCGACCGTATCGGCGGCCGGTATATGTTTGCCGGTAGCGTCGAATACCAATATTCCATTGCTGACAAATGGCGCCTGGCGACCTTCATCGATCAGGGCAACTCGTTCAACAGCCTGGACAAGCCAGACCTGAAAACCGGGGTGGGTTTCGGCGTGCGCTGGGTATCTCCAGTGGGCCCGCTGCGTCTCGATCTGGCCCACGCGCTGGACGATGACGGCGGAATCCGTCTGCACTTTTCGATGGGGCCGGAGCTTTGAACACGTCGAACATCACCCGCGGAGCCAAGGTCGTCGGGCTGGGACTTGTCGCATTACTGCTGCTTGTGGTCATTATTGTCGCGCTGCTGCTGGGTACCCACACGGGCAGCCAGTGGGCCCTGGCTCGAGTACCCGGCGTACAGCTGGAAAACTTTCAGGGGCGACTGGGTAGCCAGTGGAGCGCCGAGCGTCTGGTATGGCAGCAGGGCGCAGACCGTGTCGAGGTTCAATCCGTCGATTTCGCCTGGACGCCTGCCTGCCTGTTGAAGATGACGCTGTGCATCGACCGTCTGCATGCGCAGCAGGTGCTGATGCACTTCCCGCCGAGCGATACGTCCGCCAGCGACGGCCCGATCCAGTTACCGACGCTCAGGTTACCGCTGGCGCTGCAACTGGGTGATATACAGCTGGGTGGTCTGCAACTGGATGGCGTCGAACAATTGCGCGATCTCAAGCTGGCAGCGCACTGGACAGCCGAAGGCTTGAAGATCGACAGTGCGCACCTGCAACGTGATGCGCTTGTGCTGGACCTCAATGGCCTGCTGAAACCCGAGGGCGACTGGCCACTCAGCGTGCAAGGTCAACTGCAACTTCCACCACAGGATGGCCAGCCCTGGGCGCTGGCGCTGGATATTCAGGGCGACCTGCTGAAAACGCTGCAACTCAAGGCGGACAGCAGCGGCTACCTGCCGGGTTTGCTGACCGGCGAGTTGCAACCCCTGGCCGAACATCTTCCTGCACGCATCAAGCTGACGGCCGAGCGCTTCAAACCCAGTGCTGCATTGCCTGATACGTTGCAACTGGACCAGTTGCTGCTGACCGCCGAAGGCAATCTTGACTCGGGCTATCTGATAGATGGCAGCGCCAACCTTCCCGCAGAGAAAGGTCCTGTCGCGTTGTCATTGAAAGGAAACGTGGATGCCAACGGCGCAACCATCGCCGGACTCGATCTGGCCGCCGATGATCAGCAGCGTCTGGCCATCAACGGCAAGATGAACTGGCAGAACGGTTTTTCTGCAGATGCGAGCATCGACTGGCTGGATTTCCCCTGGCAGCGCCTGTATCCATTGGCGTCAGCGCCTCAAGTGGCATTGCATGCCTTCAAGGGCGATATTTCCTATACCGATGGCAAATACCTCGGCAATTTCAACGCCAGCCTCAAAGGGCCTGCCGGTGCATTCACCCTGGTCAGCCCGTTCAGCGGCAATCTGCAAGAGATCCATCTGCCGCAACTGGAACTGGTCGCAGGGCAGGGCAAGGCCAGCGGTTTCCTGAACCTGCAATTCGCTGACGGCATCGGCTGGGATACGGCTCTGGACCTGAGTGCGCTGGACCCTTCATTCTGGGTTGCCGAACTGCCCGGCACACTGGCAGGCCCGTTGCGCAGCAAAGGTCAGATGCGCAACGCGCAGCTTGAACTCAGCGCAGACCTCGATTTGAAAGGGCGTTTGCGTGGTCAGCCGGCGCTGCTGCAAGCCAAGGCTGACGGCCATGATCAGCAATGGAATGTCAGCAGCCTGAGCATCCGCCTCGGCGACAACCGTATTCAAGGTGCGGGTAGCCTGCAGGAGCGTCTCAAGGGGCAGCTGGACCTGGATCTGCCGCGTCTGGCCCAGCTTTGGCCACGCTTGCAGGGGCAAGTCAAAGGCCGGCTGGACCTGGCCGGAACGCTACAGGCGCCCCAAGGGCAATTGGCCTTGCAGGGCAGCCAGCTCGCCTTGCAGGACAATCGTCTGCAGACCCTCACGCTCAACGCCAGACTGGATCAGGCGCAGCGCGCGATCATCAACCTGAAAGGTGCCGGTATTCAGGCTGGCGATACCCAGCTGGGCACCTTGCTGGTAGACGGTCAGGGCACACTCAAGAGCCAGCAGCTGAAGCTGGACCTTCAAGGACCGCTGCTCAAGCTGGCCATCGGCCTTGACGGTGGCCTGGACAAGGGTGATTGGCGAGGCCGACTGGCCAGCGGTACGGTGCAGAGCGGCGGGCAGAACTGGCGTTTGCAGCAGTCGGCGAAGATCGAGCGTCTGGCCGATGGCCGGCTCAACTTCGGTGCCCATTGCTGGTTGTCCGGGGGCGCCAGCCTGTGTGGCGGCGATCAGCGCCTGATGCCGGAGCCTCATCTGCGTTATCAGCTCAAGAATTTCCCCCTGGACAGCCTGGCGCAATGGATGCCCAAGGATTTTGCCTGGAAGGGCGCGTTGAATGCAGACGTGCAGCTCGACATTCCGGCAGCTGGCCCCAGCGGCAAGGTCACGATTGACGCCGGAGGCGGCACGCTGCGGGTACGCAACAACAACCAGTGGCTGGACTTCCCTTATCAGACGCTGAAACTGGCCACCACGCTGGCGCCCAAACGCATCGACACGCGTCTCGACTTCGAGGGCGGCAAGCTGGGAAGGCTGTTGCTCAACGCACAGATCGACCCGCTGGCCAAGGACAAGACCCTGGCGGGCGACTTCAATCTCTCGGGGCTGGATATCTCGGTGGCACGTCCTTTCGCGCCGATGGTGCAGAAACTCAATGGGCGTCTGAATGGCAATGGCCGGTTGTCAGGCACGTTGCTGGCGCCACTGGTCAACGGCAACGTGACGCTTGAAGGGGGTGAAGTGGCGGGGGCAGAGCTGCCTATGGAACTGCATGACCTCAAGGTCCAGGCGTTGATTGCCGGAGAAAGCGTACAGCTCAACGGCGGCTGGAAAAGTGGCAGCACCGGGCAGGGCAGCATAGGCGGTCAGGTGGCTTGGGGGCAAAGCCTGAATGTCGATGTGAGCCTCAAGGGCTCGCGCCTGCCGATCAATGTCGAACCCTATGCGGCGGTAGAGGCGGCGCCTGACCTGAAAATCTCCATGCAGGGCGAGCGACTGGCGATCTCCGGCAAGGTACTGGTGCCCAAGGGCGCGATTACCGTACGCGAGTTGCCGCCGTCCACTGTGAAGCTCTCCGGTGACACAGTGATCGTCGGACAGCAGACCGAGGAGGGCGCTCCGCCGCTGGCCGTGGCGATGGATATCGATGTGGAAGTCGGCCAGGAAAAGCTCAGTTTCAGCGGGTTCGGGCTCACCGCCAATCTGGTCGGGCATGTACACATTGGTGACAATCTGGACACTCGTGGCGAGCTCAACCTGAACGACGGTCGTTATCGTGCCTACGGTCAACGGCTGACCATACGCAAGGCGCGTTTGCTGTTTGCCGGCCCGGTCGACCAGCCTTATCTGGACATCGAGGCGATTCGCCAGACCGACGACGTGATTGCCGGTATCCGCCTGACCGGCAGCGCCGAGCAGCCCACCACCGAGGTGTTTTCCGAGCCTGCGATGAGCCAGGAGCAGGCGCTTTCCTATCTGGTCATGGGCAGACCGCTCAGCACTTCCGGCGAAGACAACAACATGGTCGCTCAGGCTGCGCTGGCACTGGGTGTTGCGGGCAGCTCGTCGACCACCGGCAAGCTCGCGGACAATCTGGGTATCAAGGATTTCGAGCTGGACACTTCGGGAACCGGCGACAAGACCAATGTGGTTGCCAGCGGCAAGATCACCGACAAGCTCAGCCTGCGTTATGGCGTAGGCGTGTTTGAACCGGCCAATACCATTGCCTTGCGCTACCTGCTCAGTAAGCGCGTGTACCTCGAGGCCGCGAGTGGTGTTGCCAGCTCGCTGGATATTTTCTATAAAAGGGACTTCTAGGCGAGGGCTGGTGGCGGTAACGGCGCGGCCCTGTGCCGAACCGCCTGGCCTTTCTCGAGCGTCCCTCTTGCAACTGCAAGTCCCTTCACACGTCATTTACCTTCAGGTTGCCGGTCATCATGGATCGATTCAACGCCATGCGCGTGTTCACCCGTATCGTCGAACTCGGCGGTTTCGCCAGGGCGGCCGAGAGTCTGCACATGCCTCGTGCTTCGGTAACGATCCTGATCAAGCAGCTGGAAGCGCACCTGGGCGTACAGCTTTTGCAGCGTACGACGCGTCAGGTCAGCGCCACCCCTGACGGCAAGGCCTATTACCAGCGCTGCGTCAGCCTGCTGGCCGATCTGGACGATGCCGAAGCATCGTTTTCGGCGACGGGGGCCGAGCCCAAGGGGTTGCTGCGTGTCGATCTGCCCGTCAGTCTGGGGCGCATGATTATCATCCCGGCGTTGCCTGAATTCAGCCGGCGCTATCCGCAGATCCGCCTGGAAATCGGCATGAGCGACAGGCCGGTCGATCTGATCCGCGAAGGCGTGGACTGCGTGCTGCGTGCCGGCGCCGCACTGGATGAAACGCTGGTTGCCAGGCCGCTGGGCAGTCTGACCCAGATCACCTGCGCCAGTCGTGAATACCTGGAGCAATACGGCACGCCACGGAACCTGAATGAGCTCGCGCAACATCAGGTAATCGAATATTTTTCGACCAGTACCGGCAAGCGCTATGGTCTGGAGTTTATGGCCGATGGCATGGACGTTGAGCACGCCTCGGCCTGCTCAATCGCTGTCAACAGTGCCGATGGCTATGTCGCGGCGTGCGAAGCGGGATTCGGCCTGATTCAGGTGCCGCGCTACCATGTCGCCGCGCAATTGCGCAGCGGTGTGCTGGTGGAAGTGCTGCGATTGCATCGTCCGCCGCCACTGCCACTGACGGCCCTTTACCCCCCGCATCGACAGTTGTCACGACGAGTGAGGGTATTCGTTGATTGGCTGGTGGAGTTGTGTGCCCACACAGATATCAGGGACAGACTGGTTTCCTGAAAAAATTCAGAATTATCCCATATAGGCCGCGGCACACTTTCGTGTTTAACTTCCGGCTCTTTCATCCATTTTGAAAAGGAACGTGTTTCATGGCTCAAGTGACCCTCAAAGGCAGCCCCGTTCAGGTCAGTGGCAACCTGCCTGAAGTCGGTAGCAAGGCACACGATTTCACGCTGGTTGGCGCAGGTCTTGCCGATAAGACCCTGGCGTCCTTCGCCGGCAAGCGCAAGGTATTGAACATCTTCCCGAGCGTCGATACGCCGACCTGTGCCACCTCGGTACGTAAATTCAACACCCAGGCCAATGATCTGAGCAACGCCGTTGTTCTGTGCATCTCGGCTGACCTGCCGTTTGCCCAGGCCCGGTTCTGCGGCTCCGAAGGTCTGGAAAATGTCCAGAACCTGTCCTCGTTCCGCAGCGCCGATTTTGCTCAAAATTATGGTGTTGCCATTGCAGACGGCCCGCTCACGGGTCTGACAGCACGCGCCGTGGTCGTTCTGGACGAGAACGATAAGGTACTGCACAGCGAACTGGTTGCCGAGATTGGCAGCGAGCCCAACTATGACGCTGCATTGGCTGTGCTGAAGTAACTTTCCGCAACCTGTCGACGGCCTGAATCCGCTCAGGCCGTTTTTTTTGTTTGTGCGTCATACGTTTATCCAAAGTAAGCGCTTGGTAAAGCCGCTTTGCTTGTAACGTAACTGTGCTTATTGTTCAGCCTTCTGAACAAACCCCCACCTGTAATGGTTGATTTATTCATGCAATTGTCTGGCTCCCGTAAATCCCGTCGCTGGTTGATCAGTTTGTTGGTCCTGTTGGTCATTGTTGCCTTGTGCTGGTGGTTCTGGCCTGCGTCCACTGCCGGCAAGGGGGCCGAGAGCAACAAGAAGCCGGCTGCAAGCGGCATGGCACGACCTGGCTTCGGCGGATCGGCTGTCGCGGTCCCGGTGCGTGTGGCCCCGGCTACCGAAGGTGATTTTCCGATCTACTACAAGGCGCTTGGCACCGTGACGGCAATGAACACCATCAATGTGCGCAGCCGCGTGGCGGGGGAGCTGGTCAAGCTTTATTTCCAGGAAGGGCAGATGGTCAAGGCCGGTGATCTGCTGGCTGAAATCGATCCGCGCAGCTATCAGGTGGCGTTGCAGCAGGCCGAAGGTACGCTGGCCACTAACCAGGCGCTGCTCAAGAATGCTCAGCTCGATGTGCAGCGTTACCGAGGCTTGTTTGCCGAGGACAGCATCGCCAAGCAGACCCTCGACACTGCCGAGTCGCTGGTCAATCAATACAAGGGCACGATCAAGACCAATCAGGCTGCTGTGGCTGACGCAAAACTGAGCCTGGACTTCACTCGCATCCGTGCCCCGATTGCCGGGCGTGTCGGCCTCAAACAGCTGGACGTGGGCAATCTGGTTGCCGCCAACGACACCACTGCACTGGTGGTGATTACCCAGACCCAGCCCATATCCGTGGCGTTCACGCTGCCTGAAAAGGACCTGTCGAAAGTCATTTCCCGCTACCGCACCGGCGACAAGCTGCCCGTTGAAGCCTGGGACCGTGGCGATACGAAGATGCAGGCCAGCGGCGTACTGGCCAGCCTCGACAACCAGATCGACGTGGCCACCGGCACACTGAAGTTCAAGGCGCGTTTCGATAACAGTGACGAGGTCCTGTTCCCCAATCAGTTCGTCAATGTACGGCTGCGCGCCGACACGCTGAAAAAAGTCACGCTCGTACCGACGGCGGCGGTACAGTTCGGCACCGACGGGACCTTTGTCTATGTGCTGGACGGTGACAAGAAGGTCAAACTCAAGCTGCTGAAGACCGGCCCGAGCGACGAGACATCCACGGTGATTACCGAAGGTCTGGCAGCCGGCGAGCGGGTGGTGCTCGAAGGTACCGACCGCCTGCGCGACGGTGCCGAAGTCGAAGTCGTCAACGACAGCAAGGAAGTGCCGGCCGGCCCGGCTCAGAAGCTGCAAGGCAAGCCTGACAGCAAGACCGACAAGTCGGCGGCGCTCGGCAAGGTGGAAAAACCAAGCGTATGAACATGTCACGCCTGTTCATCCTGCGTCCGGTTGCCACCACGCTGAGTATGTTGGCAATCGTCCTGGCGGGTCTGATCGCCTATACCTTGCTGCCTGTTTCGGCGTTGCCCCAGGTCGACTATCCGACCATCCGGGTGATGACCCTGTACCCGGGCGCCAGCCCGCAGGTGATGACCAGCTCCGTGACTGCGCCTCTTGAACGTCAATTCGGACAGATGCCCGGCCTGACCCAGATGGCCTCGACCAGCTCGGGCGGTGCGTCGGTCATTACGTTGCGCTTCAGTCTCGAAATCAATATGGATGTCGCCGAGCAGCAGGTGCAGGCGGCGATCAATGCGGCCACCAACCTGCTGCCGACCGATCTGCCGGCGCCTCCGGTCTACAACAAGGTCAACCCGGCCGACACACCGGTTCTGACCCTGGCGATCACCTCGAAAACCATGTTGTTGCCCAAGCTCAATGATCTGGTCGATACGCGCATGGCGCAGAAGATCTCGCAGATCAGCGGTGTGGGCATGGTCAGCATTGCCGGCGGGCAGCGGCAGGCGGTACGGATCAAGGTCAACCCGGAGGCGTTGGCCGCCAACAGTCTCAACCTGTCCGATGTACGTACCCTGATCAGCGCCTCCAACGTCAACCAGCCGAAGGGCAATTTCGACGGGCCGACCCGGGTTTCGATGCTGGATGCCAACGATCAGCTGAAGTCTCCGGAGGAGTACGCCAACCTGATTCTGGCTTACAAGGATGGCGCACCCTTGCGCCTGAAGGATGTGGCCGAAATCGTCAATGGTGCCGAAAACGAGCGGCTCGCGGCCTGGGCCAATCGGAGCCAGGCGGTGCTGCTCAACATTCAGCGTCAGCCGGGCGCCAACGTCATTGAGGTGGTCGACCGGATCAAGGCGTTGCTGCCGTCGATCACCGAAAACCTTCCGGCAGGGCTCGACGTCGTGGTCCTGACGGACCGTACGCAGACCATCCGTGCGTCGGTGACCGATGTTCAGCACGAACTGCTGATCGCGATCGTCCTGGTGGTGCTGGTCACCTTCCTGTTCCTGCGTCGTTTCAGCGCGACGATCATTCCCTCTATCGCCGTCCCACTGTCGCTGGTAGGCACGTTCGGCGTGATGTACCTGGCCGGTTTTTCGGTCAACAACCTGACGCTGATGGCCATGACCATTGCGACCGGTTTCGTCGTCGATGACGCCATCGTCATGCTGGAAAACATCTCCCGACACATCGAAGAGGGCGAGACGCCCTTGCAGGCCGCACTCAAGGGCGCGAAGCAGATCGGTTTCACCCTGATTTCCCTCACCCTGTCGCTGATTGCGGTATTGATCCCGCTGTTGTTCATGGCCGACGTGGTCGGGCGGCTGTTCCGCGAGTTCGCGATTACCCTGGCGGTCGCGATATTGATATCGCTGGTGGTCTCGCTGACCCTGACGCCGATGATGTGCGCGCGCTTGCTCAAGCGCGAGCCCAGGGAAGAAGAGCAGAGCCGTTTTTACCGGGCCAGCGGTGCCTGGATCGACTGGCTGATCGACATCTACGCGGGCAGACTGCGCTGGGTGCTCAAGCATCAGCCACTGACCCTGCTGGTTGCCCTGGCCACCCTGGCCTTGACTGTGTTGCTGTACATCGTCGTACCCAAAGGCTTTTTTCCGGTGCAGGACACCGGAGTGATTCAGGGTATTTCGGAAGCGCCGCAGTCGGTGTCGTTCGCAGCGATGAGCCAGCGTCAGCGGGCACTTGCCGACATCATTCTCAAGGACCCGGCAGTGGTCAGTCTGTCGTCCTACATCGGTGTCGACGGTGACAACGCCACGCTCAACAGTGGGCGCCTGTTGATCAACCTCAAGCCTCACGGGGCGCGCGACCTGACCGCGTCCGAGGTGATCCAGCGCCTGCAACCCGAGGTCGACAAGCTGTCGGATATCCGCCTGTTCATGCAGCCAGTGCAGGACCTGACCATTGAAGACCGCGTCAGTCGCACCCAGTATCAATTCAGCATGTCGTCGCCCGACGCCGAGCTGCTGACGCTGTGGAGCGAAAAACTGGTAGACGCGCTCGGCAAGCGGCCCGAGCTGACGGATGTGGCCAGCGACCTGCAGGATAAAGGTTTGCAGGTGTACCTGAACATCGATCGTGATGCGGCCAGCCGGGTCGGGGTCACGGTTGCGAACATTACCGATGCGCTGTACGACGCATTCGGTCAGCGCCAGATATCCACCATCTACACGCAGGCCAGCCAGTACCGCGTGGTGCTGCAGGCTGCGTCGGGCAGTGAACTTGGCCCGGCGGCGCTCGAGCAGATCCACGTCAAGACCACCGATGGCGCGCAGGTGAAGCTATCCAGCCTGGCAAGTGTCGAGCAGCGCCAGGCACAGTTGGCCATCGCCCACCTCGGGCAGTTTCCGGCGGTGATGATGTCGTTCAACCTGGCGCCCGATATTGCCTTGGGCAAGGCGGTGAAGGTGATCGAGGAGGTCGAGCAGGAGATCGGCATGCCGATCGGCGTGCAGACTCAGTTCCAGGGCGCTGCCGAAGCGTTTCAGGCTTCGTTGTCCAGCACGTTGCTGCTGATTCTGGCGGCGGTGGTCACCATGTACATCGTGCTGGGCGTGCTCTACGAGAGCTACATTCACCCGATCACCATCCTCTCGACCCTGCCGTCGGCAGCAGTGGGAGCCTTGTTGGCTCTGCTGATCAGCGGCAACGATCTGGGGATGATCGCGATCATCGGCATCATTCTATTGATCGGCATCGTCAAGAAGAACGCGATCATGATGATCGACTTCGCGCTCGACGCGGAGCGCAACCGCGGTGTTGCGCCCGAGCAGGCGATCTACGACGCGGCACTGTTGCGCTTCCGGCCGATTCTCATGACCACCCTGGCCGCATTGTTCGGCGCCATCCCGCTAATGCTCGCCAGTGGCTCCGGCGCCGAATTGCGGCAACCACTGGGGCTGGTGATGGTTGGCGGACTGTTGCTCAGTCAGGTGCTGACACTGTTCACAACGCCGGTCATCTACCTGTATTTCGACCGCCTTGGCCGTCGCTGGAGTCGCAAACCGGCTGACCCGGACCGACTGGAACGGGCTGACGCATGAACCTCTCAGCGCCGTTCATCAGTCGCCCCGTTGCGACCGTTCTGCTAAGCCTGGCGATCATGCTGCTGGGCGCGGTGAGCTTTCGCTTGTTGCCGGTGGCACCGTTGCCGAACATGGATTTCCCGGTGATTGTGGTCTCGGCCAGCCTCGCCGGTGCCAGTCCGGAAGTGATGGCGTCCACGGTGGCAACGCCGCTGGAGCGATCGCTGGGCAGTATTGCCGGTGTCAACACCATGACCAGCAATTCAAGCCAGGGCACCACGCGGATCATTCTGCAGTTCGATCTGAATCGCGACATCAACGGCGCCGCGCGGGAAGTGCAGGCGGCGATCAATGCCTCACGCAATCTGCTGCCCAGCGGTATGCGCAGTATGCCGACCTACAAGAAGGTCAACCCGTCCCAGGCGCCGATCATGGTCTTGTCGATGACGTCGACGGTGCTGGAAAAGGGCCAGCTTTACGACCTGGCGTCCACCATCCTGTCACAGAGCCTGTCACAGGTTTCCGGGGTCGGCGAAGTGCAGATCGGCGGCAGCTCGCTGCCTGCTGTGCGTATCGAACTGGAGCCGCAGATGCTCTCCCAGTACGGTGTATCGCTGGACGACGTACGCACTGCCATCACTGGCACCAACGTACGACGGCCGAAGGGCTTTGTGGAGGACGACCAGCATAACTGGCAGGTGCAGGCCAACGACCAGCTGGAAACCGCCGAGGATTATGCGCCGCTGATCATTCGCTACAAGGACGGAGCGACCTTGCGCCTGAAGGACGTGGCGAAAGTCAGCGATGCCGTGGAAGACCGTTACAACAGCGGATTCTACAACAATGACCGTGCCGTGCTGCTGGTCGTCAATCGCCAGGCGGGCGCCAACATCATTGAAACCGTGGCGCAGATCAAGGCGCAGTTGCCGGCGCTGCGAGCGGTGCTGCCGGCCAGTGTCAGTCTCAATATCGCGATGGACCGCTCGCCGGTGATCAAGGCGACGCTGCACGAAGCCGAAATGACCCTGCTGATTGCCGTGGTGCTGGTGGTGATGGTGGTGTTCCTGTTCCTCGGCAGTTTTCGCGCCTCGCTGATCCCCACCCTGGCGGTTCCGGTATCGCTGGTCGGCACCTTTGCGATCATGCACCTGTTCGGCTTCTCCCTGAACAACCTGTCACTGATGGCGTTGATCCTCGCGACCGGTCTGGTGGTGGACGATGCCATCGTTGTGCTGGAAAACATATCCCGGCATATTCACAACGGCCTCGACCCCATGAAAGCGGCTTTTCTGGGCGCCAAGGAGGTGGGGTTCACCTTGCTGTCGATGAACGTCTCGCTGGTCGCGGTGTTCATTTCCATCCTGTTCATGGGCGGTCTGGTCGAAAGTCTGTTTCGCGAGTTTTCCATCACCTTGTCGGTAGCGATCATCGTCTCGCTGATTGTGTCCCTGACCCTGACGCCGATGTTGTGCGCGCGTTGGTTGAAGCCACGCGAAGCCCATGGGGAAAACGCCTTTCAGCGCTGGAGCGAGCGGGTCAACGATCGAATGGTGGCAGGCTACGACCGCTCGCTGGGCTGGGTGATGCGGCATCGACGGCTGACGCTGCTCAGCCTGCTGGTTACCGTGGTGGTCAATATCGCGCTGTATGTGGTGGTGCCCAAGACCTTTCTGCCGCAGCAGGACACCGGGCAACTGATGGGTTTTGTTCGCGGTGACGACGGTCTTTCGTTTTCGGTCATGCAGCCGAAAATGGAGACCTTCCGCCTGTCGATTCTCGCTGACCCTGCGGTGGAAAGCGTTGCCGGTTTTATCGGTGGCAGCGGTGGCACCAATAACGCCTTCATGATCGTGCGCCTCAAGCCGATTGCCGAGCGCAAGCTGTCTGCCGAGAAAGTGGTCGAGCGCCTGCGCAAGAACATGCCGCATGTGCCGGGCGGCAGGTTGTTCCTGGCCCCGGATCAGGACCTGCAACTGGGCGGCGGTCGCGAGCAGACCAGTTCACAGTATCAATACATCGTGCAGAGCGCTGATCTGGGCAGTCTGCGTCTGTGGTACCCCAAGATTGTCGCAGCGCTCAAGTCGGTGCCCGAGCTGACCGCCATCGACGCACGGGAAGGGCGCGGGGCACAACAGGTGACCCTGGTGGTCAACCGTGACACGGCCAAGCGACTGGGTATCGATATGAACATGGTCACGGCGGTGCTCAACAACGCTTACAGCCAGCGCCAGGTATCGACCATCTATGACAGCCTCAACCAGTACAAGGTGGTGATGGAGGTCAATCCAAAATACGCCCAGGACCCGGTGACGCTGGAGCAGGTTCAGGTCATTACCGCAGACGGGCAGCGTGTACCGCTATCGAGCATCGCCCATTACGAGCGCAGCCTGGCCAATGACCGGGTATCGCATGACGGTCAGTTCGCGGCCGAGAACATCTCCTTCGATCTGGCCGAAGGGGCCAGCCTCGACAAGGCCACCGTGGCGATAGAACGGGCGTTTGCCGCCATCGGGCTGCCATCCGACATCATTTCCAAGATGGCCGGGACCGCCAACGCCTTCGCTTCCACGCAGAAGAGTCAGCCGTGGATGATCCTCGGTGCGTTGCTGGCGGTGTACCTGGTGCTGGGTATCCTCTATGAGAGCTACATTCATCCGCTGACGATCCTCTCGACGCTCCCGTCCGCAGGCGTTGGCGCATTGCTGACGATCTATGTGCTGGGCAGCGAATTCAGCCTGATTTCCCTGTTGGGGCTGTTCCTGCTGATTGGCGTGGTGAAGAAAAACGCGATCATGATGATCGACCTTGCCCTGCATCTGGAGCGCGAACAGGGAATGACGCCGCAAGAGTCGATTCGCAGCGCCTGCCTGCAGCGCCTGCGGCCCATTCTGATGACCACGATGGCCGCCATCCTGGGTGCCTTGCCGCTGCTGCTGAGTACCGCCGAAGGTGCCGAAATGCGCAAGCCGCTGGGTTTGACCATCATTGGTGGCCTGATCTTCAGCCAGGTCCTGACCCTCTATACCACCCCGGTGGTTTACCTTTATCTCGACCGTCTGCGCCATCGTTACAACAAATGGCGTGGCGTGCGCACCGATGCTGCTCTGGAAACTCCGCTATGACCGAACGCCTGGCATTCACCTCCCGCCCGACAGGGCTGATTCGTCCATTCGCGCTGGGGCTTTGCGTCGTGCTGCTCAGCGCCTGCGCTGTGGGTCCGGATTACCAGAAGCCGTCGATGGCCGCGCCCGCGCAGTTCAAGGCTGCGCAGGGCTGGCGTGCGGCCACGCCAAGTGACGGGATGGCCAAAGGTGCATGGTGGGAGGTGTACAAGGACCCGCAGTTGAACGCTCTGGTCGAGCGCCTCAACACCTCCAACCAGACAGTCGCCCAGTACGACGCGCAGTATCGACAGGCACAGACACTGGTGCGCAGCTCCAGGGCTGCCTTCCTGCCGACCCTCGACCTGACGACCGGCAAGACGCGCTCGGGGCAGGGCACTGGCACCTCGAACACCGGCACCAGTGCCTCGGGGATTCGCAACAGTTACAACGCGCAGTTGGGCGTCAGTTGGGAGGCCGACGTCTGGGGCAAGCTGCGTCGTGGGCTGGAAGCCGACACCGCCAATGCGCAGGCGAGTCTTGCCGACCTGGCGGCGATGCGCCTGAGCCTGCAATCGGAACTGGTGCAGAATTACCTGCAATTGCGCGTGATCGATGAACAGAAACGCCTGCTGGAGTCCACAGTGGATGCCTACCAGCGCTCCCTGACCCTGACGCAGAACCAGTACCGCGCCGGTATTTCCGGAAGTGATGCTGTTGCGCAGGCACAGACGCAACTGAAAAGTACCCAGGCCGATCTGATTGACCTGGCCTGGCAACGGGCGCAATACGAGAATGCCATCGCCGTACTGATGGGCATGGCGCCGGCAGACTTCAATCTGCCCGTCACCACTTCAATTCCGCAGTTGCCGCAAATCCCGCCAGGCCTGCCTTCGCAGTTACTCGAGCGCCGCCCTGACATTGCCGCAGCCGAGCGCTCGGTCATGGGCGCCAATGCCAACATCGGCGTGGCCAAGGCGGCTTATTATCCGGACTTCACGCTGAGCATGAGCGGCGGTTACAGCAGCAGTACCTTTGCCAACTGGATCAGCCTGCCCAACCGCTTCTGGTCGGTGGGCCCGCAGTTGGCGCTGACCCTGTTCGACGGCGGAAAACGTTCGGCCGAGGTCGATCGCACCGAAGCGGTGTATGACCAGACTGTCGCCCAGTACCGGCAGACCGTGCTGAACGGCTTCCAGGAGGTCGAAAACTATCTGGTTCAGCTCAAGGTATACGAGCAGGAAGCGGCGGTACGCCAGGAAGCGCTGGTCTCGGCTCGTGACTCGCTGCGCCTGACCAACAATCAATACAAGGCCGGGTTGATCGGTTACCTGGACGTCGTCAATGTCCAAGCCACCGCATTGAGCAACGAGCGCAGTGTGCTCAGCGTGCTGCAAAGCCGTTTGATTGCCAGCGTTCAATTGATCGCCGCACTGGGCGGGGGCTGGAATGCCGAGACAGGCCTGACGCTCCGGGAGTAAATATTTCGGGTTCAAACACACTTTTTCAGTGAGCTGTTCGCAGTAATCGGAAAAATAATAGCTATTCGCCATCTTTGCGACCAAGTGCCGCGACATTCTGCCGCGAATGCGTACAATCACCCGCACAAGATCGGCATGGACGCGCTCATTGGTTTCCAGGTGCGTTTATGTTGATTGGCAGTTACATCCCTTCACTCGTCGTAATCTCGATTCTCGTCGCTATTCTTGCTGCGTACACGGCCCTCGATCTGGTTGGCCGCATCGTCTCGGCAAGAGGCCGTGCCGTTCACGTATGGATCGCGGGAGGCGCGATCGCGATGGGCGTCGGTACCTGGTCAACGCATTTCATCGGTATGCTGGCGTTCGTATTGCCCATCAACCTTGGCTATGACGTGCCACTGGTGCTGCTTTCGCTGTTGATCGCCATCGGCTTTTCAGGGTTCGCCCTGTGGCTCGCCACCCAGCCGCGATTGCCCGCCCTGCAAATGAGCCTTGGGTCGTTGTTGCTGGGGCTTGGCATCAGCGCCATGCACTACACCGGCATGGCGGCCATGCGCATGCAGCCGGGGATTCAATACACGCCGTGGCTGTTGGTACTTTCGTTGGTGATCGCTGTCGCTGCGTCCGCGGCAGCACTGCGAATAGCCTTCCATCTTCGCCAGCGACGCCCCAGGGTCTACCTCCTACGCGCCTCGGCGGCACTGTTGCTTGGGCTGGCTGTCATTGGCATGCATTACACCGGTATGGCCGCTGCGAATTTTGCTGATGGCAGCTTTTGCGGGGCGCTGCCGCAGGGGCTGAGCAGCAACGGGCTGGACAGATTCGTGCTGGTCGCCAGCCTGTCGATTCTGGGGATTGCGCTGTTCAGCTGCATTCTCGATTCTCACCTGGAAACACGTACCGCGGTTCTGGCCGATTCCCTGACTGAAGCCAATCTGGAACTGACCCACTTGGCCCTGCATGACAACCTGACCGGTTTGCCAAACCGTGCGTTGTTGACGGAGCGCATTGATCGGGCAATGAAGAGGGCCAATGAGACGGGTGGGTGCTTTGCATTGATGTTCATGGACCTCGATGGCTTCAAACCGGTCAACGATGCATTCGGCCACCACACCGGCGACCTGCTGTTGCGGCAGGTCGCCTTGCGTCTTCGCAACAGCCTGCAGCGGCGTGACACGCTGGCAAGAGTCGGCGGCGATGAGTTCGTCCTGCTGGTGGAGCTTCAACACCCTGAGGATGCATTGGCCGTTGCCAGACGACAGGTCAACGAAGTCGGCAACCCGTTCACCATTGGTGAACATCAGTTGCAGATTTCACTGAGCATCGGCATCTGCATCTACCCGGGCAATGGCAGCACCCAGCATGAGCTTCTGATCAATGCCGACGCCGCTATGTACCACACCAAGGCTGCCGGCAAGAACGGCTACAGCTTTTTCGATGCGTCGATGAACAGTAACGCCCGCAATCAGCTGCAAATGTCGCAGGATTTGCACAAGGCGATCAAGCATCGACAGTTCTGTATCTATTACCAGCCCAAGTTCGATGCCATGACCGGACTGCCCGTAGGGGCAGAGGCGTTGTTGCGCTGGAACCATCCGGAACAGGGGATCCTCGCTCCCGACCTGTTCATCGCCATGGCAGAGAAAACCGGTCTGATCATTCAGATCGGCGAGTGGGTCCTGGATGAAGCCTGTCGGCAAATGCGTGAGTGGTACGCGCAGGGTTACTCGCACTGGCGCATTGCAGTCAACCTGTCAGCCTTGCAGTTCTGTCATTCCGGGCTGGTCACGGCAGTGGCGGACACACTGGCGCGGCATCAGTTACCGGCCAACTGCCTGACCCTGGAAATCACCGAAACCACTGCCATGCATGATGCGGATGCCAGCCTGGCGGTGTTGAGAAGGCTTTCGGAAATGGGTGTGGACCTGTCGATCGATGATTTTGGCACCGGTTACTCCAGCCTGATGTACCTGAAGCGATTGCCTGCCAATGAAATCAAGATTGATCGAGGCTTCGTCCGCGATCTGGAGCATGACACCGACGACGCTGCCATTGTTTCGGCCATCGTGGCGGTAGGGCAGGCGCTGAATCTGCGGATAGTCGCCGAGGGCGTCGAAACCGCCGTTCAGCAGCGTTTCCTGACTCATTTGGGGTGCCACTCGCTGCAGGGCTTCCTGCTGGGTTATCCGTTGCCGGCCCAGCAGTTTCTCGAAGAAATCCATGCTGCTGAGGCAAAAGCTGCGGTGGATGAGTCCGATACCGGGCAATCCGATTTCTGAAACGCACAGATGGCGCTGGACGGTAAAGGCTGGCACGATCTGAACCGGCTGGTTAACCTGCGAGGGTTGGCTGGATCCTGATGTCGGCCTTTAAAAAAACACGAGACACTCCATGGAAAAAGTCCTCATTATCACCGGTGGTTCGCGCGGGATCGGCGCTGCCGCGGCGCGTCTGGCCGCCTCACAGGGTTATCGGATCTGCATCAATTACCTGTCGGATCATGCCGCCGCCGAAAAGACCGCAGTCCAGGTAAGGGCGATGGGCGCCAGAGCGATCACCGTGCAAGCCGACGTCAGCAACGAAGATGAGATCATGCGGCTGTTTGCCCGGGTCGACGCCGAACTCGGTCGAGTCACTCATCTGGTCAACAATGCGGGCACCCTGGCGCAGGCTTCCAGAGTCGAGGACATGTCGGAATTTCGCATGTTGAAGATGATGATGAACAACGTCGTCGGCCCGATGCTGTGCAGCAAACACGCCTTGTTGCGCATGTTGCCGGCACACGGGGGGCACGGCGGCAGCATCGTCAACGTATCCTCGCTCGCGGCGCGCCTCGGCTCGGCAGGCGAGTACGTCGACTATGCGGCATCCAAAGGGGCACTGGACACTTTCACTATCGGACTTTCCAAAGAGGTCGCGGCGGAAAACGTGCGCGTCAACGCAGTACGTCCGGGTTTCATCTTCACCGACTTTCACGCCCTGAGCGGCGATCCGTTCCGCGTCAGCAAGCTTGAGGGTGCATTGCCCATGGGCCGTGGCGGTAACGCGGAGGAAGTGGCCGAGGCCATTCTCTGGTTGCTGTCGGACAATGCGTCGTATACGACTGGAACGTTCATCGATGTAGCGGGAGGGCGCTGAAGGCGTCCATGCTCGGACAGACGCCTTCAGATCCCGTTTACTGACTCGTCACACCGTAACCGGTGGCGCATTGGCAGGCGGGTCGCCGACTGGCGTTTCATTGGGTGGTGGCGTGGATGGCGGCGGCTCCTGTTCGGGGATTGGCTCGGGCAGGGCGGGGTCATCGATGTTTGGATCGGGTACTTCTACCGGATTGGGTAGGGTCATGGTTGCAGCCTCCTTGTCGACCCTGTTTACGACCGCCCGGCAGGGCCGATGATTCAATTGATTTGCTTCCCGCTACAGTCGCCTCGTTGATCCGCTCGCTGGCTGCTTCATCTCTGCGCACGACCACCAAACATCCTCAAAACCTTTGAACTTTACCCTCGTTGACCGCTCGGAACCTAGGCAGCGGAAATAGACGAGTCGCCAGCACAGTGCGATCGTACGCTGCCATACCGTCAATTTTTCCATTGCATGGAATGCACAGGAGCGTCCCTGGGGCGTGAGGAGTGATGCTCGATGAATGAACAGCCATACGGTCCGGATTCCCTGGCCACCGATGTCCCGCAAGCAACCCTTCCGCTGTCACTGACCCAGGCGCTGCAATTACCCCGCATCGTGATCGAAGACACGTTGCCGGTGATCGACGGTGGCCTGTTTGCGGCCAAGGCGATCATCGGGCAACCGGTTACCGTGACCAGCAAGGTCTATGCCGATGGGCACGACAAAATGGCGGTGAATATCCGCTGGCGTGCTGCCGATGAAGAACACTGGCACAGCGCGCCAATGCGCGAACTGGGCAATGACAGCTGGGTTGGTGAATTCACCCCGACCTCCGTAAGCCGTCATGTGTTTCGCCTCGAAGCCTGGATCGATCAGTTCGGCAGCTACCGCTATGAACTGGAAAAGAAGTTCGGCGCTGGCGTTCCTGTCGATCTGGAGCTGGAAGAGGGCCGCATTCATCTGGTCCACGCCGCCGAGCGCAGCCAGAACGAACAGCGCCAGCAGATCGAAAGTCTGCTGGGTCAGCTTGAACAGGGCGATAAAGACGAGAAAGTAGCGCTACTGTTGCACAGCGAAACCGCCAGCCTGATGAAGCTGGCCGACAATCAGGCCTTCCTGAGCCGCAGCGTCGAGTTCCCGCTTGATGTCGAGCGTGAGCTAGCACAGTTTGCCAGCTGGTACGAGCTGTTTCCCCGTTCGATGACCGACGATCCGGCGCGCCACGGCACATTCAACGACGTCCATTCGCGTCTGCCGATCATTCGCGACATGGGCTTCGACGTGCTGTATTTCCCGCCGATTCATCCTATCGGCCGTGCCCACCGCAAGGGGCCGAACAACTCCCTGACCGCCGGACCTGATGATCCGGGCAGCCCGTATGCAATTGGCAGCGGGGATGGCGGCCATGAAGCCATTCACCCACAGCTGGGCAGCCGTGAAGATTTCCGTAACCTCGTGAAAGCTGCAGCCGACCATGGTCTGGAAATCGCGCTGGATTTCGCCATTCAGTGTTCCCAGGATCACCCGTGGCTCAAGCAGCATCCGGGCTGGTTCTCGTGGCGTCCGGACGGCACGATCCGTTATGCGGAAAACCCGCCGAAAAAGTATCAGGACATCGTCAACGTCGACTTCTACGCACCAGACGCCATCCCCGGCCTGTGGACGGAGTTGCGCGACATCGTTCTGGGCTGGGTCAACGAAGGGGTGAAAATCTTCCGCGTCGACAACCCGCACACCAAACCGCTGCCATTCTGGCAGTGGATGATCGGCGAAGTGCGCAGTCAGCACCCTGAGGTGATGTTCCTGGCCGAAGCCTTTACCAAGCCAGCAATGATGGCACGCCTGGGCAAGGTCGGTTACAGCCAGAGCTACACCTATTTCACCTGGCGTAACACCAAGGCGGAACTCTCCGAGTATTTCACCCAGCTCAATGAAGTCCCGTGGCGTGATTGCTATCGCCCGAATTTCTTCGTCAACACGCCCGATATCAACCCGCGCTTCCTGCATGAGTCCGGTCGCCCCGGGTTTCTGATCCGGGCGGCACTGGCCACTATGGGCTCCGGACTGTGGGGTATGTATTCGGGGTTCGAGCTGTGCGAAGCGGCACCAATCCCTGGCAAGGAAGAGTATCTGGACTCGGAGAAGTACGAGATTCGAGTTCGCGACTACGCGGCGCCGGGCAACATCATTGCCGAGATCGCTCAACTCAACCGCATTCGTCGGCAGAACCCTGCGCTGCAAACGCACCTGGGGCTGAAGCTGTATAACGCGTGGAATGACAACATCCTGTATTTCGGCAAGCGCTCTGCGGATGGCAGCAACTTCATTCTGGTTGCCGTCAACCTTGACCCGTACAACGCACAGGAAGCGGATTTCGAGTTGCCGCTGTGGGAAATGGGTCTGCCGGATGACGCCGCTACGTCGGGTGAAGACCTGATGACGGGGCACCGCTGGACCTGGTATGGCAAGTATCAGCACACGCGTCTCGATCCAGCTCAACCGTTTGGAATCTGGCGTATCCAGGCCGCGCAATAACACTCCCGAGGAGTCAATAATGGCCAAAAAGCCCGGTGACGCGACATTTATCAAAGACCCGCTCTGGTACAAGGATGCGGTGATTTATCAGGTTCACGTGAAATCGTTCTTTGATTCCAACAACGACGGAATCGGCGATTTCGCGGGCTTGATCGAAAAGCTCGACTACATTGCCGCGCTGGGCGTCAACACCATCTGGTTGTTGCCGTTTTATCCGTCGCCGCGCCGGGACGATGGCTACGACATTTCCGAATACCGCGATGTGCACAGCGACTACGGCACCATGGCCGACGCCAAGCGTTTCATCGCCCAGGCACACAAGCGCGGCCTGCGAGTGATCAGCGAGCTGGTCATCAACCACACGTCCGATCAGCATCCATGGTTTCAGAAAGCCCGCAATGCCAAGCCCGGCTCCAAGGCGCGGGATTTCTATGTGTGGTCGGACACTGATCAGAAGTACGACGGCACGCGGATCATTTTTCTCGATACCGAGACGTCCAACTGGACCTGGGACCCGGTTGCCGGCCAGTACTTCTGGCACCGTTTCTACTCGCATCAGCCGGACCTGAACTTCGACAACCCGCACGTGCTGGATGCGGTACTGGAAGTCATGCGCTTCTGGCTGGATCTGGGCATTGACGGCTTGCGTCTGGATGCCATTCCGTACCTCATCGAACGGGACGGCACCAACAACGAGAACCTGCCGGAAACCCATCAGGTGCTCAAGCGCATCCGTGCCGAGATCGACGCTAATTATCCTGACCGCATGCTGCTGGCCGAGGCCAACCAATGGCCGGAAGACACCCAACTGTATTTTGGCGACAGCAAAGGCCCGGATGGCGATGAATGCCACATGGCTTTTCACTTTCCGTTGATGCCGCGCATGTACATGGCGCTGGCTCAGGAAGATCGTTTTCCGATCACCGATATCCTGCGGCAGACGCCGGAGATTCCGGAAAACTGCCAGTGGGCGATTTTCCTGCGCAACCACGATGAACTGACCCTGGAAATGGTCACCGATCGTGAGCGTGATTATCTGTGGAATTACTACGCCGCCGACCGCCGTGCACGGATCAACCTGGGCATCCGTCGGCGCCTCGCGCCGTTGGTGGATCGCGACCGCCGTCGGGTCGAGTTGCTCAACAGCATGTTGTTGTCGATGCCCGGCACACCGACGCTGTATTACGGCGACGAGATCGGCATGGGCGATAACATCTACCTGGGCGACCGGGACGGTGTGCGCACGCCCATGCAATGGTCCATCGACCGCAACGGCGGCTTTTCGCGCGCCGACCCGGCCAGTCTGGTGTTGCCACCGATCATGGACCCGATGTACGGATTCCAGTCGGTCAACGTCGAAATCCAGGAACGTGATCCGCATTCTCTGCTGAACTGGAACCGGCGCATGCTCGCCGTGCGTAAACAGCAGAAGGCATTCGGGCGTGGCACGTTGAAAATGCTCTCGCCGTCGAACCGCCGCATTCTTGCCTATACCCGCGAATACACAGCGCCTGACGGACACAGTGAAGTTGTGCTGTGTGTCGCCAACGTTTCCAGCGCTGCCCAGGCTGCAGAGCTTGAGCTGTCTGCCTATGCAGGCACGGTGCCGGTGGAAATGCTCGGCGGCAGCGCATTCCCGCCTATCGGCCAGTTAAGCTACCTGCTGACGCTGCCGCCGTACGGCTTTTACTGGTTTTTACTGGCTTCGGAGAATCAAATGCCCAGTTGGCACGTTGAACCCGCGCAGAGCATGCCGGACTTCCCGACCCTGGTGCTCAAGAAGCGTCTGGAAGAGTTGCTCGAAGAGCCACTGCGCAGCACCATGGAAAACACCTCGCTGGCGGTTTACCTGCCCAAACGACGCTGGTTCGCGGGCAAGGACAAGGCGATCGAGCAGGTCAGCATTGCCTACGCCGTGCGCTTCGGCGACGAAGCGAATCCGGTATTGCTCAGTGAAATAGAAGTCACCGCAGGCGGGCAGACCGATCGCTATCAATTGCCGTTCGGCTTGCTGGCCGAAGACGACATCAGCAGTGCATTGCCGCAGCAGCTGGCGCTCGCCCGAGTACGTCGCAACCGCGATGTCGGGTTGATCACGGATGCATTCACTCTGGAAACCTTCATCCGTGCCGTGATTCAGGGCATGCAGTCGGATACCGTCATACCCTGTGCCGACGGCGAGTTGCGTTTTGAGCAAAGCTCGCAGCTGGCGCCCCTCGGCCTGAACGCCGAGTCGGAAGTGCGCTACCTGTCTGCCGAGCAATCGAACAGTTCAGTGGTGGTGGGCAGCAGCCTGGTGCTCAAGCTGATTCGCAAAGTCAGTGCCGGGACGCACCCCGAGCTGGAAATGGGCGCATTCCTGACTCATGCCGGCTTCAAGAACATTTCACCGCTGCTGGGTTCTCTGGTACGCGTCGGCAAGCACGGTCAGCCCAACCTGCTGATGATCGCCCAAGGCTACCTGAGCAATCAGGGCGATGCGTGGGAATGGACCCAGAACAATCTCGAGCGTGCGGTACGCGACGAGCTGGCACATGGTGTTTCCGGCCAGGAACAGCACTACAACGCGTTGCTCGAACTCGCGGACTTCTCGCGCAGTCTCGGCCAGCGCCTGGGTGAGATGCATCAGATTCTGGCATCGCCCACTGACAATGCCGACTTTGCCGTTGAGGTCACCAGCGGCCAGGACAGCAAGGCCTCGGGTGCCAGCGTCAACGCTCAGCTCGAGCGCGCCTTGCAGTTGCTGGAGCAGCGCATGGGCGAGCTGGAGCAGGACGATCAGCAACTGGTCAAAGACTTGCTCGCGCAGCGCAAGCAGATCCGTCAGCGCGTCGAAGGCCTGGCCAAGCGCTCGGCCGGTGGCCTGCGCATACGTGTGCATGGCGATCTGCATCTGGGGCAGGTACTGGTGGTCAAGGGCGATGCCTACCTGATCGATTTCGAGGGCGAGCCGGCCCGCGCACTCGAAGAGCGCCGTGCCAAGCACAGCCCGTTCAAGGATGTCAGCGGTGTCCTGCGCTCCTTCGACTACGCTGCGGCGATGGCTGTACGCAGTGCGCAGAGCGTAGACACGTCTCCCGAGGCTGCCGGCGCGCGCAAACGTGTTGCCGATACCTACCTGGCGCAGGCGCGAGAAACCTTCATCGAAGGTTATCGCTCGGCGACCACCGGCATTGCCCATGCCTGGAAAGATGCGAAAGGGGAGGACGCTGCACTCGAGCTGTTCACCCTTGAAAAAGCTGCTTATGAAGTGATCTACGAAGCCGAGAACCGTCCAGCGTGGCTGGCCGTTCCCTTGCAAGGCTTGCGTGGACTGCTGCAACCGTCTGATGGAGAGTCAATATGAATGCGCCTGACAAAACCGGCACGCGCCGCCGCGCGATTCCCGCTGCTGTGGACCTCGACGCGCTGATCCGTGCTGAACATCGTGATCCGTTCTCTGTCCTCGGCCCGCATGGCGATGGCGGCAGCGGGCAGTTCGTTCGCGCCTATCTGCCCGCAGCCTTGAGTGTGCGCTTGCTGGCCAGAGATGACGGTCGTGAACTGGGCGAGATGGAAATGAGCGAAGTGCCGGGGTTTTTCGTCGGCCACCTTGAGCACCCGCAGCCTTACTTGCTGAAAATCAACTGGGCCGGTGGTGAACAGATCACCGAAGACCCTTACAGTTTTGGCCCGCTGCTGGGCGAGATGGACCTTTACCTGTTTGCCGAGGGTAATCATCGCGACCTGAGCAGCTGTCTGGGCGCACAAGTCACCCGCGTCGATGGCGTGGACGGTGTGCGTTTTGCGGTCTGGGCGCCCAATGCGCGTCGTGTATCTGTCGTTGGCAGCTTCAATAGTTGGGATGGCCGTCGCCATCCGATGCGCATGCGCCACCCGACCGGCGTATGGGAGATTTTCGTCCCGCGTCTGCAGCCAGGTGAGCTCTACAAGTACGAGATTCTCGGTGCTCACGGTATTCTGCCGCTGAAAAGCGACCCGATGGCCCTGGCCACCACGTTGCCGCCTGACACCTCCTCGAAGATCTCTGCGCCGCTGCAATTCGAGTGGAATGACCAGGAGTGGCTGCAATCAAGGGCAGGCCGTCACCAAGTGACTGCACCCTTGTCGATCTACGAGTTGCACGCAGGCTCCTGGCAGATGGAGCAGGTCGACGACAATAAATGGCGGCAGTACAACTGGCGTGAACTGGCTGATCGCCTGATTCCTTACGTCAAGGAGCTTGGCTTCACGCACATCGAGCTGATGCCGATCATGGAGCACCCGTTCGGTGGTTCGTGGGGCTATCAGTTGCTGGCCCAGTTCGCGCCAACTGCCCGCTACGGTTCGCCGGAAGATTTCGCCTTCTTCGTCGATGCCTGCCACCGGGCTGAGATCGGCGTCATTCTCGACTGGGTTCCCGCGCATTTTCCGACCGATACCCATGGTCTGGCGCAGTTCGACGGTACTTGCCTGTATGAGTACGCGGACCCCAAGGAAGGCTTCCATCAGGACTGGAACACCCTGATCTACAACCTGGGGCGCACTGAGGTTCACGGCTTCATGCTGGCCTCGGCATTGCACTGGCTCAAGCATTACCACATCGACGGTCTGCGCGTGGATGCAGTGGCGTCGATGCTGTACCGCGACTATTCGCGTAATGCGGGCGAATGGGTGCCGAATCGCTTCGGCGGCCGCGAAAATCTCGAGGCCATCGACTTCCTGCGTCATTTGAACGACGTGGTTGCGCTGGAAGCCCCCGGGACCATGGTGATTGCCGAAGAGTCGACGGCGTGGCCGGGCGTCAGCGAGCCGACCCAGCAGGGTGGGCTTGGCTTCAATTACAAGTGGAACATGGGCTGGATGCATGACTCGCTGCAGTACATGGAAGAGGACCCGATCAACCGCGGGCATCACCATGGCAAGCTGAGCTTCAGCCTGGTGTATGCGTGGTCCGAGCGTTTTGTACTGCCTATTTCCCACGACGAAGTGGTGCACGGCAAACATTCGCTGATCGACAAGATGCCGGGTGACCGCTGGCAGAAATTCGCCAACCTGCGCGCGTATCTGTCTTTCATGTGGACGCATCCCGGCAAGAAGCTGCTGTTCATGGGCTGCGAATTCGGCCAATGGCGCGAGTGGAACCACGACAGGGAGCTGGACTGGTATTTGATGCAATACGCCGAGCACGTGGGCGTGAAGAATCTGGTCGGCGATCTGAACCGCCTCTATCGAGACGAAAAGGCGCTGCACGAGCGCGATGCAGACCCTGCCGGCTTCCAGTGGCTGGTTGGCGATGACAGTGCCAACAGCGTGTTTGCCTACCTGCGCTGGAGCAACGAGGGTGAACCGCTGCTGGTGGTCGCCAACATGACCCCGGTGCCGCGCCTGGACTACCGTCTCGGCGCGCCGATGCGAGGTGCCTGGACGGAGCTGTTGAACAGTGATGCGGAAACCTACGCAGGCTCCAACTTTGGCAATGGTGGCGAGGTCATGACTGAAGCCGAGCCGGCGCATGGGATGGAAGATTCGCTGGTGCTGAATCTGCCACCACTTGCGGTGTTGATCCTCAAACCGAAGAAAGACTGACCAAGGCGCGTCCCCGCGTTGATGGTCGCGTTACCACACCAGCCTGAACCCTAGGCTGGTGTTCACTCCCTCCGCTCCACGCTCGTTCAGATCGCCAAGGTAATCAGCGCTCCAGTGCAGACTGGCGTTGCTGCTCAATGTCGCTATCATCCCTGCGCCAATACTGCCCGTCGTTGATCGATGCGCGGTTTTTATCTGCTCTGCGTGATCGAAGGTCAGCGTGTCATGGCCGTCTTTGGTGTGCCAAAGGTTGGCCCGCAGATAAGGCTCTATCGGTACGCTGCTCAATTGATAGCGTCCCTTGAAACGCACGCCGATGCGCCCTGTGGTGTAGGCCTGACTGTCGAACCCGAGATGGGCAATGCCGTCATCCTGATCCTGCAGGTCTACGCGCTGGTAGATGATCTGTAACTGCGGCTCGGCAACCCAGCGCTGTGAAAGCGGCAGCGGATAACCTGTCTCGACAGACAGGCTCATGACGTGGCCTTCAGTGTCGACACCGATGCCCCTGACAGAGCGGCTGCGGCCATCCAGGCGTGTGTCCATCGCTACTGCGTCGACGTATCCGCCACTCGGTGTGGTCAGCGTCCAGTACGCGCCCAGGCTTTCTCCCTGCAGTTTCAGACGCCCTGTTTCGTAGTCGCTGAAACCGTCTGCAAACCCCTTCACCTTGCCGTCCAGACGGTTATGCGCGACGAACAGGCCGACGCGCTGAGTCTGTCCGCTGTCCTGTTGCCAGGCATACAGGTCATGGCCAATCTGATAACCCTTGAATGAAGCGTCCAGGCCAGGCCTCACGTCTCCGGACCAGCGTTGCTTGAAATCACTGCCGAACACGCGTGCCCAGCCTGCCGACGTCGCGCCGTTTTGTGTCAGCAGGGCTTGATCACCCTGACGCTCATGAAAGGTGCTCAGTGAACTCAGCGCGAGTACCGCAGCAGTTGGCGCCAGGACGGAGTAATTGGCGACCTCGGGTCGGTACAGCGCGATGGGCGCGGCTCCACGAACGGGTTCAGGTAGTGGCGGGGTTCCAATGGCAGGCACCGGCAGTGTGGCTGCTGGCAGGACAGGGGGTGGGCTGTTCGGCTCAGGCTCAGGGTTTGCAGGTACAGGTTGTGGCGTGGGTGCAGGTTCGGGAGCAGGTTCAGGCTGCGGTGTAGGTGTTGGCTCGGGAACAGGAACAGGTGTTGGCAGTGGCGTTGGCTGTGCCGGTTCTGGGGTGGGCTCGACAGGCGCTGACGTTGGCGGAGCAATCACCGCAGAGCGCAGGAACCAGCTGTTCTCCGAGCCGGCAGTGGCGCCGCCCTTGAACAGGTAATACTGATAAGCGCCTGCAGACAGCGGATTTTGCAACGAAAAGGCGCCGCTATCGCTGGTTGCACCGTTGATGGTTTGTACCACTTCAATGCCGTTGCCACGGGTCAGGGCGCCCAGCCCACCCGAGTTGCTGACGATCATGCGCGTAAACCCACTGATACGACCCTGTGCAACCACCAGTCGGTCGCTGGCGGATGCATCATCGCCCAGTGCCGAGAGCAACAGCAGCCGTCCGTTCTGGCCGGTGTAATTGCCGGTCACCGTCAATGTGCCAGTGAGCGAACGGCCTGCATCGCTGACGTCCAGCGTTCCCGCATTCTCCAGTAACGCAAGGAATCCGGCGCTGAAGGGGAGAATACTGCCCGAAGTCGAGATCAATGTGCTGGTGGAATCGATGTTCAGAACGCCGGTGTTACTCACGTTGTCACCAAGGACCAGCTTGCCAGCCAGATTCAACTGCGAGCTGTTGCTCACATTGATCGTTTCCCAGTTGGCATAACGACCCGGCTGCGACGATACAGTGTTATCGAAGGTCAACACGTCGTTGCCCGGGCCGCCGTCGAGCAGCGGGTTGGCGCTCAGGTAGTATTCGCTCAGGTTGTACAGGCGTGCCGTATCGTTGCCGTCGGCCATCAACACGTTACTGCGTGCGTAACCGCCGTTCAGCCAGTTGAAATTGTCATTGCCAACGCTGGTGCGAGCTTCGCCGCGAATCTCGCCGCCGCTGAGGGTTATCTGGTCATCGCCGCCACTGACGCTGACGTTGCCGCCAACAATGCCGCCCGACAAGGTGATCGTGTCCCGGCCAAAGCCGGTGACCAGGTTGTTGATGATGGTGCCACCGGACATCTCGAATACATTGTTGTCCAGCTTCATGTCCACGCGACCGATGCTGCCACCGGTCATCACCGCCACGTCACCATCCTCGAACGCGCGGGTGATGGTGCCGCCCGTCATCAGAAAGGTATCCCGCCCATCCCCCTGGGCCAGAGCGCTCAGCGTGCCGCCGCTCATGACAAAATCGTCGGGATCATCGCCCTGGTTCAGATCGCCGCTGACCTCACCTGTGGAGAGTGTGAAACGGTCGATTCCGGCCGCTTGGGTGACGTTGCCCAGAATGCGCCCCGACTGCATGTCCACGCTGTCCATTCCTGGACCGAACAGGATATTGCCGGACACGGTGCCCGTTCCGCCGGCCGGAAATATCAGCACGTGGTCACCGCTCAGCGCGCTAAACGGCCCGCTGCTGCCGCTGTCGCAGACCTGAACGCCTGCCGATGCCAGGGAGGAAAGGCTGCAGGCACCTTCGGCCCAGGAAGGGATGGTTGCCAGTATCACTACCGGTAGCACGTTGCAGGTCTGGTAAAGGTGGACACAAAGGATTTTCATGACAGCACTCCCGTCCAGGCTGGCAGCAGGGAGGCGGAGGCAATCGAGAGGGATCGAGGTGCCTGACTGCTACGCAAAGCGGCGTCACGCCAAGGCGGCTGACAATCGCTTTGCAAGCCTGTTTCGAGGCTCGCAGTATCAAGTCAAGAAGTCGTTGCTGAATGCGTCAAGAAGTTGACCGACCGATGGCGGACTTTAAGCTTTATCTACTAACTATTGGAACTACAACCGAAAAGCTTATGCGGTAAAGCCACTGTCTAGGGCGATTTACTCAAGTCGAGCGGTGCGCCGCGACAACCAGATTGTCAGGGCCAGCGCGCAAACCGATAGCAGGGCAGCGTAAAAAAATATCCAGTCATAACCCTGGCCCAAGGCAATTGCGCCCATCACCGGACCTGCGATTGCCAATGCCAGGTCAAAGAACACCGCGTAGGCGCTCAGGCCTGCGCCGCGGCTAGGGGTGGGTACGCGCTTGATGGCTTCTACGCCGAGCGCCGGGTAGACCAGCGACAGCCCCACGCCGGTCAATCCGGCCCCTGCAAGGGCAACGCCGCTGCTCGACGAAAGCCAGAGCATCAACAGCCCGCAGATTTCTACCGCCATGCACACAATGGCCGCGTTGTAGCCGCCCAGCCGGTTGATGGCACCGATGAACAGCAGGCGGGCGAGGATAAAGCACACACCAAACATGCTCAGGCAATAGGCCGCGCCTTCCCAGCCACGATTCAGATAGAACAGGGTGATGAAGGTGGTCAGCGTGCCATAGCCGATCGACGATAGCGTCAGGCCCAGACCATAGGGTGCGATCCGGCCGAATACCGACCAGTAGGGCAGGCGCTCACCGACAATAATGGGCACCGAAGGCTTGTCGCGAATCAGCCTCAGCGCCAGACCTGCCATCACCATCAGGGCAATACCCAGGCTGTTGAAACCAATGCTATCGATGACCACTACGCCCAGCGGTGCACCGATGGCAATCGCCCCATAGGACGCGATACCGTTCCACGAGATTGAGCGGGCAGTGTGCTCCGGGCCTACCTTGCCGATGCACCAACTGATGGTGCCGACCCCGATAAGCCCTTGAGAGACGCCGAGGAACAGCCGCGCGACGATGAGAATTGACAGGCTCAGCGTGGCAAACTCGTGCAGCAGTGTGGCCAGCAAGGTCATGCTGCCACTGATGACGATGCCCCAGAGCCCGAATACGATGGAGCGCTTGCTGCCCAGCGTATCTGTCGCACGACCGGCGAAAGGCCGGCTGAGCAGGGTGGCGAGGTACTGCGAGGCGATGGTCAGACCGGCAATCAGCGGGCTGAAACCGAGCTGGTCATGAACATAGCCGGGCAACACCGCAATAGGCAGGCCGATGCACAGGAAGGCGATGAACGTATAAAAGACGATAGAGACGATCTGCAGCGTAATCGTCATGGAACCGGGTTGTGCGGCAGGCATTGGACTCTTCGCTGGCAGGCGGTGGGAGTGCCCCATCATGGCGTGCGTCGTGGATAAATGAAAGCAGGCTAACGGTATTATGCGGCTGCTTATCAGACAGTTGCCGTTGTGAGGAGATGCTCATAGGATGACTGATCACATCACAATAATAAAAAGGTTTGTCATGAAAAATATTCTGTTGCTGGCCGCTGCGGTTGGTTGTTCATTCGGCCTGAGCGCCCAGGCAGCCACCTTCGCCTACATTTCCAGCCCCATCGATGGGCTGATCTCTCAATACCGTCTCGATGAGCAGAGCGGGGCGCTCAGCCTGGTCGAGCAGACCAAGGCAGGTGATCAGGTCAATCCGATGGCAATCGCGCCGGATGGCAAAGCGTTATTCGCCGCGCTGCGCGCCAAACCCTATCAGGTGCTGAGTTTCAGCATCGAGCCTGGCACCGGGCACCTCAAACCCCTCAGTCAGGCGCCGCTGGCCGAGAGTCTGGCCTACCTGTCTACCGATCGCAGCGGACGCTTCCTGTTTGGTGCGTCCTATGGCGCCGACTTGCTCAGCGTCCAGCCCATCGATGCGCAGCACCGCCCGAGCGACAGCATTCAGACTTACAAGACCGGCATGCACGCGCATTCGGTGCGCACCGATCCGAGCAACCGGTTTGTGTACGCCGGTAACCTGGGCGTCGATCGTGTGCTGCAATACCGCCTGGAGCCCAAGGACGGCAAGCTTGTGCCCATCGGCGAGGGCTACGTCGTCGTTCCCGACAACACCGGCCCACGCCACCTGACCTTTTCGTCCGATGGCAAGTTTCTGTATGTCGTCGGTGAAATGAGTGGCACCGTCACGGCCTTCGCGATCAATCAGAAAACCGGTGCGTTGAAGCAGACCAGTCAGGCAGACGGTATTCCCAAACGCTTGAACCTGGCACCGGGGCAGGCCCGTGATGCGCGCAACAACGATCTCAAGGATGACCCGACGCCGCGCATCTGGGCTGCGGATATTCGCCTCGCGCCGAACGGCAAATGGCTGTTCATCAGCGAGCGCACCAGCAGCAGCGTGTCGGTGTTCAACGTTGATCCCACCAGCGGCAAAGTGACGTTCGTTGAAAATTATCCCGTTCAGGAAAAGCAGCCGCGCAACATCGCGGTGTCGCCCAATGGACGTTGGTTGCTGGTGAGTGGCGAGAAAAGCGACAAGGTCGGCAGTTACGCCATCGACGAGAAGGGTGCCTTGCAACGGGTCGGCGAAGCGCCTTCGGGCAAGGGTGCGCTGTGGATTGAAATGCTCAGCCAGCCGAGCGAATAAGCGCTCTGAAACCAAAAAGCCCTGTCACAAGACAGGGCTTTTTGCTATTGCAGGCTGACAGGCTTAGAACGAAACGCCCTGGCTGCGCAGGTAGTCGTCATAGGTGCCGCTGAAATCGACCACGCCGCTTGGGCTGAGTTCGATGATGCGGGTAGCCAGCGAGGACACGAACTCGCGGTCGTGACTGACGAAAATCAGTGTGCCTGGATAGTTTTCCAGCGCCAGGTTCAGCGACTCGATGGATTCCATGTCCAGGTGGTTGGTCGGTTCGTCCATCACCAGCACGTTGGGCTTTTGCAGGATCAGTTTGCCGAACAGCATGCGGCCCTGTTCACCACCGGAAATCACCTTCACCGACTTGAGGATCTCGTCGTTGGAGAACAGCATGCGGCCCAGGGTGCCACGTACCAGTTGCTCGCCGCCCTGGGTCCACTGACCCATCCAGTCGAACAGGGTGGAGTCATCCTCGAAATCGTGAGCATGATCCTGAGCGTAATAGCCGATTTCCGCCGCATCGGTCCACTTGACCGTGCCGGCATCCGCTTGCAGCTCGTTGACCAGCGTGCGCAGCAGGGTGGTCTTGCCGATGCCGTTCGGGCCGATGATGGCCACGCGTTCGCCGGCTTCGACCTGGAAGCTGAAGTCCTTGAACAGGGTCTTGCCGTCGAAGCCTTTGGCCATGCGATCGACGATGACCGCCTGGCGGTGCAGCTTCTTGGTCTGTTCGAAACGAATGAACGGGCTGACACGGCTGGAGGGCTTGACCTCGGCCAGCTGGATCTTGTCGATCGCCTTGGCCCGGGAGGTGGCCTGCTTGGCTTTCGAGGCGTTGGCCGAGAAGCGGCTGACGAACGATTGAAGTTCGGAAATCTGCGCTTTCTTCTTGGCGTTGTCGGACAGCAACTGCTCGCGGGACTGGGTCGCCACGGTCATGTACTCGTCATAGTTGCCCGGGAACAGACGCAGCTCACCGTAATCCAGGTCGGCCATGTGCGTGCACACGCTGTTCAGGAAGTGACGGTCGTGGGAGATGATGATCATCAGGCTGTTACGCTGGGTCAGGATGTTTTCCAGCCAGCGAATGGTGTTGATGTCCAGGTGGTTGGTCGGTTCGTCGAGCAGCAGTACTTCCGGATCGGAGAACAGTGCCTGAGCGAGCAGAACGCGCAGCTTCCAGCCCGGCGATACTTCGCTCATCGGACCATTGTGCTGTTCGATGCCGATACCCAGACCCAACAGTAGTTCACCGGCGCGGGACTCGGCGGTGTAACCGTCCATTTCCGCAAACTCGGTTTCCAGCTCGGCAACGGCCATGCCGTCATCTTCACTCATTTCCGGCAGAGAATAGATGCGGTCGCGCTCGGCCTTGACCTTCCAGAGCTCTTCGTGACCCATGATCACGGTGTCGAGCACCGTGAACTCTTCATAGGCGAACTGATCCTGGCGCAGCTTACCCAGACGCACGTTCGGCTCCAGCATCACCTGCCCACCCGAAGGCTCGAGGTCGCCACCGAGGATTTTCATGAACGTGGACTTGCCGCAGCCGTTCGCGCCAATCAGGCCGTAACGGTTACCGGCGCCAAACTTGACCGAGACATTCTCGAACAAGGGTTTGGGGCCGAACTGCATGGTGATGTTAGCTGTGGAGATCAATTACTTTACCTATCAATAACGTGGGCAATAACCGGGGGAGCGCTGGCGTCAGGGGTGTGGTGTTCAGGACCCCACCCAAGCTGTTCAGTCCGCTCCGTCCGAGCATGAGCTGACCCAACGGGCATACGTCTACCGCAACGGCAGCCTGCCACGACTGCGTTGCCGGGATATGAATGTGGGGGTTCACGCCAGACATTGGCGCGCATTGTCGCATAGGTCGGGCGGCAGTGACATGGTGGACGGCCGAGGATTGCCGAGTTTAACGGTTCGGGGCAGGGCTGGCGCCCGTTTCAGCACCCTTCGCTGCGGACAACTGCGGATGCCTCAAGATAAACAGGTGCATTGCAGGCGGCGCTCTCTATAGTGGCGAAGTACTATCCTTGAAGTGCGCAACTGACTTTATGGCGAACTTCATCAAGGCTCAACTTGGGAATGACCTCATGCGGTACTCGCGAGCTCTCGGAAACATTGAATACCTGGAAGTCGCTCCCGACGACTTGTTTCGACATCAGCTCCAGCGAGGGAAGAATTCTTGATTCGTAATGCTGATCCAGACCGCAGGGTGAGCAATTGTCGCTGGATGATTCATAGAACCGGCCCACGGACTGATTCATGTCGAAACCGACCAGAAAGACGTCGTCGAAACCAAGGTGATAGGACAGTTGCAGCGCCAGATACATGACCGTTCGGGCGTCGAAAAAACCAAGTTCCAGATTCTTGCTGAAGCCGATATCCCGGCTTCTGCTACTCCATAACGAAAGTTTTCTGACCAGTGCATTTTCCCGGGAGCACAGCGCTGCAACCGTCGACAATCTGGGCGATTTCTTCAGTGCATAAGCGCGTCCGGAAGGTCTGGGAATGTCGCCGCGAAACTGATCTTCCCAAAGGCCTACATTCTCGCTGGAGCGCATTGCAGCGGCGAACAGCTCAGGCTGCTGGTTGGGGAAATCCCTGTCGGAGCAGACGTAGAACAACGGTTTTATGTTCGTGCCTGCGAACATCGAGAACGCACCGTTCATGGTGATCATGGGGATGTGCGAGAACTCTTTGATCGGGAAATCCTTTGCTGACTTCCCAGAGCCAATCAGGAAGACCGGCCCTTTTTTAGTGCCCCTGCATGTACTGAAATCAAGCACGCGCGTCGGTTCAGGCATGTGCTCGTCAACAGCATTGCGCAGGTAGCGCGTCGAATTAATTGATTGACTAGTCATGACTACCCTGTAGGCACTAGTGGCAAATTAGTTGGGACATATTGCGCAGGATGTTATTGGCTGGTGGCCAGTAATTCAACATCAAAGGGTCTAAAAAGAGTATCACACTGGAAACAACTGGCTACATAGCACGGGCGCCAATTCACGAAACGCGTTATTCACTAGACGGTTTTCGGATGTAAGGTCAGGTCGATGATATTGATTTAATATTGATTAGCCACTACTTGATGGCGGCTGTATCGGCTTCTGTTTCTGGCAAAATATTCTGTACTTTAGATGCGCAGCGAGAAGATCGAAATATGTATCAGGACGATACATTTGCAGAGGGTAAGTTGGACGAAGTCGGCCACAAAAGGTTTTTTCTGCAAGGCCCGGTGATCACCGGGCCCGCCATTTCTGGTGCGTGTTGACGGTTAGTCGGATTTCCTTTCCTGCTTTTTCCTCCTGAACCAGCTTCCCAGCGCATGGAAAGGGTGAATGAACATCGCAATCGCTCCGAGCAGAAAGACGATGGAGACAAGGATCAGACCCAGCCCTTCGTGTGCAAACATAGTGATTGACTCCTGTTGTCACTTTGTCGGTCCGTTGAAGACTAGTCGCTGAAACGTTTCACCTCATGAAGAAATGTTAAGGAACTTTCCCGCAATGGCTTCAAGAGAGGACCCGGCGCCATGCAGACGTACGCACGATCCGGGCGCAGATGCCCGGTTTCCTTCCGCCGAACCAGTCCGGTCGCGCGCTGACTTTGCCAGGATGACGCGCTGAAGCTACACGCGATATTTATCTGAAACCGGGTTCGACAGGCATCCTGCTGCTCTTCGAAGGACCCGCACCGCGTGACGTTTGCACCGCCCATCACCCGAAACCCTCAACGGTCAGCTGGCATTCCGACAAGTATCTTCAATGCCGTCGCGGAACTAGATGAGGCGATGACGAGACTATAAGCACGCTCGCGTTCAGCAGGCGTGGCCTGTGAACGTGCATTCTTATGATCCCGGAGGTTACTGACATGAAGTCCCTTTTCCGTCCAGCTTTGCTGCTGGCTGTCGCTTTACCCCTGTTCCTGGCTGGCTGCGGAGACAAGGAGCCCGAGCAGCGCACTGCGTTCACTCAGTTCCTGCAAACCCGAATTGTCGACAAGCCGGGCGTGCATGTGCCCAAGCTGACGGATGAAGAAAAGAAAGCCTTTGGTGACTACACCTCGCACTACGCGGTCATCTCCGACTTCGGCGCGGGCATGGACACTGCGGTGCAGCCACTCGCCGGCTTGATGCAGAAAGGCTCCTTTCATTCGGTCAGCGATGTCATTCAACGCCGTGCAGACCTGGCCGCCGTGCAGACGGGACTCGATGAAGTGGGCGAAAAGCTGACCATCGAGCAGGGCAAGGCAGACGCGGCACGTGCGAAACTCAAGCAGCCAGAAGACCTGAAGGTGGTTTACGACAAGGCCTACGACCGAACTGTCAGCGTACCCGCCAACACCTTCCGTGAAGTGCTGCCGCAGATAAAGGGCACCTTTTCCAGTGGCCTGAAGGTTGCCGATTATGTGGACGCGCACAAATCGCAGATCGATATCTCGGGTTCGACCATCACCGTCAAGGACCCGGTGGTACAGACCGAGCTCAACAAACTGCTGCAAGAGCTGAATGAACAGGGCAAGAACGCGCAACAAGCCCAGTCCAAACTGCAATCGCTCATGACCGGCCGCTAATAACGAGGTGCTGCGTCTGAAGTGACGGCCCGGTCCTGCTGCCGGGCCGATTCTTGTGTCAGGTATGATTCCGCCATCTGTCTACCTGACGCCGGGAATCCATCGTCTGATGATCACCCCCTCTTCAATGACCATTACCCTGCGTGATGCTGCCTCTGCGGACGCGTTGTGCCTTGCGGCGCTCGGCATGCAGGTTTTTCTCGACACCTACGCAACGCAGGGCATTCGACAATCCATCGCCCGCGAAGCGCTGGAAGCTTTCTCGCCTGCGAACTTCGCACAACTGCTCATCGAGCCGACGACATTGATCATCGTTGCGGATTCGCAAGGGCATTTGATTGGCTTTGCTCAGGTCGCGTTGCGCACCGATCATGCAATGCTGGGCGTATCGACCGCTGCCGAGTTGCAACGGCTCTATGTGCAGGAACGTTTTACAGGGCGTGGAGCAGGGCGGCTGTTACTCGAAGCCGCCGAGCGGCGTGCAACAAGCCGTCACGCCTCGCTATTATGGGCGACGGTCTGGGTTGGCAACCCGCGCGCGCTGGCGTTTTACCCTCGTCAAGGCTATGAATTGAAAGGTGCTCCGCACTATGTGTTTCAGGGCGAGACACATGAGAATCACCTGTTTGCCAAATCGCTGATGACCACTGACTGACACGACGTTGCTGTGCAACAAGGACGCTGAATGCTGCGCATACTGGGCAAGACCTCCTCGATCAACGTACGAAAAGTACTCTGGACCTGCGAGGAACTGAAGATACCCTTCACTCAGGAAGACTGGGGGTCAGGCTTCAAACCTGCCAACACGGACGAGTTTGTCGCGCTCAACCCGAATGCCATGGTGCCGGTTATCGTGGATGATGACTTCGTGCTTTGGGAGTCCAACAGCATCGTTCGCTATCTGGCCAACCGTTATGCTGGCGACGCTGTTTATCCGCTGGATCCACGTGCCAGAGCGCAGGCCGATCAGTGGATCGACTGGCAAGGCTCGGATCTGAACAGATCATGGAGCTATGCCTTCATGTCACTGGTGCGACGCTCGAGCGAGCACCAGGACCCTGTCGCCATAGCCACTTCCTGTGCCCAGTGGGCCAGGCATATGCAAATACTCGACAGGCAACTGGAAAAGACTGGCGCCTATGTCTGCGGCGAGCGTTTTACCCTGGCTGACATCCCCATCGGTCTTTCAGTCAATCGCTGGTTCGAGACGCCTCTCGAGCATCCCGACCTGCCCGCCGTCAATGCGTATTACGAACGCCTGAGCCATCGCTCCGGCTACCTTCTGTATGGGCGTAACGGAACTCCGTGACGGCTTGTCGGGCTCGCGTTTATCCTTGGGCACCATTCTGAGCCTTGTTGTCTGTTAAGGAGTCGTTGAAGTGACCACCATCAAAATCACCGCGGGCGGATACGAGTTTCTCGCCGAAACCCATCCGGACGCGCCGCAAACGGTGGAAGCGTTTCTCAAGCTGCTGCCTTATCGGCAGAAATTCATCCATGTACGCTGGAGCGGCGAGGGCTGCTGGGTGCCGCTGGATGATTATCAGCTCAAGCTGGATGACGCATTGATCGGTTTCGAGAACGCAACCAGCCATCCTTCGGTGGGCGACATTCTTTTCTACCCGGGCGGTTACAGCGAAACCGAGATTATCCTTGCCTACGGTTCGTGCTGTTTCGCCAGCAAGATGGGGCAGTTGGCGGGCAACCATTTTCTGACCATCACTCAGGGCAAGGAAAACCTGCGCAAGCTGGGCGTGAAGACGCTTTGGGAGGGCGCTCAGGATGTGGTTTTCGAGCTTGCTTGAGTCTGCCGTTATTGCGCGATAGGCATTTGCCAGTATTTGGTGGAACTGCTGATCTTCGCCAGGGGTCTAGTCCACGATGCTTCCAGCTCCCGGAAGCCGACCTGGAGACACGCCCTTGAATATTTTCGAAGCCCTGCGCGAAAGCCATGACCGTCAACGCAGCTACGCTGATGCCCTGATCCAGACCAGTGGCGACAGCGCCGAGCGCGAGAAGGCCTACAAACAGCTCAAGGAAGAACTGCAGGCCCACGAAACGGCCGAAGAACGGTTTTTCTACATTCCTCTGATGGCCCACGACAATGGCGTGGACCTGAGCCGTCACGCCATTTCCGAGCATCATGAGATGGACGAGATGATGGAAGAGCTCGATGAAACTGAAATGTCGAGCCCGGCCTGGCTGGCCACTGCGAAAAAATTGTCGGAAAAAGTGCACCACCACCTGAAAGAAGAAGAGCAGAAGTTCTTCCAGATGGCGGGCAAATTGCTCGACGAAAAGCAGAAACAGAGTCTGGCCGGCGAATACGTGAAGGAATACGAAGAGCAATTGGCTGAGGGTTGATAGCGCTGTGCAGTGCTAGAATCGGCTTTTTATCAGCGAAGGCATGACATGAAGTTTCTGTTTCTGACAAGCGCGACGGTGATTGCGGCAACCTTATTGACCGGGTGTGCAGCGCCTTCCAGTTCTGCACGTGCCGCAGGACCCTACAAGGTCCTGTCGAGCACCAAGCAGGATGCCGCCGTTGCCCAGTGCATTCAGGTGACCTGGCAGAACGAAGCCATGTTCGGCACGTCCTCTGACGTGTTCCTTCATGACCTCTCCGGCGGCGGCTTTACCGTGTTTACCACTGAGTCGACCTACTTCGCTGACGTGCGCGGCAAGGGCCCGACCACTGCCGTTGAGTTCTATGCCCCGCAAGGCGATGCTCAGGCCGCATTGCGCTCTGCGGCCATTGCTACCTGCCTTTAAGTCTTTTCACACTGACACCTCTCATTCCCATGCGCCCGCGTGGGAATGCCGTTCTGGACGCGTTGCGTGCGCCCACTCATGCTTCGGGCTTGACCGGGTCGATACTCCACGCCCGATAACAGCGCCTATGCACAAGAGTGGGGCCCTGGCACTCAGATATGGCAATCGGTAGCGTTACCTGCGCAATGCGCCCCCGCGTCTCCGCTCCAAGCCAAAATTCCAGTCTGTTGATTTATCTCGACTTTTTCATGCGGTGTTCTCCGCGCGTCCTCTGTGGCACACTTTCTGCTGTCTATTCCGTTGTTACATACCTGTATCCGCTATAGCGGAATAACGAATACTTCGGCGGAGTTTAAGTCATGCATCGCGGACCTTCCTTTGTGAAAGCTTGTGCCTTTGTTCTTTCAGCTTCATTCATGCTGGCCAATACGGTGCAGGCAGCCGAAGGCAGCAAGCTGGATGCCGTATTGAAACGTGGCAATCTGGTGGTAGGCACGGGCAGCACCAATGCCCCGTGGCACTTTCAGGGCGCGGACGGCAAGTTGCAGGGCTTCGATATCGACATTGGCAGAATCATCGCCAAAGGCCTGTTCAATGACCCGAGCAAGGTGGAATTTGTCGTGCAGTCCTCGGATGCACGTATCCCCAACCTGCTGACCGACAAGGTCGACATCAGCTGCCAGTTCATCACCGTTACCGCCAGTCGCGCACAGCAGGTGGCATTCACCTTGCCCTACTACCGCGAGGGTGTGGCGCTGCTGTTGCCTGCCAATAGCAAGTACAAGGAAATCGATGACCTGAAGGCAGCAGGTGACGATGTGACCGTGGCCGTCCTGCAAAACGTGTACGCCGAGGAACTGGTGCATCAGGCACTGCCCAAAGCCAAGGTTGATCAGTACGACAGCGTCGACCTGATGTACCAGGCGATCAACTCCGGGCGTGCCGATACAGCGGCCACCGATCAGTCTTCGGTCAAGTACCTGATGGTGCAGAACCCTGGTCGCTACCGTTCGCCTGCCTTTGCCTGGAGCCCGCAAACCTATGCCTGCGCGGTCAAGCGTGGCGATCAGGACTGGCTGAACTTCGTCAACACCGCGTTGCATGAAGCCATGACCGGTGTCGAGTTCCCGGCTTACGCGGCGTCTTTCAAGCAGTGGTTCGGTGTCGATCTGCCGGTGCCTGCAATCGGCTTTCCGATGGAATACAAATAAGTCCACTCTGACCTTCAGCGGCAGGGCAGGCCCTCGGGCTTTCCCTGTCAGGTACGGGCAAGCATGAATTACCAATTGAATTTTGATGCCGTGTGGCGCGACTTCCCCAGCCTTCTGGCGGGGTTGGGCCTTGGCCTGGAACTGGCCCTGATCTCGATCGCGATTGGTTGTGTGATCGGGCTGGCGAATGCATTTGCGCTGCTGTCACGTTACAAGGCGTTGCGTATCGTCGCGTCGATCTATGTAACGGTGGTACGCAATACGCCGATCCTGGTGTTGATCCTGCTGATCTACTTCGCGTTGCCCGGGCTGGGCATTCGACTCGACAAGCTGGCGTCATTCATCGTCACGCTGTCGCTGTACGCCGGTGCCTATCTGACCGAAGTATTCCGTGCCGGGCTGCTGAGCATCCATAAAGGGCAGCGTGAAGCGGGGCTGGCGATCGGCCTGGGTGAATGGCAGGTGCGGGCCTATATCATCGTGCCGGTGATGTTGCGCAATGTATTGCCGGCGCTCTCCAACAACTTCATTTCGCTGTTCAAGGACACCTCGCTGGCGGCCGCCATTGCCGTGCCGGAGCTGACCTACTACGCGCGCAAGATCAACGTCGAAAGCTACCGGGTGATCGAAACCTGGCTGGTGACCACAGCACTCTATGTGGTGGCCTGCTACGTGATCGCTCTGCTTCTGCGCACCCTCGAACAACGTCTGGCGATTCGCCGCTAGGAGGCTGTCATGTATCAACCCCCTGGCTGGCTGCAGGAATTGTGGAATGCGCGGGAAGTGCTCTGGTCCGGTTTTCTGACCAGTATCCAGTGCTCGGCGCTGGCGATTGCCGCAGGTACGCTGATCGGCATGCTGGCCGGTCTGGTGCTGACCTACGGCGGTTTTTTCGCGCGCTTGCCGATCCGGCTCTATGTGGATCTGATTCGCGGGACTCCGGTGTTCGTGCTGGTGCTGGCGGTCTTTTACATGGTGCCGGCGCTGGGTTGGCAGATCAGCGCGTTTCAGGCCGGCGCAATAGGCCTGACGCTGTTCTGCGGCTCTCACGTTTCGGAAATTGTGCGCGGCGCCCTGCAGGCCATTCCCCGTGGCCAACTGGAAGCCGGCAAGGCCATCGGTCTGCGCTTCGGCCAGTCGCTGCGCTATGTGTTGCTGCCTCAGGCCATGCGCCAGATCCTGCCGACCTGGGTCAACTCCTCGACCGAGATCGTCAAGGCGTCGACGCTGCTTTCGGTGATCGGTGTGGCTGAACTGCTGCTCAGCACCCAGCAGGTGATCGCGCGCACGTTCATGACCCTGGAGTTCTACCTGTTTGCAGGTTTCCTGTTCTTTCTCATCAACTACGCCATCGAGCTTCTTGGGCGGCAAATCGAAAAACGGGTGGCATTGCCATGACACAGACTCATAACCCCGGCCCGGCGCTGCTCAGCATCGAGGGCCTGCATAAATCCTACGGCGCAGTGGAGGTGCTAAAGGGCGTCGATCTGCGCATGCAGAAAGGCAATGTCGTGACCCTGATCGGTTCCAGCGGCTCGGGCAAGACCACCTTGCTGCGCTGCGTCAACCTGCTGGAAGAGTTTCAGGGCGGGCATATCCGTCTTGAGGGGCAGGACATCGGCTACAGCAACGTAGACGGCAAGCGCACCCGCCATCCGGAGCGTCTGATCGCGCAACACCGGGCAATGACCGGCATGGCCTTCCAGCAATTCAACCTGTTTCCGCACCTCAGCGCCTTGCAGAACGTCACCCTGGGCTTGCTCAAGGTCAAGAAGATGCCCAAGGATCAAGCCGTTGCGCTGGCCGAAAAGTGGCTGGACCGGGTCGGCCTGCTGGAGCGGCGCAATCACTTCCCCGGTCAGTTGTCCGGCGGGCAGCAGCAGCGTGTGGCGATTGCCCGCGCCATTGCCATGAACCCCAGCCTGATGTTGTTTGACGAAGTCACTTCGGCACTCGATCCGGAGCTGGTGGGCGAAGTGCTGAGCGTCATCAAGGACTTGGCCGAGGAGGGCATGACCATGCTGCTGGTGACGCACGAAATGCGTTTCGCCTACGAAGTGTCGGACCAGATCGTGTTCATGAATCAGGGCCGCATCGAAGAGCAGGGGCCACCCAAGGCCTTGTTCGAGCAGCCGAAGTCGGCGCGCTTGAGCGAGTTTCTCAAGAACATCCGTTTTTAAACGTTCACTACGTCCAATGCTTCAAGACAAGGAAAAACTCATGACTATTACCCGTTATGGCGCAGGCAGCACAGCAGGAGGCGGCCAGCCACGCCCATTCGCTCGCGCCGTCGAGGCTGACGGCTGGTTGCACGTTTCCGGCCAGGTACCTGCGCTGGATGGCGAGATCATCGTCGGCGGCATCGTCGAGCAGACGCACCAGACCATGCGCAACCTGATCGCAATTCTTGAAGAGGCCGGTTATGCGCTCAAGGATGTGATCCGGGTCGGTGTATGGCTGGAGGACCCGCGGGACTTCTGGAGTTTCAACAAGGTATTCGGTGAGTACTTCACCCCCGAGCATGCGCCGGCACGCGCTTGCGTTCAGGCCAGCATGATGGTCGACTGCAAGGTCGAAATCGACTGTATTGCCTACAAACGCAAATAGCACACGTACAGCTACACGTTGCAAGCCGGAAGCCCGATCACCTGAGGCTTTTGGCTTGCCGCTTTCCCAAGGAACGAATCTCATGACCGAAGACACTATCAAGCGCCGGGCACGTGGACTGGACCGGGCGTTCGATATCCTGGATTTTCTCAAGGAAAAGGCCAGGCCCATGCGCCCCAATGAGATTGCCAGCGGGATCGGCAGCCCCAAATCGACGGTTTACGAGCTGGTGGCATCGTTGCTGGAGCGGCGGATTCTGGAGACGGTGGGCAAGGACGGGCATGTCTATCTGGGCCGTCAATTGTATTTTCTGGGGCAGGCACACTTGCGGCACTTCGATTTCACTCGCGAGGCCGAGGCCTGCCTGTGCGAGATCGTCAGCCGGACGCGGGAAACTGCGCAGATGTGCCTGCTCAATGGTCGCAAATACACCGTGGCGCTGATGAAGGAGGGTGAGCGTCATTTCAGGATTTCTTCGGACATCGGCGAGAACGCGCCCATCCCATGGACGGCGTCCGGACGTCTGTTGCTCAGTCACCTGAGCGATCAGCAGATCATCGACCTGATCGACCCCGACGACTTCATTCTGCCGGGGGGCGAACGTCTGCCGCTGGAGACCTTTCTTCGGGAAATCCGCAAGGCCGGCGAGGAGGGCTTCTTTTCCTTCAATAGCGTGGCTGACACCTTCACCCACTGCTTCGCCGCTCCGGTGAACAACGAACACGGTCAGTGCATCGCCACGCTGTGCATCGTCGCGCCGCGTGCCGACGCCAAGACCCACTACGATGACTATCGGCGGGTGCTGATCGAAAGCGCCAATGGCCTGGCTCGCCGTATCAATGAATAACCGCAGGAGATTACCGATGAGCACCGCCGTAATGGACAAGGGTACTGCGCAGCCGGGTGACAGCCTGGTCAGTGATGTCAGCCTGCCCGCACTGGTAATTCATAATCAGGCGCTGCAACACAATATTCGCTGGATGCAGCAGTTTGTCAGCGACAGCGGTGCAGAGCTGGCACCGCACGGCAAGACCAGTATGGTGCCCGCGCTGTTTCGCCAGCAACTGGACGCAGGCGCATGGGGCATGACCCTCGCCACGGCGGTCCAGACGCAGGCCGCTTATGCGCATGGCGTGCGCCGGGTGCTGATGGCCAACCAGTTGGTCGGTGCGCCGAACATGGCAATCGTTGCCGACATGCTGGCTGATCCCATGTTCGAGTTTCACTGCATGGTCGACCATCCAGACAATGTCGCTGCGTTGGGCGAGTTTTTCGCTGCGCGTGGCCTGCGTTTGAACGTGATGATCGAATACGGCGTACCTGGCGGGCGTTGCGGCTGCCGTAGCGAAGAGCAGGTGCTGGCGCTGGCCGACGCTGTTCTGGCACAGCCGGCGCTGGCATTGACCGGCATTGAAGGGTACGAGGGCGTCATCCACGGCGACCACGCCATCCAAGGCATCAAGGCCTTTGCCGCATCGCTGGTGCGCCTGGCTGTCGACCTGCAGGACAAGGGCGCCTTCGCCCTGGATCGCCCGATCGTCACAGCCTCCGGCTCGGCCTGGTATGACCTGATCGCCGAAGCCTTCGATGCCCAGTCTGTTCGCGAGCGCTTCCTCAGCGTGCTGCGGCCCGGCAGCTATGTGGTGCATGACCACGGCATCTACAAGGACGCGCAGTGCTGCGTGCTGGATCGGCGCGCCGAATTGAGCGAAGCACTGCGCCCGGCCCTGGAGGTCTGGGCGCATGTGCAATCCCTGCCGGAACCGGGCTTTGCAGTGATTGCCATGGGCAAGCGCGATGTTGCCTACGACGCCGGGTTGCCCAACCCGCTGCTGCGTTACAAGCCAGGCGTGCAATCGGCTGGCGACGATGTGAGCGCCTGCAAGGTGACGGCGGTTATGGACCAGCACGCGTTCATGACGGTTGCACCCGGATGCGAGTTGAAGGTCGGCGATATCATTTCCTTCGGCACCTCGCACCCGTGTCTGACGTTCGACAAGTGGCGTTCAGGTTGTCTGGTGGATAATGACCTGCGCGTGATCGAGTCTTTCAGTACATATTTCTAGTCAAAGTATTTGCAGGAGTATCGTCACATGAGCCTTCCACGGGTCGCCCTGATCGGCGAATGCATGATCGAACTGCAACAACATGCCGATGGCAGTCTGCGCCAGAGCTTCGGCGGCGACACACTCAATACGGCGGTCTACCTTTCCCGATTGCTGGGTGAGCGGGCCAAGGTCGACTACGTTACGGCACTGGGTGACGACAGCTTCAGCGACGCGATGTGCCGGATCTGGGCGGACGAGGGCATCGGTCTGGGCAAGGTGCAGCGCCTGCCCGGACGCTTGCCGGGGCTCTACTGCATCCAGACCGATGCCAATGGTGAGCGGCGCTTTCTCTACTGGCGCAACGAAGCTGCCGTGCGGGACTGCTTCATGACCCCGGCGGCCGAGCCGATCCTGGCAGCGCTGGCCAGCTATGACGTGCTGTATTTCAGCGGCATTACCCTGGCAGTGCTTGGCGAGCAGGGGCGTGCCAAACTACTGGAGGCATTGGCGCGTGCGCGTCAGCGCGGAGTCAGGGTCGCCTTCGACAACAACTATCGTCCGCGTCTGTGGGCCAGTGTCGAGCAAGCCCGCGAAGCCTACCGTGCGTGTCTGCAGCATGTGGATCTGGCCTTGCTGACCGAAGACGACGAGCAGGCACTGTATGGCTATGCCGACAGCGAACAGCTGCTGGCCGCCTATCGCGGGCGCGGCATCGGTGAAATCGTCGTCAAGCGTGGCGCGCAGAGTTGCCTCGTCGAAGCCGGCGGCGAACGTTTCGACATCGCAGCGCAGAAGGTCGAGCGTGTGGTCGACACCACGGCAGCGGGTGACTCCTTCAGTGCCGGCTATCTCGCGGCCCGGCTCACGGGTGACCACCCGCTGCAGGCGGCGGAAGCAGGGCATCGTCTGGCCAGTATCGTGATCCAGCACCCAGGCGCGCTGGTGCCCAAGTCGGTCATGCCAGTCTGATAGCACTTGCCACAGAACATGCAGTTGATCGGCTAACACACTGACAGACAAGCATTTCGCTGGAACCCGCGCGAAAATCCGGCCACCATAGGCGACCTTTTCGCCTGCGAGCCCACCACCGGAGTCTGCGTGCCTGACGACCTGCCTTCTGCGCTTCCTCATGACCTGGATGTCGACCTTGTACCGCCCCGGCAATTGCCGTTTTTTCGACGCCTGTTGGCGCGGCTGATGGGGCGTGGTCTTACCGGACTGCGCTCGCAGCACGCGCCCTCATGGTCGCAGGGGCATGCCGACGGTTATCTGAACGGCCACATCGAAGGCGTGCGTGAAGGCTATGAAGAGGGTTATCTGGATGGCCAGGAGTCGGGCCGTCAGGTACTGGTCATCAGCGATACCCGGCCAGCACGGCATCGTGGCCCCAAGGTCGATGATCATCTGTTCGATGACTGGCGACTGGCACTCACGCCTGAACTGAAAAAGCGCATCAAGGCCGATGTCGCCGAAAAGCTCCCCGCACATGCCCAGCCCAGCACGGCACAGTGGAAGATGATTTTCAGCGACACGCCGTCTACCTACGTGATTGCCGGAGCGGGCGCGGGCAAGTCCACGTCGCTGGTACTGCGGATTCTGCTGCTGCATCACTACCTGGGCTTCGAACTGAACGCCATGACGGTGGTGACCTTCACCCGCGAGTCGCGCAAGGACTTCATCAGCAAACTGATCGACATCATGGCCCTCTGGGGGCATGCGCTGGAGCAAAAGCAGGCGCGCGAGGTAGTGCGCACCTTCCATTCACGCATTCTGCCGCTGGTGCGCAGTCTGCCGGGGTTTGAGCAGCTGCGCGCGTTCGAGAACCTGAGCAGCCAGTCTTCCGGTCTGGAAGAGGCGGATAGCAACCCCTTCGACTTGCGGATCAACGATGCGCAGCGCCAGCAACTCAATCTCTGCTATCGCGATCTGTACGCTGGCAATGAGCGTTTTCGCGAAGTCATGGCGCCGCTGTATCGCCATGCCCTGCAGCTCAAGGAACTGGACCGCGATCACCCTGATGTGCAGAAACGGGTCGCCGTGACCGAATTGTCCTCGAAACGCGATGAAGAGTGGTGTGACACCGTTGAAGACTTGTGGATCCGCGCCGGGGCCTGGCCTATAAAGGGCATTGAGCCCATGCGCCAAGCTGTTGAAATAAATGGTTTTTCATTTTCGTTTCACGGCTATATCGCTGAGCTGGATGCTTGGGTTGTGCTGGGTCTCGACGCCAGTGAGGACCAGCAACTCAAGCGCCCTGGCGCCAAGTTACCGGTGTGGGCAGAGGGCGTCATAAAGCGCACCCTGTTTCAAGCTTTCTGCAATAAGCCTTTGATATGGATGGATAATTACCAGTCAGCCAATCAGGTTTTGCAATCCCTGGCAGGCGATGCCGTCGCGGGACCTGGATTCGATTACCGGGTCAAGGGCGAGCTCGGTGCGGCACCCTTGCTGGACTGTTTTGTCACGGCTGCCAGCTTCATCGAGAACCTCGGGCTGGATGTGCCGAGCGCTGTATCCGAGATGAGTTTTGCCAGCGATGACCCGGACCGTTTCTTCTTCGAAGCGCTCAGCCTGTTCTGGAAAGCCTTCGAAACGCACCTGCTGGCTCAATCGCCGCCGATCATGACCTACAACCGCATGTTTGCCTTGTTCGGCGAAACGTCTCCCGAGAACCTCAAGCACGTCAGTGACCCGATGCTCAGACCCTTGGCGCATTTGATGATCGACGAGTTCCAGGACGTCTCGCCGCAGATCGTTTCATGGCTACGCGCCAGCCTGCGCGAAATCAGGCGTCGTGGTCCGGCATCGCACACCGGCCGCATCGCTCAGCACTCATCGTTGCTGTGTGTCGGTGACGATTGGCAGTCGATCTACGGCTGGCGCGGCAGTTCACCGAAATACTTCATGGAGTTCGCAAAGGAGTTTTCCTCCCCGGCGACCACCAGGGTCATGCTCAGCGACAATTTTCGCAGTCATCAGCACATCATCGACGCCGCCGAGCACATCGTCCGTGCGGCCCCGGCTATCCCCGGCAAGAAGGCCCGCGCCAGTGGCACGCTCCAGGAGCTGCTGCCGGTCAAGGTACTGGATCGCGATGAGGACGAGCTTGCCGAGCGGGTCGCCGAGCACTATCACGATGGCGACTCGATCCTGCTGCTGTACCGCAAGGGCAGCGAGAAGGCACGTTTCTCGACGCGCCTGCAGGTATTGATCGACGCTGATTCGGCAAATGGCGCGCAGAATCGCCGCATCCGAACGCTGACCTACCACAGTTCCAAGGGCTTGCAGGCGGATGCCGTATTTCTGCTGGGCGATTGTCAGCATCTGACCGTCTCGCCATACAAGAATCAGGTTTACCGGTTGGCAGGGCTGGGTGATGCGAGTGATCTTCAGCCATTCGATACAGCACAGAAGGATGAAGTCTTGCGTCTGGCCTATGTCGCCATTACTCGCTCGGCGCGGCACTGTTATTGGTATATCGATGAAAGCGCCAGTTCGGGAGAAGCAGTTCAGATGCCCAAAGCGTCAGACAGGATTGCCCGCGACAAGCCTTTCTTCGAAGACCTGCGTAACAGGGTTCGTGCTGGCTGAGGCGTTCATGTCAGATGAAACCGGCGATCTGTCGTTGCGTCTGAGTGCCGAATAACTCCAGCTCGTCCTCGATCGCTTCGATGATGCGCTCCACGTCTGCGGCATTCATCACGGTAGAACAAGGCAGGCCGGCAATGGCGACCACGGTCTCACCGCTGGCACGGTCGAAAAGTCGCGCAATCATGCTCCCTGGCGCATCCATCGAGGCTTCAAAGCCCACGGGATGGAAGTGCCAGCGCATCAGTTGGCATGCATTGGGGAATGTGACTTTAGTCATGACGATGGCCCACCTGAATCAATCGAGCACTTCCCTTGCTCCAATGGGTAGGCAGACAGCCAGAATGCGTCCGGTAAAGCCATGATGACGAGACGATGACCAGCAGTACGCATCATCGGTCGGTCAAGTTGCTTTCCAGCAGGATCGCTGAGCGGTCTGACGAATACTGAAAATAGCATTTGCCAGTGCCGTTCTGGAAAAATTTTTTATGACGCAGCATAAAAAAATCAATTATATGACCGGTGTCATTCGAAGGTATTAATGGGCACGCTCCATGCATCTGCCGAGCCGCTGCCGCAAGTCCTTCAACGGACTGAATTTGCCGTGACGAGGATGGTTTTCGTGCCGGGTCTGGGGCAAGCTGTCGCTATTGACCCGAGGAACTGCACATGCTGAGAAAATCCCTTGCCGCACTGGTGTTGCTGGCCTCCACCAGTCACGCGGCGGAGACGGTCAATATCTACAACTGGACGGACTATATAGCGCCGGACACCCTGAAGAATTTCGAAGCCGCCACCGGCTTCAAGACCACTTACCAAACCTTTGAAACCAATGAGGCGCTGAACGCAAAACTGCTGGCCGGCCACTCAGGCTACGATGTGGTTTTTCCGTCCATTCATTTCATGGGAAGACAAATCCAGAGCGGGCTGCTCAAAACCCTCGACAAGCGTCAATTGCCTAACTGGAAAAACCTCAACCCGGTCCTGCTCAAGGCGCTGGAGGGCAGTGACCCCGGTAATCAGCATGGTTTCCCCTATCTGTGGGGCAGTACCGGCATCGGCTATGACGTAGCCAAGGTCAAGGCCATCCTCGGCAAGGATGTACCGCTCGATTCATGGGATCTGGTGCTCAAGCCGGAAAACATGAAAAAACTCGCCCAATGCGGTGTCGTATTTCTCGACAGCGCACCGGCTCTTCTGCCGATCACCCTGAATTACCTTGGCTTGCCGCCGCACAGTGAAGTGCCTGACGACTACCGTCAGGCAAAGGCGGTACTGGACAGCGTACGGCCGTACATACGCAATTTCAGCTCTGCCGATTACATCGCCGACCTCGCGAAGGGCAGTATTTGTGTCGCAGTGGGCTATTCCGGGGATATTTCCCAGGCTCAGGAGCAGGCGCAGAAAGAAGGCAATGGCTTTACCATCGATTATGTCGTTCCGAAGGAGGGCGCACCCATGTGGTTCGACATGGTCGCCATACCGGCTGACGCCACCGATACCAAGGGTGCCTACGCGTTTCTGAATTACCTGTTGCGCCCCGAAGTGATCGCCAACATCACCAATACGGTGCATTACGCCAATGGCAATGAAAAGGCCGACGCGCTGATCGGTCCCGGCCTGTGGACCGATACCACGGTGTACCCGGACGCCGACATGCTGAGCCGCCTGTTCGTGATGTCTCAGGTCTCGGACACTATCAATACGTTGCGCGAGAAGCTCTGGGACACATTCAGGGCCGGCAGGTAACGCTGTTCAGATGACATGGGCCTGCTGCAGCTCGGTCAGCGCCTGAGCCTTCAATCGCGCCAGCAGCGGATCGCGACGATCCCTCGGTGTCTGCAGCCCGACCGGCAAATCGTGGGTGATTGTGCCGGGACGGCTGCCCATCACCAGAACACGGTCACTCAGGTACAACGCCTCGTCGACATCATGGGTCACCAGCAACAGGGTGATGGCATGGCGCGCAGCCAGTTGCAGCAGCAGGTCCTGAAGCTTCATCCGGGTAAACGCATCGACTGCGCTGAACGGTTCATCCAGCAGCAACACCGCCGGGTGCGAATACAGGCCGCGCGCGATCGCCACACGCTGCGCCATGCCACCTGACAGCGCTTTGGGCAAGGCGTCGGCAAAACCGGAAAGGCCCACTTCTTCGATCAATTGACCGACCCAGCGGCGGTCGTAGCGGTCATCATCACTGAAACCGATATTCTGTGCGACGGTCAGCCAGGGCATCAGGCGCGGCTCTTGAAACACGAACGCCACTTCGCCCTGAATGCGCCGCACCGAGCCACGAAAATCCTGCTCCAGTCCGGCGACAATTCTCAGCAGCGTGCTTTTGCCGCAGCCGCTGGGGCCCAGCAGGCTGACGATTTCCCCCGACTGCAGCGACAGATCGATGCCGTGCAGTACGGTATTGCCCGCAAATGCCTTGTGGTCGACGCGTATGTCCATCAGTGATTCCGGCATCTATCAACCCTCACGGCTTTGCCCGTTGAATGTGTCGCGCCAGGCCAGGAAGCGTTTTTCCAGGTTTGCCAGCAGACCGTCGCTGAGTTTGCCCAGTGTGGCCAGAACGATGATGGCTGCCAGCACGATGTCCGGGCGCGAGGTTTCGCGTCCGTCACTGAGCAGGTAGCCCAGGCCTTTGGTGGCCGCGATCAGCTCGGCGGCCACCAGAAACATCCACGACAGGCTCATGCCGTTGCGCAAACCGGTAAACAGGCCGGGCAGGGCGGCGGGCAGAAGAATGCGCCGGGTCAGGCGATAGCGGCTCAAGCCATACATCTGGCCGACTTCCACCAGCTTTCGGTCAATGCCTCGAATCGCGGCCACGCCGTTGAGGTAGACCGGAAAGAACGCGCCGATGGCAATCAGCACGATTTTCGATGTTTCGCCAATGCCCAGCCACAACAGCAGAAGCGGCACCCAAGCCAGGCTTGGAATGGAGCGAAGCCCGGCGAACGTCGGCTCCAGATACGCCTCTGCTTCACGACTGAGCCCCACCCACGCAGCAAACACCAGGGCCAGGCTCGCGCCGATCACAAAGCCGCTGAGCACACGCAACAAACTGGCACTGATGTGCTTCCACAACGCACCGTCCGCCAGATCGCGCAGGGTCAGCACGATCTCGCTGGGCGCTGGCATCTGGTAGGCAGGTAGCCAGCCGATACGGACGATAACTTCCAGCAGGACGATGATCGCCGCCGGCACCACCAGGCCCTTGAGTGGCGTTCGGTAGCGCTGCCAAAGCGTTGGTTGCGACTTGTCCGGTGTTGCCTGCGCAGGTGCAGACAACGCTTTGTCCCTGCTGGTCATGGAGTGGCGATCACGGCTTTGGAGAACTCAGGCGTGATCAGTTGATCGATGACCTGCTCGACATTGACGCCTTTGCGCACCAGATCCTCGGAAACCAGAATCGGCGCCGCTGCCTTGGACGCTTCCATGTCTTTCGCGCTCAGTTGCGGGTTGCTCAGGTCTGTGCGGGTCAATTGCAGCCTGGCGACTTCCAGCGGCAAACCCGACTCGGTCGCCAGCAGCCTGGCCAGCTCGTCAGGGTTTTTCACTGCCCATTCCCGAGCCTGCTCATAAGCGCTCAATACTGTTCTGATCGCCTGTGGATGTTCCCTGGCGTAGGTTTCCGTGACGCTCAGTACGCCATAGCTGTTGAAGTCCTTGTTGCGGTAAAGCAGGCGCGAGCCGGACTGTATTTCACTGGCCGCCATGTGCGGGTCAAGCCCTGCCCAGGCATCTACGTCGCCTTTTTCGAGTGCGATGCGTCCATCGGGATGCTGCAGGTGCAGCAACTCGACATCATCCTTTTTCAGCCCGGCCTTCTGCAGCGCGCGCAAGGTGAACAGATAAGGGTCGGTGCCTTTGGTGGCGGCTATTTTCTTGCCTTTGAGTTCGGCAACCGATTGCAGGGGAGAATCCTTGCGCACCACCAGAGCCGTCCATTCTGCCCGGCTGTAGACATACACCGATTTGATCGGGCTGCCATTGGCCCGGGCCAGCACCGCAGACAGGCTGGCCGACGATGCAAAGTCGACGCTGCCACTGTTCAGGTATTCCAGCGAGCGGTTGCTGCCCTGGCTCAACACCCAGGTGACTTTCGCCTCCGGCAGGGCTTTCTCCAGCCAGCCAAAATGCTTGAGCGCCAGGCTGACCGGCGAATAGTAGGCATAGTCCAGACGGATTTCGGCAGGTACGGCCTCGGCGGCCTGCACCGCGCCGTTGAGGCTCAACGCCAATACGCAGGTGCTGGCCATCCAGCGAATCAGCGCACGGGGAGACGGCAACCGAAAGGAAACGGAGGGTTGTGGCATAGTGGCATCCAGGTCAGGAAAACTAGAGCCGCAGCGATCGGCTGGTATATTCCAAAACAGGCAGTTCGCAGGGCGTGAAATTCAGAACAGGAATATTGCACGCTCTATGCCAAACAGCAGGGGCTTGAATTCCGGGGCTTTACGCGGTTTTTCGACGTCCGTGATGTTGATCTGACAGCGGTCTGTTGAATGGCTGTTGCGAGGCAAACAGTCGGTCTGATGACCCATCTTTCGACGATTTTTTGACATTTTCTCTGCTTGTCAGACGATTTTTTTTGCCGGTATTGCAACAGAATCGTTTTTTGACACTCTTAATCGTCCACATTCTTAATTTCGAAACATGTGCGCACTAAGATTCGCGCGTGACCCTGTTTGACTGATCCGCAGAAATTTCCAGGGCGAGCTGCACAAGCCTGCGTATTCGCACCAGCCAGATGGCTGTCCCCTTTCAAATGCGCACCGGACTCAGAAAATAATGAATATGCCGAAAATGCCTTCCATCACCCGACTTCAGCGCCGTCTTGCGTGGTGCTTCTTCCCCTCCTTGCTGGTGGCTTCGGCCCTGGCCCTGTTCACCATGGGCAAAGGCGTGCATGCAGAGCCCAAGAATGGCACCCAGACACTGGTATTCCTTCGGCATGCCGAAAAACCGGCCATGGGGTTGGGGCAACTGAACTGTCAGGGGCTCAACAGGGCGATAGAACTGTCGGAAGTCCTGCCCAGGGAATTCGGCAAGGCTGACTTCATTTTCGCTGCCAATCCGAGCCGACATGTGGAAGAGGGTGAGGGCGATCAGTCCTACAGCTACGTGCGTCCGCTGATGACGGTAGGGCCCAGCGCAATCAAACTGGGTCTGCCCGTCAACCTCGACTTTGGTGCCAACGACACCGCCGACCTGGCCGATGAGCTGATGCGGGACAAGTACCACAACGCAGTTATCTACACCGCCTGGTCGCATGGCTACCTGCCGGAGCTGATCAACAAGGTTGCTGAAGAAGCGTCCGGCAAGAGCACTAACCTGCTGGATGACTGGACGAACGATGATTTCGACTCAGTGATTGTCGTCACCCTGAAATGGGTCGATGGCAAGGCCACGCTCGATTACAAGAATCAAAAACAGGGCCTCAACAACGGCACCGAGACCTGCCCTGAGGCGACCTGATCTCGAATCGCAAGCGTTAGCCATTGAGGGACTTCATCGACTCCGCGCTATAGCGCTCGCCGGATGCCGACCCCTGAGCCGGAAAAATCGCTTCCAGCTGGGCAAGGTCATCGGTACTCAGCGTCAATGAAGCTGCGGCCACGTTGCTTTCCAGGTACTTGCGCTGTTTGGTGCCCGGGATCGGAATGATGTCCTCTCCCTGGGCAAGCACCCAGGCCAGCGCCAGTTGCGACGCGCTGATGCCTCTGGCCGTAGCCAGTGCCTTGACCTTCTCGACCAATTGCAGATTGCGATTGAAGTTTTCGCCCTGAAACCGTGGGGTGAAGCGACGATAGTCATCGGCCGCGAAATCGTCCGGGGTGCGCAATTCACCGGTCAGAAACCCCCGGCCGAGCGGACTGTAAGCCACGAAGGCAATGCCCAGGCGACGGCAGGTGGCAAGCACGCCATTCTGTTCCGGATCGCGTGACCAGAGTGAGTACTCGCTCTGCACAGCTGCCAACGGATGCACCGCGTGGGCCTTTTCGATGGTCGCTGCACTGGCTTCACAGATGCCTATGTGGCGAACCTTGCCAGCCTTGACCAGTTCGGCCATGGCGCCAACGGTGTCCTCGATGGGCACCTTTGGGTCGACGCGGTGCTGATAATAGAGATCAAGGTAATCGGTGTTCAGCCGCTTCAGACTGGCGTCGATGGACTGGCGAATGTACGCCGGGCTGCCATTGACGCCACGTGCATGCGGATCGTCGCCACGCACGATGCCGAACTTACTGGCCAGATAAATACCTTCACGCTTGCCTTCGAGGGCCCGGCCAAGCAAGGCTTCATTGGTGTGCGGGCCGTACATGTCCGCTGTATCGAAAAAGGTGACACCCAGCTCCAGTGCGCGGTGCAAGGTGGCGATGGATTCCTTTTCATCGATGCCGGTGGTGTAGAAGTCCGACATTCCCATGCAGCCGAGCCCGACGGCGGATACGTGCGGACCGAGTTGACCCAATTGGCGCGTGATCACAATGAGTGCTCCTGATCGTTGAAAGAGCCATCAAGTCTCTACGCTTTGGCTGGCGCAATAAACCTGGTGTTTCTTATTTCACCGTTGCGAAAATCCGAATAATTAACGTTCACCAAGCGCGAGAGCGTGCGGCGTCAATCCGACAAACCGTACTAGTCACAAAATCACCAGTGGAGTACAAATGTACTCCATGAGCACATTATCTCCTCGACGCAGCGCCATCCTTACCTTCATCCGCGATCGCATCGCGCAGCAGGGGCAATCACCGAGCCTGGCGGAAATTTCCGAGGCTTTCGGTTTTGCTTCGCGCAGTGTGGCGCGCAAACACATTGTGGCCCTCACCGAGGCCGGGCTGATCGAAGTCGTAGCGCATCAGGCGCGGGGCATTCGCCTGCTGAACAGTGAGCCACTCCCCGAATTGCTGGAAATTCCGGTACTGGGGCGCGTGGCGGCGGGCGCACCTATCGGGCCTGACCTCGATATACACAGCACGCTGCACCTGGACCGCAGCACCTTTACCCGTGTGCCGGACTACCTGCTGCGTGTGCAGGGTGACTCGATGATCGAGGACGGTATTCTCGATGGCGATCTGGTGGGCGTGCACCGTAACCCGCAGGCCAGTGACGGGCAGATCGTGGTTGCCCGGCTGGACGGCGAGGTGACCATCAAACGCCTGCAACGCCGAGCCGAGCAGGTGCGCCTGTTGCCGCGCAACCCGGCCTACGAGCCGATCATCGTCACGCCCGATCAGGACTTCGCCATCGAAGGTGTGTTCTGCGGGCTGGTGCGCCGCGAATGATGGGCGCGGTGGTCAGCCTGGATGCCTTGCTGGATGAGCGCAGGGTCTGGAAAGGGCGCCAGCAGAGCGCGCCACCGGTCAGCCCGCAGCCCAGTGGCCACATGTTGCTGGATGCTGCATTGCCCACCGGCGGCTGGCCTGCAGCGGCCCTGACTGAAATCCTCATTCCGGCCAATGGCAGCGGCGAACTGCGCCTGCTGTGGCCAAGCCTGGCACGGCTTTCCGCAATCGCTGAGCGCATTGTGCTGGTCGCACCGCCTTATATTCCGTACCCACAGGCCTGGCTGGCCGCCGGTGTCGATCTGCGCCAGTTGGTGGTAATCGAGGCGAGTCCCCGTGATGCCTTGTGGGCCGCCGAGCAATGCCTGCGTTCCGGCAGTTGTGGCGCGGTCGTGTGCTGGCCCGGCATGGTCGATGACCGTGCGCTGCGACGCTTGCAGGTGGCTGCCGAAACCGGGCAGACCCTGGCTTTTGCCTGTCGCCCGCAGCAGGCCGCCGCCAACCCTTCACCCGCAGCCCTGCGCATAGCTATAGATACCCGCCCGGCACAGTTGCGGGTGCTCAAATGCCGGGGCGGACTTGCGCCGCCTTTCCCCATTCCGTTCCCGACCGACGCTTGAGGTTCTTATGCTCTGGGCCTGTGTCTTGCTGCCGCAACTGGCGCTGGACGGCGTCATGCGTCGTCACGGCAACCCCGATGAACCGCTGGCGCTGATCAGCGGAAGCGCTCAACGTCGCGTGTTGCAGAGCGTCAATCCGGCTGCGCGTGCGTTGGGGCTGAAAGCCGGGCAGTCGCTGACCGCAGCACAGGCGCTGGTGCCGAACTTCACCACGATCGAGCATGACCCGGCCGATATCGAGCGTTTGCAGCAACTGCTCGCGGCCTGGGCCTACGGTTTCAGCTCCAATGTCAGTCTCAAGTACCCGCGGGTACTGCTGATGGAAATCGAATCCAGCCTCAAGCTGTTCGGCCCTTGGCCAGTGTTCGAGGCGCGTTTGCGTGAAGAGCTGACCACGCAGGGTTTCCGCCATCGCATCGTGGTCGCGCCCAACCCGATAGCCGCGCGAATGCTGGCCAACATGCATGACGGGCTGAGCATCGACTGTCCGCATGAATTGCGCCACCGTCTGGAGCAGATGCCTTTGGAACGCATCGGCCTGAGCCGCGAAACCGCTACTGCCCTGACGCGCATGGGGCTGCGTAGCGTGCGGCAGGTGTTGGCGCTGCCCCGCGATACGCTGGCACGGCGGTTTCCGGCCAGCGTGCTGCAGCATTTCGACACCTTGCTCGGCGAGCGCCCCGTGGCGCTGGAATGCTACACGCCGCCGGATTTTTTCGATGTACGCATCGAGCTGAATTTCGATGTCGAATCCCATCAGGCCCTGTTGTTTCCGCTCAAGCGGCTGATCGCCGATCTGGCCTTGTTACTGGCCGGACGCGACAGCGGTGTGCAGCGATTTTCCCTGCATCTGGAGCATGTTGAAGGTCCGGAGACTGTGGTACCCGTCGGACTGCTGAGTGCCGAGCGCGATGCTTCGATGCTGTTCGAACTGGCCCGCGGCAGGCTGGAGCAGGTGCTGGTCGCGTCGCCGGTACGTGCCGTGCGCCTGCTGGCGCGAGACTTGCCGGATTTTGTCCCGGCGCACCGTCAGTTGTTCGATGAGCGCGTGCAGCAAACCTTGCCCTGGGAGCAACTGCGCGAGCGCCTGCGGGCGCGTCTGGGCGACGAGTCGGTCAATGGCTTACGCGCTCAGGCCGATCACCGCCCTGAATGCGCCTGGCAACCGCACAGCACAAGCAAACCGGTCTTGCCGAGCAAGGGTTGTACGCGCCCGGGCTGGTTGCTGCGAGAACCCCAGCCGCTGCCACTTCATGCCACGCGCATCGTGGCGGGGCCCGAGCGAATCGAATCAGGCTGGTGGGACGGCGGCGATGTACGTCGCGACTACTATCTGGTCGAAACCTCCAGCGGCCAGCGCGCCTGGGCCTATCGCAGCGTGGGCGAGCAGGGTGAACTGCTGCTGCATGGCTGGTTCGCATGACAAGCGAATACGCCGAGCTGCATTGCCTGTCCAACTTCAGTTTTCAGCGCGGCGCCTCAAGCGCCCATGAGCTGTTCGAACGAGCCTTGCGCCACGGCTACCAGGCGCTGGCCATCACTGACGAGTGCACGCTGGCCGGTATCGTACGTGCCTGGCAGGCGTCCATCAGCACCGGCCTGCCATTGATCATCGGCAGCGAAATGCACATCGAGAACGGGCCGAAAGCCGTGCTGCTGGTGGAAAGCCAGACAGGCTATGAGGCGCTGTGCAAATTGATCACGGTGGCACGCCGCAGAGCCAGAAAAGGTGAATACCGGTTGTTGCGTGAAGATTTCGAGCCTTCGCCGGACGGGTTGCTGGCCATATGGCTGCCGGATATCGAAGGCGACGCGCAAGCCTGTCTGGCGCATGGCCGCTGGTTGCGTGAGCGCTTTGCCGAGCGCCTCTGGCTCGGCGTGGAGTTACATCGCGGCGCGGATGACGAGCAGCGTCTGGCCGCCTTGCTGGCGCTGGCTCAATCATTGGGTATCCCGGCAGTAGCCAGTGGTGATGTGCACATGCACGCACGCGGCCGGCGTGCCCTGCAGGACACCATGACTGCCATTCGCCATCACACGACCGTGGCCGAAGCAGGGCACCTGTTGTTTGCCAACGGCGAGCGCCATTTACGGCCACTGGATGCGCTTGCCGAGCATTACCCGGACTGGCTGCTGGCCGAATCGGTGCGTATTGCCCGGCGCTGCACGTTTGATCTCAAACAATTGAAATATGAATACCCGCACGAGCTGGTCCCCAAAGGCCAGACACCTACGTCGTGGCTGCGTGAACTGACCGAGCGCGGTGTCCGAAAACGCTGGCCGAAGGGGCTGACGCCAGCTACCCGTGCGCAGGTCGAGAAGGAACTGGCGCTGATCGCGGAAAAGAAGTTCGACAGCTACTTTCTGACCGTGCATGACATCGTCGAGTTTGCCCGCAGCCAGCACATCCTTTGTCAGGGACGCGGCTCGGCTGCCAACTCGGCAGTATGTTATGCGCTGGGGATCACCGAGCTGAATCCGGAAAAGAGCAATCTGCTGTTCGAGCGCTTCATCTCCAGAGAGCGCAACGAGCCACCGGACATCGACGTGGATTTCGAGCATGACCGCCGCGAAGAAGTCATTCAGTACATCTTTCGGCGCTATGGCCGGGGCCGGGCGGCGCTGACTGCTGTCGCTAGCACTTATCACGGCTCCGGCGCGATGCGTGACGTGGCCAAGGTGCTGGGCTTGCCGCCAGACCAGATCAATGCCCTGGCCGAAGCCTTCAGCCGCTGGAGCGATTCATTGCCGTCGCCTGAACGCTTGCGCGAATACGGCTTCGATGCCGACACGCCGATCCTCAAGCGCGTGCTGGCGCTGACCGGCGAACTGATCGGTTTTCCCCGGCACCTGTCGCAACACCCGGGTGGCTTCGTGATTTCCGAACACCCGCTGGACACGCTGGTGCCGGTGGAGAACGCCGCGATGGCCGACCGCACCATCATCCAGTGGGACAAGGACGATCTGGACCTGGTCGGCCTGTTGAAAGTCGACATCCTTGCACTGGGCATGCTCAGCGCCTTGCGCCGCACGTTCGATCTGGTGCATCTGCACCGGAGCAAACGCTGGACCCTGGCAAGTCTGCCGGGCGACGACCGGAAAACCTACGAAATGATCAGCCGCGCCGACACCATCGGCGTGTTTCAGATCGAGTCGCGTGCGCAGATGGCCATGCTGCCGCGCCTCAGACCGGAAAAATTCTACGACCTGGTCATCGAAGTCGCCATTGTCCGGCCAGGGCCGATCCAGGGCGATATGGTTCACCCGTACCTGCGGCGGCGCAATGGCGAAGAGGCAGTCACCTATCCGCCCAAGCTTGAATCCGTATTCAAGCGCACCCTGGGTGTGCCGCTTTTCCAGGAGCAGGTCATGGAAGTGGCCATTCTGGCCGCCGACTACACCCCGGGCGAAGCGGACGAGTTGCGCCGCGCGATGGCCGCATGGAAACGTCACGGCGGGCTGGAGCCGCATCGCGAACGGCTGCGTACGGGCATGCTGAAAAAAGGCTATGAAGCGGACTTTGCCGACCGGATTTTCGAACAGATCAAGGGTTTTGGCAGTTATGGTTTCCCCGAGTCCCACGCCGCCAGTTTCGCCTTGCTGACCTACGCCAGTTGCTGGCTCAAATGCCACGAGCCGGCGGCGTTCACCTGTGCGCTGATCAACAGTTGGCCGATGGGGTTTTACAGCCCGGATCAATTGTTACAAGACGCACGTCGCCACCACATTGAAATCCGCCCAGTGGATGTGCGCTACAGCGACTGGGATTGTTCGCTGGAGCCGCTCGATCATCCCGACCGCACACGCAATCTGGCGATTCGCCTCGGGCTGCGCATGGTCCGTGGCTTTCGTGAGGAAGATGCCTTGCGCATCGAAGTCGCGCGCGCGAAACGCCCGTTTGTCGATGCCACGGACCTGACGTTGCGCGCCGAACTGGACTCGCGCGCCGCCGAAGCACTGGCGGATTCCGGTGCCTTGCGCGGCCTGATCGGCCATCGGCACCGGGCGCGCTGGGAAGTGGCCGGGGTTGAGGCCCAGCGCCCGCTGTTCGACGACCTGCCCAGCGAAGAAACCCAAGTGATCTTGCCACTGCCGACTGTGGCCGAAGACCTGGTGGCCGACTACACAACGCTGGGCACTACCCTGGGCCCGCACCCGCTGGCCTTGCTGCGCCGGCAACTGGCTGCCAAGCGCTTTCGCAGCTCACAAGACTTGTTACACCTGGAGAACGACCGAACCCTCAGCGTGGCGGGGCTGGTCATCGGCCGTCAACGACCGGGCACCGCCAGTGGCGTGACCTTCGTGACGCTGGAAGACGAGTTCGGCATGGTCAACGTCGTGGTCTGGCGCGACCTGGCCGAGCGTCAGCGTAAGGTGCTGGTGGGCTCGCAATTGCTGCAGGTGTTCGGGCGACTGGAATCGAAAAGCGGCGTGCGGCACCTGATTGCCCAACGCCTGTACGACCTCACGCCGCTGCTCACCGGGCTGGATGTGCGCAGCCGGGATTTTCAGTGAAAGTCATATTGTTGGTTATCGCTTGATGATGGTGGTTTATGACATCCTTCATTTAATCTCTGCTAATCCGGGTTGACCCTATTAAGGTTCCAGTACCACATGAGCGAACGCGAAAATATGGAAGTGCTTCCGAGCGTAATGCGTACCCTTTGGTACGAGTCCTCAGATGGTCGAACCCATATATCTCAAGCTAACGTCCTGGCAAAAGAAGAGCCGGTAGTCATCCTTGGCGAGGCTGGCATGGGGAAGTCTCATCTACTTAAGTGGCTTGCCGATCATCCCGGATATGCGTTTTGCACTGCCCGGCAACTCATCAACCGCCGTGATCCTCAAACGATTTTGGGCACCGCTCAGACCATCGTCATTGACGCATTAGATGAGGTAAGCAGCCAGAGAGACGGCGACTCTGTTGACCTTGTTTTGCGTCGATTAGGAGAGCTCGAATACCCTCGCTTTATTCTTTCTTGTCGGGTGGCAGATTGGCGGGGCGCTACAAGTCTAGAAGCCATTCAAGAACAATACCCCAAGACCACATTGGAAATGCACTTGAATGCTTTTGATAAAGATGATTCTGAAAGGTTTTTAAGCGCTTCGGTGGGGCTAGAAGCCGCTCAGTCGATAATTGAGCATTTTAATTTTCGTCACTTAGAAGGACTGCTTGGTAATCCGCAAACCCTTGAGTTGATTGCCCGTATTGCTAGTTCGAGAAAACTTCCTGAGACGACTGGCGAACTATTCAAGCAAGCAATTGAGATTTTACGAATTGAGCATCGGAACTCCAATGCCCAAAATCAGCTACCTAGAGATGCCAGCCTCAACGGCGCAGGTGCTGCGTTCGCGTGCCTGATTTTGACCGGTAGCGAAGCCATCGTTCGACTTTCTGAAGCAAGTGCTTCTGAAGGCGAACTACAACTTGCAGACGTCTCACTCTTGCCGGGTGGAGATGTACTAAAAGAGATTCTTGGTACTAGGCTATTCAAAGCCGAGGGGGCTGATCGATTTTCTTATCTTCACCGCAGGGTGGGAGAATACTTAGGAGCCCAATGGCTGGCTAAACAGGCTAATACGCATACTAAACGCAGGCGTCTTCTTTCGTTGTTGCAAGTAAATGGGCTCGTGCCCTCCAGCCTTCGAGGGATTCATGCATGGCTTGCACTTGATCCAGCTTTGGCCAAAGATGTGATTGCTGCAGATCCAATGGGTTTGATTGAATACGGAGATGTAAGCGGGCTAACAGTTGATCAAGCAAAATGCCTAATTAGATCTTTAGAAAAATTAGCAATGGAGAACCCCAGATTTCGAGATTGGCGCCATTACGCAATGCACGGCCTTGGATTTCCAGTGCTTATAGAGGAGATTAGGCGACTGATAGTTTTCCCTCAAACACCCTTTGGTCTTCGATTGCTAATGTTGGAGGCAGTGCGGGATAGTAATATTGCAGCGGCGCTAAAGGATGACTTAAAAAAGCTCTTTTTGGATCCTGTAGCCGATTTTGCATGCAGAAAAGTTGCGGGAGAAATACTTGTTGATTTAGAGTGCGCATTATCTTGGTCTGGGATTTTATCGTCATTACGCAGCTTCGAAGATGAGCTGTCGGTTCGTTTGGCTATTGAGTTGATTGATGACATTGGTTACGAATGGATAGACAGTTGTTTGATAGCTGAGCTTGTTGTTACTTTCGCTAAAAGTGGCAGTTGTACCGTTGGTGTTCTAATGTCTCTGGAAAAAAATCTTCCAGAGTCTAGCTTGGACAGTGTGCTTGAAAGCTTGGCGGTTTTAGCGGTCTCAATGGGTAAGCATTATGAGCGTCCAGGTAATGATGTACTAACTGATTTCGTATATCACTTGGTGGCTCGCCGAATTGCTTTTGGTAATACTGATCCAAAGTTACTTTGGTGTTGGATAGAGCCGTTTCGAAGTGGTGCTGGATATGGACATGAGTCGCGGCAGAAACTTAATGAGTTTCTCTTGGTTAACAATTGTTTTCGACAAGCAGTGCAGCGCTTAGTGATATTGGAGCTAGCTGGTGATCGTGGTTCCTATCAGCAAGCTTGTAAGTTATACGAGCGTTCAAGCGGTTTCAGAGTTTCCGAATCCGACCTCATTATCTTGTTGGGGTTTCTTGATCCGTTGGACAAAAGCGACAGGCGCTGGCGGGATATTATTCAGCTCATTGCGCATGACTCTCAGAATGGCGTGCAGGTTCGTGCTCTTGCAATTCCTTTTGCGGCACATAGCTTAGAAGAAATGAGCTGGATAAAAAATCTGGCAGAACCCATTATGCCTGAATGGCAAATCCAGCAGCTAGAGGACGATCGTCAACGAGATGCTAAGCGCTTAGCGGCGCATGCTGGGCATCGAAATTACTTTGCTGCACGCATCAAAAAAATGCGCCGTGGTTCTTCAGAGGAACTCGTGGCACCTGCCCAAGCCTATCTTAACCTCTACAACGATATTGAGGACGCTCCTGCTCACGAGCGAGTAAGTCGATGGTTGGGGGATGAGATTGCCGAGTCTGTACATGAAGGGTTTGAAGCTTTTCTTATGCTTACCTCTCCAGAGCCCACTGCACAACAGATTGCGCAAAGTCATGCTAACGGCCGATTCTCTGGGACTGGTTATATTCTTATTGCTGCTCTCGCAGAAAGGTATAGAAAAAAGATAGGTGTAGAAGACTTATCTAACGAACGCCTGATGGCTGGATTATTCCAGCTTCTTCATAGTCGCGTGGATCACCATGCAGGAGTTTCGGAGCTATTTAGGTATGTCGAGACTGCCGTCCGGGATCGCGGCATATGGAATGAGGCTATGAGAATGTTTTATGAACCACAGTTGCATGAGTGTAATCAACACGCTGAAGGATTATATAGGCTTATGCGCGACCCCTTAGACTTGGAAATGAGTACAGTGTTTGCTGGGGAATGGCTTCAGCGATTTACAAATTTAGTAAGCGGTATAGAAATAGAGCTGATTGAAAGGCTGATTCGTTCGAGTCGACTTGAAATTTTAAGAGAATTACTTGGGCAACGTTTGATTTTGGCGAGCGAAGAGCGTCGCCTTAATTGGATTGCTATTGGACTAATAGTGGACTTCTCTAGCACTGCAATCTATCTCAAGACGCAGCAGATTCTTCCTGAGCTTTTTTGGTATATACGAGATAGGGTCGGCGATCGAAGCAGTAACGACGTTAGTATCTCACCACTTACAGTGGGGCAACGTGAATGGATTGTAGAAACGTTCCGCTCATCATGGCCTATGGTTGGGCGTCCGAGCGGTACGACGTCAGGTAACTCAAATGCATGGGATGCAAGCAGTTTTATTTCTAATCAAATTTCTCGAATAGGTAACTATTGCAACGAAGAAGGCGTGAGTGCGTTAGCGCGTATAAGGGATGCTAGCACAGATGGCTACTCTGAATTGATTAAGTCTGTTGTGGCGGAGCAGGCGAGAAAAATTGTAGAAAGCTTGTATAGACCGCCAACCTTGAATGCTATTGCCGCTATCATGCTTGATAACCTCCCAGCATGCATGCCGGATCTACAAGCCATTGTTATTGAAGAGCTTTTAATAGCGCAAGCAAAAATCAAAAGCGATGATGCCGAGTCTTGGCGGGGTTTTTATGATGATAGCGGAAATCCTTATGCAGAAGAGCGTTGTCGCGACCATCTTTTAGGCATACTACGTCAAGGATCGTCAGATATTTCATATGATCCTGAAACTCATGTGGCTAACGATAAAGAGGTCGATATAACCTGTTCGGCTGGTGCACTTCGTTTACCGATTGAGGTAAAGGGGCAGTGGCACGCTCAACTCTGGAAAAGCGCTGACCAGCAGCTTGATACGCTTTATACCAGTGACTGGCGTGCTGATAGTTTTGGAATATATCTGGTGCTTTGGTTTGGGGCGCAGGAAATGAAGAATAAATCCTTGCGCAGCCCCGGGAGGGAAAAGCTGTCGCCTACGACTCCTGATGAGCTCAGAGATATGCTTGCTGGCGAGAGCAGCTCCGCATGTAGTGGAAGAGTCGCCGTGGTTGTGCTGGATTTGGCACGTTCAACGGTATCCAATTAGGGGCACTCGGGAAATAGATTGGCCAAGCACATCACCTTCAAAAAAGGCATTAGGCCCGCAATTTGCAGTGTTGAACACTTTCATCCTGCCACCGAGAAGCCCTGTATGTACAAAGACTATCCAGCCGCTTACCAGGTCAGCAAAGGCGCGGCGCTGCAAGTGGACACTGCCTTTTATGAGCGCATCCGCACGAATGCGCAGCAACGCACCCTCGTCGAACAGTTCGAAGTACCGATTCGTACCGGGCGGGCCTGGAAGGTCAAGGCCGGTCAGGTGTTTCGGGTCACCACACCGGTGGGCCCGCAGGTGGGTGATTTCAATGTCTGGAACGCCAACGACCCCCGCGAGCGCCTGTGGGCTGCGCGCACGCGGCAGTTGCAGGGTGCGCATGTCAGCACCCACGATCGGCTGTGGTCGAATCTGCCGTTTTTACGGCCGCTGGTCACCATCACCGACGACAGCCTGGCCAGCTACGGAATCGACGAGCATGGTGGCCGCCTGCACGATTTGCTTGGCACACGCTGTGATCCCTACGTCAACAAGATGCTGACCGGCGAAGACTTTCATCATCACTGCCATTCGAACCTGACCCGCGCAGTATTGCCGTACGGGCTGACCGAATTCGATGTGCATGACGTGTTGAATATCTTCCAGTGCACCGGCCTGAACCATGACGACCTGTATTTCATGAAAGCCTGTCCGGCGCAGAAAGGCGACTATCTGGAGTTTTTCGCGGAAATCGACCTGCTATGCGCCTTGTCGACGTGTCCGGGTGGCGACCTGTCATTACCGATGTGGGGGCCTGATGCGCAGGACCCGCTGAGCGTCTGCCGACCGCTGGGCGTCGAGATCTACGACCTCGACGCGTCGCTGCTGGACGGCTGGCAGTCCCCCGAGCGCGCAGCTTACAACGGCCTGCATGGTCTGCAGATCGCCAAGGCCGATTGGGAGCAATAACCGCTCAGGCTGCGCGCGCCATTCTGCGCAGCCCCCAGACCATCGCCGCCCCCAGCCCGAGCATGGCCAGCAGCAGTGCCGGGTAAGCCACCCACCAGTGCAGCGGGGCGGTCATCATGCTGAATTCCGACATGCCGCCGATCCCGGCAATCAGGTTCAACGGCAAAAACACCACATTGATCAAGGTCAGCTTGCGCAGCAGGGTGTTGGTGCTGTTATTGACCAGATTGCCTCGCGCATCCATCAACCCGGCGAACACCGTGGAATAGATCTCGGCCTGTTTGTAGCACTGATCGTTCTCGATGATCATGTCGTCGATCAGCGCAAGGCTGTCGGCTGCGTATTGCCGGCCTTGCGCATGGTTGCGCAGACGCGTCAGGACCGCACCGTTGCTGTGGATGGCATTGATGTAATACACCAGACTTTCGCTGAGGTTGAACATCTGCAGCAAATGGCGGTTTTCCAGGGAAGAGTTGAATTTCTGCTGCAATTCCCGGGCGACCATCTTGATGACTTTCAAATGGCCCAGATAGTGATGAATATTGTTGAACAGTAGCTCCAGAAGGATATCCAGCGGCTGGTCCAACGGGCGGTGAGCCCCCAGCGCGCTCAAGGGTTGCTCGTCATCGCAGATCAGCACCAGCTGGTCCCGGCTCAACAGCACGCCAAAGGACGAAACGTCGAACGAGAAGCTGTCCTTGCCCGAATAGTTCTCGGGACGTTTCCAGATGACGAACAACGCATCAGGGTGAAACTCGATGCGCGAAATTTCGTCCGGGTCGAGTGCCGAGGCAACGGCATGCTCATCAAGGTGAAATCGCTCCAGCAATAATCTGCGTTCCCCGGCATCGGGTTTGCTGAACCACAGCACCTGAGCCTTTTGCGGATCACATGCCAGCAACTGGTTGTTGTCGAGTTTCAGGCCCTGAATCATCGTTTCACCATGCCTGACCGAGGCGCTTGAGCTCCAGACGGCGTACGAACTCTTCCAGCACCAGGCTGTAAAGATCATCCTGCAGATAAGCGTCTTCGATGCCGGCATCCAGGTTCGGGTTGTCGTTGACCTCGATCACCACCACGTGATCGCCTGACTGTTTCAGGTCCACGCCATACAAGCCGTCACCAATCAGGTTGGCGGTCTTGAGCGCCAGTTCGACCACGGCGCGCGGCGCTTCGTGCACCGCCAGCGTGCGGCATTCGCCAATCACCTCGGCACCGATCGCCTTGTGGTTGTAGATCTGCCAATGCCCCTTGGACATGAAGTACTGGCAGGCGAATATCGGTTTGCGATTGAGAATACCGATGCGCCAGTCGTACTCGGTGTAGAAAAACTCCTGAGCCAGCAGCAATACCGAGTGCTCGAACAGCTGGGTCGTTGCCGTGTGCATTTCCTCGGGTGTGCTGACCTTGATCACGCCTCTGGAAAAACAGCCATCGGGAATCTTCAATACCAGCGGGAAACCCAGGCGTGTGGCCACGTGTTGCAGTTCTTCCGGGCGGTCCTTGTAGAGGATTTCCGTTCGCGGCATGCCCAGATCATGGCTTTTGAGCAGGTCGGTCAGGTACACCTTATTGGTGCAGCGCAGGATCGAGGTGGAGTCATCCATGACCACCAGCCCCTCGCTTTCGGCTTTCTTGGCAAAGCGATAGGTGTGGTTGTCAACGCTGGTGGTTTCACGAATCAGCAGCGCGTCGTACTCGGCCAGTCGGGCGTAGTCTTTCTTTTCGATCAGCTCGACATCGATGCCCAGACGCTGACCGACGCGGATGAAATTGGCCAGCGCCTCAGGGTTGGAGGGCGGCAGCTGTTCCTGCGGATCATGCAGAATCGCCAGGTCGTAGCGGGCCATGCGCCGCGAACTGGGCTGGCGCCAGACGTTGCGGCTGAAGCCCTCCAGCGCCGTGGCGAACTCATCCTGCTGATCCTCGCGCAGACGCGGCAGAGCTCCGGCCTTGATACCGGCAATGTGCCAATTGTCGCGCTTGCGAAACTCCACCATCAGGATCGGGCAGGGGAAGACTTCAAACAATTGACGGGCGAGATCCTTCAACGGCTCAAGTGTGGTCTGACCGAAGTACAGTGTCAGGGTAAACCCTTCGGTGTCGTCATAGGGATGGTCCTCAAGTGCGGTCTCCAGCAACTTGTCCAGGTCATCGAGTGCCAGGCCGTAGAGTGACTTGCGGGTCAATTCGCTGATGGTCTTTACGGAGGGAATGACATTGTGCTGGCGCGCTTCGGCCAGCAGGGAACAGTAATAACCATGGCCCAAGTATTTGTAGCTGCGGCACAGGTTGATGACTTGCACACGCTTGCCTGCCGTGGCTTTCAGCGGTTTTTCCAGATAGTCCTGGGCGCTGATCAAGTCTTCGCTGGGGAAGTACGATGCCCAGTCTTCGAGCCGTTCGACAATAATCACCAGTTGCCTCTGCGCTGCAAAGAGTGTTGTGGGGTCTGCTCGTCGGGTTGTTGCTGAAAGCGCAAGTTGCGCAGATACTTCGTTCATCTTCACCTGTGCCGCTGACATGTGTAATCGATCCGATGGGAAACAAGTCCTTTCTATTAAGCATGTGCTTTTTGAAATGTCCCGTTTCGTTACACAACTTTTACGGCGGTGGAGATGGACTTTATATTTCGAGATGCAGTTGAAACCGATGTCGATGATTTGCTGCTTCTGGAGAACCAGTGTTTTGACGGCGACCGTCTGACCGAGCGCAGCTTTCACTGGATGATTCGCCGCGCCAATGCCAGCCTGATCGTCGCCGAGCAGGCCGGACAGCTCACCGGCTATGCGCTGGTGCTGTTTCATCGGGGCACCTCGCTGGGGCGTTTGTATTCGCTGGCGATTGCCGATGCGGCGCGGGGCAAGGGGCTGGGCAAGCAGTTGTTGCAACGTGCCGAGCAGAAGGCCGTGGGCCGCGACTGCGCTTACCTGCGCCTTGAGGTGCGCCCTGATAACCACGCGGCTATCGGGCTGTACGAACGCAATGGTTACCGGCGTTTCGCTCAGGTCGACGACTATTACCAGGACCATGCCCCGGCCTTGCGCTACGAGAAACGTATCGTTGAGCACGCCCGGCTGGACAGTCGCTCAGTGCCTTACTACCAGCAGACTCTGGAGTTCACCTGCGGCCCGGCCTGTCTGTTGATGGCCATGAAAGCCCTGCAACCTGCGCGTTCGATGGGGCGTGCCGAAGAGCTGCAGATCTGGCGCGAGGCGACCACCGTGTTTATGACCTCCGGCCACGGCGGCTGCAGTCCTCAGGGGCTGGCGCTGGCTGCTCGGCGACGGGGCTTTGCCGTGAAGTTGCTGGTGTCGGTCTCGGGCCCGCTGTTTCTGGGCGGCGTGCGCAGCGACAACAAGAAACAGGTGATTCGCCTGGTTCATGAGCAGTTCTGTCATGAGCTGCGAACCTGCGGTGTAGAGACGCTGCCCAACCGCTCATTGAACCTGCCGCGCTTACTGGCCGAGGGCGGCAAGCCGCTGGTGCTGATCAGCAGTTACCGCCTGACCCGTTCCAAGGCACCGCACTGGGTGATGGTCACCGATTGCGACAGCGATTTCGTCTACCTGCACGATCCCGATATTGATCACAGCCTGCATCGGCAAGCCATTGACTGCCAACATATGCCGGTAAGCCATGCCGACTTCAATCGCATGAGTTGTTTCGGTGCCGATAAACTTCGGGCGGCAGTGATTGTGTTTGCCGCGCCTGTGGATGATGATGCGGGCGCTTCAGCAGACCGGCCACAGGATTCCCCATCGTGATTAAGTTCGTGCTCAAGGCTTTTTGCGTACTGGCCATCGCTGCAAGCCTGTCGGCCTGCATCAGCGCGCCGATCCCGCTGACCGCGAAAACCGCCGCGCAGCTGCAGCAACAGCCACCGGTGCGCTTTCTGCTGACCTTCGACGATGGCCCGAGCGCCTCGACGTTCTACAACCCCAGCATCACCGTGCTCGATAGCCTGGCCGACAATCCGCTGCAGCCGGGCATCAAGGCGGTGTTCTTCGTGCAGACCGGCGCAACCGGTGCGGGTAACAGTGATCAGGGCCGGGCGATCATGCGCCGTCAGCATGAAGAAGGGCACCTGCTGGGCTTTCACACCGCCACGCCGCACCACACCAACCACCGTTCACTGAGCGATGAGGAACTGGAGCAATCCCTGACCCAGGGCTGCGCGATCATCGCCTCTATCACCGGTGTGCCGACCACCTTGCTGCGTCCGCCGTTCTGGAACTACGACAAACGCACGTTCAGCGCCTATCAGCGCCACCATCTGCAGGTACTGCTCACTGACCTGAGTGCCAATGACGGCAAGATCTGGGGCTATAACTTCAGCCTGCGCCGCCGTTCCAACATGGTCAGCCAGCTCTCGCAGGTGCGCGAACGCATTGCCGCCGGAGAGCTGCCTGCGGTGGATGGCGTGATTCCGGTGGTGGTGACCTTCCACGACCTGAACCGCTACACCGCGCGGCATGCGCGGGAGTACCTGCAGATTCTGGTCGACAGTGCCGGGCAGACTGGCGTAAGGCTCGCCGACAAGCCGTTCTACGACGACAGTGCGCAGTTGCAGCGCGCAGCACTGGCCAGGACGGTCAAGGAGGCGGGCGAGCCTGTCAGCTTGCCCGGTGTGTGGAACTGGATCTGGGACCACAACGCGCACTGACCAGGCGTCAGACCAGGGTGTTCTTGCGCACATGACCGCCCTGGACAATCATTGCCAAGTGTTTGCCCTGACCGACCAGGCAACTGATATCGCTCAGCGGGTCGCCATCCACCACCAGCAGATCGGCGATCGCGCCGGCGGCGATACAGCCCAGTTCGCCTTCGCGCTGAAGGATCTGCGCTGCCACGCTTGTGGCACTGCGCAGCGCTGCCAGATTACCCAGCAGTTCGGCGCGAATCTTCAATTCATGAGTCTGGTACTCATGCATTTCCCCCAGCAAATCCGAGCCATAGCCCATCGGTACACCCGCTTCGGCGAACAGCAGCAGGGCATTGCGCCCGGCCTGACGCACATCCTCGATTTTGGCGACCGAGTCAGCCGGCAGCCCGAAGCGTTCGCCGTATTCAGCGAGCATTTCGTAAGTGACCTGGGTGGGCACCGCAAATGCGCCTCTTTCGGCCATCAGCCGCGCGGTGTCGGCATCGACCAGGTTGCCATGTTCGATGGTTCTGACACCGCACTCGATGGCACGGCGAATCGCCCGAGCGGTGTAGGCATGCGCCATGACGTAGGTGTTCGCGGCGGCGGCCTCGTCGACGATGGCGCGGATTTCAGCTTCGCTGTATTGGGTGTTGGCAATCGGGTCGGTTGGCGAGGACACTCCGCCCGAGGCCATGATCTTGATCTGGTTGGCGCCTTGCTGCAGCTCCTCGCGTACCGCCAGGCGCACGTTGTCGACGCCATCCACCACGCGGGCGATGGCCCCGGCGCGGAAGCAACAGGAGCAGGGCTCGTTGAGCAGCAATTCGCCGCGTGCGCGCATGTCGCCATGGCCGCCGGTCTGCGACAGTGCCTTGCCCGATGCGAAGATGCGCGGGCCGGGAATCAGCCCCATCTGAATCGAACGGGCCAGTGCCCAGTCAGCGCCCCCGGCATCGCGCACGGTGGTAAAACCACGGTCGAGCATCGCCGCCAGAATCGGCAAGGCGCGGTACATGATGATTGCGTTGGGTTGCAAGGCGTTCATGCCCAGATTGGCGTTGGAAGCCAGCACGTGCACATGGCAGTCGATCAGGCCGGGCATCAGTGTTCTGCCACCCAGATCGATGACCTGAGCGCCAGCCGGGGCCGGTTCACCCTCGGCACGTACTTCGACAATGCGCTCACCCTCGATCACGACCTCCTGGCCCGAAATCAATTGCCCGCGTTGCACGTCCAGCAGGCGGCCGTTGCGCAGGATCAGGCGTGTGGGTTCAGTGGTACTCATTGGTAAGCTCCAGACAAGGGGGGGTGAGCCGCGGGCGCACGGTCGCGATAAAGCAGTGCGCCAATACCGCTGACGATGGCGGCGAACATGATGTAAAAGGCCGGTGCCAGGTTGCTGCCGGTCGAGGCAATCAGCCAGGTGATGGTAAAGGTGGCAAACCCGCCGAAGATCGTGACGGCGAAGTTGTAGGCCACCGAAAGCCCAGTGGACAGCACGTGGGTTGGCAGCAATTCACCGAAGGCTGCGAGGATCGAGCCGATGTAAGCGGAAATCAGCAGGCCGAGCACCAGCTCGAAGATCAACAGTGAAAACAGCCCCGGCATCTGGTTGATGAACAGAAACATCGGGTAGGCGCTGAGGAAGATGGCAATGGCCGAGCCCAGCAGCCACGGGCGATGCCCGCTGCGGTCGGCCAGAGCGCCGACAATCGGTGTGGCGACGATCAGTACCGCGCCGCCCAGCATGCCGGCGCTGAAGCCCATCCATGACGGCAGGCCGAGCACGCGCTGGGCGTAGGAGGGGATGTAAAACAGGATGGCATAGGTGCAGACGGTCCACAGCACGACCAGCGAAAAGCTGATCAGGGTCTGTCGCGGGTAGGTCTTGATCACTTCGCGCAGCGGCGATTCGACCGGTTTTGCAGCCTTGTAGGCAGGTGTCTCGTCAACCCGGCTGCGAATATAGAAGCCGACCGGCCCGATCAGCGTGCCGATCAGAAACGGCACCCGCCAGCCCCAGCTTTCGAGCTGTGCCTGGGTAAGGTAACTGGACAGCACCGCGCCCAGCGCGGAACCCAGCAGTACCGCGACGCCGATGCTGGCCTGAATCCAGCTGGAGTAGAAGGCTTTTTTGCCCTCAGGCGCATGCTCGGTGAGAAACGCCGTGGCGCTGCCCATCTCGCCACCGGCAGAGAAGCCTTGCAGCAGACGCGCCAGGACAATCAGCAGGGGTGCCAGATAGCCGATCTGCGCAAAGCCGGGTGTCAGTCCGATGATCAGTGTCCCCAGCGCCATCAGCAGGATGGTCAGCGACAATGCCGCCTTGCGCCCGCGCTTGTCGCTGTAGATGCCCAGCACAATGCCACCCACCGGACGCATGAAGAAGCCGACCCCGAAGGTCGCCAGCGCCAGCAGATAAGAGGTCAGTTCGCTGCCGGTGGGGAAGAACACCTTGGCGATGATCACCGAGAAGAAGCTGTAGACCGTGAAGTCAAACCATTCAAGGCCATTGCCGATGACCGTGGCAACCACCGCGCGGCGTGCCTTTTGTTCATGGGGGCGTGAAGCAGAGGATTGTGATGTGCTCACTGGATAGGCTCCTGCATGCGATACACGCAGGGAAACCCCCTGCATCGGTTGCATTGATTGAGGGGCAGGGTGTGTGTGAGTGCGGCCGAGTCAGGTCTTTTTGCCCGTTTCAGTCGAGAGTAGGCGCTGGGCCGATTTTAACAAAACGCTTATTACGCAGATTTGCATGCGCCAAACGCATGCAGGATTCAGAGCGGTGGAGCCAGTGTGGCTATTTCGTCTGCCAGCCATTTCTCGAAGGCACGCGCGGCACGCCGAGGCGTCTTGTCGTTGGGTGTCAGCAGATAATAGCCGCCTACCGCGCCGACGCTTTTGCGGCACGCGGGCACCAGCGCGCCGGACTGTAGGTGGCGGTCGATCATCGGCTGCCAGCCGAGCACGATGCCATGCCCGGCGACCGCCAGATCGACCAGCACCGGATACAGGTTCACGGTCATGCGCTTGCGGATCAGCGAGGCATCGACACCCTGGCGGCCGAACCAGTCACCCCAGGACAGCCATTGACGCTGGCCGTCTTCGAGCATCAGCAGGCAATGATCCAGCAGTTGCGCGGGCTCCAGCAGGCGCCCGCCGAGGTAGTCGGGCGAGCAATAGGCGTTGACCGATTCGGCGAACAGCAGACGGCTGTCGAGACCTGCCGGTGAGACTTCACGCAGAAAATACAGCGCCAGATCGAATTCGGCGCGAATCAGCGAATCCAGCCCATCGACCACGCGCAGTCGGATATCCACGGCCGGAAAGGCATCGCGATAACGTCCCAGCAAAGGCCCCAGCCACAAGGCCGCCACGCCACTGGAGCAGGCCAGGGTCAGTTGCTGATCACCGCTGTGAGTGATCACCTGTGCGGTGGCCTCGGCGCACAGGGTCAGTACGCGCTGGATCTGCTCGGCGTAAATCTGCCCGGCGACTGTTAGATGAATGCGCTTGTGCTCGCGACGAAACAGCGCGCGGCCGAGAAATTCCTCCAGTTGCGCGACCTGACGGCTGATCGCGCTCTGAGTCAGGTTCAGTTCGGTGGCGGCACGCGTGAAGCTGCCATGCCGGACGGCAGCTTCGAAAGCGATCAGGTTCTGCAGCGGCGGAAGGGGCTCGATACGCACAGTGGCTCCTGTTGCGGGCAGGTTTTACAAAGGGTCGGGAAACGGCGTCGCCAGCAGCCAGTCCCTGAACACACATAGCGAGGGCAGGTTCTGAAAGCGCGTGGCGTAGGCCAGATAGTAATTGCGTCCGCTGTCCAGAGGCTCGAACAGGGTGACCAGTTCGCCGCTGTGGATTTCGTCCTGCACCAGAATGCGCGGCACCAGTGCGATACCAATGCCGGCCGCGACGGCCTGGATCAGGTGCGAGGTCAGTTCGAAACTCGGGCCGGGGCGCATGATGTGGTGGTCCAGCCGATTACTGTCGAACCAGTCCGACCAGGCATTGGGCCGCGACACGACGCTCAGCAACGCATGCTGGGCCACCTGCGCCGGAGTCATCGACTGGTAGCCGGCAAGGGCTGCCGGGCTGGCAATGACCACCAGTTTTTCACTGACCAGCGGATGAGCGAGGTAACCGGGCCAGTTGCCGTTGCCGGCACAGATGATCGCGTTCATTTCGCTGGCCGCGGGCGTCAGGTCGGCATGCACGATGCGTGAATGGATGTGCACCACATAGCCCGGATGCCGGGTGTAAAAGTCATTCATGCGTGGCAACAGCCACTTCGAGCCGAAGGTGGGCAGCACGGCCAGATGCAGTGTGCCGCCTTCGGCCTTGTGCGCGATGGTTTGCAGGGTCGCACTGCGGATGCGGCCCAGCGCGGCAGCCAGCTCATGCTGATACAGCGCGCCTGCGGTGGTCAGCTCGATGCGTCTGCCATCGCGCTTGAACAACTCGACTTCCAGTTGTGCCTCCAGCGCCTGCACCTGCCGGCTGACGGCGCTCTGGGTCAGGGCCAGTTCATCTGCGGCCTTGGTGAAGCTGCCATGCCGGGCGGCCGCCTCGAAGGCAAGCAGCAGCGACATGGAGGGCGTCAGTCTTCGGGTGTTCATTCATAAAGCTCATGGAAAAACGGCAGGTTTTACGTTTGCACTGAAGCATGACAGGCCGGAGAATCACGCTAACCGTTGATAACGCCATGCATTCGAGCGTTTCGAAGCATACGTGCTTTGCATATAAAACGCCTAGCGAGGAACACCACCCATGATTGCGCTGTTGAAACCGACTTCCGAGCAGGTCGGTCACTATGACCGTTTCCTCAATGCCCTGGCGGAGGGCGGCTTTCGTGGCGAAATAGCCCGTGACCACGGTGCGCGCACAGTGCTGGCCACTGACAACTCCATCTACCAGCGCCTGCCGCAGGCTGCCGTGTTCCCGATGGACAGCCATGACGTCGCAATCGTCGCCCGGCTGGCGGCGCGGCCCGAGCACAAACAGGTGGTGTTGACCCCGCGTGGCGGCGGCACCGGGACCAACGGGCAGTCGCTGACCGACGGCGTGGTGGTCGACCTGTCGCGGCACATGAACGCTATTCTTGAGATCAACGTCGAGGAACGTTGGGTGCGCGTGCAGACCGGTGTGGTCAAGGACCAGCTCAATGCCGCGCTCAAGCCGCACGGGCTGTTTTTCGCGCCGGAACTGTCGACTTCCAACCGCGCCACGATTGGCGGCATGATCAACACCGATGCCAGCGGGCAGGGCAGTTGCACCTACGGCAAGACCCGTGACCACGTCCTTGAGCTGTCCACGGTGTTGCTGGGCGGTTCGTACGTCAACAGCCATGCGCTGAATGTCGAACAACTGGCCAGCGAGCAGGCACGCGTCGACCGCGCGGGCGACGTTTATCGTTGCGCGCAGCAGATCGCCGATACGCAGGCACAACTGATCAAGGATGTCTTTCCGCCGCTTAACCGCTGCCTGACCGGCTACGATCTGGCGCACTTGCGCGAGGAAGACGGGCGTTTCAACCTCAACAGCGTACTTTGCGGTTCCGAAGGTTCACTGGGGTTTATCGTCGAGGCCCGACTCAACGTCCTGCCGATCCCCAAACATTCGATTCTGGTCAATGTTCGCTATGCCGGTTTCATGGACGCCCTGCGGGACGCCAAGGCGCTGATGGCGCACAAACCGCTGTCCATCGAGACCGTGGACTCCAAGGTGCTGATGCTGGCCATGCAGGATATCGTCTGGCATGGCGTCGCCGAGTATTTCCCCCAGGACCCTGCGACGCCGACGCTGGGCATCAACCTGATCGAATTCAGCGGCGATGAGTTGAGTGAGGTGGAACAGCGCGTTCATGCGTTCGTTGCGCACTTGCAGACTGACACATCGGTGGTGCGCCTCGGCCACACGTTGGCGGCTGGCAGTGCAGCGGTGAACCGCGTCTACACCATGCGCAAGCGCTCGGTGGGGCTGCTCGGCAACGTCAAGGGTGAAGCGAGGCCGCAGCCGTTCGTCGAAGACACTGCCGTGCCTCCGGAAAATCTCGCCGACTACATTCAGGAGTTCCGTGCGCTGCTGGACAGCTACGGGCTGCAATACGGCATGTTTGGCCATGTGGATGCCGGCGTGCTCCACGTGCGACCGATTCTAGACATGAAGGACCCCGCGCAGGCGGCGTTGATTCGGCCAATCTCCGACGCCGTCGCCGCGCTGACTAAACGCTATGGCGGGCTGCTCTGGGGCGAGCATGGCAAGGGCTTGCGTTCGCAATACGTGCCTGAATATTTCGGCGAGTTATATCCCGCATTGCAGGCCCTCAAAGCCGCCTGCGACCCGTTCAACCAGCTCAACCCCGGCAAGATCGCCACGCCTGCGACGGTGCCGGAATCACGCTTGACGCTGGTGGATGAAGTGACGTTGCGTGGTGACCTGGATCGCACGATCGATGAACGCGTCTGGCAAAGCTACGACAGCGCGCTGCACTGCAATGGCAACGGCGCCTGTTACAACTATGACACCGACGATGCCATGTGCCCGTCGTGGAAAGCCACCCGTGACCGTATTCACTCACCCAAGGGCCGCGCTTCGCTGGTCAGGGAATGGCTGCGTCTGCAAGGCGAGCAGGACGTCAATGTCCTCACCGCCAGCGCCAGGGCGCGCAGTGCCAATGTGCTGAAAAGTCTTGCCGAGAGAACCGTCAACAGCGTCGCCAGAGTTGCGGGGCAGAAGGATTTCTCCCATGAAGTCTACGACGCCATGGCCGGTTGCCTGGCCTGCAAGTCCTGCGCGGGACAGTGCCCGGTGAAGGTCAACGTGCCCGAGTTCCGTTCGCGCTTTCTCGAGCTGTACCACAGCCGCTACCTGCGCCCGATCAAGGATTACCTGATTGGCTCGCTGGAGTTCAGCATCCCGCACCTGGCGCGCTTTCCGAAGCTGTATAACGCGATCATGGGCGCAAGGCTGGTGCGTTACCTGCTTGAGCATGTGGCAGGCATGGTCGACAGCCCGTTATTGAGCCTGACCGACTTCCGCGCGGCCTGCGCTCGCTGGAATGTCGGCATCGCTACGCCGCAGCGCCTGGCCGCGTTGAGCGAGGAGGAGCGCAAGCGCACGGTGGTGCTGGTTCAGGATGCATTCACCCGATACTTCGAAACCCCGTTGGCGGCAGACTGGCTGGAGCTGATTTCGCGTCTCGGTTATCAGGTCTACCTCGCACCGTTTGCGCCCAATGGCAAGCCGCTGCAGGTGCAGGGTTTTCTGCAGGCGTTCGAGAAGGCTGCCGGTTTCAACAGCCAGTCGCTGGGCAAGCTGGCCGGGTACGGCATCCCGCTGATCGGTCTGGACCCGGCCATGACCCTGGTTTACCGCCAGGAGTACAGCAAGACGCTGGGCAGCGAGAATGTACCCGAGGTCATGCTGCCGCAGGAATGGCTGGCGTCCACGGTCGAGGAAGGTCGTGATGGGGCATCGGAAGAGACGTACTACTTCCTGCCGCATTGCACTGAAAAGACCAACGAGCCCGCCAGTGTCGGCCTCTGGCAGAAAGCCTTCGCCCGTGCCGGGCTCAAGCTGGAAGTGCTGGCCAGCGGCTGCTGCGGCATGTCCGGCACCTATGGGCATGAAACCCGAAACGCGAAAACCAGCGACATCATCTATCGTCAGTCCTGGCAGCCACTGGTGGCGCGGCATGGCGGTGAAGGTCGACTGGTCGCCGATGGCTACTCATGCCGCAGCCAGGTCAAGCGCCAGGATGGAAAAGTGGTGCAGCATCCACTACAGGTACTGCTGGAACGGGTGAGGGCACTATAGAGAGGACGCAGAGCGTCCAGAACGGCATGCCCGCGCGGAGCATGGGCACGATAGTTACAGGACTATCGTTCCTCACGCTCCTGCGTGGGAATGCCTTGCGTGATGCTGCGCGTCACAGATCTGTGCCGCGCCGTTCGGCCAGAACTTAGACCAGGTACTTGTTGAACCATCCCAATGTGCGGTCCCAGGCCAGTTTGGCCGCGGCTTCGTCGTAACGTGGGGTGGAGTCGTTGTGGAAACCATGATTGGCGCCCGGATAAATGTACGTTTCGTACGTCTTGCCCGCAGCTTTCAAGGCTTTTTCATAGGCCGGCCAGCCTTCGTTGATGCGGGTATCCAGTTCGCCGTAGTGAATCATCACCGGCGCCTTGATCTTCACCACGTCTTCGGCATTGGGCTGACGCCCGTAGAACGACACCGCAGCGCCCAGCTCCGGGTACGCAACCGCCGCGGCATTGGCCACACCGCCGCCGTAGCAGAAACCGGTGATGCCGACCTTGCCGGTGGTCGCGTCATGCTTCATCAGCCACTCGATGGCGGCAAAGAAGTCGTTCATGAGCTTTTCCGGGTTGACCGTCTGCTGCAGCTCACGGCCCTTGTCATCGTTGCCCGGATAGCCGCCGACCGACGACAGCCCGTCAGGTGCCAACGCAATGAAACCGGCTTTGGCAACGCGGCGCGCCACGTCTTCGATGTAAGGGTTCAAGCCGCGATTCTCGTGTGCCACAACCACTGCGGGTACTTTTCCGGCGGCTTTGGCCGGATGTACCAGATAGCCGCGAACCTGACCATGCCCCTTGGGCGAAGGATAGGAGACATACTCGGCAATGATGTCCGGGTCGGTGAATTCCACCTGTTCGGCCAGCGCATAGTTGGGGCTCAGCGAGGCAAGCAGCGCACTGGCGGTCAGGCCGCCAAAGGTGAACAGCGCTGCACGATCGAGAAACTCGCGCCGATTGATCCTGCCGTGTGCGTAGTAGTCATAAAGCTCAAGCAGTTCAGGAGCAAAGTCTTTTGCGGTGAGACGTTCCATCGGTAAGCTTCCTTCCGAATCATTCAGGGCTGCCTGCATCTTGGCGGGCTGATGAGCAATACGTGATCAACACAAGGTCCGCTCCCGATAGTATTTCCGGAGCATCAGGATCGCTACCGTAAAGCGACGAAAAACCGCCATACGCCGCCCGGAGTGCAAGCTCACTGCATATTGCCGGACGCTGCCGACGGCCAGCTGACTATGAAAAAGTCAGGCACGGGATTGCACTACACGGTCTCAATGATGTCCATTTGAGTCCTTCCGGCATTCACGGGGTTCGGGCGCTGCAGACAAATATATTATCCAGTCGCTGTATAAAGCGGCGTCGGTTCAGGCCGACAATACATCATGATCTCGCCCCTACGCTGATGGTCATATTCCACCTGCATTTCGAGATAACGTGATGATGAGCCTTCCGACGGAAGACCGCACCCAGCTGTTCAAGGACACGGCTATCCAGTTCTGGAAACACATCACCCCGATCGTTTATGTCGCTCTGGGCATTCACTGTGTGTGGCTGACAGTGTTCCTGGGGTTGGGCATGAAGATCATGTGGATGGCGAACATCGTCAGCACACTGGTTTACGTCAACTGCATCTACTTGATCCGCAGGCGTCGGCATCGACAAGCCGGACAACTGATGTGCCTGGAGATCATCGGCCATGCCGTGCTCGCGACGTGGCAGCTGGGCTGGGAAAGCAACTTCAGTTTCTACATATTCTGCGTGATTCCCGTCATTGCCTTCACGTTTCAACTGAACGTCATCAGACGCATTGCCTACAGCGTGGCGATTCTGCTGTCGCTGGTGGGCTGCTTTGCCTTTCGCCGATACACGGGGCAGGGATCCGGTCTCAGCCAGAACGTGCTCGATGCGTTCGGTATCGTCAACGTACTCTCTGCGACCACTCTGTCGATTTACGCCACTGCACTGTCGGTACGTTTCACCTCGTCGATGCAACTGAGCCTGTTTCATATCGCCAACCGCGACAGCCTGACCAATCTTTATACGCGCAGACGAGTGCTGCATCGCATACGCGAGCTGGAAGGCCGACGGCAGGGGCTGTCGGCTTCGTTGATCCTGCTCGACATCGATCATTTCAAACAGATCAATGATATCCACGGGCATGAAACCGGCGATGTGGTTCTGCAACGGGTCGCCGAGATCATCGGTTCGAGCGTGCGCAGCAGTGATATGGCAGCGCGCTGGGGCGGCGAGGAATTTTTGGTGCTCATGCCTGACACTACGCCCGAAGACGCACTGCGCGCGGCAGAACGTATCTGGCGGCGTATCGCCGAAGAGGCCGGTCTGATCAACGAGCGCATTATCGCCGTCAGCGCCACAGTCGCTGTGGCGACCATCGCCACGGGCGAGGCGTTTCAGTTGGCCCTCAATCGCGCCGACACGTCGCTGTACATGGGCAAACAGCAGGGCCGAAACCGGGTAATGATCGCCGGATGAGGTGCTGGCTCACGTCAGGCGCTACCAGCGTGTAGACTTTCGCGCTTTGAACCGGGGAGCACAGCGTCGTGCTTTCTCATCGGCAGTGTATCGATCAAGGCATGCTTATGGATTTGCGTCAGCTCGAAGCCTTCGCGGCAGTCATGTCGGCAGGCAGTGTCACGGCGGCAGGGAAAATGCTCGGCCGATCTCAGCCCTCGGTCACCCGGGCCATTCAGGAGCTCGAGCAGGAACTGGGCTTTGCGTTGTTCGAGCGCAGCGGGCCAAAGGTCACGCCTACCCACAAGGCATTCATGATGTATGGCGAAGTGGAGAGTGCGCTGCTGGGGGTGCGCAACATCCGCCAGCGCGCGCAGCACATTGCCCAGGACGAGAACCATCAGATCAAGCTGGTGGCGATCTCGGCCCTGGCGGCTGGCCTGCTGCCTGCTGCATTGTCGCGCCTGCCCGCGCACCTGCGTCCGCAACAGATTCAGCTGCAGAGCATGTCTCCGGAGAACGTGGTTCAGGCTGTCCTGTCGAAAACCATGGACCTGGGCGCGGTCAGCCTGCCGCTGGAGCATCGTGGTCTGGAAATTCACTGGATCGGCGAGGCGCCTTGTGTGGCGGTATTGCCAGCCGATTCGGCGCTGGCCGCTCATGAGGTGCTGTCGATGGACCTGCTGCGTCAGCAAACGCTGATCACCATGGCCAACCCGTATCGCTTTCGTCGACGCATCGACAAGGCGTTTCAGGAGGCGGGTGGTCAGCCGCCGCGCATGCTGGACACCAATACGTCGCTGATTGCCATGCAGATGGCCAGGGTCGGGCTGGGCGTTGCACTGGTCGATCCGTTCACAGCGCTGGGGGTGCCGGTACAAGGCCTGGTCGTCAGACCGATCGCCTGCAACATTCCGTTTTTCTTCGGGCTGATTTCAGCCTTCGCCAGCCCGCTGTCGGATGTGGCGAGCGCGCTGATCGATGAAATTGCCGACAGCGCAAAAATCCTGCTGCCGGAAATGATCATGCACGAAGCCAGCGCGCACGATGCCCTGTTACAAAGCATTTATGCCGAGTGAGCGGGCCATGCAGACGGCATTAAAGCCCGCTTGCTGATAACGCCTGTCGTCGCACAAGACTGAAAGCCGGACGCAGCGCGTCCATGAATAGCCTCCGTAACGCCTTGTTTCTCGGCACGCAAAGCTCGCTCAAATTCCATTTGGGAATATAAATATGCTTTTTTGCGCGTTGCGAGAATAAAAATCGGCTTTTACTATTCGAATTAAGCATTCAAAGGCTTTAAGAATTCATTTAAAACAATATTGGAATGATTCTTGAAGTGCTTTGAATCAAGGCTCGAGCTTGTAGCCCGATCATTTTTTCGAGTACCGATCAATGTCCGATGTGAACGCACCCACTGGCCTGGCCGCTCTGGAAGCTCGCTTGCAGCAGGATCTGGCCTGGCTGGATCTGCCCGCCAAGCCATGGGTCAAGCCCAGGATCAGCGCAGGGCAGGCCGTGCTCGACGTAGCGATCATCGGTGGAGGCATGGCCGGTCTTGCGCTGTCCGCAGAGCTGCGCAACCTCGGCGTAGCGGCGGTCATTTTCGATCAGTCACCAGCAGGTTTCGAAGGCCCCTGGGCCACCACCGCACGGATGGAGACCCTGCGCTCGCCAAAGCAGTTGACCGGGCCGGCGCTGGGCTTGCCAGCGCTGACATTTCGCGCCTGGTACGAAGCGCAATTCGGCGTCGACGGCTGGGCGTTGCTGGACAAGATTCCACGTCTGCAATGGGCCGAGTACCTGCGCTGGTATCGCAAGGTGCTGGCCCTGGACGTACGCAATGAGCACCGCATAAGCCGGGTAGCGCCCAGAACGGACGGTCTGATTGAGCTGGATGTCGTCACGCCGGTGCAGACGCAATTCCTGCTGGCCCGCCATGTGGTGCTCGCCACGGGTCGGGACGGTCTGGGTGGTCCTTGGGTGCCGGATTTTGCCCGGCAGTTGCCGCAGCACTTGTGGACACACTCGGCGGCGGGTTTGCAGGACAGCTGGTTCGCCGGCAGACGCGTTGCGGTCATCGGCGGTGGCGCCTCGGCGATGGACAGCGCTGCCACGGCGCTGGAGGCTGGCGCAACGCGGGTCGATCTGCTGATCCGGCGTGCCGAGCTGCCGCGCATCAACAAAGGCAAGGGCGTCGGCAATCCCGGCATGGTCCATGGCTACTGGCGCCTGCCCGACGTCTGGAAATGGCGCATTCGCCACTACCTCAATACCCAGCAGGTCCCACCGCCGCGCGGCAGTACCCTCAGAGTGTCCGCTTCCGGCAAGGCGCGGTTCATGCTCGACAGTCCGGTGCTTTCCGTCGAGGAGAGCGCTGCTGGAGGCGTCTGGCTGAATACGCCGAAGGCCCGTATCGAAGCAGATTTCGTGGTGTTTGCCACCGGGTTTCGCACCGACTTCCGGCAGCGCCCGGAATTTGCGCCATTCTCTGCGCAGATCCGCGTCTGGCAGGATCGCTTCCAGGCACCGAGCGGCGAAACCGATGCCGAACTGGCTGCGCTGCCGGATCTGGGCAACTGCTTCGAATTTCAGGAGAAGACCCCAGGCGCCTGCCCGGGGCTGAACCACATTCACTGCTTCAGTTATCCAGCAGCATTGAGCTACGGCGCGGTGTCCGGTGACATTCCTGCTATCAGCGAGGGCTCCAAACGTCTGGCCCATGCCCTGGTCGGGCAGTTGTTCAACGAGGACATCGCCCTGCATTTCGACACCATGCTCGATTACGCCGAGCCAGAGCTGCTGGGCGATGAGTGGGTCGCCAGCCAGCCAGGCGCTGCAGAGCTGCGCCAATGATCGGCTGGGCGCTGCGTCGGCTGACTCAATCATTGCTGGTCATCCTGTTGATGACGCTGGTGGTGTTCGTCGGCCTCAATGCCATCGGCAACCCGATGGACATTCTGGTGGGTGAAGACCTCAATCAGGCCGAGCGTCTGCAGGCCATCGCGCATTTGGGGCTGGACCAGCCGCTGTGGCAGCAGTACCTGATTTTTCTTAAGGGTGCGGTTCACGGCAATCTGGGGCAAAGCTTCGTGTATCACGAGGACGCCATGCGCCTGATTCTGCAGCGTTTGCCTGCAACCTTCGAACTGGCGTTCAGTGCCCTGTTTCTGGCAGTGGTCATCGGTGTGCCGCTGGGAATGTTTGCCGGCATGTACCCCGAGCATCCGCTGTCCCGGCTGATGATGGCCGCCAGCATTGTCGGCTTCTCGCTACCAGCCTTCTGGGTCGCATTGATGATGATCATGCTCTTCTCCATCACCTTGGGCTGGCTACCGGCCAGCGGCCGGGGCGAGACCCGTGAGTGGCTGGGCGTGCAATGGTCATGGCTGACGTTGGACGGCTTGCAGCACCTGCTGTTGCCAGCGCTGAACCTGGCGTTGTTCAAGATTTCCCTGGTGCTGCGCCTGACCCGAGCCGGTGTGCGCGAAGTGTTGCCTCAGGAATTTGTCAAATTCGCCCGCGCCAAGGGCCTGTCACCGATGCGCGTGATGTGCATGCACGTCATGCGCAACACCATGATTCCGGTGGTGACGGTGCTGGCAATGGAACTGGGCTCGACCATCGCCTATGCCGTGGTGACTGAAAGCATTTTCGCCTGGCCGGGTGCCGGCAAGCTGATTCTCGACAGCATCAACATGCTTGACCGCCCGGTGGTGGTCGCTTACCTGATGGTGGTCGTGGTGATTTTCGTGGTGCTCAACCTGATCGTCGACGGCTTGTATTACTTGCTGGACCCACGTGTACGCATCGAGGCCTCCCGATGAATGTCATTGAAAAAGCCCCGATCGGCAGCACGCTGTTGCAGGCCCAGTCACCCTGGCGACGAGTGCTGACCGAGTTCTTCAGCTCGCCCACTGCGGTGACGGGCCTGGTGGTCCTGCTGCTCATTGTGCTGGTTGCAGCCCTGGCGCCGTGGATTGTGGTGCAGAACCCCTACGACCTGATGCAGCTCAACGTCATGGACGCGCGCATGCCGCCTGGCAGCCTCAATGGGGACAGCGGTTACATCTATTGGCTGGGTACCGACGGGCAGGGCCGCGATCTGGTCTCGGCGATTATCTATGGCCTGCGCATCAGTCTGTGGGTAGGCATTGGCTCGGCGTTGATTGCGGCAGTGATCGGTACGCTGCTCGGGCTGGTGTCTGCGTATGTCGGCGGTTGGCTCGATGCTTTGCTGATGCGTCTGGTCGACCTGCTGCTGTCGTTCCCGGTGATTCTCATGGCGCTGATGATTCTTGCCTGGCTGGGCAAGGGCGTCGGCAACGTGATGCTGACTCTGATAATGCTTGAATGGGCCTATTACGCGCGCACCGCACGCGGTCAGGCGCTGACCGAAAGCCGCCGTGAATACGTCGATGCGGCGCGCGGGCAGGGCGTGGGGCCGCTGCGTATTGTGGTTGGCCACATTTTGCCCAATTGCCTGCCACCGCTGATCGTGATCGGCGCCTTGCAGATCGCCCGCGCCATCACGCTCGAAGCAACCCTGTCGTTTCTCGGCCTGGGCGTACCGGTCACCGAGCCGTCTCTGGGGCTGCTGATTGCCAACGGCTTTCAATACATGCTCAGCAATGAATACTGGATCAGCCTGTTTCCGGGCCTGGCGCTGTTGATCACTATCGTTGCGATCAATCTGGTCGGTGACCGTTTGCGCGATGTCCTGAACCCGAGGTTACAGCGATGAGCGTGTCTGAAATGTCGCCTGCACCTGACGCAGCCCAACAGCCGACCCTGGATGTGCGCGACCTGTGCACTTCGTTTCATACCCGCGCCGGTGTGCTGCCAGCGGTGCGCAACGTTTCGCTGCGGGTACAGCCGGGACGCATTCTGGGCCTGGTGGGTGAGTCCGGTTCGGGCAAGTCGGTCACCGGCTTTTCGATCCTCGGTCTTGTCGATGAACCTGGGCGCATCAGCGGCGGCCAGGTGCTGTTCAAGGGGCGCGATCTGACCAGACTGTCTGCCTCGCAACTGCGTGACATTCAGGGCAACCGGGTAGCGATGATCTTTCAGGACCCGATGATGACCCTCAATCCGGTGCTGCGGGTCGACACGCAAATGATCGAGGCCGTACGTGCGCACAGCCCGCTGAGCAAGCGCGAGGCCCGCGAACATGCCAGCCGCACGCTGGCGCTGATGGGCATCGCCAGCCCGGAAGAACGTCTGCGCGCCTATCCGCATCAGTTGTCTGGCGGTATGCGCCAGCGGGTGGCGATTGCCATCGCGCTGCTGCATGCGCCGGACCTGATCATTGCCGATGAGCCGACCACGGCGCTGGATGTGACGATTCAGGCGCAGATTCTCAGTGAAGTGCAGAAGCTGGTGCGCGAGCAGGGCACCTCGCTGATCTGGATCACCCATGATCTTTCCGTGATCGCGGGGCTGGCTGACGATGTGGCGGTGATGTACGCCGGACGCATCGTCGAGCAGGGTTCGGTCGCCGATGTACTGGATCGCCCGCAACACCCCTACACACAAGGGCTGATCGACAGCCTGCCAAGTCGCAACCAGCGCGGTCAGCGCCTGCGGCAGATCCCGGGCATGGCACCCGACCTGCTGTCGATGCCGGTCGGTTGTGCTTTCGCGGCGCGTTGCCCCAGAGCCTCGCAGGTCTGTGCGCAGGAGCCTCAACCCCACGAGGCACGACCGGGCCAGATGGTTCGCTGTTTTCACCCAGGAGCGGCCGATGCCCAGTGATCAGATTCCCCTTATCGAGCTGCATCAGGTCAGCAAGACCTTCGGCAAAGCCGTGGATAAGCGCTCCCTTCAGGGGCTCCTGCAACGGCTGCACCTTACCCGTGCAAAACCGCTGACCCATGCGGTGGATCGTGTCGATCTGCGCATCATGCGCGGTGAAGTGGTCGGGCTGGTGGGCGAGTCAGGCTGTGGCAAATCGACCCTGGGGCGCATGGTTGCCGGGCTGCTGCCGGTCTCTTCAGGCACCACGTCGGTGGACGGCAGGCCGCTGGACAGCCTGACCACACGTGAGCGCAAGGCGCTGCGCCTGAAAGTGCAGATGATTTTTCAGGACCCGTCTTCGAGCCTCAACCCGCGTCTGCGGGTCGACCGGATCGTTGGCGAAGGTGCGCTGTTGCACGGCTTGACCGACCGCAGGGGCGCAGATGATTACGTCAGTGCGCAATTGCAGCGTGCCGGGCTCAGCCCGCAATTGCGTCAGCGCTATCCGCATCAGTTCAGCGGTGGCCAGCGTCAGCGCATCGGGATTGCCCGTGCGCTGGCGGTGCAACCGGAACTGCTGGTGTGCGACGAGTCGGTGGCGGCGCTGGACGTGTCGATTCAGGCGCAGATCCTCAATCTGTTCATGGACCTGCGCGACGAACTGGGCCTGACCTATCTGTTTATCAGCCATGACCTGGGCGTCGTCGAGCACCTCTGCGACCGCGTCGTCGTGATGTACCTGGGTCGTGTGGTCGAGACAGCATCGGTCGATGACCTGTTCGCGCGGGCCAATCACCCGTACACCCAGGCTTTGCTGGCGCAGATCCCGCGCTTCGATATTCGCAGTACCCGTTATGACGCGATCCAAGGGGAAATCCCCAGCCCGCTTAACCCGCCTGCCGGGTGTCATTTCCACCCTCGCTGCCCGCACGCCATGGCGCGCTGTCGCGAGGAAGTTCCAGCGCTGCGGGAGGTTTCGCCGAATCACCAGAGCGCCTGTCACCTGAATGACCAACGCTGAACGGGCACCTCAAACCCGTCACCTTCTGCCATTGCGTACAAGGAATCACCCATGAAACCACTCGTTCGTTCGTTGTTAGCGTCGGCCCTGCTGCTGGCCGCCGGCAGTGTCACGGCACAGGACTTGCGCATCGGCTATGCCGACCCGGTCTCGTCCCTCGATCCACAGCTCAATAACTATGCCGGAGACCGTTCGGTAGCGTTGCATGCCTTCGAATCGCTGGTCAGCCGCCGTGATGACAAGACCCTGCCAGGCCTGGCCAAGAGCTGGAAGGTCGTGGACGACACCACCTGGGAGTTCGCCCTGCGTGATGGCGTCAAATGGCAGGATGGCACGCCGCTGACCGCCGATGATCTGGTCTTCTCCTTCGAGCGCGCGCGAAACGTACCCGGCAGCGTGGCCTCTTACGCAGGGGCCATGCGTACCGTGGAATCGGTCAAGGCCAAGGACGATCACACACTGATCATCAAGACCCGTTCGCCCAACGCCAATCTGCTGCCGGACGTCGATTCGATCTATATCGTCAGTCGCCACGCCGGTGCGGCAGCCAGCAGCGCCGATTACAACTCGGGCAAGGCGATGATTGGCACCGGACCTTACCGGTTTGTCTCGTTCGTGCCGGGTGATCGCACGATATTCGCTCGCAATGACAGTTACTGGGGTGGCAAACCGACCTGGGACAAGGTTGATTTCCGTTTCATCGCCAACGCCGCCAACCGTACTGCAGCCTTGCTGGCGGGCGATGTCGACGTGATCGACAAGGTATCGCCTACTGATGTGGAGCGCCTGCGCAAAACGCCGAACGTCAATGTCTTCGCCTATCAGGGGCTGCGTGCGCTGATCGTTCAGCCGAGTTTCCGCGCCGGCCCGAACGAGTTCATTCGCGACAACGCGGGCAAGCCGCTGGCCGAAAACCCGCTGCTGGATGTGCGGGTGCGCAAGGCGCTGTCCCTGGCCATCAACCGCCCGGCCATCAACGAACGCATCATGCAGGGCACCGTCACCGAAGCCAATCAATGGATGCCGGCCAATACGTTCGGTTACAACCCGCAGATCAAGAATATTCCCTATGACGTCAAGCAGGCCAAGGATCTGCTGGCGCAGGCAGGCTTTCCCGAAGGCTTCCAACTGACTGTGCATGTGCCAGGTGACCGTTATCCGCAGGCACCGGAGGTCATGCAGGCGGTGGCGCAGTTCTGGACACGGATCGGCGTCAAGGTTCAGCTGGAGGTATTGCCGTGGGCGGTGTACGCGGGCAAGGCCAACAAGAATGAACTGGCGATCAGCGTGATTGCCTGGGGCAATGGCACCGGCGAGGCGGCGTATGCCCTGACCAATATTCTGACCACGGTCGACAGCAGCAAAGGGCAGGGCGCTTCCAACTGGGGGCATTACAGCAATCCGCTGGTGGACAAGGCCCTGGCTGATTCGACCGCTGAGTTCGACGAGGCCAAGCGCCGCAAGATTCTCCAGGACTCGGTGCAGATTGTCAGTGACGACGTCGGCATCATCCCGCTGTTCCATTACCAGAACATCTGGGCAGCGCGCAAAGGCCTCAAGGTCGAGCCGCTGGTCAGCGACCGCACTGCAGCGACCATGGTCACCGAGCAGCCTTGATTCTCTTTCATGAACGCGCCGCTTTTGCCAGCGGCTGCGCGAATGCAACCACAGCATTGCAGGACCTGTCATGACATCGACCACTGAACATTCAACGACTCCGGACACCCTCGATAGCCTGTTGGGCATTGCACCCGACAGCCCGCTGCACGCGGTTCGTCATGCGCGGGACAAGGTGGCCCTGGCAACCCAGGGCAGTCAGGACTTGTTTTTCGACCCGGCACTGGCGCACAACCTGTCACTGAGCGAACGCCTTTGGGTGGCGTATTACGCAACGCTGCTGAGCGCGCAGCCGACTCTGAGCGGGTATTACCTGTCGCAGTTGCAGACGGCAGGCGCCGAGGCAAATGTGCTGGCCGATGTGGACGCCAGCCGAATCGATCTGCTGGAAGACCCACGTCTGGCGGCGATCCTGCGCTTCACGCGGACCTTGATCGAGTCTCCGGTACACGGCGATCAAAGCGCGTTGCAGGCGCTGCAACATCAGGGCCTGAGCACCGCTGAAATCGTAGTGCTGGCACAACTGATCGCATTCCTGTCCTATCAAGTGCGTCTGGCCGCAGGGCTGGATGCGTTAAAGTCTGCCGGAGCAGCCTGATGAGCGAACTGATTGAAATTGAAGGTTTCACCAATCAGGTACTGGGCTGGAAAGCCTGGCTGCCCACCGTGGACCTCGACAGCGCAAGCGCCGAGCAGGTCGCTGTGCTTGAAGAAAGCCACCCGCAGGCCAAGACCTCGGATTACTACCTGACCTTGGCACATCACCCTGACATCCTTCGTCAGCGCTCACAGGCGTTCAACGCGATCATGTACGCACCGGGTGGCCTGTCGCGCGCCGAGCGGGAGCTGGCGAGCACTGTCGTGTCGCGGATCAACCGCTGCGTGTACTGCGCGTCAGTGCACGCGCAACGCTTCGAACAACTGGCCAAGCGCAATGATGTTATCGCGCAGGTATTTGCCGACCCCCATACGGCAGGTACGACCGCGCGTGAAAAAGCCATCGTGCAGTTCGCCATCGACCTGACGCTCGAACCGGCCTCGCTCAACGCCGGGCATATCCAGGCGCTGTACGAGCAGGGGCTGGACGATACACAGGTGCTGGACCTGATTCACGCCATCTCGATATTCGCCTGGGCGAACCGGCTGATGCTCAATCTGGGAGAACCAGTGTTTCCAGAGGTTTAAAGACTGCGGTGTTCTCAATCGCTGCGGCGCTTCAGTAATGGCCGGGGCGAAGTCTGGCCCGGTCGTTGCAAGTTCGCTGTACTAGTGGATAAGCGACCTGGTCACGATTGAGGTAATGGAATGCTGATAGCGCACATTTCTGACACGCATGTACGACCCAGAGGGCTACTCTATCAAGGCGTTGTCGATTCGAATGCAATGCTGGCGGCTGCCGTCGAAACGATAAACGCCCTGGATCCGGCGCCTGATCTGATCCTGTTCAGCGGTGATCTGGTGGACGAGGGGCGACCCGAGGAGTACGCAATGGCCCGAGAGCTGCTGCAGCCGCTGCGCCAGAGGCTTTTGATGATACCGGGCAACCATGATCATCGGCAGAACCTGCGTAGTGCCTTCCCGGAGCACGATTACTTCATCAATGAGGAAAACTGCAGCTTCGTCGACTCGGGTTCCGCGCCGATGCGCATCATCGGGCTGGATATCAGCGTGCCCGACCAGCACCACGGCGACATGACCGATACCGCCACCCAATGGCTGGATCGTACACTGGCGCTGGAGCCTGACAAACCGACGTTGATCATGATGCATCAGCCGCCGTTTTCAAGTGGCATTCACTGCATCGACGCCTATCGCTGTGAAAGGGGCGAGCGGCTGGCCGAGGTGGTCTCCAGATACCCGGCTGTCGAGCGAATCGTCTGCGGTCATATTCATCGTTTCATGCAGCTGCGCTTTGGCGGCACGCTGATGTGCACGGCCCCGAGCACGACGACGGCCATTGCCTTGCAACTGCGCCCGGATGCTGCCGACGCTTCCTATGTCGAGCCTCCCGCGCTGTTGCTGCACCACTGGAAGGCCGACACCGGCCTTATTACCCACTGGGTGCCGATAGGCCGATTTGAAGGACCGTTCTCCTTCGCCTGAGCCGCCGCATCAGCCTGGCAGCCAAGCGCCGTCAGGCCACTTGGTCGTTAATGAGATTGAACAGAATGACGGCCGCAATCAATCACCGGTAGCGCAATGCCTCCAGCAAAAGGGCAAATGCGGGTGATGCCTGGCGTCTGCTCGGGTAGTAGAGGTGGAGGCCGGCAAAGGTCGGTGACCAGTCTTCCAGCACCTGAATCAGGCGTCCGGCTTCGATATGCTGGGCGACAAGGTCATGCGGGATGTAACTCAGGCCGAAGCCATCGAGTGCAGCATCCAGCAGTGGATAGACCCCGTTGAACGTGACCTGACCGGTGACACGCACGTTCAGGCTCTCACCATCCTTGGCGAACTCCCAGGCGTACAGCCCGCCGTTGGTAGGCAGTCGCAGATTATTGCAACGATGGGCTGTAAGGTCTCTGGGCGTCTCGGGTTTCGTGCGGCCTTCGAAGTAGGCTGGAGAGCCGACTACCGACAGACGCATGTCCGGGCCTATGCGGGTGGCGATCATTCCGTCTGCTACGGCTTCACCCAGCCGCACCCCCGCATCAAACCCCTCGGCGGCGATGTCGACGAAGCTGTAGTCGCAATACACTTCAACACTGATGTCAGGGTACTTGGGCAGAAAGGTGTTGAGCACTGGCCGGATGATGAGGTCCAGTGAGTGATCCATCGCGTTGATACGGATCTTGCCGGCAGGGGTGTCGCGCAAGTCGCTCAGTCCTGCCAGCTCGATTTCAATTTCATCGAAGTGCGGGCCGACTTTCTGGATCAGGCGTTCGCCAGCCTCCGTGGGCGATACGCTACGCGTCGTACGTGTCAGCAGACGCAGGCCAAGGCGCGCTTCCAGGCTGCGAACGGTATGACTCAATGCTGATTGTGAAACACCCAGTTTGGCAGCTGCCTTGGTAAAGCTTCGCTCTTTAGCGACTGCGAGGAAGGCAAGCAGATCGGCGGCGTTTTCCCGAAGCATTGATGAGTCCTGTCGATAAGTATTTTCGAATTGTAGTGGATAGTCGCAATAGTTCTCGGTGGGTAGATTGGAGCACTCTCCAATAACGCTTAAGGATTTGCCATGATTGTCATCAATTCCAGCGGCTCACAGCCATCAGCCAGCGGCCCGGCCGATTACTTCACCGGCACAGTGCGTGTTGATGCGCCATTCAAGGGGTCGCAAGACGCCAGAATCAGCGGTGCTACCGTCACCTTCGAACCTGGCGCACGCACGGCCTGGCATACCCATCCCTTGGGGCAGACGCTGATTGTCACAGCAGGCGCGGGGCTGGTGCAGGAAAAAGGCCAGCCGGTTCGTATGATCAAGCCCGGCGATACTGTGTGGATCGCGCCCAACGTCAAGCATTGGCATGGCGCAACCGCAACGACGGCCATGACCCACATCGCCATTGCTGAGGTGCTGGAAGGCTGGATGGAGCAGGTCTCGGATGTCGACTACCACGCCGCCAATAACGGCGAGTAACCATGCCGGGGCCAGGTCGCCATATCAATACGAGGCCCGAATCGCCTTCGGCGATCACTTCGCCAACGGTCTGCCCGCGCTGACACCGCGGGCGATGGCTTGCCCTGTGGAGCCTGCACCGATGACCAAGATAATTTTTTCGGGTTTCGCATGAACAGTTTCTCGGTAAAACTCGAGCGAATCCGCATGTGCAAATCCGCCTCGTGATGACCGGATTACCTTATAGGCCTGTCATTTCGTCAACAATAGAGCGTGATCGGATAGGCTCATGAATTCAGCTCATGAGTAAACATTGAAGAGGACGTCCATACAATCAGGCATCAGTATTTCTGCTTGAGCCTCGACCACATCAGCGAGGCAAGCGAGCGGGATGCCATGAGCTGTTCCTCGGCTCGAACTGCAGAGGGCAGGGCATGCCACGGTATGCTGGCGGTTCGGTGGTGCTGCAAGTGCAGGTTGATGTGGTAGGGCCAGATGAAAAATCGTCCCAGCCAGCCGACGCGCCAGGCGTATGTCCAATCTTCCCAGCCAGGCGTGACGCCGGGGCCGCCGCTGTGCTCGGCCATGCTGCGAATTTTCTGTAGCAGGGTGCCGACCGTTATCAGGGGCAGAAACCACAGCATCGCCACCAAACCGAACGTTTGCGCCGAGCATTGCCAGATGAGCGCGGCGACAATCACCAGCCAGACCAGCGCTGCCGAAATCAGCGGGCGGGTGATCGCTGGCGGCGCGCCTCCTGCGGCCTTGTAGGCGGCAATATTGCGCAGCGTATTGATCAGCAGCAAGTCGCCCAGCAGTTGTCTGGCCAGCAGCTTCGTGGTTAACGGCCGGAAATGCCAAGGCTGGCGGTAATAGAGAAAGCGTCGTTCCGGGTCCTGTTCGGTACCCGCGTGCTGGTGATGGTCCAGGTGCAGGGGGCGGTAGAATTCGATCGGCACCAGGCCCGGGACACCGATAGCCAGGTTGATCAGGAAGTCATTGGTACTGCGCTGTCGAGTCAGGTGGTAATGGGTCGCATCGTGATACAGAACGAACAACGCGTGCTGCCTTGCTGCCACGACGAGCACAGCCAGCAGATAAAAGCGCCAGTCTGCGAGGTAAATCGCGACACGAATCGTGACCAGTATGCACAGCCATTCGAGCAGCAGTGCCGATAGAGTGCGCATGTCCACCGCACAGTGCCTGAGGACCAGAGTCGTGATACCGCAGGCCACGCCAATGACCAAGCCTGAGACCATGTCGGTGAAGACATGCTGCCCGGTGGTCATCACCGTCAGCATGAGCACTGCACTCCAGAGGACAAATACCCAGGCCGATCGCAGCCGCAACCCGCCCATGACCATGCTGATTGCAACAGGTAACGCCACATGCCCGCTGGGTGAGGCCGCCAGTGGCGCATCGAGCCGGTACAGCCTGTCGAGCCACGCGGAACCGGTTTCAGGACGCAGGATCATGGTCGGCCAGAACAGGTGGCTGACCAGGCACAGCCCGGCGGCCAGGGCACCAGCGAAAAACACCGGCAACAGCCATGATGACTGGCGCCCCATGTACACAAGCACTGGCATCACCAGCGTATAGCTGAGATACAGCGGCAGCGTGAACGGCAGCAAGGGCATATGAGCGTCGACAATGCCAGGCTCGACGAGTCTTACAGCGCCCATTGGAACGTGTGTGACTAGAAAGTACAGCAGGCCGGTGACCAGCAGGTAGGCCAACAGCCACGTGACGGGACGATCAGTGCTGGACGTGGCGCAGTGATGAGGATACATGGGTGCGAAGCCTGGTTCATTCGATACGTGCGCAAGCGAACACCCGGACAGGCCAGACTATGCGCAGCGATGTTTTCAGAAGAATCGGGACATTGTGCCGAGAGACTGGTTGCCCTTGGCGGCCCGGCGATTCAGAATCCGGTCATTGTGTTTCCATACATCGAAGGCCTCCATGAGTTTGTGCGCGACCGCCGTTGGGCGCCCCGATTTACGATCGGTCGATATCGATCGGATGTTCGAGATTTATTCTGCCTGCTATCAGGATACCTGCCGGGTTCGATTCGAGCAGGATCTGGATGACAAAACGCATTGTGTCGTTTTGCGTGACACCCATGACACGATCATGGGCTTCACGACGCTGAAACTGTTTGAAATGAGCTGGGACAACCAGCCCTGCAAATTCGTCTTTTCCGGAGACACTATCATCACCCCTGAACACTGGGGCAGCCAACAACTCGCCTTCGCCTGGTCACGACTGGTGGGCGACCTGTGGCGTCAGTCTCCCGATGTCCCCCTGTACTGGTTTCTGATCTGCAAGGGGCATCGAACCTATCGCTATCTGCGGGCAATGGTACTGGATTACGCACCGCGTGCGGGTCATTCGACAGCGCCTCGTGTTCAGGCCCTGATGGATCACCTGGCACATGCGCGTTTTGGCGATGCCTACGACCCGGCCACCGGCGTGCTGTCATTCAAGTCACCGCAGGGGCGCCTCAGCGCGGAGCTTGCACTGATCTCGGAAAATCACGCGAAGCTGCCGGAAGTCGAGTACTTCCTGCAAAAGAACCCTGGTTACGCCGAGGGCGACGAACTGGTTTGCCTGTGTCGTCTTGACCCCGAAAACCTGCGACCGCTGGCTCGACGGCTGTTTGTGAGCGAGCAGTATTCGACGTGCTGATTCGTCGGGCCGGTGCGGCGGACAATTCGCAACTTCTCGACTTTCAACGGCGGCACACGATGCGCGGGAGCATGCCGCTGCGTTTTGATCGTAGCCCGGACTATTTCGCCCTGCATCGCTGTCATGCCGACGATCAGCGCACCTGGATCGCAGAAGGTCCGGAGGGCGAGCTGCGCGGCTCGGCCAGTCTGGTGGTACGTGATGGTTACCTGCACGGTGGTGTCGAGCCGGTCGCGTATCTGGGCGATCTCCGACTGACGCCCGATCGCAGGTTGTCCCGGTCATGGATGGCTGAGGTAGAGGCGCGTCTGGCGGATCTTTCCCGTGAAACAGGCGCACAGCATGCCTATTGCTGCATCATCCGCAATAACGCTCTGGCAACCCAGTCACTGTTGGGAAGACGACGAGCAAACCCGCTGAAACTCGCACACTGGCGTGGCTACAGTAATGTCTCAGTGTACGGCCAGCGTGGCTTGAGTAGCGTTCCCCGTACGAGCGCCAAGGTGAGGGTGGTACGGGCAGCTCCCCGGTATCTGGATGCGCTGAGGGCGTTTCTCGATAGCGAGTCATCCCGACAATCGTTCGGCTGTGTGTTCACCGAGGCGGAATTTGAGCGCAGGCTCAGCCAGTGGCCGGATTTCGGCATTGACTCGTTTCTGCTGGCTGTCGATGACCGCGACAACCTGCTTGGCTGCGTCGCGCCTTGGGACGCCGGGAAGATAAAACGTATCGTCGTCGAACAGATGCCCCTGACGCAGCAGTTACTGCGCCTTGGCTACAATGCGCTCGCCCCTCTGGCAGGCCGACCGGGTATCGCCGCGCCTGGCCAGGCACTGCGGGATATCTACCTGACCCACCTGCAGGTTCGCCAGCGTGACCCCGAGGTATTTTGCGCACTGATGGATATTGCCTGGAAGCAGGTACGCAACGACTACTCGCTGATGCAATTATGCCTGTACGATCAGGACCCGCTGTGGAAGGCAATGCATCGGTATCACGCCTTTTCCTTGCCGATGGACCTTTACACGGCACCCTGCGGTGGCCACGCAGCCGAGTTTACCGAGGCTTGTGCGGCGAGTATTCCGGGCTTCGAAATCTATCTGGTGTAGAGCCTTCTGGCGCACGTGTCTGGTGAAGGATGTCGAGCAATGTCCGCCAGAATCTCGCCGGGTCAAAGCCGGGGCCGCCCAGTATTGGCTGACCATGATCCAGGTCCGGCAGGCAGACCTGCGGGACGCCTGGCAATGCCAGGTGTTCCATGTAGAACTGACCGTCATGTGCATGCCCGGGACGCAATGCATTCAGGCGCTGATGATGAGTATCGAAATGTGAGCGCCGCGCAGCGGACCAACTGACGACATGCAGGCAGTGCAGCGTGTCGGGCAGGGCGGAGAGCATTTTGGCAACCTGTGGGTCGCGGCGGCTGCTGATGTCCCGGGTACCCGCAGCCAGCGGAGCGCTGTTGATCATCACTTGACGGAACCTGTCCATGCGATAGCCTCGGCCAGCGCCAGCGGCGCCGTGACCCAGCAGCGCATCGATGATCGGCGATGGCCCAGCGGGCGGCTGCACCAGAGCGATGCCGTCACAGGCGTCGAGCAGATGCTTGTTCTGTGACAGCGCTGCCAGTGTATCCAGGCCACCCTTGCTATGAGCCAGCACCACAAAACGCTGTCCTGGTTTGAGTCGGTTGCCGAGTAGGGTCGCGATGTGCCTGCCTTGCGCGATCACACCGCGAGAGGAACGCACCGGCATACGCAGGACATCGTGGCCCGCAGAGGTGAGGGACCGGGCGCAGGCGCGATTGCAGTAGAGGATGAATTCCGAGTAGAGACCTGCAACCAGCACGACCAGGGTGTCCTTTGGCAGAGCGGGCAAGGGCGCTTGCCAGCGCTGCAGGAACAGATCGGTCCAGTCCAGCTCCGCAGGATGACGCACGAACGCAGTAGCCGGGAAATGCCTTTGCCATTCCTCGAAGCCCTCGGGTTTCCAGATCGTCCTCATGCGAGCCGGCCCCGAAAGCTGCCTTCAGCGCTGTTCATCAAGTGCCTGGCGAGCGTTGTCGAGCAGTTCGCGTGTGTCGATTCGGTCAGGATGGAAGCCAGGCACGAACCAGAACAGCCCGGCAGGCACGATGCGCGAAAGCAGGCCGGGATTGACGAACAACCACCACTGCAGGCGCAGCCATTCGCGCCAGTTGCGGTGTTGCCGGTCCCCGCGCACGAGGTAATAGGTAAAGTAAGTAAGGTCGAAAGTGAAATACACCGAAAGGCTCGTCATCGCCACCCAACGAAGCAGGTAACGCCGTAGCGGGTTACGTTCCACTTTGCACAGCACGTCATAGGCGACCGCCTTGTGCTCGATCTCCTCCATTGCGTGCCAGCGCCACAGGCGCGCCATCGTCGGGTCGGCGCCTGCCATGAATGCCGGGTTTCGCAAAATCTGCTCGGACAGTATTGCGGTGATGTGTTCAAGGCTGGCCGTCAACGCCAGACGAAAGCTGGCCGGTAATCGCTCGCTTTCCTTTCTGCGTCGCAGCAGCATGCGTTCCAGTTTTTCGACCGGCGCGCCTTGTGCGCCCAGAAGCAGGTTATAGGCACGGTGTTCGCGGATGTGCGACGCCTCCTGATAGACGAAATCGTCGACGGCCTTATCCAGAGCGCTGCCTTTGTCGAGCTTGTGGCGAAAGTGCACCACACTCTCGATGAAGATTTTTTCCCCCTGAGGAAACATGAACGACAGACAATCGAAAAAGCGCGTGGTATGCGTCCGGCCGCCATGCCAGTAGCGCGGGATACTGTCATCGAAGGTGAAGCGTATTGATCGGTGCCTGATCGCCTGCGGGGAGAGCATGGCCGCCGAGCGCCTGGACAGGATGCGTTTGAAGAGCGACATGGGGCTCGGCTTACCGTGATATCAAGGTGCACAGTGTGCCAGACTCCGGCAGGCTTGAAACTGCCGAATAACCATACTGGCGCTAGGGCAGGTATACTTCCGTGCTTTCGAATGTGGTCATTCAGGCGCAGTTATATATGGATATTCACCCGGCACGCCGTTTCGACAAGGCCAACCTGGCTGTGCTGGCGCTGCAGACGCTGTTCTGGGGCACTACGCTTACCTGGCTGTCCAACACCGGCGCAGGTCCATGGAAATGGCTGATCCTGATTCCGTTCTGTCTGGTCATGCAGGGTGTGTTCTCGATGATGCACGAGGCATTTCACAGCCTTGCGCACAGCGACAAAACCGTCAATTACCTGATGATGTGGTGGGCCTCGACCCTGTTTGGGGCATCCGCGACGCTGATCCACATCAATCACCTCGGGCACCACTCACGCAACCGCACACGTGCCGAACTGGCCGATTTTGCGATGCCGGATGAATCGCTGCTGCGTAAACGTTTGGAATACTATTTTGCGGTGCTCGGTGGTATCTGGTTGGCGGCGTTCGTCGGCAGCCTGCTGCTGCCTTTGCTGCCGCCACGTATAGCTGATCGATGGTCGCAGAGCGGTGAGGTCAATACTTACGCCGCAGCATTCAGGGATTTCTCGATCAGCGACTTTCGGCGCATCCGTAAGGAAGTCATCATCGGCATTATCGTCTGGTTGACGTGTGCTTACCTGTTTGGCTGGTCTTGGGAAGTGGTTCTGATTGCCTATATCGCGTTCGGTTTTTCCTGGTCATCGCTGCAATGGGTCTATCACATGCGCACCCCGATAGATGTCGTGGAAGGTGCCTACAACATGCGCGCGCCGCGCATGGTCCGCTGGGCTTTCCTCAACTTCAATTACAACCTGACTCACCACCGCCATTCACAGATGCATTGGCAGCACATGCATGCGGCATCCAATCCAAAGGAAACCCGACCTCTGTGGTTCGGCTGGCTGCAGGTGTTCATGCCTCCGCAGCGACTGCCCGATGACCTGACCCAGCTCGACAAGACCTACTTTTGATGCTTGTGGGTGATGATGTGAAAAGGGCCTTGTGGCGCTCGTTCATGGGCAGTGCTAACGCCACGCTCGATCACTGGCAGCGTCTGTTCGAGCAGCCTGAGGAGTCTCAGCAGCGTTTACTGCTGCGTATGCTGTCGGCTAACCGTGACTGCGCCTTCGGCCAAGCCCATGATTTTGCCGGAATCCGCGATGCCGAAGAGTTTCGCAAGCGGGTGCCGCTACACAGCTATGCCCAATTGCAACCCTGGATCGAGCGTGCGCAGCATCAACAAGGGCCGATACTGACCGCCAGTGCGCCGTTATTCTTCGAGCGCAGCAGCGGCAATAGTGCACTGCAGAAACACATCCCTTATACGCAGGAATTCCTTGGCCAATTGCAGGCTTCCCTGACGGTATGGCTGGCCGATATGTACCGCCAGGTCCCGGAAATTAGCCATGGCAGCGGGTATTGGTCCATGTCGCCGCCCATGCAGCAGCCGGCAATGACGGCCAATGGCATACCGATCGGCAGTGTCAGCGATCTGCAATATCTGCAAGGCAGCGCAATCGCCGGGCTGGCCGGCACATTGCTGATTCCTGAACTGGCCAGCGACGTGGCGCACTGGCGCAGACAAACGCTGCTCGCCCTGATTGCAGATGCCGGGCTGAGCTTTATCAGCGTGTGGAGCCCGACGTTTCTGACCAGCCTGCTACAGCCACTGCTCGACACTGAATCGCCTAAAAGTCGGCAGATAGTTGCTTGGCTTGAAAAAAGGTTGCCGGCAAATCGCCAGAAAGCCTTGCGTCACGCCCTTACTCACGGAGTATTCACCGAGTTGTGGCCTGGTCTGGCGGCGGTAAGTTGCTGGATGGACGGGCCGAGTCGAGTATACGCCCAGCAACTGGCTTCGCTTTTCCCTCAGGCACGCTGGTTAGCCAAAGGATTGTTCGCGACCGAAGGCGTGGTCAGCCTCCCGTTTGGCGAAGGGGCTGGCTGCCCGTTGGCGATAGGCAGTCATTATCTGGAATTCATCGGGGACGACGGGCTGTCAAAAGAGGCTCACTCCCTGCGCATGGGTGAAACCGCGCAAGTGCTGCTGACTACCGGTGCAGGTCTTTACCGGTATGCATTGGGTGATCGGGTGCGCGTAGTCGGTAAGCTCGCCGGGACGCCGCGTGTGGAATTTGTCGGGCGTTGCGCAAGTGCCTGTGACCTGGTGGGCGAGAAGCTCGATGAGCAACTGGTCGAGCGAGCCCTTGCGCAATGCATAGACGTAGCCGACAGCGCATGCCTGATACCCGACTCCAGCAGTACACTGCCGCATTATGTGGTGCTGCTGTGTACCTCAACGACGACACTGGCAAGCATTTGCCGCAATGCGTTGGCCAACAATATTGAAATGGTCCTGCAGCGCTCCTTTCACTATGCACATGCGCGCACGCTGGGTCAGTTGGGCCCGGTGCGTCTGCGTTTTGTCTGTGGGGGGGCGCAAAAACTCGCAGAATTGCTGCAGCGCGCTGCGGAGTCGACGGGTATTCGTGCAGGCGACGTCAAGCCGCGTGCATTGATCAGCCGTCTGGACACGGCTGACGCGCTTCTTGCAATCACGGAAGAATCTGAATGCCCGCAACCTTGATCAGTGAAACCGATACCCGTGACGACGGCACGCGTGAGCAGTGGTATGTGGCGTGCACGCAGAAACAGTTGCGCAAAGGCAAGCCATACAGGGCCAGGATACTCGGCCTGAATATCGTTCTGTTTCGCCAGCGCGACGGGCAGCCCGCTGCATTGCTGGACCAGTGTGTGCACCGTGGCACAAGGCTGTCAGCTGGCAAAATCACCGATGATTGTCTGGTGTGCCCGTATCATGGCTGGCGCTATGACGCGAACGGTCAGGTGGTGCATATTCCCAGCGTAGACGCCAAGCAGGGCGCAGCGAAGTCGCCTGAGTATCGCTACCGACAGCGCCATTTTGCCGTCTGCGAACAGGATGGCCTGGTCTGGGTTTACACCGGCGCGCGCGATGCTCGCCAAACACCGATATTCCGGCTGCCTGCTTATGGCGAACGGCCGTGGCAATCCTATTTCATGATCAACACCTTCGACGCCGATGTCGGCAGTCTGGTGCAGAATTTTCTGGACGTGCCGCACACGGTGTTCGTTCACGAGGGTATTTTTCGCTCCAGCAGTGGTCGAGCCATGGAAGCGACGCTCTCCTGTAAGGCTCAGAGCATCGAGGTTGTCTATCACGACGAAGTCGACGAGATAGGGATGATGCAATGGCTGACCAACCCGGACGCCGAGCCGCTTGTGCATACGGATCGTTTTCTGGCGCCTAACGTGACGTTTTGTGATTACCTGTGGGGAGTGCGCTCAGGCTTCCTGATCGTGAGCCAGATCACGCCTGTCGATGATCGCCAGTCGCGCGTCTACACCTACATTGCCTATCGTTTTCCGATTCCAGCCTGGGTGCTGAGGATATTGCGTCCTTTTATCCATCTGTACACGCACATTGTGATTCAACAGGACGTCAGAATCATTCGGGCGCATCGCGAAGGGCTCGACAATGCGTCTGGTTTCAAGCCGTGCAATGTGCCTGCCGATGCAATCCATGTGGGCGTCGAGCAACTGCTTGCTGCGGTCCGGCGCGGCGAGGCGCTGCCGGAAGCACAGCGCCGCGAGCGGCGGATTCGATTCGAGCTTTGATAGTGCGGTGTTTTAACGGTCTTTCAGCCTCGGCTGCACTGAATCCGCCAGTTGCGTCAGTATCAGGCAGCACGACACCGCGCCTGCATCCAGCACGCCGAGCGAGCGTTCGCCGAGGCGACTCGCCCGGCCTATCTTCGCGATCAGATCGCGGGTGGAATCGCGCCCTTGTGATGCTGCGCTTTTCATTGCATCGAGCGCTGCACTGAATGATTCACCCCGGGCGTGGGCCTGCTCGAAGGCTTCGACGGCCGGAATCAGTGTATCCATCAGGCATTTATCGCCGACGCCGGCTTCGGTGATGTCCTGCAGTGAAGTGAGGCCGCCGCGCAGCAGTCTGGCGAAGGCAGCGGCGTCGATCTGCTCGCAGCCGCGTACCTGATCGGCCATGCCGATAAACAGGCTGCCATACAGCGGGCCCATGGATCCGCCGATGCCTTCCATCAGGCTCAGGGTCAGCTCATCCAGCGCCTCGGCGAGGCTCAATTGGCGGTCTTCGATGGTACGGCCGCAGTGGGCGAAGCCCTTGGCCATATTGATGCCATGGTCGCCGTCACCGATCGCGCCATCCACTTCGCTGAGGTATTCGCGGTTGGCGACGATCACGCTCACCAGGTCGGCAACGATGGCAGTGCCATGTTGGGTAGAGAATTGCTCGCTCATGGTTCACTCCGCCTGGGTCATGCCGATGGAACGGCAAGGGTGGTCGATCAGGGTTTTCAGTTCGGCGTCCAGGCCAAGCAGCGTCAGGGTTACCCCCATCATCTCCAGCGACGTGAAGTAATTGCCCACGTAGCAACGATGGATTTTCAAGCCCCGAGCCTTGAGCAGACGCTCCACTTCGGCGTAGAACACGTAGAGTTCCATTACCGGTGTTGCTCCGAGGCCTGAAACCAGCACGACTACGCTGTCGTCCACGCTGAAATCCCGGTCGGCCAGAATCGGCGCGAGCATGCGTTCTGCCATGGCCGCCGCAGACTCGATGTCGATGACTTCGATACCCGGTTCGCCATGGTGACCGATGCCCAGCTCCATTTTGCCGTCTGGGATCTGAAAGTTGGGTTTGCCGACCGCCGCGATTGTGCAGGGCGTCAGGCCGATACCGATGGATCGGCATTGATCCACGGCCTTTTGCGCGACACGGATCACACCGTCCAGATCGTAACCGTGCGCGGCCGCAGCGCCGCCGACCTTCCACATGAAAATTTCCCCGGCCACTCCGCGTCGCTTGGCGATATCGGCTTTCGGCGCCGAGGCCACATCGTCGTTGGCCACCACGGTGCGCACTTGCAGGTCTTTGCTGGCGGCCATTTTCATCGCCAGCTTCACGTTCATATTGTCGCCCGCGTAGTTGCCGTACAGGCAGGCGATGCCTGCACCGTGATCGGCCGCGCGAAAGGCGTCGAAAAAGCTCTTGGCAGTAGGCGAGGAAAAAATCTCGCCGACCGCTACCGCATCCACCAGCCCTGGACCGACATAGCCGAGAAAGGCCGGTTCATGACCCGAGCCGCCGCCGGTAACGATACCGACGCGCCCTTGCTCCGAAGGCCGGGTTTTGCTGATGACCCGTGGATTACCGTCACTTTGCGACAGTTCGGGGTGCGCTACCAGAATGCCGCGCAGCATGTCCTCGACCACCTGGTCCGGATCGTTTATCACTCGGTTCATAACGCGATTTCCTGTGTTCTTTTTATAAGGATCGGGCGGATCAGGGTTCCAGAACCACCTTCAATGATTTATCGCCGCGCTCCATGACGGCAAACGCCTCCTTGAACTCCGCCAGGGGAAATTTGTGCGTGACGACGTCGCGCATGTCGATCTTGCGGTTGCCGATAAAATCAATGGCGCGCGGGTACATGTAGGGGCCGAGGTGAGAACCGAGTACGTCCAGTTCCTTGCGGTCACCGATGATCGACCAGTCCACCGTGGCTTCATCGTTGAATACGCTGAACTCGACAAAGCGTCCGAGTTTGCGCAGCATCGCCAGGCCCTGATTGACGGCCTTGTGGTGCCCGGTGGCCTCTATATAGATGTCGCAGCCGTAGCCGTCGGTTATCTCGCGGATTTTCGCCTGCACGTCGACCTCGGCCGGGTTCCACACCTCATCGGCGCCCATGCGCAGGGCGAGGGCAGCGCGCTCGGGCTTCATGTCGAGAACGATGAGCTTTTTCGGGTTGCGCATGCGTACTGCGCCAATGATCCCGAGGCCCAGTGTGCCGGCACCGGCGACGACTACAATGTCGTCGAAGTCGACATCGGCCCGTTCGGCTGCGTGCAACGAGCAGGCCAGAGGTTCGATGAGAATGGCTTCGTCCGGGGCGATCGAGTCGGGCACCTTGTGAATGATGCCTTCCCTGGTAAAAATCATGTACTGCGCCATGGCACCCTGCACGTTGTTCTGAAAGCCGTAAAGGTCGTGCTTCTGGCACATCCAGTACTGTCCGTGGTTACAGAAGCGGCAGCCCCAGCACGGCACGATCTGTTCGGAGATCACCCGGTCGCCAATCTGCACGCCACGCTTTTCGGCACCAGGGCCGAGCGCCACCACGCGACAGACGAATTCATGGCCGGGAATCATCGGTGGTTTGACGTAGCGAGGCTGCTCGGCATCGCCCCAGAACGAGGGTGCGCCGCGATAGGTCTTGATGTCGCCCATGCAGATGCCACACAGCTCGACCTTGGTCAGGATTTCGTCGGGGCCGGGAGTCGGCACATCCACGGTTTCCAACCGGTAGTCTTCCGGACCGTGGCAGACCACGGCCTGCATGGTTTTCGGGATGACCGGTGAAAGTTGTTCGGCAGTGCGTTCGGTGACGGTGGACATGACGATGAACCTCACGACAGAAAATGAATTACTGGATGCTATAGCCGCCGTCGATCACTACGTTTTCGCCGGTGATCATGCTGGCGGCGTCGCTGAGCAGGTACAGGGCCAGCCCGGCTATTTCCTCCGGCTGGGCGAAGCGGCCCGCCGGGATCTGCGTTTTGGCCCGTTCTCCGACTTCGCCCGCCCAGGCTTTTTTGCCCAGCGCGGTCTCGACGATGGTGGGCGAGATGGCGTTGACGTTGATGTGCGGCGCCCACTCCATGGCCAGGACTTTGGTCATGCCGACCACTGCGGCCTTGCTCGCGCAGTAGGCGACGTGCCTGTCCAGGCCAATGACCGCGGCCTGCGAGGCAAGGTTGACGATGCGTCCGCTGCCTTGGCCGAGCATGTGTCGCGCACAGGCCTGGGCGACGAAGAAACTGGCCTTGAGGTTGATGTCCAGCGTCGTGTCCCAGGCCTCTTCGCTGACGTCGACAGCCTTGTCCAGCAGGGCAACTCCGGCACTGTTGACCAGATAATCGATGCGCTTGAAATGCTCGAAGACGCTGTCGATGGTGCTGTTGACCTGATCGATCCGGCGCAGGTCGACGGCAATACCGAGGTGCCCGCTGCCCAGGCCGGCGGCAACCTCGGCCACTGCCGGATCACGGTCCAGCAGTGCGACCCGCGCCCCGCGTGCGACCAGCAGGCTGGCACAGGCAAGGCCAATCCCGGCTGCTCCGCCGGTGATGACCGCACAACGGCCATTGAGATCGAACGCCTTGTTCCAGAATTCAGACATGAAGATGACTCCTGTAGCGCTGTTTTTTTGAAGATTCAAACACGTTAGCTTTTGATTCTGGCCGAAGGCCGTGGGAGCGAACTTGTTCGCGAAGAGGCCGGTATGACCGCCGAAAATGCGTCGTTTGAAATACTGTCTTCGCGAACAAGCGAAGCGTCGCCCGGTTCGCTCCCACACCCTTCGGGCAGAAGCGGGAATCTCAGACCGGTTACTTGCCGCCGCTGACCTGCTTGTACAGCGCGTCGGCGTTGGCATCGGTGACTGGCACCCAGGGCAGGATGTAGTTCTTGTCGGTGCCATCGCCCCATTTGACGTCCTTGGCATAGCGCTCCCAGATCACTGACTGCGGCTTGTAATCCTTCCCGGCCAGGGTGCGAAGCGCGACATCGAGGGCACCCTGGGACTGGGCCTGGGCGTCTTGCAGGAAGGTCGTGATTTCGTTTTTCTTCGCCGCCTGGATGGCGTCAGGCATGCCGTCAATGGAGGTGATCGGCACATCGGAAGGCTTTAGATTGCGGGATTTCACCGCTTGCAGGGCGCCGAGAGCCATGTCGTCGTTTTGCGAAATGATCCCGGAAATGCCGCCGTTCTGATGCGCGTTGAGCCAGTCTTCAGTCAGGGTCTGGGCTTCGGCCCGGGACCAGTTGGCGGTCTTCTTCTCGATGATCTTCATGTCCGGGTGTTTGCTCAGGACCTCCAGTTCGCCTTTTTCCCGATCAATTTGCGCCGATTGGCCAATCGGTCCCTGGATGATCACCACATTGCCTTTGCCCTTGAGCTTGTCGACCATGGCCTGCGCCTGCAGCCGACCACCCTCGACATCGTCGTTGCCGACATAAGGCACCTTGTTGCCGGCAACCCGGGTGTTCGACGCGATGACCGGAATGTCGTTTTCCATTGCCCTGGCCACAGTGCCGACGCCGGCCTTGGTGTCGATGGGCACGAAAATGATCGCATCGTAATGCTGGGTGATCATGGTCTCTATTTGATTGTTCTGGGTCAGCGCATCGTAGTTACCGTCGAACACGGTGATTTTCACGGTGCCATCCTTGACCGCCGGATGCTCCTTGAGCTCACGCACCCAGTTCTGCATGAACTGGCCCTTGAGGCCATACACCGCCGCGCCGATCTTGTAGGTCTTGCCATCGGCGGCCATGGAGATACTGCTGGCAAGCAGGGAGAACGCCGCGACCGCGGCCAGGGATGTACCGAATTTCATGATGAGAACCTCGTTATTGTTGTAGTCAGTCGTTCATGCCGGTTTAGCGTTTTTTCTTGCGCCACACATCAATCAACACTGCAAACACGATGATCAGGCCCTTGGCGACCTGCTGGTAATAGGAGGACACGCCGAGCAGGTTCAGGCCGTTGTTGATTACGCCGATCAGCAGTGCGCCGAACAGCGTGCCGACGATGCTGCCGGTGCCTCCGGACAGACTGGTGCCGCCGATGACCACTGCTGCGATGGCGTCAAGCTCGTAGGACATGCCAGCCTGGGGCAGGGCGGAGGTGGTTCTGGCGGACAGCACTACACCTGCCAGTCCGGCGAGCAGCCCGGAAACCACGTACACCGAAAACATCACCTTGCGTACGCCGATACCAGAGGTGCGTGCGCTCTTTTCGTTGCCGCCGACGGCGTACACGTAACGGCCGTAGGTGGTGTAGCGCAGTACCATCCAGAAAATCAGCGCGACCACCGCGAAGATAATGATCGGCACACCAATCGGGCCGACGCGGCCGATACCCAGCGCCAGGTATTCTTCGGGCAGGTCGGTCACCGGGCTGCCGTCGTTGAGGATGAAGGTCATGCCGCGGGCAATACTGAGCATGCCCAGGGTGGCTACAAACGGTGGAATCGAAAGATTGGCAACCATGAAGCCATTGACCACGCCGAGCATGGCGCCGGCGAACATGCCCGCACTGACTGCTGCCAGCAAACCATAGCCCTGGGTGGCGACCAAGGCGCTGCACAATCCAGCGAACGCCAGAATCGAACCGACCGAAAGGTCGATGCCCTTGGTCAGGATCACGTAGGTCATGCCGACCGCGAGAATGCCGTTGATCGAGGTCTGGCGCAGGATGTCCATCCAGTTGCGCCAGGTCATGAAATATTCGCTGGCAAACGCCAGTACCAGGCACAACAGAATGAACACCAGCGGCAGCCCGAAACGGTCGAGAGACAGGCGCAGGCGGCTGCGTGGAGACGTGGAGGCTGGGGCAATGATGGTTTTGGCATTCATGAGGCAAGACTCAACAGGACTTCCTGGGAAAGATCGGCATCGCTGCTGATAGTCACCAGCCTGCCACCCTTGAACACGGCGATTCGGTCACTCAGGCGCAGCAGTTCCGGCGCTTCTGAAGAGACCACGATGGCGGCTCCGCCAGCGCGTACGAACTGATCCAGCAGGTGATAGATTTCCTGCTTGGCACCTTCGTCGATGCCCCGGGTCGGCTCGTCGCAGAGCAGGCACACCGGTTCGGTCGACAGGCATTTGGCGAGGACGACCTTCTGTTGGTTGCCGCCGCTCATCGACGCGACGGGCAGATCCAGCGACGTCGTCTTGATCTGCAGGCGCTTGACCATGTCTTCGGCCAGCTTGTGTTCCTTGCGGGCATCGATCAGCGACCAGTTCGACAGCTGCCGGTAAGCCGACAGCGCGATGTTGGACAGGATGCTGCCACTGAGTACCAGGCCGCTGTCCTTGCGGTCTTCGGTAACCAGTGAGACGCCCGCGCGAATGGTCGCTTTGGGCAGTCCGACCGGCATTGGCTTGCCTTGCAGGGTGACGCTGCCGGCGTCAGGGGTGGTCAGGCCGTACAGGCAGTTGAGGAACTCGCTGCGACCCGAGCCCATCAGCCCGTAAATACCGAGAATTTCGCCGTGACGCACTTGCAGGCTGATGTCTTCGAACTCGCCGTTGCGGCTCAGGCCCTCGACCTTCAGGCAGCATTCGACCGCGCATTCTCGGCCGACCTTGTGATCTATACGCTGCAATTCCTGGCCGACGATGCCGCGCACCAGGTGGGCCCGGTCGATATCGGCCATGCGTCCGCTTTCGACAAAGGCGCCGTCTCGAAAGATGCTGTAATCGTCGGCAATCTGTGCCAGTTCGCTGAGGCGGTGGGAAACATAGATGATGCCCGCGCCCCGGGCGGCAAGCCGGCGGATGGCCTTGAACAGTGTTTGCGCCTCACGCTCGCCGATGGCCGAAGTGGGCTCGTCCATGATCATTACCGAACAGTCATGGCTGAAGGCCTTGGCGATTTCCACCAGTTGTATCTGCGCCACACTCAGCAAATGCATGGGGCTGGTGGCGTCGACGTCGAATTCCAGTTCGTCCAGCAGTGCACGGGTGCGTCGGTTCAGTTCCTTGCTGTCGACAATGCACCCGGCCCGACGCGGCTCGCGGCCCAGCCAGATGTTCTCGGCGACGGTCATGAAGGGGACGGGTTCCAGCTCTTGGGTGATCATCGCAATCCCGGCAGCCAGGGCATCGCCGGGGCGATTGAACTGCACTGGCTCGCCGTTGAGCAGGATGGTCCCGGCATCGCGCTGGGTGATGCCCATCAGAATGCTCAGAAAAGTGGACTTGCCCGCGCCATTGCCGCCGCACAGGGCGTGCACGCTTCCGGCTCGCAATGAGAGACGCCCGTCACGCAAGGCGGGGATGCCAGCGTAAGCCTTGGTGACGTGTTCAGCCTGGAGCAGTAATGGCTTGGCCATTGGCGTGTCCTCGTGCTGTGAATTCTTATTAGGTGCTGATGCGTTGCTCAGTGAGCATATGTGTACCAAATGAAATTCTGATCAGTCAATCTGTTTCCTGTAAAAGTTTTCAAGTGTTCGTTTAAAGGCAATCCTGCGGCAGTTCTGAGCTTTTGTTCAGGATTCGTTGGAAAACTTGCTTGACAGAACCAGGCTAATGTTTCAGAAATGACTGATCGGAATTTCACCGATTGAACATTTGGTCAGATAATAAGACCTCGGCAGCGGAGCCTGATGCCATGAACACACCTTTCCCGGTGGCTATCGGATGTGATGAAGCGGGTTATGAACTCAAGGAATTGTTGAAGCGCCATATCGAGTCGCTGGGTTATCCGGTGACCGATTTCGGTACTCATTCCACGGCACCGGTGCTTTACCCGGACATCGCCCTGGCCGTGGCCACAGCCATTAATGCCGGGCAGCAGCGGCTTGGCGTGCTGGTCTGCGGGACCGGAATAGGCATGGCCATCTCCGCCAACAAGGTCTTAGGCATTCGTGCGGCCCAGGCCCACGACACCTACTCGGCTGAGCGGGCGCGCAAGAGCAACGATGCGCAAATTCTTTCCATCGGTGCACGGGTGATCGGCGCGGAACTGGCGAAAAGCATCGTCAAATCGTTCCTGGAGTCGGAGTTCGAAGCCGCGCGCTCCGGCGCCAAGGTCGAGCGCATCAACGCGATAGAGCGTGACGGGCATCAATAGTCAGTGGACGGGACAGGGCGCGAGTAGGGAGAATGTGCCTTTGACGCCGAAACGGAAGCCCGTCCACATGAGTGACAGTACCCAGCGCATGGCCAGCGACATCGATCTGATGACTGAAGTCGCGATGCTCTATTACCTTGAGAACGTCACTCAGGAAGCCATCGCCAAACGCTTTGACCTGTCGCGCGCAAAAGTCAGCCGACTGCTCAAACGCGCACGCGATGAAGGGATTGTCGAAGTACGGGTGCTGCAGCACCCGGCGATGAACAACGAGCTGGAACTGGCGCTGGTCGAACGGTTTCAGCTGGACAGGGCGTTGATTGCAGTCGACCACAGTGACCCGGATACTCAGCGCTCGGCGGTCGCCAGTCTGGTTGCCAACTACCTCAACAAGACCCTTGGTGACGGCATGATCGTCGCCGTGGGCATGGGCCGCAATGTGGGTGCGGTCGCGGACAACGTGTTCCTGCCGGTGACGCGCAACTGCACATTTGTCTGTGCTATTGGCGGCTCGCTCAAGGCGGGCGAGTACATGAACCCCGACCACATTTGCCGCCGTCTGGCGCTGCGGTTCGGTGGCGAAAGCGAAAGCCTGTACGCTCCGGCGCTGGTCGCCAACCCTGAGCTGCGCAGTATTCTGATCAGCAACGACACTGTGCGCTCGACGCTTGACCGCGCACGGCGTGCCGACATGGCGCTGATCGGCATTGGTGACATGAGCGAAAACAGCAACATGGTGCGCATGGGCTGGTTCTCTCCGCAGGAAATCGCTCAGGCCAGGCTGTCCGGCACGGTGGGCGACATGATGGGCTATGACTTCATCGACATTCACGGCCAGCCTGCGGTCAATGCCATACAGGGCAGGGTAATCGGCCTTACCGTGCAGGAATTGTTTCGTATCCCCGATGTAGTGGCCATTGCCAGCGAAAACACCAAGGCCGCCGCCACGCTGGGCGCCTTGCGTTCAGGCGTGATCAACACCCTGGCAACCACCGTCACCAACGCCCACACCATCCTTGCCCTGGATGACGCGACACGCAAAAACTGACACTACGGACGAAATCCGTGGTCGAAAATGTCGCGGCGCAAGATTGAATAACAATAAAGGGCAAGGAAGATGATTCTCAAAGTGACCGGTATCGTGATCGCGATACTCAGCCTCATTCTGCTGTTAATGGGCGCGCAATTGGTGGCTGCTGGCGGTTCACCGGCCTACTCGGTGATTGCCCTGGGTTTGCTGGCCACAGCAACCCTGGTATTCCTGAAAAGAAAATCGGCGCTTACCCTGTATGCCGTGATGATGTGGGGGATTCTGATCTGGATCATCTACGAAGTCGGCCTCGACAAATGGCAGTGGATTCCTCGCGGCGATCTGTTTGGACTGATCGGCCTGTGGCTGGCCATGCCTTGGGTAGTGCGGCCGCTTTATCAGGCGCGCTCAAGTACCGATAACCGTCGTTTTCACCCGTTGCTTGGCGGAACGCTTGGCGCAATGCTGCTGATCGTGATTGCGCTGATGTTTCACGATCCGTACCCGCAGCAGGGGAGGATCGACAACGTGGCGACCACCCGCAGCGCCGACTCGGCAGGCAGTGATTGGGCCGCGTATGGCGGAAGCAACGCGGGCCAGCGTTTCTCCAGCCTCAATCAGATCACCCCGGACAACGTCGGCAAGCTGTCGGTGGCCTGGGAATACCATACCGGCGACCTGCGTGATGAGGACAAGGACGCCGGTGAGTACACCTTTGAAGCTACGCCGCTCAAGATCAACGATCGGGTGTACGTGTGCACGCCTCATAACGAAGTGCATGCACTGAACCCGCAGACCGGGCAACTGGCCTGGAAATACACCCCCGAGAAAAAACGCTCGTACCTGCAGCAGCACCAGACCTGCCGCGGCGTCAGCTACTATTCTGCGGCCTCCAGCCCGGCTGGCCAGCCACAACAGCCTGCTCAATGCGCCAAACGCATCATTACCGCCACCGCAGACGCCAGACTGGTAGCGCTTGATGCCGACACCGGCAACCTGTGCAGCGACTTCGGCAGCGGCGGTGTGATCGACTTGAGCGTCAACATGGGCACCATCCGCCCGCACGCGCTCATGCAGACCTCCGCGCCACTGATTGCGGGCGAACTGATCGTGATCGGCAGTTCGATCATGGATAACGGTTATAACGACGGCAACCCGTCCGGAGTGATTCGCGCCTACGACGTCATCACTGGCAGGCTGGTGTGGAATTTCGATCCGCAAAATCCGAAAAACACCCAACCCATAGCGGCTGACCAGAGCTATCCGCAGGACACGCCGGTCGCCTGGGCAACCCTGAGCGCCGATGTCAAAAACGGTCTGGTGTACGTCCCGTTCGGCAACGCTTCGCCCGACGAAACCGGCACTCGGCGTAACCCTGACAGCAATACCGAGCAGTTTCGCGATGCGCTGGTGGCTCTTGACCTGAAAACCGGTGCGCTGCGCTGGAGATTCCAGACTTCGAACAACGACCTCTGGGATCGCGATAACCCATCACAGCCCTCACTGCTGGACCTGGGAAAGGACGGCAACCGCCAGCCCGCGGTGGTATTACCGACCAAAGTCGGCAATATTTTCGTGCTTGACCGACTGACCGGCGAGCCGATCGTGCCTGTCGATCAGGTCAGTGTGCGCACCGAGGGTGGTGTCGACGGCGAGCGCTTTGCACCCACCCAGCCGGTCTCGCGACTTAACTTCATTCCTCCCGTACTGACCGAGAAGTCCATGTGGGGGGTTACGCCTTTTGACCAGATGGCTTGCCGGATCGCCTACAACAGACTTCGTTATGACGGCAATCCGTGGACACCGGCCACCGAGTCGGGATCATTGATCTATCCCGGCAACATAGGCGTGTTCAACTGGGGCTCGGTAGCCGTCGATCCTGACCGCCAGGTGCTGATCGCCGCACCGGTGCGTCTGGCGTATGTCTACAACCTGATCAAGCGCCCCGAGCAGGCCCAGGAAAAACGTCTGTTCACTCAGGAAGGCAAACCCTACTGGAACGAGAACTTCGACGGTGACTATGCCATCCGTATTTCCAGATTCGCCTCGAGCCTTGGCATCCCGTGCACAGCGCCACCGTGGGGAACCATGGCCGGGGTCGATCTTACGACCGGCAAGACCCAATGGATGCGCCGGGTCGGCACGACCAAAAACCTCAAGACCAGCTTCATGCAGGAGCGTTTCCCGGTTGGCTTTCCAATGGGCATGGTCGCCCATGGCGGTCCGATGGTGACAGCAGGCGGATTGGCCTTTCACGGTGCAACGGCGGATAACTTTTTCCGCGCCTATGACGTTAATAATGGCGAAGTGCTCTGGGAGCATGAGTTGCCCGCAGGCGGACAATCCATTCCTTCGACGTATACCGGCAACGACGGCAAGCAGTACGTGGTCATTGCTGCCGGCGGTCACGGATCGCTCGGTACGACATTGGGCGACAGCGTGATTGCCTTTCGGATTGATTGAAGGCAGAGGCGTATGCGCGAGAAGGGCCTCTAATGGCCCTTTTTTCGTGGGGCGTATCGCTGCCGGTCAGGCACCGGAACATGCGAGCTTCAATCACCCGCCATCCAGCGTGCCAGACCATGTCGTCCGCTGACGCCCAGTTTGGCGGTGGCGCGCTTGAGGTAGGTCTCCACCGAACTGTTCTTGACCTTGAGGCGCTGTGCCATTTCAGCCACGGTGCCGCCGGTCAGCAAGCCCAGGCAGACTTCCTGCTCGCGTGCTGAAAGTGTGACCGAGTCCTGTGCCAGCCTGCCACTGAAGGCCTGATCCAGCGAACCAGGTTCCGGCTCGAGCCGCGCGGCGTTGCTGCTGGACTGAGCAAGACTCTGTGCGTGATGCTCGACCAGTGGCAGCAGCGTGTCGGAGAGACTCTTGAGCAAGGACAGCTCAGTCAGGGAAAACGCGCGCAGCGCGGTCAGCCGATAAAAGCAGATGATCAGTCGACGTTCACCGTGGCTGGACACCAGATTGCACTGGTGGGTGTTGTGCTGAGGGTGTTGCGCGCTCAGCGGGGTCCTGAGCTGGACAAGCAGCGGGTCCTGCATGTTCAGAATGCTCGAGAGCAGAGGATGGCCGGTGTCCTCGCTGTGGGGAGGATCATGCTGCAGGCCCGCGCTGCCCAGCAGATTGATACGACTGATACTGCTCTCGCGCAGGTCCAGCGTCCATTCACTGAGGCCAAGCCCGTGAATGGGCACCAGCGAATCCACCAATTGCAGCATGTGCCCGGCAAAAGTGTCGTCGCCAGTACTGGATACCAGCTTGGCCAGTTGCAGATAAAAGCGTGGGTCGTCGTTGTACTCGAAATGTTGCGCCGTGTTCATCTTGAGCTTTCCTGATTCCGACCGCGCAAAGACGGACCATGTCGACTGCTGCGCGGCAACTACTGATTGCACTTACTGATAAGCCTGATGATGGCACTTGGTCTTTGGGTATTCAGCCTAAGCTTTCATCCTGCGTCTGTAACAAAAAACAGGGACAGGATTGCAATCCGCCGAAAGTGTATCTGCGCTGGCATTTGGCCGTACGGCACTGTCCGGGTTTAAGGGGCCATACACAGCTGGGACGGCAGTGCTTAATCCGCTGCCTACCTGCCAAGAAGGACCTTGAGTCATGCTCGCCTCCAGCGCCGCAACATTCCCATTGACCGCTGCTCAGCGCGACGTCTGGCTTGATCAGATCAGCCGCGGTGACTCTCCGCTTTATAACATTGGCGGCTATCTGCAACTGTCCGGAGCGGTTGACCCGGCAACCCTGCACAAGGCGCTGGAGCAACTGGTTGGTGCACATGAGGCGCTGCGCACGGTGCTGATGCCGGGTGCCGGAGCGGATGGCGTGCCGCTTCAGACTTATGCGGCCTCCATGCCGGTGTCACTGCCATTTTACGACCTCGGCAGCCACCCCGAGCCGGAGCAGGCAGCGCGAGCACTGATCAACGACAACATGCGCCGCCCGTACGTGCTCGACGGCAGCCCGCTACTCGACTTTTGCCTCATCCGTCTGGCGGATGATCGCCACTGGCTGGCAGGCCAGGCCCACCACCTGATTCTCGATGGCTGGGGTTTCGCACAGTTGTTCAAGTCCCTGGGTGAGCTTTACAGCGCATTGATGGCAGGTAAAGACCTCGAACTGGTTGCACCGGGGTACAGCGACTTCATTGCAGACGATGCCCGGTATCAGGCGTCAGAACGCTATTCGCTGGACAGGGCCTATTGGCTGGAGAAATACCGCGATTTGCCGGAGCCGTTGCTGGTGTCGCGCTATCACAACCGCCGGGCGACTGACCCGGCGCCGTCCCATGCCTGGGTGCAGCCGCTTCCCGGCACCTTACATGCGCGTATGAAACAATTTGCCGAGCACCACAACGCCTCTGCGTTTCATGTACTGCTGGCGGTTCTGCATGTCTATTTCACGCGCACTGCGCAACGCGACGAGTGGATTGTCGGGCTGCCGCTGCTCAACCGCAGCGGCGCGCGCTTCAAGGCGACGCTGGGTCACTTCGCTCAGGTCAGTGCCGTGCGCATGGCTTTCGACGACGGGCTGGACTTCGCTGCTTTGGTGGTCGAGGTGCGTGACGCACTGAAACGTGACTTCCGTCATCAGCGCTTCCCCTTGAGCGAGCTCAATCGCAGCCTCGAATTGTCGCGTGAGGGACGGGCGCAACTGTTCGAAGTTTCGGTGTCCTACGAGCTGGAGGACCACGGTTATTGCTACACCGATGCGCAGGCGCGGACGGTAAAAGTGTCCAATGGTTACGAGGCGACGCCGCTGGCCATCCATTTGCGCAGCAACAGTTGCAACGACGATGCCTCGCTGCACCTGGTTCACCACCGTGCCTGGATCGATGACGACGAGGCCTCGGCGATTGCCGGACGCTTGCTGCACGTTCTGGAACAGGGGCTGGAAAACCCGGCTTTGAAGATTCAGGACTTCCACCTGTCTGCACGTGCCGAGCAATTGCAACTGCAGACCTGGAATCAGACTGAAACGGCTGTGGGCGACGAGCAACTGATTCATCGACGCATCGAACAGCAGGCCCGTACTCGCCCCTATGCCGTGGCGGCGATATTCCAGGGGCAACACCTGACCTACGCGCAACTCAACCGGCAGGCCAATGCCCTGGCTCAGCGTCTGATCTACCAGGGCGTACGCCCTGACGATCGCGTGGCAATCATTTCGCGCCGTGGCCTGGAAACCCTGGTAGGGCTTTTGGCCATCCTCAAGGCGGGGGCGGCTTATGTGCCCATCGACCCGTCGCACCCGCGTGAACGCCTGCATTATCTGCTCAGTGACAGCGCGCCGGTGGTGGTGCTGACCCTGTCTTCGCTGATCGAGCGTCTGCCGCCGCTGGCAATGCCGCTGATCGAGCTGGACCATTGCACCGGCGGCCAGGGCGCCGAGAATAATCCGCAGGTAGCGGGGCTGGGCAGCGACAATCTGGTCTACGTCATTTACACATCCGGCTCCACAGGCCAGCCCAAAGGCGTGATGGTAGAGCATCGAACCCTGGCCAATCTGGTTGACTGGCACTGTCAGGCTTTCGATGTGAAGGCGGGCAGTCATACTTCTTGCCTGGCCGGCTTCGGTTTTGACGCGATGGCCTGGGAGATCTGGCCGACCCTGTGTGCTGGTGCAACCCTGCATCTGGCGCCGGTCCAGGACGGTGGTGAGGACATTGAAGCCATGCTCGACTGGTGGCGCGCGCAACCGCTGGACGTGAGCTTTCTTCCCACCCCGGTGGCCGAGTACGCCTTCAGCCAGAATCACGACCATCCGACCTTGCGTACGCTGCTGATCGGCGGCGATCGTCTGCGCCAGTTCACTCACAACCGCCGTTATGCCGTGGTCAACAACTATGGTCCGACCGAAACCACCGTTGTCGCCACCTCCGGTCAGGTGCAGGCCAATGGCGCGCTGCACATTGGCGGCCCCATCGCCAACACCCGTGTTTACGTACTCGACAAGCACTTGCAAGCGATGCCCGTCGGAGTACCCGGTGAGCTTTACATTGGCGGTGAGGGTGTTGCGCGGGGCTATCTGAACCAGCCGCAACTCACCGACGAGCGCTTTGTTGCCGACCCTTTCAGCGATGTCGCGCAGGCACGCATGTACCGTAGTGGCGATCTTGTACGCTGGAACGGCGACGGGACTCTGGATTACCTGGGCCGTAACGACGACCAGGTGAAGATTCGAGGCATGCGCATCGAGCTGGGCGAAATCGAGTCGGTGCTGGCCAGTCTGGACGGTGTGAAAGACGCAGTCGTGCTGGTTCGCGATCTCCATCTGCTTGCCTGGTTCACCGAAACCGCCACGGTCGACACCGACACGCTGTCAGCGGCAATGCGCGCACGTCTGCCGGGCTACATGGTGCCGCGCGCCTTCACCCGGCTGGCGTCGCTGCCATTGACGGCCAACGGCAAACTTGACCGTCGTGCGCTGCCCGATCCCGACCCGGCGTACCTGCTCGGCAACGCTTATGAAGCACCACAGGGCGAAGTGGAAATTGCCATGGCGGCCATCTGGGCACAAGTGCTGGGCATCGAGCGCGTAGGGCGGCACGACAACTTTTTCGAACTGGGCGGCCATTCACTGCTGGCCGTCAGTCTGGTAGAGCAACTGCGCAAGGCCGGACTCAAGGCGGATGTGCATGTGCTGCTCAGCCAGCCGACACTGGCCGCTCTGGCGGCATCTCAGACGGACGTCAACACCTTCAAAGTGCCGGCAAACCTTATTCCGGCAGGCTGCAAGCAGATCACTCCGGGCATGTTGAGTCTGGTGGCGCTCGAACAGTCAGCCATTGACCGCATCGTCGCCAGCGTACCGGGCGGTGCTGCCAATGTGCAGGATATCTACCCGCTGGCACCGCTGCAGGAAGGCATTCTCTATCACCACCTGATCGCAGAGCACGGCGATACCTATCTGCTGCAATGGCGCCTGGCGTTCGACACGCCGGAGCGCCTGTATAGTTGGGCCGCGGCCTTGCAGGAGGTTATCGACCGCCACGATATCCTGCGCACCTCAGTGGTATGGCAAGGCCTGGAAAGCCCGCAACAGGTGGTCTGGCGCAATGCCGAGCTGACAGTACAAGCCATCGAGTTCGAGGCCGAAGACCCCGAAACGGCTGTCATCGACCGTCTGCAACGCCAGTTCGACGCTCGTCATCATCGACTGGATCTGACCCAGGCCCCCTTGATGCGTCTGGTGCATGCCCAGCAATCGTCGAGCGGCGAAACCGTCGCCATTCTGCTCTTCCACCATCTGGTGCTGGATAACACGGCGATGGAGATCGTCAGCCGCGAGATGCAAGCGTTGCTGTTCGGCCACCGCTATGACTTGAAAACGCCAGTGCCGTATCGCAACTACGTCGCGCAAGTACGCCTGGCCAATGATGAGGCAAGCCACACAGCGTTTTTCACTGAAATGCTCGGTGACGTCGATGAGCCAACCCTGCCTTTTGGCATACAGGACGTACACGCCGATGGCAGTGGCATCGAGGAGGAGCGACGGGCCCTCGACCCTGAGCTGGCGCTGCGGCTGCGCGAACAGGCACGCCAGCTCGGGGTGAGCGCTGCAAGTCTGATGCACGTCGTATGGGCGCGGGTTCTGGGCGTGCTCGCCAATCGTCGCGACGTGGTGTTCGGCACTGTGTTGCTGGGACGCATGGGCGGTGAGGGCGCTGATCGGGCACTCGGTGTGTTTATCAATACCTTGCCGCTGCGCGTGGATACGGCGCAGGACACTCGTTCAGCCGTCAAAGCGGTTCACACGAAGCTGTCTGCGCTGATCGCCCACGAGCAGGCTTCACTGGTACTCGCCCAGGGCTGCAGTGCGGTGGCATCGGGTTCCCCGCTGTTCAGTGCCTTGCTCAATTATCGCCACAGCGGGGAGGTAAAACCGCAGGACGGCGAAGGGCTCTGGCAAGGCGTGCGGGTGCTCGGTGGCGATGTACGCAGCAACTACCCGCTGACCCTCTGCGTGGACGATCTGGGCGAAGGTTTCGACCTGCATATGCTGGCGCAGCAGGGTATGGGAGCCAAGCGTATCGCTTGCTGGGTGCTCAACACGCTGGAGCATCTGCTGGACACTCTGGAACAGGCACTGCCGCTGCGGCTGGAGAACGTAGCGATTCTCGATGCGGCAGAGCGCAACCATTTGTTGCTCGATTTCAATGGCAGCGAGCAGCCGTTCCCGCAGGACTGCACCGTGAATGCGTTGATCGAAGCGCAGGCTGCCAGCCAGCCAGACAGCCCAGCGGTGATTCAGGGCGGCCATGTCCTGACCTATGCTCAGCTCAACCAGCGCGCCAATCGCCTGGCCCACCATCTGATGGGTCTGGGCGTCAAAACCGATGAACGTGTTGCCCTGTGCCTGCACCGTGGTCCCGAACGCCTGGTTGCCATGTTGGCGGTGCTCAAGGCCGGTGCGGCCTACGTGCCGGTCGACCCGGTCTATCCGGCTGAGCGTATTGCCTACCTCCTACAGGACAGCGCGCCCCGCGTGGTTCTGACTGAAAACTTGACTCATGATCTGGCCGGCGATACTGCCCGGGTGAACATCGAGCAGGCTGACTGGCCTGGTTCTTCCGGCAATAACCCCTGCGTTGCGGACCTTGATGCGCAAAAACTGGCGTACGTCATCTACACCTCCGGCTCCACCGGTCAGCCCAAGGGCGTCATGGTCGAGCACTGCACGCTGGTCAATCTGGTGCACTGGCACTGTCAGGCGTTCGCTCTGCAGGCTGGCAGTCATACTGCGAGCGTGGCCGGTTTCGGCTTCGACGCCATGGCCTGGGAAGTGTGGCCGGCGCTGTGTGCCGGTGCAGTGCTGCATCTGCCACCGGCCGAAGTCGGCAACGAGCACATCGATGAACTGCTCGACTGGTGGCTGGAACAGCCACTTCAGGTCGGTTTCCTGCCCACCCCGGTGGCCGAGCAGGCCTTCAGACGCCCGCGCCAGCACCCGACGCTGCGCACGTTGCTGATCGGTGGCGACCGTCTTCGCCAGTTCGACAGCGACCCTGGCTTCGCCGTGATCAACAATTACGGCCCGACTGAAACCACTGTGGTGGCGACCTCTGGTGCCATGCAGCCGGGCGGCCCGTTGCATATCGGCGGCCCGATCACCAACACTCGCGTGTATGTGCTGGACGAGCAGTTGCAGCCGGTGCCGGTGGGTGTCGTCGGCGAGCTGTATATCGGTGGCGCGGGGGTTGCCCGTGGCTATCTGAATCGTCCGCAAATGACCGAAGAGCGTTTTATCGCCGACCCGTTCAGTGCCGCAACGCAGGCGCGCCTGTATCGCAGCGGCGATCTGGTGCGCTGGAATGCCGATGGTAGCCTCGACTATCTGGGGCGCAACGACGATCAGGTGAAAATTCGCGGCATGCGCATCGAGCTGGGCGAAGTCGAGTCGGCGCTGGCCAGTCAGGCCGAAGTGCAGGACGCCGTGGTGCTGGTGCGCGGTGACCGTTTGCTAGCCTGGTTCACCGAAAATGCTCCCGTCGAACCCGAAGCGCTGCGCGAGGCGTTGCGTGCACGTCTTCCCGCGCACATGGTGCCGCTGGCCTTCACACGCCTGGACGCGCTGCCGCTGACCAGCCATGGCAAGCTTGACCGCCGTGCCTTGCCGGACCCGGAGCTGGAAGCGCTGACCAGTCAGGCCTACGAGGCACCCGTGGGTGCAACGGAGATCCTTATGGCTGATCTCTGGGCGCACGTGCTTGGCCTGGAAAAAGTCGGCAGGCATGACAACTTCTTTGAACTGGGCGGCCACTCGCTGCTGGCGGTCAGTCTGGTCGAGCGCCTGCGCAACGCCGGACTCAGCGTCGATGTACGTGTCCTGCTCGGCCAGCCGACCGTCGCCGCGCTGGCCGCATCCGTGGGTAAAGGGCGTGAAGTCCCGACGCCGCTCAATCGCGTTCCGGCCGGTTGCACCCACATCACGCCAGAGCTGCTGAGCCTGTCACAGCTCGACCAGACGACCATCGAGCGCATTGTCGCCACGGTGCCTGGCGGTGCGGCCAATATTCAGGAAATCTACCCGCTGGCGCCCCTGCAGGAAGGCATCCTCTATCACCACCTGACTGCCGAGCAGGGCGACCCGTACTTGCTGCAATTGCGCATGAACGTCGACAGCCCGGAGCGTCTGGAGTCAGTGGCCGCTGCCTTGCTCAAGGTCATCGCGCGGCACGACAGTTTGCGCACGGCGATCGTCTGGGAAGGCCTGGAAACGCCGCAACAGGTGGTCTGGCGCCAGGCGGATCTGCTTGTCGAGCGTGTGACAATGGCGCAAATCGACACCCCGGCGGGCGCGGCGCGTATGGACTTGAGCTGTGCGCCGCTGATCCGCCTGGCCTACTGCCCGGACGCGGAAGGCCCAGGCCTGTCGGCAACGCTGCGCTTCCATCACATTGTGGTGGACGCCACTGCACTCGAAGTCATGCGCGAAGAAATGCTCGCCCATCTGCGCGGCGAGCCGGGCCCGACTCAGCCCGCTGTGCCGTATCGCAACTATGTGGCTCAGGCACGCCTGGGTGTCAGCGAGGCGGAGCATGAGGCATATTTCCGCGAACAACTGGGCGATATAGACGAGCCGACGTTGCCATTCGATCTGCGCGATGTGCAGGGTGACGGCTGTTGCATCGAGGAAGCCCAGCAGGTGCTGCCCGATGCGTTGCTACAGCGCCTTCGCAGTCAGGCACGGCAACTGGGTGTCAGCGTCGCCAGCCTGTTGCATCTGGCCTGGGCGCGGGTTCTGGGCGCGGCCACCGGCAATGACCGCGTGGTATTCGGCACTGTGCTGCTGGGTCGTTTGCAGGGCGGTGCGGGTGCCGACCGTGGTATGGGCATGTTCATCAATACGCTGCCGTTGCGGGTCGATCTGGGCAACCTCAGTGTGCGCGACGGCGCACGTGCCACGCATGCCCGACTGGCGGCACTGCTTGGCCATGAGCACGCATCCCTGGCTCAGGCACAGCGCTGGAGCGGGGTGGCAGCGCCATTGCCGTTGTTCAGTGCAATCCTCAACTATCGACACGCAGCAGGCCAGGCGCGCCAGGATGCGCAGCTCGATGCATGGCAAGGCCTGGAGATTCTGACCAGCGAGAAGCACACCAACTACCCGTTGAGCCTCAACGTCGACGATCTGGGCGACAGCCTGCGTCTGAGCGTTACCGTGCCACCCCGGGTAGGGGCGCAACGTATCTGTGCTTATGTGCAGCAGACGCTGGTGACCATGCTTGACGCCCTTGAAGGCCAGCCGGATCTACCGGTGCAGCACCTGTCGGTACTCGGCGCTGAAGAGCGGCAGCGTTCGCTGGTCGACTTCAACGCCACGGCGATCCACCACGATCTTCAGCAAACCCTGCACGGGCTGTTCGAAGCCCAGGCGGTGCGTACGCCGCAGGCGATAGCCCTGCGCGCCGGACGTGCACAATTGAGCTATCGCCAGCTCAATGAACAGGCCAACAGCCTGGCTCATCACCTGATCGATCTGGGCGTGCGGCCCGATCAACGGGTCGCGATCTGCGTCGAGCGCGGCCTGTCGATGGTGATCGGTCTGCTGGCGATCCTCAAGGCCGGTGGCGCTTACGTACCACTGGACCCCAGCTACCCGCGCGAGCGTTTGCAGTACATGGTCAAGGACAGCACACCGGTCGCCTTGCTGGTACAAGCCGGCACCCGCGATCTGCTCGACGACGAGCACGCCCTGCGGATCGATCTGGACAGCGTGACCTGGGACGCACAGCGTAATCAGAATCCGCGCGTTACCGGCCTGACCGCGGAGCATCTGGCGTATGTGATCTACACCTCGGGCTCCACCGGCACGCCGAAAGGAGTGATGGTCGAGCACCGCAACGTCAGCAACCTGGTGCAGTGGAGCTCGGTATTGTGCCCACCCAGCTCGGACACCGTCTTGCTGCAAAAGACCCCGATCAGCTTCGACGCCTCGGTCTGGGAGATCTTCTGGCCACTGAGCAGTGGTATTGCGCTGGTGCTCGCGCGTCCTGACGGCCAGCGCGATCCTGCCTACCTGGCGCAAGTGATTCAGGAACGCCAGGTCAGCGTGGTGCAGTTCGTTCCTGCGCTGTTACAGCAGTTCCTCGATCTGCCGCAGAGCAGCGCGTGCAGCAGCCTGACCGACGTGGTCTGCGGGGGCGGTGAGCTGACCGTGGAGATGGCCGCGCAGCTACGCAAACGTTTGCCAGAGGTACGCCTGCACAACGTGTACGGCCCGACCGAAACCACCGTCGATTGCAGTGTCTGGACGCTGCGACCCAACGAAGCTGTGCCGGACAGCGCCTTGCCTATCGGGCGTCCGATCAGCAACACGCGGCTTTACGTGCTCGATGCCCATGACCAGCCCGTACCGCAGGGGGTTATCGGCCAGCTGCATATCGGCGGTGCCGGGGTGACGCGTGGCTACCTGAACCTGCCAAAGACCGACGCCGAGCGTTTTATCGACAGCCCCTTCGTGACGGGTGATCGCCTGTACCGCAGTGGCGATCTGGTACGCCAGCGGGCAGACGGTAACCTCGAGTTCCTTGGCCGCAACGACGATCAGGTGAAGATCCACGGATTGCGTATCGAACCGGGCGACATTCAGGCCTGCCTGATCAACCATCCGCGTATCGAACAGGCAATCGTTCTGGTGCGCGACGAGCAACCGGGCGGGCAGCGGCTGGTGGCCTATTACACCGGCACACAGCTGCCGGTCGAGACCTTGCGTGAGGTGCTGCGCGCGCAGTTGCCGGATTACATGGTGCCAGCACTGTTCGTGCATCTGGATGCCATGCCCCTGAGCCCCAACGGCAAGCTGGATCGCAAGGCGCTGCCTGCGCCCGGGCAGGATGCGCTCCTGACCCGCCCTTATGAAGCACCGCAAGGCGAAACCGAAGCCTTGCTGGCCAGGCTCTGGAGCGAACTGCTCGGGGTTGGGCAGGTCGGCCGTCATGACAACTTTTTCGAGCTGGGCGGTCATTCGCTGCTGGCGGTGAGTCTGACTGCGCGCCTGCGCCAGGAAGGCATCGAGGCCGATGTACGGGCGCTTTTCGAACAACCTACGCTGGCGGGCTACGCAGCCATCACAGAGAACATGGAGATTACCCTGTGAGCATCAACGAACTCTTGGCGACACTCAAAGCTCACGAAATCCACCTGACGGTCAAGGACGGTCAATTGGTGGTACAGGGCAATCGCCGTGCCTTGACCGAGAACGGGCTACTTGAACATCTGCGTGAGCATAAGCCGGCGCTGATCGAGCTCATCGAACAGGGCGATTATCAGAACGGCAAGCGCGGCGCACCGGCATTGCCAGCCAACGGCATCGAACAGGGTTGCGAGCTAATCACCCCCGCAATGGTGACGCTGGTGGACCTTGATCAGGCGGCTATCGACCTGTTGATGGACGCGATACCGGGAGGTGCCGCGAATGTCCAGGACATCTACCCGCTGGCGCCGCTGCAGCAGGGCATTCTTTACCACCACGTCACCGCCACCCAGGGCGATCCCTATGTCATGCAGGTGCAATTCGCCTTTTCCGATCAGGCACGTCTGAACGCGTTCGCCGAGGCGTTGCAAACCGTCATTACCCGGCATGACATTCTGCGTACGTCGGTGCACTGGAAGGGGCTGGAAACCCCGGTGCAGGTGGTCTGGCGCCACGCTGAACTGAAGGTCGACCGCTCGCCGCTCGCGGCAGACCTGACGATGGACCTGGGCCAGGCGCCGCTGATGCGCCTGGTCTGCCATGCCCCTGCGGCAGGGCAACGGGTCGAAGCTACGCTGCTGTTCCACCACATTGCCATGGACCACAGTGCCCTTGAGGTGGTGCGCCATGAAATACAGGCCTGCCTGTCAGGGCAAGCCGAAATGCTGGGCGTACCAGTACCGTTTCGCAACTATGTCGGACAGGCGCTGCTGGGCGTCAGCGAAGCTCAGCATGAAGCGTTTTTTCGCGAAATGCTGGGTGATCTCGACGAACCGACACTGGCCTACGGCCTGCAGGATTTGAGCGGTGAGGGCGATGCGATCGAAGAGCACAGCGTCACGCTCGATCAGCAGTTGTGTCAGCGCCTGCGCGCTCAGTCGCGAACCCTGGGCATCAGTGTCGCCAGCCTGTTCCATCTGGGCTGGGCACGGGTGCTGGCGGGCCTCGCCGGACAGTCGCGGGTGGTATTCGGCACCGTGCTGATGGGACGCCTGCTGGGTGCCGAAGCCACAGAGCGGGCGCTGGGCATCTTCATCAACACATTGCCGCTGCGCCTCGATCTGGCTGAGCAGGGCGTGCAAGCCGCAGTGCGCGCCACCCATCAGCGCCTGACCGCGCTGATGCGCCACGAACACGCACCGCTGGCACTGGCGCAGCGCTGCAGTGGGGTAAAGGCGCCGACGCCGTTGTTCAACGCGTTGCTCAACTACCGCCACAGTGCGCCGGCGCAGGCGTCCGGTGAAACATGGCAAGGCATTGAAGTGCTACAGGCTCAGGAGCGCAGCAATTATCCGCTGGTACTGAGCGTCGATGATCTGGGTGAAGCCTTTGGCTTGACGGCACAAGCCACCGCAGGCATCGACCCGCAAAGCATTTGCGCCTTTATGCAATGGACCATGGAAAGCGTGGTCGATGCGCTGGAGCAGACGCCGCAGATGCCGGTCGAACAGCTTGATATCGTGCCTGCCAGCGAGCGTGCGCGGTTGTTGCTGGACTTCAATGACCGACGTGCCGACTACGAACGCAGGCTGACGATTCATCAGCGTATCGAACAGCTTGCAGAGCAGCAGCCTGACGCCATTGCCGCACAGGTAGGTGCACAACACCTTAGCTACCGCGAGCTGAACGCGCGGGCCAATGCGCTCGCCGATCATTTGCTCAGTCTTGGCGTACAACCCGATGACCGTGTGGCGGTGGTAGCGCGGCGCAGCCTGGAGACGCTGGTCGGCTTGCTGGCAGTGCTCAAGGCCGGTGCGGGCTATGTGCCGGTCGATCCGGCGCACCCGGATGAGCGCATTGCCTATCTGCTCGGCGACAGCGCGCCGGTTGCGGTATTGGCTCAACCGGCGTTTGTCGAACGCCTGCAAGGGTTGGGCCTGGCGGGATTGAACACCCCGCTGATCGAGCTGGACCTGGCAAACTGGCCGGAGCAGCAAGACAATCCTCATATCGCCACGCTCGATGCGACCCATCTCGCCTATGTGATCTACACCTCGGGCTCGACCGGCCAACCCAAGGGCGTGATGGTCGAACACCGCTCGCTGAACAATCTGATCGACTGGCACCGTGAGGCCTTCGATCTGCACGCGGGCAGTCATACCGCCAGTGTGGCGGGCTTCGGTTTCGACGCCATGGCCTGGGAAATCTGGCCGGCCTTGTGCGCCGGGGCGACGCTGCACCTGCCACCGGCCGAAATCGGCAATGAGCAGCTCGATGCGCTGCTTGACTGGTGGATCGCTCAGCCACTGCAGGTCGCTTTTCTGCCCACTCCGGTGGCCGAATACGCTTTCAGTCGCAATCTGCGTCATCCAACCCTGCGCACGCTGCTGATCGGCGGTGACCGGCTACGCCAGTTCCATCGCGATCCCGGTTTTGCGGTGATCAACAATTATGGCCCCACCGAAACCACGGTGGTCGCCACCTCCGGTCGCTTACTACCCGACGGCAGCCTGGACATCGGCAAACCGGTCGCCAACACCTCGATTTACCTGCTTGATGAACGCCAACAGTTGGTCCCGCTCGGGGTACCGGGCGAGCTGTATATCGGCGGCGACAGTGTCGCCCGCGGGTATCTGAATCAACCGCAACTGACAGCAGAACGCTTTATGCATGACCCGTTCGCCGGGCAACCACAGGCGCGCATGTACCGCACCGGGGATCTGGCGCGCTGGAATGCTGATGGCACCCTGGAATATCTGGGTCGTAATGACGATCAGGTGAAAATTCGCGGGGTGCGCATCGAGCTGGGAGAAATCGAAAACCAGTTCAGCCAATTGCCGGGTATCGAGGAAGCACTGGTACTGGCTCGTGAAGACGAACCGGGGCAACCACGGCTGGTGGGCTATTTCACCGAGCGTGCAGGCGCTGTCGCCAGCAGCGTGGAGCAATTGCGTACCGCGCTGCTGGCCCGTCTACCGGGTTATATGGTGCCCGGCGCATTGGTGCGCCTGGACAGCTGGCCGTTGACGGCCAATGGCAAGGTTGACCGCCGTGCCTTGCCGGTACCCGACCGCGCCGCGCTGTCGACCGGCGAATACCATGCCCCGCAAGGCGATCTGGAGGGTGCACTGGCCCTGATCTGGAGCGAATTGCTGCAGGTCGAGCGAGTAGGGCGTCATGACCGTTTCTTCGAGCTGGGCGGTCATTCGCTGCTGGCCATGCGCATGGTTTCTCAGGTACGTCAGCGCCTGTCACTGGAACTGGCCCTTGGCGACCTGTTTGCCGACAGTTCGCTGATCGCGGTCGCACACTGCCTGACCGCTGCCGCGCGCAGTCAGTTGCCGGTCATCGAAGTGCAGCCACGCAATGGTCCTGTACCTTTGTCTTCTGCTCAACAGCGCATCTGGTTCATGGCGCAAATGGAAGATGCCAACAGCGCCTACAACATCTCGCTGGGCCTGAAACTGAGCGGTCCGCTGGACAGTCGAGCATTGACGCGTGCGCTGGAACGTATTGTGGCCCGCCACGACAGCCTGCGCAGCCGCTTCAGCCAGGAAGACGACAATGCCTGGGTACAGGCAGCGCCGGTGACTGAAGTGCCGCGCATCTGCTGGCAGGATTTACGCGATCAGGACCCGCAAGCGCTGCAGGCAGTGATCAGGGAAGAGGCCGCGCAGCCCTTCGACCTGCAACACGACCTGCCGATCCGTGGCCGTTTGCTGTGTCTGGCTAAAGACCGTCACGTCTTGTTGCTGACCGTGCATCACATCGTTGCTGACGGCTGGTCGCTGGGCGTACTGACCCGCGAGCTGACCGCGCTCTACCAGGCGTTCAGTCAAGGGCAGGACGACCCACTGCCCGCGCTGGCGCTGCAATATGGCGATTACGCCGTGTGGCAACGCAACTGGCTGGACGACGAGCGGTTGAGTCATCAGGCCGATTACTGGCAGCAGACCCTGACGGGGGCGCCGGTATTGCTGACCCTGCCCACCGACCGTCCACGTCCTGCGCATCAGGACTACACCGGGGCCAGCGTCGCGCTGGATCTCGATCCGCGTCTGAGCAACGACCTCAGAGCCTTCTGCCAGGCACAGTCGATGACACCGTTCATGCTGTTCATGGGCGCATGGGCCGTATTGCTGGCGCGGCTGTCCGGGCAGGAAGAGGTCGTCGTCGGCATGCCGGTTGCCAACCGCCGTCGTGCTGAAATCGAAGGCTTGATCGGTCTGTTCGTCAACACCCTGGCCGTGCGTGTCGACACGTCGGGCGAGCCGGATGTGGTGACGCTGCTGGAGCGCATCAAGGCCCGCGTGGTGGAAGCGCAGGACCATCAGGACCTGCCTTTCGAACAAGTGGTGGAGCGCCTGCGGCCGCCGCGCAGCCTCGCGCACAGCCCGTTATTCCAGGCATCGCTGACCTGGGACGGCAGCCAGGGGCTGGAATTGCAACTGGGCGATATGCAGCTCGAACCGCTGGATGAACAGGCCGCTTTTGCGAAATTCGACCTGGCGCTGAGCGTCAGCGATGGCCCCGACCATTTCCGCTGCATCGTGGAATATGCCACGGCTTTGTTTGACCACGGCACCATCGAACGCTATCTGGGGTATCTGGAGGCGATACTGCGCGCCATGGTGGCTGACAGCCAGACGGTTGTGAGCCACATTCCGCTGCTGTCGGAGGCCGAGCGTCTGCAATTGACCGAAGGTTTCAATGCACCCGATGCGGTTTATCCGCAAGAGCAGACGCTGCACAGTCAGTTTGAAGCGCAAGCGCAGCGCACGCCGGATGCGATTGCCGTCAGCTATGAAGAGGAGTCTTGGAGCTACGCGACACTTAACGCCCAGGCCAACAGGATCGCGCATCGCCTGATTGGCATGGGCATTGGTGCGGACGACCGAGTCGCCATCTACACGCCTCGCGGCCTGCAGATGATCGCCGGCCTGCTGGGGATCCTCAAAGCCGGTGCCGCCTACGTGCCACTGGACCCGGCTTATCCGCTTGAACGTCTGGCTTATACCCTCGAGGACAGCGCACCGGTGGCGTTGTTGAGTCAGCGTTCAGTGCAGGGCACCTTGCCGGTCTCGGAAGTGCCGGTAATCAGTCTCGACGACGACTTGCAGGACGAATCCGTCTGCAATCCGCAGGTGCTGGTAAAGCCCGGCAACCTGGCTTATGTGATCTACACCTCCGGCTCTACCGGTAAGCCCAAAGGCGTGATGATCGAACACCGCAACGTTGCGCGGCTGTTCTCGGCCACCGAAGCATGGTTCGGTTTCAACCAGCAGGATGTCTGGGCGCTGTTCCATTCGTTCGCCTTCGACTTTTCGGTCTGGGAAATCTGGGGCGCGTTGCTGCATGGCGGGCATTTGGTGATCGTGCCGCAACTGGTCAGCCGCTCGCCCGAAGACTTCTATACGTTGCTGTGCCGCGCCGGGGTGACGGTGCTCAACCAGACGCCGAGTGCGTTCCGTCAGCTGATTGCTGCACAGGGCGAGAACGGCCAGGCGCATGTGTTGCGCAAGGTGATCTTTGGCGGTGAAGCGCTGGACACAGTCATACTCAAGCCGTGGTATGCCCGCAACGTGAATGCCGGCACACAACTGGTGAACATGTACGGCATCACTGAAACCACCGTGCATGTGACCTATTACCCGTTGCAGCCCGAAGACGCCCAGCACCTTGGCGCCAGCCCGATTGGCAGGCGCATTCCCGACTTGCAGCTGTATGTACTCGATGCTCGCGGCGAGCCGGTGCCGATGGGCGTGGTTGGCGAACTGTATGTCGGCGGCGCCGGTGTGGCACGCGGCTACCTGAACCGTGAAGCACTGACGGCCGAACGTTTCCTCGACAACCCGTTCAGCCACGCTACTGATGCGCGTATGTACCGTACCGGTGACCTGGCCCGCTGGCTGGCCGATGGCAGCCTGGAATACATGGGCCGTAATGACGAACAGGTCAAGATTCGTGGTTTCCGTATCGAACTGGGTGAGATCGCCGCTCGCCTGAACGATCATCCAGATGTTCTCTACGCTGTGGTGGTGGCGCGCGAGGATGTGCCGGGTGACAAACGACTGGTTGGCTATTACACCTCGGGTGAAGGTAAACCCGGGCTGGATATCGAACAGTTGCGTGCCTGGCTGTCGGGCCTGCTCCCCGATTACATGGTGCCTGCGGCCTATGTACGGCTGGCCAGCCTGCCGGTGACGGCGAACGGCAAACTGGACCGCAAGAGCCTGCCGGCACCGGATCGCGACAGCATTGCCAGCCGCGCCTATGAAGCGCCGCAAGGGGCGATCGAAATCGCCCTGGCGAGCCTCTGGGCCGAGCTGCTGCATGTGGAGCAGGTCGGTCGTCAGGATAATTTCTTTGAACTGGGCGGCCACTCGTTGCTGGCCGTGACCCTGATTGCGCGCATGCGTCGTCTGGACATGCGTGCGGACATTCGCGTTCTGTTTGTCCAGCCTACGCTGGCGGCACTGGCGGCGGCCGTAGGTTGCGACACTGAAATCAATGTGCCAGCCAACCTGATCGATGCGCACTGTCAGCGCATCACCCCTGAACTGCTGCCGCTGGTGGCGCTGGATCAGCCCGCCATCGACCGTATCGTGGCGCGGGTGCTGGGCGGTGCTGCGAATGTGCAGGATATCTACCCGCTGGGCCCGTTGCAGACCGGTATTCTTTATCACCACCTGACAGCCGGGGACCGCGATCCTTATTTGCTGCAGCCGCAGTTCGCCTTTGCCGACGCCTCGCGTCTCGACGCTTTTTGCCATGCCTTGCAGCGCGTTATCGAGCGCAACGATATTCTGCGCACCGGGTTGTTCTGGGAGGGTTTGCAAGCGCCGGTGCAGGTGGTCTGGCGTCAGGCGCCATTGCGGGTTGAAGAGACCGCCTTGCAGGACCTTTTCAATGCACCACGCGTGGACCTGACGCAGGCGCCGCTTTTGCAGCTGGTTTATGCCCATGATCCAGCCAACAAAAGGATCGCAGCAGTGCTGCGCTACCACCATGTGATCATGGACCATATCGGCCTCGATATATTGAGCCATGAGTTGCAGGCCATACTGCTGGACAACGAAGCGCAGCTCGCAGCGCCCGTGCCTTACCGGAACTACATCGCCCACGTTGTGCAAGGGCCTGGCGACGACGCTCATGAAGCGTTCTTCCGCGAGCAGTTAGGCGATATCGATGAGCCGACCTTGCCTTACGGCCTGTTAACGGCATCCGCAGAGCAGATTCCTGGCGAAGCCCGTCTCACGCTGGACGGCGGCCTGTGCCGTCAGGTTCGCGATCAGGCAAGGCAGTTGGGCGTCAGCGCTGCCACGTTGATGCACCTTGCCTGGGCGAAGGTACTGGGCCAGTTGTCCGGGCGTGACAGCGTGGTATTCGGTACCGTGCTGCTTGGACGGTTACGCGGCGGTGAAGGCGGTGAGCGCGCCCTGGGTGTGTTCATCAATACCTTGCCATTGCGCATGGATCTGGGCGGGCATTGCGCGCGCAGTGCGGTGCTCGACCTTCATGGTCGTCTGGTCGGGATGCTTGCCCACGAGCACGCTCAGTTGGCTCTGACCCAGCGCTGCAGTGCCTTGCCGGCTGGCGCGCCACTGTTCAATACGCTGCTCAATTACCGCCACAGTGCTGTGCCTGAGGTCGATGACCAGGCGAACAACACGGCATGGCAGGGGATTGAGGTGGTGCATGCAGAGGAGCGCAGCAACTACCCGCTGACCTTGAGTATCGATGACTTCGGCGATGGTTTCAGCCTGACAGCCCAGGCTGCGCCGGGCATTGATCCGCAACGGATTTGCGCCTACGTACAACAAGCCCTTGTCCACCTGGTGCAGGCCCTGGAGCAGCAATCGGCAGCAGCCCTGATCGAATCGTCAGTGGTGCCGGAGGCAGAACGCGAGCGTCTGTCGGTAACGTTCAACGATACCCGGCGTGACTACCCCCGCGAACAGCCCGTGCACCTTCTGTTCGAACGCCGCGCTGCGCTTCACCCGCATGCAGTGGCTGCCGTACATGGCCGTCGTTCACTCACTTACGGTGAGTTGAACGAACGCGCCAACCACTTGGCTCACTACCTGCTGGGACAAGGTGTGCGGCCGAACGAACACGTGGCAATCCTGCTGCCGCGCTCGCTGGAGCTGCTCATCAGCCAGTTGGCGATCTGCAAGTGCGCAGCGACCTACGTGCCGCTGGACGTCAACGCGCCTGCCGAGCGCCAGCATTACATGCTCGATGACTGCCAGGCGAAATGTGTGCTGACACAGAGCGCCATCTCGATGGGCTCGACGGTGCAGCGCATCGATCTGGACCGGTTGAACCTTGATGACCAGCCTGCGCATGACCCGGGCCTGCCACAGGCGTCCGACACAGCGGCTTACGTCATGTATACCTCCGGTTCGACGGGCGCCCCGAAAGGCGTCCGCGTGGCCCATCGCGGCATTGCCAGGCTGGTATTGAACAACGGTTATGCCGACTTCAACGAGCAGGACAGCATCGCCTTTGCCTCCAACCCGGCATTCGATGCCAGCACCATGGAAGTCTGGGGTGCCTTGCTCAACGGCGGGCAACTGTTGGTGATCGAACACACCACGCTGATCGACCCGACGCGTTTCAGTGCAGCCCTGCGTCAGGGCAATGTCAGCGTGCTGTTTTTGACCAGCGCGCTGTTCAACCAGTACGTGCAACTGATCCCCGAGGCACTCGCCGGCCTTCGGCTGTTGCTTTCCGGCGGTGAGCGTGCCGACACAGCGAGCTTCCGCACGCTGCTTGCCCAGGCTCCGGGCCTGCACTTGTTGAATGTGTATGGCCCCACAGAAACGACTACCTTCGCGACCGCCAGCGATGTACGAACGCTGGACGATAATGCCGAATCAATACCGATCGGCAGGCCTATCGGTAACACGACGGTCTACGTACTCGATGCTCATCAGCACCTGACGCCGTTGGGCGCGATTGGCGAGCTTTACATTGGTGGTGACGGTGTAGCGCTGGGCTATCTGAATCGTCCGGACCTGACCGCAGAGAAGTTTATCGCCGACCCGTTCAGCGATCAGCCCGGCGCGGTGATGTACCGCACCGGCGATCTGGGCCGCTGGCTGGAGGACGGCCAGCTGGAATGTCTGGGACGCAACGACGATCAAGTGAAAATCCGCGGTTTCCGTATCGAGCTGGGCGAGATCGTCAATTGCCTGCACCAGTTGCCGGGCATCAGGGAGGCTGTCGTTCTGGCGCGCGAGGATGAGCCGGGCAATGTGCGTCTGGTTGCCTATTTCACCAGCCGACTGGACGCCGAAGCGCCTGCACCAGAGCAAATGCGGGCTCACTTGCAGGCCAACCTGCCGGAATACATGGTGCCTGGAGCCTTTGTCGAACTGACCGCTCTGCCGCTGACGGCCAACGGTAAGCTGGACAGCCGTGCACTGCCCAAACCGGATCATTCGTCGCTGTTGGGGCTGGCCTACGAGCCACCGCAGGGCGAGATTGAAATCGCTCTGGCGCAGATCTGGGCTGAAGTTCTGCAGCTCGAGCGGGTCGGTCGCCACGATCACTTTTTCGATCTGGGTGGGCACTCCCTGCTGGCCATGCGCATGGTGTCGCAGGTGCGTCAGCAGATGGGGATGGAATTGCCATTGGGCGAACTCTTCGCGCTGGGCGAACTGGCAGCCGTGGCCAGTGCGCTGGCTGGTACCGGACGCAGTGAACTGTCACTGATCCTGCCTGCGCCGCGTGATCAGTCGCTACCGCTGTCGTTTGCCCAGCAGCGTTTGTGGTTTCTGGCACAAATGGAGGGCGGCAATCAGGCCTACAACATCCCGCTGGCCCTCAGTCTGCAAGGATCGCTGGATGTGGCAGCGTTGACGGCCGCGCTTGGGCGGATCGTCGAGCGCCACGAAACCCTGCGCAGCCGCTTCATCGCCCGCGAGGAGGGTGCCGAAGTGGTGTTTATACCTGCGACGGCCATGTCGTTCCTGCCTATCGAAGACCTGCGTCAACACCCGCACACCCTGACCGAACGCGTCGTAACAGAGGCCACCGCAGCGTTCGATCTGACGCGTGGGCCGCTGATCCGTGGCTGCCTGCTACAGGTGGAGGACGAGCGGCACGTGTTGTTGCTGACCGTGCACCACATCGTCTCCGATGGTTGGTCGATGGGAGTTCTGACCCGCGAATTACTGGCGTTGTACCCGGCGCTGCGTCGCGGCGAGGCCGATCCACTGCCAGCGCTGAGCATCCAGTACGCCGACTATGCGGTCTGGCAGCAGGGCTGGATGAGCGGCGAACGTCTGCAACATCAGGCTGCCTATTGGCGGCAGGCGCTGGAAGGCGCACCGACACTGCTGACCCTGCCTGCAGACCGGCCGCGTCCGGCGCAGCAGGATTTCGCCGGTGCCAGCCTCAACGTGCGGCTGGATGGGCAACTGACCGCAGGTCTGCGTGCGCTGGCACAGCGGCAAGGTGTCACGCTGTACATGACCTTGCTGACTGCGTGGGGCGCACTGCTGTCGCGTCTTTCCGGTCAGGCCGAGGTGGTGATCGGCAGCCCGATCGCGGGCCGTGGTCGGGCCGAGCTGGAAGGGCTGATCGGTCTGTTCGTCAATACGCTGGCCATACGCATCGACACGGCATCGGCACCCACCGGTGAGGCGCTGCTGGCACAGGTCAGGACGCGAGTACTGGAGGCTCAGGACCATCAGGATCTGCCGTTCGAGCAGGTCGTGGAAATCCTCCGCCCGACACGCAGTCTGGCCCACGGTCCATTGTTCCAGACGACGCTGAACTGGCTGGCCGGGGAAACGACGTTACCGGAGATGGACGGGCTGTTGCTGACGACGGTTGAGCAGCAGAGTCAGGTCTCCAAGTTCGATCTGTCGCTTAACCTCGGCGAGCAGGGTGATGCTTTGTTCGGCACGCTGGACTACGCCACTGCACTGTTCGACGAGGCAACAGTGCAGCGTTATTACGGTTATTTCGAACAGTTGCTGCGCACGCTGGTGAATAACCAGCAGGTGGTGCTTGCTGATATCCCGCTGGTGGGCCAGCAGGAACGCGAGTATCTGCTCGAAAGCCTCAACGCCAGCGCGGTGAATCTGCCGCAAGGTCAGACCATTCATGCCCTGATAGAAGCACGCGCCGAAGGCACGCCCGAAGCCGTTGCCGCCAGGGTCGGCGAGCAGTCACTGAGCTACGCGCAGCTGAACCGTCAGGCGAACAGCCTTGCCCATCATCTGATCAGCCTGGGCGTGCGCCCGGATGATCGCGTCGCGGTGGTGGCGCGTCGTGGGCTGGACACGCTGGTGAGCCTGCTGGCCGTGCTCAAGTCCGGTGCCTGCTATGTGCCGGTGGATCCGGCGCACCCCGATGAGCGCATAAGCTACCTGCTGACCGACAGCGCGCCAGCAGTGGTGCTCGCGGAACAGGCGTTCATGGCGCGCCTGCCTGCACTTACAGTGCCGCTGCTCGCGCTTGATCGACCTCAATGGCCTGAGCAACCGGCAAATCCGCTGGTGTCGGGGCTGACGCCCGGCGATCTGGCGTATGTGATTTACACCTCCGGCTCGACCGGGCAACCGAAAGGCGTGATGGTCGAACACCGCACGCTGGCCAATCTCGTCCACTGGCATTGCCAGGCGTTCGCTTTGCACGCCGGCAGTCACACGGCCACGGTGGCCGGTTTCGGTTTTGATGCCATGGCCTGGGAAGTCTGGCCGGCGCTGTGTGCAGGGGCAACGCTGCATATCCCGCCCGCCGAGATCAGCAATGAACAGCTCGATCTGCTGCTCGACTGGTGGCTCAAGCAGCCGCTGCACGTGGCGTTTCTGCCGACACCGGTGGCTGAATATGCGTTCAGCCGCGAGCTCTATCACCCAACGCTGCACACGCTGCTGATCGGTGGCGACCGCCTGCGGCAGTTCCACCGCGAGCCAGGTTTCGCAGTGATCAACAACTATGGCCCGACCGAAACCACGGTGGTCGCCACTTCCGGTCGTCTATTGCCTGACGGCAGCCTCGACATCGGCAAGCCGATCGCCAACACCCGCGTGTACCTGCTGGATGAGCACCAGCAACTGGTGCCGACCGGTGTTGCTGGCGAGTTGTACATCGGCGGAGAAGGCGTAGCGCGCGGTTATCTGAAACAGCCGCAACTCACTGCCGAGCGCTTCCTCAGCGATCCGTTCTGTGAGCACCCGCAGGCGCGCATGTACCGCACCGGTGATCTGGCACGCTGGAATGCCGACGGCACGCTCGACTATCTGGGGCGTAACGACGATCAGGTGAAAATCCGCGGTATGCGCATCGAACTGGGCGAAATCGAGGCGCAACTGACCTCGTTGCCGGGTATCGAGGAATCGCTGGTGGTGGCGCGCGAGGACGAACCTGGGCAGTCACGTCTGGTGGCGTATTTCATTGAACAAGGCCCGCGCCCGGCGCTTGATATCGCCAGGCTGCGTGCCGACATGCTGGATCGCCTGCCGGGCTACATGGTGCCGAGTGCATTCGTGCGCCTTGATGCCTGGCCACTGACCGCCAACGGCAAGGTCGATCGGCGTGCTTTGCCGGTGCCGGATCGCGACGCCATGCCAGGGCGCGAATACGAGCCGCCGCAAGGCGAGCTGGAAATGGCCCTGGCCGACATCTGGAGCGATCTGCTGCAAGTCGAGCAAATAGGGCGCAACGATCATTTCTTCGAACTCGGCGGCCATTCAATGCTCGCCGTTACCCTGATCGCGCGCATGCGTCGCCGTGGCATGGATGCCGATATTCGCGTGTTGTTTGCACAGCCGACCCTGGCCGCCCTGGCGCGTGCCGTCGGCAGCGGCGCTCAGGTGAAGATTCCGGCCAACCTGATCGGTGTGGATTGCACATCAATCACCCCGGACCTGTTGCCGCTGGTGAAACTGGATCAGGCAGGGATTGATCGCATTGTCGCGAGTGTTACCGGGGGGGCGAGCAATATTCAGGACATCTACCCGCTGGGGCCTCTGCAGGCGGGCATTTTCTATCACTACCTGTCCGCCGCTGAGGATGATCCCTATCGCTTGCAGGCACGCTTCGCCTTTGCCGACCGCTCGCGACTGGATGCCTTCAGCCAGGCGCTGCAACAGGTCATCGCCCGCAACGACGTGTTGCGGACTTCACTGTGCTGGGAAGGTCTGGAAACGCCTGTGCAAGTGGTCTGGCGGCATGCCGATCTGCCGGTGATCGAGGTGACGCTGGCGGCGCTGGATGCGCCCGAGCCGCTGGAGCTCGTGCGTGCACCGCTGTTGCGTCTGGTTCATGCCGATGACCCGGAAAACGGGCGTATCGTCGCGGTACTGCTGTTCCATCACCTGATCATGGACCACGTTGCCCTGGACCTGCTGAGCCAGGAATTGCAGGCGGTACTGCTCGATCAGGCAGCGCAACTGCCTGCGCCAGTGCCTTACCGCAACTACATCGCGCAGACCTTGCTGGGGGCGGGGGACGACACGCACGAAGCGTTCTTCCGCGAGCAATTGGGCGATCTGGATGAGCCGACCCTGGCGTACGCTCAGACCTGGTTGCCAGGGCCGGAGGTTGCAGGCGAGGCCCGAGTGCGTCTGGATGCGGACCTGAGCAGGCGGCTACGCCATCAGGTGCGGCAGCTGGGTGTCAGTCCTGCCAGCCTGATGCACCTGGCGTGGGCGCAGGTACTGGGCCGATTGTCCGGGCGTGACAGCGTGGTGTTCGGCACCGTACTGCTGGGTCGCTTGAATGGCAGCGAGGGTGCAGAACGTACACTCGGGGTATTCATCAACACCTTGCCGCTGCGCATCGACCTGGCCGATCAGAGTGCACGCGATGCTCTGTCCCAGACTCACCGCCGCCTGACCGGATTGCTTGCCCACGAACAGGCCTCTCTGGCAATTGCTCAGCGTTGCAGCGCCTTGCCTGCGGGCGTACCGCTGTTCAGTGCACTGTTGAATTACCGCCACAGCGCGGTGCCCAGTGAGGTAAACGAGGCTGCCGACGAGGCCTGGCAGGGTATCGAGCTGTTGCAGTCCGGCGAGCGCAGCAGCTATCCGTTGACGCTCAGCGTCGATGATCTGGGCGAAGCGTTCGACCTGACGGCGCTGACCTCGACAGGTATCGATGCCCGACGTATTTGTGCGTACCTTTCCAGTGCCGTGAACGGGCTGGTCGATGCCCTCGAGCAGTCACCGGCGGAACCGATTCAAACCCTGAATATTCTGCCCGGCACCGAGCGAACCGAACTGCTCAATGGCTTCAATGCCGATCGCCTTACGGCGGAGTACCCGCTGCCCGTTCACCTACGTATCGAACAGCAGGCGCTTGACCAGCCGAACGCACTGGCTGCTCAGGCGGGCGACCAGCATTTGAGCTACGGCGAGTTGAATGCCCGTGCCAACGCATTGGCCCATCATCTGATCGGACTGGGCGTACGTCCTGACGACCGGGTGGCGGTGGTCGCGCGGCGCGGTCTGGAGACGCTGACGGGGCTGCTGGCAGTGCTGAAAGCCGGGGCGAGCTACGTACCGGTCGATCCGGCCCACCCGGATGAACGCATCAGCTATCTGCTGGAGAACAGCGCGCCCGTGGTGGTGTTGGCTCAATTCGACCTGCTGACGCGTCTGCCCGAACTGCAGGTGCCGGTGATCGCGCTTGATCGCCCGGACTGGTCACAGCGCACCGACAACCCGTCCGTGCCGGAAATGACCACGCACCATCTGGCTTACGTGATTTACACCTCGGGGTCCACCGGGCTGCCCAAGGGCGTGATGGTCGAGCACCGCACGCTGAACAATCTGGTGGATTGGCACTGTGAAGCGTTCAACCTGCGTGCCGGCAGTCATACCGCCAGCGTTGCCGGGTTTGGTTTCGACGCCATGGCCTGGGAAGTCTGGCCTGCGCTGTGTGCCGGTGCGGTGCTGCACCTGCCGCCAGCTGAGATTGGCAACGAACAGCTCGATGTGCTGCTCGACTGGTGGCTGGCTCAGCCGCTGCAGGTGGCGTTTCTGCCGACCCCGGTGGCCGAATACGCCTTCAGCCGTGAATTACACCATCCGACGCTGCAGACTTTGTTGATTGGCGGTGATCGTTTACGCCATTTCAACCGTGATCCGGGTTTCGCCGTGGTCAACAACTATGGCCCGACAGAGACCACGGTGGTGGCCAGCTCTGGCCGGATGCAGCCGGGCAAGGTGCTGCACATTGGCAAGCCGGTTTTTCATGCCCGACTGTACGTACTGGATTCGCGTGGACAGCCAGTGCCACTCGGGGTGCCCGGCGAGTTGTACATCGGCGGCACAGGCGTGGCTCGCGGCTATCTGAACCGTGCGGACCTGACCGCAGAACGCTTCCTCGACGATCCGTTCAGCGACAGCCCCGGCGCCCGAATGTATCGCTCCGGCGATCTGGTGCGCTGGCTGTCCGACGGGACGCTTGAATACCTGGGCCGCAACGATGATCAGGTGAAGATCCGTGGCGTGCGTATCGAGCCGGGAGAGATCGAACAGCACCTGGCGCAATGCCCGGGCGTCGGCGAAGCGGTGGTGACCACCCAGCGTCTGGACGATGGTTCGTTGCGTCTGGTGGGCTACTTCACCCGTCGCGATGCATCGCTCGACAGTGCCGCCTTGCGTGCGCATCTGTTGGGGCAGCTCCCGGAATACATGGTGCCTGCGGTATTTGTAGGTCTTGATACGCTGCCATTGACCCAGAACGGCAAGGTCGACCGCAAGGCGTTGCCTGCGCCGGACCTGGCCGCTCTTGCGAACCTCGCCTACCAAGCGCCTTCGACAGCGCTGGAAGAGCGTCTGGCGGAGGTGTGGGCCGAGGTTCTTGAAGTCGGAAAAATAGGCAGGCACGACAGCTTCTTCGAATTGGGCGGCCATTCGCTATCGGCCATCCGTCTGGTCAGCCTGCTGCAAAAAGCAGGCGTGTCACTGACGCTGGCCGAGCTGTTTCAGCACCCTAGCGTCGCAGCACTGGCAGGGTTGCTCGACCAGCGTCCAGGATCACCGGACGAAGCTCGTGAGGTGATCACAGTGCGTGCCGGTGGCAGCGAGTCACCGTTGTTTCTGCTCCACGATTTCACAGGGCTGGATGCTTATTTCCCTGTGCTTGGGCAACATCTTCAGGGCGACTTTCCGATTTACGGCTTGCCGGGCATTGGCCTTGGGCAGCAGCAATTACGCACCATGGAGTGCCTGGCTGCGCGGATGGTGGAGCGCATTCGTCAGGTCCAGCCGCGCGGTCCGTATCGGTTGGCTGGCTGGTCGTTTGGTGGGGTTATGGCCTACGAAGTGGCTACTCAACTGCTGGGCATGGACGAGGCCGTCACATTCCTCGGCCTGATCGACAGCTATGTGCCACGCCTTACCGATCAGGGCAAGGCACGCTGGCAGGGACCTGACTTGCTTGAGCGGCAATTGCTCTCGCACTGCACTGCGCACTGGCAAGCCCAGGCGGGTGAGGGTGCCGCCAGGTTGGCGCGCCTCACCTCATTGAGCGAGCAAGCACCGCTGCCGGACTTCGCGACGCTGTTGCAACTGTGCCGCGACGAAGGTCTGTTGTACGAGGAGCTGGCGCTGGCGAGCGATCAGCAGTTGCACCATTACCTGGACCGGGAAGTGGCGCATGGTCAGGCCCTGGCGCATTACCAGCTGGAACCGCTCAGCCTGCCGATCCATTTGTTCCGCGCCGAACAGCGTCCAATGGCGCCGATCGGAAGCAGTTCGACCCTGGGCTGGGGTGAGATTCTCTCCAGAAATCAACTGCAGTGCGTCGATGTCCCGGGGGACCACATGACGATGATGCAGGCACCGCACGTGGCCGTGCTCGGTCGGAGCATCGTTCAGGCGTTGCACAGCGTGCCCGCCACGCCACCGCCGGCACCGGCTCATCAGTCGCTGCTGGCGATCCAGAGCGGGCGTGACGGGCATGCGCCAGTGTTTTGTGTACCGGGCGCCGGTGACAGCGTCACCAGCTTCATTGGCCTGGCAGAGGCGCTGGGGCCGGACTGGCCGATCCACGGCCTGCAACCGCGCGGCCTGGACGGTCGCAGTGTTCCGCACAGCAGGGTGGAAGCGGCAGCGCAGAGCCATGTGCAAGCCATCGAAGCGCTGTATCCGAAAGGCCCGCTGCATCTGGTTGGGCATTCGTTCGGAGGCTGGGCGGCGCACGCCATGGCGGTCAAGCTTCAGGCCCGAGGCCGCGAGGTTGTCTCGTTGACCTTGATCGACAGCGAGGCGCCTGGCGGCGAGGGTCTGAGCAGCAAGCCTTATACCGCCACCGCCGTGCTGGAACGCCTGATCGAGGCGCTGCAGCTGTCCAGTGGAAGAAGCCTGGAGCTCGACCCACTGGCGTTTGCCGACAGCGACACGGTCGCGCAAATGCACCTGCTTCAGCAGGCCATGGTGCGCGTCGGGTTATTGCCGCCACGTCTGGCGGCACAGGCCCTGCAAGGGATCGTCCGCACGTTTGCCAGCGCCTTGCGCACGGTCTATCGACCTGAGCCGGGAGGCTACAGCGGCAGGGCAAGTCTGGTACTGGTGAATGACCCGCATCTGGATGCGCTGGACAATCAACTCGAACATGCCGCTTGCGCAAGCCAATGGCAGCATTTGCTGCCGCAACTTTCGCTCTGGGAGGGGCCGGGTAACCACTTCAGCGTCCTGAAAGCTCCGGACGTCTACAGCCTGGCGGCCTGGTGGTATGACGGATTGACAGTCGGTGTGGGGGAAACGCAATGACTTGGTGGGTATTGATAAAGCGTGATTGCAGGCGCAGGGAGGTCTTGCATCGGAGGCGGTGAGGGTGGATCCGGGAGGGGCGATCGGTATCGCCCCGTCCGTTGCATCGACTGGCGGTCAGCAGGTTGAAAAAACGCCCGCTGATGAGCCATACATCCAGCGCATCAGTGAATTACGACCGCTGATGCCCAGTTTGATCGCCGCACGGCGCTGGTAACTGCCCACGGTATTGACCTTGAGTGCGAGCCGCTCGGCCTGCTCAAGCGCGGTATGACCGGCGAGCAGCCCAAGGCACACCTGGGTTTCGCGTTCGGACAACGTCAGACCCGTTTCGCGCAGTCGTTCCTGGAAGCGCTTCTCAATGCTTTCGGGCTTTTTATGCTCGATGCCGGGCATTGCCGATTGCAGAGCATTGACATGTTTTTCAAGTATCGAAAACAGCAGAGGGGAAATGTCGCCCAGCTGCCGGCGTTCCTTTTCTGAGAATTCGTGCGCGGGAAGCGCCCGAAATACCGTTATTTTACAACTAAAGCTTTCCGAGGCCTGATCAGGGTAAAGATGAATGGAGTCACTGAGCAACAGCGTGCCCCGCGATGATGTGACGGTCTCGTTAAAGACCGTTGGTGCAGAGGCAGGCGGCGTTTGCCAGGGCTGCGGCAGTGATGAGAGGTGCGTGGCATCTACGGCAAGCTGAGTATCGATCAGCTTGTGGAACATGCTGGAAAAATTCCCGCTACCGATGCTGGCGATGGCCCTGCCAATCTGCGGAAGTAGTGTGTGAGGCATTTAGTCATCCATGAGTTTAGAACTGCTGACAATGTTATAGACGCTGTAAGCATGGCGCAGTCACATCAACTTAGTCGCTGGCGTTTTCGGCGCGAGATCAGCGTTAGATGCCCACTAGAGCATCTCTAGTGGAGTACAGCAAAGAGTATCGTCCTGAGGTTACCTAAATACTTCACTATCAGAAAGAGTGATGGTCAGCGGTCGGACGGCGGACAATGGCGTCGCAGAAGTGGGGCGGGCTGGCCGGCGTTAGCTCATGCTGCCTGATGTTGTGACGGGAAGTAGAAAGTGAATAAACCCCCCGCGCATATGCATGTAAACGTCGTGGTATGGCGGGGTAACATCGTTCGGCAGGCGCCTACTTCCCGATCATGAGTCGGGTGACCAGACGCGTAAGCCGTCCGTAAGGTGCCGAGACCTTGTCGGACATGTTGAAACGACCGAGCTTGAGAACGCCGCGGGCATGGGACAGGCGAACGAAGCCTTCGTAGCCGTGATAGGCCCCGGTGCCACTGTCGCCGACACCGCCAAAGGGCAGGTCATCCTGGGTTGCGTGCAGCATGGTGCCATTGATGGTCACGCCGCCGGACTGCGTGCGGTTCAGCACCCTGTCCACAGACGTTTGAACGTTGGAAAAGCAATAAAGGGCCAGCGGTGCCGGACGAGCATTGATAAAGGCGATGGCTTCATCCAGAGAGTCATACGCGAGCACCGGCAGCAGCGGGCCGAAAATCTCTTCGCCCATGACATCTGCGTTCAGGGACACCTGAGTGAGTGCCATTGGTGCAATCTTGCGTTCGCCCGCCGTTGCAGGCGCATTGTGTTGCCACGCCTTGGCCCCCGTCGCGACGGCCTGACTGGCCATCGCCATAAGCCGGTCGTAGTGGCGCTGGGAGATGATCGAGGTGTAGTCCGGATTGCCATCGAGGGTCGGGTAAAGTTTTTTTGCCGCAGCCAGCCACTCGCTGGCAAAGCTGTCCACCTGTTCGCGCGGGACGAGGACATAGTCAGGTGCTACGCAGGTCTGACCGGCGTTGAACAGTTTGCCGATAGCGATCGTCCGAGCGGCTTTCGGGATCGAAAAGTCGTCGCAGACCACGACTGGCGACTTGCCGCCCAGCTCCAGTGTGACCGGTGTCAGATGGCGTGCCGCCGCCGCCATGACCTGGCGGCCCACGTGGGTCGAGCCGGTAAACAGCAGATGGTCAAAAGGCAGCTCACTGAACTGGCCCGCCAGCGTGGCGTCGCCAGTGACCACGACAACCTGCTCGGCGGGAAACGTTTCGCCGAGCAACTGCCTGAGCAGCTCGGAGGTTCGGGGTGTCAGTTCCGAAGGTTTGATCATCGCCCGGTTACCTGCAGCCAGCGCCTCTATCAAGGGCACCAGCGTCAGCGTCAACGGGTAGTTCCACGGAGCGAGAATGCCGACGACGCCCAGCGGCTGATAAACCACCCGTGCTGCGGCGGGCCTGAAGACAATACCCGCCTTGCGCCGGGACGGACGCATCCACGCTTTGAGGTGCGAGCGGATGTGCTTGATGCCGTTGACCACCGGCATCAATTCACCGAGCCGGGTTTCGTCGAACGAACGGTTGCCGAAGTCTGCGCTGACCGCCTCGAGCAACCTGTCCTGATTATCGCTGACCATACGCAGGACGGCGTTGAGGTCTGCGATTCGTTGATCGTAGGAAGGTGCGCCCTGAGCACGGAATGCAGCCTGCTGTGCCTCGAACAGCTCGGTTAGCCCGGCAGCGTGGAACGTGGTACCTGGCGGAACCCTGGCGGGTTGATTCATGACGCTGCTCCTGTGGCTGCGTGTTTTTTATAGTCACTGCGACCGAACCTGCCGCAAGTGCAGGCGTGTCAGCGGTAATGTGTCGATGTCCTGGCTCACCTAACCGTATAGGACACTGCAAAGCCAATGGAGGGGCGATCCGGCCGGTTAAAGTGGCTGGAACGGCCAACCTGTATTGCAATCATTGCTCGCCATGCACAGGTTCGGGCGCCAGGCGATCCAGATGACTGACAATCATCGCTGCCACCATCGCGCAGGTTTTCGCGGGCTCCAGCGGTTCATCGAACAACAACTCAATGGTCGCGTGAATCATTTCCACCGCAACGCGGGCAACCATGGCGATGTCCTCGGACGCCGCGTCTGGAAAAGCACTGCCGATGATGGCGGCCTGAGCCTTGGAAACCCTGCGGTGGGAGTCGAGCCGCACATGCTCCAGCGCGGGAACCGCCCTCAGTGCCTTGAGCGTCCACATGCCGCCCAGCGTGGCATCGGTGACCCGGTACGTATCCAGAATAAGCTCGGCGAGCGCCTGCTCAAGCGCCTGAGGCGTACCTGCGATCAGCTCGGGGGTGATCCAGTGATCGATCCGCTCGTTCTGTTTCTCGAGCAGACGTTCGCCCAGCACCGTCAACAGCGCGTACTTATTGGGGAAATAGCGATACAACGCGGGCGGCGTAAGGCCGGCCCGTTCGCATACCAGATTGGTCGACAAACGTTCTATGCCGACCTCGCACAGGGTGTTTGCCGTGGCGACCAGAATGCGTTCGTAGGTTTCGGTAGCACGCTGCTGCGCGGGCAACTTCTTGCGTTCAACGCTTTTCCCGGCGATCTGCTCGGGAAGGGTTTCGGTTTTCAGCCTGGCCATAAGTACCTGTCAAGAAGAATGGGGCGCCAGCATGACGATCAAAAAAACAGTTGCTGCACGATAAAATGATAGTTATAACTATCGTGTAGCGATGACTATCATAACTGAAGCGTCGTTATTGTGACGGTCTGTCAAAACAAAAAATAAAAAAGGTGACGCTATGAACGTACGGCAGTGGCTTTTCCTCTCTTCGGTTCTGATGTGCTCCACCGGCATTCATGCTGCTGCCGGTCCGCTTGAGGCCAAGGGCCTTTGGCTGACGGCGGAAAAGGACGCGGTAGTCAGGCTTGACGACTGCGCAGACAAGACCGGCGCTATCTGCGGCCAGATTGTCTGGGTCAAGGATGCTGCTTCGACGTCGAGTGACTGCGGCGTACAGATTCTGCAGCTGACCCGCTACGACCAGGACGCCTGGCGTGATGGCTGGGTGTATGACCCCCGTGATCAGAAAAAATATAAGGGCGCCGTTCGAGTCAAGGATGGACGCCTCAATGTAAGGGCTTTTGTTGGCACCGAAGTTCTCGGCAAGACAGAGCAATTCGAGCGAATCGCAACACTGCCTCCTGCCCCGGTTTGCAAATCGTAAATCCGGCCCTTTAGCGTGGGAGAGAATCATGCGCACGTATACAACCCGTTATGTAATGGCTGCAGCCCTCTGCTGCGCAGCAAGCCCGACTCTTGCCATCGCCGATGAAATGTCGAGCTACGCAGTGGATGTTACCGCCAAGGTCAGCTCGGACATTCGTACCCGCGGGATTTCCGATTCTCTGAATCGGCCCGGGGCCAAGGTGACCCTCCAGGTCGCCCATGAAACAGGCCTGGTGGCGCTTGCCGAATTTACCACGGTCAGCAAGAAACAGTTCCTCGACGGCGACGGTGCAGGTGTATTGCTGGCGGGCGGTTATCGCTTCGGCGATCCGGATGCCTGGCACTATGGCGTCGGGCTGGCGGCCGAGATGTTTCCAGGGGCTCAGTTCAAGGCGCCGAACCGGTTCGATTTCGAAACGTTCACGCCAGGTGAAGAGCACTCGACCAATTACAACAGCCAGTTCGCCGTGCTTGAAATCGGTTACGGCGCGCTCGAAGGGCGAATCGCCCGGGTGCTCTCGAAAAACTACCGGGGTGCCAACAGTGGCGGGGTATGCGGCGCGCAATTGCAGTTCCGCGATGACCCGACCAAAGGCCTCGATTGCTATGCCAAGGGTGACCGCAACTCCCGGGGCAGCATGCTCTATGACCTCGATTACAAATACGCGCTGGGCATCAACACCAACCTGAAGCTGCACGCCGGCTATCAACAGATCGAAAACTTCTCGGAAGCCGACTTTGCCGATTATGGCGCAGGTCTGGTCCACCACTGGTGGGGCTTCGACTGGGGGCTTGACTGGGTGACGACCAAGACCAGGGCGCGCGAGCTGTATATGGCCGAGGACGACGGACATGTGCGCACCACGGACGGCAGTCGCTGGGTAGCGTCGATTTCCCGCACATTCTGAGTAGACCTTTATGACTTCGCTTTTCATTTCCCGGACGCCTGAGGCGGCTACCGGCCTGGAGCAACTCGTCCTCGCGATCGACCTGGGAACGTCCGGCTGCAAGTGCGCGCTGGTCTCCATGGAGGGAGACATCCGCGCCTGGGCGTTTCACGGTGTACCGCTGCACGTCAGTGGCCTGAGTGCCGAGCAGGAACCCGAGGACTGGTGGAACGCGTTTCTGCTTGGTGCCCACGAATTGCTGGCAGCCGACCCGCTCAGGCGTCGTCAGGTGGTGGCCGTGTGTTGCTCGACGCAAAGCGAAGGCACGGTCTGTGTCGATCGCGACGGGACCGCGATTGGCCGGGCGCTGCTGTGGCTGGACAAACGCGGCGCCGACTCGATCAAAAAACGCATGGGCGGAGGCTGGTGCAATCTGGGCGGCTACGGGCCGCTCAAACTCTGGAAATCGCTGCGACTGACCGGCGGGGTAGCGTCGCTGTCGGGCATGGATTCGGCCGGGCACATGGCCTATATCCTTGACCACGATCCGGCAAGGTATGACCAGACGCACAAGTTTCTGAATGTGCTCGACTATATGAACATGCGCTTGTCTGGGCGTTTCTGCGCCACAGGTGACTCGATGCTGACCGCCTGGGTAACCGACAATCGCGATCCTCATCACATCCGTTACGACGCCAGCCTGATCAGGGCTCTGGGTATCGACGCAGGCAAGCTGCCTGAGCTGGTGGGCTCGACGGAAGTCATCGGCACCTTGAAGCCCGAGCTCGCCGATGCTTTGGGGCTGCTTCGATCCACACCTGTGGTGGCGGGTGCTGTGGACACCTCGGCGGTGGCCGTTGGCGCCACCGTGCGCGACTTCGCTCCGCATCTTTATCTGGGCACCTCGTCGTGGGTCGGCGCTCACGTGCCGTTCAAGAAATCCAGTGTTCGCCACCACATTGCTGCGGTACCCAGTGCGGTCAAGGGCCGGTATCTGGCAATGGCCATGCAATCGGCGGCGGGCTCCAATCTGTCGTTTCTGCGCGACAAGGTGCTGTATCACCCGGACGAGTTGCTGAGCGATGAGCAGCAGCCGGACGTGTACGCCTTGCTGGACCGTATCGCCGCCCGAGTGCCACCGGGTTCGAGGGGGCTGATCTACACGCCATGGTTGTGTGGCGAGCGCTCTCCGGTAGGTGATCCGAGCCTGCGTGCCGGCCTGATCAACCTGAAACTCGAGCACTCGCGGGAAGACATCATCCGGGCCTTCATGGAGGGCGTCGCGCACAACACGCGCTGGATGCTGGAACCGTTCTCGCAATTTATCGGCCAGTCGCGCGGAGTCATCGTCGCCACCGGAGGCGGAGCGCAATCGGATGTGTGGTGCCAGATCATGGCCGATGTCTGCGGGCGAGTCATTCAGCAACCGCATAACCCGATTCAGACCAACGCACGCGGTGCGGCCTTCATTGCTGCAGTAGCGCTCGAAAAACTGCAGTTCAACGATCTGCCGGCCCTGCAACGGCCGCATCGGCTGTACGAACCCTCCGAATCAACCCGAAACCTGTATGACGACCGCTTCGCCACGTTCAAGGAAGTCCGCAAACGTCTGGCGCCGCTCTATCGCAGGTTGAACCCATCGCAGGAGACGGCACCATGAGCAATGTTCAACAGCAGATCGTCGACCTGTCGCGGCATCTGTCACGCCGCGGCTTCTTTGCCGCAACCGGCGGCAACCTTGCGCTGCGTATCGACGCATTGCACATCGCGGTCACTCCGTCGGCCACCGACTACTTCAGCATGCGGCCAGAGGACGTCTGCGTATTGCGACTCAAGGACCTAAAGCAGCTGTCGGGTGAACGTTCGCCCTCGGTTGAAAGCGAGCTGCACGCGAAAGTCCTGCGCAGTCGCCCGGACGTCAATTGCAGCATTCATACCCATCAACCATTGGCCAGCGCCTGCACATTGTTCGGCAAATCGCTGGAAGTGCCATACCCGCCGCTGTGGCAATCGCTGGGCCGGCGAATTCAGCTGGTGGGTTATGCGCCGTCCGGTTCCGGTTGGCTGGCGGGCAAGCTGGAAAAGACCATCCGGCCTGACCAAAACGCCTACCTGATGCGCAATCACGGCGTTCTGTGCTGTGGCCCGGACATAGAAGCCACCCTGAAGCGCCTGGAGGACCTGGAAACATTCTGTCGTGACCATCTTCTCAACCAGATCAAAGCCAACAGCCGTGGCAAACCCGAATCACGCGTTGCAATAGCACGCCTGATCGACGCCCTGACCAGTGCCGGCTCGCATGCCCTCAGCCCTCAGACTTTTTCAGAGACTCAATCATGAACAGACCTCTCGATCCTGCCAACATCCCTGACATTCCCGCATCGGCCGTGTCGCAATGGCCCGATGTCGATTCACTGTATCGCCGCTTCGATGAGCTGGTGAAACAGCCGATTCGCCCGATCAAGCGCGACGCGATGAACACGATCATGGGCTATTTCGACGAGCGCTGCCAAGGCTCGAAGCGGCTTTCCGAGGCGGCGAAAAAGGTCATACCGGGAGGCGTGCAACATAACCTGGCGTTCAACTATCCGTTTCCGCTGGCCTTCGCCCAGGCTAACGGTGCGCACCTGACCGATGTCGATGGCAATCGCTACACCGACTTCCTGCAGGCAGGCGGCCCGACGTTGCTGGGCTCCAACCATCCGGCCATTCGCGAACAGGTTGACCGGATTCTCGATGAGTGCGGGCCGGTGACCGGCTTGCTGCATGAATATGAAGTCAAACTGGCGGAACTGGTCTGCCAATCGATGCCGGGCGTCGACATGCTGCGCTTGCTGGGCTCGGGCACCGAGGCGGTCATGGCCGCGGTTCGCCTGGCCCGTGCCTATACCCGCAAGAAATGGGTGATCAAGATCGGCGGCGCCTACCACGGCTGGAGCGACCAGTTGGTCTATGGCATGCGCTTGCCGGGCACCGGGCGCATGGAGGCAGTGGGAATCCCGCGAGGCGCCACCGCAAACACTCAGGAGAGCCCACCCAACAATCTCGATGCGTTGCGTCGCAGGCTGCAAATCAATCGTCTGCGTGGTGGCACCGCAGCCATTATGGTCGAACCTTTTGGCCCGGAAAGTGGCACGCGTCCGGTGCACGCCGACTTCAACCGACAGCTGCGTGCGCTGTGCAACGAATTCGATGCCCTGCTGATCTTCGACGAAGTGGTCACCGGATTCCGTGCCGGTCTGGGCGGCGCACAGGCTTATTTCAATGTCATGCCGGACATCACTGTACTGGGCAAATGCCTGACCGGGGGCTATCCGATGGCGGGTGCCATTGGCGGGCGCCGGGACGTGATGCAACTGCTTGCCGGTGGCATCGGCACATCCTCGCGACGGGCGTTCGTCGGCGGCACGCTGTCGGCCAATCCGTTGTCATGCGTCGCTGGTTATTACGCGCTGGTCGAAGCCCGCCGCCTGAACGCGCCGGCGCTGGCGGGAAGGGCGGGCGACCGTATGCGCGCAGGACTGGAAGAGATCATCAATCGGCGCGGCTTGCCCTACGTGGCGTACAACATGGGCTCCATCGTTCACCTGCAGACGTCCGGCGTCCTGCTGCTCGATACCGGCAACCCGCTCAAGCTGCTGAGGGCGCGCAATGAAGCCAAGACTCGCAAGCACATGATGGAAGAGATGGGCGCCGCGTATACCGCTCACGGCCTGATCACGCTGGCCGGGAGCCGCTTGTACACCAGCCTGGCTGACACCGACGATGTCATCGACGACGCGCTCGAACGCTTCGACGCTGTCTTTCAGTTGGTGTGAGGTGAGCAGCATGCGCGATTCACTTCGAAAACAGTGGTTTGATCTGCGTGAACGCCTGATGGGGCAGGTGGACTCACACAGCAGTGTGTCGTTGCGATTGCCGGGCGAACAGAGCATGTGGCTGGGCAAGCTCGACGACCTGGCGCCGCAGGTGGTTGATTGCAACGACTCGGCAGCGGGCGACGGCCAGACGCACGCGGCGATCTACCGCGCCCGAGCTGACGTCGGCGCCGTTCTGCTCGGCGGCGGTGCCTTCGCCAAAAGCCTGGTGGATTTTGGCGGAGTCCTGCCGATTCTATTTGATGAGCAGGCACGCCATATAGGCCATATGGCTACGCCTGCCAGTTCCGAGCAACCACTGGCGCGACTGTTGAAGCGTGGGGGAAATGCTGCGGTGATCGACAGCACACCGGTGGTGATGGGTACTACAGGGGCGCGAATGGTCCTCAATGCAGAGTTGTTCGAAAAATGCGCCAAGGCCTATACGCTGGCCAAGGCATGTGGCACGCACCTTACGTTACTGCCCTGGTGGGTGGTGCTGGTGGCCAACGGAAGGCTGATGAAAGACGAGAAGCGGGCGGCGCAGTGTTTTGCCGAAGGCCGTATTCCGCCTGAAACCCGCGGTTACTGAAACTTCCGAAGAGGCGCATGCCATGCAAACGTCGTCCGCTGTAACTCGCAGGCACCTGAGTGCCGCCTTGGCACTGGGCTCTGTCGCGGTGCTGATGGTAGGGCTGCAACCATTGCTTCTTGGCGAGTTACTGGCGCAAGACCACGTATCACTGGAAGGTGTCGGGCTGGTCGCAATGGGTGAAATCGTCGCGCTGGGGCTCGGTGTGGTGCTGGGCGACCTGCTGCGTTCGATGCTCAACCTGCGCCTGCTGACGGTCATCGCCATCCTGTGCGCTGCCGGAATGGATCTGGTCACGGCCAATGTCACCGGCGACGGGCCGTTGACCGCTGCACGCGCGCTGGCGGGGCTGGCCGAGGGCCTACTGCTCTGGGGCGCCGTCAGCCTTATCGTTCAGGGGCCTGCGCCAGACCGGGTGGCAGGCGTGTTCATGGTCGTCCAGACCCTGGCTCAGGCACTGATGGCCGCAGCGCTTGCGTACCTGATACTGCCTGATCGTAGCGTGCATGCAGGGTTCGTGTTTCTGGGAATGCTGACCGCAAGCTCAGTGCTGTTCGTTGTCTGGTTACCAGGACGCTTGCCGCAGCAGCCTGACAGACAGCTGGATACATCAGGTTTCAGATGGAATTTGAAGCAAGTGCTGCTGCTGATGCTGGTGTTCATGCAGCTCTCGGCCGTTGGCGGGTTGTGGGCGTATCTGGAGCCGCTGGGCCTCCACGCAGGGCTGGGCGCTCATGCGGCGCAATTGCTGGTGTCCGCGATGTTATTCATGCAGGTGCTGGGCGGCTGCCTGGGCATTCTGCTGGTACGCAGGGTGCCTGATTACTCGATGTTGGCTACCGCCGCGTTTCTTCTGGCCGGCATTGCATTGGGCATGTACATAACAGCCGATCAGGGGGTAAACGTATTTCTGGGCCTGTGCGCGCTGTTTGCCCTGATCTACCTGATGCTGACCCCGTTTCAGGTGCGCATTGCGCTGCAGATAGACCCCTCGGGACGCATCGCCGGGCTCATTCCCGGCATGCAACTGCTGGGCTGCGCATTCGGACCGCTGCTGGCGTCGCAATGGGTGTCTGGCGACAATGCTCAACCGGTACTGCTGGTCAGCGTCTGGCTGTCGGTATCGGCTTTGTGCCTGATAGCGCTGCTGCACCGGCGGGCAGTTGATAGAAGGGTCGGGGTTGTGGGCGGGGTTTGATTGGCGGCGTACTTAACAGTAATGGGAGTAGCCGATTCACCCATCCCGGCAGGCATTGTCTCGGAAAACGTACAAACAGGACACAAGGGGCGCTTTTTCAGCGCTAATTTGTCGTGCAGGTCAATCGCCCGGATGCAGCGCGGATCAACGTGTTGCGGGCTGACAGCCCCGATTTCACGCAGCGGCGATGGGCCTTTTGAAAAAAAGAGCGTGGACTCGGGATATAACACTAATTAGAATCAGTCTCATTTGGCGCATCCCATCGCTCAAGGCTTTTGACATGACTCAAGCAGCGACGCTATCACAGCAGACCTTGCATTCCCTGTACCGCGATCATCATGGCTGGCTGGAAAGCTGGCTGCGCAGACGCATGGGCAATGCCTGGGATGCGGCTGACCTGAGTCAGGATACGTTCCTGCGCGTGCTCTCCAGCTCCCAGCAGATCGCCGATATGCAGGAGCCGCGTGCCTACCTGCTGACCGTGGGCAAGCGGCTGCTGAGTAATTTCTACACTCGCCGCAGCCTTGAACAGGCTTATCTGGAAGCGCTGGCGCAGTTGCCCGAAGAAAGCGTGCCGTCGCCGGAGCAGCGCTGGTTGCTTCTGGAAACCCTGCAGGCGCTGGACGAGCTGCTCGATGGTCTGTCGGCAGTGGTGCGGCGGGCGTTTCTCTGGAGTCAGCTCGAGGGGCTGGGCTATCGGGAAATCGCTGAACGCCTGAGTGTTTCCGAACGCACCGTCAAACGCTATATGGCACAAGCCTACGAGCACTGTTTGCTGGTGGACTGGTGATTCGTCCGGCACCTTCTACCGAAGAACGCGAGGTAGTACGCAAAGCGGCGCAGTGGCTGGCGCTTCTGGAATCCGGTGGTGCCAGCGATGAAGATCACGCCATGCTGCAACACTGGCGTGACAGCTCCGCCAGTCACGAACGCGCCTGGCAAAAGGCCCAACAGCTGCGTCAGCGTTTTTTCGGTCTGCCTGCCAACCTCGCCATGGCGACGCTGGATCGTCCTGACAAGGCCAGGCGTGCGACGCTAAAAAGAGCGTTGGGCGCCGTGACACTGGTCCCTGCAGTCTGGCTGCTGGGGCGTCAATTGCCGCTGGATGTCTGGCGTGCCGACCTGCAAACCGCAGTCGGCGAGCACAAGCGCCTGTCGCTGGCTGATGGCAGCATGTTGCAACTGAATACCGACAGTGCGGTGAACGTGGACATGGGCGCCCGGGCAATCACCCTTGTACGGGGCGAAATAGCCCTCAAGGTGCCTGGCAGCGCGCCGCTGACCATCAACGGTCCTTACGGGCGCATCGTGGTTGGCCGGAGTGAAGTCTGTGTGCGTCTCAACGCAAGCGATTGCAGGGTCTCGGTCATCAGCGGCACGGTGCAGCTTTATCCCCTGCGCGGGCCGGTGCTGGCCTTGAATGCGCAGCAGCAGGTCACGCTGAAGCAGAGCGGCATCGGTCCTGTCAGTGCCTTCGACGCCTTGCTGCCTGGCTGGCGCGACGATGTGCTGAGCGCGCAGAACCAGTCACTGGGCGATTTCCTTCGCGAGCTGAGTCGTTACCGTCCGGGCCTGCTGCGCTGGGAACCTGAGCTGGAAAACCTGCGAGTGACGGGCAGTTTCAGGCTCGACAATACCGACCGCGTGCTGTCCTTGCTGGCGGCCAGTCTGCCGGTGGACGTGCAGATGCGCACGCGTTATTGGGTGACCCTGGTGCCTCGAAAAAACATTTCGACAAAAAATAGTGCGTAATGCTGTCCCTTTTTTTTGTCTCGCTGGTCATTCCAGGTAAGTGCACAAAAAATACGAGAGCTTCCCTCTATGTCCGCAGTGTCTTCCTACCGTTTGCGTCCACTTTTGCATTTCAGCCTGTTGCTGACGTTGAGTTCCAGTCCGTTATTTGTCTCGACCAGTTGGGCCGACACATCGGGCAGACGCGCCTATGAGGTGCCGGCCGGCAGCCTGAGCGCTGCGCTCACCCGTTTCGCCGGGCAGGCCGGGGTCAACCTGTCGGTAGATCCTGCGCTGGTGAACGGGCGGAACAGTTCGGGGTTGTCCGGCGAGTTCGCGGTCGAGGAAGGCTTTGCGCGCCTGCTGCAAGGTTCCGGCCTGCAACTGATGCCCGTCGGGGAGCAGGCCTACACGCTGATCCCGGCACCTGACAGCGCCAGCGCAGGCCTGCAACTTGCACCCACCTCGATTGTCGGTGACAGCGGCTCTACCGATGGCCAGGAATACGCAGGCGGCCAAGTGGCACGCAAAGGCTCGCAGGGCATGCTGGGTTCGCGGGACTTCATGGAAACGCCGTTCAGCATGACCACCTACACCAAGGACGCGGTGAAAAACCAGCAGGCCCGAACCTTGGGCGACCTGATCGCCAGTGACCCGTCAGTGCGTGCCACCAACCCCGCAGGCGGGCGTTACGAGCAGTTCACGATTCGCGGCTTCAGCCTGTTCAACAGCGACGTTTCCTACAACGGCCTGTACGGCATTCTGCCCACTTACACGATCGACATGGAAATGGCCGAACGGGTGGATATCCTCAAGGGGCCGAGCCAGTTGATCAACGGCATTTCGCCGCGAGGCAGTGTCGGCGGCGGGATCAACGTGGTCCCCAAGCGCGCGACGGATAAACCGCTCACCGAGCTCACCACCAGCTATGCCTCCAAGGGGCAGGTGGGTGCTGCAGTCGATGTAGCCCGTCGGTTTGGCGAAGACGACAAGTTCGGGATTCGTTTCAACGGCGTGAAACAGTCCGGCGACACTGAATGGGATCACCAGAGCGTTGATCGCGACATGGCCGTTTTGGGCCTGGATTTCCGTGGTGATCGCCTGCGTCTGTCGACGGACATCGGGCACACCGAACGCGACACCGATGCTCCGCAGGAACGCGTGCAGGTCGGTGCCAACGCGAAGGTGCCCAACGCCAACGATGTGCGTGACAACTATGCGCAGTCCTGGAGCAAGGCGCGCACCAAGGATACGTTCGGCTCAGTGAATGCCGAATATGACCTCAGCGACTCGGTGATGCTCTACGGCGGTGTCGGCGCGCGCAAAAGTAACCATGACTTCCTGCGCCATGCGGTATCGGTCACCAACGATGCAGGCGACTTCAGCGTTCAACCACGCGATTTCACCCGTGACGAAAATGTGCGCACAGCCACCGCCGGCGCGCGCAGCTGGTTCACTACCGGGCCGGTCAGCCACGAGGTCAACCTGGCTGCCAGCTATTTCTATATGGACTTTGAAAACGGTGGTGCACGCTATGCGGCAGCGCCGAGCAATCTTTACAACCCGGTCGACACGCCGACACCCTCGAATCCCACGCGGGCCGACTCCAAGGTTTACACCGAGAACCGTTTTAGCGGTGTGGCGCTGACTGACACGCTAGGGTTTTTCGAGGACCGTCTGCTGCTGACACTCGGCGCCCGCTGGCAGCGTGTCAAGGTTGATGACTGGACCGATGGCGTGAAAGGCGACACCGCCTACGATGAGGAAAAGGTCTCACCATCAGGCGGCATCCTGTACAAGGTGACCGACGACTTTTCGGTGTACGCCAACTACATGGAAGGCCTGAGCCAGGGCAAGATCGCTCCGTCGACCTCGGTGAACGAAGACCAGATCTTCCCGCCGTTCGTCAGTCGTCAGGTCGAGGTCGGCGCCAAATATGACCTGGGGTCATTCGCCTTCACCGCCAGCGTATTCCGTATCAAACAACCGGCCTACGAGACCAATACCACCTCCCGTGTGTTCGGCCCGAACGGCAAGCGCCGTAACGACGGTGTCGAGCTGACCATGTTCGGTGAGCCGATGAAGGGCTTCCGTCTGCTGGGCGGGGTGATGTACATCGACAGCGAACTGACCAACACCGTCAATGGCACATTCGACGGCAACCGCGCACCGGCCACCCCCAAGTACAACGTCAATCTGGGGGCCGAGTGGGACGTTCCGGGCGTAAACGGTCTGACCCTGACCGGACGGGGCATCTACACCGGTTCGCAGTATCTGGATCAGGCCAACAGCAAAAGCATCGACTCATCGGAGCGTTTCGACGTCGGTGCGCGGTATGCTTTCAAGGTCGATCAGAAGGACATCACACTGCGGGCCAACGTCGAGAACGTGATGAACAAGTACTACTGGAGCTCGGCCGGCGCGTCGGATGACAGCGAGCCGGGGCTGACCCTGTCGACACCGCGCACCTATCTGTTGTCGGCCACCATCGGTTTCTGAGTGGATACGCGACGCCCAGGGAAGGGCTCACGTGTATAGCGAACGACCGGCAGTCCTCATCGAGGGATAACCTGTGTGCAGTATTAAATAATCAACCTCAACACGGCGACACCACAGTCTGTTATTTAAATAGACTGCTTGGTCATATGCCAGAATAACAAATGGCCACTTTCAATAGTGGCACATTGAGTTATACCGATTAATTCTGTCGGTATAACTGCGTGCCTTATTCATTGTCAGGCGCGCAGAAACGTTCATTTAAATTTCATCTTTGTTTTCGAAATAATGGGTTGCACTTTTAGGTAAATGATAATAATTTGCATCCAGAAATCCAGCGAGGACTTACAGATGTTGAATAATGGCTTATTGCACTCTACGACGTCGCAGAAAACCAATGCCAACTATCTGGACAGGCAGAGCAAGTTTGAATCGAATGTAAGGAGTTACCCGCGCAAGTTGCCATTGGCGATAGCCAAGGCACATGGCGTATGGGTCACGGATGTCGAAGGCACCACGTATCTGGACTGCCTGGCCGGCGCCGGAACATTGGCACTTGGACACAATCACGAAGCTATCATGGCCAGTCTCGACAGCTTCCTGACCTCGGGCATGCCGATGCACACCCTTGACCTGACCACTGCGGTCAAGGACGCCTTCAGCGAAACGCTGCTGAGTCTGCTGCCAGGACAGGGGCGTGATTACTGCCTGCAATTCTGTGGTCCGTCCGGGGCCGACGCCGTCGAAGCCGCGATCAAACTGGCCAAGACCGCCACCGGCCGTCATAACATCATCAGCTTTTCCGGCGCCTACCACGGCATGACCCACGGCGCCCTGGCGCTGACCGGCAACACGGCGCCAAAAAACGCTGTCGCTAACCTGATGCCCGGTGTGCAGTTCCTGCCGTATCCCCACGAATACCGTTGCCCGCTGGGCATTGGCGGCGAGGCCGGCACTGAAGCACTGAGTTATTACTTCACCCAGTTCATCGAAGACGTGGAAAGTGGTGTGTCGCTCCCGGCCGCGGTAATTCTGGAAGCGGTGCAGGGCGAGGGCGGTGTCAATCCGGCACCTGCGGCATGGCTGCGCCAGATTCGCGAAGTCACCCGAAAGCACGGCATTCTGCTGATTCTGGATGAAGTGCAGGCCGGTTTTGGCCGTACCGGCAAGATGTTTGCCTTCGAACACGCGGGGATCGAACCCGACGTCATCGTCATGTCCAAGGCGGTCGGCGGCGGTCTGCCGTTGGCAGTGCTGGGTTTCAAACGCGAGTTCGACGCCTGGTCTCCGGGCAATCATGCCGGCACCTTTCGTGGCAACCAGATGGCCATGGCCACCGGCCTGGCGACCCTTGAAGTGCTGCAGCGACAGAACCTCGCTGGCCAGGCCGCAAAACGTGGCGACTGGCTCAAGGAACAGCTCGGTCTGTTGCAACAACGCTATCCGGCGATCGGCAATGTGCGCGGCCGCGGCCTGATGCTGGGCATCGAGATTGTCGATGAGCGCAAAGCGGCTGACCGCCTCGGCAGCCTGCCGATGGACCCGGACCTGGCTGTCGCCATTCAGCAGCATTGTTTCAAACAGGGGTTGTTACTTGAACGCGGTGGTCGCAATGGCAATGTCATTCGCTTATTGCCGCCGTTGATCATTACCGAAGAGCAATGCCACTTGGTGATCCAGCGTTTTGAACAAGCGCTCAAGGCGGCACTGTCCCAGCTACGTAAATAAAAGTTTGTAATAAGCAAGGCATAAACAGCCCATCATCGTGACACTGATATCACGATTGAAACAACACCGCACACAACGTTTGGCTGGGCGAACTTATCGCCCCTCGACAGCTCGATTGTTGTGCCGCAAGCGATAAATCAACGTTTGTTGCGACGTCATTTGAACGGTCAGCGTAAAGGCGACTGTGGAGCAGACATGACTAATACCGATCGCACCGTCTTATCAAACATGGTGAGCGAGTTGGCAACCACTCGCGCGTTACTCAATTGCCTGATCAAGGAATTCGCACTGCCGGAAGAGTGCCTGCATTACACCTGGCCTGAAGGCATGCAAGGCATAGCGCCTGGCAGTTTCGTCGATGGCGGGCAATGGAAGGGCATTCCGCTCACCATCAGCCTGCCCAATCAGCAGCAGTTCTTTGTTCTGGTGGACCGCCGCGACCACCTGGGCAGCCATCGCTACCTTTCCGATGTCTACGCTCGTCAGGGGCAGGGCACCTGGCGCTGTCTGGCGTTCGCCGAATTCGCCCGGCAACTGCTGACCGCCTGTGAGCACATGACCCGTGCCAGCAATGACGAACTACTGGATCAGGTCCTGCAAAGCCAGCACCTGACTGCTGCCATCGTTGCGCACAACATGACCGGTCAGCATCCGGCACCGCTCAGCGGCTATCTGGCCAGTGAGCAGGGTTTGTGGTTCGGCCACCCCAACCATCCGGCGCCCAAGGCGCGCCTGTGGCCTGAGCATCTGGCGCAGGAGACCTACGCCCCGGAGTTTCAGGCACAGACCGCGCTGCATCTGTTCGAAGTGCCGCTGGAAGGGCTGCGAATCACCTCCAATGGCTTGAGCGAAGCCGAGGTGATGTCAGGCTTCGCGGACCAATCGCGGGCCCGGCCCGGGCATGCGCTGATCTGCATGCATCCGGTACAGGCGCAACTGTTCATGCAGGACCGCCGCGTGCAAAGGCTGCTTGAGCTGGGGGATATCTCGGACCTGGGTGCCAGTGGGCTGCTGGCCAGCCCGACGGCGTCGATGCGCACCTGGTACATCGAGGGGCACGACTACTTCATCAAGGGTTCGCTGAATGTGCGCATCACCAACTGCGTGAGGAAAAACGCATGGTATGAACTGGAGAGCACGCTGATCATCGACGAACTGTTTCAGCGCCTGCAGCAGACTCGTCCGGAAACCCTCGGTGGGCTGTCCACAGTCGCCGAACCCGGTTCGATGAGCTGGGCGCCCAAAGGTGCGAGCGAGGCTGACGGTCACTGGTTCCGCGAGCAGACCGGCGCCATTCTGCGGGAAAACTTCTGCCGCCGCTCCGGCGCCGACAGCAGCGTGATGGCGGGCACACTGTTCGCTCGTGATCTGCGTTCACGCCCACTGGTGCACGACTTCCTCCAGCGTTTCAATGGCGGGGAGCTTGAGGACCAGCATCTGCTGGACTGGTTCGATGAGTACCAGGCCTTGCTGCTGAACCCGGTCATGGCGTTGTTCTTCAATCACGGCATCGTGATGGAGCCGCACTTGCAGAATGCGGTGCTGATTCACGACAACGGACGCCCGCAACAGCTGCTGTTGCGCGACTTTGAAGGTGTCAAGCTGACCGAAGAGCTGGGCATCAAGGCGATTCAGGTGGGGCTGCACCCGAGAATTCGCCAGTCGTTGCTCTACAGCCGCGAACAGGGCTGGAACCGCATTACCTATTGCCTGCTGATCAATAACCTGTCCGAGGCGGTACTGGCCTTGAGCTGGGAGCGCCCGCACCTGGCACCACTGATGTGGCAGCGCGTCGAGCGGCAATTGCAGCGTATCCGTGATGAACTGGTGCTGCCTGCGCCCGAGCTGGACGCGCTGATCGCAGGCCAGTCGATTGCCTGCAAAACCAACCTCAAGGTCCGGCTCGCCGCCAAGGCCGACCGCGAAGCCAACTATGTGCGTCTTGCGTCGCCGTGGGCCACGGAGGCACGTTATGCATAAGGTGCCGGAAACCGTACTGGCGGCCATCAAGGAGGCTCGGGCGCTGGAAGCCGATCCGCTGGCGGCCTTTGTCTACGATCTGGACGCGCTGCAGCAGCATGTCAGTGAAGTCATGGCGGCGCTGCCCGCCGGTGTCGAGCTGTATTACGCGATCAAGGCCAACAGCGAAGCGCTGATGCTGGAAACCCTGGCCCCGCTGGTCAGTGGCTTTGAAATTTCCTCTGGGGGCGAGATCGAGCGGGTGATGGCCTGTCCGACACGCAAGCCCTACGTGTTCTCGGGCCCAGGCAAACTTGATTCCGATCTGCGTTCGGCGTTGCTGAACAAGGTTGAAGCCATCCACCTGGAGAGCCTCAACGAAATCGCGCGTCTGCAACAGTTGGCAGAACAAGCGGGGCGCGTGCAGCCGGTGTTCCTGCGCATCAACCCGCAACTGCCCGCTGCGCAATCGAGCAGGCTGGCGATGGCCGGGACCGCGACACCGTTCGGGATTGACGAAGCTGATCTGGCCGAGGCGGTCAGACGCGTGGACAACGCCAGTCACCTGACGCTCAAGGGCTTCCACGTACACGCCATGTCGCATCAGATGTCGGTTGAACGTCATGAGCAACTGCTCGATTTCTACCTGCAGCGCTGGCAGGAATGGAAGGCTCTGGCCCGCGATCCGAGCCAACTCACCCATTTCAACGTCGGCGGCGGTATTGGCGTCGATTACCTCAACAGTCAGCAGTTCGACTGGCAGCGGCTGTGCCGTTATCTGGAAAAACGCCTGGGCGAGCAGCACGACGCGCCGATCCTGCGCTTCGAGCCGGGACGCTTCATCAGTGCCTATTGCGGCTATTACGCCATTGAGGTGCTGGACAGCAAAACCAGCCACGGCGAGCATTTTCTGGTCTGTCGAGGCGGTACTCACCAGTTTCGCCTGCCGGTCGCGCAAAGCCATGACCATCCGGTGATCCACCTGCCGAATGCACCGCAGAGCACTGAGTCGTCAGAGCAGGCTTACACCATTGTCGGGCAGCTGTGCACGCCCAAGGATGTGCTGAGCCGTCGCCAGCCACTCAAAGGTGTGAACATTGGTGACCTGTTGGTCCTGCCGCTGGCGGGAGCCTATGGCTACAACATCTCCCACGCCGACTTTCTCTGCCATCCACGACCGTCACAGCACTTCGTGCGCAACGGTGAACGGGTTCGCCAATGAGTTTCAACGTCCCACGCCGCTGGGTGGTGTTCAACGTGCTGCTCGGTACGCTGACGGTCAGCCTGAGCAACAGTTCGCTTAACCCGGCGCTGCCGACCTTTATGGATGCGTTCAGGATCGGCCCTCTGCTGGCCACCTGGATTGTCGCCGGGTTCATGACCAGCATGGGCATGACCATGCCGCTGACCAGCTTCCTCAGTCAGCGCATCGGACGCAAACGCCTGTATCTGTGGGGTGTGGCGCTGTTCATCGGCGGTTCGCTGTTGGGCGCGCTGGCCGACTCCATCGCACTGGTGATCACCGCACGGGTGGTACAGGGCATTGCCAGCGGGCTGATGATCCCGTTGTCGCTGGCGATCATCTTCTCGGTGTATGAAAAGCACGAACGGGGCAGGGTGACCGGGCTCTGGAGCGCAGCAGTAATGCTCGCACCGGCGCTTGGTCCGCTGTGTGGCAGCCTGATGCTGGAGTGGTTCAGCTGGCGCTCACTGTTCCTGATGAATGTGCCCATTGGTCTGCTGGCACTGTTGCTGGGCGTCGGCGTGCTGCCGGACTCCGAGCCTGCCGAGCGCAAGCCGTTCGACCTGATCGGCTACCTGCTGGTGGCGTCGGGCATTGGCTTGCTGATGGTCGCCATCAGCCGCATGCACCATGCTCAGGCGCTGCTCGACCCAGTCAATCAGGCCATGGTGCTGGTCGCGATGGCTTGTCTGCTGGCGTTCGTCCGCGTCGAGTTGAGTCGCCAGGCACCGCTGCTGAATCTGCGCCTGTTCAACCTGCGCGGTTATCGCCTGAGCGTGATCATCGCCGTGGTGCAATCGGTCGGCATGTTCGAGTGTCTGGTGCTGTTGCCGCTGCTGGTGCAGAGCGTGCTGGGCTACAGCCCGATCTGGACCGGCCTGGCGCTGCTGTGTACCGCCAGCTTCGCGAGCCTGTTCGGGCAGTGGGGCGGCAAGGCACTGGACCGCCATGGCCCGCGCACCGTCGTCGTCGTCGGCCTGCTGTTGACCGGCGTTTCGACCCTGGCGCTGGGCATGCTCAAGGCCGATGCCGCAATCGGCGTGGTGTTCGTGCTGATGATGATTCGTGGCGCCGGTCTCGGGCTCTCCTACATGCCGGTGACCACGGCGGGGCTAAATGCCTTGCCCGAGCCGATGGTCACTCAGGGCGCCGCGATGAACAACATTTCCCGCCGTCTGGTCGCGTCGCTGGCCATCGTCATTGCGTCGCTGTGGCTGGAGTTCCGCTTCAACACCGCGGGACCGGCCGCCACGCCCTCGGCCATCAGTGAAGTGTTCATCGCCACCGGCCTGCTGATCCTGCTGGCACTGCCCTGTGCCTGGCGTTTCCCCCTTAACGACGAGCGCGCCGAGGCCCAGCCCGACGCGGTCGAACCCCGATAATTTTTCGTTCGAGGTATGAACATGGCTACCCCTTTACCGCTGCAACGTAACGCCGCTTCGACAACGACAAATACAACGACGGGTACGGGTGCCTGGCTGGCCCACGTCAGCGCCGAGCGCTATCAGCAAGTGCAACGCCGCGTGATCGGCCAGTTGCTGCAAACCCTGCTGTACGAGGCGGCGCTGCCTTACCGCTGTGAGCCGCTGGATGATCATCGGCATCGTTTTGCCGTGGCCGTCAGTGGCGGTGTGGAATACCACTGCGACGGTCTGCTGAGCACCAGCTTCGAGCTGATCCGCCTCGATCACGCCACGCTTGAGCGGGTGGACAGTACCGGCGAACGCAGCGTGCCGGATCTGCATCTGGCGTTGACCGAGCTGCTCAGCCCGTTCAAGGACAGCCCGCACCTGACGCGCTTCATCCAGGAAATCGAGCAGACCCAGCTCAAGGACCTGCAGGCCCGTAATCAGGGGTATCAGCCCGCCAGGCCTGCGCATCAGCTGGATGTCGATGCGCTGGAGCAGCACTTCATGGACGCCCACAGCTATCACCCGTGCTACAAGTCGCGGATCGGCTTTTCCCTGGCGGACAACCGCCACTACGGGCCAGAATTTGCCACGCCTTTCGCGGTGGTCTGGCTGGCCGTGGCGAAATCCAGCGCCTCGGTCGGCCACTCGCGGAGCATGGATTTTCAGGCGTTCATTCGTCAGGAGCTGGGCACACAGCGCTGGCAGGAAATAACTCAAGAACTGGCCGCGCAGGGCAAGTCCATCGACGACTATCAACTGATGCCGGTGCATCCGTGGCAGTGGGATAACGTCACGGTGTCGACCTTCTACCCGGAACTGGCCAGCGGCGAGCTGATTTACCTGGGTACTTCGACCGATCGCTACAAGGCTCAGCAGTCGATTCGCACGCTGGCCAACGCCAGTCAGCCACAGCGCCCATACGTCAAGCTGGCGATGAGCATGACCAACACCTCCAGCACACGCATCCTGGCGCGCCACACGGTGTTGAACGGCCCGATCATCACCGATTGGCTGCACCAGTTGATCGCAACCGACAGCACCGCTCAAGCGCTGGATTTCGTGATTCTCGGTGAGGTGGCGGGGGTGAGCTTCGATTACCGCCATCTGCCGGAATCGCGTTCGGCGCAGACCTACGGCACGCTGGGTGCGATTTGGCGGGAAAGCCTGCATCAATACCTCCGGGACGACGAGCAGGCGGTGCCATTCAACGGCCTCAGCCATGTGGAAAATCGTTACGGTGATGGCCAGCAGACGCCTTTCATAGACGCATGGGTCAGCCAGTACGGGCTCAAGGAATGGACCCGGCAACTGCTGCAGGTCACGGTGCCGCCGATCATTCACATGCTCTATGCCGAAGGCATCGGCATGGAGTCCCACGGCCAGAACATCGTGCTGATCGTCAAGCAGGGCTGGCCGCAGCGCATCGCCCTCAAGGACTTCCATGACGGCGTGCGTTATTCACCTGAGCACCTCGGGCGTCCCGAACTGTGCCCGGAGCTAGTGCCGCTGCCCGCCAGCCACGCAAAGCTCAACCGCAACTCGTTCATCATTACCGACGACGTCAACGCGGTGCGCGACTTTTCCTGCGATTGTTTCTTCTTCATCTGCCTGGCCGAAATGGCGATTTTCCTGCGCCAGCAATACCAGCTGGACGAAGCACTGTTCTGGCAGATGACCGCCGACGTCATTCTTGACTATCAGCAGGCTCACCCGCAGCACCGCGACCGTTTCGGGCTGTTTGACGTGTTTGCGCCCTCGTACGAAGTCGAAGAGCTGACCAAGCGCCGCCTGTTGGGAGATGGCGAGCGCCGCTTCCGCTCGGTACCTAACCCACTGCATACCTACAGGCCGCAATGATGCTGAGGACCAATGCGCTCAAAAGCAGAGTTGCGGACGGACAGCCGGCACACGGGGTGATCAGTTCGATTCCGGCCCCGGCCGCCATCGAGTTGATCGCTGAAGCCGGGTTCGACTTCGTGATCATCGACATGGAGCACGTCCTGATCAACCCGGAAACCGTGGAAAACATGATCCGTGTGGCAGAGAGCTACGGCCTTACACCATTGGTGCGGGTCGCCGATCTCAACCCGAAAACCCTGCTGCGCCTGCTCGATGGCGGCGCGCAGGGCATCGTCTTGCCGATGATCGAGAGCCCTGAGCAATTGGCAGATGCGATTGCCGCCTGCAAGTACTACCCGCTGGGTCGTCGCAGCCTCAATGCCGGACGTCCCGGCTCTTTCGGCAAGCACAGCCTGGCGCAGTACGTGGAGGCCGCCAATCAACAGATCATGGTGGTGGCGATGATCGAAAGCGCCGAAGGCGTGCGACGTGCCGCCGAGATCGCCAGCGTGCCGGGGCTGGACATGATTCTTGAAGGCGCGGCAGACCTGTCGCAGTCACTGGGCATGCCCTGGCAGATCGATCAACCAGATGTACAAAACGCGCTGCTTGCAACCTGGCAAGCCGCCGACGCGGCGGGCATCGCTTATTGCGCGATCCCTCGTCAACCCGGTGACGCTGCCCGCTGGCAGGCTCGCGGGGTCAACACCTTTGTCCTCGGGGATGAGCGCGGCATTGCCTTTCGCGCGCTTCAGGCCCGCCTGGCTCAACATTCAGCAGAAGGAAAATAAACCATGAACTTCACTTCACTCGCCGCTGACCTGGTCATGCAGGATTTGGTCGATTGCCTGCTGGCTGAAGATTTCTTTGGTCGCGAGCCATTGCGCCTGCAGGACAGCAGCCAATGGCAACTGCGCCATCCACAGGCTCCGCAACTGGTGGAGCAGGGCAGTGCGCAGCAAATCTGGGAATGGTGCTGCGATGATTCGGAGCAGCGCTTTATCAGCATCGCGTTGCGCGCCGGTATTACCCAGCAATGGGAAAAAGTACCCGGTACGCCGGTACTGGGGCGACAGGACGAGCGCTGGACGCAGTTGTCGCCGGAAGACTTCATGAAGTGGGTGTTCGCCGGCAAGGCAACGCTGCTTCAGGACAGCGAGCGCCAGGACAACGAAAAGGGTATCGCGCTGTTTCTCGAGGTATTGCGTATCAGTGTCTGGCAGACCGCGCTGTCGCTGGACCACAAGGTCGACGGGCAGAACCTGATGGCTCAGGACGGCGCAACCTTCTTCAGGACCATGGAGCAGTGGGCGTCGCTGCGTGATCGCCCGTATCACCCGCTGGCCAAGGCCAAACAAGGCTTGAATGAACAGGAATACTTACACTATCAGGCCGAGTTCGCCCGGCCGGTAGCGCTGAACTGGGTGGCGGTCGACAAGACCTTGCTGCAATGCGGCGACGGCGTAGAGGACTTGAACGCATCGTTTCCGGCCCGCTATCTGCTGCCCGAGCACCTGCAAGCGGAGCTTGACCAGGAGATGCAGACGCGTGGCATTGCCGGCAGCCATGTTGCGCTGCCGGTTCACCCGTGGCAGTTCGAGCATGTTCTGCAGGCCCAGCTGGGCGATGCGTTCGCCAAGGGCGATTGCCAGCGGCTTGACTTCAATCAGGCGCAGGTCCACGCCACTTCGTCGCTGCGTTCGATGACACCGTGCTTCAACAGCGCTGACTACCTGAAGCTGCCCATGGCAATTTATTCGCTCGGCGCTTCGCGTTACCTGCCAGCGGTCAAAATGATCAACGGCGGGCTGAGCGAAAAACTGCTGCGCCAGGTGGTCGACAAGGATCAAACCCTGGGCCGTTCGCTGCACTTGTGCGACGAGCGCAAATGGTGGGCATTCATGCCGCCGCAAGCCACGTTGTTCGACGAAGGGCCTCGGCATCTTTCGGCGATGGTGCGCGGCTATCCGGCCGCCTTGCTCGATGATCCGGAGTGCCGCCTGCTGCCCATGGCGGCACTGGGCACACCGCTACCGGGGAGCAATCGGCATTTCTTCGACGAGTGGATGGACTATCGCGACCTGCCGCGCAATCAGGCTTCGGTACTGACACTGTTTCGCGAGTTGAGCCACAGTTTCTTCGACATCAACCTGCGCATGTTCCGCCTGGGGATGCTCGGCGAAGTGCATGGCCAGAACGCGGTCATGGTCTGGAAAGCCGGACAGGCGCAAGGGCTGTTGTTGCGTGACCACGACTCGTTGCGTATTTTCGTGCCCTGGCTGGAGCGCAACGGCATGCACGACCCGGAGTATCGCATCAAGAAAGGTCATGCCAATACGCTTTATCATGACCGTCCCGAGGACTTGCTGTTCTGGCTGCAGACACTGGGTATTCAGGTAAACGTGCGGGCAATCATGGATACGCTGGCGCAGGTGTATGACGTGCCTGTCACAGCGCTGTGGACCGTATTGCGTGATGTTCTGGATAATCTGATCACAACCATCGAATTTGACGACGAGGCGCGTGGCATGATCAGGCAACAACTGTTCGAAGCCCCCAACTGGCCGCAGAAACTTCTGCTGACACCCATGATCGAGCGCGCGGGCGGTCCGGGCAGCATGCCGTTCGGCAAGGGCGAAGTGGTCAACCCGTTCCACAGGTTACGCCGTGCAACCTGACCGAACCCTGCATCCTTCGCGGCGCACAGTGTTGCGCCTTTCGCTGGGGTTACTGGCGCTGCCTGGCATTGCCCGGGCAGCGCCGCTACGCGTTGTCACCCTGTTTCAGGGGGCGTCCGATACTGCCGTGGCTCTGGGCGTGACGCCTTGCGGCGTGGTGGATTCGTGGAGCGAAAAACCGATGTATCGCTACCTGCGCCCGGCGCTGGCGGCGGTACCGCATGTGGGTCTGGAAACCCAGCCGAGCCTTGAAGATATCGTGCTGCTCAAGCCGGACCTGATCGTCGCCTCACGCTTTCGTCATCAGCGCATTGCACCGTTGCTGGAACAGATCAGTACGGTACTGATGCTTGAAGAGGTGTTCGAATTCAAGCGCACCCTGGCGATGATGGGTGCGGCCCTGCAGCGTCAACAACTGGCCATCGCGCTGCTCGGGCAATGGCAACAGCGTGTGGCAGCGCTGCGTGGCCAGTTGCAGGCGAAGTTCACCGGACGCTGGCCAATCACCGTGTCGGTGCTCGACATTCGCGAAGACCATATCCGTAGCTATCTGCCGGCCAGCTTTGCTGGCTCGGTGCTCAGTGAACTGGGCTTTGCCTGGACGCCCGCGGCCCGCCAAGCCACGGGCGTGTCCCTTAAACTCAGCAGTAAAGAGAGTTTGCCTGTGGTCGATGCCGACCTGTTCTTCGTCTTTCAGCGCGCGGACAGCACCGCCGCGCAACACACTTACGACAAGCTGGTACAGAACCCGTTCTGGCAACAGTTGCGGGCAGTACGCGACGTTCAGGTATGGCGCGTGGATGCCGTCGCCTGGAGTCTGTCCGGCGGCATTCTGGGCGCCAACCGCATGCTTGATGAAATCGCTCGCGTGGCGCTGGCGGATAGCGCCTCATGACGGCTGCGGTAAAACTGGGCCTGGGGCTGTTGGTACTGGTAGCGTGCATGGGGTTGAGTCTGGCCACCGGGGCCACCTGGATATCGCCCGCTGCCATTGTGCGAAGTGCCTGGCAGCCCGATGCGCTGAGCGCTATCGAGCACGTGCTGCTCGACACACGGCTGACACGCACCCTGATGGCCGTCGCAGTGGGCTCTAGTCTGGCGGTTGCCGGGGCGCTGATGCAGGCGCTGACGCGCAATCCGCTGGCATCGCCTGGCCTGTTCGGCATCAATGCCGGCGCGACGTTTGCCATCATCGCCTGTTCGTCGCTGCTTTCACTGTCGTCCATGAGCCAATGGCTGTGGTGCGCGTTCATCGGCGCTGCGGTGGCGGGCACGATCGTCTGGGTCATCGGCAACCGGGGGCAGGGCAGCCTCAATCCATTGCGCATCGTATTGGCTGGCGCAGCGATCACTGCCTTGTTTACCGCATTCAGTCAGGCCTTGCTGGTGGTCAATCAGGACGGTCTGGATACCGTGCTGTTCTGGTTGGCTGGCTCCTTGTCGGAGCGCGAACTGAGCACCGCTGCGCCGCTGCTCTTCTGCGTGGTCATGGGGCTTGTCGGCGCACTGGTGCTGGCGGGGCAGGTCAACGTGCTCAACACCGGGGAATCCATCGCGACGGCTTTGGGACAGCGTACGGGGCTGATTCGCCTGATGATGAGCGTGGTGATCATTGCCCTGGCAGGCAGCGCCGTGGCGCTGGCGGGCAGTATCGGCTTCATCGGTCTGCTGGTGCCGCACATGGTGCGCAAGACGCTGTCCATCGACCATCGCTGGCTGCTGCCCGGCTGTGCGTTGCTGGGCGCGACGCTGTTGTTGCTGGCCGACACCCTGGCACGAGTGGTGATTGTCCCTCAGGAAGTGCCGGTGGGTGTAATGACTGCGCTGTTTGGTGCGCCGTTTTTCATTGCGCTGGTTCGGCGGGGGGCGCGCTATGGATAAGCATGTCACCGTGCGCTACCGGAGCTTTTCCCGGCAGTTCAGCCTGACAGTGTTGACGCGTTTGCTTACGGGTCTGGCGCTGACGCTGCTGGTTGCCTTGATCTCGCTGGCCGTGGGCAAGATCAACCTGTCGCCCACGACCCTGCTGCGTGTTTTTACCGGCCAGGCGGACGCCAGCCTGGTGTTCATCGTTGAACAACTGCGCATGCCCCGGCTCGCCCTGGCCGCACTGGTCGGTGCGGCCCTGGCGGTGTCCGGGCTGATCCTGCAAAGCATCATTCGCAACCCGCTGGCCTCACCGGATCTGTTAGGCATCACCAGCGGCGCCAGCGCCGCAGCCGTGTTGTACCTGTCATTCTTCTCGGCTGCACTGGGTGCGCAGTTTCTGCCCCTGGCGGCGATCTCTGGCGCAGGCCTCGCGGCACTGGTCATTTATCTGCTGGCCTGGAATCAGGGCGCTTCACCCTTGCGCATGGTATTGATCGGGGTAGGGGTGTCGGCTTTGCTGGCTGCTGTCACCACGTTCATTCTGGTGTTCAGCCCGTTGACCACCACCTTGTCGGCTTATGTCTGGCTGACCGGGAGCGTGTATGGTGCCAGTTGGCCGGAGCCCCGCGCGCTGGCCGGCTGGCTATTGTTGACGTTGCCGCTGCTGGCGCTGCTCGCCCGTCAGGTGCGCATGCAACAACTGGATGACGCGCTGGCCCAGGGCATCGGCGTGCGCGTGCAATGGTTGCGTGCCGGTTTGCTGCTGGTGAGCGTGGCGCTGGCCGGCCTGGCGGTCGCCTGGGGCGGGGCGATTGCCTTTGTCGGGCTGATAGCGCCTCATATCGCCAAACGCCTGATGCCGCCGGGGTTCGTCGGTCAGGCGCTGATGGCGGCGCTGATCGGTGCCAATCTGGTGATGCTTGCCGATCTGGCCGGGCGCACGCTGTTTCTGCCGCTGGATCTGCCCGCAGGGATTTTTGTCGCGGTGCTGGGCACACCGTTTTTTCTGTACCTATTGATCAACCAGCGGCATTAAGGAATTACGGATGGCGCCAATCGCAACCCACGACCTGACCCTGAGTTACCAGCGGCAGGTGATCATCGACAGCCTTGATCTGCAGCTACCCGCAGGCCAGGTGACCGTGCTGATCGGCAGTAACGGTTGCGGCAAAAGCACCTTGCTCAAATCCCTGGCGCGCCTGCTCAAACCCCAGCAAGGCACCGTCGTACTCAACGGTGCCGACATTCACCAGAAGTCCACTGCGACTGTCGCGCGTGAACTGGCGATTCTGCCGCAGATGCCCAGCGCACCGGAAGGCATCAGCGTACGGCAATTGGTGGCGTTGGGGCGTTATCCCTATCAGAACTGGATGCAGCAATGGTCCGCCGAGGATGAAGCCATGGTCGCACGGGCTCTGGCGCAGACCGGCATGCAGGAACTGGCCGACAGACCTGTCGATGCCCTGTCAGGTGGTCAGCGTCAGCGCGCATGGATCGCCATGACCCTGGCGCAGGATACCGACATTGTATTGCTGGACGAACCGACGACCTTTCTCGATCTGGCTCATCAGATCGAAGTGCTGGACCTCTTGCGCGACCTGAATCGGCAAGAAGGCAAGACCATCGTGATGGTACTGCATGACCTGAATCTGGCCTGCCGTTACGCCGATCACATGGTCGCTGTCCACGAACGCAGCGCCTTTGCCCAGGGACGTCCGGCGGACATCCTCAGCGAGGCGCTGGTCAAGCAGGTCTTCGGCCTCAACTGCCGAATCATCGCCGATCCATTCTTTGGTACGCCGCTGTGCATTCCCTTTGGCCGGGAACTGCCGCAATGAGTCTGGCGCAGGCGTTCAGCGAGTCCGAATGGTCGTTGCTGTCCGGGGCGCTGCGGCTCAGGCCGGCAGGTGAACACGATCCGCGCTCACTCCCGGCCCGAGCGCTGCTGGACGACGCCGTCTGCGAGCAATTGCTCGGCGTGCTGGGGCCGGTGATCGGTTCTCCGACCCCGGCAATCACCGCGTCATTGCTGGCCAAGCGCTTTTCCTTCCTCAGCACCGGTGCTTGTCTGTACGCGATGTCGGTCTACGACAAGGGCCTGGCCCTGTCGCTGGACAATAGCGTGGTTGAATACGCGCACGATAACGGCCTTTGGACCTCTTCAATGCCCTTGCTCGATACAACGCCTGTGGGTTACGCACCGGGGGCTCGCGAGGCGTGGCGTGATGTGATCGTCGCCACCCTGTTCCGCGACCTGCTTCAGCCACTGTGGGAAACCTTCAACCGTGTCACTGGCATTTCCCGACGCATTTTGTGGGAAAACACCGCAGTACGTGTCTATTCGCTGTACGACAAGCGCATGGACACGGTTGAAGACCTAGTGATCCGGCAGCGCTGTGAAGCCGATTTCGACTGGCTGCTGCATCAGGCCGATCCGGCGCTGTTCGGCCTGACCTACAACCCGCTCAAACACTTCCGCCGTCCACCGATTGTGCTCGAAGGCGAAGGCAAAAGCGTCCGTTTTCGGCGTACCTGCTGCTTCTATTATGACGCCAGCAACCCTGTCGAGTATTGCTCGACCTGCCCGTTACTGAGGCCCAAAAAATGTCGATGAACAAGCAGATCGCCCACCGCCAGCAACAGCTCAGCGACGCGGTCATAGAGCAATACCGTGATGTTGCCGCGTCAACCATTGGCCATCTGACCGACGTGGGTTACCTGCGTGGGATCAGGCCGCTGTTCGAGGGTGCCAGACTGGTCGGCAATGTTGTCACGGTCAAACTGCAGCTGCCGGACGGCAGCATCCTGCGCGACGCTTTGCTGAACAGCCTGCCCGGGGATGTGCTGGTGATTGAATGCGTCGGCGACGAGCATTGTGCCTGCTGGGGCGAACTGCGCACCCTGGCCGCGCTCATCAAGGGGCTTGCCGGCGTCATCATCTCGGGTACGGTTACCGACGTCGCCGCCTTGCGCGAACATCGTCTGCCCGTGTTCAGCCGGGGAGTCAGCGCAATGACGACGCGCAGTCTCGGGGAAAGCGGCGAGCTCAATGGGCTGATCAATGTAGGCGGCGTGGATGTAAAGCCGGGGGATATCGCAGTCGGGGATGATGACGGGGTGTTTATCCTGAGTCCGCAACAGGCGAACGAACTGTTACCCGAGTTGCTTGGCAAGGAGAGTGCGGACAGAAAAAGACGGGCGGAATTGCTCGACAGACTTAAGGGGCAGCAGCCGGAAATCAGAAGTCGGCAATGACAATATGTTTAATATTTGGATCCTAATATCAACAATCAGACAATAGGCAGGCCATTTACGTATTAAGTTCGCCGGCACTGCTCAAGATTGCGGTTCGATGACCGATGCAGATTGCAAACCCAAACTGTCCCGGATAGCCGCAATGTTCAATTCGCATTTGAAAAATACCAATAAGGCATTGGAGCGCCGCCTCGCCATGCTTGAGCAAGCAGGGCAAATCCTCAATCTGGAGACAGTCGCCGTCGTTCTGGATGGCACGGGCAAGGTACAGACCGTCAATGCGTTGTTCGAGACGGAGATGAGCTACGCCCAAGCAGAGCTTGTCGGACGCAACCTGTCTGAACTGAGCCCGCCGGAACTGAGCGGTGACGTTCACCAGAAACGCGCGTTGACCGCGATTCGCGACGGCAAGCATTTCAGCGGCACGTTGCGCCTGGTCAGCAAGGCCGGATCGAGGGTGTGGCTGAGAACCATTGTCGTTCCTTATAAAAATGAAACCGGCGGCGTCGAGCAGATCACCCTGTACTCGAGTGTTCTGACGCGAACCATTGAAGCCTCGCGTGAGAACGAGGCCCTGGTCAACGCACTGCAGCGCTCCACCGCCGTTATCGATTTCACCCTCGATGGCATTGTCATAGGCGCCAATGACAATTTTCTGAAGGCGATGGGTTACGAACTCAATCAGATAAAGGGCAAACATCACAAGATTTTCTGCCTGCCTGAAGAATCCGCTTCTGACGCGTATACCCAGTTCTGGGAAAGACTGCGCCGAGGTGAGTTTATCGTCGATCGTTTTCGTCGAGTTGACAAAGGTGGTCGTGATGTATGGCTGGAGGCGTCTTACAACCCGATTACCGACGCCAACGGCAAACTCTATAAAATTGCCAAGTTCGCGACGGTCATCACTGAACAGGTCGAGCGCGAGAAGGCCGTCGCCGAAGCATCGGAAATGGCTTATCAAACATCTATCGATACTGACAGCAGCGCGCAGCAAGGCCGAAAAGTCATCAAGGACACGCTGCATATGCTCGGCCAGCTGACCATTTCGATGGCAGAGGCTACACGAGGTATCGAAGCACTGGATTCGCAAAGTCAGGTGATTGGGACAATCATTAAAACCATCAGCGGCATTGCCGAACAAACCAACTTGCTCGCGCTGAACGCAGCGATTGAAGCCGCCAGGGCTGGCGAACAGGGCAGGGGGTTTGCCGTAGTAGCCGATGAGGTGCGCCAGCTGGCCTCCCGCACGACAAAAGCCGCGGAAGAAATCGTAAACGTCGTGAAGACCAACCAAAGCCTGGCTTCAGACGCGGTAGGCGTCATTGTGCGCAGCACCGAACAGGCTTCCGAGGCGCTGGTATTGGCCAACGACGCAGACCGTGTGATCCAGGAAATCCAGCAAGGCGCCAACACGGTAGTGCGGGCAGTCAGCCGGTTTGTGGACCAGCGCTCCAGTTAAGTGTGAACAGTCGGGTCGACTCAGGGGACACTAAAGGTGTGCTGCCCTGAGTCACTCACTGCGCAGTTAAACAGGAAAGGAAGTGTACTGATCTGTGCAGAGCCACCTGCGTATAAAAGTTTTAAATGAGTGTGTTTTATTAAATCGATGGGACAGCACTCGCGCAAGGCGCCCACTATCGGAATCACTGTGCTACTGCCTCAAGACTGATAGCCGGCTACCGATACCCTGCTTATAACCGTTGCACCCGCCGTCATTTCGAGCATCGTTACTATGACTTTCCTGCGCAGCCCACACATGGTTCGTAAGTACCTTTACACCTTGTTGTGGTTTTACGTGTTCTCTATTTTTCTGTTGGCCATCGCGTGGGAATTCGAACTTGAATCCGTCGCCATGGTCGCAATGGGCTTACCCTACGACCAGGACTTCGAAAACGCCGAGCGTTGGCGTTTTGTATTGACCTCGACAGGCTTTGCAGTGTTATCGATGGTTATACCGTTCATTCTTCTGAAACGCCTGATGCAACGGCTCCATAGCAGCTACAACGATTTGCTCGAGTCACAGGCGCTCAGCGAATCTCTGGCCCGCCACGATCCTTTGTCCGGCTTGCTCAATCGGCGTGTGTTTCACGAGCAACTGGTTGCACGCTTACGGCAGCCAGCGACACAAACTGCGGTTTTTCTGATCGACCTGGATAAATTCAAGCTCATCAACGATACCCACGGGCATGCGGCGGGAGACGCGGCGATCTGCGCCGTTGCCGAAAGCCTGCGCGACGCCACTGTCGGGTGGCAGGCTTCCGTTGCGCGACTGGGTGGCGACGAGTTTGGCCTGGCGGTCAGCGGTGACTTCAGCCATGCCGAACTGGGGCCGCTCGCTGAAAACATTCTGGCCAAAATCGCGGCATCCAGCGTTGGCCTGCCGCGTGTGGTCCTGAGTGCAACCCTCGGCATTGCCATTGCGCCAATGGACGGCTCAGACGCCGACCTCTTGCTGCAACGTGCTGACAGCGCCATGTACCGCGGCAAGACCGGTGGCCGAGCCACATTTCATTTCTATGAAGTCAGCTTCGAGCGCGAGCAGCGCCTGCAGGAGCAGTTCGCGCGGGAACTCACCCTGGCTATCGAAGAGAAGGATATTCAACCGTTCTATCAGCCCATTGTCAGCCTTCCCGAGCAGCGCCTGTCCGGGTTCGAACTGTTGGCGCGATGGCTGCATCCGGAGCGCGGAATCATTCTGCCGCTTGACTTCATACCCGTAGCAGAACAGTTGGGGCTGATCAAGCCACTCACCGCGACCCTTTTGCTTCAGGCCTTCGATCAGGCACGCGCTTGGCCAAGCGACTTCACGCTGGCAATCAATGTCACCTCACTGATGATCGAAAGTCCCGACTTTCCGGACTGGCTGGAACAGTTGGCCAGCGAAGGAAAATTCCCGCTGAGTCGGCTGGAAGTGGAAGTGACGGAAAACGCTCTCGTCGCCAATGTCGACAGTGCCCGCCTGAATCTCGAACGTCTGCGCGCGATGGGCGTGAGCGTCGCCCTGGACGATTTCGGGACCGGCTATTCAGGGCTTTACCACCTGACCAAACTTGCCATCGACAAGATCAAGATCGACAGATCGTTCTTCGACACGACGCTCGAGAACCAGAACGAGATGGTCAAGGCCATCCTCGCTCTGGGGAAAAGCCTGCGGATGAAAATCACCGCCGAGGGTGTTGAGCACGAGCGACTGGCTGACTGGCTGGCCACTCATGAGTGCGACTTTGCCCAAGGTTACCTGTTCGGACGGCCCTTACCGTTGGCTCAGGTAACAGAGCTGCTGACAATGAGTGAGACTAAAGGGCCGGTCAGGGCGTTGGCGGTTCCTGGAAAATAAGGGGGATGTGCTTCAAGTCAGGCGCTTTCGAACTTCAATGCGGAACTTTGGATTCACCAGAGACGATGAGAGTTCTCTAGTGCTTGGCGCTCAATAAACCCTGCGGCTTTCTGCCAGTACAGCGAGCTGCGGCACCCTCTTGGAACTGTGATCGGGATTGGCGCCGATCGCGTCAACGTGAGGTGCTGCTGCGAATAAGGCGTTCCATTCACATATAAGCATTCCTTATTGTCGATGACTCATGGAGTATATGCGCATTTTGGCTGCCTCTATGAGGCAAGCGCTCGCAGCTTCAGGAGCCCGTGAATGAACATCGAGATTGAGGCGCTGATCGCCCGGAAGATCGGTTTCGCCTCTCACCAGAACGCCGTACCGCTGGTACGTGAACTAAGTATCTGGAACCAGGACGAAACCGGTTTTGAAAACCTGACCCTGAGTTTAAGCACCGACCCCGATTTCGTAGAAAGCCGGACTTGGCATATAGACCGCATCCATGCAGGTGATCGCCTCAACATCTCCGAGCGCGATATCAAGCTTAATGCGGGTTATTTGGCCGGGCTGACTGAAAGCCTCAGCGCAGACGTGGTGATGCGCTTGTCCCAGGGCGACAACGTGCTCGTCGAGCAGCGCTTCCCTATAGAACTCCTGGCGCGAACAGAATGGGGCGGCTTGAGCGCAATGCCGGAGTTGCTTGCAGCTTTCTGCATGCCCAATGATCCCGCGGTAGATCGCGTACTCAAGGCCGCTTCACAGGTATTACGGCGCGCAGGCAAGAAAGATGGCATTGACGGCTATGAAAGCAAGTCGCGTACGCGAACCTGGGAGCTTGCCTCTGCCATTTGGTCAGGAGTGTGCAGCTTTCAGTTGAGCTATGCATTACCCCCGGCCAGTTTTGAGCAGCAGGGCCAAAAAGTCAGGCCTCCGAGTGTGGTTCTGGAAAACGGCGTGGCGACCTGTCTGGACACTGCATTGCTGTTTGCTGCGGCGTTGGAGCAGGCGGGCTTGAATGCTCTGCTGATCATGACCAAGGGACATGCATTTGCAGGCGTATGGTTGCAGCCTCAAGAGTTTTCCCAATTGTTGACCGATGAGGCGTCGGCAGTACGCAAACGCCTGGATCTGAAGGAAATGGTGGTCTTCGAAACCACCCTTTCTACCCAGACACCTGCGCCGGGGTTCTCCCAGGCCATTGCAGCTGCCGAGCGGCAACTCGATGATGAGCAGTTCATCATGGCCATCGATTTGCACCGTGCCCGGATGCAGAAGATTCGTCCGATGGCGCTCATATCAGTAACAGAAGGATCTGATGCGACAGCCGATGCTCCGCCCACTATTGAAGGACTGGAGGAGGCGCCGGCACTCCCGGGGTTCGATGTCGAAATAAATACCGACAGCGAAGGTCCTGCCGGCAAACTGACGCTGTGGCAACGCAAACTCCTCGATCTGACGACCCGCAACCGTCTCCTGCATCTCCCGGACAGCGCAAAAGGCGTACGCCTGTTGTGCCCCGATCCGGCAGCGCTTGAAGACCTTCTCTCCAGTGGTCAGCGAATTCGCGTGCTGCCGGTGCCTGACCTGAAAAGCAGTGGCCGGGATGTGGCGCTGTACGAACAGCAGAATAATGAAAACCTGGTCGACGAAGTTGCTCGTCAGGCTCTTGCTCGTGGTGAAGTGCTCGCCGGGCTGGAAAACGTCAAACTTGAAGCCACCCTGATTGATCTGTTCCGAAAGGCGCGTAGCGATCTGGAAGAGGGCGGTGCAAACACACTGTTTCTGGCCATCGGCTTTCTCAAATGGAAGAAGAGTGCCGACGACCCGAAAACTTACTCCGCGCCCCTGATCTTGCTGCCAGTAAAACTTGAACGTAAAAGTGCCTTGTCCGGGGTAACGCTAAGCCTTCTTGATGAGGAACCACGTTTCAATCTGACGCTGCTTGAACTGCTGCGCCATGACTTCGAGTTGGTAATTCCCGGACTGGACGGCGAACTGCCCAGCGATGAAAGTGGCATTGATGTGACGGGTATCTGGAACATGGTGCGGCGAGCAGTGCGTGACGTGCCGGGTTTCGAGGTGAGTACCGAACTTGTGTTGGGAACCTTCTCATTTGCCAAATACCTGATGTGGAAAGACCTGAATGCCAACGCAGCACAGCTGCTGCAAAGCCCTTTGGTCAAACATTTGCTGGACCCCGCTGAGGGAGATGAGGGCTTCTCCGGTTCAGACGAGTTTCCCAGACCAGAGCATCTGGACTCGTCAGTAACGCCCGCCACGCTTTTCGCCCCGTTGCCGGCCGACTCTTCACAGTTATCTGCCGTGGTGGCATCTGCCGGTACTCATAGTTTCGTCATGGATGGGCCTCCGGGAACCGGCAAGTCGCAAACCATTGCCAACATGATTGCCCACAATCTGGCCTTGGGCCGCCGCGTACTGTTCGTGGCAGAGAAGCGCGCGGCACTGGACGTGGTTTACCGTCGCCTAGCAGAACAGGGGCTGGGCGAGTTTTGCCTGGAACTGCATTCAAGCAAGACCTCTAAAGTTGAAGTACTCAAACAACTGGACCGCGCCTGGGACGTCAGCGACGCATTGAGCGCCGACGAATGGGAGCGTGAAGCCACTCGTTTGCAGGCACTGCGTTCGCGACTCAACGATCTGGTCGCGGTACTGCACCGACGCTGGAGCAACGGGCTCTCCCTGCATCAGGCGATTGGTCGTGTGGTTCGTGATCATGGCCCTCAAACACCCAGGCTGACCTGGCCATCAGACACGCAGCATGATGCTGCCGAGTACAGCCAGTTGCTGGATCTGTCGCGCCGGTTAGGCCTGAACGGTGATGCCGCACGTAATTTGTCAGGCAAATTCGGCGCTCTGGCGCAGACTCAGTGGTCGAACGCCTGGCAGGCACACATTGCAAATGCCGCACGTGAGCTGCCGCAGGCCCTTGACGCGTTGAATACCGCGAGTGAACGGCTTCTTGGCCTGACGCACCTTGACTTGCCTGTAGCCGAAGCGGCGCAGGTTCAGCACCTTGGCGAACTGGCGACTCTGGTCGTGGAGTCCTATGGACTGAACCTCTCATTCGCTTTTGCACCCGACGCCGTCGCGCGTATTGAAGCCGCCCGGCACGCGTGCCAGTTAATCGAAAGCTATCGAGAGCTTGAGGAAGGTCTGTCGCTGGATTATGCGGACGAAGCCTGCCGTCGCATTCCCGTTGAGGCGATGCGCAGCGAATGGCGAGATGCCGAAGGAAAGTTCTGGTTCCTGGCGACTTTCGCCAAGAAAAAGGTCGCGAAGAAACTGGCCTCTTCAGGTGGCGCAGCAGGCCTGCCGGACACGCTTGGCGACCTGGCGATTTTCGAGCGCCTGCACGCGCAACTGAACGAACTGGATACATTGGCCGGCAGCCTGCAATCGATCCCGGGCTGGCAGGGCCTGACCAGTGACGTGTCACAGATATTTCGTGCAGCCTCAATGGCTGAACGTCTACGCGGGCTGATAAGCGGTCTGGCCCAATCACCGGACCACATCGTTTCGCTACGCGGTGCCGTCGCGCGGCTGGTCGTTGAGGCGAACGAAATGTTGGCGCCGGGCGGGCAAATCGGCGTAGCGTTATCAGCCTTGCAACAGGCGTTGTCTCGCTATGAAGACGCCGCTCGACTGTTTGCCGAATTATCTGCAGCCGGTACAGATACACAACCGAGCGTTGGCGTGTTGAGGGCTACTTCGCTCTCAATCCAGCAACAAGAAGAGCAGCTCAAGGCATGGTGCGATTGGTGCCGGGTTCGCGAGCAGGCTGGTGAGGCTGGGTTAGCCAGTCTGGCGCGTGCGCTCGAGGCAGGGAGTCTGTCACCTGCAGCAAGCGAGGAAACCTTCATCACGGCCTATGCCCATTGGTTCGCTACGCAGGGTATAGACGGCGAACCTCTGTTGCGGAATTTTGTGGCTGCCGAGCACATGAGTGATATTGCGGCTTTCGTTCGTCTGGACGACGAAATGGCGAAACTGACGGTGCGTTACATCCGGGCCAAACTGTGTGGCTTGATCCCCTCCAAAAATGACATACCCAAGAGCAGCGGCTTTGCCATTCTCAAACATGAATTGCAGAAGTCTCGCCGGCACAAACCTGTCAGGCAACTGGCTGTCGAAATGGGCGACGCGCTGAATCGCCTGGCGCCTTGCATGCTGATGAGCCCGCTGTCGATTGCGCAATTCCTGCCCGCCGATCAACCGCCTTTCGATCTGGTCATTTTCGACGAGGCTTCGCAGATTGCTCCATGGGACGCAATCGGTTCGATAGCTCGCGGCAGGCAAGTGGTTATCGCGGGTGACCCGCGTCAAATGCCGCCGACGAACTTTTTCAACCGTGGCCCGAATGCCAGCGACGACGATACCGCGGAAGACATGGAAAGCATTCTGGACGAATGCCTGGGAGCAGGGGTGCCGAGCCACAGTCTGAGCTGGCACTACCGGAGTCGCCATGAAAGCCTGATTGCCTTCTCCAATCATCGTTACTACGACAGTAATCTCATTACCTTTCCGGCAGCAGAGACTCGCGCGAGTGCCGTCGAGTGGCGCAGGGTTGACGGTGTTTATGCAAAAGGCAAAGGGCGCTACAACCAGGCTGAAGCCGAAGCCATTGTCAGCGAGACAGTCAAGCGCCTTACCGATCCCGCGTTCGTGGCTGCTGGCCATTCGATCGGTATTATCACGCTCAACTCCGATCAGCAAAAACTGATCAATGATCTGTTGGACAATGCCCGCAAGCAGTACCCGCAGATCGAGCCGTTTTTTCAGGACACACAGACCGAGCCGGTTGTCGTCAAGAATCTGGAGACAGTCCAGGGCGATGAGCGCGACCTGATTATGCTCGGGATAGGCTACGGTCCTACCGAGCCCGGCGCGCAGGTCATGTCCATGAACTTCGGTCCCCTCAACAAGGACGGCGGCTGGCGCAGGCTTAACGTGGCGATCACCCGGTCTCGCCCACAAATGTTGGTGTTCTCATCCTTTGATCCTTCAATGATTGACCTGAACCGCACCAATGCCCGCGCAGTCCGTGATTTGAAGCATTTCATCGAGTTTGCCCAGCGCGGACCAAAAGCTTTGGCCGAGGCGGTACAAGGCTCGGTCGGTGGTTACGACTCGCCGTTCGAGGAGGCAGTCGCTCAGGGCCTGAGGCGTCTTGGGTGGCAAGTGATTCCGCAGATCGGAGTCTCTCGTTTCCGCATTGATCTGGGAATTGTTCATCCCGATCGTCCGGGTGACTATCTGGCTGGCGTCGAATGCGATGGCGCTACCTATCACAGCGCTGCCACTGCTCGGGATCGGGACAAGGTCCGCGGAGCAATTCTCAGCGGTCTGGGCTGGAATCTGGTGCGGCTATGGTCCACGGAATGGTGGGTAGACAAAGAGGGAGCATTGCAGAGGCTGAACGCAGCGTTGAACGATCTTTTGGCTCAATCCCGGGAGGGGACAGCAGACCCACTAAACGAACAGCCTACGCCCCACTGATGGGGCGCTAGAGCGCCCGCCGAAGCGTAATCCGGGTCAATTCCGAAGGTTTGCCAAGACGAATGGCAAACCCGGGCCAGAGTGCGGTGCCGTTGTTGACGTACAGTTGCATCCCGCCCACATCATAAAGCCCGGATACGAATCCGCCGTTGGCCAGGGCCAGCAGCCGGTGTAGACCGAAAATCATGCCGCCATGGGTATGCCCGGAGAGTTGCAGCGCTATGCCGTGAGTCGCTGTTTCCTCGGCGTTTCTGGGTTGGTGGTCGAGCAGGATGATCGGTGTGTCTTTCGCGATGCCTGCTATGGCTTTCTGCAGGTCTGGCGCAGGGAAGCCGGTTTTCGGCGCCGTGACATCGGTGACGCCGGCCAGAGCGATGCGTGCACCGTCGTGCTCGATCAGCGTGTGGCTGTTGGCGAGAGGGATCATGCCCAGCGAGACGAAGTGCTGCATCCACGCCTGGTTATCGAAAAAGTACTCATGGTTGCCGGGGATGACGTACACGCCATCCGGCGCACGCAAATCGCGCAGCGCCTCGATATCCTGCTTCCGGTCGTTGAGCGAGCCGTCGATGAGATCGCCGGTGATGACGATCAGGTCAACCCCCAGCGCATTGGACTGCTGCACCACAGCCCGGGTCCAGGGCGCATCGAACAGGCGGCTGATGTGCATGTCCGTCAGTTGCAATACCTTGTAGCCCTCGAATTGCGGAGGCAGGTTTTTAATCGCGATCTGGATGTCTTTCACTGGCGGCACGCGCACGGCCTGCTGGACGCCGATTGCCGCCAGCACCAGGGCCGCCATACCTATGAAATAACGCAGATTGGCCGGAATGCTCAGCGTCTGCCGGCGCACCAGCATCGTCAGCAATGTGCCGATGTCGACGATGATTTGCAGTACCGCAAGCAACAGGATCGCGCCGAACGCCCAGTTGAACAGCATCACGATGTAGCGTGGAAATTCCGGCGAGAACACGCTGCCGGAGGAAAACCGGCAATACAGATGATATTGCGAGGCAAGGACAAGCAGCACCGCAACGGCGATTTTCGCCGATAACGCCCAGGGCATCGGCCATAGGAATCGGGCGATGACGTACAGGCAGGGCATGCTGAACATGACATGAAACATTAACGTGCTCCGTTGGCGATATCGATGAAGTGGATAACTGCGTCAACGGCACGGGCAGTAATGAGGTCGATCTGGTCCTGCCGAACGCCGCCCGTTGCAGCGTATTGGGGAGCAGGGATGCTGGAGGTCATGGTGCCGAGGCGGAATGCCGATACGAGCAGACCGTGCTGCCAAGTTTCTTGCAACGCGTGCCGATTGTCGAGCTGACGTGCTTTTGCCGGCACTGCACGGCTCGAAACCGGTCTGAAACCGTCGCTTGATTGCAGCTGTCAGGCCGCACTCGACGGCTTATCCCTGCCGCGAGCCATCTCTCGAAACAGCCGGGGCGACATACCGAATGTCGATTTGAACTGCCTGCTGAAATGCGAACTGCTGCCATAGCCCCAGGCATAGGCGATATCGGTCAGTGAACGATGGGCATGCTCATTGCTGCGCAACTCTTCGGCGCAACGCGACAGGCGTCGTTGCCAGATATATTCACTCATTACCTCTACAAAGGGGCCGCCCACCGTGCACGGGCGGACACAGACATCGGTCAGAACGTGTGAACGTAACGAACCTGCACCATGTAATCCGCGCGTGAGCGGTTCTCGACGCCGGTTTCTTTGTAGGTGTTCAGTCAGAACGCCTGCGGTTCGCTTATTTTCCAGAACAGGCCAGGTCCGATGCCGAGTACTTTTTCCCGGGAGTCACTCAAGCGGCTGCCATTGACCTGATCATCCGATATCTGCCTGAAGTAGTAGCCGTTGATGCCGACGGAAACCTTGGGGAACACTTCATACGATGCGGTGAAGTTGGCCCACGCCGACTGGCCGGATTGGGTGTTGCGCACTGACTGTCCGTCGAAAAACTGTTGCGAACTGCTCGCCGGGTCGTCGTTCTTGAAGTTGTACAGGTAGTTGAGGCGCCAACTCATTTCCCAGCGCGGCGCAGGCATCCAGGTGGCCGCCCAGTAGGGGTTCAGCGAGAAATGATTAGAGCCAGGGTTCAGGTCTTTGTGCTTGTCGTATTTGCCCGTGGGCACGATGGTATCGAAAGCCACACGCTGGACGAAAACCGGCCTTCCCTGGGCGTTGATTATTGGGTCGAACTGCGCCTGAGGCCCGACCGTAACGTCGCCCAGCCCAGCGCCGTTGTCTTTGAGTGTGGCACCGTTGTCACCGAAGTCACCGTCCAGAGAGACCACCGGCACCAGCAGACTCCAGCCCAGGTGCGCACCACCAATGCTCTCTGGCGAGTAATAGCTCAACTGATTGATCATCGTGACAACATTGATCTTCGGGTCGTCGAAGGCGCTGTTGTCTTTGCCGCCGTTGGTTCTGATGCTGCTTGCCGTGCTGAACTTCAGATAGGTCTGATGCGTCAGGCCAGGCGGTCCGGCAAAACCGTCGTAAAAGCTCGTGCCGCCCAGATTGATACCACTGGGCTGGCTGACCGAGGGCGGAGGAGGGCCATCTGCTGCGTGGGCAACGAACGGCATGAAGCTAAGCACCAGGCAGGCTGGCAAGGATATTTTCAGTGTCATCGGCGCGGCTCTATTTTTGGAATTGTGAGCAGAAGGCTTCGCTTGGCACCTCGACTGTAATCACCGGGTTATCGCAATACTTGAGTGGGGCGGCCAGAGTTGACTGAGAGCGCCAGGATGGCGGAGAGGGTGCCCATGAATAAATATATGTATGGATGTATTACGCATCTTAATCGCAAAAAGCCATCTCTCAATTGACGCTGCAGCAGCGGCTCATGGTTAATAGCTTCAACGCTATCAACGAGAGTTCGCCGCCATGCTCAGATCCCTGTCTCGTAAAACCGTAGTACTTCAGGCCATCGCCGGTCTGGCGTTTCTCGTGGGTACCAACCTGGCAACGGCCGGGCAGACCTTGCGTCTGGCCCATGCCTCCAGCTCCGACAGTCTGATCAACCAGGCGATGACGCGTTTTGCCGCCGAGGTCAGCGCCGAGACGAAAGGTGAATTGAACGTACAGGTCTATCCGGACGGCCAACTGGGCGACGAAGCGCCTATCGTCGACTCGGTCGGCGCCGGTGCCATCGACATTGGCCTGGGCGGCTCGACCGACGGCATCGATCCACGCCTGAATGCATTGTCACTGCCATTTCTGTTCGAAGATTCTGTCGCCGTGCATGCCTACCTCGATAGCGAAGCCGGCAAGAAATTTCTGAGCATGGGCCAGGACCATGGCTTCGTCATGCTCTCGGCACTGGACTCGGGTTTTCGTCAGTTCGCCAACAGCAAACACCCGATATTGCAACCAGCGGACCTCAGCGGCCTGAAAATACGCACGCCGCCCAACCCGGTCATTCTGGCAACCATCAAGCAATTGGGCGGGCTGGGGCAGTCGATTCCGTTTGGCGAGGTCTATACCTCGCTACAATCGGGTGTAGTGGACGGGGTAGAGCCTGAACTGCGCGATTTTCATGATCAGAAGTGGTACGAGGTCGCCAAGTATGTCTCGCTCTCGAACTACGTGTGGTCGGCAAACTTCTGGTTCATCAACAAGGACAAGTATGAAAGCCTGAGCACAACGGAGCGGGCGGCTCTCGACAAGGCGGTGGTAGACACCACCGCCTGGTATCGCTCACAGCTGGAAGCGGTGTACAGCAAAATCCAGCAGGAAATGCAGAGCAAGGGCGTGAAGTTCAACGACGTCAACCCTCGGCCGTTTCGCGAGCTGAGCAATCCGGTCTATACGCAGTTCGGCAAGGTCTGGGGCGAAGATTTCGTCAGCCAGCTGCGACACGACGCGCAAGGCGAGTGACGCCATGTCTATCAGCCCGCATCCCGACCAACCACCCAGCAGCCTGGCTGAACGCTGCCTTGCTGTATTCGGCGCGTTGATGTTCGCCGTCACCTTTCTGTCCATTCTGGCGGGCGTCTTCTCCCGCTACCTGAACCTGCATGGCTTCGAATGGTCGTTCGAGATCGCCACCATCGGGTTTATCTGGGTGACGTTTACTGGCGCGGTGATCGCTGAAATGAGGCAGGAGAACGTGCGATTCCAAGGCTTGGCAGGCATGCTGCCGGCCGCTCTGCAAAAGGCCCTGGATGCCTTTGCGAGCGTGGCTTTGCTGGGAATCAGCGCGTGGCTGCTGAGCAGCGGTGTGGCGTTTATTTCACGCACAGGCTGGATGCCGACCCCGGTGCTGCGCTGGCCGGCAGGACTGAGTTCACTGGCGCTGCTCAGCGCTGCCGCAATGCTCGCGATACTGGCCGTTGTGCGCCTGGCACGCCTGATTCGCAACGGAGTACGCCCATGACCGTGCTGATTCTCTTTCTGGCGTTTTTCTGTTTGTTGATGGCTGGCCTGCCCGTCGTCTGGGCGATGGCCGGTGGCAGTATCGCGGCTTTGCTATGGGGCGATCTGCACATGCCGCTGGCCTGGCTCGCCCAGCAGACACTGCGCGGTGCGGACTCATCCACCCTGGCCTCGATTCCGTTGTTTCTGCTGGCCGGAGAGTTGATGAACCGTGGTGGCCTCACGCTGCGCATTATGCGTGTGGCAGAGCACTGTTTTGGACGTCTGCGTGGCGGACTCGGGCTGGTGAACGTGGCCACTGCGTTCGTTTATGGCGGCCTGACCGGCTCGGCCACGGCCGATACCGGCACCGTTGCCAAGGTCATGATTCCGGTGATGGAAGCGCGAGGCTACCCTCGTGCCTTCGCCGCGGCAGTCACCGCTGCTTCCGGAACGCTGGGTATTATCGTGCCACCGAGTGTCATCCTGATCATGTTCGGCGTGCTGACCAATACGTCTATCGGCGGTCTGTTCATGGCCGGCGTGATCCCCGGCCTGATGCTCGCCGCAGTCTTCATGCTGACCGCTTATATAGTAGGGGTTCGCGAGGGCTTTCCAAAAGCCGAAGGCAAGATGGACTGGGGCCTGTTCCTGCGTGATACCGCCGGCGCGCTACCAGCATTGCTGATGCCGTTCATGGTGTTGGGAACGATAGTGACCGGCTTTGCCACGGCCACTGAAGCAGCCTCTTTGTCGGTTCTTTACGCGCTGTTCGTCGGCACCATCGTCTACCGCCAATTGCGCTGGCGTGACCTGTTCCCGGCCGTGACCGAAGCGGTCACCACAACTGGCTCGGTAATGATCATCATGGCCGTGGCGATGCCGTTCGGCTGGATTCTGACCTTCGAACTGGTACCGCATACCGTGGCGACCTGGATCGTCGGCCTGCATACCGGCCCGCTGATCACCATATTGCTGGTAATTCTGGTGCTCAAGGTCGTTGGCTTCTGGCTGGACCTGGGCCCGGCGATGATCATCCTGGCCCCCATTCTGGTTCCGGTTGCCAAGGCGGCAGGTTTCGAGCCCTACCAGATCGGTCTGATCTTCACCATGACCCTGGGCTGGGGGCTGTTCACTCCGCCTATCGGAACCAACATCTTTGTGGTGTGCAATGTCGGGCGTATTGATATCGGCTCCGTCTCACGACGATTGATACCGTTCTGGATCGCTACGGCATTTGCCATCGCCTTGCTCGTGTTATTCCCGAATCTGACCCAATGGTTGCCCCGCGTCATGGGCTATTGATCCCTCCCATTTCCTGAGAAAAAAGATGAAACATTTGATCGGTGGAATTTCCAGCGGCGGCCGCGCTTTGCCTGAAATCGATGGCCAGGTCTTCAATGTCACGCGTTCCAGTGGCCCATGGCTGTGGGACAGCGAGGGGATTCGCTACGTGGACACGGCAATGGGCTTCGGTGCAACCATGCTCGGTCATGCCCAGACGCAGGTCATGGCTGCAGCCAGTGCTGCGATGATCAATGGCCCGATGCCGTCCTTCGCCCACGCAGACGAGGAGGCTGCGGCGGCGGCGTTGGCAGCGTTCACCGGCGATCTCAGCCAGGTGATATTCGTCAATACCGGAAGCGAAGCGGTGCACCTGGCCTGCCGGACTGCCCGCGTCGCGACGGGCCGCCAGCGTATCGTCAAGTTCGCTGCCGGCTATGACGGCTGGTACGACTCGGTCGCCTTTGGCAACGCCGGACAGGCATCGGCCCTGATGGCCGATACGCAGCGTCCGGAAAGGGACGGTGTACTGCTGCTGCGCTACAACGATTTTGCCGACGCCGAGCAGTTGTTTCGCGACTACCACGACATTGCCGCTCTGGTGCTGGAACCGGTGCTGGCCAATGCGGGTTGCATCGAACCTGCAGCCGGGTACTTGAAGTACCTCAGCGATCTGGCCCACCGCAACGGGGCGCTCATTATTCTGGATGAAGTGCTGATGGGGCTGCGCCTGTGCCCGGGGCTGACCGGCACGTTGCTGGGTGCCGAGGCCGACCTCGCCACGGTCGGCAAGGCCATCGGCAGTGGTATTCCAGTCGCTGCACTGGTCGGAAAGCCCGAATACATGGGTTTGTTCGAACAGGGGAAAATCGTCCGTGCCGGTACTTACAGCGGAGCGCCGCCGGCCTGCGCCGCAGTACTGGCAACCCTCAAGCAGCTGGCCACTGCGGACTATCCCGCACTGCTGAGACGCGGCGATCAGTTGCGCGCGCAACTGGTGGCAGCCTTTGCCGACAAGGGCATGGCGGTAAGCAGCACGGGTTACGGGTCGGTGTTCACCTTATGGCCGTCGGCAGTCCCGCCCAAAGACTACGCTGATGCAGCGCAAATGGCTGACAGTCGCTGGACGCTGGCATTGCACAAGGCGCTGCGTCGGCAAAGGGTCATGAGCATGCCGTTTGCTTTCGGCCGCACCTACCTGACCTTTGCCCATCAGGAGCAGGCATTACAGGCCTTGCTGGAAGGCTACAAGGCGGCCATCGCCTCGCTTTGAATCGTGCCTTTAGAAGTGACTTGTGAGCTGTTTTCCGAGAGGCTTTCGGCCTTGAAGCAGTCGCGAACGAAATGTGCCAGGCGGCGCGTGTTCAGCAGGGCATGTTCGGGCACTACAAGCTCCAGCTCGATGCTCGGCAGCTCGGGCAATTGCTCGCAGTGCAGAATGCGCCAGCCGGACGGCACGACCGAAGCGGGTAATACCGTCACCGAGGTGCCCAATCGAACCGAATGCATGACGCCCGGGAGATGGGATGACGAACTGACCACTCGCCAGGGCGTGCCTAGCAGATCCAGCGCCTCGATGATCTGCGGACGCGCCCGGCAGCTGTCGGTAAACAATGACAGCGGCACAACCTTCTGTTGCTCGGGAAAATGCCCCGGCGCTGCGCACCACAACATCGGCTCGCACCGGAGTAACTCACCCTGTACCTTGGTGTTGGCGCGGGTGATGATCGCCAGGTCGATGCTACCTTCCGTAATCATCGCCTCGAGGCGAGAAGAAAAATCACAGATGATTTCCACCTGCAGATGCGGGTGGCGCAGGGCGAACGCCTGCATCAGCTCGCACCCCAGTGACTCCAGGTAGTCATCCGGCATGCCGATACGGACGCGGGCAGCCTCCTGCCCGCAATCCAGTGCGGCAAGCGCTTCATCCTCAAGCATCTGGATGCGCCGGGCATAGCCGATCAGCCTTTCGCCATGCTCCGTCAACGTGACGCCACGGCGAGAGCGCTCCAGCAGCTTGCGCCCGACCCTGGCTTCCAGTCGTCCCAGCATCAGACTTACCGCTGCCTGGGTCTTGCCGATACGCTCACCGGCGTTGGTAAACCCGCCGCAGTCGATGACAGCAACAAAAGCGGCAAGGCAATCGGTATCGAGATGGCGCATGGGAAGACCTCGGGTGAAACGTGATGGCAGATAACCATGCATGTTCCATTCCGTTTACACAGACGGGGCAACCTAACGGTTTCGGGCCGCCTGACCTTTCAGCTGGCGCTGCGCTTCCCAGCACTGATAGTGGTCGGTCAGCGTTTCGGTGATCGAGCGATACCTGACTCCCAGATCATTCACGCTGCGCTGGTTATCCACGCTGAAACGGATGCCCAGATGCTTGCTCAGGTAAGCCTGAGTGAGCCCGAACATCGGACCGATCAAGCGCACGAGCACATTGGGGATCTGATAGCGGGGCAGCAGCCAGGGACGTCGATGCAGACTTCGCACAATGCCGGCGATCTCCACGAAAGAGATCATTCGTTGTTCGGCAAGGATGTAACGTCCATGAGCGTCAGCCTTGTTGGCCGCGGTGATATGGGCTGTCGCCACATCCCGGACGTCGACCGTCGTCAGGCTCAGGTCGGGCATCCCGTAAAAGAAGTAGCCACGGAACATCTCATCCAGCAGGAAGAGGCTTCCGGACTCCGAGGCGGGTGTCAGAGACGGGCCCAGAATCATGCCGGGATTGATCGTCACCAGGCTCCAGCGGCTCTGCGCTTCGCAGATTCGCCACGCCTCTTTCTCGGCTTCGACCTTGGCGTAATGGTAGGGATTGGTCTCGAGTGTGCTGCTGGTATTGAAATACTCCTCGGTGAGGGTCTTGTTGCTCATCTGCAGCACATCGATGTAGTCACCAAAGATTGCTCCGACCGTGGAGGTCATGACCACGCGCATCACGCTGGGGGTTTTATCGACACTCTGCAGAACATTCCGGGTGCCCTGCAGTGCGGGCTCAAGCATCTCCCGGCGACCGTCTTTTATTTTCTCGGGCAACAGAAAAGGTGACGCCACATGATGGACCACGTTGCAGTCGCGCATGGGCGCATCAAATGCGCCTTCTGCCAGAAGGTCCGCCTCGAACAGATAAAGCCTGCCCGGATACTGCTTTTGCAGCGTCCGCAAAGGCAGCACTTTTGCCTCGTTGGCGAGATTGCGCACGGTGGTATTGACGGTAATACCGCTGGCGAGCAATTGCTGAATAAGGTGGCAGGCAACGAACCCGCCACCTCCGGTAACAAGAACTCGATCGGTCATGGCAGCCCATCTCTTGTTTGATTGGTTATGCAGAGCAGGGCTACGTTAAACAATCGTTTACAGAACGATCAGGGCTGAACCGGACGCGAAAGGGGGCGGCGATGGACTTCCGTCAATACGCTGTAGACTGCGGATCACGCGAAACATCAGGGCGATGTCGGGCGCTGGATATCTTTGCGGAACTGCTGCATCTCGTGCCTGGCCTCTCGCGGCGTTACCCCGGTCCAGCGCTTGAATGCCCGGCGAAAATCACGAATATCACTGAAGCCGGTTTCGCTGGCCACGTCGATCAGCTTCGTTTCGCGGTGACTCAGCAGTGACAGTGCCTTTGCCCGGCGCAGTGAATCGATGACGCCCTGATAAGACTGTCCGGCTTCATCCAGACGCCGCCTCAAGGTGCGCTCGCCTATATTGAGTTGCTGCGCGAGTTCATTGAGTGACGGCGGCGCGCAGAGCCGCTTGCGTATTTCCCGTTGCACGGTTTCGACAAGATCAGACGTGCCTTTATCTTCCCAGTTTGCGCTGTCCAACAACTCGGCCACTTCGGCCGCGACGAAATCGTCACGCGTGACTAATGGCGTTTCCAGCCAACGGGCGTCGAACTCGATCAGATTATGCGTACCGGCGAATACCACCGGGCAGCGGAACACTTCCTTGTACCGATGCGCGTGCTCGGGCTCCGGGTATTCAAGTTCCACACGACTGGGAACCAGATCATGACGGCCACTCAGGTGCCGAACGATCGCCATCGCGCTGGCGAACGCCTCTTCCAGATAGAAACCGATTACATCGGGGTCGAAGAACTGCGGCACGATATACGTCAGGCAACGCCCCTCGTGAAACTCCATACGGTGGGAGAGCAGGGCGCCGGCGTGTTTCTGATAGCGGATGGCCAGATTGAGCGCATCGCCCAGCGTCGGGCTGGCCTGCATGCCCAATCCGACGATACCCCAGGACACGGCCGTCTGGCGCTGGCCGACCGACAACCCCAAGCCATCATCGCCCAACTCCGAAAGGGTCCGGCGCACCAGCAGGTTGCTTTGCCGGTGCGACAGTAAATAACCCGATTTCTTCAGGTCATCAGGAGCGAAACCCAGGCCACGGCACAGCCACTGGGTATTGACGCCACGATCGGTCGCGTACTGCAGAAGCATGCGCGATACCTGTGGCGGGGCAGAGGCTTCGGAGAACAGTGGGTCGGCAATGAGCTTCATATTGATCCAGACCTTTCACGTGCAGGTATTTTTGTCCCATCGAATCACAGCATGCCTGAAAAAACAGCTGAAACATCCGTGTAAACGTTCATTTTTATCGGCTTGAAGTGCCTGTCGGACAAGTCCGTTACCACCCCCTTTAACGTCCATAACCCCCCTGCTAGCGCTACGGCTCCTTGGCTAACTTAGGGTTCTCGCTGTAGAACCCGAGGAATACAAAGTGAGCAACGACAACAAGATTCACGATTGCGCCGACGCGGTATGCATTATCGGAAGCGGGCCTGGCGGGCTTTGCATGGCCAGGGCGCTGAAGCGCCAGGGACTCGATTACGAACAATTCGAGCGACACAGTGAAGTGGGTGGTGTCTGGGATATCAATAACCCCGGAACGCCGATGTACCATTCGGCGCACTTTATCTCTTCGCGCGATCAGTCTGGCTTCATTGATTACCCGATGCCCGCGCACTTTCCCGACTACCCGAGCAATCGGCAGATTTTCGAGTACGTTCGCTCCTTTGCAATGGCGTTCGACCTGTACGGCAAAATCCGCTTCAACACCGCCGTCGACAATGTCGAAAAGGAAGAAAACGGCCGCTGGCTGGTGACACTGGCCAACGGTGAACGACGCCGCTATCGCGCGGTTGTGTGCGCCACAGGGTGCAACTGGGACCCGAACATGCCCGAGGTGAAAGGTCAGTTCGAAGGCACCATCAGGCATTCGGTAACCTACAAGCATGCCGACGAATTCAAGGGCAAACGGGTAATGGTCATCGGTGCGGGCAACTCCGGTGCAGATATTGCCTGTGACGCCGCCAGGCATGCGGATAAAGCCTTTATCAGCATGCGCCGCGGCTATCACTTCATCCCCAAGCATCTGTTCGGAATGCCGGTTGATGAGTTCGGCGAAAAGGGGCCGCAACTGCCAATATGGCTGGCGCGGCCGATATTTCAGGCGATTCTGCGCGTGATCAATGGCGACACGCGCCGTTTTGGCTTGCCCAGACCTGACCACAAGCTGTTTGAAAGCCACCCGTTGCTCAATACCCAGTTGCTGCACTGTTTGCAGCACGGTGATATTCAGGTCAAAGCGGATGTCTCGCACTATGAGGGGCAGTACGTGGTGTTCAAGGATGGCACACGCGAGGCGCTGGATCTGGTGCTTTACGCCACCGGTTATAAATGGAGCTGCAAATACGCCGCAAACTATTTCGAGTGGAAGGGCGGTCGGCCCCGGTTATACCTGTCGATTTTCAGCCGGGAGCACCACAACCTGTTTGGCATCGGTTACGTTGAAACCAACTCCAGCGCCTACAAGCTGTTCGACAGCGAGGCCCACGCGGTGGCCTGTTACTTGCGCGACCAATTGCAGCAAAAAGCCAGAGCTCGTCAATTTGATCGGTTGATTGCGTCTGACGATCCGGATCTTTCCGGGGGGATCACGTTCGTCAAATCCCAACGCCATGAGGTGTACCTGGAGGCTCATACGCTCAAGAAATACCTGCGCAAGTTGTCTCATGGGCTGGGCTGGCCAATGGTCGAGGAAGGCTACTACAAGAACCTGCGCAGAGGTGCCGGCTATGTGGCTGCGCCGCTGCTCCAGGAAACAGCCGCCATTCAGGAGACGTGCTCATGAAAACGGTGGTCCTGATTACCGGTGCGGCCGGTGGCATAGGCCAGGCCATCTGTGCCCAGCTGATCCGTCGGGGGATGCAACTGGTCCTGGCTGATATCGACGAAAAACAATTGTGTTCGCTGGCAGAAAAACTGGGGGAAGGCGCTTATCCCTATGTGATTGATCTGACCGATCAGCAAGCCCTGGCTGATTTGATGGCCTATATAGAAGCAGAGTTTGGCCGACTGGACGTGCTGATCAATAATGCCGCCATCGCGGTGGTCGAGGCGTTCGATACACGCTCGGTGGACAGCATCAGCCGAGAGCTCAATATCAATCTCGTTGCACCCCTGATTCTTACGCGCCTCGCCATCCCATTGCTCAAGCGCTCGGCTGACGCCCGGATCATCTCCACGGTTTCGCTGGGCGGTGTATTTCCCACGCCGGAATCACCCATCTATTGCGCCAGCAAGTTCGGCCTGCGTGGCGCCATGCTGTCGATCGGGCTGGATCTGGCAGAGAAGGGCATCAAGGTCGGCTCGATCCTGCCCACTGCGACAGACACACAAATGTTGCGCAAGGAAGCGATTGAGGGCGGCAACGCCTTGCAGTTCATCGCGCCGCCGCAATCGCCGGATGACGTCGCACATCAGGTAATGCTCATGCTCGACAAGCCCTGCCTGGAGCGATCACCGAAACCGAGTGAATCCTGGGCGTCCAGTCTGGCCATGTTGTTCCCCAATCTATTGCCGCGTGCCATCCGCCTGCTACAAAAACGTGGCGAAAAGGGCATGCAGAAATATATCGAATCATTGGGCGAGCGAGGTCTGGCGCACCAGGTGGAAGGTGTCTGGCGTTTGAAGCAGTAAGCCCGACATTGGGCTGGCGGCGTTTTTTTGACCTTTGCAGCGCGGCTGATACCAAGGGTTTCATGGCTATCCGTTTTCAGCTAACGGATAATGCTGCGAGTTCGAGGTTCATGCTGCAATCTGCCGCACAGGAGATAATGATGGTCAAAACGCGTCCACGTCCCGCCGTGAATGGAGTCGCATCAGCGGATAGAGTGCTCACCGTTCTGTCTTCGTTTCAGATCGGAGACTCGGCCTTGAGCCTTGTGGAACTGGTCGAGCGCACCGGACTGATCAAAAGCACGATCATGCGTTTGATGGTTTCCCTGGAAACCTATGGCTTCGTCAATCGCCTTGCAGACGGTCGCTATATGCTCGCGAGCGAGGTCATGCGCCTCAATGCGGTGTACCAGGATGCTCTGGATCTTGAGCGGCATGTGTTGCCAAGACTGCACAAGTTGACCGGTGAAACCGGCGAGACGGCCTCTTTTTATGTGAAACACGGCGCCTATCGGTTGTGCCAGTACCGGGTCAACTCTCCTCACCGGCTGCGATTGCATATGCAGCCTGGAGACATGCGCCCCATGGACGGTGCGGCGAGTGCCGAAGCATTGCGTACCCCGTATGCCCGTGCGAAGGATGGACTGGAGCCTTTTTACTCCAGCGGTGCGACTGACCCGCATGCTGCCTCGATGGCTTTGCCCATTTTTGGCCCGCTGCATGAAAACATCGGAGCACTGGTACTTTCGGGCCCGTCCATGCGACTGACCGCTGACTACGCAAAAGCGATCCGGTCGATCTTCATCGAGGTGGCTGACGACCTGACGCGCAGCCTCGGAGGGAAAAGCTTCGGCGAGGAGAAGGTCACACACCGCGCGACGGCGGTAGACGAAGCGGTCTGACGCCGGCGTCAGTAGCCACTTCCATAAACAGCCGACTTGAAGCGCTGCGTCAGGCAGCGTTTCAAATCGTTATTGCCGCGCCTCAACTGACCTCTACGGATTTGGCATCCTCAAGCGCTTCACGCTTGCGGCTTCTGCCCATCACAAGCACGGCGATTGCACCGGCTGTGCACAGCGCGGCCAGAGGCAACAGAGCGATCGCATAACTTCCCGTGGCCTGATGGATAGCGCCATAAGCGTTGACCATGATCCCGCCTCCGATCAGATTCGCCAGAGCGCCGATGGCCGCCAGTCCGGCAGCTGCCGTGCTGCTCGAAAGCCAGTTGGACACCAGTGCCCAGAACGGACCTTTCATCGAGTAGGCGCCGATGAGCACCATGGTCAGCATCATCACAGTGGCGGGTAGAGAGGATGTGACCAGCGCCAGCAGCAGACCTGCCGTGATCAAAAACAACGTGGCGGAGGTGTGCCAGCGACGTTCATTGCTGCGGTCCGAGCTGCGCCCCCAGACGATCATGGCAACCGATGCAATACCGTAGGGAATGGCATTGACTAAGCCGATCTCCAGATTGCTCAGGCCAAAGCTTTTCAACAGTTGCGGTGCCCATACGCTCATGGTGCTGCCTGCTGCAGACGCGCCTGAATAGATAAGCGCCATGACCCATATGTCCTTGTGCTTGAGCAGCTTCCACAGCGAGATATGGCCGATATTGGTCTTGAGCTTGCGCTCTTCGTCCAGCTTGTTGACCAGCCAGGTGCGCTGCGCGTCATTCAGCCAGCGAGCCTGAGCGGGACGATCCGTGAGAATGAAAAGGCAGGCAATTCCCAGCAGTACCGCGGGGATCCCCTCAAGAATGAACAGCCAGTGCCAGCCCCTCATGCCCATCCAGCCGTCCAGTGTCAGCAGGTAGCCCGAAAGCGGCGAGCCCAGAAAGTTTGCACCTGGAATAGCGACCATGAAGATCGCCACCATGCGTGCTCGATAGGCTGACGGCAACCAGTAAGTCATGTACAGCAGCACCCCCGGGAAAAAACCTGCCTCGGCAGCGCCCAGCAGAAAGCGCATGACGTATAGCGAGTTGGCGCCCTGTACAAAAGCCGTACCTGCGGAAATCAGCCCCCAGGTGATCATGATGCGTGCAATCCAGATGCGCGCGCCGAATTTCTGCAGTGCCAGGTTGCTCGGCACCTCGACCAGAAAGTAGGAGACAAAGAACAGGCTGCTCGCGAAACCGAAGATCGCCGGGCTGAGGCCCAGGTCATGATTCATCTGCAGCGATGCCATGCCGATGTTGCCGCGGTCGATGATCGCAATCAGGTAACAGAGGATAAGGAATGGAAGCAGTCGCCATGCAACTTTGCGCATGGTAGTGCGCTCGAGTTCGGTGACCGGTTGAGTCGCTTGGGGGCGGGCCATGGTGCTCTCCTGTGTTTATTTTTGTGGAGAAACGGTAGATGTTCGCCCCGCCGGCCAGGCAGCGGGGCGCAAGCCGGATCAGCTATCGAGCAATTGGCGATTCACGACGCAGCGAGGATCAAGCGCGTCGCCTTCCCACACTTTCACGATCTGTTGAACGGCCAGCAGTCCCACGCGATCAAGGGATTCGGTGGTATTGGCACCCGTATGCGGTGTGGCAACGAGATTTGGCAGCTGCCACAGCGCGCTGTCGGCAGACGGTGGCTCCGGATTGAACGTATCCAGCCCCGCACCTGCGATTCTGTTGGCTTGCAGCGCCTGGATAAGCGCCTGGGTGTCGACCAGTTCACCACGGGCAGTATTGATCAGGATGCAGTTGGAGCGCATGCGGTTCAGTTGCGCGGTACTGATCAGGTTGCGATTTTCGTCAGTCAGCGGGCAATGCAGGCTGATGATATCGCTGGATTCGATCAGGCGGTCAAAGTCGGTTTCACGCTCGACGTTTGAACGTTCGGGTAGCGTTTTGAGGTAAGGGTCGAACACCTTGACCTTCATCTGCAAGGGCGCAACCAGATCCATCAGGATGCTGCCGATCGCCCCAAGGCCAACCAACCCCAATGTCTTGCCGGACAACTCGATGCCGTTGGCGGTGGCCTTATCCCAATGCCCCTGACGTGTACGGGCATCCAGCCAGGCAATTTGCCGAGCCACGCTGAACATGAGCGCAAAGGCATGTTCGGCCACGGATTGCGCGTTCGCCCCGAGGGCGATCATGACAGGGACACCTTTCTCTGCCGCCGCCTGAATATCGATGGTGTCGTAGCCGACCCCATGCTTGGCGACCGCCTTGAGCCTGGGGGACGCTTCGATCATTTCTCGCGTGAGCTTGCCTTGCCTGACGATGATCGCGTCGGGCTGCACGTCGCGGATGAGCGAAGTGAGCTCTTCAGCCGGCAGATAGGGGGTGGTGGGGAAAATCTGAATGCCCAGATCATTCGCATAGCTCATCGCGTTGTGTGCCAGGGCGGGGCCCGTCAGCAAAATCTTGCGGGTCATGGATGCGTACCTTGTTCTTGTTTGCGTCGCGTTTGGTGTGCGACCGGGCAGCGACTTCAACCCGATATCCAAACCCTACCATAATGAAATGACATTTCACTATCCTGATTTTTATCAGACTAAAAAAGTTTATTAATTATTTTTTACCGCTTGATTGATTCAAAATGAAATGTGATTCTGAAAATTCTTCTCCCAGCCTTTCGGCGGCAACCCATAATTTCAAGAGAGCCATGCCCCATGACGATTGGATTCCGAGTCCTCGAAGCAGCCCGCAAAGTCAGCGCCGAGTGGGTATCACGTTATCGCGACGTACCCGTCGCAAATGTCAGCGATTCGATGAATAGAATGACCGCAGGCGGCGCTCGCCTGCGTCCGATGCACCGCGAAGGCGTGCTGGCCGGACCTGCTCTGACCGTGAAAGCCCGGCCCGGTGACAACCTCATGTTGCATTACGCCATTGATATCGCCGAACCGGGCGATGTGATCGTGGTGGATGCGGGGGGAGACCTGAGCAACGCGCTCATCGGCGAGATGATGGTGGCCTATGCGGTGAAGCGTGGCGTGGCGGGCATCGTCATCAACGGCGCGATTCGGGACGCAGGGAGCATTGCTGCAGGGACATTCCCGATGTTTGCAGCAGGCATTTCCCACCGGGGCCCCTACAAGGACGGACCGGGTGAGATCAACGTGGCCATTGCGATCGACGGTATGGTGATCGAACCGGGTGATCTGGTCATAGGCGATGAGGATGGCTTGCTGTGCGTACCGTACGAGCATGTCGCCGACGTCTATGATCGAGCCGCGGCCAAGCACCATGCCGAACAAAAGCAACTGGAACAGATCGCCAGGGGAGAAAACGATCGCTCCTGGGTCCTGGAATCCTTGAAGAAAAAGGGCTGCCAGCTACCACAATAACTCGGCACATCAGGCGTAAGCACGGCCGTGGCGCAACGCTGCGCCGTGCCGTGCCGTTACGCCACGCCAGGCAGCAGACCAAGGCGGCCGGGATGCGAGTGCCGGACTTGATGCTCAGCGCTGAGCAGGTATCGTGTAGGCGACACGTTGAAAAAACCGCGGCCCTGAACCGGGCGACACGATATTTTCAAGGCGCGATGCAGAGACCTCATGGCGCTGACGGCACAAGGATTATGTTCATGAAAGCTTTTCAGATCGGATCTCAACAAGGCCTGGACGCGCTGACCGCGACCACTCGGCCCGAGCCGATCGCCGGGCCGGGGCAGGCCATCGTGGCGCCTCGCCTGGTGAGCCTTATCAGCCGGGATGTTCAAATCCTGCGTGGTACATACGGCCCCCGACAATTACCAGAGCGCATTCCCATGTCCGAAGGCGTGGGTGAAGTCATCGCCGTAGGCGAGGGCGTCAGCCAGGTCAAACCGGGCGACCGGGTCATCTGCGGTCACTTTCCCGGCTGGCTGCAGGGCGAATTTCGCACCAGCGTGTTCGCCCACGATGTCGGTGTAACCCATGACGGCTGGCTGGCTGAAAAAGTCGTATTGCCCGCCGCTGCCTTGATTCACGTACCGGACGCGTTGGCTGACAAGGACGTTGCCGCACTGGCATCTGCCGGTCTGACCGCCTGGAACGCGCTGATGGAGGTCTGCAAGGTCAAACCGGGTGAACTCGTCCTGTGTCTGGGGACCGGCGGAGTGGCGCTGGCCGCGTTGAAACTGGCCAGGCTTCACGGCGCACGCGTGGCGATCACCTCATCGAGTGACGAGAAGCTGGACATCGCGCGTCAGCTTGGCGCCGACATCACGATCAATTACCGCACGCACCCGGACTGGGCGGCTCAAGTCATGGCGCTCAGTGATAACGCCGGTGCCGACATCATTATCGAGACAGGAGGGCAGGACACCTTGGGACAATCGATCGCGGCGGCTGCCGTCAACGGCCGTATTGCCGTGATAGGCGTGACGCCAGGTCAGCACTCGCCGATTCCCGACTACCTGTCGCTGATCCTCAAAAACGTCACAATCAGAGGCATCGCCAACGGCAGCCGCGAGATGTTTGTCGACCTTATTCGAGCCATCGAGGCCAATGGAATTGAAACGGTAGTCGCCAGGACATTCAAATTCGCCGATGCCCCCGAAGCCTACGCATATTTCGCCGCCGCGCGGCACATTGGCAAGGTACTGATCGAGTTTGAACAGGGCTGAGGTTACCGCGCCTTAGCTGAACATATAGCGAAAGGCTTACACACGCCGAGGTGAATCAGCCCTGTACGACATGTTCGCGAAGTAGCAATCTATACCCATCAACCGTTGCGCAGGAGGCGCTTCGGAGGTCAGGGATGATCACCATTGCCGGGATGGCTACTGACAGGATGTTGGAATGGTATTGATAGAAAAACGACCCGCTTCGGCGGGTTTTTTTATGGGCGCAAGAAATGGCGCAATGCGCACATCGTCTGAACCGGTTGGTCGTTTACCCTCGACGTTGATCAGTCGAGCGCCGCGCTGGGGATGTACGACGTATGCCGGATGGCGCGGCGGTAGCGGTCTGGACGGACATCAACCGATCCACAGACCGCACCGCTGCATGGCGGGAAAATCCCTGAATATGGAACAACAATGAAACTGCCCTCGGCTCAGACTGCCGCCTGAAACATTTCTACAGGGGTGGGGTGCTGCACGCTATGCTCGGCATGCAACCAGCGAAGTAGCGCACTGCGACCCGCGATGCCCATTTTTACTGCCGCGCGCTTGAAGTAGCTTTCCACCGTGCTGACTTTCAGATCAAGCCTGTCCGCCAGTTGAGGCACAGTGAGACCGGCCAGCAGCCCGACGCACACTTCGGTCTCGCGCGAAGACAGGCTCAGTGCCGAGGCTTCCAGGCGACCCAGGAAACGCTGGCGCAGGCCTTCCATGGCATCTTTGTTTTTAAGGCTTTTTGTGACAGGCGAGGGGATTGTAGAAACAAGGGTAGGCGTCACAGTCGCAATATGCTGCTTTACGATGGGCAACACCACCCAGGACAGATCCTTGAGCCGGGCGCGCTCCTGACTGGTGAATGCCTTGGCAGAAGGGGATCGATAAACCGACAGCACATACTCCCCCTTGCCTGGGTAAGCGAGGTGTACCTGGGGGAAAGACGCGTGAGGAAGCAGATGACCTGGCTTTTCCTGTGCGTTGTAGGAGGGCGACTCAAACCTGATGGATCTGTCGACGCGAGTGTCTGCCAGTTCTGTCGGGCTCAACAGAACAGGCTCCAGACGTCTGCTGTCGATCCCCGGGTTGAGCACCTGGTGCAGATGTCCACCAAAGGCACCAACGGCGTGAGTGCCGGTTACTTCATTCGTGGATCGACTGAGTCCCTGAATGACATGAGTCGCATCCACGGGCAGCGAAGCGGTGATCATCTCGTGGAGCAAGCGGGCGAACTGGCGGCTTCCGATACCGGAGATCACTTTGCCGAGATGCGGAAAGAGCTGTTGCATGTTCATCGGGGTTCCTTTTTCCGTTTATAGAGAGACACGCCAAGGCGCAGCCTTGATTCAGCAATTAAGTAAGTCTTCTGTTTCTTCGATTCCTGCGGTCAGACAGGTTATATGTAGACCGCAATACAACATTCAAGCGGGCTGAACAGGAGTTTGAAAGTTAGGCGACAACGACGCCCGAGAGCTTGCAGTAGTAAAAAGTCAATCGTGTTACGAGAAGCGAGAACGCTAACCCTAAGCAAGGCACTCTTTAATAGCAGCAACTTTTTTATCGATGTTTATTGAGTCTGACGCTCCCTGTGGGACAGGGGGTAAATGCGAATCACTCTGAATACTTGAAAGGCCGGCAGACGATCGTCTTACCACAGCGCAGCAGCGCCTGGCCTGTGTTGAAAGTGCAGAGGTATCCAGTAACGTTGGCATGACGTTCAACTCCTGTCCCTATCCATGTTGTTAACGCATACGCACAGGGCGTGGCGATACGGGTCGTGCAGCACTGGCGTGTTTATATTAAGGTGATCATATACATTGCAAAGAGCTTTAATAAACTCCAACTGACCGGTGTGACCGAAAACTAACCATATAGTTCATGTTTCACGCTCCAATTGCAATAAAAAAAGTTTAATCAACACGCGATAGATTTCACACTATGCACAGCGACATCGCTGGGACGGGGGCATTCGACGCAGTATTACCGGATACGCTGCGCAGCGGGAAGAAGCGCATGACGCTTCGGCCAGCCGCTTTACTATTTATCGGGCTTGATAGCAAGTGAAGGAGTACTCATCGGTACGTTAGTGCACAGCAAATGCGCCTAACAACACCCCTCATCAGGGCACGCTTATTTTTATTTTACGTTCTGCTGGTTGCTCGACAGGCATTTTATAATTCTATTCGCCGCACAACAGTAGGTTCGCTCGGTTTAGCCGATGGATGGCTGGTTGACCGTGCAGCACGGACAGCCTCGTCGAGCGCATGATGCCGGTTAGCTTCGGCCGCCCGCCGGGTGAGACGAGCAAACAGGTAACCTTCTGCAGCACAGGGTGGTCACCCTGTCTGGGATACGCCCGTCATCCACTTGACCAGACCGTGTCGCCCCTTCACGCCAAGCTTCGCTCCGGCCCGCTTCAGATAGGTCTCGATGGAGCTGTTCTTGACGTGAAGCTTGTCGGCCAGCTCTGGAACCGTCGCGCCAGCCAATATGCCAAGGCATATTTCTTTTTCCCGCAACGACAGCCGGACCTCGGATCGACTCAGCTTCTCGTTGAATTCACGTTGAAGCTGGTGGCCGCCCTGTGTAACGGCTTCGTTGTCAGCATGCGCAGTGCACAAGGTACGGGTCGTCTGGGCATGTCGCTCCAGCAGGGGCAACAGGGCCTCTGAAAAGTTTTTCAAGAACGATAATTCGTGAAGTGAAAAGTCACGTTGGTGATGATCGCGGTGCAAGGAAATGACGCAGCGCCTGTTCGACTTGCGCGACACGAGATTGCAGTGATAGGTCCCGGAAGAACCCATGCTGCAGGGTGGCTTGAGATGAACGAGCAGAAAATCGTCCACATTGAGCATTCGAGCGAGCAGCATCTCCTGGTTCTGCGAGACACTCAGACTGAACGGCTTCTGGTCCGCATTCTCTTGCCCGAGGGGCTGAATGCTGATCACGTTTCCTTCGTTCTCGTCGATCGTCCATTCACTCAGGTCAAGTAAATCGATGGGGACGGTGGCCGCGATGATCTGGTACATATTCGCGGCAAATCCTGTATCACCCACGCTTGCGATTAACTTTCCCAATTCCAGAAAATACGCTGACTGATTTCCCGTCATTTGTAGATTGGCTTCCATTACACATTTGCCCCCATGGCGTTAGTCTCCAGCCCAACCAAAAGCAACCTCGCATACAGGGCAGCCCTCTCGATGCCTAGTAATGAGCATAATGTCTGATTGTAGGACAATATTACTGGCGCATTAAAGAATGTACACATAGGGGCTATTCCCAGTCTGTCGGGGAAAAGGGGGACAAACGTCTCGCTACACGCCAGTGCACCAGGGCTGACAGTGTCCGATAGCACCGGATAATCCTATAAGGGCCAACCCAGTGTGATGTCTCGGAATAAAGGATCCTTTAGCGGCTCACCGTTTCGGAAAATCGCCGTGTTGTAACTAACCAGGAATAAGGCTTATAGCGAAAACCGGCTGGCCAGTTGTCTCGAAAATAAGGTTCTTCATACCGCCGAGTGCATGGCCTGACGCCGTCGCTTTAGGGTGCTCAAACTATATTTCCGTTTTGCGCTCCAGACGCGGTGAGGTCTCCGCGAAAATGTCCCTGAATGCGGGGACAGACGCACACGGGTCCTGATGTTTCCATTACTACATGGCTGCAGGATGAATACCTGCCTCGCAGGATCGTCGTCGTGGAGAAGTAGAGATTCTCATGCACGCCCTTTATTTCAGTGTTGAGCCGCTGATTCATCCGAGATCCGTGACGCCCATTGAGCGGGGAATACAGTGAGCATTGTCGGCTTTTTCCGGAAATTGAATATCCGCAAAATCCTGTTGAGGATCGTATTGATCGATCTGGCGGTGTCGCTGGCTGGCTATGCCTTGTATAGGGGCGCCAGCGGGGAAGAAGAGACGGTCTTTCTCTCAGCCGCAGCAGAAGTGACGGACATTGAGTACGCCGTATCGGCACAGGGCGTGCTTCAGGGCCGCAATCAAGTGGACGTGGGAGCCCAGGTTTCCGGGCAATTGCAGTCCCTGAAAGTCAAACCAGGTGACAAGGTCAAAAGAAACCAGCTATTGGCAGAGATCGATCCACTGCCCGCCAAAAACGCTTTGCGCCAGGCGGTTGTCAAAGTCGAACAACTCAATGCGGAGCGAGACGCGACGCTGCATAAATTGAAACTTGCCGAGTCGAATGATCGCAGATATCAGGAGCTTGGCTCCACGGAGGCGGTTTCCAAAGCGGATCAGGACAAGGCCCGGTTCGAACTGGAGACCCAACGCGCCAACCTGGTATCGCTTACCGCACAATTACACACGGCCCATGTGAAGGAAGAAGCTGCGCGCATCAAGCTCGATTACACACGAATCTTCGCACCAATGGACGGTCAGGTCCTCGCCATCGTTACTCAGGAGGGCCAGACGGTCATCGCAGACCAAATGGCACCTGTCATTCTGAAGATGGCACAACTCGACACCATGATCGTGAAAGCACAGATTTCCGAAGCCGATGTGCTCAAGATCCAATCCGGTCTTCCGGTTTACTTCACTATCCCGGGCGAGCCTGACAGGCACCATGACGCCACCCTCAAGGCGATCGAGCCGGGCCCTGTGGACGCCGCAAGCCCGTCTGGCACCACAGGCGAAAACAGCAAAGCCGTCTTCTACAACGCTCTTTTCGATGTCCCCAACCTTGAAAACCGCTTCTACATCAACATGACCGCTAACGTGCGAATTGTGCTCGAGGCAAAGAAAGGCGTGTTGACGATTCCTGTTGCCGCACTGGGTGATCGGCGGGAAGACGGCACCTACAGCGTAAGAGTGCTGGGCGAAGGTACCGAGGTCAGAACAGCGTACGTAGAGCCGGGTATCAATAATAAAGTCAGGGTCGAAATACGTTCGGGGCTTCAAGCAGGCGACAGGGTTGTCATCGGAGAGCGGGGCGGTGTGGAAGGTGTTTGAGCGTATGACCAGGAGGTGCTGGATAATAAGAACATCCAGCACAGTTGTAAGCCGACGTTAAATCGATAACGGGCACGTTGCAGGCGTCTGATTGATGAATTGGGCGTGTGTTTCAAAAGTCAGGTCAACAGTGGATTAACAGGCGACGCCGGCGTCAGGACTTTCCTGACGCCGTCAGCGTTTGCTCATTCGCCAGTCGTTTTCATTCCTGGAAACCAGGCGGGCTTGAAAATAAACCTATTCTGGAGTGTTAGGTATGGCCATGTATTACGTTGCAATTGCAATGCTCACCGTGCTGCTGGTGCCAGGGCCGACCAATTCGCTGTTGCTACAGTCAGGGATCAGTCGCGGGCTGAGCCTGTATTCGCTGAAGCTGGTCGCGGCCGAATGGGCGGCTTATGTGATTCAGATCAGCGCGTGGGGCTTATCCATTGATGCGCTGATCGAACACTATGGTTGGGTGGTGGTGACGACCAAGGTTCTGGCCGTGATGTTCCTGTTTTACATTTCTCTGAAACTGTGGTTTTCGATTCACCAGGACCCCGACGGAAAGCCATCGCCGATTTCGGTCTCCGCGTTGTTTTTGGCAACACTCAATAATCCGAAAGGGCTGTTTTTCGCCACACTCGTAGCCCCCGCCGGGACGTTTTTGCACGTGGAAAGCTATCTTTCATTCATGACGGTTTTTTCCCTGGTCGTTCTTCCTGTCGGTATGACATGGGTTGCGCTGGGTGCCGTATTTGGTCGAAAACTACCGTCGATAATATCGGGCAATCGAGTCAACCGATTAGTGTCATTGGTGATAGGACTGTTCGCGATTATTGCGTTGTATAACGTCGCTGCTACAACGATGTTCACCTGAACTTCCCACCCCGGTGGTGCTCCGTCACTGCGCCATCTCTTAACGATGTATCTAACGTTGATTGTGCTTATGTGCTTAGTAAATGTTGGAGTAGTCAGGTGAGCTATCGAGACATCGTGCTCAGCGACGAGGAAGAAATCGAGTTGAGGCAACGTGTGAGTTCAGCGACGATCAGCCCTCGCGAAAGCCGCCGGGCGCAGGTGATTTTGCTCGCTGCACAAGGCTGTTCTCGTAACGAGATTGCCAGGTTGACCGGGCTATCGGTTGTTTCAGTCACACGCTGGTGCAAGCGTTTTCGAGAACTGCGTCTGCCAGGCCTGGTGGATCTTCCTGGACGAGGTCGCAAGGCATCCCTGCCAGCCGAGGCGTTGAAACAAATCCTTGATCAAGTCACCCAGCCATGTATCGGCCACGCCCGATGGAGCTGTCGAAGCATGGCGAAACTCGTCGGTATATCGCCGGCCAGCGTCCAGCGCATCTGGGCCGCCCATGACATAAAGCCGCACCTGACACACGCGTCAAAACTATCCAGCGATTCGGGTATTGAAGATGAATCCGGGGAGACTGGCGGAGGTATATCCGAAACGTCCGAATAAGGCGTTGGTGTTCCGTTGTGATGAGCAACGCCAGGTACAGGCTTTGGAGCACACCCGACCAGGGCTCTCGAGGGAGCACCTGTCCGATCCGGTACCGCATGGCAAACTGAATTACCTGCAGGACGCTGGATCAGATCAAGTGAAAGCCGGTATCCGCCTTGGCTGAAATGCCTGAACTGAATACCGGCGCGCACAGGATTACTGATGAGACGCAGCCCGCTGCGCCGGGTTGCTTTCAGCCATGATTGGCCATTGGCTCGCGGCGCGCATGTATCAGATCACGCGGCGAATAAAAACCCTGCACCAGGCGATTCTTTGACCGGTACTCGCACATCACAAGCAGAGTGTCCGGGAGAGGGATAATCGCGGGTTCATGCTTGACCACCATGATTTTGCCGCCCGAGCGAAGGCGTACATGTGCTCCAGGTTCGAATGTGCCCATCTTCAGTTCCTCCTCACAAGGGTTTTGATGTCCGCTCCGTCCAGCCGCCGCCCAACGCCTTGTAGAGATTGACTTCGGCGGTCAGTTGCGACAATCGGTCGGTGATCAGGTTTTGTTGAGCGCTGAATAAAGAGCGTTGGGCGTCGAGAAATGTCAGGCTGTTGTCGACGCCGATACGGTAACGACGTTCGGCAAGGCGGTAGTACTCCTGGTTTGCCTGTACAAGGTCGCTCTGCGCCTTCAACTGACGCTTGTAGGTCTGACGCGCAGCCAGGCCATCGGAGACCTCCTGAAAGGCGGTCTGTATCGATTTTTCGTACTTTGAAACGCTTATATCCTTCTGGATCTTCGAGTAATCCAGGCTTGCCCGCAGACTGCCGGCGTTGAAAATCGGGATATCGATCTGCGGCGAAAACACCCAGCCTCCAGAGCCGGCTTTAAACAGGCCGGACAGCTCGGTGCTGGATGTACCGGCGTTTGCCGTCAGGGTAATGCTCGGGAAGAATGCCGCTCGCGCAGCACCGATGCTGGCGTTGGCCGACTGCAACTGGTATTCGGCCTCGAGAATGTCAGGGCGTCGTTGCAGCAGGTCAGAAGGCAGCCCCGCAGGCACTTCGGCGAGCCATTCCGAAGACAGCGGTCGGTCGGGCGCGCTGTCCGCAACCGTGGTGCCCACCAGCAAGGTCAGGTTGTTGAGATCCTGCGCGACCTGGCGCTGGAACGTCGCCAGACTTGCCCGTGCGCTCTCCACCGACGTGCGCGACTGGGCCAGGTCCAGTGACGAAGAAGCGCCCACTTGCTGGCTGCGAGTGGTCAGCTTCAGGCTCTTTTCGTAGGACATCAGCGTGTCCTGAGTCAAGGCCAACAGTTCCTGGTCGGCACGCCAGGTCAGGTAGGCAGTTGCGACACTCGCCACCAGGCTCAGTTGAGTGCTGCGCCGGGCCTCTTCGCTGGACAAATAGGTGAGCGAGGCCTGATCGCTGAGGCTGCGTATGCGTCCGAACAAATCCAGCTCGTAGGAGCTGATACCCAACGTCGCCGAATAACTACCACTGGTCACCGGGGCGCCGGTCTGCGTGATACTGGCCGGCTGGCGCTGCCGGGTACCGCTGCCCGTGGCGCTGATCGCGGGGAACAAATCGGCGCGCTGAATGCGATATTGCGCCTGATAGGCCTCGACGTTGAGCGCTGCCACACGCAAGTCACGATTGTTGAGCAGGGCGCTTTCGATAAGCTGTTGCAGCGTCGGGTCGCGGAACAGGTCACGCCATCCCATATCCGCCGCCAGCGGTCCTGAGAGTGCTGGCGCGTAGCTGGAAGATTGTGGGTAGTGTGCGGGAACCGGTGCTGCCGGGCGCTGATAATCAGGAATCAACGAGCAGCCGCTCAGGGACAGCGCAGCAAACAGCCAGGGGCCAAGAAATCTGTTCATTCTGCGCCTACCATCCACTTGGCCAACCCATGTCGACCGCTGATACCCAGCTTGGCGGCGGAACGTTTGAGGTAGGTTTCGACAGAACTGCTCTTGACGCAAAGTTTCTCTGCGATCTCGGGAACTGTGCCGCCCGCGAGGAACTCCAGGCAGGCCTCTTTCTCCCGTGCGGAGAGCGAAACGTCGCAGGCACGCAAGCGTTCGTTAAACTCGCTTTGCAGGTGCTTGTACTCATCGGAAAGCGGGCCGTGCAACAGTGTGCGTCCAGCACTTTTCATACCGGATTGGCGATGGGCACGTGCGTGTCGCTCCGATAAAGGCAGCAGGGTCTCCGAGAGGTATTTCAAAAAAGACAGCTCTTGCAACGAGTAATCTTTGTCGGCTTGCGGGCGGTGCAACGAGATCACACAACAGCGATTGGCCTTGCGCGAGATCATGCTGCACTGGTGCGAGGTACCGACAAAGTCATTGCCTTTTTCGTTTTTCATCCGGGCATTCAGGTGAATCAGCAGGTCGTCCTCCACCTCCAGCACCCGCTTGACCAACGGGTGGTCGTGGCGGTGCCTGGCGTGTGTGGGACACAACGTCTGCAACTGCGGATTCAACTCAGTGCCCGCATAGCCCAACAACTGCACATCTGTCACCGCCGACTGATTGTCGTCAACGGTCCACTCGCTCAATTCGACACGGCTGACGGCCAGCGATGTATTGATGAACTGGTGCATGTTGCTCAGAAACATGTCATTTCCGACGCTGGCCACCAACTTCCCGAGTTCCAGATAAATGTGCGGTTTCACTTCATCTTTGGCATTCGCTTGTCGGTTCATATGTCTATTCCTGCAGATCAGAAGTTGCGTGCAATGCTGTCGATCAGACTGTGAGTTCCGTCCTCCGCACGCTCAAATCCTTTGCGCCTTGACATCAATCGAATCCGGTATCACGCGTGAATGTCTTCACAAAAAACGATTCAGCTCGAGGTTCCCATTAAGCTGAGTTGCGCAGGAAAAGTCTGTCACGGGATACCGGGACATCCTGCGCAACCGAGCGGTTACTACTCAGCTGACGCTGTTATCGAACGTGAAACCTCGGCTTTGAAGGTCTTGTGGGCCGGCTCCTTGTTCAGCGCCCGGGAGATCGCCTGGCCCAGTGCGCTGACATGAGGCGCCCGGACCAGGGTCTCGTGGGTCCCGGGAAGCGCTGTCATGCTCACCGGGGTCTCTAGCAACTCACTCCACCCCAGCAGCGGATCGTTGCGCTCCTGCCCGCTGGCCGTAAACAGCGTCACCGAGAGCGGAGCGGGTGGGCTGACATAGGCGTCGATTGCCCTATTGGTTGCATAGGCCACCGCGAGATGGCTGCGTAACAAGGTGGCATCGACGTCCTGTGGCAGCTCCTCCGGAAGCAGGCGGTGTGCAATGCACAGTGCGAGCATTTCATCGACGGCATCCGTGCTGGCCAGCTCGGTGAGTTGCCGGAACACCTCGGGGTCGAACTGCTCGGGTAGCCAGCTCATCAGGAATTGACCTTCGCTCAATGCCTGAGGCGTTTGCTGCTCAAGACGCGCGGAGGTGTCGATGATGCCGAGGAACTCCAGCTGTTCACCATTGGATTGCAGCTGGCGGGCCATTTCATAAGCAATAAGACCACCTGCAGACCAGCCGCCGATCCGGTAAGGCCCTTTTGGTTGTACCTGGCGAATCGCTGCCAGGTAACGCGCGGCCATGGCCGGCACGTCAGACAACGGCTTCTCTCCAGCTGCCAGGCCGCTGGCGGCCAAGCCGTAGAGCGGCACCTGTGGGTCGATTGCCGCGGCCAGATCGCGCACGTATTGCACTTCGCCGCCCAGCGGGTGGACCAGGAACAACGGGGTTTGCGAGCCAGTGCGACGGACAGGCACCAGATTGCTGTGCTTGCCGGGACGTGCCTGGCCGTCCAGGGTTCTGGCAAAACCGGCAATGGTCGGTTCGATGAACAGATCGCGGACCGCGATCGGTTTGCCGAGCACCTTGCGCAGGCGCGAGGCCATCTGCACCGCCATCAGCGAAATACCACCCAACTTGAAGAAGTCGTCATGGCGACTGACCTTGTCCAGCTTGAGCAACTCCTTCCAGAGGTTGGCGAGGGCGATCTCGGTGTCGCCTTCGGGCGCTTCGTACGGCAGGTCTTCAGGCTGTTCGCTTTCGGCCGTCGCAGTGATAGTCGCGGTATGCGCCGAGCGCGGCAGCGCCGGCGTGTTGTCCAGCACCTGACCGATCGACTGCTGTGCGTCAGTCACCATGTTCTCCAGAACTGTGGCAAACAACTGCATGATGGCCTGCACAGTGGTTTTGTCGAACAGGTCGCTGGAGTATTGCAGGCCGCCGCTCAGGCTTTCGCCGGTATCGGTGAGTGACAAAGACAGGTCAAACTGAGTGGTGATATGAGCGCTGTCCAGCGACTCGATTTCCAGACCGGGCAGTTGCAACAGCGAAGGGGGCGTGTTGTCCAGGCTCAGCATCACCTGGAACAACGGGCTGTGGCTCATGCTGCGGGTTGGCTGCAAGGCGCTTACCACTTGCTCGAACGGTAGATCCTGATGACTGTAGGCAGACAGCGTGATGTCTTTGATCCGACCGAGTACATCACTCACTCGGGTCTCTCGGCAGGTTGCCACACGCAATGCCAGTGTATTGGCGAAGAAGCCGATCAATGGCTCCAGTTCCGGGCGTTGACGGTTGGCGACAGGCGTACCGACCACCACATCATTCTGCTCGCTGAGGTGACTCATGAGCATCGACCAGCCTGCCAGCAGAACCATGAACAGTGTGCTGCCCTGAGCCTGGCTGAACGCGCGCACGTCGGCACTCAGCGCTGGCGAGAACACATACTCGATCATCCCGCCGGTATAGCTCTGGATAGCCGGACGCGGACGGTCCAGTGGCAGGTTCAGCAGGCTTGGCGCGCCTTCCAGATGCGTACGCCAGAAGTCGACCTGAGCTTGCAGCGCAGGACCGTCAAGGGATTTCCGTTGCCAGGCGGCGTAGTCCACGTATTGAAGCGGCAGCGCTGGCAGCGGGTCCTTTTGGCCTTGACTGAAAGCGCTGTAAAGCACACTCACTTCCTGGGCCAGAACACTGTTGGACCAGCCGTCGGAGACGATGTGATGCAACGTAATCAACAGCACATGCTCGGCATCCGCCACCTTCAGCAGATGCCCGCGCAGCATAGGCCCCTGAGTCAGGTCGAACAGTTGCGTAGCATTTTCCTGCCCCAGACGGGCCAGGGTCGCCGTGCGCTCCTCACTGGAAAGTCCGCGCAGATCCTGTTGCAACAGAGGAAAGCAGGTATCGGCCGGGGCGATCTTCTGCACTGGTTCACCGTCAACCAACTCAAAGCGCGTGCGCAGGGTTTCGTGGCGTGCAACCAGACGATCAAGCGTCGCCTGCAAGGCAGCCGTGTCCAGCGCCCCTGTCAGACGCAAGGCCATCGGCAGGTGATAGGCCGCACCGGCAGCATGATCCAGATGATCGAGGAACCACAGGCGTTGCTGGGAGAATGACAGTGGTAGACGGCCCGAGCGATCCGCCCTTGGAATTGATTGCGCTTCACTTGGCGCCGTGGCGTTGACCAATGAGGCCAGGCCACGCACGGTCGGTGCGTCGAACAGTTCACGCAAGGTGATTCGTGTACCGAGCTTGCGTCGCAGTCGCGACAGCAATTGCACAGCGAGCAATGAATGGCCGCCCAGTTCAAGGAAGCCGTCGTTGCGGCCGACCTGATCCAGATGCAGCAGGGCTTTCCATATTTCGGCGATGGCCTCTTCAGTTTCGCCTTGCGGCGCCTCGTAAGCCTTGCTGGCCAACGCATCCTGACCGGGTGCCGGCAGCGCTCGGCGGTCGAGCTTGCCGTTTGAAGTCAGCGGCAGGGCATCCAGATGGACGAAGGCACTGGGCACCATGTATTCCGGCAGATGCTTGAGCAGCTCGCTACGCAAATGCTCGGCCGCAACCGATTCACCACAGACATAGGCGACCAGGCGCTGGCTGTCCGAATCACCCTGGCTGTCGTTGCGGGCAATCACCACCGCCTCGCGGATGCCTGGTACGGCCAGCAGAACGTTTTCGATTTCACCCAGCTCGATACGGAAACCGCGAACCTTCACTTGGAAGTCGTTACGGCCCATGTATTCCAGCGTGCCGTCCGCCAGCCAGCGACCCAGATCGCCGGTTTTGTAAAGGCGGGCGTTGGCGTTACTGGAGAACCTGTCAGCAATGAAACGTTCGGCACTCAGCTCGTCACGGTTGAGGTAGCCACGAGCCACACCGCTACCGCCGATGTGAATTTCCCCGGCGACGCCCAGCGGTGCGGGCTCGCCACGCGCGTCCAGAACATGCACCTGAACGTTGGCGATGGGTCGGCCGATGCTTGGTTTTTCACCCAGGTCGCGGATCAGGTCAATGGTCGCGTCCACTGTGCATTCGGTCGGGCCATACATGTTGTAGAAGCGGATGGTCTGGCAGTTGCGCAGCTTTTCCCAGGTGCTGGCGTTGATCGCCTCGCCACCCAACAGCACGCTGACCGGCTGGTAACTGCTGCGTTCCAGAAAACCGGCGGAAAGCAGGGTGTCGAGCTGCGATGGTGTTGAGTCGAAGGCATGAACCTGATGGGCTTCGAGGAAGTCCAGCAGTTCGCTGCCGTTGGCACGAATGAGTTGCGGGATGATCACCAGCGTGTGGCCGGAGAACAATTGCGAGATGCCTTTGATCGACATGTCGAAGAAGAAGCCGGCGTTCAGCGCCACGGTGGCCGGTGTCGGACAATGCTGATGAGTGGTGCGGGTCAGCACGTTCCAGAAGTTGAACACCGAGCGGTGCTCGACCATGACACCTTTTGACTGGCCAGTGGAGCCTGACGTATAGATCACGTAGGCCAGGTTTTCCGCCGTCAGGCCGTCGACCACTGGATTGGCGTCGAACGCCTGATCGTCCGCTGCCAGCAGCGATTCAGCGCTGTCGAGCAACATCGGCGGTATGTCGCCAGCCGGCAGACTGAGTGCGCTCTGGGTCAGCAGCGCACGCGGCTGGCTGTCCTGCAACATGAAGGCCATGCGGTCAGCCGGGTGGGCAGGATCGATCGGCACGTAAGCAGCGCCGGACTTGAGCACGCCCAGCAGGCCGACAATCATGTCCAGACTGCGTTCGGCGCAGATGGCCACGCGCTCGTCCGGCTGCACACCGAGTTGCAGCAGCTGCCGGGCCACGTGGTTCGCACGGCGGTTGAGCTGGCGATAGCTCAGTTGGCGGTCTTCGTAGACCAGCGCTACAGCCTCGGGGTTGCAGCGGACCTGGTGTTCGAACAAGGCATGGATCGGCACTGCCGGAGCGAATTCACTGGCGGTGTCGTTGAATTCGTTGAACAGCCGTTGCCGCTCGTCCTCCGGGACCACTTCCAGGCTGCTTGCCAGACGTTGCGGATCCTGCTCGAGGGCATTGACCAGCTCGGCGACCGCCTGACCGAGGTAGGCGGCAATCCGGTGCGGGTCGATGCCATCTATAGACTGCGCAGTCAGCGAAAAGCCATTGGCCTCATTGGCTACGGCAATTTCGATCGGGTAGTTGGTACGGGTTTCGGAGCCCAGGAAATGAACCCCTTCCTGCTCCTCGCCCATGTCCTCGATGTTTTCCCCGGCAGTGTTCACCAGATCACCGTGACGGCAGTTGAGGATCACGGTGAACATCGGCAGCGATGCATCCACTGCACTGCAGCGCTGCGCCAGGGCCAGAGGCGCCTGCTCGTGGGTCAGCAGGCCGCTGAGCTGTTGGTAGGCGTCCTGAACGATATCGCGCACGCTGTTTTGTTGCAGGCGAATACGCATCGGCAAGGTATTGATGAACATCCCCAGCGCATGGTTGGCGCCGGATGTGCCCTGGGAGCGTCCCGAAAGCACGGTACCGAAAATCCCGTCGTCGCGGCCGCTGGTGGCGGCCACCACCAAGCCCCATGCGGCGTGGAACAGCACCGAGGTTGGTACGCCCTGGGCCCGAGCGGTGCTGTGGATCCGCGCGCTGAGATCGTCGCTCAGATCCTGCACCGAACGCAGGATTGTTGCATCGCCGCCACGCACATCGAGCACGCCATAGGGCGCAGTGGTGGTATCGACATCCCCCAGCAGTTGACGGAAGTAGGCTTCATGTTCGGCCTGGGAGACACACGCGGCCTGAGCGATGAAGTTGCGGTACGGCTGGGATGGCGGCAGGGCGTCGGCGCGTCCGTCCATCACTGCCTGGATCTCGCCCATGATCAGGCGCAGGGTGACGTTGTCGCTGATGAGGTGATGGTCCAGCAACGCCATCAGCCACTTTTCCTGCCGGGTATCGTACGTGATATACGCGGCTATCAGCGGTGCCTGTTGCAGGTCCAGGCGCATATGGTAGGTATTGGTGCGGTCGCGCAGCATCTGCAAGGCGTCTTCACCCGGCGCGGTGTCGAGTTCAATGACTGGCAACGTTGCCTGGCGATGCACCACCTGTACCGGTTGCGGCAGACCTTGCCAGCGCAGGGAGCTGCGCATGATGTCGTGGCGGTTGATGACCACTTGCAGCGCGCCGAGGAACTTGTCGAGCAACGCACGGCTGTCGAAGGTCGCTATGGTGCGCATCAGGTAGGCATCACCTTCTGACTGCAACAGATGGTGAAACAGGATGCCTTCCTGCAACGACGACAGTGGGTAGATATCCTGAACATTGGCGACGCCGCCTGGCACATCGGCAACGATATGCTCCAGTTCCTGCCGGGTCAGTTTCACCAACGGCAGCATGTCCGGGGTCAACGCCGTGCAATCGACGGGAATCAGGTTCGCCGGGGCGACCCGTTCCGCCGCAGTACCGCCCGCCAGGACCGCGGCCATGGCTTGTAGGGTTGGCGCCGAGAACACCGTGCTCACATCCAGTACCAAGCCGATCTGACGCAAGCGCTCTATCAGGTTAATCACGAGGAAAGAGTGACCACCCAGTTCGAAGAAGTGATCCTGGCGACCGACACGTTCGACCCCGAGCAATTCCTGCCAGGCAGCGGCCAGGGTCGTTTCGATAGCGCCTAGCGGTGCTTCGTAGTCACGACTCACCGTCGCGAACTGGTCCGGCGCGGGCAGGGCGGCACGGTCCAGCTTGCCGTTGGTGGTCAACGGCCAGCTTTCGAGGGTCACAAAGGCACTGGGCAGCATGTGTTCGGCCAGCACGCTGGCCAGTTGGTTGCGCAGGAGCGCTGACTCGGGAGCGGCGCCTTCCTCGGCAATCAGGTAGGCGACCAGGCGTTTGTCGCCGGGGCGATCCTCACGCACGATGACCATCGCTTCACGGACATCGGGGCAGGCGAGCAATTGCGCCTCGATCTCGCCCAACTCGATACGAAAGCCGCGAATCTTGATTTGCGAGTCATTGCGGCCGACGTAGACCACGCCGCCGTCGCTGCGGTAGTGCGCAACGTCGCCGGTGCGATAGAGCCGTGCGCCGCTTTGCAACGCATAGGGGTCGGCAATAAAACGTTCGGCATTCAGTTCCGTGCGGTTCAGGTAATGCCGGGCAACACCGGCACCGCCGATGTAAATCTCGCCATTGACGCCCACCGGCACCGGCTGCTGATAGTCGTCGAGGATACGCAGGCACAGGTCATCAAGTGCCGGACCGATCAGACTTGGCATGGCTGTGTCGATTTCTGCCTGGCTGATCGGGTAGTAAGTGGCATGCACAGTGATTTCCGTGATCCCGTACATGTTCACCAGACGGGTACGCGACAGCGGTGTGCGTGCGGTCCAGGGCTGCAGGCTGCGGAAGTCCAAAGCCTCACCCCCGAATACCACTTCACGCAGCGCATGCTCCTGTGGGCTGCGTTCGCGGGCCTGGATGAACTGGCGGAAAGCGCTTGGCGTCTGGTTCAGAACGGTGACCTGCTGCTCGCAGACCAGCGCATAGAAGTCATCCGGCGAACGCGCCACCTCACTCGGGACGATGACCAGTTTGCCGCCGTAGCACAGCGCGCCCCAGATTTCCCAGACCGAGAAGTCGAAGGCAAAGGAGTGGAACAGCGTCCAGACATCCTCACGGCCGAAGTTGAATTGCCTGGCGGTGGCGTCGAACAGGCGTGCAACGTTGCCGTGCTCCACCAGTACACCTTTGGGCAGGCCTGTAGACCCTGAGGTGTAAATGACATAAGCCAAGTGCTCGCGAGACAGACCCAGAGCAGCAGGCTCAGGGTTGCAGTCCAGCGATTCATCTGCCAAATCGGCACTGTCGTTGTCCGCGCCGAGGGTCAGTACCGGCACGCTGTGTACCGGCAGCACGTCGAGGCAGGCCGACTGGGCCAGCAACGCTACCGGCGCACTGTCTGCCAGCAGGTAGCCGAGACGCTCGGTGGGGTAAGTCGGATCCAGCGGTACATAGGCTGCACCGGCCTTGAGCACGGCCAGCACCGCGCAGACCATCTGTGTGCCTCGCTCTGCGAGGATCGCTACCCGGTCATCTGGGCGCACGCCTTGGGCGAGCAGTTCATGGGCCAGACGGTTGGCTCGGCGATTGAGCGCCTGGTAACTCACCTCATGCCCGCCAAAGACCAGTGCGATGTCCTGCGGGTGGGCGGCGGCGAACTGTTCGAAGCGCTGATGCACCATCAGACCCGATGCGAATACCGCCTTGGGCTGCAATAGCGCTGGCGAGGCCAGGCGCTGCGCCTGGCTGAGCAACGGCAGGCTGAGCACAGGTTGCGCGACATCCTCGACCATCGCCTCCAGTAGCGTGTGGAAATGCTCGGCAAAACGCTCGACGGTCGCGTGGTCGAACAGGTCGCTGGCGTATTCGATCATCCCGGTCAGCCTGCCGTTTTCGCTACCCAGCATCAGCATCAGATCGAATTGCGCGGTTTCATGGGCCTGCAACATCGGATGCAGGCTAAGGCCCGGCAGGCTCAACTCGCCACCAACGCTGGTGTTATCCAGCGACAGGGCGACCTGACACAGCGGGCTATGGCTCATCGAGCGTGGCGGCTGCAAGGCTTCGATCACTTGCTCGAACGGAATGTCCTGATGCTCATGGGCCGCCAGCGTGGTCTGGCGGACCTGTTCCAGCAGCTGCGCCACGCTCGGGTTCTGCGCCAGATCGACGCGCAGCGCCAGGGTGTTGACGAAGAAACCGATCAGATTCTCGGTTTCGGTGCGGCCACGGTTGGCGCTCGGCACGCCTATCACCACATCGCGCTCGTTGCTTAGCCGCGCCATAAGGACCGACCAGGCGCTGAGCAGCCCCATGAACAGGGTGACGTTGTGGGTCTGGCAGAAGCGCTCCAGACGTTGATGAAGCGCTGCATCGATTGTCAATGGCACAGCGCCGCCGCGGTAGCTTTGCACCGCCGGACGTGGCCGATCAGTAGGCAGCGACAGCAGCGTCGGTGCACCACCCAGGTGCTCACGCCAGAAGTCGGCCTGCTCGGCAAGGCGCTCGCCGGTAAAGGTGCGGCGTTGCCAGGCGGCGTAGTCGGCGTACTGGATTGACAGGGCAGGTAACGGGTCAGGCCGATGCTGACTGAAGGCCTGGTAGAGGGCGGCGAACTCGTTGACCAGTACACCCACCGACCAGCCGTCGGAGATGATGTGGTGCTGGGTGATCAACAGCATGTGCTCGTTATCGGTCAGGCGCAGCAGATGCCCGCGAATCAGCGGGCCCTGGCGCAGGTCAAACGGTGCAGCGGCCTCGCTGTCGGCGATGCGTGAAGCGCTGAGGCTGGCCTGTTCATAAGGCTGCGAGCGCAAGTCCTGTTCTGCCAGGGCGAAACCGCTATCCGCCGCTGCGATGACCTGCACCGGCTGTTCGCCGTGCAACTCGAACGTAGTGCGCAGGCTTTCATGACGCGCGACCAGACGGTCGAGCGCAGCCTTGAGCGCACTGTGATCAAGCTCGCCGCGCAGCAGCAGCGACATCGGCATGTGGTAGGCGCTGCTGGCGCCAGGGTCGAGCCTGTCGAGAAACCACAGGCGCTGCTGGGAAAAGGACAGTGCCAGCGGCGCGTTACGCCCGATGAGTTCGATGCTATCGGAATCGACCGCTTGCAGGCCATCGACCACCTTCGCCAGTTCGGCCACGGTCGGATGACTGAACAGCTGGCGCAGCGCCATGTCGCCGTTCAGTTGCTGACGCACCCGGGAAACCAGTTGCGCAGCCAGCAGCGAGTGGCCGCCAAGCTCGAAGAAGCCGTCATGGCGACCCACACGTTCGAGGCTCAGCAATTCCTGGAATATCTCCGCGAGGGCCTGTTCGGTGGCGCTCTCCGGCGCAACGTAGATTCGCTCGGACATGGCATTCAGGTCCGGTGCCGGCAGTGCTTTCAGGTCGACCTTGCCATTGAGTGTCAGCGGCAAGGTATCCAGACGCATGAACACACTCGGCACCATGTATTCCGCCAAACCGCCACTCAATTGCGTACGCAGATCCTCCGGGTCAGGTGCTTCAACGCCCGCATGCACGGTGTAATAGGCGACCAGACGGGTGTCACCCGGGCTGGCTTCGTGCGCCACCACCACGGAGTTGCGCACGCCGTCGCACAAGTGCAGGACGCTTTCGATTTCGCCCAGCTCGACGCGGAAGCCGCGGACCTTGACCTGCCCATCGTTACGCGCCACGTATTCAAGGTTACCGTCCGGCAACCAGCGCGCGAGATCGCCGGTGCGATAGAGTCTCGCGCCAGGCTGCCGAGTGAACGAGTCGTCACTGAAGCGTTCGGCGGTCAGCTCGGGACGGTTCAGGTAGCCGAGTGCAACGCCAGTACCACCGATGTAGATCTCGCCGACCACCCCCATCGGCACCGGTTCGCGCCGGGCATCAAGCACATAGACCCGCACGTTGGCATTGGGCTTGCCAATCGGCAGACTCAGGGTGTCAGGCAGTACCTCGAAAATTTCGTAGCTGGTGGCACAGGTGGTGCCCTCGGTCGGGCCGTAGCCGTTGAACAGGCGTATCTGAGCGGAATGTTCACGGACCCGACGGAACGAGGCCGGATCAGCGCGCTCGCCACCACACATGATCATGCGCAAGCCTGCCAGGGCCTCTGGAATCAACCCGGCATACAGGTTGAAGAGGGCGGTCGAGCTGATCATGGCTGTTACACCATGGCGTTTCAGCAGGGCGGCGAACGCCACCGGCTCGAGCAGCACATGGGGCTCGATAATCACCGACTGGCCACCATTGAGCAACGCACCCCAGATTTCCGGAGTACTGGCGTCAAATGCCGGGTTGGACGAAAACGCCACACGGTCTTCAGCCGAGAAGTCGTAGTAACCGTTGTCCTGAACCAGACGCACAATGCCGTTGTGGGTCACGATCACGCCCTTGGGCTGACCGGTGGAGCCAGAGGTGTAAATGATGCACGCGGGGGTCTCGCCTGCGACGTCATCTGCAAGCACGACTGGCCCTTGGCTCAGCGCTGACAGATCCAGCCTGTCCAGATCCAGTCTTGGCGTCATTTCAGGTGCCGTCAGGTCGCTGCGGCTCAGCAGCATGATGGCTTCGCTGTCCTCGAGCATGAAGCGCAGGCGTTCTTCAGGGGCCAGGCGGTCCAGCGCCAGATACGCCGCACCGCACTTGAGAATGGCCAGCATGCTGACCAGCAACTCCACCGAACGATCCAGCAGGATCGCCACCCGGGTTCCAGACACCACGCCGTGCTGGCGAAGTTGCTGAGCCAAGGCGTTGGCGCGGCTGTCGAGCTCGGCGTAGGTCAGTGTCTGCTCACCCTGGCGGACTGCAATTGCCTGCGGTGCAGCTTCGGCATGGGCCTCGAACAAGCGATGCATCAACTGACCGAGCGGGTAGGCGCGCTCTGTGGCATTGATATCCGTCAGCAGGTACTCGCGCTCCGCCGTGTCGAGCAACGGCACCTGCTCCAGCACTTGCCGATCGTCGGCCACCATGGCTTCCAGCACACGCTGGAAGTAGCCCAGATAACGTCGCATGGTGCTTTCGTCGAACAGCGCCGTAGCGTACTCCAGCGTGCCGATCAGTTGTCCGTCTACCTCACCGATGTCCAGCGCCAGGTCGAATTTTGATGCATCACCGGGCACTGCAACGCCTTGCAGGCTTATGTCGCCGAGCACCAGGGCGTCGTCCTCATTGTCTCGCCATGACAGCATCGCCTGAAAAATCGGGCTGTGAGACAGGCTGCGTTGTGGTCGAACCACTTCAACCACTTGTTCGAACGGCAGGTCCTGATTTGCCTGAGCAGCCAGGGTCTGCTGTTTGACCTGCAGCATAAGCGCTTCGACGCTTGGCGCCCCCGAGAGGTCGATCCGTACAGCAAGGGTGTTGACGAAGAACCCGATCAGGTTCTCCACCTCGGCGCTCATTCGGTTGGCAACCGGCGTACCGATCACCACGTCGTCCTGACCGGACAGCCGTCCCAACAGCGCGGCCCAGGCACCCATCACGGTCATGAACAGGCTGCTGCCATATCGTTGGCCCAAAGCCTTGAGGCCATGGGTCAATTGCGTATCCAGCACCAGCTCCAGCGTCTGCCCGCTGTAGTCCTGTTGCGCCGGACGTGGCCGATCGGTCGGCAGGGTCAGCAAGGCTGGCGCACCGGCCAGTGCCTGCTGCCAGTACTGACGCTGTTGTTGCAGCACGTCGCCACTCAACCAGTCACGTTGCCACAGTGCGTAGTCGACGTACTGCACCGGCAACGCCGGCAGCGGATCCTCCGCCCCCTCACTGAAGGCTGCATAGAGCGCGCCCAGCTCGCGGTTCAACACCCCGGTTGACCAGCCATCGGAGACGATGTGGTGCATGGTCACCAGCAACACGTGGTCGTCATCGGCCATGCGCACCAGACGCCCGCGCACCAACGGGCCATTGACGAGGTCGAAGTGCTCGCTGGCCTCTTGTGCAGCGATGGCGAGCAGCTTGTCTTCGGCATCGGTCTGCCCGGCCAGTACCTGCAGTTGCAGTCTGAAGCCTGTTTCAGTGGCAGAGATACGCTGCTCCGCAGGCTGTCCCTGCTCTTGTACAAAGGTCGTGCGCAGCGCCTCATGGCGGGCCACGATACGGTCCAGTGCGCGTTGCAGCGACGCCTGATCAAGGCTGCCGCGCAGACGTAACCCAACTGGAATATGGTAAGCGGCGCTGCCACCTTCCAGTTGCGCGAGGAACCACAGGCGCTGTTGGGCAAACGACAACGGTAGCGCACCCGAACGTTGCACAGGCGTGATCGCCAGGCGAGCGTTGCCCTGCGTGTTGCTCAGCCGCTCTGCGAACTGCCGCAGAACCGGCGCTGCGAAAAACGCTGACGGTGAAACCTCCAGATTCAATTGCTGACGAACCTGGGCCAGCACACGCATGACCAGCAATGAATGACCGCCGAGCGCGAAAAAGTCATCATGCCGACCGACTTGCGCGACGCCCAGCACATCGGCCCAGATTGCGGCGACTGCCGTCTCCAGCGGGCCATCGGCTGCTTCGAAATCATGCTGATCGAAGGCTTCGGCGTCCGGTTCGGGCAACGCTCTGCGATCCAGCTTGCCATTGGCACTCAGCGGCAATGCGTCCATGCGCACGAACGCTGCCGGGATCATGTATTCCGGCAGGTTGAGTTGCAGGTGCTGGCGAAGCGCGCGCGGGGTAAGGGCAGGGCCGGCAGGTTCGCGGGTGGCATATTCCACGAAATACGCAACCAGTTTCGGCGTGCCGCTGCTGTCCTCGCGAATTACGACCAGGCTTTCGCGTATACCCGCGACCTCGGCCAGACGTGCTTCGATTTCGCCCAGCTCCAGACGCAGCCCACGCAGCTTGGCCTGGGAGTCGTTGCGGCCGAGGAATTCAATATTGCCATCAGCCCGGTAGCGCGCCATATCGCCGCTGCGGTAAAGCCGTTCGCCCGCCACGAAGGGGCTGTCCATGAAGCGTTCGGCGGTGAGTTGCGGCAAGTTCAGATAGCCGCGTGCAATACCTGCGCCGCCGATATACAGCTCGCCCGCAACGCCCGGTGGAACTGGCTGGCCAAGCTCATCGAGCAGATAAATCCGTGTGTTGGCCAATGCACGGCCAATCGGCAAGACCCCGTCGACCTGGCTGCTTGCCTCGAACTCGAAACAGGTGCTGTCGATGCTGGCTTCAGTGACACCGTAAGCCTGGACGATCTGCACGTGATCGCCACAAAGCTTGCGCAGTTGCCGGGCGCTGTGCGCGGTCCAGATATCCGAACCACAGACCACGGTGCGCATGAACGACAGGTCGCGACCCGTCTCTTCCACCCAGGCCAGCAACGCATTGAGCACGGCCGGCACGAAATCCGCAAAACCGATCGACCCCTCGCTCAGCAGGCGGTAAAGCGCAGGCGGGTCCATCAGGGTCTCGCGTGGGCACAGCACCAGTGTGCCGCCGAAACCCAGTGAGCGGATCAGGTCGGCGCTGAACACATCGAAGGAAAACCCGGCCATCTGCAAGTGATTGAGTGGCGCGTGTAACGGATACAATTGCTTCCACGCCGCGCTGACGGCGAGCAATCCGCGATGCTCGACCATTACGCCTTTCGGCACGCCGGTTGAGCCCGAGGTGTAGATGACATACGCCAGATTGTGCCCGCCGAGGGTTTCCACAACCGGGTTGTCGTCACGCTCGGAGAAGGTATCGCGTTGATCGTCATCGAGTAGCACCAGCGGCACGTCAAGCGTCGGCAGACGCTCCTGCACACCACGCTGGGTCAGCAGTGCCGACGGCGTACTGTCTTCGATCATGTAGGCCAGACGCTCAGCAGGGTAGGCCGGGTCCAGTGGTACATAGGCGGCACCAGCCTTGAGTACACCGAGCACGCCGATGATCATTTCCACGCCGCGTTCTACGCAGATCGCCACTCGATCATCCGGGCTGATGCCCAGGCTGATGAGATGATGCGCCAGACCGTTGGCCTGGCGGTTCAACTCCGCATAACTCAAGCGCTGCGCCCCGCAGGCCACGGCGATGGCGTCGGGCTGCGCCTGAACCCTTTCCTCAAACAGCTGATGAATCGCGCAGTCCTGCGGGTAGGGCGCCTCTGTTGCGTTGAGGCCTGCCAGCAGATGTTCACGTTCATCGCCCCCCAACAAGGTCACGTGTTCCAGCACCTGTTGATCGTCGGCGACCATGGCCTCCAGCACACGCTGGAAGTAGCCCAGATACCGCCGCATGGTGCTCTCGTCGAACAACGCTGTGGCGTACTCCAGCGTGCCGACCAGTTGCTCATCCACCTCGGCCATGTCCAGCGTCAGGTCGAATTGAGCGGTATCAGCGGCCAATTCGACGCTTTTCAGCGTCATGTCGCCGAGCGTCAGATCAGACGCATCGTTGTTCTCCCACGACAACATGGCCTGGAAAATCGGGCTGTGGGAGAGGCTGCGTAGCGGATTGATGGCTTCCACGACTTGTTCGAACGGCAAGTCCTGATGCGCCTGTGCATCGAGAGTCTGCCGTTTGACCCGCGCCAGCAGAGTCTCTGCGGTAGGCTTGCCACTGAGGTCAACGCGGATGGCCAGGGTGTTGACGAACAGGCCCACCAGCCCTTCGACTTCACTGCGTGTGCGGTTGGCCACTGGCGTACCGATGACCACATCTTGCTGACCCGCCAAGCGTCCCAGCAGCCCGGCCCAAGCGGCCATGACCGTCATGAACAGGGTACTGTCGCGACGTTGGCTCAACGCCTTGAGGCTATGGGTAAGGTCTTTGTCGAAAATGACAGGCAGTGCTGCGCCGGCGTAATCCTGCAACGCCGGACGCGCACGATCGGTGGGCAACATCAACAGCGCCGGAGCGTCTGCAAGGGTTTGTTGCCAGTAGTCGCTTTGCTGTTGCAGCAGATCGCCACTCAGCCAGCGACGTTGCCACACGGCGTAGTCCAGGTATTGCAGCTCCAGTGGCGCCAGCGGGTCGTCCTGGCCCTGACTGAATGCTGCATAGAGAGCAGACAATTCGCGGGTCAACACATCAACCGACCACCCATCGGACACGATATGGTGCATGGTCAGCAACAGGACGTGATGGTCCTCGGCCATGCGAATCAGGCGGCCACGAATCATCGGGCCCTGTTGCAGGTCGAAGCTTTGCAGCGACTCTTCGCTGGCCAGCGCCTGAAGTTGTTCCTCGGCATCCGCCAGCCCTTGCAGGTCGTGCAGTTGCAGGTTGAAAGCGGCATCAGCCGGGCTGATGCGTTGTACCGGCTGTCCGTCATCACCCTGAATGAATGTGGTGCGTAAGCCTTCGTGGCGTGCAACCAGGCGCTCCAGCGCCCGTTGCATTGCCTTGAGGTCCAGTTCGCCATGCAGGCTCAGACCGGCAGGTATGTGGTAGGCCGCGCTGGCGCCTTCCATCTGAGCGAGGAACCACAGACGTTGCTGGCCGAATGACAATGGCCACGCCTGATCGCGTGCCACCGGCACGATGTCCGGCAAGTTGCTGCGCCCGGCCTGAGCGATGGCTACGGCCAGGGTACTCAGTTCGGGGTGGGCGAACAGGGCGGCCAGACCCAGTTCGACGCCCAATTGATGGCGCACCTGGGAAATCAGACGCATCGCCAGCAAGGAGTGGCCACCCAGTTCAAAGAACTGATCATGACGGCCCACTTGTTCCAGATCGAGCAGGTTTTGCCAGATCTGCGCCAGCGCAATCTCGGTTTCACCTTGCGGCTCCACGTGTTCGCGGCTGGCAAAGGCATTGGCTTCCGGAGCTGGCAAGGCGTTGCGATCCAGCTTGCGGTTCGGCGTCAACGGCAAGGCGTCGAGGATCACGAATGCGCTCGGCAGCATGTACTCGGCCAGTTGCGGTGCCAGTTCGGCACGCAGTTCAGCGGTTGTAAGCTGGCTTTGCGGCTGGGCAACCACATAGGCCACCAGGCGTTTATCTCCCGGGTTATCTTCCCGAGCGACCACCACCGCTTCCTTGACCCCTTTGCAAGTACCCAGACGGGCTTCGATTTCGCCCAGTTCGATACGGAAACCGCGCACCTTGACCTGGAAGTCATTACGGCCCAGGTATTCGATACGGCCGTCGGCCATGTAGCGCGCCAGGTCGCCGGTCTTGTACATCCGGGCATCAGGGCTGTTGCTGAACGGATCAGCGAGAAAGCGCTCGGCGTTGACCGCTTCAAGGTTCAGGTAACCGCGTGCCACGCCGTCGCCACCGATGAAAATCTCACCGGCCACGCCATAGGGCACTGGCTGCTGATGATCGTCGAGCAGGTAAATGCGCGTGTTGGCCATCGGTTTGCCGATGGTCGCGTTGCCACTGCCTTCGCTGCCAGCCACGGCGTCATGGCTGACATACGCGGCGGTGCAGGACACTGTCGCTTCGGTAGGGCCGTAGGTGTTGACCAGGCGAGTGTGCGCCGGGCGCATCTCGTCCCAGAGCTTGAGCTTCTGTGCTGATAGCGCATCGCCAGTGACGTTGATCAAACGCACCTGTTGCAGGCGCTGAGCCGCCACCTGCGGTTGCTTGTGCCATTCGGCCACCAGCGTATGCCAGTGCGCGGCAGTGAGGTGCAGGACAGTCGGATGAATGCCGTAATCTTCAGTCCCTTCGCTACCGAAGATCTCGCGGCTCGGGGCCAGAGTGGCACCCGCCAGCAAGGCCGGGAAGATTTCCTCCACAGACAGGTCGAAATTCAGGGTGTTCTGCTGCAGCACGGTGTCGGTGGGGGACAAGTCAAACAGCCGCGCCGCATCGACGCTGTAGTTGACCAGGCCGCGATGTTCGATCATCACGCCCTTCGGATTGCCCGTGGAGCCCGAGGTGTAGATCACATACGCCAGGTTGCGCACGCCGAGGGTCGGTACCACCGGGTTGTCATCACACTCGGTGAGGTCCTGGCAATGATCGGCATCGAGCAATACCAGCGGCATCGACAGTGTGGGCAAACGCTCCTGCACGCCGCGCTGAGTGAGCAGCGCCGCTGGCTGGCTGTCATTGATCATGTAAGCAAGACGCTCGACCGGATACGCCGGGTCCAGTGGCATATAAGCAGCACCGGCCTTGAGCACACCGAGCAGACCGACCACCATTTCCACACCGCGTTCGACGCAGATCGCCACCCGGTCATCCGGACTAATGCCCAGGCCGATCAGATGATGAGCCAGACGGTTGGCCTGACGATTCAGGTCGGCATAGCTCAGGCGCTGCCCGTGGAAAGCCACGGCGATGGCGTCAGGCTGCGTGCGTACCTGTGCCTCAAACAGGTGCTGAATGCACAGGTCCGCCGGGTAGTCCTGGCGGGTCTGGTTGAGGGTCTCCAGCAGCAGGTTGCGCTCGACGGCGGGCAACACATCCAGCTGCGTAACGGCGATCTGCGGTGTGTGCGCCAGCGCATCGGTCAATTGCTCCAGCGCGCACTGCATCATGGCGCCCAGGCGTTGCGGATCCGCGGGCTGCACGCTGTGTATCATCAGGCTAAGGTCATTGCCGTAGTCGTCGACCGACAGGCACAACGGGTAGTTGGTGCGCTCGGAGCTGTCGAGCAGGCGCAGGCCCGGCCATTGCAACTGACTGTCCTGGCCCTGGTGCCGATAGTTGAGCAGGCTGGAGAACAACGGCAGCGCCGTGGCCACACTACTGCAACGTTGGGCCAGAGCCAATGACGCCTGCTCGTGGCTCAGTAATTCGCTGAGATCACGGTGGGTGTCCATGACCAGCTCGTGGATGCCTTGCGTGGCCAGTTGCACGCGAACCGGCAGGGTGTTCATGAACATGCCCATGGCCCGCTCGGCGCCGACCGTACCTTGCAGGCGGCCGGTGACCACGGTGCCGAAGACCACATCATCGCGACCGGTACAACGGGCCAGCACCTGGGCCCAGGCGACATGGAACAGCACCGCCGGGGACATACCGCGTTCCCGGGCCTGAGTCCGGATACGTGCGCAGAGGTCACTGCTCAATGCCAGTTCGGCCTCTTCGACGTCATTGCCGTTGCCCTGAACTTCCAGCAGGTCGAACGGAACGGTGGGTGAATCAACATCAGCCAAGCGGCGGGTGAAGTAGGCTTCGTGGGCACTTGAAGGGCTGGCGAGGGTCTGCGCGACAAAATCCCGGTAAGGCTGCGGTGGCAGCAGGTCTGCGCCCTGGCCTTGCATCAGCAGGCGAATTTCTTCGAGTATGAGCTCCAGAGTGACGTGGTCGCTGACCATGTGGTGATCAAGCAGCGCCAGTAGCCAACGATCCGAGTTGGGGTCACCAGCAATGTAGGCGAGCAGCAGCGGGGCCTGTCGCAGGTCCAGGCTCAGACGATTGGGATCAGTGAGACGATCCACCTGGCTGAGTGCGTCTTCATCCGGTGTCAGGGTGAGGGTATGTACCGGGAATTGCGCCTGGCGATGCACCACTTGCACCGCTTGCGGCAGGCCGAGCCAATGCACCGAAGTGCGCAGGACATCATGGCGGTCGATAACCGTTTGCAGGCCCCCAAGAAAGGCGTCAAGACGCGCGCGGCTGTCGAACTCGATCATCGAGCGCATCAGGTAGGCGTCGCGCTCAAGATTCAGCAGGTGATGGAACAGGATGCCTTCCTGAAGCGGTGCCAGCGGGTAGATGTCCTGGATATTGGCGGCTCCGCCGGGAACGGCCGAGGTGATCAGTTCAATCTGATCGACGCTCAGTTCTACCAGCGACAACATGTCCGGCGTTAATTGCGTGCAGTGGGCCGGAATACGGTTGGCCGGTGCCTGGAACAGGGCTTGTTTGTCCTGGCTGATAGCCAGGGCCATTTCACGCACGCTGGGGGCAGTGAATACAGTCTTTACGTTGAGATTCAGGCCCTGCTTGCGCAGACGTTCGATCAGCGAGACGGCCAGCAGTGAGTGGCCACCCAGTTCGAAGAAATGGTCGTGACGCCCGACCTGCTCGATGCCCAGCAGGTCTTGCCAGATAGCCACGATCCGCTCTTCGGTTTCGCCTTGTGGGGCTTCATAGCCACGGCTGATCAGTGCATCAGCGTCCGGGGCTGGCAAGGCCTTGCGGTCGAGCTTGCGGTTCGGCGTCAACGGCAAGGCGTCGAGGATCATGAATGCGCTCGGCAGCATGTACTCGGCCAGTTGCGGCGCCAGTTCGGCACGCAGTTCAGCGGCTGTAAGCTGGCTTTGCGGCTGGCCAACCACATAGGCCACCAGGCGTTTGTCTCCCGGATTATCTTCCCGGGCGACCACCACCGCTTCCTTGACCCCGGTGCAATTGCCCAGGCGGGCTTCGATTTCGCCCAGTTCGATACGGAAACCGCGTACTTTGACCTGGAAGTCATTACGGCCCAGGTATTCAATACGGCCTTCAGCCATGTAACGTGCCAGGTCTCCGGTTTTGTACATCCTGGCATCAGGGCTGCTGCTGAACGGATCCGCCAGGAAGCGTTCGGCGTTGACCTCTGCAAGGTTCAGGTAACCGCGGGCCACGCCGTCGCCACCGACGAAAATCTCACCGGCCACGCCATACGGAACCGGTTGTTGACGGGCATCAAGCAGGTAGATGCGGGTGTTGGCCATCGGCTTGCCGATGGTCGCGTTGCCGCTGCCTTCGCTGCCAGCCACGGCGTCATGGCTGACATAAGCGGCGGTGCAGGACACTGTCGCTTCGGTAGGGCCATAGGTATTGATCAGGCGAGTGTGCGCCGGGCGCATCTCGTCCCAGAGCTTGAGCTTCTGTGCTGATAGCGCATCGCCAGTAACGTTGATCAGACGCACCTGTTGCAGGCGCTGAGCCGCCACCTGCGGTTGCTTGTGCCACTCGGCCACCAGCGTGTGCCAGTGCGCGGCGGTGAGGTGCAGGACAGTCGGATGAATGCCGTAATCTTCAGTGCCTTCGCTGCCGAAGATCTCGCGGCTCGGGGCCAGAGTGGCACCCGCCAGCAAGGCCGGGAAGATTTCCTCCACCGACAGGTCGAAATTCAGGGTGTTCTGCTGCAGCACGGTGTCGGTGGGGGACAAGTCAAACAGCCGCGCCGCATCGACGCTGTAGTTGACCAGGCCGCGATGCTCGATCATCACGCCCTTCGGATTACCGGTGGAGCCCGAGGTGTAGATCACATAGGCCAGATTGCGCACGTCGAGGGCTTCAACCACCGGGTTGTCGTCACGCTCGGTAAACGTGCTGTGCTGATCGTCGTCGAGCAATACCAGTGGCAAGGTCAGAGTCGGCAGATACTCCTGCAAGTGGCTCTGTGTCAGCAACGCCGACGGCGTACTGTCTTCGATCATGTAGGCCAGGCGCTCAGCCGGGTAGGCCGGGTCAAGAGGTACATAAGCAGCACCGGCCTTGAGCACACCGAGCAGGCCGACCATCATTTCCACACCGCGCTCGACGCAGATCGCTACCCGGTCATCCGGGCCGATACCCAGGCCGATCAGGTGATGAGCCAGGCGGTTGGCCTGACGGTTCAATTCGTCATAGCTCAGGCGCTGACCCTTGGAAGCCACGGCGATGGCGTCAGGTTGCGTGCGTACCTGTGCCTCAAACAGGTGCTGAATGCACAGGTCCGTCGGGTAGTCCTGGCGGGTCTGGTTGAAGGTCTCCAGCAGCAGGTTGCGCTCGGCGGCGGGCAGCACATCCAGCTGCGTAACGTCCATCTGTGGTGTGTGCGCCAGTGCGTCGGTCAATTGCTCCAGCGCACACTGCATCATGGCGCCAAGACGTTGCGGATCCGCGGGCTGAACGCCGTGTATCATCAGGCTGAGGTCACTGCCGTAATCATTGACTGACAGGCATAACGGGTAATTGGTGCGCTCGGAGCTGTCGAGCAGGCGCAGGCCCGGCCATTGCAACTGGCTGTCCTCACTCTGGTGCCGGTAGTTGAGCAGGCTGGAGAACAACGGCACTCCCGCGGCCACGCTACTGCAACGCTGAGCCAGGGCCAATGATGCCTGCTCGTGGCTCAGTAACTCGCTGAGATCACGGTGGGTGGCCATGACCAGTTCGTGGGCGCCTTGCGTGGCCAGTTGCACGCGAACCGGCAGGGTGTTCATGAACATGCCCATGGCTCGCTCGGCGCCTATCGTACCTTGCAGGCGGCCGGTGACCGCAGTGCCGAACACCACATCATCGCGACCGGTACAACGGGCCAGCACCTGGGCCCAGGCGACATGGAACAGCACCGCCGGGGACATGCCGCGCTCCCGGGCCTGAGTCCGGATACGTGCGCAGAGGTCAATGCTCAATGCCAGTTCGGCCTCTTCGACGTCATTACCGTCACCCTGAACTTCCAGCAGTTCGAACGGAGCGGTGGGTGAATCAACATCAGCCAGGCGGCGGGTGAAGTAGGCTTCGTGGGCACTTGAAGGGCTGGCGAGGGTCTGTGCGACAAACTCCCGGTAAGGCTGCGGTGGCAGCAGGTCTGCGCTGTGGCCGCGCATCAGCAGGCGAATTTCTTCGAGTATGAGTTCCAGGGTGACGTGGTCGCTGATCATATGGTGATCAATCAGCGCCAGTAGCCAACGATCCGAGTTTGGATCGCCAGCAATGTAGGCGAGCAGTAGCGGTGCCTGGCGCAGGTCCAGACGCAGACGACTGGGATCACTTAGACGATCCATCTGGCTGAATACATCTTCATTGGGCGTCAGGGTGAGCGTATGTACCGGCAATTGCGCCTGGCGGTGCACCACTTGCACCGCTTGCGGCAGGCCGGTCCAATGCACCGAACTGCGCAGGACATCATGGCGGTCGATAACCGTTTGCAGGCTCTCAAGAAAGGCGTCAAGACGTGCACGGCTGTCGAACTCGATCGTCGAGCGCACAAGGTAGGCGTCGCGTTCATGATTCAGCAGGTAATGAAACAGGATGCCTTCCTGAAGCGGTGCAAGCGGATAGACGTCCTGGATATTGGCGGCTCCACCCGGAACGGCGGAGGTAATCAGTTCAATCTCATCAACGCTCAGTTCCACCAGCGACAACATGTCTGGCGTTAATTGCGTGCAGTGGGCAGGAATGCGATTGGCCGGTGCCTGGAACAGGGGTTGTTTGTCCTGGCTGATAGCCAGAGCCATTTCACGCACGCTGGGCGCAGTGAATACAGTGTTTACGCTGAGATTCAGGCCCTGCTTGCGCAGACGGTCGATCAGCGAGACGGCCAGCAGTGAGTGGCCACCCAGTTCGAAGAAATGGTCGTGACGGCTTACCTGCTCGATGCCCAGCAGGTCTTGCCAGATAGCCGCGATCTGCGTTTCGGTTTCGCCTTGCGGGGCTTCATAGGCACGGCTGATCAGTGCATCGGCTTGTGGGGCTGGCAAGGCTTTGCGGTCCAGCTTGCCGTTCGGCGTCAATGGCATTGACTCGAGCAGCACATAGGCCATCGGGATCATATAAGCCGGCAGTTGTTCCTGCAGCCAGTCGCGCAAGTTTTCGATGTCTACCGAATCACGCTCTGCGATCAGGGTGTAATAAGCCACCAGACGTTTATCGCCCGGCACATCTTCACGAGCCGTGACCACCGCTTCATGAACCGCCGGGTGTTTGGCCAGCGCCGCCTCGATTTCGCCGATCTCGATACGCAAACCGCGAATCTTCACCTGGAAGTCATTACGGCCCAGGTATTCCAGCGCGCCATTGGCCAGCCAGCGACCCACGTCGCCGGTTTTGTACAGGCGGGCCTGCGGATCGTTGGAAAACGGGTCAGCGATGAAACGCTCGGCACTCAGCTGCGGCTGGTTAAGGTAACCCCGCGCTACGCCGATGCCGCCAATGTGCAGTTCACCGGCCACGCCCAGTGGTTGCAGCTGGCCCAAGGCATCCAGCACGTGCATCTGAATGTTGGCAATCGGACGGCCAATAGGCACGCTTTCGCCCGGATCCGTCGAGCGGCATTCCCAGGCAGTAACGTCGATGGCCGCTTCGGTCGGGCCATAGAGGTTGTGCAGTTCAACGCCCTTGATGTGTTGCTCGAAGCGGCGCTGCAATGCACGAGGCAAGGCCTCGCCGCTGCACAGTACGCGGCGCAGTTGCGGGAAGTCGCGGGTTGAACGGTGCTCCAGAAATACATCGAGCATCGAGGGCACAAAGTGCAGCAGGGTGATGCCCGCGTCACTCATGACCTGTGCCAGATAGTCAGGGTCTTGATGGCCACCGGGACGCGCCATGACCAGTTCGGCACCGGCCAGCAGCGGCAGGAAAAATTCCCAGACCGACACGTCGAAGCCGAACGGGGTCTTTTGCAGCACGCGATCATTGCTGTCCACTTGATAGGCGTCACGTGCCCAGAGCAGGCGGTTAACGACTCCAAGGTGCTCGTTCATCACGCCTTTGGGCGTGCCGGTGGAACCGGAGGTGTACAGCACGTAGGCCAGGTGGTTTGGCTGCAAACCCAGGGCCTTGGCATCCGGATTAACGCTCGGCTGCTTAGCCATTTGCGCGAGGTCATCGCGGTTATCGAGCACCAGCACCGGAAGGTCCAGGGCAGGCAGGTTGTCGTGCAGATCCTGAGTGGTCAGCACTGCCTGCGGCGAGCTGTCCTCAAGCATATAGGCCTGACGCGCGCTCGGCAGGTCCGGATCGATCGGCACGTAGGCGCCACCGGCCTTGAGAATACCCAACAGCGCCACGACCATTTCCGGTCCGCGACGCAGGCTGACCGCAACTCGCGTATCCGGCTCCACGCCCAGTTCGATCAGGCGATGGGCGAGCTGGTTGGCCTGTTGGTTGAGTTCGGCGTAGGTGAGCAGCGGTCCGCTGTCGCCGCGTACGGCGCAGGCATCCGGACGCTGGTTGACCTGGTGTTCGATCAGTTGGTGAATCAACACATCGCGTGGATAAGGGTGAGCGGTATTATTGAAGCCCGCCAGCAACAGCTCGCGCTCGTCATCCGGCAGTATCGGCAGGCTGTTCAACGCGGCATGCGGGGTGTGTTCCAGCGCTTCCACCAGGCTGTGCAGTGCAACCTGCATGTACTCGCCGATGCGCTGGGCATTGATTTGCTGGACGGCCTGAATAGTGAGCGTGAAAGCATCGCCCAGGTCATCGACGTTCAGGGTCAACGGGTAGTTGGTATTGTCTTCGGTGCCGAAAGACTCGATCCCTTCCCAGGCGGCGGCAGCTTGTGCCGAAACATCGCCCACGACACTGTGCCGGTAGTTGAGCAATGCACTGAATAGCGGCGTCGGTGCGGCCACGCCGCTGCAACGCTGGGCGAGCACCAGCGGAGCATGCTCATGCCCCAGCAAGGATGTCAGCCGCTCGTGGGTCGCCTTCAATCCCTCGGCCACTGTCGTCGCGTCGATATCGACGCGCAGCGGCAAGGTATTGATAAACATGCCCAACGCACGGTCGGCACCGTCGCCGGCCTGCATACGGCCCAGCAGTACCGTGCCGAACACCACTTTTTCACAGGCCGAGACATTGCCCAGCACCCGCGCCCAGGCCAGGTGCATCAGGCTCGCGACGCTGACGCCTGCCTGTCGAGCCTGAGCCCGCAAACGCAGGCTCAGCTCGGCGGCCAGGGGCACGCTGGCCTCTTTGAGGTCACGGCCGCCGTCCTGCACATCCTGCACACCGAATGGCAGGGTCGGCTCGACGATGTCGCCGAGCATCTCGCGGAAGAACGCTTGGTGCTGAGCATCACGGCCCCCCAGGCGAGCCTGGGCGACATAGTTGCGATACGGCACCGTCTCAGCCAACGCATCGCCCTGACCGAGCAGGTGCGCCTGAATTTCATGCAGGACCACGGACAGGGAAGTGGCGTCGCTGACCAGGTGATGGGACAGCAGCATCGCCAGCCAGCGGTCGTTGACCGGGTCATGGCTATAGACAATGCGCATCAATGGCGCGTTACGCACATCAAGGCGGTAATGCCGAGGGTCGAAGCGCTGGTGCAATTGCTCGTCAACCGGGCCGTCTGCAGGGTCGAGGAACAACTCGGTGACTTGCAGTTCAGCCTGGCGCAGCACCACTTGCACCGGTTCATCAAGATCTTCCCACAGCACTGCGGTGCGCAGGATATCGTGGCGGTTTATCACGCCTTGCAAAGCGCCGCTGAAAGCGTCCAGCCGCGCCCGGTCTGACACGCCAAACAGTGCTTTCAGGGTATAGGGGTCGCCCTGTTCGGCACTGATATGGTGGTAAAGAATCCCCGCCTGCAACGGTGCCAGCGGGTAGATGTCCTGCACATTGGCAGCACCGCCGGGCACGTCCTTCGCCACGCGGTCGATCTGCGCCTGAGTGAGGCTGATCAGCGGCAGCAAATCAGGGGTGATGTGTTCGCAATGTTCGGGAATCAGGTTGGCCGGCACCACGACGTCCGTGCCGCCATCGATTGCTGCGGCAAGCGCCGCCACGGTCGGCTGGCCGAACAGCACATGCACATCGGCGCTCAGACCGACATCGCGCATTTGCTGGATCAATTTCACCGCCAGCAGCGAGTGGCCGCCCAGCTCGAAGAAGTGATCATGACGACCCACCTGTTCAACCTTGAGCACGTCGGCCCAGATCGACGCCAGCAGCGTTTCCACTTCGCCTTGCGGCGCTTCGTAACCACGGCTGATCAGCGATTGCGCATCCGGAGCAGGCAGTGCCTTGCGATCCAGCTTGCCGTTGGGCGTCAAGGGCAGGCTGTCCAGCTGCACAAAAGCGCTGGGAACCATGTATTCGGGCAGGTGTTCAAGCAACTCTTTGCGCAGGTTTTCGGCGGGGACCGGTTCGCCACACAGGTAGGCCACCAGACGCTTGCTGTCAGGTTGTGCCGGGTCGTCTGCGCGGGCAACCACTACCACTTCACGCACACCGGTGCACAAAGCCAGAGCGGCCTCGATTTCGCCGATCTCGATACGCAAGCCGCGGATCTTCACCTGGAAGTCATTACGGCCCAGGTATTCCAGCGCGCCATTGGTCAGCCAGCGGCCCACGTCGCCGGTTTTGTATAGGCGGGCCTGCGGGTCGCTGGAAAACGGGTCAGCGACGAAACGCTCGGCACTCAATTCTGGCTGGTTCAGGTAACCCCTGGCCACGCCGATGCCGCCAATGTGCAGCTCACCGGCCACGCCCAGTGGTTGCAACTGGCCTGACGCACCCAACACGTGCATTTGAATATTGGCAATCGGACGGCCAATAGGCACGCTTTCGCCCGGATCCGTCGGGCGGCATTCCCAGGCAGTAACGTCGATGGCCGCTTCGGTCGGGCCATACAGGTTGTGCAGTTCAACACCCTTGAGCTGTTGCTCGAAGCGGCGCTGCAACGCGCGAGGTAAAGCCTCGCCGCTGCACAGCACGCGGCGCAGTTGCGGGAAGTCGCGGGTTGAGCGGTGCTCAAGAAACACATCGAGCATCGAGGGCACGAAGTGCAGCAGGGTAATGCCCGCGTCACTCATGACCTGCGCCAGATAGTCGGGGTCCTGATGGCCACCGGGACGCGCCATGACCAGTTCGGCACCGGCCAGCAGCGGCAGGAAAAATTCCCAGACCGACACGTCGAAGCCGAACGGGGTCTTTTGCAGTACCCGATCGTTGCTGTCCACGTGATAGGCGTCGCGCGCCCAGAGCAGGCGGTTGACCACACCCAGGTGTTCGTTCATCACGCCTTTGGGCGTGCCAGTGGAACCTGAGGTGTACAGCACATAGGCCAGATGATTCGGCTGAAGACCCAGAGCTTCGGCATCCGGGTTGTTGATCGGTTTTGAGGCAAGCCGGGCGCTGTCCTGGTGGTCATCCAGAATCAGTACAGGCAGCGTCATGGCCGGCAGGTTTTCGCTCAGGTCCAGAGTGGTCAGCACCGCCCTTGGCGAGCTGTCCTCAAGCATATAGGCCTGACGCGCGCTCGGCAGGTCAGGATCAATCGGTACATAGGCGCCACCGGCCTTGAGAATACCCAACAGCGCCACGACCATTTCCGGACCGCGACGCAGGCTTACCGCAACCCGCGTATCCGGTTCCACGCCCAGTTCGATCAGGCGATGGGCGAGCTGGTTGGCCTGTTGGTTGAGTTCGGCGTAAGTGAGCAACGGCCCGCTGTCGCTGCGCACGGCGCAGGCATCCGGACGCTGGGCGGCCTGTTGTTCGATCAGTTGGTGAATCAGGATGTCGCGAGGATAGGCGAGGGCGGTTTGGTTGAAAGTTGCCAGTTGCTGATGCTCGTTTTGGCTCATCAGCGGGAAGTGTGCCAAAGGGTTGTCGTGTTGATTCAGCACAGCTTCAAGCATGGCGAAAATGCGCTGCTGTATGCGCTGAACTTCCTCGAAGGTGAAGTAAGCCGTGTTGAAGTTGAAGTCCAGGTGGATGTCTTCAGAGGGATGGTAATCGCGTACGAAGATCGCCATGGGCGTCTGTTCGTAGCCGTTGTCCAGCATCAGCACCCGCGCCGGGTCTTCGCAGCCGAACGTGACATCACCATCGAAGCTTTCGAATGACAGTGAAACATCGAACAGCTGATGGCGTCCGGTTTGCGCCAGCCGCAGGCTACGGTTGAGTTCGGCAATCGGGAAACGCTGGTGACGGTAAGTGCGGCGTAGTTGCGTACCGATGTTATTCATCAGGTCGACCAGCGTTGCATGCGGATCGAAGCCCACGCGAATCGGGCTGATCGAGGAAAACATCCCGATGGTGGCTTTCTGACGAGCATTGGTGCGGTTATGCACCGGCATTCCGACAACGATCTCATCGACGCCTACGGTACGGCAGAAATAGGTGCTGATCACTCCGACCAGTACATGAGCCACGGACAGGTTGCATTCGCTGGCAAACTGCGTAAGCGCGTTGTAAAGCGCGCGGGGCAACATGGCTTGAACCTGGTCACTGGGAGCTGGACCGTTGGTTACGCCTGCCTTGAAATCCGCTCTGCGTTGCAGCAGAACCGGCGGCAGTTGGGCGTAGGTCTGCTCCCAGAACAGTCGATCACGCTCGTAGCGAGAAGACGTCATGTAGGCCTTGTCTTCTTCAAGGAACGAGAGGTAAGAAGGCCCCTCAGCAAGCGTTTGCTTGCCTTCCAGCAAGCCTGAGTAGGCATCGCTGACGGCGTGCGCGATCAGCACTGCACCGATACCGTCGGCGACCAGGTGGTGCAAGCGATTGAACCAGTAATAAAGTTGCGGACCGCAACGAACCAGACGCGACTCCCAGAGTTGTCCGGTCATTGACTCAAAGGGTTGGCGGAAGGACTCGCGCAGATGCGCAATGGCATGCTCGGCGTCGCCGTCGACCTCAGGCAAGTCGGTCACTTCAAGCTTGAACGGCGCCTCGGACAGAACACGCTGGCCGCCCATGCCCCTCTCGTGGCTGAAACTCAGGCGCAACGCGTCATGGCTGTCGATGACCATCTGGATGGCTTTCTCGAACAACACAATATCGATCTCGCCCTTGATCTCCAGAGTCATGCCGATGTTGTAGTAAGGCAGGTGCGGGTGTGTGAGCTGATCGAGCCAGATACCTTGCTGAACCGAAGCCAGCGAAAGGGGTTCTTGTTCTTGCGTGCACAGATTGTCGATCAACGAATTCATCTCAAAGCACCTGTTTGCGAAATCAATTGGCTCGTCTCCGGTCGAAGGGCGGCGCGGCATGTGGCTGGACGACTGCCAGTCGGAGGGAGGACTAAAAACATTGAAAAAAAAATAGAGCATCCCCTTGGGGATGTCTGTCGTGGGAAGCTGGGACAACTGCGGGCTTCCGGGCTGGGTGTTCAATGATTCAAGACTGTTCGGTATAAAGGCCCGGACCGATTCGACTGGCTTGTGGAGCGGGGTGGTGAAGGGAAGGTTGTTGATTGGTGCTGCGCCAGTGTGCCGCCTGGAAGGTGAGCCGGTTACCGCCGCGCTCAAGGCCGCAGCGCAGAGTGAAGTCGGGGGCCTGAGCCCCCGCCCTTTTATTCGCCGAGGTATCGCGCGACTGTCAGGCGACAGCGGGCTGAAGAACTTCGTCCAGGAAGCTGAAGGCGGTGTGTTTCGATTGCGGGCTGGAGACAAAGAACGCGAGGTGGCTGCCATTGTGTTCTATGTGCAGCGTGGCGTCCTTGATCGACGCAGCGATATGCCGTGAGCCACCGATGTGCGTCGTCGAGTCGGCATCGCCAGCCACGACCAGAGTTGGCGCGCTGATGCGCGCCAGTCGTGATGCCAGCTCGGTCTTGTTCAGTGCGTCATTCAAACGCGCATAGCGATAGAACAACTCGGGATTGACATAGGGGTAAAGCACCACGTGGGCAATGGACTCGGGGGTAGTGGCCAGCGTCGACTGGTCCAGGAACATCGCTTGCAGGTCAGCAGCCTCGCCGCGATCCTGAGCTGCGCTTTCCATCAGCCATTCGAAGTTTTGCTGATGAGCGGTGCGCAGGTCGTTGTCGCCCAGGTTGTAATCCCCATGCCACAGGCTCAGGGAGTTGACCCGGTCGGCATGGGCTGCAGCGGCGCTCAGGGCGATGACCGCGCCGCCGCAGATACCCATCAGATGCGCGCTGGATAACCTGAAGTGATTCATTACGCTGATCATATCGGCAACCTGGGCATCGGTGTCCACCGCGATCTGGTCGAACGCCTCGCAGGCACCGAACAGTCCCCGGGTCTCCCAGGTCACGACAAAAAACCGCTCGCTCAAGGCATTGAACCAGTCGCGGCAGAGATCGAACGGAATGCCGCAGGGTAATGCCAGAACCACAGGAGGCAGCTCGCGGTTGGTACTGGCATGCACCAGCAAAGGCGCATGGTCACGGGTGGTTAGATGCAGTGTCTCGATGTGCGGCACTGCACCACTGAATTCGAAATGCTTGAGCAGTCGATTGAAGGCGGTGACGTCTTCAGCATCGTCGAAGTGCTCGTAGGTATAGTCGAGCGCTTCGCATATTTTGCGGCTTATAAAGTATTCGAACGACGACAGTTGTGCCTCGTCCCCATGCAAGTACTGGAGGGTGCGCACACCGATGCGCGCAAACGCCGCATTGATTGCCCGCTCGGCGGCTCGCACGCTGGAGCACGCCGGCTCTGGCAGAGGACCGTCGTCCCGGGCGAGAAAGCTCAGGCACACGGGATCGGGCAAATTGAGGGCAAGGTGCCTGAGCATCCTCACCGTCTCGCACAGACGCATCGCTGCATCGGAGGAAATAGTCATGGATCGTCACTCTTTGTCGGGCGCTTTTTTCAGGCACATTGCGCGAGGCTACTGTCGTCTGACGTATGTGGGTCAGACCGCTTCGAATTTCTTGCCGCGTGTGGTGTGAGTCACAAGGCGGTTGTATTCCGGTGTTTCGTCACCGATCACCTGCACCGCACCGTATTTCTCCAGGCTGATGCGGCCGCCGTACTCTTCGATGTGGTCCGAATCCGGATAGATGTGCACGAACGACGGTACGTAGCGTGACGCAAAGCCCATGCGCATCTCCTGTGATTCGCCGCTGTGCGGATAGGACGCGTGCATCAGGGTCGACCAGAAAATGATGAACTGCCCGGCTTTCATCTGCATGGGCACAGCAGAGGCCTCGTCGGGCTTCCAGTTCTCATCGATCTGCAACTGGCGATAGTCGTAACCGAAGAAACCGCGACGCACGCCGTCCTTGACCACCGAGTTGTTGGCGTCGGGCTCATAGCTCATGCGCTTGGTTTCGTCGTAGTTCATGCTGTTCTGGGTGCCAGGAATGAACTGCAGGCAGCCATTGGCAATGTTGGCGTCGGTGAACGCCGTCCAGACGGTGATGGTGCCGCCGAACTCTTCGTTTTCCGGCCAGATGATCTGCGGCTTGCCGGAGGCATTGGCGAACGTATCGGCCTGATGCCAGTCGGTGCCTTCATCGCCCGGATACTTGGGAAAGAACTCGGTGCGCCAGCACAGCACATTAGGGCCGAGGATACTTTCGACGCGATCGCAGATTTCCGGGCGACAGATGTGGCTGGCCAGAAAGTCATCGTCCAGATGGCGGTCATAGTTGGCGATGTTGGTACCCCCGGAAATGGCGTCCAGGTCCTGATAGGCGGCGGCGCTACGGTCGAGCAGGCGCAGACGGGTGCGCTTCCAGGTTTCCTTCATTTCTTCTGGCGAATAGGCGTCAAACGGACCGATAAAGCCGTTTTTCTCGAACGAGGCACGCTGTTCCGCAGTTAAAGCGAATTTTTTGCTCATGAGCTTTTCCTTTTCGGTCAATGGGCTTGAACAAGGCTACGGGAGATGTGGTCGGCCAGGACTTTGGCCGTTGCGCCATCCGCCAGGATCCCGGGGTCGAGGTTGATTTTGTAATGTGTCTTGAGCTTGCTCAGCGAGCGGATCAATGCCAGAGAAGTGCCGCCGGAATCGAAGAAATCGTCATTGACACCGATGTTTTTCAGACCCAGGTCTTCGCTCCAGACTTTGAGCACGAAGTGCTCCTGTTCACTGAGGCCTTTGACGTCAGTCGTTTGTGAAGTCGTCGCGGCAGCGGTTGGCGAGGGCAGTTGTTGCTTGTCGATTTTGCCGTGGGGGGTCACCGGCAGCTCTGCCAGTGGCACATACAGCGAGGGACGCATGTACTCTGGCAAATTTTCGGCCATCAATGCAGCAACTTCGCTGCGGGCCTGTTCGGTCCAGGCTTCGACGCCCTGGGCTGGCACCACGTAAGCCACCAGGCGCAGGTCGCCATCGCCGTAATCATGTACGCCAACATGGGCAGCGGCCACGCTCGGGCTGGTTTGCAGAGAGGCTTCGATCTCGCCGGGCTCGATGCGGAAACCGCTGATTTTCAATTGCTCGTCGCAGCGACCGGCGTAACGGTATTCGCCATTACCCTCCAGAGTCATCAGGTCGCCAGTACGGTAGGCGCGTACAGCACCGGGCAACTCGATGAAGCGCTCGACGTTGAGCGCCTCACGGTTCAGGTAGCCCTGAGCCACGCCCGCGCCTTCGATGTACAACTCGCCAGTAGTGCCTGCCGCGACCGGAGTCTGACTCGCGTCAAGCAGGTGCAGGCGCCAGCCGTCCAGCGGCTTGCCGAGAGACACCATGGCCGCTGTTTCCAGATCCTGCGCCAACACTCGCTTGAAGGTGGTGTGAACGGTGGCCTCGGTGATGCCGTACATGTTGATCAGCGCAGGCTTCTGGTCGCCATGGCGCTCGACCCAGGAACGCAGCACGCTGGCGGGCAACGCTTCGCCACCGAACACTACATAGCGCAGCGCCAGAGAAGCAGTGTTGCCACGATCGGCTTCATCAAGACCACGGAAAGCCGATGGCGTCTGGCTGAGCACGGTGATGCGCTGATCGGCGAGCCATTGACGCAGGGCGGCAGGAGAACGCGAGACGTCATACGGGACAACGGCCACCTGGCCGCCATGGGCGAGGGCACCCCAGATTTCCCAGACCGAGAAGTCGAAACCGATGGAGTGGAACATCGACCAGACGTCCTGGGCGTTGAAGCCATAGACGCGTTGAGTACTTTCCAGCAGGCGACTGACGTTGCCATGGGAAACCTGTACGCCCTTGGGCTCACCGGTGGAACCCGAGGTGTAGATGATGTAGGCAGTGGCAGTACTCGGGTCGATACGGGTGTCTTCAGCGGCCGATTGCAGCGCCGGCGCGGACAGTAACTCGTCGAGTGCCAATACGCGCAGCGACGGTATTTTCGGCAGGTTGGTGGCATCACCGATGATCAGGCTCAGCTCGCTGTCACGCACGATGTGCTCGACGCGTTTGCCAGGGTATTGCGGGTCGACCGGCACATAGGTGCCACCGGATTTGAGAATACCCAGCAGGCTGGTGACCAGATCGACGCTGCGCGGCAGGTACATGCCCACACGCGTGCCATAGGTCACACCTTCATCGCGTAAACGTGCAGCCAGCTTTGTCGACAGCGCGTCGAGCTGTGCGTAGCTCAACGTCCGGGCGGCATCGCTGACGGCGGTGCGCTCAGGAAATTGTCGCGCCCTGTCACTGAATATCTCGTGCAGGAAAGCACCGGGTTTGAGAGGGGCTGACGCGGCGCTAAGCGATTCGTCAGTGTTCGTAATCGGCATGACCAAGGCTCCTGTGTAATAACCAGACGCAGCGTTCAAATCCGCTGCAATCGAGACATCCCTGCGGCCTGACGAATCCGTCAATGGGCCGGCATGATCCGCAGTTGGCGCATTTCAGCACCGACTGCCGGGCTGCGTCTGTCGAGGGAAATGGGGACAAAGCCTGCCGATTCTGATCAGTACGCATCGACACTCTTCGCGACCGATGTCCCGGATTGCGGTGACAGACGCCTCTGGTCATCAGTGTTTTTATTCTTGCGCGGTGCCGGAGCGTACTGGTCTGGCTCCATACAAAAAGTGGATGTGAAGGGCTGAGGTCCAGGAGTTTGTTCATGAGTCTTCAAGCTAACACTGCGCCCGTTTTCGCTGATGAACAGCAAACGGATGCGCCAACCTGGCCTGACAGGGCCGCTGACCCGTCGGTACGGTTGTCCTTGCTGGCTACCGGTACCCGTTTGCCTGTGGTGATCGAGCCAACAGTTGACGGACTGGATCCGGTGCTGTGGGCCAGCGCCCGGCGCGAAGCGATCGAGACGCTGCTGTGCCGTCACGGCGCGGTCTTGTTTCGGGGATTTGATCTGCCTTCGGTCGCTGCCTTCGAAGGCTTTGCCGAGGCGCTTTCACCTGGCCTGCACGGCGCGTACGGCGACCTTCCGAAAAAGGAAGGCGGGCGCAATGTCTATCGCTCAACGCCGTATCCAGAGCGCGAGATGATCCTTTATCACAACGAGAGTTCGCACCTGGAAAGCTGGCCACGCAAGCAATTTTTCTTTTGCGAGCAGCCATCGCGGGTGGGTGGAGCAACGCCGCTGGCGGATATCCGTCAAGTGCTCGCGTACCTGCCGCAAGAGGTGGTCGAGCGCTTCGAGAGCAAAGGTCTGCTTTACAGCCGGACCTTCACCGCCGGTGTCGAGCCGAGCTGGGAATCGTTCTTCGGCACGTCCGAACGCAGCGTTATCGAGCAGCGTTGCCGCGAGCAAGGTACAGACTTCGAGTGGCTTGACGGCGACACCCTGCAGCTGCGCACCCAGTGCCCGGCAGTGATCACCCATCCCTTCACGGGCGAGCGTTGTTTCTTCAATCAGGTGCAATTGCATCACCCGTATTGCATGGGCGAGGAACTGCGTGAGGACCTGCTCGACATGTTCGGCCCCGAGCGCCTGCCACGGTTGGTCAGCTATGGCGACGGCTCAGCCATCGAGGACTCGGTGATGGCCTTGATCGGTAAAGCCTACGAGGCTTGCGCTGTGCGTTTCGACTGGCGCAAGGGTGATGTGGTGATGCTTGACAACATGCTTGCCGCACACGCCCGTGACCCTTATGAGGAACCCCGGCTGATCGTTGTCGCCATGGGCGAAATGACCGCTCGCGGCGACGTTTGGCAACCGGCCTGAATGACCGACATCCCGTTATCAAGCCAGGACTTTCAACCACCGGCGCCCGCGCTGGCTAATGAATTCAAGGGCAGCAGCTAATGAAAACCAAGCAAGAAAAGAAGGCCAGACCAGGCTCGATCATGCGTCTGTTGTGGAGCAGCCATCCCTGGCTGACGTTCTTTACGCTGCTGACCGGGCTCATCAGCGGCGTTGCGTCCATTGCCGTGGTCAATGTGATCAACCAGGCGATTCACGAGGAGACCTTTCAGCGTGAGTCGTTGTTCTGGTTCGTTGGCCTGAGCCTGGTTGCCCTGGTTTTCCGCAACGGTGCGTCGCTGTTTCCGGCCTACGCCAGCATGCGCATCATGACCCGTATGCGCATTGCCCTGTGCCGCAAGATCCTCGGCACGCCGCTTGAGGAAATCGACCGCCGTGGTGCGCCGAATGTGCTGACCCTGCTGACCAGTGATATGCCGCAACTCAACGCTACGCTGTTGGTCATGCCAACGATCCTGGTGGAGTCGGCGGTGTTCCTGTTCGGTATTGCCTACCTGGCCTACCTGTCCTGGGTGGTGTTTGCAATAACCATCTCGCTGATGGTGCTGGGCGTTGCAATGTACATGCTGTTTTTCATGGGTGGCATGAAGTTCACCCACAAGGTGCGCGACGAGTTCACGGCCTTCAACGAATACACACACGCGCTGGTGTTCGGCCTCAAGGAACTGAAACTCAACGGTATTCGCCGCCGCTGGTTCAGCCGCTCGGCGATCCAGGAGTCTTCGGTGCGGGTCGCGAAGTACAACTACATTGAACGGCTCTGGTTCACTGGCGCCGAAAACGTTGGCCAGTTGACCCTGTCGTTGCTGGTCGGCTGCCTGCTGTTCGTTGCGCCGATGTTCGCTGTTATCGATGCCAGGACCATGAGCGCCAGTGTGCTGGCGGTGCTGTACATCATGGGTCCGCTGGTGATGCTGGTCAGCGCCATGCCGATGCTGGCCCAGGGACGCATTGCCTGCACGCGACTGGCGGATTTCGGATTCTCCATCAACGAACCGCACCCAGAACCGGAAACCAGCGATGCCGACAATGTGCTGCTCCTCGATCACAAGAAGTCATGGGGCAGTATCCAGCTGAAGAACGTACACATGAACTACAAGGACCCGCAGAGCAGTTCCGGTTTTGCCTTGGGACCCATCGACCTGACGATCCACTCCGGTGAACTGGTCTACATCGTCGGCGGCAACGGTTGTGGCAAAAGCACCCTGGCCAAAGTGTTTTGCGGCCTGTACATCCCGCAAGAGGGTCAACTACTGCTCGACGGTACGGCGGTCACAGACGACTCGCGCGGCAACTATCGCGATCTGTTCTCGGCGGTGTTCTCTGACTTCCATGTGTTCAACCGATTGATAGGTCCTGACGAGAAAGAACATCCCAGCACCGATCAGGCGCAGAAATACCTGTCGACTCTGGGCCTGGAAGAAAAGGTCAAGATCGAGGGACTTGGTTACTCGACCACCACGGACTTGTCGTACGGCCAGCAGAAACGCCTGGCACTGGTTTGCGCCTACCTGGAGGACCGTCCGATTTACCTGCTGGACGAGTGGGCCGCCGACCAGGACCCGCCGTTCAAGCGTTTCTTTTACGAGGAATTGCTGCCGGACCTCAAACGTCGCGGCAAGACGATCCTGATCATTACTCACGACGATCAGTACTTCCAGTTGGCCGACCGCATCATCAAGTTGGCCGACGGTTGCATCGTCTCCGACGTGAAGTGCGAGGTCCAGGGCAAGCGCGCCTGAACTCAAGCGCAGTCCAAATTCCCAGGGATGGTCCTTCACAAAACTGCATGAAGCAGGCTCGTCCCGGGCTCCGAATCGACTACCGGTTATCGCTGCCTTTTGTATGCGGCCAGGCCGACCCTTTGCGAGAAGAAATGTATGGCATTTGCCCTGACCGCTGCGCAACGCAATATCTGGCTGGATCAGATGACCCAGGGCGACTCGCCGTTATACAACATCGGCGGCTATATGGAGATCGATGGTGCCGTCGATTCCGTGTTGTTCCAGCAGGCCGTGGACCTGTTGATTGAAGAACACGATGCTCTGCGCATGGTCCTGCTTGACGAACGTGACGAGGAGGGCTTGCCGCTACAGGCCTTCGCCTCGAGCATGCCGCAGTGTATGACTCCGATCGACCTGCAAGGGCATGACGACCCGCGTCAGGCAGCCGAACACTGGGTGCAGACCCGGCTTGAAAAAGCGTTCAGGCTCGAGGGTGGGCCACTCTACCGAATGCATTTGCTCAAACTCGAAGAGCAGCGCTTCTACTTTGTGTTTTATACCCACCACATCGTGCTCGACGGCTGGAGCATCGACGGTGTCTGTACGTACCTCAGTGAGATTTACAATGCGCTGCTCAATCAGCGCACGCCTGACGTTGCGGCGCCGTCCTATGTCGATTTCATCAAGGACGACCTCAAGTATCGCGGGTCGCGACGTTTTTCGCTCGATCAAGCCTACTGGCTGGACAAATACCGTGAGATCCCCGATCCGTTGCTGACAGCGCGCCCGCGCCAGGTCTCTATTCAGAACCAGACAGCACACAGCCGCAGCGGCCACATCAGCTCCGGTCTTGACCGTGGTCTGGAGCAGCAGATCGACGATCTGGCGCTTCGACTGCAAGCCTCTTCGTTCCATGTTTTGCTGGCAGTGCTGTACGTGTACTTCACCCGCGTCTACCAGCGTGATGAACTGGTCATCGGCCTGCCGATTCTCAACCGCTCCAATGCCGGCTACAAGAAGACCCTGGGGCTTTTTACCCAACTCAGTTCGGTGCGCCTGAAATTCAGTCCAGACCTGCCGTTCGCAGAACTGGTCCAGGGTATATGTCGGGCAGTCAAGCAGGATTACCGCCACCAGCGGTTCCCGGTCAGCGACCTCAACCGGCTGCTGGAATTGCGCCGTACCGAGCGTACCCAATTGTTCGATCTGACGTTCTCCTATGAGCGCCAGAACCTTCCGCTGCATTTCAATCAGGCAGCCGCCAGCACTACCAAGTGTTCGAACAACCACGAACAGACGCCGCTAGCTATCTACCTGCGCACCAACGCCTGCGAAACTGAATCGTGGATGCACTACATCTACAACGAGGCGTTTTTTCAGCACGACGAGATTGTCCTCCTTGCCGAGCGCTTGCAGCGTGTTATGGAGCAGGGGCTGACGAATGAACAACTCCCGGTGAACGGGTTCTCGCTGATCAGCGAGACCGACACCTCCCGGGTTCAGGCGTGGAATGCCGATCAGCCACATTTCGCCGATGACCTGACTATCCACCAGCAGTTCGAAGCACGCGCTACAGAACGACCAGACGCCGTGGCGCTGGTATTCGAAGATCAAACCCTGAGCTACGGCGAACTCAACGCCCGCGCCAACCAGGTCGCGCATCGCTTGCTCGCGCTGGGTGTGCTCCCTGATGATCGCGTGGCGATCTGCGTCGAGCGTGGCCCGGCGATGATTATCGGCTTGCTGGGCATCCTCAAATCCGGTGCCGGTTATGTACCGCTGGACCCGGCTTACCCACTAGAGCGCCTGGCCTATACCCTCGGCGACAGCACGCCAGTGGCATTATTGAGCCAACAGTCAGTACAACAAGCGTTGCCGTTATCTGAAGTGCCGCTGATCTATCTCGACGACGCCGACCTGCAGAACGAATCCGTGTGCAATCCGCAGGTAGCGGTCAAGTCCAGCGACCTTGCCTATGTGATCTATACCTCCGGCTCCACCGGTCTGCCCAAGGGCGTAATGGTCGAGCATCGCAACGTTGCACGACTGTTTTCGGCCACGGAAGACTGGTTCGGCTTCAGCGAACAGGACGTGTGGGCGCTGTTCCACTCGTTCGCCTTCGACTTCTCGGTCTGGGAAATCTGGGGCGCATTGCTGCACGGCGGCCGCCTGTTGATCGTGCCGCAACTGGTCAGCCGCTCGCCAGAAGACTTCTATAGGCTGCTGTGCAGTGCCGGTGTCACGGTGCTCAACCAGACGCCAAGTGCGTTCCGCCAACTGATTGCGGCTCAGGGCGAAAAAGAGCAGACACATTCGCTGCGTCAGGTGATTTTCGGTGGTGAAGCGCTGGAAACGGCGATGCTCAAACCGTGGTACGCCCGAAAAGTGAATGCTGCTACACAACTGGTAAACATGTACGGCATCACCGAAACCACAGTGCATGTGACCTATTACCCGTTGCAGCCTGGAGACGCGCAGCGCGTTGGCGCCAGCCCGATTGGCAAGCGCATTCCCGACCTGCAGCTGTACCTGCTGGATGCTTATGGCCATCCGCTGCCACCAGGCGCGGCGGGCGAGTTGTACGTGGGCGGGGCAGGCGTGGCCCGTGGCTACCTCAATCGCGATGAATTGAACGCGACGCGCTTTCTCGATGATCCATTCGCCCCGGAACCCGGGGCGCGAATGTACCGCTCTGGCGATCTGGGTCGTTGGTTGCCGGACGGCAGCCTGGAATACCTGGGCCGTAACGATGAACAGGTGAAAATTCGTGGCTTCCGTATCGAACTGGGCGAGATCGAAGCTCGATTGAGCGCTTGCAAAGGCGTGCGTGAAGCGGTGGTCGTGGTGCGTGAAGACGAACCGGGCGACAAGCGCCTGGTGGCCTATGTCATCGGCACGGCAGACCTGGAACCGGACGCTACCTGGTTGCGTGAACAGCTGCGCCTGTCGCTGGCCGAGCACATGTTGCCGAGCGCTTTTGTCAGCCTGGAGGCTTTCCCGCTGACCGCCAACGGCAAGCTTGATCGCAAGGCACTGCCGCTGCCCGTGGCCGAGGCCTATGCCCGGCGTCAATACGAGGCCCCGCAAGGCCTGACGGAAACCTGCCTGGCCGGGTTGTGGGCCGAGTTGCTGGGCGTCGAGCAGGTAGGCCGTCATGACCAGTTCTTCGAATTGGGTGGGCATTCGATGCTGGCGGTGAAACTGATCGAACGCATGCGCGACATCGGTCTGAATGCCGACGTGCGCGTGCTGTTCGGCCAGCCGACCCTGGCCTCGCTGGCGGCAGCGAGCGGCAATGTCACGGACGTGCAGGCGCCCACCAATAAGATTCCCGCCGACTGTCGGCACATTACCCCCGACATGCTGCCTCTGGCCCGACTCACCCAGGCTCAGATCGACCGTGTGGTCGCCACAGTGCCGGGCGGTGTGGGCAACGTGCAGGATATCTATGGGCTGGTGCCGTTGCAGGAGGGCATTCTTTATCACCACTTAAGCAGTGAGGAGGGTGATCCGTACCTGTTGCAGGCGTTGTTGCGGGTCAATAGCTTCGAGCAACTGCTGGACTTCACGGAGGCCTTGCAGCAAGTCATTGACCGTCACGACATTCTGCGAACGGCGGTAGCCTGGGAAGAGCTCGACGAGCCAGTGCAGGTGGTCTGGCGTCAGGCACGGCTGCGCGTCGAGGCGTTTTTGCCGCATCCGGAGCAGGGTGATGTCGCGGCCCAATTGCAGGCACAGTTCGATCCACGACGGATACGCATGGATCTGCATCAGGCACCGATGATGCGCCTGCATTACGCAGAGGATCCCGTCAACCAAAACTGGGTGGCGGTGTTGCTGTTCCATCACCTGATCGATGATGCCACCTCGCTGGCTTTGCTGGGCGCAGAGATCGAGGCGTTCAGACAAGGGCGCGGCAACCATCTGCCAGCGTCGGTACCGTATCGCAATCATGTGGCTCAGGCGCGATTGAGCATGAGCCGCGAGGAGCACGAAGCGTTCTTCCGCGACATGCTCGCCGATGTTGACGAGCCGACCCTGCCGTTCGGCCTGCAAGACCTGCAAGGCGACGGCAGCGGAGTCGACGAAGCCCTGCTACCGGTTGACCCGGAGCTGGCCGAACGTCTGCGCGCCCATGCCCGACGCCTCGGCGTCAGCAACGCCAGCCTGCATCACCTCGCGTGGGCTCAGGTGATCGGGCGCCTGTCAGGGCGTCAGGACGTGGTCTTCGGTACTGTGCTGATGGGCCGCCTGCTCAGTGGTCAAGGCGCCGAACGGGCCTTGGGCATGTTTATCAATACCTTGCCATTGCGCGTCGCGGCCGGAGAGCAGGGCATTGAGGCTGCAGTGCGTACCACCCACGCACGGTTGGCGGCGCTGGTCAGTCATGAGCATGCACCGTTGTCACTGGCCCAGGGATGCAGCGGCGTGGCGGCACCGACACCGTTATTCAGTGCACTGATGAACTACCGCCATGTCGCGGTCGGCGCCCAGACACCTCAAGAGGCAGGGCAGACCAGGCTTTGGGGCGGTGTCGAGGTACTCGGCGGTGAAGAGCGCACCAACTACCCACTGTCCTTGTCGGTGGACGACCTCGGCGAATCCTTCGGCCTGACCGTTCAGGCAGTGGCCGGAATCGGTGCCCGGCGTATCTGCGGTTACATGCACACCGTGCTGGAGCAACTGGCCGACGCGCTGGACAGCCGGCCCGATGCACCCTTGCACAGCCTCGACTGGTTGCCCGTGCACGAGCGTCGCCAATTGCTGGAAGACTTCAACGCATTCGACTGCGGCTACCCGCAAGACGTTTTGCTGCACCAGCTGTTCGAGGCCCAGGCGGCTGCGCAACCCGACTCGGTGGCAGTCACCTACGAAGGCCAGCAACTGAGTTACCTCGAGCTCAATCAGTGGGCTAACCAGATTGCCCATCGGTTGATCGCCGAAGGCATTGGTGCTGATGACCGGGTGGCGATCTGTGCGGAACGCAGTCTGGAAATGATCGCGGGCCTGGTGGGCATTCTCAAGGCCGGCGCAGGCTACGTACCACTCGACCCTTCTTACCCTGCGGAACGTCTGGCCTACATGCTTGAGGACAGCGCACCGAAAATGCTGCTGACCCAACGCGGTTTGCGCGAGCGCGTTGCGCAGGCCGTCCTGCCGGTGTTGCTGCTGGAGGCTGATGCCCGCGCCGAGAGCGGTATTGACCGCACGCCGACGACCAATCCGCAGCTTGCGGGGCTTGGCGCGCAGCACCTGGCTTACCTGATCTACACCTCTGGCTCTACCGGACAGCCCAAAGGCGTGGCCATGCCCCATGCGCCGCTGGTCAATCTGATGCATTGGCAGATCGCCCAGACTGTCGAGCACGGTCGCCCGAGGCAACGCATCTTGCAGTTCGCCGCGCTGGGTTTTGATGTGGCCTTTCAGGAAATCTTCAGCACCTTGTGTGCAGGTGGCGAACTGTCTCTTATCCACGGTGATACCCGTCTGAATTTCCGCCGCCTGTTCCAACATATTTGCGAGCAGCGTATCGAACGCCTGTACATGCCATGTATTGCCCTGCAGGCATTGGCCGAGGCGGTAGTCGCTGAACCCGAACAGACTGATTGCCTGTTGCAGGACGTAATCACTGCCGGTGAGCAACTGCGAATCACCGAACCGATGCGGCAGTTATTCGCCCGTTTGAACGACGCCCGCCTGCATAACCACTACGGCCCGACCGAGTCCCATGTGGTCACGGCGCTGACCCTTGAGGGTGACCCGCAGGCCTGGCCGACCTTACCAAGCATCGGTCAGCCGGTGGCCAATACCCGCATTTACCTGCTCGACGAACACATGCGCCCCGTTCCGGTGGGCGTCGCGGGTGAACTGTACATCGGCGGTGCGTGTGTCGCGCGTGGCTACTTGAACCGTGATGAACTGACCAACGAACGCTTTATCGCTGATCCGTTTGCCGCCAGCGATGTCGGCAACCCACACGCGCGCCTGTACAAGACCGGCGACCTGGGTTGCTGGCAGGCCGACGGCAGGATCGTCTATCTGGGCCGTAACGACGATCAGATCAAGATCCGAGGTTTCCGTATCGAACTGGGCGAAATCGAGGCGCGTCTCGGTCAATTTCCAGGTCTGCGCGATGCAGCGGTGCTGGCCCGCGAAGACGTTCCCGGTGAAAAGCGCCTGGTCGCTTATTTCAGCGTGCACGCCGGGCAGGTGGTGCCCGAGGCCGACCAGATGCGTCTGCATTTACAGGCGCTGCTGCCGGATTACATGATCCCCGCAGCCTATGTACACCTGGAAAAACTGCCGGTCTCGCCCAACGGCAAACTGGATCGTCGCGCGTTGCCGCAGCCATCAGCCGATGCCTTCGTCAGTCGCGACTATCAGGCCCCGATCGGCGACACCGAAATCATGCTGGCTGAGCTCTGGGCCGACGTGCTGAGTGTTGAACGCGTCGGTCGGCAGGACCATTTCTTTGAACTGGGTGGTCACTCGCTGCTGGCGGTGAAGCTGATCGAGCGCATGCGTCAGGCTGGCCTGAGTGCCGATGTGCGCGTGCTGTTCGGCCAGCCCACCCTTGCTGCACTGGCGGCGGCGGTGGGCGGCGGCATCGAGATCGAAGTGCCCGCCAACGGCATTCCCGACGGCTGCGAGCACATCACCCCGGACATGCTGACCCTCACCACACTGGACCAGTCGAGTATCGAGCGTATTGTCGCCAGCGTTCCCGGTGGCGCAGCGAACGTGCAGGACATTTACCCGCTGGCACCATTGCAGGAAGGCATTCTTTATCACCATCTCGCCGCGGAGCAGGGCGACCCGTATCTGCTGCAAGCAACCTTCGCCCTGCATGATCCGGCGCACGTACGACGCTTTGCCGAAGGCTTGCAGGCAATGATCGATCGCCATGACATCCTGCGCACGGCGCTGGTCTGGGAAGGTCTGAAACAACCGCTGCAAGTGGCTCTACGCCGGGTCGAGCTGTCGATTGAGCAAATCACCCTGGCACCGGGCGGCGGCGATATCGTCGCCCAGATGCAACGCCGTTTTGATCCCCGCGAGTACCGCCTCGATCTCAGTCAGGCCCCGCTGGTTCACCTGGCCTTTGCCCAAGACCCGGAGAACCAGCGCTGGGTGGCGATCCTGCTGTTCCACCACATTGCCCTCGACCACACCGCGCTGGACGTGATGAGTGCAGAAATGCTCGCTCACGTGCACGGCAACGTGGCGCAAATGCCGGCGGCGATGCCTTACCGGAATTATGTGGCGCAGGCCCATCTTGGCGTGAGTCGCGAACAACATGAAGCATTTTTCCGCGAGATGCTCGGCGATGTCGATGAACCGACGCTACCGTTCGGTCTGCTTGAGGTGCAGGGTGACGGGCAGGGCATCAAGGAGGTTCGCCACGCGCTTGAGGCTGATTTGTGTCAGCGCCTGCGCACTCAGGCGCGGCAACTGGGGGTGAGTGCAGCAAGCTTGCATCACCTGGCCTGGGCGCGAGTGCTGGGCAGCGCCAGCGGGCGTGAAGACGTGGTATTCGGCACGGTGTTGCTGGGGCGCATGCAAAGCGGCCTGGGTGCCGACCGCGCCTTGGGCATGTTCATCAATACCTTGCCGCTGCGGGTCGATGTCGGTACGTGTGCAGTGCGTCAGGCCGTGCGTCAGACCCACGCCCGTTTGACCGCATTGCTCGGCCACGAACACGCGCCGCTGGTGCTGGCGCAACGTTGCAGCGCAGTGGATGCAACGTCGCCGCTGTTCAGCGCGTTGCTCAACTATCGCCACAGCCCGGCACGCGAAGCCAGCGGTGGCGAGCGTTGGGCGGATACCCAGGTGCTCGGCGTACTCGAACGGACCAATTACCCGTTGACCCTGTCGGTGGACGATCAAGGCGAAGGCTTCCTGTTGAACGTACAGGTAGCAGCCGGTTTCGATGGCCAGCGGATCTGCGACTATATGCAGACCGCCCTGAGCCATCTGGTTCAAGCCCTTGAATCGGCACCGGACTCAGCAGTGCGCGATCTGCCAGTGGTGCCGGAAGCCGAACGGACGGAGCTGCTGGTGGCGTTCAACGACACCGCGCGGGACTATCCGCAGCAACAGACCGTGCATAGCCTGTTTGAAGCTCAGGTGCGGGCGTGCCCCGAGGCTTGTGCGGCAATCCACGACGGCGTTGCCTTGAGTTATGCCGAGCTCAACACTCGGGCCAACCGTCTGGCGCGGCATCTGCTGGGGCTTGGTGTGCAGCCGGGTGACAGTGTGGCGATTTTGCTGGAGCGCAGCCATGACCTACTCGCCAGTCAACTGGCAGTGCTCAAGTGCGCGGCGGTGTATGTGCCGCTGGACATCAATGCACCGGTCGAGCGTCAGGCATTCATGGTTGAGGACAGCCAGGCGCGTGTACTGCTCACTCACAGCCAAGTGTCGCTGGAAACCGCTGCACAGCGTGTCGATCTCGATGGTTTGCCCCTGAACGATCTGAAAGACACTGATCTGGCGTTGCCGCAGTCAAGCGAAAGTGTTGCCTACATCATGTACACCTCTGGTTCGACGGGTGTTCCGAAAGGTGTGCTGGTGCCGCATCGGGCCATAAGCCGTCTGGTGATCAACAACGGTTATGCCGATTTCAACGCTCAGGACCGCGTGGCGTTCGCTTCCAACCCTGCATTTGACGCCAGCACGCTGGATGTCTGGGCACCGTTGCTCAACGGCGGCTGCGTGGTGGTGATCGGGCAGAACGACTTGCTCTCCCCATTGAACTTCCAGCGCCTGCTGCTGGAGCAATCCGTAACCGTGCTATGGATGACCGCCGGTTTATTCCATCAATACGCTTCGGGGCTGGGCGAGGCTTTTTCGCGCTTGCGCTACCTGATTGTTGGCGGTGATGTGCTGGACCCGGCCGTTATAGGCCGGGTGTTGGCGAATGATCCGCCACAGCATCTGCTTAATGGCTATGGCCCGACCGAGGCGACGACCTTTTCCGCGACCTGCGAGATTGTTTCGGTCGGCAATGGCTCGATTCCTATTGGCAAACCCGTGGGCAACAGCCGCCTGTATGTGCTCGGTAGCCAAGGCCAACCCGTGCCGTTGGGCGTGCCCGGCGAGCTGTATATCGGCGGGCAGGGTGTCGCCAAGGGGTATTTGAATCGGGATGAACTGACCCTTGAGAAATTTGTTGCCGACCCGTTCGACAGCGACCCACAGGCACGCTTGTACCGCACCGGCGACCTGGTTCGCTGGCGTGCCGATGGCAATCTGGAATACCTGGGTCGTAATGACGATCAGGTGAAAATCCGTGGTTTCCGCGTTGAACTGGGTGAAATAGAAGCACGCCTGGCCGAGCATTCGGATATTCGTGAAGCCGTGGTGCTGTGCCGTCAGGATGAGCCTGGCGACAAGCGTCTGGTGGCTTATGTAACCGCGCTGCAGCCTGAAACCGCGCTGGACATCGAACACCTGCGTAACCATCTGCAAGGCTTGTTACCGGACTATATGGTGCCGGCAGCCTACGTGCAGCTCGATGCGCTGCCGCTGACCGCCAATGGAAAGCTTGACCGCAAGGCGCTGCCAGTGCCGGATGCGCAAGCGCTGATCAGCCGTGGTTACGAAGCACCGAAAGGTGAGGTCGAAGTGGTGCTGGCCGAGATCTGGGCCGAGGTACTGCAGGTCGAGCGGGTTGGTCGCTACGATAACTTCTTCGATCTGGGCGGGCACTCTCTGCTGGCCATGCGCATGGTGTCTCAAGTACGCCAACAGCTGGGCGTTGAATTACCGCTGGGCGAGCTGTTTGCACTCGGTGAACTGGCAGCGGTGGCCACAGCGCTGAATGGCGTGGCGCGCAGTGAACTGACAGCGATCCTGCCGGTGAAGCGTGATCAGCCAATGCCATTGTCCTTCGCCCAGCAAAGGTTGTGGTTCCTGGCACAGATGGACGGCGGTAACGAAGCCTATAACATCCCGATGGCACTGAGCCTTGTGGGGGCGCTCGACGTCACCGCCCTAGCCCGAGCCCTGGCACGTATCGTCGAACGCCATGAAACCTTGCGCAGCCGATTTGTGACCTGTGAAGGCGCTGCGCAAGTACTGTTCGTGCCCACCTGCGCAGACGCCGGGCTGTCTGTCGAAGACATTCGTCATGCGCCTCATGGCCTGGAAGAGTTTATTCGGGTCGAGGCGGTAGCACCGTTCGATCTGGCTAACGGCCCGCTGATTCGCGCTCATTTGCTGCAAGTGGCCGACGACCGTCATGTGCTGCTGATGACTGTGCACCATATCGTCGCCGATGGTTGGTCGATGGCTGTACTGAGCCAGGAACTGCTGAAGCTGTACCCGGCGTTCTGCCAGGGACAGCCCGATCCACTGCCGGCGCTGGCGATCCAGTACGCCGATTACGCGGTATGGCAACGTCGCTGGCTGTCCGGCGAACGCCTGCAACACCAGGCCGCCTATTGGCATCAGGCACTGGAGGGAGCGCCGACGCTGCTCACGTTGCCGACTGATCGGCCACGTCCGGCGCAGCAGGACTTCGCCGGTGCCAGCCTTGCCGTGCAACTGAATGCAAATCTGGCAGCAGACCTGCGCAAACTGGCACAACGTCAGGGCGTCACGCTGTACATGGCGCTGATGGCCGCCTGGGCGACGACACTCACGCGCCTTTCGGGTCAGGCCGACGTGGTGATTGGCAGCCCGGTGGCAGGGCGAGGTCATACCGAACTTGAAGACCTGATCGGCCTGTTCGTCAACACCCTGGCGGTGCGCATCGACACCTCGGGCAATCCGAGCGGCGAGGCGCTGCTGGCCCGGGTCAAGGCCCGCGTACTGGAAGCACAGGAGCATCAGGACCTGCCGTTCGAACAGGTTGTGGAAGTCGTTCGCCCGACACGCAGCCTGGCCCATCCTCCTTTGTTCCAGACCACGCTGAACTGGATGCCGGGAAAAAACGTTGCCGATTCGCTTGGCGACCTGAGAGTGGAGCCGGTCGAGCAGAACAGTCAGGTGTCCAAATTCGACCTTTCGCTGAACCTGAGCGAGCAGGGCGAGACGCTGGCAGGGACGCTGGACTACGCCACGGCGCTGTTCGACGAAACCACGGCGCAACGGTATCTCGACTATTTCATGCAGATCCTCGAAGCCCTGGCGGCTGATGAGCAGACGCATCTTGATCGCATCCCGCTGGTCGGCGAAGAGGAACGCCGTTACCTGCTGGAAACGCTCAACACGACGGCGCTGGCGCAAGTTAATGACGAGCAGACCGTGCATGCCATGATCGAAGCCCGGGCCGCCAGCGCGCCAGAAGGTGTAGCGGCTCAGGTGGGCGAGCATTGCCTGCACTACGGCGAGATGAATCAACGCGCCAACGCACTGGCCCACCACCTGATCAGTCTCGGCGTAGGTGTCGATGATCGCGTGGCGGTCATGGCCCGTCGCGGGCTGGACACGCTGGTGGCCATGCTCGCCGTCCTCAAGGCAGGCGCAGGCTATGTCCCGGTCGATCCGTCACACCCTGACGAACGCATTGCCTATCTGCTGGCCGACAGCGCACCCAAAGTACTGCTGACCCAACAGGCTCTGATGAACCGTGTGCCGCAAACGTCTGCACCGGTCATCGCCTTTGACCGCCCTGAATGGCCGCAACGCCTGGAAAACCCGCAAGTGGCGGGGCTCAACCCCACGCATCTGGCTTACGTAATCTACACCTCCGGCTCCACTGGCCAGCCAAAAGGCGTGATGGTCGAGCACCGCACCCTCGGCAACCTGATCGACTGGCATTGCCAGGCCTTCGATCTCCAGGCTGGCAGCCATACCGCCAGCGTCGCTGGCTTCGGTTTCGACGCCGTGGCCTGGGAAGTCTGGCCGGCGCTGTGTGCCGGGGCGACCCTGCACCTGCCGCCTGCGGACTTGGGTAATGAACAGATTGATGCACTGCTCGACTGGTGGATCGCTCAACCGCTGCAGGTGGCTTTCCTGCCAACGCCGGTCGCCGAATATGCCTTCAGCCGCGACCTGTCTCACCCCACCTTGCGTACGCTCTTGATTGGTGGCGACCGTCTGCGCCAGTTCCAGCGCGATCCGGGCTTTACCGTCATCAACAACTATGGCCCGACCGAGGCCACGGTGGTCGCCACGTCGGGGCGTTTGCTGCCCGACGGCAGACTCGACATCGGCACACCGATTGCCAATACCCGCGTGTACCTGCTCGACGAGCATCAACAACTGGTGCCGCTGGGTGTGGCGGGCGAGCTGTACGTCGCCGGAGAAGGCGTGGCGAGGGGGTATCTGAACCGACCGGAGATGACCGCCGAGCGCTTTCTGCGTGATCCGTTCCACGCTGACGCACGGATGTACCGCACCGGCGACCTGGCACGCTGGAACGCCGATGGCACTCTCGACTACCTGGGGCGTAACGATGATCAGGTGAAGATTCGCGGCGCGCGCATCGAACTGGGCGAGATCGAAGCGCAGCTAAGCCGATTGCCGGGCATCGAAGAAGCGCTGGTGCTGGCCCGAGAGGACGAACCGGACCAGCCAAGGCTGACGGCTTATTTCATCGAGCGCGACGGTTCGCTGTCGACGCCGGTGGCAGAACTGCGCTCTGCCTTGCTGACAGTGCTGCCTGGCTACATGGTGCCCAGCGCCTTCGTGCGTCTGGACGCCTGGCCGCTGACGGCCAATGGCAAAGTCGACCGCAAGGCCCTGCCAATGCCGGATCGCGACGCGCTTCCGGATCGGGAGTACGAGGCACCCCAGGGGCCGGTGGAAATGGCCGTGGCCGAGATCTGGAGTTCGTTGCTGCACGTCGAGCGGGTGGGTCGTCATGACCACTTCTTCGAGCTGGGCGGGCACTCGCTGTTGGCCGTCAACCTGATCGCGCAAATGCGGCGCCAGGGGCTCGATGCCGATATTCGCACCCTGTTCACACAGCCGACGCTGGCCGCGCTGGCTGCGGCGGTGGGTAGCCTGAATGAAATAACAGTCCCGCAAAACGCCATCCCGGACGACTGCAAGCGCATTACGCCAGAGCTGCTGCCACTGGCCGATCTCGACCAGGCCGCCATCGACCTCATTGTCGCCAGCGTGCCCGGCGGCGTGGAAAATGTGCAGGACATCTACCCGCTGGCACCACTGCAGGAGGGGATTCTCTACCACCATCTGGCTGCCGAACAAGGCGATCCGTACGTCCTGCAAACGGTATTCGAGACTGCTGACCGAACGCGTTTGAATGCCTTTGTCGATGCCTTGCAAAGTGTGATTGATCGCCACGACATCCTGCGAACTGCAGTACTTTGGCAAGGCCTGGAAACACCGGTGCAGGTTGTCTATCGTCAGGCTCGGCTGTTGCTGGAGCAGGTCGAACTCGACCCGCTAGAGGGGCCGATCATGGAGCAACTGCAACAGCGCTTCGACCCTCGCCATTCGCGGCTGGACATTAGCCAGGCACCACTTCTGCGGCTGATCTTCGCCGAAGACCAGCCCAACCAGCGTTGTGCGGCGATCCTGCTGTTCCATCACATGGTCCTCGACCATACAGCGATGGAGATTGTGCTCCACGACATGCAGGCGCATCTGCTGGGGCAGGCTGACCAACTCGAAGCAGCCATTCCGTATCGTAACTATGTGGCCCAGGCTCGCCTGGGTATAAGCCGCGAGGCCCACGAAGCGTTTTTCCGCGAATTGCTCGGTGACATTGACGAACCGACGCTGCCGTTCGGGCTGCTGGATGTGCAAGGGGATGGCCGCGATGTTGAAGAAAGCAGCCTGACACTGGACCGGCAGTTGAACAGGCGTCTGCGCGCCCAGGCACGGCAGCTGGGGGTAAGCGCCGCAAGTCTGATGCATCTGGCTTGGGCTCAGGTATTGAGTCAGGTATCGGGCAGGCACACCGTCGTATTCGGCACCGTGTTGATGGGCCGCATGCACAGTGGCGAAGGCGCCGAACGGGCGTTGGGCATGTTCATCAATACCTTGCCGCTGCGCGTCGATCTGGCCGGGCAGGGGGCACGGGACGGCGTACGAGCGACCCATGCCCGACTCACCGCATTGCTCGGTCATGAACACGCGCCGCTGGTGCTGGCGCAGCGTTGCAGCGGCGTGGCGGCACCGTTGCCACTGTTCAGCGCGCTACTCAACTACCGCCACAGCAGCGTGGCAGAACCCACCAACGAATCGATCGAGGCCTGGCGCGGCATCGACGTGCAGAATGGTGAGGAGCGCACCAACTACCCGTTGACCTTGAACGTCGATGATCAGGGTGACGGTTTCAGATTTTCAGTGCTGGTGACCGGCAAAGTCGGTGCCGGGCGAGTCTGCGGGTACCTGCAGACCGCGCTGGAAAATCTGCTTGTTGCGCTGGAGCAGTCACCGGACGCCGCGCTCGAAAGCCTGCCTATCCTGCCTGCTGCCGAGCGTGAGCAGTTGCTGGTGCAGTTCAACGACACCGCGCTGGATTACCCGCACGAACAGACCATTCACGGGCTGTTTGAAGCACAGGTCGAGCGCACACCGCAAGCCATGGCAGTGGTTCATGGCGAACAACGCCTGACCTATCGCGAGCTTAACGAACAGGCCAACCGCCTGGCCCATGCCTTGCGCAAGCAGGGTGTGCAGCCGGATTCGCGGGTCGGGATCTGTGTGGAACGCGGTGTGGAGATGGTCGTCGGGTTGCTGGCGATCCTCAAGGCGGGCGGCGGTTACGTGCCGCTCGACCCGGCTTACCCGGTAGAACGAATTGCCTACATGTTGCAGGACAGCGCGCCTGCCGCTGTGCTGGCGCAGTCGGCGACTGAGGCGTTACTGGTCGACGTATCGGTACCTGTGATCAATCTTGATGCAAGCAACTGGCAGGACGAATCCGCCCGTAATCCGCAGGTGCCGGGGCAGACCTCAGCGCATCTTGCTTACCTGATCTACACCTCAGGCTCGACCGGCCTGCCGAAAGGCGTGATGATCGAGCACCGCAACACCGTTAACTTCCTGACCTGGGCGCACACGGCATTCGACGGCTCTGCGCTGGAAAAAACGCTGTTCTCCACCTCGCTGAACTTCGACCTCGCGGTCTACGAGTGCTTTGCGCCGCTGACCTCGGGTGGCAGCATCGAGGTGGTCACAAACGTGCTGGAACTGCAACACGGCGAGCACGATATCGGCCTGGTCAACACCGTACCGTCGGCGCTGAAAGCGCTGCTGGAAATCAACGGTTTGCCAGAGTCGGTCCATACCGTCAACGTCGCAGGAGAAGCACTCAAGCGCAGTCTGGTGGAAAACCTGTTCGAGAAAACCAGCGTGCAGCGCCTGTGCAATCTCTATGGCCCGTCGGAAACCACCACTTACTCAAGCTGGGTGGCGATGGATCGCGAAAACGGCTTCGCTTCACACATCGGCAAACCAGTCGGCAATACACAGTTTTACCTGCTGGATGAGCAACGACAGCCCGTGCCACTGGGTGTTGCCGGAGAGATCTACATCGGCGGCGCGGGCGTGGCCCGCGGCTACCTGAACCGTGACGACCTGACTGCCGAACGCTTCCTCGCGGATCCGTTCAGCCGGCAGCCCCAGGCACGTATGTATCGCACCGGCGACCTGGGTCGCTTCCTGCCAGACGGCAATATCGAATACCTGGGCCGTAACGACGATCAGGTGAAGATTCGCGGCTTCCGTATCGAGCTCGGCGAGATCGACGCGTGTCTGGCCAGGCATCCTGCCGTCCAGGATACGGTAGTCACCGCTCGTGAAGACGTCCCCGGTGACAAACGCCTGGTGGCGTATTACACGGTCCGGTCGGCGCAAACGGAACCAGCCATCGACAGCCTGCGCGGCTGGCTGCTAGGGCAGTTGCCGGCCTACATGGTCCCGGTGGCTTACGTGCGTCTCGATGCATTGCCTCTCACCCCCAACGGCAAACTTGACCGCAAGGCGCTCCCTGCGCCGGGCGAGGGCGCGTTGATCAGCCGTGGCTACGAAGCTCCGCAAGGCGAGAGAGAAGTACTGATCGCCGATATCTGGCAAGACTTGCTGGGTGTGACGCAGGTTGGCCGACATGACCATTTTTTTGAGCTGGGAGGTCACTCCCTGCTCGCCGTCAGCCTGATGGAACGCATGCGTCAGGAAGGCCTGGAGGCCGAGGTCAAGTCGCTGTTCAAACACCCCACCCTCATGGAATACGCAGCAACAACGGAAAGAATGGAGATTGTTCTGTGAGCATGATTGAACTGTTGGCAGTACTGGAAGAGAAAGATGTGCAGCTCGCCGTCAAGGGCGACCAACTGGTCGTCAGCGGCAAGCGACAGTCCCTCATGGAGCCCGCCGTGCTGGCGCTGTTGCGCGAGAACAAGGCGGCATTGATCGAACTGATCAATGCCGGCGAGTATTACAGCGGCAAGGCCGATGAAGTGGAGGTTCCCGCCCAGGCGATTGTGCCGGGCTGCGAGCGCATCACCCCGGAAATGTTGCCGCTGATCAAACTCGACCAGGCAGCCATCGAAAGCATCGTTGCCCGCGTCCCTGGCGGCGTGCGCAATGTGCAGGACATCTACCCGCTGGCGCCGTTGCAGGAAGGCATTCTTTATCACCATATTGCCGCCGAACAAGGCGATCCATACGTGCTACAGGCACAGTTTACGATTGCCAGCCGGGAGCTTTTCGACGAGTTCACCACGGCCTTGCAGCAGATCATCGACCGCCACGACATCCTGCGTACCAGCGTGGTATGGGAAGGCCTGGACGAGCCGGTTCAAGTTGTGTGGCACAAGGCTGATCTGGTGCTCAGCGAAATCATCCTTGAGCCTGACGCCGGTACCGCCAGCGAGCAGTTGCAACAACGCTTCGACCCACGGCATTACCGCCTCGATATCAGCCAGGCACCCTTGCTGCGGCTGGCCTTCACCCACGACGTGGCCAACCAGTGCTGGGTGGCGATGTTGCTGTTTCACCACATCGCCATCGACCATGCGGCGCTGGACCAGATCCATCATGAACTCCATGCGCACCTGAGCGGTCAGGCCCACACCCTGGGCGAGCCAGTGCCGTATCGCAACTATGTGGCCCAGGCCCGGCTCGGCGTCACGAACAAGCAGCATGAAGGGTTTTTCCGCGAGATGCTCGGCGACGTCGACGAGCCTACGCTGCCGTTCGGCCTGCACGATGTGCGCGGCGACGGCCATGGTATCGAAGAAGCGCATCAGACCCTGCCTTTAGAGCTGAGCCGGCGCTTGCGAAATCAGGCCCGACTGCAAGGGGTGAGCGCGGCGAGCTTGCATCACCTTGCCTGGGCACAGGTGCTCGGGCGCCTGTGCGGGCGCAGCAATGTCGTATTCGGCACCGTACTGCTCGGGCGTATGCGCGGCGGCGAGGGGGTTCGCCGGGCCTTGGGGATGTTTATCAATACCTTGCCGCTGCGGGTGGACGTGGGTGAGCAGGATGTGCGCGCCGGGGTCAAGGCGACCCATATACGTTTGACTGCATTGCTCGGCCACGAACACGCCTCGCTGGCGTTGGCCCAGCGTTGCAGCGGTGTATCAGCACCGACGCCACTGTTCAGCGCACTGCTCAACTATCGCCACAATTCAGCTGAAGCGGCGACCGATCAGGAAGTCACCGATCAGACCGCTCAACTCTGGGAAGGGATTGAGGTGAGGGGCGGCGAAGAACGCACCAACTACCCATTGATTTTATCCCTCGACGATTTTGGCGAAGGATTCAGCCTGAATGTTCAGGCTGTCACCGGTATCGGTGCCCAGCGGGTTTGCGGGTATATGCAGACGGCGCTGGAAAGCCTGGTGCATGCACTGGAGCAGACACCGCAGACGTCGTTGAACAGCTTGCCGATCTTGCCGGCCGACGAGCGTGAGAAGTTGCTGGTGCAGTTCAACGACACCGCGCTGGATTACCCGCAGCAACAGACCATTCACGGACTGTTTGAAGCACAGGTCGAGCGCACGCCAGATGATGTGGCCGTAGTGCATGGCGAACAACGTCTGACCTATCGCGAGCTTAACGAACAGGCCAACCGCCTGGCCCATGCCTTGCGCAAGCAGGGTGTGCAGCCGGATTCGCGGGTCGGGATTTGTGTAGAGCGCGGCGTGGAGATGGTCATCGGCTTGCTGGCGATCCTCAAGGCGGGCGGCGGTTATGTGCCGCTGGACCCGGCGTATCCGGTAGAACGAATTGCCTACATGTTGCAGGACAGCGCTCCGGCCGCAGTACTGGCACAAACCGCGACTCAGGGCTTGCTGGCCGACGTTTCAGCGCCTGTCATCAATCTTGATCTGAACGATTGGCAGGACCAATCCGTCCAGAATCCGCAGGTGCCGGGGCTGACTTCAGCGCATCTTGCCTACCTGATCTACACCTCGGGTTCCACCGGCCTGCCGAAAGGCGTGATGATCGAACACCGCAACACCGTTAACTTCCTCAGTTGGGCACACACGGCTTTCGACGGCTCTGCACTCGAAAAAACGCTGTTCTCCACCTCATTGAACTTCGATCTTGCGGTTTATGAGTGCTTCGCGCCGCTGACGTCGGGCGGCAGCATCGAAGTGGTCAAAAACGTCCTTGAGCTGCAACACGGCGAGCACGATATCGGCCTGATCAACACCGTACCGTCGGCGCTTAAAGCACTGTTGGACGTTGACGGGCTGCCGACGTCGGTCCATACGGTCAACGTCGCCGGTGAAGCGCTGAAACGCAGCCTGGTTGAATCGCTGTTCGAAAAAACTGGTGTGCAGCGCCTGTGCAACCTCTACGGCCCATCTGAAACCACCACCTACTCAAGCTGGGTGGCGATGGACCGCGAAGATGGCTTCGCAGCGCACATTGGCAAGCCAGTCGGCAATACACAGTTTTACCTGCTGGACGAACAGCAACAGCCTGTGCCACTGGGCGTTGCCGGTGAGATCTACATCGGCGGTGCTGGCGTGGCGCGGGGTTATCTGAACCGTGACGACCTGACTGCCGAGCGTTTCCTCAAAGACCCGTTCAGCCAAAACCCAGCGGCACGCATGTACCGTACCGGCGACCTGGGGCGCTACCTGCCAGACGGCAATATCGAATACCTGGGCCGTAACGACGATCAGGTGAAGATCCGTGGTTTCCGTATCGAATTGGGCGAGATCGATGCACGCCTGGCCAAACACCCGGCGGTCCATGAAGCGGTAGTCACCGCCCGTGAGGACATTCCGGGCGACAAACGCCTGGTGGCTTATTACACCGTCCAGGCAGCTCACACTGAGCCAGACATCGACAGCCTGCGCGGCTGGCTGCAGGAACAACTGCCGGCCCACATGATCGCTGCGGCCTACGTGCGTCTCGACGCAATGCCGCTGACCCCGAACGGCAAACTCGACCGCAAGGCCCTGCCAGCGCCGGACAGTGACTCACTGATCAGCCGTGGCTACGAAGCCCCACAAGGTGAAACCGAAACGCAGATCGCTGCTATCTGGAAAGACTTGCTGGGCGTTGAACAGGTCGGTAGACATGACAACTTCTTCGAGCTGGGCGGACACTCACTGTTGGCAGTCAGCCTCATAGGGCACATGCGTCAGTTGGGCCTGAGCGCCGATGTGCGTGCGCTGTTCGGCCAGCCGACGTTGGCCGCACTGGCTGCTGCGGTCGGTGGTGGCACGGCAGTCATGGTGCCGGCCAATCTGATCGCCGGGGATTGCAAACGCATTACGCCTGAGCTGCTGCCGTTGATCAATCTGACCCAGGTGCAGATCGATCAGGTCGTGGCAAGTGTGCCGGGTGGCGTGGCGAATGTGCAGGACATCTACCCGCTGGCACCGTTGCAGGAAGGCATCCTCTATCACCACCTGGCCGCCGAAAGCGGCGATCCCTATGTGTTGCAGACTCAGTTCGCCTTTGATAACCGCGAACGTATGGACGCTTTTGTTCAAGCGTTGCAAACGGTTATAGACCGTCACGATATTCTGCGCACCAGTGTGGTGTGGCAAGGCCTTGAGTCCCCGCTGCAGGTGGTCTGGCGTAAGGCCCAATTGCACCTTGAAGCGCTCGAACTGGATCCTGTGAACGGCGATATCGGCGAGCAACTGCACAGCCGCTTCGACCCGCGTCACTACCGCCTGGACATCGGTCAGGCACCGTTGATGCGCGTGGTCTATGCCGAAGATCCGCCCAACCAGCGGATTTGCGCGATGTTGCTGTTCCACCACATGGCCCTGGACCACACTGCGCTGGAAGTGGTGAAGCACGAAATACAGAACGGCTTGCTCGGCGATGCCGAAGCCTTGGCAGCGTCGGTGCCCGTGCCGTACCGCAACTATGTGGTTCAGGCACGCCAGGGTGTCAGCCAGGCTGATCACGAAACGTTCTTCCGCGACATGCTGGGCGATATCCTAGAGCCGACCCTACCGTACGGCCTGCTGGATGTGCAGGGCGATGGCAGCCACGTCAAGGAAGCCAGCCTGACGCTGGACCCTCAACTGAATCTGCGCCTGCGGGCTCAGGCCCGGCAGCAAGGCGTCAGCGCCGCCAGCCTGGTGCATCTGGCCTGGGGCCAGGTGCTCGGCACTGTGTCGGGCAAGCGTGACGTGGTGTTCGGTACGGTGTTGATGGGGCGGATGCAGGCCGGTGAGGGCGCCGAACGCGCCTTGGGCATGTTCATCAACACTTTGCCGCTGCGGGTTTCGGTAGGTGAGCAGGGCGTGCGTGACGAGGTCAAGGCGACCCATAAGCGCGTGACCGCGTTACTCGGTCACGAACATGCACCCCTTGCCCTGGCCCAGCGTTGCAGCGGCGTTGCCGCACCGACGCCGCTCTTCAGCGCTTTGCTCAACTACCGCCACAGTGCAGCTGCCAGGGTTTCCGAACAGGCGATCCAGGCCTGGCAAGGTATTCATGTTCTGAGCAGTGAAGAACGTGCCAATTATCCATTGAGCTTGAGCGTCGATGACTTTGGCGATGCTTTCAGCCTGAATGTACAGGCTGTGGCGGGTATCGATGCCAGGCGCATCTGCGATTACATGCAGACCGCCTTGAGTCATCTGGTCGAGGCCCTTGAATCCGCCCCGGATTCAGCCGTGTGCGACCTGCCGGTAGTGCCGGAAGCAGAACGTCGACAACTGCTGTTGGCGTTCAACGACACCAAGCAAGACTACCCGCGGCAGCAGACCGTGCACGCCATGATTGAAGCCCGGGCAGTCAGCGCACCCGAAAGTGTCGCGGCTCAGGTGGGCGAGCATTGCCTGCACTACGGCGAGATGAACCATCGCGCCAACGCCCTGGCCCATCACCTGATCAGTCTCGGCGTAGGTGTCGATGATCGCGTGGCGGTCATGGCCCGTCGCGGGCTGGACACGCTGGTGGCCATGCTCGCCGTCCTCAAGGCAGGCGCAGGCTATGTCCCGGTCGATCCGTCGCACCCTGACGAGCGCATTGCCTATCTGCTGACCGACAGCGCACCCAAAGTGATGCTGACCCAGCAGGCTCTGATGAGCCGTGTGCCGGAAGTATCTGCACCCGTCATCGCTTTCGACCGCCCTGAATGGCCGCAACGCCTGGAAAACCCGCAAGTGGCGGGGCTCAACCCCACGCATCTGGCTTACGTAATCTACACCTCCGGCTCCACTGGCCAGCCAAAAGGCGTGATGGTCGAGCACCGCACCCTCGGTAACCTGATCGACTGGCATTGCCAGGCCTTCGATCTCCAGGCTGGCAGCCATACCGCCAGCGTCGCTGGCTTCGGTTTCGACGCCATGGCCTGGGAAGTCTGGCCGGCGCTGTGTGCCGGGGCGACCCTGCACCTGCCGCCTGCGGACGTGAGCAATGAACAGATCGATGAGCTGCTCGACTGGTGGATCGCTCAACCGCTGCAGGTGGCTTTCCTGCCAACGCCGGTCGCCGAATATGCCTTCAGCCGCGACCTGTCTCACCCCACCTTGCGTACGCTCTTGATTGGTGGCGACCGTCTGCGCCAGTTCCAGCGCGATCCGGGCTTTACCGTCATCAACAACTATGGCCCGACCGAGGCCACGGTGGTCGCCACGTCGGGGCGTTTGCTGCCCGACGGCAGACTCGACATCGGCACACCGATTGCCAATACCCGCGTGTACCTGCTCGACGAGCATCAACAACTGGTGCCGCTGGGTGTGGCGGGCGAGCTGTACGTCGCCGGAGAAGGCGTGGCGAGGGGGTATCTGAACCGACCGGAGATGACCGCCGAGCGCTTTCTGCGTGATCCGTTCCACTCCGACGCCCGGATGTACCGCACCGGCGACCTGGCACGCTGGAACGCCGATGGCACTCTCGACTACCTGGGGCGTAACGATGATCAGGTGAAAATCCGCGGCTTACGCGTTGAGCTGGGTGAAATCGAAGCACGCCTGGCCGAACACGCCGATGTTCGTGAAGCCGTGGTGCTGTGCCGCCAGGATGTTCCTGGTGACAAGCGTCTGGTGGCGTATGTCACGACGCAGCAGCCTGAAACGGTGCTCGACATCGAACACCTGCGCAGCCATCTGCAAGGCACATTGCCGGACTACATGGTGCCGGCAGCCTACGTGCAGCTCGATGCGCTGCCGCTGACCGCCAACGGCAAGCTCGACCGCAAGGCCCTGCCAATGCCGGATGCGCAATCGCTGATCAGTCGTGGCTATGAAGCACCACAGGGCGAGGTTGAGATCCAACTGGCATCGATCTGGGCTGATGTACTCACGGTCGAACAGGTCGGTCGCCATGACCACTTCTTCGAACTGGGCGGCCACTCGCTGCTGGCAGTGAAATTGATCGAGCGCATGCGTCAGGTCGGCCTGAGTGCCGATGTGCGCGTACTGTTCAGCCAGCCTACGCTGGCGGCACTGGCGACAGCGGTCGGCGGTGGCACGGAAGTCGTGGTGCCGGCCAATCTGATTCCGGAACGCTGCGAACACATCACCCCGGACCTGCTGCCGCTGATCAGCCTGACTCAGGCGCAGATCGACTGCGTGGTAAAGCATGTGCCCGGCGGTGCTACTAACGTGCAGGACATTTACCCGCTGGCGCCTTTGCAGGCAGGTATTCTTTATCACCACATCAGTGCCGAGCAGGGCGATCCATACACCCTGAAAGCCCTGTTCAGTCTGCGCGACCGCGCACGACTGGACGATTTCAGCCACGCCTTGCAAGCGGTTATCAATCGTCACGATATCCTGCGTACCGCTGTACTGTGGGAAGGTCTCGACGAACCGGTGCAAGTGGTGCTGCGCCAAGCTGAAATGCACGTCACCGAGTTGTGCCTCGATCCGGTAAACGGCCCGATTGATGAACAGTTGCACGAGCGCTTCGATCCCCGGCATTACCGCCTCGATGTGCGTCAAGCGCCCTTGATGCAGATTGTCTTTACCCATGACCCGCTCAACGATCGCTGGCTGGCGATGCTGCTGTTCCATCACTTGGTCAATGACGCAACCTCGCTGTACGTGGTGCTGCATGAAATGCAGGCGCACTTGCTAGGTCAGGGTGCTTCTCTGGGTCAGAGCGTGCCGTATCGCAACTACGTGGCCCAGGCCCGGCTGGGTGTCAGCGATGCGCAGCATGAAGCTTTCTTCCGTGAAATGCTCGGTGATATCGACGAGCCAACGCTACCGTTCGGTTTGCAGGATGTGCAGGACGGCTGCGGTGACATCGAAGAGGCGAGCGTGATCCTGCCCGCTGAACTGAACCTGCGTTTGCGGGCTCAGGCTCGACAGGCAGGCGTCAGCGCGGCGAGCCTGATGCATCTGGCCTGGGCACGGGTGCTCGGCAGCGTCTCGGCCCGTGAACAGGTGGTGTTCGGCACGGTACTGCTGGGCCGTATGCAGGCCGGCGAGGGTGCAGACCACTCGTTGGGCATGTTTATCAACACCTTGCCACTGCGCGTCGATATCGGCGCGACGACGGTGGTCGAGGGATTGAAAGCGACCCACGGGCAACTAACGGCTTTGCTGGGCCACGAACACGCGCCACTGGTACTCGCCCAACGCTGTAGCGGCGTGGATGCCCCGGCGCCACTGTTCAGTGCGTTGCTCAACTATCGACACAGTGTCGTGAGCGACGTTTCAGCGGAAACCGCCACTGCCTGGGAGGGGATCGAGTCCTTCGGTGCCAAGGACCATACCAACTACCCGTTGACCCTGAATATCGATGACGTAGGCAACGGTTTCAACCTGACGGTACTGGTCAGCAGCACCGTCGGTGCCAAACGCGTCTGTGGCTACATGCAGACCGTGCTGGAGCATCTGTCGAATGCCCTGGAGCAGTCACCGTCCTCGACCCTCGACAGCCTGCCGATCCTGCCCGCTGCCGAACGTGAGCAGTTGCTGGTGACGATCAATGACACCGCGCGGGACTATCCGCAGCAACAGACCGTGCATGGCCTGTTTGAAGCTCAGGTGCGGGCGTCCCCCGAGGCTTGTGCGGCAATCCACGACGGCGTTGCAGTGAGCTATGCCGAACTCAACACTCGGGCCAACCGTCTGGCCCGGCATCTGCTGGGTCTTGGCGTGCAGCCGGGTGACAGCGTGGCGATTTTGCTGGAGCGCAACCATGACCTACTCGCCAGTCAACTGGCAGTGCTCAAGTGCGCGGCGGTGTATGTGCCGCTGGACATCAATGCACCGGTCGAACGTCAGGCATTCATGGTTGAGGACAGCCAGGCGCGTGTACTGCTCACTCACAGCCAAGTGTCGCTGGAAACCGCTGCACAGCGTGTCGATCTCGATGGTTTGCCCCTGAACGATCTGAAAGACACTGATCTGGCGTTGCCGCAGTCAAGCGAAAGTGTTGCCTACATCATGTACACCTCTGGTTCGACGGGTGTTCCGAAAGGTGTGCTGGTGCCGCATCGGGCCATAAGCCGTCTGGTGATCAACAACGGTTATGCCGATTTCAATGCAAAGGATCGTGTGGCATTTGCCTCCAACCCGGCGTTTGATGCCAGTACGCTGGATGTCTGGGCACCGCTGCTCAATGGCGGCTGTGTGGTGGTGATCGGGCAGAACGACTTGCTCTCCCCATTGAATTTCCAGCGCCTGCTGCTGGAGCAATCCGTAACCGTGCTGTGGATGACCGCCGGTTTATTCCATCAATACGCTTCGGGGCTGGGCGAGGCCTTTTCGCGCCTGCGCTACCTGATTGTCGGCGGCGACGTGCTGGACCCGGCCGTTATCGGCCGGGTGTTGGCGAATAATCCGCCACAGCATCTGCTCAACGGTTATGGCCCGACCGAGGCGACGACCTTTTCCGCGACCTACGAGATTGTTTCGGTCGGCAATGGCCCTATTCCTATTGGCAAACCCGTAGGCAACAGCCGCCTGTATGTGCTCGATAGCCAAGGCCAACCCGTGCCGTTGGGCGTGCCCGGCGAGCTGTATATCGGCGGGCAAGGCGTTGCCAAGGGCTATTTGAACCGTGATGAATTGAGCACCACGCAGTTTGTCGTCGATCCGTTCAATCCGTCGGAAAACGCACTGATGTACCGCACCGGCGATTTGGTTCGCTGGCGCGCCGACGGCAACCTGGAGTATCTCGGCCGCAATGACGAGCAGGTGAAGATTCGTGGTTTCCGCGTTGAACTGGGTGAAATCGAAGCGCGCCTGGCCGAACACTCCGCTGTTCGCGAAGCCGTAGTGCTGTGCCGTCAGGATGTGCCTGGCGACAAGCGTCTGGTGGCTTATTTCACCGCACACCAGCCTGTCGACATCGAACACCTGCGCAACCATCTGCAAGGCACGTTGCCGGACTACATGGTGCCGGCAGCCTACGTGCAGCTTGACGCTCTGCCGCTGACCGCCAACGGCAAGCTTGACCGCAAGGCGCTGCCAGTGCCGGATGCGCAAGCGCTGATCAGCCGTGGTTATGAAGCACCGCAAGGCGAAGTCGAGACCCTGCTGGCAGCGATCTGGGCGGATGTACTGACGGTCGAACAGGTCGGTCGTCATGATCACTTCTTCGAACTGGGCGGCCATTCGCTGCTGGCAGTGATGCTCATCGAACGCATGCGTCAGGTCGGCCTGAGTACCGACGTACGTGCGCTGTTCAGCCAGCCAACCCTGGCCGCGCTCGCCGCAGCGGTGGGCGGGTACACCGACGTGCAAGTGCCGGATAACCTGATCGTGCCGGGCTGCGAGCGTATTACCCCGGACATGCTGCCGCTGGCTGACCTCGATCAGGCAGGGATTGATCGGGTCGTCGCCAGCGTGCCGGGCGGCCTGGCCAACATTCAGGACATCTACGCCCTGGCCCCCTTGCAGGAAGGCATTCTCTATCACCATCTGGCTGCGGATGAAGGTGATCCCTACATCTTGCAGATGCTCTTCACGTTCGATGATCGCGAGTGCCTGGCCGGTTTCGCCGCGGCCTTGCAGAGCGTGGTCGAACGCCACGACATCCTGCGCACCAGCGTGGTCTGGGAGGGGCTTGAGCAGCCGGTGCAGGTGGTATGGCGCAACGCGAAACTGAGCCTGGAAGAGGTGGCCATCGATCCTCTCGACGGTGACGTGCTGACACGACTGCGCGAGCGTTTTGACCCGCGTCACTATCGCCTGGACATCGGCCAGGCGCCGCTGATGCGCATCGCCTATGCCGAGGACACCACCCACCAGCGTCTGGTCGGCATGTTGCTGTTCCACCATCTGGCGCTGGATCACACTTCGCTGGAAGTGGTGGTGGAGGAAATGCAGGCCAGCCTGCAGGGTCAGATCGAGCAATTGCCGGCCCCCGTGCCTTATCGCAACCATGTGGCACAGGCGCGTCTGGGTATCAGCCAAGCTGAACACGAAGCGTTTTTCCGCGACATGCTCGGCGACATCGACGAACCGACTCTGGCTTACGGCATACAGGACGTGCAGGGCGATGGCAGTGGCATCGAGGAAGTGAATCAGTTACTCGACAGCCAACTGAGCAGCCGTATACGCAGCATTGCGCGGCAGTTGGGGGTCAGCGCTGCAAGCCTGGCCCACCTGGCATGGGCTCAGGTGGCAGGTCGGGTCTCGGGGCGCGAAGAAGTCGTGTTCGGCACCGTACTGATGGGCAGGATGCAGGGCGGCAACGGTGCCGACCGGGCGCTGGGCATGTTCATCAACACCTTGCCGTTGCGCATCAGCGTCGGCAGCCAGAGCGCTCTGGCGGCGGTCAAGGTCACTCACCAACGCCTCTCGGCACTGCTGGGGCATGAGCATGCTTCGCTGTCGCTGGCCCAGCGCTGCAGCGGCGTGCCGAGTTCGCTGCCGCTGTTCAGCACCTTGCTCAACTACCGCCACAGCAACAACGGTGCGGCATCGACCGACACATTGTCAGCCTGGCAGGGCATTCAGACCCTGAGCATGGAGGAACGCACCAATTATCCGTTGTGCCTGAACGTCGATGACCTGGGCGATGACTTCATGCTCACCATTCAGGCCGTCAAGCAAATCAGTGCAACGCGCATCGGCGAGTACATGCAGGTTGCACTGCGCAGCCTGGTGGAAGCACTGGAACGCACCCCGCAAGCAGCGCTGAACAGCCTACCGCTGCTGCCGGACGATGAACGCGAGCTGTTGCTGACGGGTTTCAATGACACTGCCCATCCTTATCCTCGCGATGTGCTGATTCACCAACTGATCGAACACCAGGTCAACCAGCGTCCGGGTACTTGCGCCGTACGCGGCGACAGCGGACCGCTGCTCACTTACGCCGAACTCAACCAACAGGCCAACCAGCTCGCCCATCGCCTGATCGAGCTGGGCGTGGAGCCGGATACGCGAGTTGCGGTCAGCCTGCGTCGCGGACCGGAAATGGTCGTGGCGCTGTTGGGTATTCTCAAGGCCGGTGGTGCCTATGTACCGATCGACCCTGACCTGCCGAGCGCGCGTCAGGCCTATATGCTCGAAGACAGCTCGCCAAGGGCGGTGCTGACTACTCTGGACCTGAGCGAAAACCTGCCGGCCATGACGCTGCCTGTACTGATTCTGGATGACCACCAGGACAGCGCACAGCTTGCCGCACACCCGACCGGCAACCCGGATGCCAAAGCGCTGGGTCTTCAGCCCAATCATCTGGCCTACGTGCTGTACACCTCCGGTTCCACCGGCACGCCCAAAGGCGTGATGAACGAGCACCTGGGCGTGGTCAACCGCCTGCTCTGGGCGCGCGACGCCTATCACGTGGACAGCAATGATCGGGTACTGCAAAAGACCCCGTTCGGCTTCGACGTGTCGGTCTGGGAGTTTTTCCTGCCGCTGCTCGCCGGTGCCGAACTGGTCATGGCCCGTCCCGGTGGCCATCAGGACCCTGACTATCTGGCGCAGGTCATGAGTGACGCGGGCATTACCCTGCTGCACTTCGTGCCCTCGATGCTCGATGTGTTTCTGGAGCACCGCTCAACCCGCGACTTCCCGCAACTGCGCGGCGTGCTGTGCAGCGGCGAGGCCCTGCCTCGTGCGTTGCAGCGCCGCTTTGAGCAACACCTCAAGGGCGTTGAACTGCACAACCTGTATGGCCCGACCGAAGCGGCCATCGACGTTACTGCGTGGGAATGCCGCTCGACGGATCCGGGCGACAGCGTGCCCATCGGCCGTCCAATTGCCAACATTCAGATGCACGTGCTGAATGCCCTGGGCCAGTTGCAACCGCTGGGCGTGGCCGGTGAGCTGCACATTGGCGGCATCGGCGTGGCGCGGGGTTACCTGAACCAGCCGCAGCTGAGTGCCGAGCGTTTCATTGCCGATCCGTTTTCCAAGGACCCGCAGGCCCGCCTGTACAAAACCGGCGACGTGGGTCGCTGGCTGGCCAATGGTGCGCTGGAATACCTGGGCCGTAATGACTTCCAGGTGAAGATCCGCGGCTTGCGTATCGAGATCGGCGAAATCGAAGCCGCTCTGGCCAAACACCCGGCGGTCCATGAAGCGGTGATCACCGCTCGCGAAGACATACCCGGTGACAAACGCCTGGTGGCTTACTACACGCAGTCTGCCGAGCACACTGCTGTCGATATCGAAACCCTGCGCGGTCACCTGCAGCAGCAGTTGCCTGAATACATGGTTCCGGCCATTTACGTACTGCTCGATACCATGCCACTGACGCCGAACGGCAAGCTGGATCGCAAGGCGCTACCCGCACCGGACGGTGATGCGCTGATCAGCCGTGGCTACGAGGCGCCCGAAAGCGATACCGAGATGGCCATTGCGCATATCTGGCAAGACCTGCTGCAACTGGAGCAGGTCGGCAGGCATGACCACTTCTTCGAACTGGGCGGCCACTCTCTGCTGGCCGTGAAACTGATCGAGCGCATGCGCCAGATCGATCTGATTGCCGATGTACGCGTGCTGTTCAGCCAGCCGACCCTGTCAGCCCTGGCGGCGGCGGTGGGCGGCAAGGGGGCCGTCGAGGTGCCCGCCAACCTTATTCCCACCGACTGCGAGCGCATCACTCCAGACATGCTGCCGCTGGCATCACTGAGCCAGGACGACATCGACCGCGTGGCGTCCAGCGTGCCCGGCGGCATGGCCAACGTGCAGGACATCTATGCCCTGGCGCCGCTGCAGGAGGGGATTTTGTATCACCACCTTGCAGCGGTCGAGGGTGACCCGTACCTGCAATACGCACTATTTTCCTTCGACAATAACCAGCGTCTGCACAGTTTCGCCCAGGCACTGCAAGCTGTAATCGCGCGGCACGATATCCTCCGCACCGCCGTGCTTTGGGAGCGTCTCGAGGCTCCGGTGCAAGTGGTCTGGCGTGAAGCGCCTCTGATGCTTGATGAGCTGGTAATAGATCCGGCCGATGGCGAGGTCACCGAACAGTTGCTCAAGCGTCTCGACCCGCGTCACACGCGCCTGGACATCCGTCAGGCGCCGATGCTGCGCATCGGTTATGCCCACGACGCGGTAAATAATCGCTGGCTGGGCATGCTGTTGTTCCACCACCTGGTTGACGACGCCACGTCGCTGCGCATTCTCACCAGCGAAATCGAGGCGCACATGCTCGGCCAGCAAGCCTCGCTGCCGCCGTCCGTGCCTTATCGCAATTACGTGGCCCAGGCCAGACTCGGTGTAAGCCGCGAGGAACATGAGGCGTTTTTCCGTGACATGCTCGGTGACATCGACGAGCCCACGCTGCCATTCGGCGTGCAGGACGTGCAGGGCAACGGGCGCGGTATCGAGGAAGCATGCCAGCGGGTCGATATCGACCTGAGTCAGCGCTTGCGGGCGCAGGCTCGTCAACTCGGGGTCAGCTCCGCCAGCCTGTATCACCTGGCCTGGGCCCGTGTATTGGGCGCGGTGTCAGGCAAAGACGATGTGGTATTCGGCACCGTGTTGCTCGGTCGTTTGCAGGGCGGTGTCGGCTCCGACAGGGCGTTGGGAATGTTCATCAACACCTTGCCGCTGCGCGTCACGCTGGGTGAGCAGGGCGTGCGCAGTGGCCTGAAAACCACTCACGCACGGCTCAGTGGCTTGGTCGCCCATGAGCACGCCTCACTGGTACTGGCCCAGCGCTGCAGCGGGGTGCCCGCGTCAACGCCACTGTTCAGTGCCTTGCTTAACTATCGGCATGTCGACGCAGAGGTCAATCAGCAGGCTTTCGACGCCTGGCAGGGCATTGAACATCTGCACAGTGAAGAACGCACCAACTATCCGTTGACCCTTTCGGTCAACGATGAAGGGGTGGGCTTCAGCCTCACGGTCCAAACCATCGCCAGTATCGATGCGCAACGGGTCTGCGCGTATATGCAGACGGCACTGGAGAGCATGGTCAGCACACTGGAGCAGTCCAGCGAGATGCCTCTGGCAGGTTTGTCGGTTGTGCCGGCAGCAGAGCGTGAGCAACTGGTGTTCGGGCTCAACGCTACCGAGCTGGATTACCCGCAGCAGCAGACCATTCATGGCCTGTTCGAAGCGCAGGTCGAGCGCTCGCCGCAGGCTTTGGCGGTGGTGCATGGCGAACTGCGCCTGACGTATGGCGAGCTCAACGACCAGGCCAACCGCCTGGCCCATGCCTTGCGTAAACAGGGCGTTCAGCCGGATTCCCGCGTGGGGATCTGCGTAGAACGCGGGGCAGAAATGATCGTCGGCTTGCTGGCGATCCTCAAGGCGGGCGGTGGCTATGTGCCGCTGGACCCGGCTTATCCGGCCGAACGAATTACTTACATATTGCAGGACAGTGAGCCAGCGGCGGTGTTGGTCAAGGCAGCCACTCGGCATTTGCTGGCAGGCGTTTCGGTGCAGACCATCGACCTTGATGATCAGAGCGCCTGGCAACACGAATCCATACAGAACCCGGAAGTCGAGGGCCTGACCTCGGCACATCTGGCGTACCTGATCTACACCTCGGGTTCGACCGGTATGCCGAAAGGCGTGATGATCGAACACCGCAACACCGTTAACTTCCTGACCTGGGCGCACACGGCTTTCGACGGTTCTGCGCTGGAAAAAACGCTGTTCTCCACCTCGCTGAACTTCGACCTCGCGGTCTACGAGTGCTTTGCGCCGCTGACATCGGGTGGCAGCATCAACGTGGTGAAAAACGTTCTTGAACTGCAACACGGCGAACACGATATCGGCCTGATCAACACCGTGCCGTCAGCGCTGAAAGCGCTGCTGGAAATCAACGGGTTGCCAGGATCGGTTCACACCGTCAACGTCGCTGGCGAAGCGCTCAAGCGCAGTCTGGTCGAATCACTGTTCGAGACAACCGGCGTGCAGCGCCTTTGCAACCTGTACGGGCCGTCCGAAACCACCACTTACTCAAGCTGGGTGGCGATGGACCGCGAAGACGGCTTCGCTCCGCATATCGGCAGGCCGGTGGGCAACACCCGGTTCTATCTGCTGGACGAGCAGCAACAGCTCGTTCCGCGAGGTATGCCGGGTGAAATCTACATCGGCGGGGCAGGTGTGGCCCGTGGTTATCTGAACCGCGATGATCTGACCGCAGAACGTTTCCTGAAAGACCCGTTCAGCCAGCAGCCCGCGGCACGCATGTACCGCACGGGTGACCTTGGCCGTTATCTGCCGGATGGCAATATCGAATACCTGGGTCGTAACGATGATCAGGTGAAAATCCGTGGTTTCCGTATCGAACTGGGCGAGATCGAAACGTGTCTGGCCAAGCACCCAGGGGTACAGGAAACGGTGGTTGTCGCCCGTGAGGACGTACCAGGCGAAACCCGTCTGGTGGCGTATTTCACAGCGTCCGACCCTGCACGGCTACCGGAAAGCAGCGATCTGCGCACGTACCTGCAAGGGCTGCTGCCGGACTACATGCTCCCGGCAGCTTATATGCCGCTTGACGCGTGGCCGCTGACGCCGAACGGCAAGCTCGACCGCAAGGCCCTGCCGGCACCGGACAGCAGCGCACTTGTCTCGCGCGCTTACGAAGCCCCGGTGGGTGACGTCGAGATCAAACTGGCAGCGCTTTGGGCGGACCTGCTTAATGTCGAAAAGGTCGGACGTCATGACCATTTCTTCGAACTGGGCGGGCATTCTTTGTTGGCGGTGAGCCTGATTGAGCGCATGCGTCAGGCGGACCTCGAAGCTGACGTTAGAGTGCTGTTCGGTCATCCGACGCTTATTCAGGTGGCGGCGTCAGTGGGCAAGGTCAAGCGGCTGGAGGTGCCGGAGACGAAAATTCCGACGTTCAAGCGCAAACGCCGTATCTGAAGCCACGGCAACCACCCGACCGGTTTGCAAACGGTCGAGTGGTTGCCTTCCACCCTGAAGCCCTTCGCAACGCTTTCCCAACGTTTTCCCAACATCCCCCCTGCTTGTTCAGCCAAGCGCTCGCACATCGCTGCGTTGACGTCACCCTCAAGTCTTGTCCCAGCTTCCCACGACAGACAGTCGCCTGTGGATGCTCTAATTTTTGCGGCGTGTGGGAAGCACGGCGAATGGGAAGTTTCGTGTGTGTCATAGGATCGCAGCCCTTTATTGCTGCGGCTCCAATCATACCTGCGCCCGGATCCCGTTCTGTCTTCGAGTTTCGAAGCCCCTCCGTATTTATCGTGCGAAACACTGTTTGCGACACCGTGCCCCGGAGTCGTCAACCCTCTCCGAAATGAAAAACAGCAGGTTATTCGATGCACTTCAGCGAATTGATGGCAGTTCTTTCCACGCACCCGATCCGTCTTCAACAGGAAGAAGATGATCTGGTGATTCTCGGAGACGACGAGGGGCTGGACAGTGCCACTCTTGAAAGCCTGAGCGTGCACAAGGCAGAACTGCTGACGCTGGTAGCTCGAATGGGCGGTGACTGGCTCAGTCCGGCGTTTCGCATTACCACGGACATGCTGCCGCTGGCCAATCTGAGCCAAGAGGCGATTGACAGAATCGTCGATGCGATACCGGGCGGGGCTGGCAATGTGCAGGACATCTATCCGCTGGCGCCTCTGCAGGAAGGGATTCTCTATCATCACCTGGCGGCCGGGCAGGGCGACCCGTATGTATTGCGGGCGTTGTTCGGGGCCGAGAGCCGCGAACGTCTCGACGACTTCGCCCAGGCACTGCAGGCGGTGATCGAACGCCATGACATCCTGCGCACGGCGATGGTTTGGGAAGGCCTAGACGAACCGGTGCAAGTGGTGTTGCGCGATGCGGCGCTGGCCGTGGATGAACTGACGCTGGACGTGGCTGACGGCGACATCGAAACCCAGTTGCACGAACGCTATGATTCCCGGCAGTTCCGCCTCGATTTACGCCAGGCCCCGTTGATGCGCATGGTCTGTGCTGAAGATCCGGCCAACGCTCGCTGGGTCGCTATCCTGCTGTTCCACCACATTGCCATTGACCACGCCGCGCTTGAGCTGGTGAAACACGAGATGCAGGCCTTTCTGCTCGGCGAAGGCCATGCCTTGCCCGAAGCAGTGCCGTATCGCAACTACGTGGCACAGGTTCGGCTGGGTGTCGGGGCTGATGCTCATCAAGGTTTTTTCCGCGAGATGCTGGCCGACATCGACGAGCCGACGCTGCCGTTCGGCGTGGTCGAAACGCTGGGCAGCGAGCAACTGATCGAAGATGTGCACCTGCCCGTCGATGAAGCGTTGAGCGCGCGCCTGCGCACACAGGCCCGGCAGCTTGGGGTCAGTGCCGCGAGCCTGCATCACCTCGCCTGGGCGCGGGTGGTGGGTGCACTGTCGGGCAAATCGGATGTGGTTTTCGGCACAGTGCTGATGGGCCGGATGCAGGGCGGCGACGGTGCCGATCGGGCACTGGGCATGTTCATCAACACCTTGCCGTTGCGGGTCAAGCTGGAAGGGCACGCGGTGCGTGAAGGGGTCAGAACCACCCACGCTCGACTGACTGCCTTGCTCGGTCATGAACATGCGTCCCTGGCCCAGGCCCAGCGTTGCAGCGGCGTGGCCGCACCGGCGCCGTTGTTCAATTCGCTGCTCAATTACCGTCACAGTGCCAGCGAATCGGTGGCTTCGGCCGAAGCGCTCCAGGCCTGGAATGGCTTGCAGAGCCTGGGCAGCGAGGAGCAGAGCACTTACCCGATCACTCTGTCGGTGGACGACCTGGGCCAGCGCTTCAGCCTGACGGTTCAGGCCCTGGCGCAGATCGGTGCACAGCGCATCGGCGAGTATATGTTGACGGCACTCGGCGCGCTGGTAGAGGCGCTGGAGCAGCAGCCGCAAACCCCTTTGCAGCGTCTGCAAGTCCTCTCTTCAGCCGAACGCCAGCAAGTGCTGCATGACTTCAATGACACGGCACGCGACTACCCACGCAACAGCAGCCTGCAGGAACTTTTCGAACAGCAAGTGGCGGCGCAGCCTGATGCACTTGCTGCTGTACAGAATGACCAGTGCCTGACCTACCGGGAATTGAACGGTCGCGCCAACGCGCTAGCTCGTCACCTGGTCGACCTCGGCGTGCAACCGGGTGAGCGGGTGGCATTGCTGCTGGAGCGTTCCCTTGATCTGCTGGCCGGTCAATTGGCCATTATCAAATGCGGGGCGGCATACGTGCCGCTGGACATCAACGCCCCCGCCGAACGTCAAGCGTTCATGCTGCAAGACTGCGGGGCGCGGCAAGTGTTGACGCTGGCTCGCCACGACCTGCCTGAAGGCATCCAGCGGATTGACCTTGACCTGCTGCAACTGCCAAGCGATGCGCACAACCCGGCATCATCAGCGTCCGCCGAATCGGTGGCCTACATCATGTACACCTCCGGTTCCACCGGTATGCCCAAAGGCGTATTGGTGCCGCACCGTGCTGTCAGCCGTCTGGTGATCAACAACGGTTACGCTGACTTCAATGCACAGGATCGTGTAGCGTTCGCCTCAAACCCGGCGTTCGACGCCAGCACCCTGGATGTCTGGGCGCCACTGCTCAATGGCGGCTGCGTGGTTGTGGTGGAGCAGTCGGTGTTGCTGTCTCTGGACGAGCTCCGCGCGCTGCTGTTGTCCCAGTCGGTCAGCGTGCTGTGGATGACCGCGGGCCTGTTCCATCAGTATGCCGACGGCCTGATGGAGGCCTTCGCGAAATTGCGCTACCTGATCGTCGGTGGTGATGTGCTGGACCCGGCGGTGATCGCCCGGGTATTGAAACAAGGCGCTCCGCGACACTTGCTCAACGGCTACGGCCCGACCGAAGCGACGACCTTTTCCACGACCCATGAGATCACCTCGGTCGGCAACGGCGGTATTCCTGTCGGTCGCCCGATTGGCAACAGCCAGGTTTATGTGCTCGATACCCTGCGCCAACCGGTGGCCGTGGGCGTGGGCGGGGAGCTGTATATCGGCGGGCAGGGCGTGGCCAAGGGTTACCTGAACCGTCCTGAGCTGAACGCCACACAGTTTGTCGACAATCCTTTCAGCGACGACGCTGGAGCCCTGTTGTACCGCACGGGTGACCTCGGCCGCTGGAACGCAGACGGGGTTATCGAGTATCTGGGCCGTAACGATGACCAGGTGAAAATCCGTGGTTTCCGTATCGAACTGGGTGAAATCGAAGCATGTCTGGTCGAATGCTCTGGCGTCAGGGAGGCCGTGGTGTTGGCCCGCCAGGACGAACCTGGGCAAAAGCGCCTGGTGGCATACGTGGTCGGCGAAGACAACAGCGCCTTGTCAGCGGTCGAACTGCGCCGCGAACTGGCGGCTTCTCTGGCCGAATACATGGTGCCAAGCGCCTTTATGGTGCTGGATTCTTTCCCGCTGACCGCCAACGGCAAGCTGGATCGCCGGGCCTTGCCGGCACCGGACGCTGACGCCTATGCCAGCCGTGAATTCGAGGCACCCGAGGGGGAAGTGGAAATCACCTTGGCGCGCTTGTGGTCCGAATTGCTCAACGTTGAGCGCGTCGGCCGCCACGATCACTTCTTTGAGCTCGGCGGGCATTCGCTACTGGCCGTCAGCCTGATCGAACGTATGCGTCAGGCGGGCCTGAGCGCCGATGTACGCGTGCTGTTCAGCCAGCCCACGCTGGCCGCACTGGCCGCAGCCGTCGGCGCAGGCCATGACATCAAGGTACCCGCCAACCTGATAGACAAAGGCTGCGAGCGCATCACCCCGGAGCTGTTGCCACTGGCGAATCTGACCCAGGTGCAGATCGACCAAGTGGTCGCTACCGTACCCGGCGGCGTGGCAAATGTTCAGGATATCTACGCGCTGGCACCGTTGCAGGAAGGCATTCTCTATCACCACATGGCAGCCGAGCAGGGCGACCCCTATGTGCTGCAGAGCCAGTTTGCCTTTGATGACCGCGAGCGCCTGGACGCCTTCGTTCAAGCCTTGCAGATGGTTATCGACCGGCATGACATTCTGCGTACCGGGGTGGTCTGGGACGGTCTGGACTCACCCGTGCAGGTGGTCTGGCGTGAAGCGAAATTACACCTTGAGGGGCTTGAACTTGACCCGGCGGACGGAGAGATCGGCGCGCAACTGCATAGCCGCTTCGATCCGCGTCACTACTGCCTCGATATGACTCAAGCGCCACTGATGCGCCTGGTCCATGCCGAGGACCCGCTCAACCAGCGAATTATCGCGATGCTGCTTTTCCATCATATGGCCCTGGACCATATGGCCATGGAAGTGGTGCAGCATGAAATGCAGGCCTGGCTGTTGGGCGAGGCAGAATCCTTGTCGGCGCCGGTGCCCTATCGCAATTACCTGGCTCAGGCGCGTCTGGGGGTCAGCCAGGCGGATCATGAAGTGTTTTTCCGCGACATGCTGGGCGATATCGACGAACCGACGCTGCCTTTCGGCCTGCAGGATGTGCAGGGCGATGGCCGTGATATCGAAGAAGCCGCTCTTGTCGTGGACAGCCAGTTGAACCTGCGACTGCGTGCTCAGGCCCGACAACAGGGTGTGAGTGCCGCGAGTCTGGTGCATCTGGCGTGGGCTCAGGTGCTGGGCAAGGTTTCCGATCGTCGCGATGTGGTGTTCGGTACTGTACTGCTGGGCCGTATGCAGGCCGGCGAGGGCGCTGACAGGGCGCTGGGAATGTTCATCAATACCTTGCCGCTGCGGGTCGCCGTAGGCGGGCAAGGGGTACGCGCCGGGGTCAAGGCAACACACGCGCAACTTACCGCGTTGCTCGCTCACGAACATGCCTCACTGGCGTTGGCCCAGCGTTGCAGCGGTGTAGCCGCACCAACGCCACTGTTCAGCGCACTGCTCAATTACCGCCACAGCGCGGTGGGCAGCGCTGCAGAACAAACTGCCCAGGCCTGGCAGGGTATTCAAGCCCTGAACAGTGAAGAACGCACCAACTATCCATTGACCTTGAACGTCGATGACCTTGGTGACGGCTTCAAACTGACCGCGCTGGCGGCGAGCACGGTCGGTGCGCAGCGTGTGTGTGGCTACATGCACACGGCGCTGGAACAACTGGTGGACGCGCTTGAGTTAATGCCACAAGCGTCGTTGCAAAGTCTGTCGATTCTGCCAGCTGTCGAGCGTGATCATTTGCTGGTGGATTTCAATGACACCGCGCTGGATTACCCGCAGCAGCAGACCATTCACGGGCTGTTTGAAGCACAGGTCGAGCTTACGCCGCAGGCTCTTGCGGTCGTCCACGGCGAACAGCGCCTGACGTATCGCGAGCTTAACGAGCAGGCCAACCGCCTGGCCCATGCCTTGCGCAAGCAGGGCGTTCAGCCGGATTCGCGGGTAGGCATTTGTGTAGAACGCGGCGTGGAGATGGTCATCGGCTTGTTGGCGATCCTCAAGGCGGGCGGCGGTTACGTGCCACTCGACCCGGCTTATCCAGCGGAACGTATCGCTTACATGTTGCAGGACAGCGCTCCGGCCGCAGTGCTGGCGCAAACCGCGACTCAGGGCTTGCTGGCCGACGCTTCAGTACCTGTCATCAATCTTGATCTGAGCGATTGGCAGGACCAATCCGTCCAGAATCCGCAGGTACAGGGGCTGACTTCAGCGCATCTGGCCTACCTGATCTACACCTCGGGTTCCACCGGCCTGCCGAAAGGCGTGATGATCGAACACCGCAATACTGTGAACTTCCTCAGTTGGGCGCACACGGCTTTTGACGGCTCTGCACTGGAAAAAACACTGTTTTCCACCTCGCTGAACTTCGACCTCGCGGTCTACGAGTGTTTTGCACCGCTGACCTCGGGCGGCAGCATCGAAGTCGTCAAAAACGTGCTGGAACTGCAACACGGCGAGCACGATATCGGCCTGATCAACACCGTACCATCGGCGCTCAAGGCCTTGCTGGAAGTCGATGGACTGCCGAAATCGGTCCATACAGTCAACGTCGCCGGTGAAGCGCTGAAACGCAGCCTCGTGGAAAACCTGTTCGAAAAAACCGGCGTGCAGCGCCTGTGCAACCTCTACGGCCCATCCGAAACGACCACCTATTCAAGCTGGGTGGCAATGGATCGTGAAGATGGCTTCGCAGCTCACATCGGCAAGCCGGTCGGCAATACACAGTTTTACCTGCTGGACGAACAGCAACAGCCTGTGCCACTGGGCGTTGCCGGTGAGATCTACATCGGCGGTGCTGGCGTGGCGCGCGGTTATCTGAACCGTGACGACCTGACTGCCGAGCGTTTCCTCAAAGACCCGTTCAGCCAAAACCCAGCGGCACGCATGTACCGTACCGGCGACCTTGGCCGTTATCTGCCAGACGGTAATATCGAATACCTCGGCCGTAACGACGATCAGGTGAAAATCCGCGGCTTCCGTATCGAACTGGGCGAGATCGATGCGCGTCTGGCCAAACACCCGGCCGTCCACGAAGCCGTAGTGACAGCCCGCGAAGATGTGCCGGGCGACAAGCGTCTGGTGGCTTATTACACCTTGGCGACCGGAAACACCGTGGTCGACATCGATAACCTGCGCAGGCATTTGCAGGAAAAGCTGCCTGAGTACATGGTGCCGGCCATTTATGTGCGGCTTGAGGCCATGCCGCTGACCCCGAACGGCAAACTCGACCGCAAGGCTTTGCCAGCACCGGACGCCGATGCACTGATCAGCCGTGGCTACGAAGCTCCACAAGGTGAAACCGAAACGCAGATCGCGGCCATCTGGCAAGAGCTGCTGGGCGTTGCCCGGATTGGTCGTCACGACAACTTTTTCGAACTCGGCGGTCACTCGCTGCTGGCAGTCAGCCTGATCGGACGTATGCGCCAGTTGGGTCTGAGCACCGATATACGCGTGCTGTTCAGTCAGCCGACGTTATCTGCACTGGCTGCCGCAGTCGGCGGTAGCACGGACATCGTGGTGCCAGCCAATCTGATCACCGAGGATTGCCAACGCATTACGTCTGAACTACTGCCACTGGCCAACCTGACCCAGGCACAGATCGACCAGGTGGTTGCCAGCGTGCCGGGCGGCGTGGCGAATGTGCAGGACATCTACCCGTTGGCGCCGTTGCAGGAAGGCATTCTCTATCACCACATCGCCGCCGAGCAGGGCGATCCGTATGTGCTGCAGGCGCATTTCGCCTTTGACGACCACGCGTGCCTGGACGCTTTCGTCCAGGCTTTGCAGGCAGTTATTGATCGACACGACATTCTGCGCACCGGTGTAATCTGGAAAGGCCTGGACTCACCCGTACAAGTGGTCTGGCGCCACGCGCAATTGCCTCTTGAGGCGTTGCAACTCGACCCCGCAGCCGGTGATGTCAGCGCGCAACTGCACAGCCGCTTCGACCCGCGTCACCACCGCCTGGATGTCACTCAGGCACCGCTGATGCGCTTGGCCTACGCCGAAGACCCCCTGAACCAGCGGATCTGCGCGATGCTCCTGTTCCACCACATGGTCCTCGATAACATGGCGATGGCCGTGGTACAGCATGAAATGCAGGCCTGGCTGTTGGGCGAAGCTCAAAACCTGTCGACACCGGTGCCATACCGCAATTATGTGGCCCAGGCGCGACTGGGTGTCAGCCAGGCCGAGCACGAAGCGTTTTTCCGCGACATGCTCGGGGATGTGGACGAGCCGACGCTGCCATTCGGCCTGCTGGATGTGCAGGGCGATGGCCTTGATATCGAGGAAGCCAACCTGGCGCTGGCCCCTCGGTTGAACCTGAGACTGCGCGCTCAGGCCCGACAACAGGGCGTGAGCGCCGCCAGTCTGCTGCACCTGGCCTGGGCTCAGGTGTTGAGCACGGTTTCCAACAGGCAGGACGTAGTGTTCGGCACCGTGCTGATGGGCCGGATGCAGGCAGGGGAAGGCGCCGAGCGGGCCTTGGGGATGTTCATCAACACCTTGCCGCTGCGGGTTTCAGTGGGCGGAAAGAGCGTGCGTGACGCGGTCAAGGCCACCCATGAGCGTCTGACTGCCTTGCTGGGTCACGAACATGCTTCGCTGGCGCTGGCTCAGCGTTGCAGCGGCATTGCCGCACCGACGCCACTGTTCAGTTCGCTGCTCAACTATCGCCACAGTGCGCCTGGCAGCGTATCCGAGCGGGCTACCCAGGCCTGGCAGGGTATTCATACGCTGAACAGCGAAGAACGCACCAACTATCCATTGACCTTGAACGTCGATGACTCCGGTGAAGGCTTCAACCTGAACATGCTGGTCAGCAGTACCGTGGGTGCCAAACGGGTCTGCGCTTACATGCAGACTGTGCTGGAGCATCTGGTGGATGTGCTGGAACAGTCACCGTCCTCGGCCCTCGGCCGCCTGCCGGTCCTGCCTGCTGCCGAACGTGAGCAGTTGCTGGTGGCGTTCAACGACACCGCGCTGGATTACCCGCAGCAACAGACCATTCACGGGCTGTTCGAAGCACAAGTCGAGCGCACGCCAGATGATGTGGCCGTAGTGCATGGCGAACAACATCTGACCTATCGCGAGCTTAACGAGCAGGCCAACCGCCTGGCGCATGCCTTGCGCAAACAGGGCGTGCAGCCGGATTCGCGGGTCGGGATCTGTGTAGAACGCGGTGTGGAGATGGTCGTCGGTTTGCTGGCGATCCTCAAGGCGGGCGGCGGTTATGTGCCGCTCGACCCGGCGTATCCAGCGGAACGTATTGCTTACATGTTGCAGGACAGCGTGCCTGCCGCTGTGTTGGCGCAGTCGGCAACTGAGGCGCTGCTGACCGACGTTTCGGTGCCTGTTATCAATCTTGATCAGTGCAACTGGCAGGACGAATCCGTCCAGAATCCGCAGGTGCCGGGGCTGACTTCAGCGCATCTGGCGTACCTGATCTACACCTCGGGTTCGACCGGCCTGCCAAAAGGCGTAATGATCGAACACCGCAACACCGTGAACTTCCTGAGCTGGGCACACACGGCTTTTGACGGGGCAGCACTGGAAAAAACGCTGTTCTCCACTTCGCTGAACTTCGACCTCGCGGTCTACGAGTGCTTCGCGCCGCTGACCTCGGGCGGCAGCATCGAAGTCGTCAGGAACGTGCTGGAACTGCAACACGGCGACCACGATATCGGCCTGATCAACACCGTGCCGTCGGCGCTGAAAGCACTGCTGGAAGTTAACGGCCTGCCGGAATCTGTGCACACCGTGAACGTGGCGGGTGAAGCACTGAAACGCAGCCTGGTTGAATCGCTGTTCGAAAAAACTGACGTGCAGCGCCTGTGCAACCTCTACGGCCCCTCGGAAACCACCACCTACTCAAGCTGGGTGGCGATGGATCGCGAAGACGGCTTCGCTGCGCACATCGGCAAACCAGTGGGCAATACGCAGTTCTACCTGCTGAATGAACAGCAACAGCCCGTTCCACTGGGCGTTGTGGGCGAGATCTACATCGGCGGGGCCGGTGTGGCGCGCGGTTACCTGAACCGTGACGACCTGACTGCCGAACGCTTCCTCAAGGACCCTTTCAGCCAACAGCCTGCGGCACGCATGTACCGCACCGGCGACCTTGGCCGGTATCTGCCAGACGGCAATATCGAATACCTGGGCCGTAACGACGATCAGGTGAAAATCCGCGGCTTCCGTATCGAATTGGGCGAGATCGATGCACGCCTGGCCAAACACCCGGCGATCCACGAAGCCGTAGTGACTGCCCGAGAAGACATTCCCGGCGACAAGCGTCTGGCGGCTTATTACACCCTGAGCGCAGGGCAGGCTTCGGTGGACATCGATAGCCTGCGCGGCTGGCTGCAGGAACAACTGCCGGCCCACATGATCCCGGCGGCCTATGTGCTGCTCGACGCAATGCCGCTGACCCCGAACGGTAAACTCGACCGCAAGGCCCTGCCAGCACCGGACGGTAATGCACTGATCCGTGGCGGCTACGAGGAGCCACAAGGCACAGCCGAAATCACTCTGGCGAAGATCTGGAGCGACTTGCTCAAGATCGAGCGTGTCGGTCGCCACGACCACTTCTTTGAACTGGGCGGTCATTCGCTGCTGGCAGTGAGTCTGATTGAACGTATGCGCCAGGCCGGCCTGAGCGCCAACGTGCGTTCGCTGTTCAGCCAGCCGACCCTCGCGGCACTGGCTGCGTCGGCAGGCGCGGTCGACGAGCTGGTCATTCCGGCCAACGGCATTCCTGCGGACTGCCGGAGAATCACTCCGGACATGCTGCCGTTGATCGACCTGAATCAGGAGCAGATCGACCAGGTGGTGGCCTGCGTGCCCGGTGGCGCAGCGAACGTGCAGGACATCTATCCGTTGGCGCCGTTGCAGGAAGGCATTCTCTACCACCACATCAGCGCCGAACGGGGCGACCCCTATGTGTTGCAGGCGCAGTTTGCCTTTGACAGCCGCGCACACGTTGACACCTTCGCCAAAGCGCTGCAAATGGTCATCGACCGCCATGACATTCTGCGCACGTCCATGCACTGGGAAAGCCTTGATGAACCGTTGCAGGTGGTCTGGCGCCAGGTCGAGCTAGGCGTCGAAGAAGTTCAACTCAACCCCAGGCTGGGTGATGTAACCCGTCAGTTGCAGGAGCGCCTTGACCCACGCCAGATACGCCTGGACATCCGTCAGGCACCCTTGATGCGCATGGTGTGTGCTTTGGACACCGTTAACCAGCGCTGGGTGGCGATCTTGATGTTCCACCACATGATCCTCGACCACACCGCGCTGGATCAGGTGCAGCATGAAATGCGGGTCTGCCTGCTCGGTCAGGCCGAGCAACTTGGCGACTCCATTCCCTACCGCAATTATGTCGCTCAGGCCCGACAAAGCCTGAACGAGCAGGATCACGAGCAGTTCTTCCAGGACATGCTCGGCGACATCGACGAGCCGACGCTGCCATTCGGCCTGCACGATGTGCAAGGCGACGGCAGCGCTCTCGATCATGCCCGCCTGCAGCTGGACGGCGCTTTGAACCAACGCTTGAGAGTTCAGGCGCGGCAACTTGGGGTCAGTGCGGCGAGCCTGATCCACCTGGCGTTCGCGCAGATGCTGGGCCGCGTCAGCGGACGTGAACACGTGGTGTTCGGCACCATCCTGATGGGCCGGATGCAGAGCGGTCGAGGTGCCGAACGAGCCCTTGGCATGTTCATCAACACCTTGCCACTACGGATAGACCTGGGCGACCAGGGCGTGCGTGAAGGGGTCAAGGCCACGCATCGGCGCTTGACCGGCTTACTCGGCCACGAGCATGCGTCCCTGGCGCTGGCCCAGCGTTGCAGTGGCGTGGTCGCACCGACGCCGCTGTTCAGCGCCTTGCTCAATTATCGCCATAGCAACGTCGCCGTGACCGATGAGGCACTGACGGCGTGGAATGGCATGCAGTCGCTGGGGCTGGCCGATGAAGAGCGCACCAACTACCCATTGACCGTCAACGTTGACGATACGGGTGAAGGTTTTCTGTTCACCTCGCTGGTCACGGCGAGCATCGGCGCGCAGCGTGTGTGTGACTATTTGCAACTGGCCGTAGAGGGGCTGATCGATGCGCTGGAACAGGCACCGCAAACCCCGCTGCATGCTATTTCAATATTGCCGCTCAGCGAGCGTAAGCAGTTGCTCGAACAGTGGAACGAGCCCGGCAACACCTATGCACACGAAACACCGATCCACCAGCAATTCGAAGCCCGCGCTACAGAACGACCAGACGCCGTGGCGCTGGTATTCGAAGATCAAACCCTGAGCTACGGCGAACTCAACGCCCGCGCCAACCAGGTCGCGCATCGCTTGCTGGCATTGGGCGTGCGCCCGGATGATCGCGTGGCGATCTGCGTCGAGCGTGGCCCGGCGATGATTATCGGCTTGCTGGGTATCCTCAAATCCGGTGCCGGTTATGTACCGCTTGATCCGGCTTACCCGCTGGAGCGCCTGGCCTATACCCTCGGCGACAGCACGCCGGTGGCGTTGTTGAGCCAGCAGACCGTGCAGCAAGCCTTGCCAGTGACGGAACTGCCAATCATCAGTCTTGACGATGCCGACTTGCAAGACGAATCCGTGTGCAATCCGCAGGTAGCGGTCAAGTCCAGCGACCTGGCCTATGTGATCTATACCTCCGGCTCCACCGGCCTGCCCAAGGGCGTGATGGTCGAGCATCGCAACGTTGCAAGGCTGTTCTCGGCCACTGAAGAGTGGTTCGGTTTCAATGAACAGGATGTCTGGGCGCTGTTCCACTCGTTCGCCTTTGACTTCTCGGTCTGGGAAATCTGGGGCGCATTGCTGCACGGCGGACGTCTGTTGATCGTGCCGCAACTGGTCAGCCGCTCGCCGGAAGACTTCTACACATTGCTATGCAGCGCTGGGGTAACGGTGCTCAACCAGACGCCGAGCGCGTTCCGGCAACTGATTGCTGCCCAGGGCGAGAACGCGCAGGCGCATTCGCTGCGTCAGGTGATTTTCGGTGGTGAAGCGCTGGAAACGGCGATGCTCAAGCCGTGGTATGCCCGCAACGTGAATGCCGAGACACAACTGGTGAACATGTACGGAATTACCGAAACCACGGTGCATGTGACCTATCACCCGTTGCAGGCCGACGATGCACAGCGTAGCGGTTCCAGCCCGATCGGCCGGCGCATTCCCGATTTGCAACTGTATGTCCTCGACACCAATGGCGAGCCGGTACCGGTCGGCGTGGTTGGCGAGCTGTATGTCGGCGGCGCCGGTGTGGCGCGTGGCTACCTGAACCGTGAAGCACTGACGGCCGAGCGTTTTATCGACAACCCGTTCAGTACGGCGCCGGGTGCGCGCCTGTATCGCACCGGCGACCTCGGACGCTGGCTGGCCGATGGCAGCCTGGAATACCTGGGCCGTAACGACGAACAGGTCAAGATTCGCGGTTTCCGTATCGAACTGGGCGAGATCGAAGCACAACTGGCCGCGTGTGACGCTGTACAGGATGCGCTGGTGCTGGTGCGTGAGGACGAGCCCGGTGACAAGCGTCTGGTGGCCTACGTCATCGGTACGGCGGGACTGGAACCGGACGCTACGCAACTGCGCGAGCAACTGCGCCTGTCGCTGGCCGAGTACATGCTGCCAAGCGCCTTTGTCAGCCTGGAAAGTTTCCCGCTGACGGCCAACGGCAAGCTCGACCGCAAGGCTTTGCCAGCACCCGACCGCTCGGCGGTGGCCAGTCGCGGCTATGAAGCACCTGAAAACGATACCGAGATGGCCATTGCGCGTATCTGGCAAGACCTGCTGCAACTGGAGCAGGTTGGTCGTCATGACAATTTCTTTGAGCTGGGCGGCCACTCGCTGCTGGCCGTGAAACTGATCGAGCGCATGCGCCAGATCGATCTGGTTGCCGATGTGCGCGTGCTGTTCAGCCAGCCGACCCTGTCTGCCCTGGCGGCCGCAGTGGGCGGGAAGGGTGCTGTAGAAGCCCCCGCTAACCTTATTCCCGCCGGCTGTGAGCGCATCACCCCGGACATGCTGCCGCTGGTGTCGCTGAGCCAGGACGATATCGACCGCGTGGTGGCAAGCGTGCCCGGCGGCCTGGCCAACGTGCAGGACATCTATGCCCTGGCACCGTTGCAGGAGGGGATTTTGTATCACCACCTTGCCGCAGTCGAAGGTGACCCGTACCTGCAATATGCACTGTTTGCCTTTGACAGCCTCGAGCGGCTGCACAGTTTCGCTCAGGCCCTGCAAGGCGTGATCGCCCGCCACGATATCCTGCGCACCGCGATGCTTTGGGAGCGTCTCGACGCACCCGTGCAGGTGGTCTGGCGTGAGGCAACTCTGGGCCTGGATGAGCAGGTGCTGGACCCGGCCGAAGGCGACATCACCGAACAACTGATCAAGCGCCTGGACCCTCGTCACACGCGTCTGGACATCCGTCAGGCGCCGATGCTGCGTATCGGCTATGCACAGGACGCGGCGAATAATCGCTGGCTGGGCATGCTGCTGTTCCATCACCTGGTGGACGATGCCACCTCGCTGCGCATTCTCACCAGTGAAATCGAGGCGTACATGCTCGGGCAGCAAGCCTCGCTGCCACCGTCCGTGCCTTATCGCAACTACGTGGCCCAGGCAATGCTCGGTGTCAGCCGTGAAGAGCACGAGGCGTTTTTCCACGACATGCTCGGTGACGTCGATGAGCCGACGCTGCCATTCGGCCTGCAGGACGTGCAGGGCGACGGAAGCGGTATCGAGGAAGTACGCCAGGTGGTCGACATCGACCTGAGCCGCCGCCTGCGCGTGCAGGCCCGACAGCTCGGGGTCAGCTCCGCCAGCCTTTATCACCTGGCCTGGGCCCGTGTACTGGGCGCTGCATCCGGCAAGGACGATGTGGTGTTCGGCACCGTATTGCTCGGTCGTCTGCAGGGCGGTGCCGGGTCTGACAGGGCGCTGGGGATGTTCATCAACACCTTGCCGTTGCGTGTCACGCTGGGCGAGCAGGGCGTGCGCAGCGGTCTGAAAGCCACCCACGCACGACTCAGCGGGCTGCTGGCCCATGAGCACGCCTCGCTGGTACTGGCCCAACGTTGCAGTGGTGTACCCGCTTCGACGCCATTGTTCAGCTCGCTGCTCAACTTTCGCCATACCGGTGATCTCGACGCAAGTGACCAGGCGCTGGTCGCCTGGGAAGGCATTCAGGCGCTGCATGGCGAAGAACGCACCAACTACCCGCTGACCTTGTGCGTGGATGATCTGGGCGAAGGTTTCGCCTTGACCGTCATGACCGAAGGGCAGATCGGTGCCAAACGTGTGTGTACCTACATGCACTGTGTGCTGGAAAATCTGGTGCAAGCACTGGAACAGACCCCGGACGCTGCGCTGGGAGCGCTGAATATCCTGCCCGCGATCGAGCGCCAGCAACTGCTGGAAAGCTGGAACACTCCGCATGCCCTGCAGGCCGACGACACCCTGATTCACCGTACCTTCGAAGCCTGGGTGGTGGCGCAGCCGAATGCCGTGGCCTTGCATTACGAAGACCGCACCCTGACCTATGCCGAGCTGAACACTCGCGCCAATCAGGTGGCCCATTATCTGCTGGGCCTGGGCGTGCAGCCAGATGACCGGGTAGCGATCTGTGTCGAGCGCAGCCTGGAAATGATCGTCGGTCTGCTCGGGGTGCTCAAGGCCGGTGCCGGTTACGTGCCGATTGACCCGGCCTATCCGGCCGAGCGTATCGCCTACCAGGTGCAGGACAGCGCACCGATGGCGGTGCTGGCCGATGCTGCAGGGCTGGCGCTGCTGGGCACGTTCGATGGCCCACGCATGGATTTGCACAGTCCGGCGTTGCAGGCCCAACCGGGTCACAATCCACAGCTGACCGGGCTCAGCCCGCGCCACCTGGCGTACGTCATCTACACCTCCGGTTCGACCGGCCTGCCCAAGGGCGTAATGGTCGAGCATCGCAACGTGGCCCGTTTGTTCTCGGCCACACAGAGCTGGTTTGGTTTCAACGAGCAGGATGTCTGGGCGTTGTTCCATTCATTCGCCTTCGACTTCTCGGTCTGGGAAATCTGGGGTGCGCTGTTGCACGGCGGGCGTTTGTTTATCGTGCCGCAGCTGGTCAGCCGCTCCCCGCAAGACTGCTACGCGCTGTTGTGCAGCGCCGAAGTGACGGTGCTCAACCAGACTCCGAGCGCGTTCCGCCAGTTGCTCAACGCCCAGGGCGAGAGCGATCAGCGACATTCCTTGCGCCAGGTGATTTTTGGTGGCGAAGCGCTGGACACCGGGATGCTCAAGCCTTGGTACGCCAGGGTGATCAACGCCGGTACGCAATTGGTGAACATGTATGGCATCACCGAAACCACGGTGCATGTGACCTACCACCCCTTGGTGGCGGCAGATGCGCAGCGGGCGGGCGTGAGTCCTATCGGTGTGCGCATTCCCGATTTGCAGTTGTATGTACTCGATGCACGTCGCGAGCCGGTGCCGGTGGGTGTTGTTGGCGAGCTGTATGTCGGCGGTGCCGGTGTCGCGCGGGGCTACTTGAACCGTGAAGCGCTGACCGCCGAGCGTTTCCTGGCGAACCCGTTCAGCAAGGATCCTCAAGCGCGCCTGTACCGAACCGGCGACCTGGGTCGCTGGATGGCTGACGGCAGTCTCGATTACCTGGGCCGCAACGACGACCAGGTCAAGATCCGTGGCTTCCGTATCGAGCTGGGAGAAATTCAGGCGGTGCTGGCTGCCTGCGATACGGTCCGCGAAGCGCTGGTGCTGGTCCGCGAGGATCAACCGGGTGACAAGCGCCTGGTGGCCTATGTGATCGCCGAGCCGGGCCACGAGATCGTCGCGGCTGACTTGCGTGCGCGGTTGCTGCTGTCTCTGGCCGACTACATGGTGCCCAGTGCTTTTGTGGCACTGGACAGCTTCCCCCTGACCGCCAACGGCAAGCTCGACCAAAAGGCATTGCCTGCACCGGATGCGCAGGCACTGGCAATGCGCGAATACGCGCCGCCAGAGGGCGATGTCGAGATCGCCATCGCGCAGATCTGGCAGTCCCTGCTGCAAGTGCCGCAGGTCGGCCGCCACGATCATTTCTTCGAACTGGGCGGGCATTCGCTGCTGGCCGTCAAACTGATCGAGCGCATGCGCCAGATCGACCTGTCGGCTGACGTGCGCGTGCTGTTCAGCCAGCCGACCCTGGCCGCACTCGCTGCGGCGGTGGGCGGGTACACCGACGTGCAAGTGCCGGATAACCTGATCGTGCCGGGCTGCGAGCGTATTACCCCGGACATGCTGCCGCTGGCTGACCTCGATCAGGCAGGGATTGATCGGGTCGTCGCCAGCGTGCCGGGCGGCCTGGCCAACATTCAGGACATCTACGCCCTGGCCCCCTTGCAGGAAGGCATTCTCTATCACCATCTGGCCGCGGATGAAGGTGACCCCTACATCTTGCAGATGCTCTTCACGTTCGATGATCGCGAGTGCCTGGCCGGTTTCGCCGCGGCCTTGCAGAGCGTGGTCGAACGTCACGACATCCTGCGCACCAGCGTGGTCTGGGAGGGGCTTGAGCAGCCGGTGCAGGTGGTATGGCGCAACGCGAAACTGAGCCTGGAAGAGGTGGCCATCGATCCGCTCGACGGTGACGTGCTGACACGACTGCGCGAGCGCTTTGACCCACGGCACTATCGCCTGGACATCGGCCAGGCGCCGCTGATGCGTATTGCCTACGCCGAGGACACCACCCACCAGCGTCTGGTCGGCATGTTGCTGTTCCACCATCTGGCGCTGGATCACACCTCTCTGGAAGTGGTAGTGGAGGAAATGCAGGCCAGCCTGCAGGGTCATATCGAGCAATTGCCGGCCTCCGTGCCTTATCGCAACCATGTGGCACAGGCGCGTCTGGGTATCAGCCAGGCTGAACACGAAGCGTTTTTCCGCGACATGCTCGGCGACATCGACGAACCGACTCTGGCTTACGGCATACAGGACGTGCAGGGCGATGGCAGTGGCATCGAGGAAGTGAATCAGTTACTCGACAGCCAACTGAGCAGCCGTATACGCAGCATTGCGCGGCAGTTGGGGGTCAGCGCTGCAAGCCTGGCCCACCTGGCATGGGCTCAGGTGGCAGGTCGGGTCTCGGGGCGCGAAGAAGTCGTGTTCGGCACCGTACTGATGGGCAGGATGCAGGGCGGCAACGGTGCCGACCGGGCGCTGGGCATGTTCATCAACACCTTGCCGTTGCGCATCAGCGTCGGCAGCCAGAGCGCTCTGGCGGCGGTCAAGGTCACTCACCAACGCCTCTCGGCACTGCTGGGACATGAACATGCTTCGCTGTCGCTGGCCCAGCGCTGCAGCGGCGTGCCGAGTTCGCTGCCGCTGTTCAGCACCTTGCTCAACTACCGCCACAGCAACAACGGTGCGGCCTCGGCCGACACATTGTCAGCCTGGCAGGGCATTCAGACCCTGAGCATGGAGGAACGCACCAACTATCCGTTGTGCCTGAACGTCGATGACCTGGGCGATGACTTCATGCTCACCATTCAGGCCGTCCAGCAAATCAATGCTCAGCGCATCGGCGAGTACATGCAGGTTGCACTGCGCAGCCTCGTGGAAGCACTGGAACACACCCCGCAAGCAGCGCTGAACAGCCTGCCGATACTGCCGGATGACGAGCGCGAGCTGTTGCTGGCGGGTTTCAATGACACTGCCCATCCTTATCCTCGCGACGTGTTGATTCACCAACTGTTCGAACAACAGGCCGCCCAGCGTCCGGGTGCTTGCGCCGTACGCGGCGACAGCGGACCGCTGCTCACCTACGCCGAACTCAACCAACAGGCCAACCAGCTCGCCCATCGCCTGATCGAACTGGGCGTGGAACCGGATACGCGGGTCGCAGTAAGCCTGCGTCGCGGCGCGGAAATGGTCGTGGCGCTCTTGGGTATTCTCAAGGCCGGTGGTGCCTATGTGCCGATTGACCCGGACCTGCCGAGTGCTCGCCAGGCCTATATGCTCAGCGACAGCGCCCCTCGTGCGGTGCTGACCAGCAACGATCTGCTTGCAGATCTGCCAGCCCTAAGCGTTCCGGTGCTGGTGCTCGATTACCGCGATGACCTCGCGCAACTGGCTAAGCAGCCGAGCGGCAACACGGATGCCAAGGTCCTGGGTCTGCAGCCCAATCATCTGGCCTATGTGCTGTACACCTCCGGTTCCACCGGCACGCCCAAAGGCGTGATGAATGAACACTTGGGCGTGGTCAACCGCCTGCTCTGGGCGCGCGACGCCTATAAAGTGAACAGTCAGGATCGGGTACTGCAAAAGACCCCGTTCGGCTTCGACGTGTCGGTCTGGGAGTTTTTCCTGCCGCTGCTGGCCGGTGCCGAACTGGTCATGGCGCGTCCCGGTGGCCATCAGGACCCTGACTATCTGGCGCAGGTCATGAGTGACGCGGGCATTACCCTGCTGCACTTTGTGCCTTCAATGCTCGATGTATTTCTGGAGCACCGCTCAACCCGCGACTTCCCGCAATTGCGTCGAGTGCTGTGCAGCGGCGAAGCCTTGCCGCGCGCGTTGCAGCGCCGCTTCGAGCAACACCTCAAGGGCGTCGAACTGCACAACCTCTATGGCCCGACCGAAGCGGCCATCGACGTTACCGCCTGGGAATGCCGTCCGACAGATCCGGGCGAAAGCGTGCCCATCGGCCGTCCGATTGCCAACATTCAGATGCACGTACTGGATGCCCTGGGCCAGCTGCAACCGCTGGGCGTGGCCGGTGAGCTGCACATTGGCGGCATCGGCGTGGCGCGGGGTTACCTTAACCAGCCGCAGCTGAGTGCCGAGAGTTTCATCGCTGACCCGTTTTCCAACGACCCGCAGGCCCGTCTGTACAAAACCGGCGACGTGGGTCGCTGGCTGGCCAATGGTGCGCTGGAATACCTGGGCCGTAATGACTTCCAGGTGAAGATCCGCGGCTTGCGTATCGAGATCGGCGAAATCGAAGCCGCTCTGGCCAAACACCCGGCGGTCCATGAAGCCGTGGTCACGGCTCGTGAAGACATACCCGGTGACAAACGTCTGGTGGCTTACTACACGCAGTCTGCCGAGCACACTGCTGTCGATATCGAAACCCTGCGCAGTCACCTGCAGCAGCAGTTGCCTGAATACATGGTTCCGGCCATCTACGTACTGCTCGATACCATGCCATTGACGCCGAACGGCAAGCTGGACCGCAAGGCGCTACCCGCACCGGACGGTGATGCGCTGATCAGCCGTGGCTACGAAGCGCCGCAAGGCGAAATCGAGGAGCAGATCGCGGTTATCTGGCAAGACCTGCTGGGCGTCGCACAGGTCGGGCGTCACGACCACTTCTTCGAACTCGGCGGTCATTCGTTGCTGGCGGTGAGCCTGATCGGGCGTATGCGCCAGTTGGGTCTTCGCGCCGATGTACGCGTGCTGTTCAGCCAGCCGACGCTGGCAGCACTGGCCGCAGCCGTGGGCGGTGGCACCGAGATCGTGGTGCCAGCCAACCTGATCACCGAGGATTGCCAACGCATTACGCCTGAGCTGCTGCCACTGGCGGACCTGACTCAGTCGCAGATCGATCAAGTCGTGGCAACCGTGCCGGGCGGCGTGGCCAATGTGCAGGACATCTACCCGCTGGCGCCGTTGCAGGCAGGTATTCTTTATCACCACCTGGCCGCCGAAATCGGCGACCCCTATGTGTTACAGACGCAGTTCGCCTTTGCTGACGGCGAGCGTCTGAATGCCTTCGTTCAGGCTTTGCAGGCGGTCATCGACCGCCATGACATTCTGCGCACCAGCGTGGTCTGGGACGGTCTGGACTCACCTGTGCAAGTGGTCTGGCGTCAGGCCCGGTTGCACCTGGACGCGCTTGAGTTTGATCCGGCAGACGGCGATATAGGAACACAACTGCACAGCCGCTTTGACCCGCGCCATTACCGTCTGGACATCGGCCAGGCGCCGCTGATGCGCGTGGCCTATGCCGAAGACCCGCTCAACCAGCGCATCTTCGCGATGCTGCTGTTCCACCACATGGCGCTGGACCACGTGGCGCTGGAAGTGGTGAAGCATGAAATGCAGGCCTGGCTGGCGGGCGAGGCAGACAGCCTGGCAGCGTCGGTGCCTGTGCCGTATCGCAACTATGTGGCCCAGGCACGCCTGGGTGTCAGCCAGGCCGATCACGAAGCGTTTTTCCGCGACATGCTCGGCGATATCGACGAGCCGACGCTGCCGTTCGGCCTGCTGGACGTGCAGGGTGAAGGTCGTGACATCGAGGAAGCCAGCCTGGCGCTGGATCCTCAACTCAACCTGCGCCTGCGTGCTCAAGCCCGCCAACAAGGGGTGAGTGCCGCAAGTCTGGTGCACCTGGCCTGGGCTCAGGTGTTGGGCAAGGTATCAAACAAGCAGGATGTGGTCTTCGGTACCGTCCTGATGGGCCGGATGCAGGGGGGCGAAGGTACCGAGCGAGCCTTGGGGATGTTCATCAACACCTTGCCGCTGCGGGTTTCGGTAGGCGAGCAGGGCGTACGCGACGGGGTCAAGGCCACTCATAAGCGCTTGACTGCCTTGCTCGGTCACGAACATGCCTCGCTGGCGTTGGCCCAGCGTTGCAGCGGTGTTGCCGCGCCCGCGCCGCTGTTCAGCGCGCTGCTCAACTATCGCCACAGCGGGGTCGGCAGTGTGTCCGACCAGGCCATGCAGGCATGGCAGGGCATTGCGGTCCTCAGCGGCGAAGAACGCACCAACTACCCATTGACGTTGAACGTCGATGATCTGGCCGATGGGTTCAGCCTGACGGCGTTGGTGGCTTCGTCAATCGGTGCTCAACGTGTGTGCGGCTATATGCACACAGCGCTGGAAAACCTGTTGACGGCACTGGAGCAGACGCCAGAAACGCCGTTGCAAGGTTTGTCGATTCTGCCAGCTGTCGAACGTGATCAGTTGCTGGTGGATTTCAACGACACCGCGCTGGATTACCCGCAGCAGCAGACCATTCACGGGCTGTTCGAAGCACAAGTCGAGCTTACGCCGCAGGCTCTTGCGGTCGTCCACGGCGAACAGCGCCTGACGTATCGCGAGCTTAACGAGCAGGCCAACCGCCTGGCCCATGCCTTGCGCAAGCAGGGCGTTCAGCCGGATTCGCGGGTCGGGATCTGTGTAGAGCGCGGCGTGGAGATGGTCGTCGGGTTGTTGGCGATCCTCAAGGCGGGCGGCGGTTACGTGCCGCTGGACCCGGCGTATCCGGTAGAACGAATTGCCTACATGTTGCAGGACAGCGCACCTGCTGCCGTGCTCGCGCAGTCGGCAACTGAAGCGCTGCTGGCCGACGTTGCAGTACCTGTCATCAATCTTGATCTGAGCGATTGGCAGGACCAATCCGTCCAGAATCCGCAGGTGCCTGAGCTGACCTCGGCGCACTTGGCGTATCTGATCTACACCTCGGGCTCCACAGGTCTGCCGAAAGGCGTGATGATCGAACACCGCAACACCGTTAACTTCCTGACCTGGGCGCATAGTGCTTTCGACGCCTCTGCGCTGGAAAAAACGCTGTTCTCCACCTCGCTGAACTTCGACCTCGCGGTCTACGAGTGTTTTGCACCGCTGACCTCGGGCGGCAGCATCGAAGTCGTCAAAAACGTGCTGGAACTGCAACACGGCGAGCACGATATCGGCCTGATCAACACCGTACCATCGGCGCTCAAGGCCTTGCTGGAAGTCGATGGACTGCCGAAATCGGTCCATACAGTCAACGTCGCCGGTGAAGCGCTGAAACGCAGCCTCGTGGAAAACCTGTTCGAAAAAACCGGCGTGCAGCGCCTGTGCAACCTCTACGGCCCATCCGAAACGACCACCTATTCAAGCTGGGTGGCAATGGATCGTGAAGATGGCTTCGCAGCTCACATCGGCAAGCCGGTCGGCAATACACAGTTTTACCTGCTGGACGAACAGCAACAGCTTGTGCCACTGGGCGTTGCCGGTGAGATCTACCTCGGCGGTGCTGGCGTGGCGCGGGGTTATTTGAACCGTGACGACCTGACTGCCGAGCGCTTCCTCAAAGACCCGTTCAGCCAAAATCCAGTGGCACGCATGTACCGCACCGGCGACCTGGGTCGCTACCTGCCAGACGGCAATATCGAATACCTGGGCCGTAACGACGATCAGGTGAAGATTCGTGGTTTCCGTATCGAACTGGGCGAGATCGATGCGCGTCTGGCCAAGCACCCGGCGGTCCACGAGGCAGTGGTCACTGCCCGCGAAGACATTCCCGGCGAAAAGCGTCTGGTGGCTTATTACACCCTGAGCGCAGGGCAGGCTTCGGTAGACATCGACAGCCTGCGCGGCTGGCTGCAGGAGCAATTGCCGGCCTACATGATCCCGGTGGCCTACGTACGTCTCGATGCACTGCCACTCACCCCGAACGGCAAGCTGGACCGCAAGGCCTTGCCAGCACCTGAAGCCGATGCACTGATCAGCCGTGGTTATGAAGCCCCACTAGGTGAAACCGAAGCGCAGATCGCAGCCATCTGGCAAGACCTGCTGGGCGTTGCCCAGGTCGGCCGTCACGACAACTTCTTCGAGCTGGGCGGTCATTCGCTGCTGGCGGTGAGCCTTATTGGCCGTATGCGCCAGTTGGGTTTGAGCGCTGACGTGCGCGTGCTGTTCGGCCAGCCGACGTTGTCCGCCTTGGCGGCCGCAGTCGGCGGTAACACGGACATCGTGGTGCCAGCCAATCTGATTACCGAGGATTGCCAACGCATTACGCCTGAATTGCTGCCACTGGCCGACCTGACCCAGGCACAGATCGATAAGGTAGTCGATAGCGTGCCGGGCGGCGTGACAAATGTGCAGGACATCTACCCATTGGCGCCGTTGCAGGAAGGCATCCTCTATCACCACCTCAGCGCTGAGCGCGGAGATCCGTATTTGCTGCAATCGCTGTTCGCCTTCGACAGCCAGGAGCATGTCGACGACTTTGCCCGCGCCTTGCAGTTCGTGATCCAGCGCCATGACATTCTGCGCACTGCACTGGTCTGGGAGGGACTGGACGAACCGATGCAAGTGGTCTGGCGTCAGGCGTTGCTGATGCGCGAAAGCTTCGACCCAGATCCGCAAGGCGGCGATGTCGCGACACAGTTGCACCAGCGTTTCGACTCCCGCCGCCACCGTCTGGACATTCGTCGGGCGCCGATGATGCGTCTTGTACATGCCTGGGATGAGTCAAACCAGCGCTGGCTGGGCTGGTTACAGTTCCATCACCTGGTCATGGACCATACAACGCTGGAAGTAGTGCGCCATGAGATGCAGGCCTACCTGCTGGGGCAGGGGGCTCAACTGGGCCTGGCGGCACCCTATCGCAATTATATTGCTCAGGTCCGCCTGGGCATGAGTCAGGAGGAACATGAGGTGTTCTTCCGCGACATGTTGAGCGATGTTGACGAGGCGACGCTGCCGTTTGGTTTGCAGGAGGTGCAAGGTGACGGTCATGACATCGAAGAAGACTTTCTGCCGGTGGATCTGGAGCTCAGCCGTCGTTTGCGGGCCCAGGCCCGTCAACTGGGAGTCAGTGCCGCCAGCCTGGTCCACTTGGCCTGGGCGCAGCTGTTGAGTAAGGCCTCGGGGCGTGACGACGTAGTGTTCGGCACCGTGCTGCTGGGCCGGATGCAAGGTGGCGAAGGCTCGGAGCGAGCGCTGGGCGTGTTTATCAACACCTTGCCGCTACGTGTGGGCCTGGGCGACCAGGGCGTGCGTGACGGGGTCAAGGCCACGCACCGGCGCTTGACCGCATTACTCGGGCATGAACACGCGTCTCTGGCGCTGGCCCAACGTTGCAGTGGCGTGGTCGCACCGGCGCCGTTGTTCAGCGCCTTGCTCAACTATCGCCACACCAGCGTTGCCGTGACCGATGAAACGCTGACGGCCTGGAATGGCATGCAGGCGATAGCACTGGGCGATGAAGAACGCACCAACTATCCACTGACCCTCAACGTCGATGACCGCGGCGAAGACTTCCTGTTGACCGTACAGACCATACCGCTGATCGACGGCGCCCGGATTTGCGCCTACATGCTGCAAACATTGAGCAATCTGGTCAACGCGCTGGAGCAAGCGCCGCAGACACCGTTGCACGCTATTTCGATCCTGCCGGACAGCGAGCGGCAGCAGTTGCTCGAACAGTGGAACGAACCTGGCAATACCTATACGAGCGAGACACCGATTCATCTGCAATTTGAAGCCCGCGCAGCAGAGCGGCCGAATGCCGTGGCGCTGGTGTTCGAAGAGCAGACCCTGAGCTACGGCGAACTCAACGCCCGTGCCAACCAGGTTGCACATCGCCTGCTGGCCCACGGCGTTCGCCCGGATGATCGGGTAGCGATCTGCGTCGAACGCGGCCCGGCGATGATCATTGGCTTGCTGGGTATTCTCAAATCCGGCGCCGGTTACGTGCCACTGGATCCGGCTTATCCGCTGGAGCGCCTGGTCTACATCCTCGGCGACAGTGCGCCGGTCGCGTTGTTGAGCCAGCAGTCAGTGCAGCAGACGTTGCCTGTCTGCGAAGTGCCGCTGATCTATCTCGACGATGCCGACCTGCAGGACGAATCCGTCTGCAATCCGCAAGTACCGGTCAAGCCCGCTGACCTTGCCTACGTCATTTACACCTCCGGCTCCACCGGTCTGCCCAAGGGCGTGATGGTCGAGCATCGCAACGTTGCACGACTGTTCTCGGCCACCGAAGACTGGTTCGGTTTCAATGAACAGGATGTCTGGGCATTGTTCCACTCGTTCGCTTTCGACTTCTCAGTCTGGGAAATCTGGGGCGCACTGCTGCACGGCGGCCGTTTGTTGATCGTGCCGCAACTGGTCAGCCGCTCGCCAGAAGACTTCTACAACCTGCTGTGCAGTGCCGGGGTGACGGTGCTTAACCAGACGCCAAGTGCGTTCCGTCAACTGATTGCTGCCCAGGCTGAAAACACTCAGGCACATTCGCTGCGTCAGGTGATTTTCGGCGGTGAAGCGCTGGAAACGGCGATGCTCAAGCCGTGGTACGCCTGCAGCGTGAACGCTGGCACGCAACTGGTGAACATGTACGGCATCACTGAAACCACAGTGCATGTGACCTATTACCCGTTGCAGCCCGAAGACGCCCAGCGCGTCGGTGCCAGCCCGATCGGCAAGCGCATCCCGGACCTGCAGCTTTACCTGCTCGACGCCCATGGCGAACCCGTGCCGACAGGCGTGATCGGCGAGTTGTACGTGGGCGGTGCCGGTGTTGCTCGTGGCTACCTGAACCGTGAAGCTCTGACCGCCGAGCGTTTCCTCGATAACCCATTCAGCACCGCACCGAGTGCGCGCCTGTACCGTACCGGCGACCTGGGACGCTGGCTGGCCGATGGCAGCCTTGAATACCTGGGCCGCAACGACGAACAGGTCAAGATTCGTGGCTTCCGTATCGAACTGGGCGAGATCGAAGCGCGTCTGGCTGAATATCCGGACGTCCGCGATGCCGTGGTGCTGTGCCGTGAGGATGTGCCCGGCGACAAGCGCCTGGTGGCCTATGTCACGACACAGCAGCCGGAAAGCCTGCTGGACATCGAAAGCCTGCGCGAGCATCTGCACGGTGCATTGCCGGAGCACATGGTGCCCGCAGCCTACGTGCAACTCGATGAGTTGCCACTGACGGCCAACGGCAAGCTCGACCGCAGGGCTTTGCCGGTGCCCGACCGTTCGGCGGTGGCCAGTCGTGGCTATGCAGCGCCTGAAAACGACACCGAGATGGCCATTGCGCGTATCTGGCAAGACCTGCTGCAACTGGAGCAGGTTGGTCGTCATGACAACTTCTTTGAGCTGGGCGGCCACTCACTGCTGGCCGTCAAACTGATCGAGCGGATGCGCCAGATCGACCTGGTTGCCGACGTGCGCGTGCTGTTCAGTCAGCCGACCTTGTCTGCCCTGGCAGCAGCGGTAGGCGGCAAGGGGGCACTGGAAGTACCCGCCAACCTCATTCCCGCCAACTGCGAGCGCATCACCCCGGACATGCTGCCTCTGACAGTCCTGAGCCAGGATGATATCGACCGTGTGGTGGCAAGCGTACCCGGCGGCCTGGCCAACGTGCAGGACATCTACGCTCTGGCACCGCTGCAGGAAGGTATTTTGTATCACCACCTTGCCGCGACCGAGGGAGACCCGTACCTGCAATACGCGTTGTTTGCCTTTGACAGCCTCGAGCGTCTGCACGGTTTCGCCCAGGCACTGCAAGGCGTGATCGCGCGGCACGATATCCTGCGCACCGCCGTGCTTTGGGAGCGTCTCGACTCTCCGGTGCAGGTGGTCTGGCGTGAAGCACCTCTGGGCCTGGATGAGCTGATACTTGACCCTGCCGATGGCGATATCGCCGAACAACTGCTGGAACGTCTGGACCCTCGCCACACGCGTCTGGACATTCGTCAGGCACCGATGCTACGCATCGGTTATGCACATGACGCGGAGAACGACCGCTGGCTGGGCATGCTGCTGTTCCATCACCTGGTGGACGACGCCACGTCGCTGCGCATTCTCACCAGCGAAATCGAGTCATACATGCTCGGACAGCAAGCCTCTCTGCCACCGTCCGTGCCTTATCGCAATTACGTAGCGCAGGCCATGCTCGGCGTGAGCCGAGAAGAGCACGAAGCGTTTTTCCGCGACATGCTCGGTGATATCGATGAACCGACGCTGCCGTTTGGCCTGCAGGACGTGCAGGGCGACGGAAGCGGTATCGAGGAAGCACGCCTACAGGTCGACATGGACCTGAGCCGCCGCCTGCGCGTGCAGGCCCGCCAGTTCGGGGTCAGCTCCGCCAGCCTGTATCACCTGGCATGGGCTCGTGTTCTGGGCGCCTTGTCAGGCGAAGATGATGTGGTCTTCGGCACTGTATTGCTTGGCCGCCTGCAAGGCGGTGCCGGGTCTGACCGAGCGCTGGGGATGTTCATCAATACCTTGCCGTTGCGTGTCACGCTGGGCGAGCAGGGCGTGCGCAACAGTCTGAAGGCTACCCACGCCAGGCTCAGTGGGCTGCTTGCCCATGAACACGCCTCGCTGGTACTGGCCCAGCGTTGCAGTGGCGTGTCCGCTTCGACGCCGCTGTTCAGCGCTTTGCTCAACTACCGACATATCGCCGCTGAGGTCAACCAACAGACACTGGACGCCTGGCAAGGCATCGAAAGCCTGCGCGGCGAAGAGCGCACCAACTATCCGCTGACCCTTTCAGTAAACGATGAGGGAACGGGCTTCAGTTTAACGATTCAAGCCAGTGCCAGCATCGACGCGCAACGCGTCTGCGCGTATGTGCAGACCACTCTGGAGAATGTGGTCAGCGCACTGGAGCAGTCCGGCGAGGTGCCGCTGGCAGGCTTGTCGGTTCTGTCGGCCGCGGAGCGTGAGCATCTGGTGTATGGCTTGAACGCTACCGCGCTGGAATACTCGCAGCAGCAGACCATCCATGGGATGTTCGAGGCACAGGTCGAACGCACGCCTCAGGCGCTCGCTGTGGTCCACGGCGAGCAGCGTCTGACGTATCGCGAGCTTAACGAACAGGCCAACCGCCTGGCCCATGCCTTGCGCAAGCAGGGCGTTCAGCCGGATTCGCGGGTCGGGATCTGTGTAGAGCGCGGCGTGGAGATGGTCGTCGGGTTGCTGGCGATCCTCAAGGCGGGCGGCGGTTACGTGCCACTGGATCCGGCCTATCCAGCGGAACGTATTGCTTACATGTTGCAGGACAGCGCTCCGGCCGCAGTACTGGCGCAAACCGCGACTCAGGGCTTGCTGGCCGACGAATCAGTACCTGTCATCAATCTTGATCTGAGCGATTGGCAGGACCAATCCGTCCAGAATCCGCAGGTGCCTGAGCTGACCTCGGCGCACTTGGCGTATCTGATCTACACCTCGGGCTCGACCGGCCTGCCGAAAGGCGTGATGATCGAACATCGCAACACCGTGAACTTCCTGACCTGGGCGCACGCGGCTTTTTACGGCTCTGCACTGGAAAAAACGCTGTTCTCCACCTCGCTGAACTTCGATCTTGCGGTCTACGAGTGCTTTGCACCGCTGACCTCGGGTGGCAGCATCGAAATCGTCAAGAATGTGCTTGAACTGCAACACGGCGAGCACGATATCGGCCTGATCAACACCGTACCGTCGGCGCTTAAAGCACTGCTGGACGTTGATGGGTTGCCGGAATCGGTCCATACGGTGAACGTGGCCGGTGAAGCGCTGAAACGCAGCCTCGTGGAAAATCTGTTCGAAAAAACCGGCGTGCAGCGCCTGTGCAACCTCTACGGCCCATCGGAAACCACTACGTACTCAAGCTGGGTGGCGATGAACCGCGAAGACGGCTTCGCAGCTCACATCGGCAAACCAGTGGGCAATACACAGTTTTACCTGCTGGACGAGCAACAGCAGCCTGTTCCACTGGGTGTTAGCGGTGAAATCTACATTGGCGGTGCCGGTGTGGCACGGGGTTATCTGAACCGTGACGACCTGACCGCCGAACGCTTCCTCAAGGACCCGTTCAGCGAACAGCCAGCGGCACGCATGTACCGCACCGGAGACCTGGGGCGCTACCTGCCAGACGGCAATATCGAATACCTGGGTCGTAACGACGATCAGGTGAAGATCCGCGGCTTCCGTATCGAGCTGGGCGAGATCGATGCACGCCTGGCCAAACACCCGGCCGTCCATGAAGCAGTGGTGGCTGCTCGCGAAGATGTTCCGGGTGACAAGCGTCTGGTGGCTTATTACACCCTGAGCGCAGAGCAGGCTTCGACAGACATCGACAGCCTGCGCGGTTGGCTGCAGGAGCAACTGCCAGCCTACATGATCCCGGTAGCCTATGTGCTGCTCGACGCACTGCCGCTGACGCCGAACGGCAAGCTGGACCGCAAGGCACTGCCAGCACCGGAAGCCGATGCACTGATCCGCCGTGGTTACGAAGCCCCCCAAGGCGAAACCGAAACCCTGCTGGCGCAAATCTGGAGCGACCTGCTCCAGGTTGAACGCGTCAGCCGTCACGACCAGTTCTTCGAGCTGGGCGGTCACTCCTTGTTGGCGATGCGCCTGATTTCGCAAATTCGTCAACAACTGGGCGTCGAACTGAGCCTGGCCGCGCTGTTTGCCCACCCCGAACTGAGCACACTGGCACTGGCCATCGCCCAGGCCGGACGCAGCATCCTGCCGGATATCGTACCGGTGGCACGCGATCAGGCCTGGCCATTGTCGTTCGGCCAGCAACGCCTGTGGTTCCTCGCCCAGATGGAAGGTGCCAGTGCGGCCTACCACATGCCTGTCGGCTTGAGCCTGCGGGGCGAGCTGGATCGCGCGGCAATGCAAAGAGCGCTGGAGCGTATCGTGGCGCGTCACGAGGGTCTGCGCACCACCTTCATTCAGGGCGATGACGAACAACCATTGCAACGGATCAGCCCGGCGGATGCGGGCTTCAACCTGCAACTGCACGATCTGCAAGGGCTGGTGGATGCCAAAGAGAAGCTTCAGGCACTGGCCAGTGAGGAGTCGCTGCAAAGCTTCGATCTGGAACAGGGCCCATTGATCCGAGGCCGCCTGATCCGTATGGCCGAGGACCATCACGTCCTGTTGCTGACCATGCACCACATCGTTTCCGATGGCTGGTCAATTGGCGTGCTGACCCGTGAACTGGCGGCGCTCTACGCGGCATTCAGTCAGGGCCAGGACGACCCGTTGGCGCCACTGGCGCTGCAATACCTGGACTACGCGGTGTGGCAGCGTCGCTGGCTGAGCGGCGATCTGCTGCAGCAACAAAGCGACTACTGGCAGCAAACCCTGGCAGACGCTCCGGCGCTGCTGATGTTGCCCACCGACCGGGTGCGTCCGGCACAGCAGGACTATACCGGCGCGGTGCTGCCCATCGTGCTCGACGAAGACCTGACTCGCGGCCTCAAGGCATTGAGCCAACGTCACGGCAGCACCCTGTTCATGACCCTCATGGCCGCCTGGGCTGCACTGCTGGGGCGGCTGTCCGGCCAGGACGACGTGGTCATCGGCACGCCAGTGGCCAACCGCACACGCAGCGAAGCCGAAGGATTGGTGGGCCTGTTCGTCAATACCCTGGCGATCCGCGTCGACCTCAGCGACAAGCCCACGGCAGAAACGCTGCTGGCGCAGGTCAAGAGCAACACGTTAGGCGCCCAGGACCATCAGGACCTGCCGTTCGAGCAGGTGGTGGAAGTGATCAAGCCGGTGCGCAGCCTGTCGCACAGCCCGGTGTTCCAGGCCATGCTCAGCTGGCAGGACATGGGCGGTGGGGATTTCGCCCTTGGCGATCTGCAACTGGAGAGCCTGAGCGCGGGCCATACGCTGTCCAAGTTCGATCTCTCGCTGGACATCGGCGAAGCCCAGGGTCAGTTGTTCGGTTCGCTGGAATACGCCACTGCGTTGTTCGATGAAGGCACCATCGCCCGCTATCTGGGCTACCTGCAGCGTTTGCTGCACGCCATGGTCGCCGATGACCGCCAGGTGCTGGAACACGTACCACTGCTCGATACCGCGGAGCGCAAGCGTCTGCTGGTCGACCTTAACGCTACCGACGTGCCTTACCCGCAAGATCGCACGATTCATCAGCTGTTCGAGGAAAAGGTCCAGGCACAGCCCGACGCCATCGCCGTGGCCTTCCAGGCGCAGCGCTTGAGCTATGCCGAACTGAACCGCCAGGCCAATCGTCTCGCTCACCACCTGATCAGCCTGGGCATCGGTCCGGATGATCGAGTGGCGATCTGCGTCGAACGCGGAGTGAAAATGATCGTCGGGCTGCTCGGTGTACTCAAAGCCGGTGCCGCCTACGTACCGCTGGACCCGGCTTACCCGGCCGAGCGCCTGGCCTACATGATCAACGACAGCCAGCCGGCGGCGTTGCTCACCCAGCGCGGCTTGCAGGAGCGTTTGCCTGCACTGTCGATGCCGCTGGTATTGCTCGACGACGAGCATTGCCAGGGCTTCGCCGAGTGCGATGACAACCCGGTCGTACCGACACTCGGCGTGCGCAACCTGGCGTATGTGATCTACACCTCGGGTTCCACGGGCAATCCGAAGGGCGTGATGATCGAACACCGAGGCCTGGTCAACTACAGCGTCGATGCGGCGCGGCTGTTTGGCCTGTCCCAGAGCGACACGGTGCTGCAACAAAATACCCTTAACTTCGACCTGTCGGTGGAGGAGATCTTCCCGGCACTCCTGGCCGGTGCGACTCTGGCGCCAAGCCGCGAGATATTCGGCAGTGAGGGCACTGAAAATCACGGCATTTACCCGACCGTCCTGCACTTGACCGCCGCTCACTGGCACACCCTGGTCGCCGAATGGCACAACCAGCCGCAGGCTGCTGAACAACGCCTGGCCGAGGTGCGCCTGATCAACGTCACAGGTGACGCATTGTCGGCACAGAAACTCAAACTCTGGGATGAGGTGCGCCCGGCACACACTCGCCTGATCAACACTTACGGGCCGACCGAAGCGACGGTGTCCTGCACCGCGGCCTACGTCAGTCACGACGCTGCGGTCGGCAGCGAAGGCAGCGGCAACGCGACCATCGGCAAGCCGATGGCCAACACCCGCATCTACCTGCTCGATGCCCATCAGCAGCCGGTACCATACGGCGTGGCCGGTGAGATTTTCATCGGTGGCGACGGCGTGGCACGCGGTTACCTGAACCTTGCAGAGGTCAACGCCGAGCGCTTCCTCGCTGATCCGTTCAGCAACAGCCCTGATGCCCGGATGTACAAGACCGGTGACCTGGCACGCTACATGGCCGACGGCCGTATCGAATACCTGGGCCGTAATGACTTCCAGGTCAAAGTGCGCGGTTTCCGTATCGAGCTGGGCGAAATCGAAGCGCGTCTCGGTAGCTGCAAAGGGGTCAAGGAAGCGGTGGTGATCGCTCGGGAAGACAATCCCGGCGAAAAACGCCTCGTGGCCTACGTGATCGCCCAGCCACAAACAAACCTGGATGCCGCCAGACTGCGCGCCGAACTGGCGCCGCAACTGGCCGAGTACATGCTGCCAAGTGCGTTCGTGCTGCTTGATGCACTGCCGCTGACACCGAATCGCAAACTCGATCGCAAGGCCTTGCCAGCTCCAGCGGACAACGCCTTTGCCAGTCGCGAACATGTCGCCCCGCAAGGCACCAGCGAAAAAGCCCTGGCGCAGATCTGGCAGAACCTGCTCAACCTGGAAGCAGTAGGGCGTCATGACCACTTCTTCGAACTGGGCGGGCACTCGCTGCTGGCAATGCGCCTGATTTCCCAGGTGCGTCAGCGCATGGGCGTCGAGCTGAGCCTGGCGGACATCTTCGCCCAGCCGGAACTTGCGGCGCTGGCTCAGGTAGTGGCACACGCTGCCGGCAGCAGCCAGCAGCCCATCGTGCCGGTGTCCCGCGATCAGTCCTTGCCGCTGTCGTTTGCCCAGCAACGCCTGTGGTTCCTCGCGCAGCTGGACGGCGGCAGTGCGGCTTATCACATTCCAGCCGGTCTGCGTCTGCGCGGCAGGCTCGATCAGGACGCACTGAAGCGCGCGCTGGACCGTATCGTTGCGCGCCATGAGGCATTGCGCACAACCTTTGTCCAGGAACAGGACCAGGATCCGCTGCAGCGCATCGCTCCAGCCGATATCGGCTTCAACTTGCAACTGCAGGTGCTGACCGGGCAGGGCGACGCGGAACAACAACTGCTCGCCATCGCCGCAGAAGAGGCCGAAGAGGGCTTTGATCTGCTCAACGGCCCACTGGTGCGTGGACGTCTGGTATGCCTGGCCGATGATGACCATGTCTTGCTGGTGACCATGCACCACATCGTCTCTGACGGCTGGTCCGCTGGCGTGTTGACCCGTGAACTGGGCGTGCTCTATGCAGCGTTCAGCCAAGGCGCCGAGGATCCGTTGCCAGCATTGCCCGTGCAATACGCCGATTACGCGCTGTGGCAGCGCAACTGGCTGAGCGGCGACGTGCTGCAGCAACAGCGCCAGTACTGGCAGCAGACTCTGGCCGGCGCGCCGGCCTTGCTGACCTTGCCGAGCGACCGGCCACGCCCGGCGCAACAGGACTACAGCGGCCAGTTGCTCGGCCTGGTCCTCGACGCCGACCTGACGCGTGGCCTCAAGGCGCTGAGCCAGCGGCATGGCAGCAGCCTGTTCATGACGGTCATGGCCGCATGGGCTGCGTTGCTGGGACGTCTGGCCGGTCAGGACGACGTGGTCATCGGTACGCCGGTGGCCAACCGCCTGCGTACCGAGGTGGAGGACCTGATCGGGTTCTTCGTCAACACCCTGGCCGTGCGCGTCGACCTCTCGGGGACACCGAGCGTCCAAAGCCTGTTGCAGCAGGTCAAACAGCAGACCCTGGCCGCCCAGGCGAATCAGGACCTGCCGTTCGAACAGGTGGTTGAGGTGGTTCGCCCACAACGCAGCCTGTCCCACAGCCCGATTTTCCAGGCCATGTTGTCGTGGCAGAACAACGAAGCATCCGATCTGGCGCTTGGCGACATGAGCCTGCAGGGCGTCGCAGTGGCTGGCCATACGGCCAAGTTCGACCTGACGCTGGACATGACCGAGGTCGGCGATCAACTGATCGGCACGCTGGAATATGCCACGGCACTGTTCGACGAAAGCACCCTGCAGCGTTACATGGGCTACTTCCAGCGCTTGCTGGAAGCCATGGTCGCCGACGACCGCCAGTTGCTGGAGCAGGTGCCGTTGCTCGATAAGGCGGAGCGCCAGCATCTGCTGGTCGACCTTAATGCTACCGATGTGCCTTACCCGCAAGACTGCACGATTCACCAGCTGTTCGAAGAAAAGGTCCAGGTACAGCCCGACGCTATCGCCGTGGTCCACGAGGCGCAGCGCCTGAGCTATGCCGAATTGAACCGTCAGGCCAACCGTCTGGCTCATCACCTGATCGGCCTGGGCATCGGCCCGGACGACCGGGTGGCGATCTGCGTCGAGCGCGGTGTGGAAATGATGGTCGGCCTGCTCGGTGTGCTCAAGGCAGGGGCGGCTTATGTACCGCTGGACCCTGCCTATCCGGCCGAGCGACTGGCTTACATGATCACCGACAGCCAGCCAGCGGCGTTGCTGACCCAGCGTGATCTGCGCAAGCGCTTGCCGACCCTGACCTTGCCACTGGTGTTGCTCGACGGCGATCAGCGCGCCACCTTTACCGAGCGTGACGACAACCCGGTGGTGGAAGCCCTCAGCGTGCGCAACCTGGCGTATGTGATCTACACCTCGGGCTCCACGGGCAATCCGAAGGGCGTGATGATCGAACATCGCGGCCTGGTCAACTACAGCGTCGATGCGGCGCGGCTTTTTGGCCTGGCGCCAACCGACACCGTGCTGCAACAGAACACCCTGAACTTCGACCTGTCGGTGGAGGAAATCTTCCCGGCCTTGCTGGCGGGTTCCACCCTGGCTCCGAGCCGCGAGATATTCGGCAACGAAGGTCTTGAAACTCACGGCATTCATCCGACGGTCCTGCACTTGACCGCCGCGCACTGGCACACGCTGGTGGCCGAGTGGCACAACCAGCCTCAGGCTGCCGAACAACGCTTGGCCGAGGTGCGCCTGATCAACGTCACGGGCGATGCGCTGTCGGCGCAGAAGCTCAAGCTCTGGGACGAGGTGCGCCCGGCGCATACTCGCCTGATCAACACCTATGGTCCGACCGAGGCAACCGTTTCTTGCACCGCGGCTTATGTCAGCCATGATGCTGTGGCCGGCAGCGAAGGCAGTGGCAACGCGACCATCGGCAAACCGATGGCCAACACCCGCATCTACCTGCTTGATGCCCATCAGCAGCCCGTGCCCTATGGCGTGGCTGGTGAGATCTTCATCGGTGGCGATGGCGTGGCACGCGGCTACCTGAACCTTGCCGAGGTCAACGCCGAGCGTTTCCTCGCGGATCCGTTCAGCAGCAGCCCTGATGCCAGGATGTACAAAACCGGCGATTTGGCACGCTACATGGCTGACGGCCGCATTGAATATCTGGGGCGTAACGATTTCCAGGTCAAGGTGCGCGGTTTCCGTATCGAACTGGGCGAAATCGAAGCCCGCCTGGGCAATTGCGCCGGGGTCAAGGAAGCGGTGGTGATCGCTCGGGAAGACACTCCTGGTGAAAAACGTCTTGTGGCCTACGTGATTGCACAGCCACAAGCGAACCTGGATGCCGCCAGCCTGCGCGCCGAACTGGCACCGCAACTGGCCGAGTACATGCTGCCGAGCGCGTTTGTGCTGCTTGATGCACTGCCGTTGACGCCGAACCGCAAGCTCGACCGCAAGGCGTTGCCGGCTCCGCAAGCCGATGCCTTTGCCAGCCGCGAACACGTGGCGCCGCAAGGGGCCACAGAGCTGGCGCTGGCGCAGATCTGGCAGGACCTGCTCGATCTGGAACAGGTGGGCCGTCACGACCAGTTCTTTGAACTGGGCGGGCACTCGCTGCTGGCGATGCGTCTGATTTCCCAGGTGCGCCAGCAGTTGAGCGTCGAGCTGGGCCTGGCGGATATCTTTGCCCAGCCGGAACTGGCCGCCATGGCACGCATACTCGCCGACGCCAAAGGCAGCAGCCAGCCGCCTATCGTGCCGGTGTCCCGTGATCAGGCCTTGCCGCTGTCGTTTGCTCAGCAGCGTCTGTGGTTCCTCGCGCAGCTGGAAGGCGGCAGCGCGGCTTACCATATTCCGGCAGGGCTGCGTCTGCGTGGCACTCTGGATAACCCTGCGCTGGAGCGAGCGCTGGACCGTATCGTCGCCCGCCACGAAGTGCTGCGTACGACCTTTGTGCAAGAGCAGGACCAGGATCCGGTGCAGCGCATCGCTCCTGCCGATATCGGTTTCAGCCTGCAACTGCACGTGTTGACCGGGCAGGCGGATGCTGAACAGCAACTGCTCGCCATCACCGCTGCAGAGGCCAACGAGGGCTTCGATCTGCTCAACGGTCCGCTGGTACGGGGACACCTGGTGCGCATGGCCGAGGACGATCATGTGTTGCTGGTGACGATGCACCATATCGTCTCCGACGGCTGGTCCGCGGATGTGCTGACCCGCGAGCTGAGTGCGCTCTATGCGGCGTTCAGTGCCGGTGCCGAGGATCCGTTGCCCGCTTTGCCGGTGCAATACGCCGACTATGCCGTGTGGCAGCGCAACTGGCTGAGCGGCGAAGTGCTGCAGCAACAGCGTCAGTACTGGCAGGAGACCCTGGGTGGCGCGCCAGCCTTGCTGACCTTGCCGACCGACCGGCTACGCCCGGCACAACAGGACTACAGCGGCAACGTTCGCGGCCTGGTGCTTGATGCAGAGCTGACCAGCGGCCTCAAGGCCCTGAGCCAGCGACATGGCAGCACCCTGTTCATGACCGTAATGGTCGCATGGGCCTCGCTGCTGGGGCGTCTGGCCGGCCAGGACGATGTGGTGATCGGTACACCGGTGGCCAACCGCCTGCGTGCCGAAGTGGAGGACCTGATCGGGTTCTTCGTCAATACCCTGGCGATACGCGTCGATCTGTCCGGCGCACCCAGCGTCGAAGCGTTGATGCAGCAGGTCAAGCGTCAGACGCTGGCAGCGCAGACCCATCAGGACCTGTCGTTCGAACAGGTGGTCGAGGTGGTTCGTCCGCAACGCAGCCTGTCCCACAGCCCGATCTTCCAGGCCATGCTGTCCTGGCAGAACAACGAAACGTCCGACCTGTCGCTCGGCAGCATGAACCTGCAAGGCGTAGCGGTAAACGACCACACGGCGAAGTTCGATCTGGTGCTGGACATGACCGAGGTCGGCGATCAGTTGATCGGCACGCTGGAATACGCCACGGCGCTGTTCGACGAAAGCACCATGGACCGTTACCTGGGCTATTTCCAGCGCCTGCTGGAAGCTATGGTCGCCAATGAACAACACATACTGGAACACGTTCCATTGGTGGATGCAGTCGAGCGTCAGTATCTGTTGACCGGTCTTAATGCAACCGACCGCGCTTACCCTGAGGGTCAGTTGATGCATCGCCTTTTCGAGGCGCATGCAGCGTCTCGACCTCAGGCGCTTGCGGCCCGTCAGGGTGAGCAGACGCTGACCTACGCCGAACTCGACAGCCGCGCCAACGCCCTGGCTCAGCACTTGCGCCAACACGGCGTGCACGCGGGAACCCGAGTGGCGATCCTGCTGGATCGTTCGGTGGAACTGTTGACCAGTATGCTGGCCACGCTCAAGTGCGGCGCGGCTTACCTGGCGCTGGATCGCCTGGCTCCCGAAGAGCGTCTGCGCTTCATGCTCGAGGACAGCGAAGCAACCCTGTTGCTGACCCGCAGCGAACTGACGGCACCTGACCTGACACAGAGACTCGATCTGGACACCCTGGATCTATCAGCGTTGAGCCAAGGGCCAGTCGTGCTTGCAGATGAAGCTGCAGGCGAGACCCCGGCGTGCATCATCTACACCTCCGGCTCCACCGGCCTGCCCAAGGGCGTGATCGTGACCCACAACGGCATTGTGCGGCTGGTGCGGGACAACTACGACTTCCGTGCCGATGACCGCGTGGCGTTTTCTTCCAACCCGGCGTTCGACGCCAGTAGCCCGGAGATCTGGGGTGCCTTGCTCAACGGCGGCCAGTCGATAATCGTCGAGCCTTCCGTGTTGCTTGAGCCGGCGGCCTTTGCGGCCTTGCTCAAACGCCATGCGGTGACGGTGATGTTCAGTTCGACCGCGTTGTTCAATCTGTATGCCGGGTTGATTCCCGAAGCTTTGGCAGGCTTGCGCATGCTGGAGTGCGGTGGCGAACGGGCGGATCCGGCGTCGTTCCGCCGGGTACGGGAGCACTCGTCTCAAGTGCGCTTGTTCAACGGCTACGGCCCGACCGAGGGCACCACGTGCGCCACTCGTTACGAAGTGTTTGATGTGCAGCCGGGAACCCTGAGCCTGCCGATCGGCAAACCCAACGCCAACGTGCGCATCTATCTGCTCGACGCGTGCGGCGAGCCGGTGCCGATGGGCAGCGTCGGCGAGATCTACATCGGCGGGGTCGGGGTCGCGCTTGGCTACCTGAATCGCCCGGAACTGACCGCAGAACGCTTCAGCGACGATCCGTTCAGTCAGCAGGCGGGCGCGCGTCTCTATCGCACCGGCGACCTGGCGCGTTGGTTGCCGGACGGCAACCTCGAATACCTGGCGCGCAATGATGGCCAGGTGAAGGTCCGCGGCTTCCGTGTGGAGCTCGGGGAAGTCGAAAGCAGCCTGCATGGGTGCGATGGCGTGCGCAACTCCGTGGTAGTGGCCCGCGAAGACAGCCCGGGCGACACGCGTCTGGTGGCTTACTACACCGTGCACGCTGACGTTGAAGCACCCGAGCCGGAGGCTCTGCGTGCACAACTGAGCGCCAGCTTGCCGGAATACATGGTCCCGAGCGTATTCATCTGCCTGCCAGACTTGCCGCTGACGCTCAATGGCAAGGTGGATGTCCAGGCACTGCCAACGCCGACAGCGGATCAGTTCGTGAGCCGAACGTTTGAAGCCCCGGCAGGGGAGTTGGAGATTCGTCTGGCGAAAGCCTGGGCGGAAGTACTTGAATTGCAACAGGTGGGACGTCATGACAGCTTCTTCAATCTCGGCGGTCACTCGCTGATGGCGGTACGACTGGTCAACCAACTTGTACAGAGTGGCTTGCCGGTGTCTCTGGCCGACGTTTTCCAGCACGCCAGCGTGGCGGCCCTGGCCAGCCTGCTGGGCAGCCGCGGCGAAGAGGTTGCAGCGCAGCTTCATGAGCAACTGGTGCCGGTGCGCACCACCGGCAACCAGCGTCCGCTGTTCCTGGTCCACGAGTTCACCGGCCAGGATGTGCACTTCGCGGCGCTGGCGGTACACATCGACAGCGACATTCCGGTCTACGGGTTGAGCGGCATCCCGCTCGGTCAGGAACAGTTGCTGACCATGGAATGCCTGGCAACGCGCTTGTTGGGTGCGATGCGCAGCGTGCAGCCGCACGGACCTTATCGCTTGGCGGGCTGGTCGTTCGGAGGGCTTCTGGCCTACGAAATCGCCATCCAGCTGGAGGGCATGGACGAGGAGGTGGAGTTTATCGGCATGCTCGACACCTACATGCCGCGCCTGGTGGATCAGGGTCGCGAGCGTTGGGACCTGCAGACCGCCCACCGTCAGCACCTGCTGGAACACTGCGAGCAGTTCTGGAAAGCCCGGGGCGAATGCGCGCAGGCTCTGGAAGCCCTGGAGCGAGTGCGTGCAAACCGGCAGGCCTTTGATTTCGCCGGGCTCCTGCAGCACTGCCGTGAGCAGGGTGCGCTGCCGCCGGAGCTGGACATCTACACGAACGAGGGTCTTTGCCAGTACCTCGACCGAGAGGTGGCTCACGGTCATGCGCAGGCCAATTACACGGTTTACCCCAACAGCGTGCCGCTGCACCTGTTCACTGCCAGTGAGTGGGAACCCAACTCGCAGAAACACAGCGGTTACCTGGGTTGGGATAGCGTACTGCCCGTCAGTCAGTTGCGCAGTATCAAGGTCGCGGGCGATCACTTGAGCATGATGAAGCCGCCACATATCGAGGGCCTGGGTCAGGCGATCAGCCAGGCGTTGACTGATCTGCCCGATCGGCCACGGGGGGCTGACAACGCCCACCGGCCGTTGCTGACGATTCAGGGCGGACGCCGCGATCATGCGCCCGTGTTCTGTGTCCCGGGGGCAGGGGACAGTGTGACCGGTTTCATCGGCCTGGCCGAGGCACTGGGCCCGCACTGGCCGATCCACGGGCTGCAACCGCGCGGGCTGGATGGCCGCACGGTGCCTTACAGTCTGGTGGAAACCGCTGCCGAAGCGTATCTGCAAGCACTCGACAGCACTCACCCCGAGGGGCCGGTGCATCTGCTCGGTCATTCGTTCGGCGGCTGGGTGGCCTTTGAAATGGCCCAGCGCCTGACGGCACGTGGCCGCGAAGTGGCTTCGCTGACGCTGATCGACAGTGAGTCACCGGGCGGCAACGGCGTGGTGGGCAAACCTTACACCGCGATAGGCGTACTGGAACGTTTGATCGAGACCATGGAACTGGCTGCGGGCAAGTCGCTGGGCATCGATCGTGCGGCCTTCCGGACCCAGGACGATGTCGGTCAGATGCGCTTGTTGCATGCCGGGATGGTGCGGGCAGGGATGTTGCCGCAGCGTTCTTCGGCGGACGCGATGCGCGGGCCTGCGCGGGCTTTCGGTACGGCGTTGCGCACACGTTATCAACCGTCGCAGATCTACTCCGGGCCGGTGCGTCTGGTGCTGGCCGATGACCCAGTGCTGGATGCGGCGGGCAATCAGCGCGAACAGCAGGCGATGGTCAGCGGCTGGCGCCAGTGTGCTCCGGATCTCACTGTCTGGCGTGGGCCGGGCAACCATTTCACCATTCTCAAGGCGCAGCATGTACAGCATCTGGCGAACTGGTGGCTACCCCGCCAATAACGCCGTTTCTTCAAGCCCGGCGGTCCATCGCCGGGTCAATTCTCAACACATTCGTGGCTTTCTATGAAAAAGTTGAAGTTTCGCAAAGTGCTCATCGTTGTCGTGCTGCTGGTTCTGGCAGCGGGTATTGCCTACAGCGTCCAGTCTCCGGAAAAGGCTCCGGAGTACCTGACCGCCAAGGTCGAACGCACCGACATCGAAAACTCGGTGCTGGCCAGCGGTGTGCTGCAAGGCATCAAGCAGGTTGACGTCGGCTCGCAGGTCTCGGGCCAGCTCAAGTCCCTGAAGGTCAATCTGGGCGACAAGGTCAAACAAGGTCAGTGGCTGGCGGAAATCGATCCCGTGGTGCTGCAGAACACCCTGCGCCAGTCGCAGGTCAACGAACAGAACCTGATCGCCCAAAAAGACGCGGCTGTGGCGCAGCTCAAGGACGCCAAAGCCATTTACCAACGCTACAAGCAATTACGTGCGGATGACGCAATCTCGCAAAAGGACTTCGATACGGCGCAATCGGATTTCGAGGTCCGGAGTGCCAACCTGCGGTCGCTGGAGGCACAGGTGCGCGACGCAAGAATTCAGATCGAGACCGCCAGGATCAACCTGGGCTATACCCGTATCGTCGCGCCGATCAGCGGTGATGTGGTGGGTATCGTGACGCAGGAAGGCCAGACTGTGATCGCCAGCCAGCTGACACCGGTGATTCTCAAATTGGCGGATCTGGACACCATGACTGTCAAGGCACAGGTCTCCGAGGCCGACGTGATTCATATCACCCCCGGGCAAGAGGTGTATTTCACCATTCTCGGCGATGCCGAAAAACGCTATTACGCCAAGCTGAAGGGCACGGAGCCAGCACCGCAAAACTTCCTGGATGCACAATCCAGCACCGCCAGCAAGCCGAACAGTGCGGTGTTCTACAACGCATTGTTCGACGTCCCCAACCCTGATCACCGTCTGCGTATTTCGATGACCGCCCAAGTGCATATCGTGCGTGAAAAGGCCAAGGACGTATTGACTGTGCCTGTTGCGGCCCTGGGCGACAAGAACGGCGACGGCAGCTTCCCGGTACGCGTTGTCGACGCGCAGGGCCAGGCCCAGAGCCGCAATGTGCAGACCGGCATCAACAACAACGTGCGGGTCGAGATCAAGAGCGGCCTTGCCGAGGGTGACCAGGTGGTGATCGGTGAACCGTCGACCACACCAGCGACAGCGGGGGCCTGACCATGAGTCGAGCTCTTCTGGAACTCAAGGGTGTCACCCGGCGTTTCGTCGCCGGCGAGAAGGACTTCATCGCGCTCAATGACATCAACCTCACGATAAATGCCGGCGAACTGGTTGCCATTACCGGGGCCTCGGGCTCCGGCAAGTCAACGCTGATGAACGTGCTGGGTTGCCTGGACCACGCCAACAGCGGCAGCTACAAGGTCGACGGGCGTGAAACCGGTACGCTGACCGATGATGAGCTGGCAGAGCTGCGCCGTGATCACTTCGGTTTCATTTTTCAGCGTTATCACCTGTTGCCGCACCTGGCGGCGATCCAGAATGTCGAAATGCCGGCCATCTACGCAGGCACCGGTAAAAGCATGCGTGTGGAGCGCGCGCAGAAGCTGCTTGAGCGCCTGGGACTGTCCGGGCATCTGGAGCACAGGCCAAGCCAGTTGTCAGGCGGCCAGCAGCAGCGGGTGAGTATCGCCAGGGCCTTGATGAACGGCGGTGAGATCATTCTGGCCGACGAACCCACCGGAGCCCTCGACAGTGTGAGCGGCAAGGAGGTGATGAACATCCTCCTTGAGCTCAACAGCGCCGGGCACACGGTGATCCTGGTAACCCACGACGAGAAGGTTGCGGCGCACGCCGAGCGCATCATCGAAATGCGTGATGGCGAGATCATCGCCGACCGGGTCAACACTGACCGTCCGATCGTCAACGAAAAAACCACCGAGCGCCTGCCGAGCAAACCCAGGCAGGGCAACCGGCTGATGGCCAACATCGGCCTGTTCCAGGAGGCCTTCGTCATGGCGTGGGTGGCGCTGATCTCGCACCGCATGCGCACGCTGCTGACCATGCTCGGGATCATCATCGGCATCACCTCGGTGGTGTCGATCGTTGCGATCGGCGAAGGGGCCAAGCGCTATGTGCTCAAGGACATCCAGGCCATCGGTAGCAATACCATAGAGGTGTTCCCCGGCAGTGACTTTGGCGACACCAAGTCTATGGATATCCAGACTCTGGCGCTGTCCGATGTGACGGCGTTGAGCAGTGAGTACTACATCGACAGCGCCACACCGAATATCGGCCGCAACCTGCTGGTGCGCTACCGCAACATCGACGTCTCGGCGACGGTGAGCGGGGTCAGCCCGAGTTACTTCCAGGTGCGTGGCACCAAAATGGGCTTGGGCGTGGGTTTCAACAAGGATGATGCCCGGCGGCAGGCACAGGTGGTAGTAATCGATCACAACACGCGGATTCGCCTGTTCGGTCCCAAGGTCGATCCGCTGGGCCTGGTGATTCTGGTGGGTAACCTGCCGTGCACGGTGATCGGCGTGACCGAGAACAAGAAAAACATCTTCGACACCAGCAAGAACCTGAATATCTGGATGCCCTACGAAACCGCCTCCGGACGCCTTCTGGGTCAGACCTACCTGGACGGCATCACCGTGCGGGTCAAGGACGGACAGCCAAGCAAGGTGGTCGAGGACAACGTGAACAAGCTGTTGCAAAAGCGTCACGGGACCAAGGACTTCTTCACCTACAACCTCGACAGCGTGATGCAAACGGTGCAGAAGACCAGCCAGTCGCTGGCCCTGTTACTGTCGTTGATTGCGGTGATCTCGCTGGCGGTCGGCGGTATCGGGGTGATGAACATCATGCTGGTGTCGGTCACGGAACGGACGCGCGAGATCGGCATTCGCATGGCAGTCGGGGCACGCCAGGCGGATATCCGTCAGCAGTTTCTGGTGGAGGCGGTGATGGTCTGCCTGATTGGCGGGGTCATCGGCATCGGCCTGTCGTTCGTGATCGGCTATGTGTTTTCACTGCTGGTCAAGGAATGGCAGATGGTGTTCTCCGTGAGCTCGATTGTCACTGCGTTTATCTGCTCGACATTGATCGGCATCGTGTTCGGCTTCGTACCCGCACGTAACGCGGCACAGCTCGATCCGATCGAAGCGCTGGCACGGGATTGACAGGGGGATTGCAGGACAAGGATGTCCTGCCCGTTGGAAAAGGGCGTACGACCGCGCATTGAAAAGTGCCTGCGGGCGGAGTCAGAAAGATCGGCGTATGAGGTCGGCGCAGGAAGCTTAAGGGCAGGGATCCTGCTCGCAAGAGGCTGGTGCAGGCAACGAATGTCTGTCGTCTGCGTCAGCCTCCCGAGCAGGCTTTTGCGAGAGATCAGCCTACCGCACTGACGCTGGAAACCCGTGCGGCGCTGCTGCTCCTGAGGGCCTGTTCGAAGCGGTCGAGAACTGTACCTACTTCCGACTCGGTAATGTTCAAAGGTGGCAGGAAGCGCAGGACTGCGCTGCTGCGTCCACCCGTTTCGATGATCATGCCGTTGTCGAAGCACTCCAGCTTGATCGCTCGCGCACGTGCGCCATCGCCAGCCCCAGGACGCGATCCGCTGGCCGGTTTGACGATCTCCACGCCCAGCATCAGCCCACGGCCACGAACATCGCCGATAAACGGGAACTGTCGGGCGATATCTTCCAGCCCGCTTTGCAACTGCTCCCCCCGGCGCGAGGCATTGCCTGCCAGGTCGTGCTCCTTGATATGACGCATGGTCGCAGCTCCGGCCACCATCGCCACCTGATTGCCACGGAATGTGCCTGCGTGCATACCCGGGCCCCATGTATCCAAGTGCTCGGCATAGACGATCACTGATATTGGGTAGCCACCACCGATGGCCTTGGACAGCACCAGAATATCCGGCGTTATCCCGGAATGTTCGATGGCAAACAGGTTGCCGGTACGCCCGAGTCCGGTCTGCACTTCATCAATAATCAGCAAGATGCCGAACTCGCGGGTGATCTCCCGCACGGCGCGCAGCCACTCGGCCGATGCCGCGATACAGCCGCCTTCGCCCTGAATCACTTCGACCACCACCGCCGCCGGTTTGGGCACACCGCTTTCCGGATCACTGAGTACCGTGCGGATGTACTCGATGGAGAGGCGGTCGGTATGTTCGCCATCGGTGCCGAACGGGCAGCGGAAGCGATAGGGGAAGGGCAGGAAGTGGGTGCCCTGGGCCAGCAGGCCGGCTTTGGGGTTGAGGTTGCCCATGGCCGACAATGCGCCAGCGGTCATGCCATGGTAACCACCGTGGAAGGACATCAGCGGCGAGCGCTGGGTGTAATGGCGAGCCAGTTTGATTGCGGCTTCGACCGCGTCTGAGCCACTGGGGCCGCAGAACAGGATTTTGCTGTTGTCACGCATGCTGGCGGGCAACGTCGCAAACAGTTCTTCGACGAAGGCGTGCTTGGCCGGTGTGGCCAGGTCAAGGGCCTGCTGCAGATGATCACTGTTGAGAAATTCGATCACCGCCTCGCGGACCACCGGTGGGTTATGACCCAGTGCCAGCGTGCCAGCGTTCGACAGGCAGTCGAGGTACTCCCGGCCATTGGCGTCCTTGACTCGCATGCCTTTGCCGCTGACAAACAGTTGCTGGAAGGTCGCTGCATAGGTGCGCGCATTCGACTCCAGTTTCTTGAGATTGCTTAACTCTTCCATAGTCGATCCCTTGTTGGCACAGGTACGGATTCATTGCTACTCGCTTCGAGCAGAGCGCGATTCTGTAAGAACCTCAGGGGGATCGCCAACTTATCGCCGCCGGACTGTCCCCGTATTCCACGACAGACATCTCGCGGCCTCAGGCGTTAAATGCATGCTACGAAAGGGATTTGTGGCGCTGTAGGAAATCTCGCGACAACGCTCCTGATCGCCCGGATCCCTGCGCCGTTGCCTTATCTCCAGACAACCACTGTTCCGGAACCTTCGAGAGCTTTATGTCGATTGGCAAACCTGCTGGCCACTTCCTGTTGTCGACGTTTCTGGTGTCGCTGCTGAGCGGCTGCACGCTAGGACCGGACTACCACTTGCCTGCGGTGGCGGTTGCCAGCAAGTGGCATGCGCCACTGCCGCATGACGCGTCGATGGTCGGGCTGCAGGATTGGTGGCAACAGTTCAATGACCCTGCGCTGGCAACCCTGTTGCGTCTGGCACAGGCAGACAGTCCGTCACTCGACAAGGCTCTTGCGCGCATTGCCCAGGCACGTGCGACGGTGGACGACAGCGTTGCCGACCGGCTGCCGCAAGTGAGCGGCGGTGTGAGCAAGTCACGCGCCGGCATCAGGCAGAGCGGGGTGCGCCAGAGCGGCAAGACCTCCGGCGCAACCCTCGATGCGTCCTGGGAACTGGACCTGTTCGGCAAACTGCGACGCACCGACGAGGCTTCACGCAATCTGCTCGAAGCACGTGTCAATGATTGGCATGACGCTCGCGTATCACTGGCCGCCGAGGTCGGTGATGACTTCGTGCAGTACCGCGGCTGCCAGATGCTGGTGAACGCTTACCGTGATCAGGCGCAATCCCAGGAGCAGACAGCACGTCTGACTCGCGTATCGTTTCAGGCCGGGTTTACCGCCGCCGCCGATTCATCGTTGAGCGACGCCAGTGCGGCGGCGAGCACTGCGACTCTCATCAAACAACAGAGCGAGTGCGACGTGCTGCTCAAGAGCCTGGTGGACCTGACTGGCAGCGACGAGGAACAGGTACGAGAAGTGCTCAGCCATAACCCCGCGCGACTGCCGCAGCCTGCGTTGCTGGATGTACGGGAAATACCCGCCGATCTGGTGCGCCAGCGCCCGGACCTGGCGTCCAGCGAACGCGAACTGGCCGCAGCGAATGCGAAGATTGGCGCTGCCCAGGCTGATCGTCTGCCGAGCCTGAGCCTGGTTGGCTCGTTCGAAGTGGGGACCACCACCGGAGTATTCAGCCGCGATTGGAGCCTCGGCCCGCAACTGACTGTTCCGCTGTTCGATGCAGGCAAGCGCCGGGCGGCGGTAGATTCTGCGCGGGCGGATTATGACACGGCGCTGGCGACCTACCGGCAAACCCTGCGCACAGCGGTAATGGAGGTCGAGCAGGCGCTGGTGCGCCTGGACGCGGCGCGGCGCTCGCAAGCCAGCACGCAGCGGGCCAGCGACGGTTATCAAGCGTCGTTCGAGGCCACAGACCGCAACTGGCAGGCCGGTAATGCCAGCCTGCTGGACCGCGAAGAGGCTCGCCGCTCGGCGCTGTCGGCAGAAATCGAATTGATCAACGTGCAACAAAATCAGGTGCGCTACTGGATTGCCCTGTACAAGGCCCTGGGCGGTGGATGGCAGGACAGTCGCGAAGGTTTGGCCGGTGAAACACCGAAGCGGGGCGGCGCATGAGGAAGATACGCGTGTATGGGCTGCTGACGCTGGCAGTGCTGGGCGTTTCGGGCTGGCTATTGTCTGGCCGCGCAGAGCCGCCCCCGGCAGCCGCGGCCGCGCCGGCCACCAGCCTGACGGTCGAGGCGGTGCAACCGCGTCGCGAAGACTGGCCGCAGGAGCGTGTGGCCAGCGGTGCGCTCGCACCGTGGCAGGAAGCCGTGATCAGTGCCGAGACCGGAAGCTTGCGTATCGCCAGCCTGAAAGCTGATATCGGCGATCAGGTGAAGAAGGGCCAGGTTTTGGCGACCCTGGCCGATGACAGCGTGCTGGCCGAGGAAAACAAGCAGAAGTCGGCGGCCGCCCAGGCCTCTGCGCAACTGCAGGAAGCCCGCTCCAATGCCAGACGGGCGGCCTCGGTAGGGCAGAGCGGCGCCCTGTCCGAGCAGAAACTGGAAGAGTACCGGGTCAAGGTGCAGACCGCCGAAGCTGACCTGGCCTCGGCGAATGCCGATCTGCGCAGCATCCGGATCAAACTCACGCAGACGCGCATCGTCGCGGTGGATGACGGAATCATTTCCGGGCGCAAGGCCTTGCTTGGCGATGTGGTGTCGGCGGGCAGCGAAATGTTCAGAATGATCCGGGAGGGCCGCATCGAGTGGCAGGCGGAACTGGATGCCCAGCAACTGCCAGGCGTCAAGGCCGGGCAGCTCGCCCGTGTGAAGCTGCCCGGCGGTAATGAGGTCGAAGGGCACGTGCGGCTGGTCTCGCCAGTGCTTGACGGCAAGACCAGCAGGGCGCTGGTCTACGTATCCCTGCCGACAGGGTCGATGGCCCGCTCCGGCATGTACGCCAGCGGTCGCATCGAACTGCCGTCCAGCCCGGCGCTGACGGTTCCTGACACCAGCGTGATCCTGCGCGACGGGCGCTCCTATGTGTTTGTACTGGGCAAGGACATGCGCGTCAGCCAGCAAGTGGTAGAGATCGGACGACGTCGTGGGTCGGCGCTGGAAATCCTCGCCGGCCTGGCAGAGCAGGCACAGATCGTCCGCAGCGGTGGGGCCTTTCTCAATGACGGGGCCAGCGTGACGCTGGTCAACGCCGAGGCCCGCGCGCAATGAATATCTCCGCGTTGTCGATTCGTTACCCGGTTCCGGCGGTCATGCTGTTTTTATTGCTGACCCTGTTTGGTTTCCTCGGATTCGAGCGTCTCGGCATCCAGGACTTTCCCGACACCGATCTGCCTGCTGTGGTCATCAGTGCCTCGCTGGAAGGGGCCGCCCCCGAGCAACTGGAAACCGAAGTCGCGCGCAAGCTCGAAGACAAGCTGACCTCGCTGCGCCTGCTCAAGCATGTCACCACGCAAATTACCGAAGGCAGTGTCCTCATCAATGTGATCTTCGACATCGACAAGGATGGCAACGAAGCCCTCAACGAAGTGCGCAATGCGGTGGACAGCGCTGCGGCTGAATTGCCAGCCAACCTCGACACGCCATCGGTAACCCGCCTGACCACCAACACTACGGCGTTGCTGACCTATGTGGTCGATGCGCCACGCATGGACGAAGAAGCGTTGTCATGGTTTGTCGACAACGAGCTGAGTAAACAGCTGCTGACCGTGCGTGGGGTCGCGAAGATCAGCCGGGTGGGCGGCGTGGACCGCGAAGTCCAGGTTGACCTTGATCCGGCGCTGATGGCCGGTCTGGGTCTGAGTGTGACGGATATTGCAGATCGTTTGCGGGCGATGCAAAAAGACAATTCCGGAGGGCAGGGCGATCTGGGCAGCGGTCAACAGGCGCTGCGTGTCCTCGGCGGTATTGACGACCCCGCAGCGCTGGGCGCTATCCGCATTCCCGTCAGCGATGGACGGATGCTCGCTGTGCAGCAGTTGGCCACCGTGCGCGATACCCATGCCGAGCGTACTACGCTGGCGTATCGCGATGGCAAACCGGTGATTGGCTTTCAGGTCATCCGCTCCCTGGGCTTTTCCGACGTCGGCGTGACCAGGGATTTGCGCCAGGCAGTCAGTGAGTTCGCCAGGCTGCACCCTGATGTGCGTATTGAAGAGGCGAGTAATGCCGTCGAGCCGGTGATGGAAAACTATCGTGGCTCCATGGCGCTGCTTTACGAAGGGATGTTACTGGCTGTGCTGGTGGTCTGGTGGTTCCTGCGTGACTGGCGGGCGACCGTTATCGTGGCCACGGCGCTGCCCTTGTCGATCATCCCGACCTTCGGCGTGATGTATTTTGCCGGTTTTAGCCTCAATACCGTATCGCTGCTGGCGCTGGCGCTGGTGATCGGCATTCTGGTCGACGATGCCATCGTTGAGGTCGAAAACATTGCGCGACACCTGCGCATGGGCAAAACCCCACGGCAGGCGGCAATCGAAGCGTCCGACGAGATCGGCCTTGCGGTATTGGCAACCACCGTGACCCTGGTCGCGGTATTCCTGCCGACCGCTTTCATGGGCGGGATTTCCGGCAAACTGTTTCGCCAGTTCGGTGTGACCGCCAGCGCTGCGTTGATGTTTTCGTTACTGGTCGCCCGTCTTCTGACGCCGATGATGGCTGCGCACTTTCTCAAGGCGCGATCGCATGGCGAACACGACGGCGGTTTGATGAGGCGTTACCTGGGCTGGATTCATACCAGCCTGAGCCGCCGCAAGACCACCATGGCCATTGTGGGCGCTCTATTCATCGGCTCGCTGGCGCTTATACCCTTGCTGCCGACCAGCTTTCTGCCTGCACAGGATATTGCCAGCAGCACCGTCAGCCTGGAATTGCCGCCCGGCAGCAGTCTGGCGCAGACCGGCGAGATTACCTTGCAGGCTGAGAAGCGTTTGCGTGCGATCCCTGAAGTGGCCCACGTGTTCATCGCAGCGGGCAGCGGCGATGCCGGCAGTGCAGGTAATCGCAACGCGATACTGACCGTCGATCTGCTGCCGCGAGACCAGCGCGCCCTGAGACAATCCCAGGTGGAAGCGAGCATGCGTGAAAGTCTGCGCAGTTTGCCTGGTGTGCGGGTGACGGTCGGTGGTGACGCCAGCGGCGAACGGCTGGACATCGTCCTCGCCAGCGATGATGGCGATTTACTGGAGCGTACCGCCGCCGCGCTTGAACCGCAGTTGCGCCAGATAAAGGGCATCGGCAACGTCACCTCAAGTGCTGCGGTGCAACGACCGGAAATCCAGATGCGCCCGGATGTTGTCCGCGCGGCAGAGCAGGGTGTCAGCAGTCAAGACATCGCCGACACCCTGCGCATGGCCACCTATGGTGAATACAGTTCGTCTCTGGGCAAGATCAATCTGTCCCAGCGCCAGGTCAATGTACGGGTGCGCATGCAGCCGCAAGTACGTACCGACCTGCAGAGCCTCGCTCAGTTACGGATCACGGGGCGTGATGGCCAGATCGCACTGGCGTCGCTGGGAGAGCTCAGCATGGGCAGCGGCCCCGCGCAGATTGATCGTATCGATCGCTTACGCAATATCACCCTGTCCATCGAACTCAATGGCAGCAATCTGGGCGAAGTGATGGAACAGGCCAGGCAAACGCCGGTCATGCAGAACCTGCCAGCGCAAGTAAAACTGGTGGAGCAGGGCGAGTTGCAGTTGATGAGCGAGTTGTTTGGCAACTTCAGTCTGGCGATGGCCGTTGGCGTATTCTGTATCTACGCGGTGCTGGTGTTGCTGTTCCATGACTTCATGCAGCCGCTGACCATCCTGTCGGCGCTCCCGCTATCGCTTGGTGGCGCACTGTTGGCACTGTTGATCGGCGGGATGAGTTTTTCCATGGCGTCAGTCATCGGTCTGCTGATGCTGATGGGGATCGTCACCAAGAACTCGATCCTGCTGGTGGAGTACGCAATCATGGCTCGCCGTGCGCCGACCGTAAGCCGCTACGAAGCGTTGATCGACGCCTGCCACAAACGCGCCCGGCCAATTCTCATGACCACCATTGCAATGGGCGCGGGCATGCTGCCGACCGCACTGGGATGGGGCGGCGAATCCGGTTTCCGTCAACCGATGGCGGTGGTCGTTATCGGCGGACTGTTGGCCTCAACCGTACTAAGCCTGTTGGTAGTGCCCGTTATCTTTACTTATATCGATGATGGCCATGAGACACTTATAAAGTGGTTTCGCAGGCCTGGGTAAACAGTGTAATGCTGCCTCGGGGCTGGCTCCCTGACCGGAATAAGCACCAGAGAATACTTCGCATTCCGACATACTTCCTCCCTGGGTTCCACTGAGCGCACCCAGCGCATCAGTACCCGTTTTCATGCAGTCCCCCCTTTTTATCCAGTAACACCCCCGTGGCTATTCATAAAATCCGCTTCATGCCGATAAAGACAGGGAGCGCGAAAAGTCAAAGTGTCGTGAACAGCACTTTCTACCTCTCGCGGCCCGTAAAACTAACGGTCTTGGGCCAGATATCTACTAGGCTACGGCACGGTTAGTTTGTTGTAGGAAGCAGGTTCTGCCCTGGCACAGAGAGGGGATGGCCATTTCTGTAGTCCAACGAACCGCTTACAACAAAAGTACAAAACCACGCGTAACTACTTGCCTCTAGTGCAGTAGGGCTCTCGGACAGAAGTGCCCCCTTACTTAACGATGATGGATAATCAATGAACCTGATAAATCGCACCAGTTTCGCTAAAAAACTCATGGCCGCGTTCATCGTTTGCGCCATGATCACGTTGGCTGTGGGTGGTTTGGGCATGCTCGGTATCAACCGGCTTTCCGATGCCCTTGAGCTGACGTTCTCGAATAATCTGGTTTCAGTGGCCAACACCAACGAGACGATGACCGCCCTGACCACTCATAACCGCGGGCTTTACCGTTTGCTCGATGCCAAGGACAAGGCCACGGCGGAGAAAATGCGCCAAAGTATCAATGCCGAGCTGGAGCGTGCGCAGAAAGTCTATGCCATCTACCGCGCCACCCCATTGGAGGACGATGAACGCGCAGCGGGCGACCAGTACGACGCCTTGATGTCAGCCTACATCTCTGCTTCCCAGAACATCTTTGACCTGCAGCAGGCGGGCAAACTGGAAGACGCGCGCAATCGCCTCAACGCGCTGGCGGACGGGGAGTTCAACAAGGCTCGCGGCTACCTGCAGATCATGATCGACTCCAACAAGCGCCAGATCAAAGAAGGTGCAGAGGCCGCTGACAGGCTGCAAAGCAACTCGGTATTCATGTTGACGGCGGGTATCGTCATCGCGTTTGTGGTGGCGATCATGTTGGGTATTCTGATCACTCGCATGATTACAGGACCACTGAGAAGCGCTATCGAAGTTGCACAACGTATTGCATCGGGCGACTTGACCCAGAGCGTTTCCAGCACCCGAGGCGATGAAGCGGGGCACCTGCTCAATGCGATCGGCACGATGCAGGGCAACTTGAAACGCACGATTCAGGAGATTTCCAGCGCGTCCGATCAGCTTGCCTCCGCAGCCGAAGAGCTTGGCGCGGTCACCGAAGAAAGCACACGCGGCCTTACTCGACAAAACGACGAGATTCAACAGGCTGCAACGGCGGTAAACGAAATGACGGCTGCTGTTGAAGAGGTAGCCCGCAATGCAGTGTCTACCTCGGAGGAGTCCAAAGCACTGGCAACCGACGCCGCGAACGGTCGTGGCCAGGTGGATAACACCGTCAAGGGCATCGGCACGATGGTCAGGGAGATTACCGAGTCGACGGGGTCAGTGACCACGCTTGCCGGCCACGTCCGGGATATCAGCAAAGTGCTTGAGGTCATCCGCAGCATTGCGGAACAGACCAACCTGCTTGCGCTGAACGCCGCCATCGAGGCTGCACGCGCCGGTGAACAAGGCAGAGGGTTTGCTGTGGTAGCCGACGAAGTGCGCGCTCTGGCGCACCGCACCCAGGCTTCAACGGTGGAAATCGAAGGCATGATCGGTACCGTGCAGTCCGGTGCCGACGGTGCGGTCGCTGCAATGAGCAAAAGCCTGGCGACGGCCACCAACACCCAGGAACTCGCTCAGCGTGCCGGCAGCGCCCTGGAAAAAATCACCAGCGGCGTAGGCACCATCAACGAGCGCAACATGGTGATTGCCTCGGCGTCCGAAGAACAGGCCCAGGTCGCACGCGAAGTGGATCGCAACCTGGTCAACATTCAGGAGCTGAGCGCACAGTCTGCAGCGGGCGCTAATCAGACGAGTGCATCCAGTCAGGAACTGTCACGGCTGGCGATTTCGTTCAACACGATGGTTGCGCAGTTCAAGCTTTAACGGGCTTGTGCAGGTGTATTTCCGGTCTGATCGTCTGGACCGCTTTGACCGGGAATACACACTGCTTTCTCTTGTTCTTTTCTTGTTGACGGTCGACCTTGCCAGTTTGCGGTGGGCAAAGCGCTTGAAATAGTTTGAATCCGGCTGGGACGCTGAAATAAACAGCGATCAGATATGAAATATCTTGAAACATTCGTGTCACATGAAGAGTCAATGGAATAACCCTCTTCAAGGTTTTCCGATGAAAACGCCTCGCCCGAACACACGTCTCAAATCCCTCATCAATCTGCGCAATCTAAAAATGGCGCGGTCTGCGCACGCGTTCGTTCGAGGCAATACCGCCCAGTTCTATGAGTGGCTTCACAGCCAGTCGGGCAGACGTCTGCCCAGCGGTCCGCCGGTCTGGATCTGTGGCGATTGTCACGCCGGCAATCTCGGGCCCACGGGGGATTCGAGAGGGCGCATCGACATGCATATCCGCGATCTCGATCAGGCCGTCATCGGTAATCCTGCCCATGACCTGGTGAGGCTGGGGTTGTCGTTGGCGACGGCTGCTCGTGGCTCGGACTTGCCCGGCGTTACCACGGCAAGAATGCTGGAAGAGATGATGCAGGGCTACGAAGAAGCTTTTTTGGGCGACGACGATGAAGAGCCTGATCGCCCTGCGCAAGTGAAAGCCGGAATGCGTAGCGCGGTACAACGCACGTGGAAGCACCTTGCCAAGGAGCGCTTCGAAGGTACGCAGCCGACCATTCCGTTGGGTAAGCATTTCTGGCAACTGTCACGCGCGGAACGCGATGCAATCAAGGAGCTTTGCGAAACGCCGGAGATTCATGCGCTGGTGACATCGCTCAAAGGCAGGTCGCAGGATGACCGTGTGCGCTTACTCGACTCCGCCTATTGGGTAAAAGGATGCAGCTCTCTGGGGCTGCTTCGCTATGCGGTGCTGATGGGTGTTGGCGATGAAGAGGATGAAGAGTTCTGCCTGCTCGACGTCAAGGAAGCCGTCGCAGCGGCGGCCCCCCGTACGGCAAGGGCTCGCATGCCCAGAGACAATGGCAAACGGGTAGTGGAGGGCGCCCGGAATCTGTCGCCCGGCCTGGGCAGCCGAATGGTTGCCGTGCGAATGCTGGATCATTCGTTCTTCATACGTGAGCTGCTTCCTCAGGACATGAAGCTGGAACTGGATGAGCTCACCGAGCAAGAGGCCATGCAGGCCGCAGCGTATCTCGCAAAAGTGGTTGGTAACGCCCACGCCAGACAGATGGATCTGGCCACACGTGCGGCGTGGATCAGAGATCTGCAAAGCAATCGCTCCGAGACCCTGGACGCTCCCTCCTGGCTATGGTCAAGCGTCGTTCAACTGGTCGGCAGTCACGAGCAAGGCTACCTTGAGCACTGTCGGCGCTACGCGCTGTAGCGCCTTGTGAATTGAGCGGAACAGATTAACTGCCGATGCTGGCCGTCCTTGGCTTACATGAATCAGTTAATCAATATTCTGCTCAAACTCGCCGGGGAAGCATAAGGAAGTCAGCGCCAGGCACTTATCGGTTGTGGCGCAGAATGGAGAAGTTCAACGCCGCTGCCACCGAGAGCCAGACCAGGTAGGGAAACAAAATCAGCCCGGTGATGATGTCCAGTTGCAAGGCCATCACGATCATCGCGGCAACCACGACCCACAGCAGAACCAGAATCACCATCGCAGCAACCAGACGGTTCGCGCCAAAAAACACCGGCGTCCACAACGTGTTAAGCGCTATTTGAGCGGCCCACAAGGCCAGTACGATCTCGCTGCCGGGGATCAGCGTCAAGCGATAGCCCGCCCAGGCGAGAAGCAGATAAATCGTCGTCCACGCCACCGGAAACGCCCAGTCAGGGGGGGTAAAGCTCGGTTTCTTAAGAGATTCGTACCATGCTCCTGGCTTGAAGATGATGCCGGTTGCTCCGGCGGCGCAGCAGGCTAAAAGGAAAATGAAGAAGGTCATGGGTTGTCCTGGGTCGAGGGCTTATGAGGCTGATCGGTGGTAGCGATACCCAGGTTGGACGCCTTTGTGTTGAAAAGGTCCGTTTTTTTGATGTGAGGGTCAGAGCGAAGAAGAGAGGCGTGCCCTCTGCTTGACGCCTTGGAAAGCGCTGTTGCCGAATTGTAAAGCCTACCTCGGCGCCTCGATAAAGTCTGCCGAAGCGTGCCGCTTAAACGGTGGTTTCTACCAGGTAGCCCCGCGTTTAAGCGCTTATTGACGGCCTTATGGTGGTGTAATAAACCCTTGATGGCAGATGCCCGTCAGACCACGGTGGTCTGCGCTTTATAGGAGGACTGGCTGGACGGGTCGGGCTTTAGCAACAGGTCACTCTTCTGAACTCATGTGGATAACCAGAACATGCCAGCACCTTTAACTCCCGTGCATACCTCTGCAGATCTGCCGGCGGAGGCCGATGTGGTTGTGATCGGCGGCGGTATCATCGGCGCGTTTACCGCCTATTACCTTGCCAGGCGCGGCATGAAGGTCGCGCTGGTTGAAAAGGGCCGCATAGGCGCCGAGCAGTCAAGCCGTAACTGGGGATGGTGCCGTCAGCAGAATCGCGATGCGCGTGAATTACCGATGGCCACCAAAAGCCTGGAACTGTGGGAGCAATTCGCCGAGCAATCCGGTGAACAGACCGGCTTTACGCGATGCGGCTTGCTCTACCTGAGCAACAACGACCAGGAGCTGGAAGGGTGGGCGTGCTGGGGCGAGTTTGCGCGCACTGTCAACGTGCAGACCCAGATGCTCACCGCCGAGCAGGCCGCCGAACGGGGCAGGGCGACTGGCAAGCTATGGAAAGGTGGGGTGTTTGCGCCCACAGATGGCATTGCCGACCCTTCCCGCGCAGCCCCCGCAGTCGCGCGCGCGATCATGGCACTGGGCAGTAGCGTGCATCAGGACTGCGCCGTGCGGGGCGTCGAGACCGAAGGCGGTCGCTTGTCGGCAGTCGTCACCGAAAAAGGCACCATCCGCACCCGGCTCGCGGTGCTTGCCGCAGGCGCTTGGGCATCTTCGTTCTGCCGCCAGTATGGTATTCGCTTCCCGCAAGCGACGATTCGTCAGACCGTGCTTTCGGTCACCGCCCCGAGCCAGGAAATTCCCAGTGCGCTGCATACCACCGGCGCGTCCATGACCCGCCGCTTTGATGGCAGTTACACGCTGGCGATCAGTGGCCGGGGTCGAGTCGATATCACGCCGCAGTTGCTGAGGTTCTCTACGCAATTCCTGCCAATGTTTCAGCGTCGCTGGCGCAACCTTGCGCCTGGGGGCTTGGAAGGCTGGCAAGCAGGCCACGAAAGCTTGAAGCGCTGGCGCCTGGACCAGCCAACGCCGATGGAGAGAATGCGCATTCTCGATCCAAGCGCTGACGCCTCCGCAGTTGCGCTGACTTACAAGCGCGCAGTGGAATTGGTGCCGGCACTGCAGGGTACGTCGATCAAGGCGTCCTGGGCCGGTTACGTGGACAGTACGCCGGACGGCGTTCCCGGTATCGGAGAAATGTCCAGCCTGCCGGGATTGGTGATTGCGGCCGGGTTCAGCGGGCATGGCTTTGGTATTGGCCCCGGCGCGGGTCATCTTATTGCCGATATTGTCAGTGGTGTGAGCCCCATTGTAGACCCGCGTCCTTATCACCCTGACCGCTTTCAAACGTCCGCCTGGGGCAAGGTGGCGGACTTTTGAGCTGAAGCCGGTTTGTTGAAAACGTTTGGCCGGGGTAAGCGGGTCGTCTATTTCGCCTTTTCAGTCTCAAGCATGAACTGCCCGAGCTCCTTGCTATAAAACTTCGCCATGCTCGTGGTGCCGTGACCACGGGTGTCGGCACTGGCGGGGATAAGTAATAGCCGTGCGTGCTTGAGCTCTTTCATCGACGCCTGCATCAGGCCTGTTTCCGGCGGGATGCGCTCATCGTCCGCTGAATTGATGGCCAGCACCGGAGCTTGAATTTTTTTCAGACCGGGGGCTGCGTTGAAGTCGGCGGAAGATTGCCATTGGTAGATGAAGTCATTGGCGTCGGCGGTTTGTGCAGCGCTGAGGCGTTCATCCACCAGCTTATCGGCCTGAGCGCGGGTCGGGGCAGCCGCCTGATACGCCAGAGTACCGCCGCTGGTACCGATGCTGAACATCGCGTTGGCCAAGCGTAGGGACGGCGGTTGCGCGCTGTAGTTGCCGTTGTTCCAGGCCGGATCCTGCTTGATTGACTCGACCAGCAAGCGGCGCATCATCCAGTTGCGGGATGACATTTCGGTGGGTTGGGAAGCCATGGGCACCAGTGCGTCCATCATCTGCGGCCAGTTCTGGCCCCACATCCAGGTTTGCATGCCGCCCATGGAGTTACCGATGATCAGCCTCAGGTGCTTGATACCCAGACCTTCGGTGACCAACCGATACTGGGCTTGAACCATGTCGTTGTAGTTGTACGCCGGAAACCGAGTGCGCAAGCCATCCGATGGTTTGCTGGACTGGCCCACGCCGATGCCATCGGTGGAAATGATGTAGTACTTGCTGGCGTCCAGCGGTTGACCAGGGCCAAACAGCTCCCCGCCAAAATCCTTGCTCAGCATATCGCTGCCTGGCCGATAGGTGCCGTGCAGAAAGAGGATGGCGGGATTTTTGGGATTGCCAAGGGTGATGTAGTGCAGTTTGAGGTTGGCGAGTTTTTCACCGGTATGGAAGGTGAACTGCGGTGCAACCCAGTCGCCCTCGGTCGCAGCGGGTAACGGCGCGGCACTGACGGCAGAACCGAGTAAGGTCAGAGAAAACAACAGCCCGATCGTGGGACGTGAAATGAGTCTATGCATGATTGTGTCCTATTATTTTTGTTTTAGGAGGTCCTGCGCTCCGATGCTTGCAGGAGATTAATTACTTGGCGCGCATTTCGCTGGGCCTTGGGATGGTGCCACCGCGGCGCAATGTCCCCGGTGTCAATACAGGGGATCTTGGTTCCCGTCCCGTTCTGTATTTTTTTCAGGGCGTCATGGATGTCGAAAAGATCATCTTCCAACGATCAGATAATGTTAAGTTAATTTTTATATAACATTACTTAACACCTTGGCGCAGCTTTATTTTGAAGAGCAGGCTTGAAAAAAAGCGAGGGAGCGCGTTAGCGAGGGAGCGGTGGAGGGGGGGGGTGAGTGAGTTGCGCCCGTAAGAGGGTTGACTGGGCCAAAAGCCCAGTCAGCCCAGTCGAAGCGATGAAAACGCAGCTGGAAACCTCAAACGGTTTGGCCGGAAGCAATGACCTTGCTCGGAATTTCGCCAGGACGTCAAATGCAATGGCCAAGGAAAATTAACCAGTAATGGTTTTCGTTAGTTATCCTCGCCAGCGATCACGATATGGCTATGTTCATCAGCATCATTGATTCTGCTAGAGCCTCTTCCAGTCAGATCAAACGAGATTACCAAGCCTGGCCGCATGTCTTTTGGTCCGTCAGTCTTGCTGTTGCTGAAATGGCCGGCACCGCCCCATACGATACTTTTGTTCGCGCAGACAGCGGAGGCCTCTCTTGTAGCCGCCGCATCCCACGCTACATTCAAAGCTAGCCTCTTTTTCATGTACAAAATTTTTTGCATCGGCGTTTTAGGCTGATCTATCGCCATTTTTCTATCAATTCCAGAAACATAAATCCCTGCACGATGAGCACTGCACAGCGCCTCAGAAACCTTGTCTAGCCAAGCGTCTCCGTGTCGACCCCATGATGCTTCCAGAAAGTGTTTGACAGCGCTTTTTCCATCGCTCAATGCTTCTCTGAACGCGGCGCCATCGGAGTGCTTTACAAACTCTACCGCCAGGTGGTCGACGCCTGCATTTTTAAGTTTTGCAGCGGACTCGGTTATTAGTTTAGGTATGAAAAGCTTACCGTGCTCATCACCAATGTACACAAGGTTGTTGTCACTGGCTGCGCCTACTAGCGTATCAACGGGCCCACCCCTTGGAGGCCTGACATTTATACTGGGGTTGATACCTGCCGATGAGCTGCCTGAACTGACATAGCTGGTCGGGCTGGATGATGAAATTCTATTTAGCATATTATGTCCTTCGTTGTTCGAATTACGTTAGCTGGGAGTGTCGCTACCACATCGAATGTCACGCACCAAAGGGTTCCAGACATCACCGTCGTTTAAGTGGCTCATACTGGCTTGTCAGTTCCCTGATATCTGAAGGCCATAAGATTTGCTTTATTGCGCACGTGAAAGAGCAACGATGGTGGCGCGCAACGACGGGCAAAAGCACGGAAAGCAGGGCTTTTTCTGCTGCCAGGGCTCATGAGATGACTCCGTCAGCAAGTAGCAAACTGATTGCACGCCTTGAAGATCAACGCTGGGGTTTGATCTGGATAGGCCGGGCAGGGGGCCGATGCGGGATATCGTTCAATTTACTCAAATGGTCACTGCTCTCGGCTCAATCACGATATGGGGTTACCCTTAAGGCCGGGTAATGAGGCGGAGCCCACCTGCCGTTAATGCCTCGCTCAAGCGGGGCTTTTGGGCCTACAGTCTTGAGTGTCTCACTGCAAGGAATACACATGAACGCGTTGCCTTCAACCTCTCTGCCAAAGCCCATCAGCATGCTGGGTTATGGCGGTCTTTTGCCGTTTATTTCTCTGGCGCTGCTGATCCCGTTCTCTGGCGACTATCGGCCGCTGTTTGCGATTGCGCTTGTTAACTATGGAGCCGTCATCCTGAGCTTCGTCGGCGCCTTGCACTGGGGCTTCGCCATGACCGCGCAAGACATGAAAGCCGAGCAGCGCAGCGGCCGGTTCATCTGGAGTGTCATCCCTGCACTTATTGCCTGGATTGCCACGTTACTGCCAATGCCATTGGGTTGCTTGCTGTTGGTCATCGGCTTTGTTGTCCACCTCTGGCAGGACAGGCAACTCTCGCGGGTTATAAGCTTGCCCGCCTGGTACCTTCCGATGCGATTACGGCTTACCGTCGTGGCTAGCGTCTGCTTACTGCTTGCCGCGATAGTTGAGGTGCTTCATTTATGAAGCACCTCACAATCAAATGTTGGCCGTGGAAGGTTCGCCGATGCAGCGTCAGCAAGCACAGAGGGAGGTCGAGGCATCGGGGTTCATGAAAGGGAGGTAAGGATTGGTGAAAGCGGCTACACATATACAGACATAGAAACACACATAATTTAACATAATATACATTATGCGTAACAGGATGTTACGCGATCTTGGCAGCGTTTCCGCAGGAAAAGGCTCCTGTCGACACATGCAACCAGCCTCGAATCAATCCTGAGTGAAACCGCCACGCACATTGATCTATCACGAAGCTAAAAACACTGAGCGAGCCCTGCGCTGTATCGAGTTGCTTTACGAAATTGATAGCGAAGCCCACGACCTGTAGCCGGATTTACAGCGCCGAATACGGTAAGAAAAAGCCTTATCCGTGATGGCTACGCAGCGCTGTCGCGATACCTCGATGATTCGGTTGTACCCATTAACAATAATGGGGTCGAGAACCAGATCCAATCACGGGCTCCTGGACTCAAGAACTGGCTCTTCGCAGGGTCGTTCGTGCGGCTATGTAGACACTATCCTGCGATGTATTTAGGGTTACCTTTCCCACGGAACCCGACCGACGAGCGCTTTATGCCCAATACACTGAGTTTTCACCAGGTTGATGTATTCGCCAGTAAGCCCCTGGAAGGCAATGCCCTGGCAGTCGTAAGCGACGCTGATGATCTGACCACCGAACAAATGGCCGCGTTCGCACGTTGGACAAACCTTAGCGAGACGACATTTCTCATGCGTCCTACCCATCCTGATGCGGATTATCGTGTACGTATCTTTACTCCAATCCGTGAACTTTCTTTCGCTGGCCACCCTACTTTAGGCAGCTGTTACGTGTGGTTGGGGGATCATGGTTTTTCGCAAAGTAAAGAAGTCGTTCAGGAGTGTGATGCAGGTTTAGTTCACATCCGCCGCGACGGCCCTCGTTTGTCTTTCGCGGCACCACCGTTGCTACGTGGAGGCGCGGTTGAAGACGATGTTTTGCACCGCATCATCGATGGATTGGGTGTTGCACCTGACCGTATTATTGCGAGCCAATGGGCAGACAACGGCCCGGGTTGGGTTGTGGTAATGCTGCGCACGCGTGAAGAATTGTTGGCAGTACATCCAGACTATGCAGCACTGAATGGGTTAAACGTAGGGGCCTTTGCGCCTTGGGTCGGGCGAGATGCAGAAGCTGATGTCGAAGTTCGAGCCTTCATTAGTAACAGGTCTGCAGAAGACCCTGTTACTGGTAGCCTTAATGCCAGCCTTGCCCAATGGCTAATACCCGCCGGGCTAATGCCAAAACGATATACCGTCAGCCAAGGTACGGCGTTGGGACGTCGCGGACGAATTCAGGTAGAACAGATCGGTGAAGGCATCTGGGTTGGTGGTGAAGTTCAAAAATGCATTACCGGCCAAGTCTCTTTTTAGCAGATGATTAAAATCAGGTTGAGTCAGCGAGCTTTTGATGACGATCTACCAAGGAACGTGAGACTCATATTCGCCTGCAGAACAACCGCCCTCGCCCAACCTTAAAGTCCCTGAGATTGATAACTCAACTAAACAGTCATTTAGTTGAGTTATCAATCCCCCCCCACAAGCGCCCCTCCTGCACTTGACCCAGACATAAAATACTCACCGATTGACGACCAACTCCGAGACGACTTTTCTCAGCATTAAGGTCTCGCGTTGTATGGACAGCCCCATCGAAGACTCCTGACGCTGCATAACAGCCTCATTATGAGCGATGGCTTCAGTTACGCTGATCCAGACGGGCCGCATGCCATTGGCTATTTCATGGCTTTCCATTCTAACGGGCTCTAATTGGTGCGCGACTTCGCACAGATAAAAATGTGAGGTCATGTGCATCAGATCATACTGGGGCTTCCAATAGGGCCGGTATTCTTCGATGTAACCATAATGCTGGAGCACCTGAATTTCGCGAGCGCCCGTCTCTTCTTCAAGTTCACGCTTCAACCCTGTAACAACGTCCTCGTCTGCATCAAGGCCGCCTCCAGGAAAGCTGAAGTCGTTATAGCGTTCAGTGAACAGTAAAAGTATTTTCTCATCCCTCAATACGATGCCGCGTGCCGCATGGCGTCTGAATATTCTGCCCTGTGTGGACTTCAGTTCGGGATGAATGATTTCGGTAATGAGCTGCATGGGATCTTCATTTCGAGTGAGCTGGAGAATTCGAAGCAGTTGTCAGCCTGGTCGTAGCAACCTTTATTGCTCTTCAAAGCGAACCTATACGATCAAGTTCGGCCTTGAGCTGGTCGGTGCTGATGGCCTCCAGTGGCAACGCAAGAAACGCTGTCACACGCTCGCGAATTTTGGCGAGTGTACTTTCAAACGCTGCGGTGATCTGCGCTTCCGACCCGGAGACTTCGGAAGGATCAGCCAGCCCCCAATGCGCCTTCAGGGCAGGCCCGAAGAAGATCGGGCAGGTTTCACCTGCAGCCCTGTCACAGACGGTGATCACGATATCTGGAAGCGAGCCTTCAAAAACGTCCGAAGCCTTGCTGCTAAGGCCTGCGGTGGAAATACCTGCTGCTTCCAGGGTTCGCAAAGCCTGTTGATTTACCTGGCCACTGGGAAAACTGCCCGAGCTGACTGCCTCCAGACCTGGATGCGCCAGATGGTTGAAAAGCGCCTCAGACAGAATGCTGCGGCAGCTGTTGTGGGTGCACATGAACAATACTTTCATCGTTGCATACCTTGAGTCAGAAACCGGGACGCAATGCCGAGACACCCGTCTTTCTTCTATCCCATCCTATTCCATTCGTATAACAGGAAATCAATGGCTGGGATCGCCGAGCGTGCGCAGCCCCTCCAGCAACCGAACAAATTCGACAACAGCTGGGGCCATTGTGTGCTCCGTACGGGTAATGAGCCCGATTTGCCGAACAACACCCGGATGATCAACTGGCACCTTGCTCAGGTCTCCCCGCCCATCGTCCGCTGACTCCGGAAGAAGTGTAACGCCCTGCCCCTGCCTGACCAACGCCAGCACGGTAGACATGTAATTGGCTTCCAGCCCCGCAGATAAAGGCAGTTGCTCGTCAGCAAACACTCGCTCGACCAAATCGCGAACGCTGCTTTCCCTGCCGGTAAGAACGATCGGAAAAACAGCTATCTCGTCCAGTCTCACTGTCGGACGCTTTGCCAGTGGATGGTCTTTTGGGGCGAACAGGCACAACCGGTCTTCCAATATCGCGTTGAACTCCAGCCCATGAGTGGGCCGAGCCTGTACGCCTAATCCGAAATCCACTTCGCGCTCCATGACAAGCGTGTCGATGCGTTGCGCGACGACATCTCGCAGTCTGACCTCGACACCGGGAAACCGCTCGCGGAACGTCTTCAACACGACAGGCAGTACACCGGAACACAGCGATGGCAAGGCGGCGATGGTGATCAAGCCGCGTCGTGAGGCTGCAATATCCCGCGCAGCAGTAACGATGTTGTCCAGATCCAACAGCAGTTTTTCCATGGGTAAACGCGCATTTTGCCCGGCGCCGGTCAAGCAGACATGACGCGGGCTTCGTTCCAGCAAGGCAACGCCAAGCCAATCTTCCAGTTGCTGGATTTGTACGGTCAGTGCAGACGGCGACAAGTTGAGAGCAGCTGCGGCCTTGGAAAAACTGCCGGTCTGAGCGACTGACAGAAAGGCGCGGATGTGCTGGATCGAATTCTTCATTTTGTTTTTCCGAACAAGACCCACTGAATATTTCAATTCACAGAGCATAGCGTCGTTGTTATTACTCTTGCAAAACAACAAGAGGGTGTCTCGTCGCTGCCGCGCACAGGGATGCCAAAGAGGATCTGCCCATGCTCGCCACACTCGGTGTGATAACCATCCTTGCCATGCTCGTCAGTATTATGAGCAAACGCATATCTCCCCTGGTTGCATTGATCGCCCTCCCGATCATCGCCGCCCTCCTCGCTGGTTTTGGTCTGCAAACCAGTGGTTTCATCATCACAGGCATCAAGAACGTTGCGCCTGTAGTCGGGATGTTTGTATTCGCCATCCTCTTCTTCGGCATCATGACGGATGCCGGCATGCTCGATCCGATCATCGATCGCATCCTCAAACGGGTCGGTACACGGCCGACCCGCATCGTCATGGGCACCGCACTGCTGGCGCTGTTGGTGCATCTGGACGGCTCCGGCGCGGTGACCTTTCTCGTGACCATTCCGGCAATGCTGCCGTTGTATACGCGGCTGGGCATGGATAAACGCATACTGGCCTGCGTCACGGCGATGGCTGCGGGTGTCAACTTCCTGCCCTGGACGGGTCCGGTGTTGCGCTCCTCCGCAGCCCTTCACGTGCCGGTTTCGGATCTGTTTCAGCCGCTCATTCCGGTGCAGATCGTCGGACTGATCTTCGTCTTCACCTGCGCGTTCTTCCTGGGACGGCGTGAAGAGCGACGCCTGGGCCTGGGTCCTGACAATCTCGATGTAAAACCCCACCAACGCGTGCTCAGTGATGCCGAGCGTGAACTGCGCAAGCCTCGGTTGTTCTGGGTCAACCTGCTGCTGACGCTGGTGGTGATGGGCGTAATGATCGCGGGGGTTGTCGATCCGGTGGTGATGTTCATGCTCGGCACGGTGATTGCCTTGTGCATCAACTATCCTGCCGTGGACGCACAACGGGCACGCATCGACGCACACGCCAAAACGGCCCTGACCATGGCCAGTATTCTGCTTGCTGCCGGGGTATTCACAGGCATCATGCAGGGCACCGGGATGCTGAAGGCCATGGCAGAAGTGGCCGTAGGCCAGATCCCGGCCGGGCACGGCAAGCTGATCCCGGTCGTCGTAGGCTTTCTATCCATGCCCTTGAGCCTGCTCTTCGATCCGGACTCCTTCTACTTTGGCATCATGCCCGTGGTCGCCGAGGTCGGCAAAGCGCTCGGCGTTGACCCGATGCAGGTCGCGCAGGCGTCGCTGCTTGGCGTGCATACCACCGGCTTCCCGGTCAGCCCGTTGACGCCAGCGACCTTTCTGCTGGTCGGCCTGTGCAAGATCGAACTGGCTGACCACCAGCGTTTCACTATCCCTTTCCTGTTTGCGGCCTCGGTCATCATGACCCTGACCGCTATGGTAATAGGAGTTTTCTGAATGAAAACAATACGGATTGGTTCAGGAGCCGGTTATTCCGGCGACCGCATCGAGCCGGCGATCGAGCTGGCCGAGCATGGGCAACTGGATTACCTGGTATTTGAATGCCTCGCAGAACGTACCATTGCACTGGCACAGCAGTCGCGTCTGGCAGACCCATCAGCAGGCTACGATCCATTGCTGAGCGAGCGCATGCGCCGGGTCTTGCCTTTTGTGGGCAACGGCGTTGACGGTACGCGCCGCCGCTTGCGAATCATCACCAACATGGGCGCTGCAAATCCGCTTGGCGCCGCTAGTGAAATACGCCGGATAGCGGCAGAACTGGGCTTGAACGGCTTGAAAGTCGCAGCCCTGACAGGCGATGACGTGCTCACAGCCCTGCTGCAACAGCCCGATCAAACCCTCGACAACGGCAGGTCTCTGCGATCCCTCGGCGACAGGCTCATCTCGGCCAATGCCTATCTGGGCGCGGAAGGAATCATCCAGGCCTTGCGCGCCGATGCTGACGTGATCGTTACCGGAAGGGTCGCTGATCCCTCACTGTTTCTCGCACCGCAAATGTTCGAGTTCGGCTGGGCCGAGGACGCATGGGCATTGCTGGGCCGCGGAACCCTGGTCGGGCATTTGCTCGAATGTGCCGGCCAGGTCAGCGGCGGCTATTTCGCGGATCCTGGTGTTAAAGACGTCCCAGACCTCGACCGTCTGGGCTTCCCGCTGGCCGAGATAGATGCGGCAGGCAACGCCGTCATCAGCAAAGTGGCAGGCTCCGGTGGCCGCATTGATACCGCCACCTGCACCGAGCAAATGTTGTACGAAGTGCATGACCCTGCCGCCTATCTGACGCCGGATGTCAGCGCGGATTTCACCGATGCTTCCTTCGAATCCATCGCCAGAGACGAAGTGCGCGTTCAGGGGGCGGACGGACACGCACGTCCCGCGACGCTGAAGGTGTCAGTAGGTTTTCTGGATGGCTGGATCGGCGAAGGACAAATGTCCTACGGCGGCCCCGGCGCGCTGGCTCGCGGACAATTGGCGAAGGACATCGTACTCAAACGCCTGGCCCTGACAGGCGTGGTATGTGAGGACATTCGAGCCGAACTGATCGGCGTTAATGCCTTGCATGGAAGTCACCTGGGAGCTCGCGCCGAGGGCGAGCCCTGGGAAGTACGCCTCCGGGTGGCCGCGCGTTGCGTGGACAAAAACGATGCAATACGCGTCGGCAATGAGGTGGAAACCCTCTACACCAACGGCCCATACGGCGGCGGCGGTGCGAGCAAGTCAGTCCGCCAGGTAGTCGCGGTGGCGTCGTTGTTTGTGCCGAGAGACCAGGTCAACTTGCACGTACATCTGGAGGATCTGGCATGAACACCACCAAATTGCGGGACATCGCTCATACACGTACCGGTGACAAGGGTGACGTCTCCAATATCTCCATCGTTGCCTTTCGCATCGACGATTATCCACGTCTGGCTGAGCTGCTGACGGTGCAACGGGTCACTGAACACTTTGCCGAACTGCTGGATGCAAATGGACCACCCGTACGGCGCTACGAACTGCCACGTGTTGGTGCGCTCAACTTCGTCCTGCCCGGCATCCTGCGTGGCGGGGTCACGCGGTCACTGGCGCTCGATGCCCACGGCAAGGCTCTGGGGGCCGCACTGCTCGATCTGGCCCTGGAATGACGAGCGGCTTAGCGCGAGGCGGCACATCGGTCGCGCACCTAGCGGTGCACTTTGGCGCACCCTGCACGCATTGATGCAACAAATCCGTACCCGCTGAAAAATTGGTTCACTCAACGGCGAACCAATCCCCTTGCCATGCCGCGGACCAACCCGGCGGACCTTTGAACATTGGCCCGCCAGGCTTGATCCGCGACAGTGGCTGGCCATCTTGCCCGGCAAAATTGACCGAACCAATTTTCATTGGCATCGCTCTTGCACCAGCCCTTATGCCTGGAACCCCTGCCTGCGGGCAGCTCAGGGCATCTTTTTTCGGTCTGGCGCGAGTACCACGATGCAAAGGTTCGACCCTGACATCCCCATCGACAACTCTTCGAAACTGGCGCTGGACGCGTTGCGCCAGATCGTTGCCCAGCATGCGGCCTTCCCCCAGCGGGCATTGCCTACCGAGCGGGATCTGGCGGCCGATTTCGGGGTTAGCCGACGCGCAGTTCGTCGCGCCCTGTCGGTGCTGGAAGCCGAAGGCCAGGTCTGGCGTCGGCAAGGTAAGGGGACATTTGTCGGACCGACGCCACCCAGTGCCGCCATGAGCTTCGCGCGGCTTTCCGGCCGGACCAATTTCACCGAGGTCATGGAAGCGCGCCTGCACCTGGAGCCAGCGCTTGCCTCACTGGCGGCGGTACGGGCCAATGGTGAACAGATGGCGATTCTGCGCCGCCTTGCCGAGCGCACCACTCGCCAGCAGGTCGCCGAGCAGACCGATGCCGAAGGCATCGAGCTGTGGGACAGCGCCCTGCACCGTGCCATTGCCGAAGCCGCGGGTAATCGGCTGATGCTGGACATCTTCGAAATGCTCGATGCGATTCGTCTGGACCCCGCCTGGCGAGACTTGCGTCACCGGGCGCGCAATGCCGACCGCCTCGACACTTACAGCCACGATCACGACGACATTGTCAGCGCCATTGAAAGCCGCGATCCGATCAAAGCCGCCACCGCCATGCGCGGCCATTTACGTGCGCTGCAACAGGCCCTGAACACAGTCATCAACCAAGACCTGGAGGCCAGCCTATGAGCGCCACTGCCCACCTCACAGAAAACGGCGACGGCACGGTGCTCAGCATCAGCGACCTGACCGTCCGCTTTGCCGGTGCGCCCGCCAATGTTGTCGACGGCGTGTCGTTTTCCGTCAAGCGCGGCAAGACCCTGGCCATCGTCGGCGAGTCCGGCTGCGGCAAGAGCGTGACCTCAATGGGCCTGATGGGCCTGTTGCCGACGACGGCCAAGGTAGACGCCAGCGACTCGCTGCTGATCGATGAAGCCTTGTTGGGCATGTCCGAAGAGCGCCTGCTGGACGTGCGCGGCAACCGCATGGCGATGATCTTCCAGGAGCCGATGACCTCCCTCAATCCGGTCTTCACCATCGGTGAGCAGATCGCTGAAAGCGTGATGCGTCATCAGGGCCTTTCAGACAAGGCTGCCCGCCAGCGGGCTCTGGACATGCTGGAAAAGGTCCGCGTGCCGGACGCTCGCCAGCGGCTGGACGCCTACCCACATGAACTCTCGGGTGGCATGCGGCAGCGGGCCATGATTGCCATGGCGCTGGCCAATGACCCGGCGCTGATCATCGCGGATGAACCGACGACTGCGCTGGACGTGACCATTCAAGCACAAATCCTCTCGCTGATCGCCAACCTGCAGACCGAGACCGGCACAGCGATGATTCTGATCACCCACGATCTGGGTGTAGTCGCCGAAGTCGCCGATGACGTCATGGTCATGTACGCCGGGCGTGTCGTGGAAAGCGGCCCGGTGAAAACCCTGTTCGACGATCCGCAGCATCCGTACACCATCGGCCTGATGGGCTCGATGCCCTCGATCGGCCCTCGTGAAGGTCGTTTGGCGACCATTAACGGCCGGGTGCCGACGCCGGCAGAAATGCCGGGCGGTTGCCGTTTCGCCGGGCGTTGCCCGTTCGTGATCCAGCGATGCCGAGACGAACGCCCGCCGCTGCTTGAGTTGTCTCCCGGACACTTCGCCGCGTGCATCCGTGCGCCTTTGGAACAGCATGTGGGAGTCAGTGCGTGAACCTTTCCAGACCAGACATCGCCGGGCGCGTCAGCCCCGACAGCAACGCGCAGAAACCCATTCTGGAAGGCATCGGCCTGAGCAAGCACTTTACCGTGCAAAGCGGCCTTTTGCAGCCGAAGAAGCCGCCGGTACAGGCTGTCAATGAGGTCAACCTGTCAGTCCGCAAGGGCGAGACGCTGGCATTGGTAGGCGAGTCCGGCTCGGGTAAATCCACCCTTGGCCGCTTGCTGCTCAACCTGCTGCAACCGACTGCGGGCGACGTGATTTACGAGGGCCGCAACCTGGCCAACCTGACGCCGGAAAAACTGCGTCAGGTACGCCGTGACTTACAGATCATCTTTCAGGACCCGTTCGCCTCGCTGAATCCACGCATGACCGTGGAATCCATCGTTGGCGAACCGATCTGGCTGCACAGCCAGGCCAGCCGTAGCGACCGTCAGGCTAAAGTCGCCGAGTTGTTGCGCACGGTAGGTCTGGCTCCGGAACACGGCGGTCGGCATCCCCATGAGTTCTCCGGTGGTCAGCGCCAGCGCATCGGCATTGCCCGCGCCCTGGCTTCCGAGCCGCGCTTGATCCTCGGTGACGAGCCGGTCTCGGCGCTGGACGTTTCAGTGCAGGCGCAAGTGGTCAACCTGCTCGAAGACCTCAAGCATCAATTCGGCCTGACCCTGGTGATTGTTGCCCATGGCCTGGCCGTGATTCGCCATATGAGCGACCGCGTGGCGGTGATGTACCTGGGTGAAATCGTCGAACTGGCGCCGGTCGACGCGCTGTTCGAAAACCCTTTGCACCCTTATACCCAGGCGCTGATGGCCGCTGTGCCGGTCAGCCACCCTGACCTGCGCCAGCCGCGTCCGCTCCTCGGCGGCGATATGCCCAGCCCCAGCCGCCCGCCTTCGGGTTGCCGCTTTCATACCCGTTGCCCGCACGCCCGTGCGCTGTGCAAGGACGCTGCGCCGGTCATGGAAACAGTCGAGGCCGAACGCCAGGTCGCCTGCCACTTCTGGCGTGAAATCGCCAACGCAGGCAGCGCCACGCTGATCCTTCCGACACCCAGCGCTGCCTACACCCAGCGCCTGAATCTGTTCAAGCACCATCAATCCCTTGCAGTGGAGAGCCAGCCATGAAAATCGCACGCGTCGTGACAGGAACATTGTTATTGCTGGCCGCCAACGCTGCCTTTGCCGAATCGACGTTGCGCATCGGCATTCAGGACGATCCCGATGTGCTTGATCCGCATCGTTCGCGCACCTACTCTGGCCGTCTGGTCTACACCGCGCTGTGCGACAAACTGGTGGACGTCAACCCGGACCTGACCTACTCGCCGCAACTGGCCACCGCCTGGAACTGGAGCGAAGACGGTAAAACCCTGACCATGACGTTGCGCGAAGGCGTGACGTACCACGATGGCGAACCTTTTGATGCCGCCTCGGTGAAGTTCAACCTCGACCGCGCCCGCACCCTCCCCGACTCGCTGCGCAAAAGCGAGCTGGCCTCGGTGGACAGCGTCGAGGTGATAGACGCAAAAACCGTCGCCATCAAGCTCAAGCAGGCCGATGCCACGCTGGTTTCACAGCTGTCTGACCGCGCCGGAATGATGCTCGCGCCGAAAGCTGCGCAAGGCGAATTCGCCTCCAACCCGGTCTGCTCCGGCCCTTACAAATTCGTGCAGCGCGTGCAGCAGGATCGAATCGTGCTGGAGCGTTTTGACAACTACTGGAATAAACAGGCTTATCACTTCGACAAAGTGGTGTTCCTGCCGATTCCAGATACCTCGGTGCGCCTGGCCAACCTGCGCTCCGGCGACCTGGACACCATCGAGCGTGTTGCACCAACCGATGTGAAAACGGTCAAGGGTGACAGCAAGCTGGCGATCTACAACACACCCGGCCTGGGCTACATGCAACTGATGTTCAACATCGGCAACGGTGAAAAAGCCAACTCGCCGATGGGTAAGGACAAGCGCGTACGCAAAGCCTTTGAGCTGTCCATCGACCGCGATGCTATCAACCAGGTGGTGTTCGAGGGTCTGTACGCGCCAAGCGCTCAGCCGTTCCCGAAAAACAGCCCGTATTACGACAAGGACCAGCCGATCCCGGCTCGCGATATCGAGAAAAGCAAGGCGCTGCTGGCTCAGGCCGGTGTGAAGCTGCCATTGGCGGTGGACCTGAAAGTGGCCAACAACCCCATCGCACAGCAGGTCGGGCAGATCATTCAGGCCATGGCTGAAGAAGCAGGCTTCAAGGTCAACCTGATTGCCACTGAATACGCGACGATGCTCAGCGAACAGGCGAGCGGCAACTTCCAGATCGGCATGAGCGCCTGGTCGGGCCGTCCTGATCCGGACGGCGATATCCATCAGTTCGTGACCTGCAAAGGCGGCCAGAACGACGGTAAATACTGTAACGCCAGGCTCGACGAACTGCTCAACAAGGCGCGCACCGTGAACGACGTTGCACAACGCCAGGCGCTGTACAACGAAGCGCTGCGTTTGTTGGCCGATGAAGTACCGACCGCCTACCTGTATTTCGACCCGCGAATCATTGCCATGCGTAACAACGTGACCGGTTTCGTCCCTAACCCGGACGGTCTGATTCGTCTGAACAATGTCGCGTTCAAGCCATGACTGACGGGCGCACCTGCGAGGTTCCGGTATGCTGATGTTCATCCTGCGACGCCTGCTCAGCTCGATACCGACGCTGATTCTGGTATCGCTGTTCGTCTTCACCCTGCAGAAGCTGCTGCCGGGTGACCCGGTGCTGGCCATGGCCGGGGAAGAACGCGATCCAGCGGTCATGGAATACCTGCGCGACAAATACCGGCTCGATGACCCGATCCCGTTGCAGTACCTCAACTGGGTCGGCAACGTGCTGACCGGCGACCTGGGAACATCGCTGCGCACCGAGCAACCGGTGACCACGCTGCTGGCGTCGAAACTGCCGGTGACTATCGAACTGGCCGTGCTGGCCCTGCTGATTGCGCTGTTTATCGGCATTCCCACCGGGATCATTTCGGCGGTGCGCAAAGGCACTGCGGTGGATTACGGGGCCAACGTGGTGGCGCTGTCGGGGATTTCCATCCCGCACTTCTGGCTGGGTATTCTGCTGATCATGATCTTTGCAGTGAAACTGCAGTGGCTACCCGCCTCCGGCTTTGTGCCGATGGGTGAGGACTTCGGGCAAAACCTGAAGACCCTGATCCTGCCCGCGTTCGTACTGGGTGCCGGGCTTTCCGGGATTCTCATGCGCCACACCCGCAGCGCCATGCTGGAAGTCCTGCGTGCTGACTACGTCCGCACCGCACGGGCCAAGGGATTGTTCCCGCGCACGGTGATTCTCAAGCATGCGTTGCGCAACGCATTGATGCCGATCATCACCCTCACGACATTGCTGTTCGGCGAGTTGCTCGGCGGTGCGGTGTTGACCGAGCAGGTATTCAGCATTCCGGGGTTCGGCAAGATGATTGTCGACGCCGTATTCAACCGTGACTACGCCGTGGTGCAAGGCGTGGTGTTATGTGTCGCGATTGGCTTCCTGATGTTGAACTTGCTGGCAGACGTGCTTTATCGCCTGATCAACCCACGCCTGAGGACTGCCTGATGACCGCTATCGCCAGCCTGTCGCACAGCGCGATCCTGCCCCGCAGTCGCTCGCCTTTTCTGAAAAAATTCCTGGCCAACAAAGGCGCAGTGATTGGCGCGGCAGTGTTGTTGCTGTTTGTCCTGGCCGCCGTTCTGGCGCCCTGGATTGCGCCTCATGACCCGCTCAAAGCCAACTTCCTCGCGGTACGCAAGGCACCTTCATTGATCTACTGGATGGGCACCGACGAACTGGGGCGCGATTTATTCTCGCGCTTGCTGTATGGCGCACGCAGTTCGCTGCTGGCCGGTGGTGTTTCGGTGGCCATCGCCATGGTCATCGGCGTGCCGCTGGGCCTGCTGGCCGGGTACTTCGGTGGCAAGCTGGACATGATCATCTCGCAGGTCATGGAAGCGCTGTTGTCCTGTCCGTTCCTGGTGCTGGCCATCGCTTTGGGCGCCTTTCTCGGCCCCAGCCTGACCAACGCGATGATCGCTATCGGCCTGTCCGCGATGCCGATCTTTGCCCGCCTGACCCGCGGCCAGGTGCTGTCGATCAAACACGAGGATTACCTCGAAGGTGCCCGAGCCATCGGTCTGCCGGATCGCTGGATCATCCTGCGTTACGTGCTGCCCAACGTGATGTCGCCGCTGGTGGTACAGGCCACATTGACCATCGCCTCGGCGATTCTGGCCGAAGCCAGCCTGTCGTTTCTCGGCCTGGGCCAGCAACCGCCGTCGCCGTCCTGGGGCTCGATGCTCAATACTGCGAAAAATTTCATGGAGCAGGCGCCGTGGATGTCGATTGCGCCAGGTGTGGCGATCTACATCACAGTCCTGTGTTTCAACCTGCTGGGTGACGGCCTGCGCGATGCGCTGGACCCCAAGGGCTAAACCTTTCGTCTTCTGCCAAAGAGAAACGCTTATGTTCGATGATCTGGATTACAACCAACCGTACGCGTCGGCCCGCTCGCCGGTGATGGGCAACAATATGGTCGCCTGCTCTCAACCATTGGCCGCTCAGGCCGGGCTGGACATGCTGCGCCGTGGCGGCAATGCGGTCGACGCCGCCATCGCCGCGGCCATGGTGCTGACTGTGGTAGAGCCCACCGGCTGCGGCATCGGCAGCGATGCTTTTGCCATCGTCTGGGACGGCAGCAAGCTGCAGGGCTTGAACGCTTCCGGCCGCGCGCCACAGGCCTGGACACCGGAATACTTCGAAGGCCAGAGCCAGATGCCGCAACGCGGCTGGCCTGCGGTCAGCGTGCCGGGTGCAGTGTCGGCCTGGGTGGAGCTTTCGGCACGCTACGGCAAACTGCCCTTCGCGACCCTGGCCGAACCGGCGATCGGCTACGCCCGCGATGGCTATCAGGTCACACCGATTATCGCCGAGCTGTGGAAACGCGGCGCGCATCTGCTCAAGGACCAACCGGGCTTTGCCGAGTGTTTCATGCCGGATGGCAAGGCCCCCATGGCCGGAGAGAAAATCCGGCTCAAGGACCATGCCCGCACGCTGGAACTGATCGCGCAGACCAAAGGCGAAGCGTTCTATCGCGGCGAACTGGCGCAAACAATCATCGCCCATGCCAACGCCAATGGCAGCGTGATGAGTCTCGACGACCTGGCGACGCACACTGTGGACTGGATCGACACCCTGTCAGTGCCATACGCAGGCGCTGTGGTGCATGAACTGCCGCCCAATGGCCAGGGCATTGCCGCCCTTGCCGGCCTGACCATGCTCGAAGCACTGGGCGTCGGTAAACACCCGGTGGACAGCCTCGAGACGGTTCATCCGGTGCTGGAAGCAATGAAACTGGCCCTGGCCGACCTCGACGAACATGTCGCCGACAGCGAGCACATGCGCGTGCCCTCAGCCGATTTGCTGGGCCAGGCTTACCTGACGGAACGCGCACGGCTGATCACCGATCAGGCCGCCAATCCCGGGCACGGCTCGCCAAAACCGGGTGGCACGGTGTACCTGTCGGCAGCGGATGAAAGCGGCATGATGATCTCGTTCATCCAGTCCAACTATATGGGCTTCGGTTCGGGTGTGGTGGTACCCGGTACGGGCATCAGCATGCAGAACCGCGGCGCGGGCTTCTCGCTGGACCCGCAGCACGTCAATTACGTCGCGCCGCGCAAACGCCCGTTCCACACCATCATCCCCGGTTTTGTCATGAATGCCGACGGCACGCCGCTGATGTCCTTCGGTTTGATGGGCGGCCCGATGCAGGCGCAGGGTCACTTGCAGATGATGATGCGCATCCTGCGCTACAAACAGAACCCGCAAGCCGCTGCCGACGCACCGCGCTGGAGGATCGAATCCGGCCTGAAAGTCGCCGTGGAGCGTGCGTTTGACCCCGAGGTGGTGAAAGCACTGCGCGCCAAGGGTCACGACATCGATGTCGAAGAGCCGAGCGGCGTGTTTGCCTTCGGCGGTGCGCAGATTATCCAGCGCACCGCGCATGGATACGTGGGCGGGACCGATCCGAGGAAGGACGGAACGGTCGCAGCGTATTGAGCGACCGCGATATCCGCTACTGACAAGCCATCGAGCAGACGGCCCTGGTCGGGAAACAGTTGCTCGATGCGCTTGGTAATCCGCGCAACTAAGGGTTACACCTTGCCGTCGACCAAGGGTCTTGCGGCTCGCCGGTAGCCCAGCAGCGCGTCCAGGACGATAAAGCCCAGCAGACTCACGCCCAATACGGGCAGGGCAAAGCCAGTCAACACTGCGACCAGGATCAACGCCCATTGCGCGCCCGGATTCAATGAGCGCCAGAGACTCAAGAGCGTTGCCTGCTGATTGCGTGGTTGAGAAAGCGTTGGACGACGTCGCCACCACATCACATAACCCATGACGACCATGGCCGCCAGGCCACTGGCGAACACCACCAGCACCAATTGATTGGCCAGACCGAACAACACGCCCATGTGCGCATCAATGCCCCAGCGGGTCAGCTTGGCGGGCAGCGAATAGTCTGCAAACCTGACGTGATCGACCACTTCCAGTGTTTGCGGGTTGATCGACACGGCATCCACTTGCGTCGGCCAACTGCGATCTATCTCGCTGACCACCCACGCCTTGTCGCTGCTCGCGGATGGCCTGATCTCAACTTTGGCTGCATCGATATGCTCGGCACGCGCGCTGGCCAGAACGCTGTCAAACAAGGCAGGGTCCAACACGGATGCCTGTGTCGTCGGCGCCATGTGCATATGGTGCTCGGCGTGCTCGTCCATGGGCATAGACATTGGCATCGCCGCCGACTTGCCCAGTGCGGTGGCCACACTGGGCGTTGACCAGCCATAGTAGGCACGCAGTACGCCAATGTTATCGCCAGCGTACTGTGACCACGTCAAACCGGTGGCCGAGAAGAACAGCAGCCCCAGCAACAGCCATACGCCCGTGGTTGCATGCCAGCGGCGCATGTTGCCGCGTTCACGACTCTGCCGACGACGGCGAACCGTCCACAGCACCAGACCGCCGAGCGCAGCCACCCACAGCCATGAGGCGGCCAGCTCGCTGTAGATCCTGCCGACATCGCCCAGTAGAAGGCCCCGATGAAACTGATCGATCCAGGTGCGTAGGGGTAGTACGCCACTGGTACCGTAGACCTTCATGTCGCCGCGAATTTCGCCACTCACCGGGTCCACGAACAGCGCTCGATGCTCTGATGGGCCAAAGCCCGGATCGCTGAACATGACCCGAGTGGTATCCCCTTCCCGGGGTGCCGGGCGCACTGCGGCAACGCTCAGGCCTGGACCTGCCGATGCCTGCGCGCGCTGGATCTGCGCCTGCAAGCTCATGGCAGGACCACGGCTGTCTGTGTGCAGCGCACGCGCATAGAGCGAATCTTCGATCTGCGGGGTCAGCGCATAGACGATGCCACTCAAGGCCGCGACCAGCATGAACGGACCGACGAATACGCCGATGTAAAAATGGAGCCTTTTCAGAAAGGCGACAAACGCCCCGGAAGGCCGTAGCTCCGGGCTTGAACAGGATGCAGACATAAGGACTCACCAACGTATAAACGCGCCCCGCCGGAATGACCTTCCGGCAGGCTGTAAAGACAATATCGGTTGTTCGTGCGAGCGATAATCACACGTCCACGATGGGCGCTACGGGGCCTGTGGATTGAGTCGCGGGAGGGAGTACCTTGGCAGGTTGCCGAGCCAGAGGTCGGGCAACACGAAACGAGAACGGCGGATACGGGTCAGCCAGCCCAGCGCCACGAAGAAAATCATCGCCAGCGTCAGCGTGCCGGCAAACGAACAGTCTCCCGACTGCGCCTTCATGCCGCCTGACATGTCCGTCTTTTTGGACGAGCCGTCCATGGACATGTGCATCGTGTGATGCCCACCGTGCATATCCGACATCCCATGGTCTGCATGGGAGACCGACGCCACTGCAGTGCCTGCAAAGGCGGCCATCATCTGGCCGTGACCGATGCTGCACGCAAGACCATTGAACAGGACAACTGCGTACAGTATCCAGGCAATGGGCGAGCAATGGGTTCGGAAGAAGTTCATGGCGGCTAATTTAACATCTCCAGCCGGAACTAGACAGAATGGGGTGTACAGATCGGCAGCCTTCGCAGGAGCGATAATCGCGGTGAAGCGGGTTATACGAGCCCGCCATGTGCTGGTGGACGCCAGGGCGCACCGCGTGGTTTCTTGCTTCGCTGCATCGAATGAACCTGGCAATTGCAGTCGAGCAGACAGTCGTTTTTAAATCCGTCGTTAAATACTTCGCCTGTACCCGCCACCTACAGGATCGTGCCAATGGACATAAGAGAACATGAAGTAAACCTTGAACACCTTGCAACAACCAGCACGCGTGCACTGAACCGTCTCGAACTTATAACGCCCCCAATCACACCTCGATGATGACCCGTACCAACCTGGCCCTTATACACGTACTTTTCCATACCACACTGCCCGACTCTATCGCTTGGTTATATATATCACTTGATGGCGACACTGTTTTCTACACCCGAGCGAATTCCTCTTGACCCGGGTTTATCCGGACGCGCAGTCTGCTTTTCAAAAAACCGAGAAAAAAGCTGCCTCCCCCCCAATGAAACCGGGCCAATAGCAACCTGTTCGATTCAGGTTCGACCCTGTTAAAAAACGCGAAACCCATTTCGCGGTCATGAAACCTTCATTAAAAAATCCTGCAACTGCAACACACTTCATCCGCTTTAACTTTCCATGATTATCATGAACAAGCTGAACTAAAGCTGTCTGTTCATGACGAGCTCGATGAAACCTGAACGCCAGATTAATAATTCTACATGGACGCATAACGACATTGTCGGCCGTTTGAGTTTCCCCCTACTCTATGCTTCGAAAGCCTGCCAGGCGATACAAAAAAGCAACGGCATCTGGACATTATTTTTACAATTGAACGCCTAAGTTCACGGCACTCACGCACCCTGTATTTGCGCACTCGTCGTGTGACTTTTTTATGTTCGGCCCTGCTGCGTCAATCGGAGAGTCTCTGTAAATGAGTCAAACTTTTCTTGCCTTTTCACGGCCGTCCATTGGCGATGAAGAAATTGCTGCGGTAACGCGCGTGCTGCGTTCCGGATGGATCACCACCGGCCCGGAATGTCAGAAGCTGGAGGAAGAGTTCGCCGAACGGGTCGGCGCGCAACATGCAGTTGCACTGTCTTCGGCCACCGGAGCGATGCACATTGCGCTGCTGGCGCTGGGTGTAGGGCCTGGCGATGAAGTGATTACACCATCGCAAACCTGGGTGTCGACAGCCAACATGATCTGCCTGCTGGGGGCCACTCCGGTGTTTGTCGATGTTGACCGTGACACCCTGATGACCAGCGCCGCGCTGATAGAGCAAGCCATCACCCCCCGGACCAAAGCGATCGTGCCGGTGCATTACGCAGGCGCCGCATTCGATCTCGATCCGCTGTATGCGCTCGCCGAACGGCACGGCATCACCGTGATCGAGGATGCTGCACATGCCGTTGGCACCGGTTACCAGGGACGTCCGGTCGGCCAGCAAGGCACTGCGATCTTCTCTTTTCACGCAATCAAGAACATGACCTGTGCCGAAGGCGCGATGCTGGTCACCGACAATGCACGGCTGGCTGATCGGGTGCGTCAGCTTAAATTCCATGGTCTGGGTGTCGATGCCTACGACCGCCTGACCCTGGGTCGCAAGCCTCAGGCCGAGGTCATGGAGCCTGGCTTCAAATACAACCTGGCCGACATGAATGCGAGCATTGCGCGGGTGCAGTTGCAGCGTCTTGACGCCATCAATGCACAGCGCCAGACACTCGCCAGCCATTACCTCGATCGACTGGCCAACAGCCCCGTTCTGCCTCTCGCCCTGCCCCGGCATGCCCAGCAACATGCCTGGCACCTGTTCATTCTGCGCATCGACCCCGAGCGCTGCGGGCTGAATCGCGACGCCTTCATGAAGGCCTTGCAAGCGCAAAACATCGGCACCGGCATCCACTTCATCGCGACTCACCTGCACAGCTATTACCGCAAGCGTTTCCCGAACGTCCGTCTGCCGGACACTGAATGGAATTCATCAAGGCTGTGCTCCATCCCCCTGTTCCCCGACATGACCCTCGATGATGTCGAGCGGGTGGTCGGTGCCATTGAATCGACCGTGGAATCCAGCCATTGAAACCGTATCCCATCAAGTTCGTGTCGATCGTCATCCCGGTCTACAACGAACAACAAAGCCTGCCAGAGTTGTTGCGCCGTACTGAAGCGGCCTGCGAACAGCTCAACCACCGATTCGAAATCGTGCTGGTCGACGATGGCAGCCGCGACGACTCGACAGACATCCTCCAGCGGGCTGCCGGACGCGCCGACAGCCCGTTCGTCGCGGTGATCCTGAATCGAAACTACGGTCAGCACGCCGCCATTATGGCCGGATTCGAGCAGTGCCAGGGCGACGTGGTCATCACCCTCGATGCCGATCTGCAGAATCCTCCCGAGGAAATCCCTCGCCTGGTGAAGCTCGCTGAACAAGGGTACGACGTAGTCGGCACGGTGCGCGGCAATCGTCAGGACTCCGCCTGGCGACGCTGGCCATCGAAACTCATCAACCTGGCCGTGCAGCGTTCCACCGGCGTGGCCATGAACGATTACGGCTGCATGCTGCGCGCATACCGACGCACGATTGTCGATGCCATGCTCGCCTGCCGGGAGCGCAGCACGTTCATTCCTATTCTGGCGAACAGCTTCGCGCGACACACCACCGAGGTGCTGGTCGACCACGCCGAACGCGAGCACGGCGACTCCAAATACAGCCCGATGCGCCTGATCAACCTCATGTTCGACCTGATCACCTGCATGACCACCACGCCCCTGCGCCTGCTCAGCATCATCGGTTTCAGCATGGCGTTGCTCGGTGTCTTGTTCGCGGCGCTGCTGATCGTTCTGCGCCTGATCTTCGGCGCGTCATGGGCCGGGGACGGCATGTTCGTCCTGTTTGCCGTGTTGTTCGTGTTCACCGGAGGGCAGTTCATCGGTATGGGACTGCTGGGTGAGTACCTGGGCCGGATGTACAGCGACGTGCGTGCGCGTCCGCGCTTCTTCATCGAGAAAGTCGTGCGCAGCTCGTCCCGAGTGGCCACCGACAGCGTTGATTCCCCTGTAACTCCCTATATGAACAAGGTCGCGCCATGAGCATTAAAGCTGTCGTTTTCGCGTATCACGATATTGGCTGTGTCGGTCTGCAAGCGTTGCTGGATGCAGGCTATGAGATTGCCGCAGTGTTCACCCATGCCGACGACCCCAGGGAAAAAACCTTTTTTGGTTCTGTGGCCCAGATGTGCGCCCGGCACGGCATTACGGTGCATGCCCCCGAGGACCCGAATCACCCGCTGTGGGTGGAGCGCATCGGCAAACTGGCCCCGGACTTCATTTTCTCCTTTTACTATCGCCAGCTCCTCGGCGATTCGTTGCTGGCCTGCGCGAAAAAGGCCGCGCTGAACCTGCACGGCTCGCTGCTCCCGCGTTATCGCGGCCGCGCGCCGGCCAACTGGGTGCTGGTCAACGGCGAAAGTGAAACCGGCGTGACCCTGCATCAGATGGTCAAACGCGCGGATGCCGGGCCGATAGTCGCCCAGCAGCGGGTTTCGATCAGTGCCACCGATACCGCCTTGACGCTGCATGGCAAATTGCGTGATGCCGCCGCTGACCTGCTTTGCGAAACACTGCCCCTGCTGGCGGCAGAAGGGCAACTGCCAGCTACGCCTCAGGATGAATCCCGTGCAACGTATTTCGGTCGGCGTACCCCGGCTGACGGCTTGATCGACTGGTCGCTGCCAGCCACCCAGCTCTACAACCTGATCCGCGCAGTAACACAGCCCTACCCTGGCGCATTCTGCCCGGTAGGCGAGAACAAGTTGATTGTCTGGGCCGCCAATGCCGAGGCAGGCAATAACGGCGAAGCACCCGGCACGGTCATCAGCCACGACCCGTTGCGTATTGCCTGTGGCGAGGGTTCGCTGGTCATCACCGCAGGGCAGCGCGGCGACAGCGGCTTGTACCTCAGTGGTGCACAACTGGCGCGCGAATTCGGGCTTGTAGCAGGCTCGCAACTGCTCGATAAGGCACAGAGCCGGTCGATCCGTCGTACCCGTGTGCTGATCCTCGGCGTCAACGGTTTCATCGGCAACCACCTGTCCGAGCGTCTGCTGCAGGATGACCGTTACGAAATCTACGGCATGGATATCGGCTCGGACGCCATCGAGCGCCTGCGCGCCAAGCCGAACTTTCATTTCATCGAAGGTGACATCAGCATCCACACCGAGTGGATCGAATACCACATCAAGAAATGCGACGTTGTGCTGCCACTGGTGGCCATCGCCACGCCGATTGAATACACGCGCAATCCACTGCGGGTTTTCGAGCTGGATTTCGAAGAGAACCTGAAGATCGTCCGCTACTGCGTGAAGTACAACAAGCGCGTGATTTTTCCGTCCACCTCCGAAGTCTATGGCATGTGCCAGGACGCAAACTTCAACGAAGACACCTCCAACCTGATCGTTGGCCCGATCAACAAGCAGCGCTGGATCTACTCGGTGTCCAAGCAGCTACTGGACCGGGTGATCTGGGCCTATGGCCAGAAAGGCCTGCAATTCACCCTGTTTCGTCCGTTCAACTGGATGGGACCGCGTCTGGACCGCCTGGATTCGGCGCGCATAGGCAGCTCGCGGGCCATCACTCAGTTGATCCTGCACCTGGTCGAAGGCACGCCCATTCGCCTGGTGGACGGCGGCGCCCAGAAGCGCTGCTTCACGGATGTCGTCGACGGCATCGAGGCGCTGGCGCGGATCATCGAAAACCGCGATGAGCGCTGTAACGGACAAATCATCAACATCGGCAACCCCGATAACGAAGCCAGCATCCGTCAGTTGGGTGAAGAGTTGCTTCGCCAGTTCGAAGCCCATCCGTTGCGCGGCCATTTTCCGCCTTTCGCGGGCTTCCGCGAAGTCGAAAGCCAGTCCTTCTATGGCAAGGGCTATCAGGACGTCAGCCACCGCACGCCGAGCATCGACAACGCTAAAAAGCTGATTGGCTGGACACCGGGTATCGAGCTGAGCGAAACCATCGGCAAAACCCTGGATTTCTTCCTGCGCGAAGCCATGGCTGAAAAAGCGGACCAGTGCTGATGCAGGCAGGCCTGAGAATCGATGTCGACACTTACCGAGGTACCCGTGAGGGCGTGCCAAGGCTGCTGGACATACTCGACGAAGCGCAGGTCAAGGCGACCTTCTTTTTCAGTGTCGGCCCCGACAACATGGGGCGCCACCTGTGGCGCCTGGTAAGGCCCACGTTCTTCTGGAAGATGCTGCGCTCCAGGGCGGCGAGCCTGTATGGCTGGGATATTCTGCTGGCCGGTACCGCATGGCCGGGCAAACCGATTGGCCGGGACCTTGGCCCACTGATGCGCCGCGCGCTGGATGCAGGCCACGAAATAGGCCTGCATGCGTGGGATCACCATGGCTGGCAAGCGAATGCCGGACACTGGAGCGACCGACAGTTGACCGCCCAGATACACCGTGGGGTCGATTGCCTGAGCGACATCCTCGGCCAGCCGGTGGTGTGCTCTGCGGCAGCAGGCTGGCGCGCCGACCAGCGCGTCGTGCAGGCCAAAGAAGCGTTTGGCTTTCGTTACAACAGTGATTGCCGGGGCGTCAGTCTGTTTCGCCCGTTGCTGGCGGATGGAAGTGTCGGTACCGCTCAGGTTCCGGTGGACTTGCCGACCTTCGATGAAGTAGTCGGCCCGCACCTCCAGCCGGATGCGTTCAACGACTACATTCTCGGCCGTTTTGCCGCACGCAGACTCAATGTCTACACCCTCCACGCCGAAGTGGAAGGAATCATCATGGCCGACGGTTTCAGGCAGCTGTTAAAGCGCGCCAATACCCAGGGCATCCACTTCGCACCGTTGGGCGATCTGCTGCCAGGTGCCATTGAACGGCTGCCTTCCGGGCATATCGTTCGCGGTCACCTGCCCGGCCGCGATGGCTGGCTGGGGGTGCAGCAGTGATGCACGTCAGGCACCGTCATCTTGCGTTACTGTTATTGGCGTTCGTGCTGGCTTATCTGCTGCCCCTGGGCTTTCACGGCCTGTGGATTCCCGATGAAACCCGCTATGCGCAGATCAGCCAGGAAATGCTCCACAGTGGCAACTGGGTCGTCCCGCACTTCATGGGATTGCGTTACTTCGAAAAACCGGTTGCCGGTTACTGGCTGATTGCACTGGGGCAGCAGGTTTTTGGCGAAAACCTGTTCGGCATGCGCATTGTGTCGGCACTGGCCAGCGGCTTGAGCGTGCTGTTGGCCTATTTGCTGGCCGGCAAGATCTGGAACGACCCGCGCAAGCAGTTCGCCAGCGCCTTGCTGTTCATGAGCTTCGGCTTTGTCGCGGGCCAGGCCGGTTACGCCAATCTCGATCCGCAATTCACCTTCTGGACCAACGTGGCACTGCTGGCATTCTGGTACGCCGTGCACAGCGTCGGTCGAGCGCGTCTGGCGGCATGGGCGGTAGTCGGCGTGGCCTGCGGGATGGGGTTCATGACCAAGGGCTTTCTCGCCTGGGCACTGCCCGTCATCATCACCCTGCCTTATATGCTGTGGCAGCGGCGCCTGGCCGAGCTGCTCAGATTCGGCCCGCTCGCGGTACTGATTGCCGTCGCCGTCTGCCTGCCGTGGGCGCTGACGATCCACCAGCAAGCGCCCGACTACTGGCGTTACTTCTTCTGGCACGAGCATATTCACCGCTTTGCCGGGGACAATGCGCAGCATGCCCAGCCCTGGTGGTTCTATATGCCGCTGCTCGTGGCGGCTTGTGTGCCGTGGGCACTGCTGTTGCCGGTAACACTGAAGCAGGCATGGCAACAAAAAAGCCGCCCTGACATTGCCTTTTTGCTGCTGTGGCTGCTGCTGCCGCTGGCGTTTTTGAGCCTGAGCAAAGGCAAACTGCCGACCTACATACTGCCGTGCCTGCTGCCGTTGGCACTGCTGATGGCCAATGCTCTGGTCGATCGCCTTGATAAAGGTCACAGCACTGCGTTGCGCGCGAATGGATTAGTCAACGCGACCGTCAGCTTTGTCGGGCTTGTGGCGTTGATCTACCTGCAACTCAAGCAGCCCGTCTACGAAAACGAACCGATGCATCTGTCACTGGCGGTCATCGTGCTTCTCGGATGGACATTTGCCAACGCGCTGCAAGGCTTGCGTCCACTGACGTTCTGGACCATGCCGGCGCTGGGCAGTTGGCTGCTGATCGCATTGCTACCCGCTGCACTGCCAAACGATGTGATCAATAACAAGACTCCCGACCCGTTCGTGGTCAGGCACCAGGTCGAACTGGCGGACTGCACGCATCTGCTGAGCAACGATCTGGGCGCGGCCTCGGCACTGGCGTGGCGCCTGAAACGGCCTGATGTTGCGCTGTTCAACACCTGGGGCGAGCTGGAATACGGGCTGGGCTATCCCGATGTGCAGGGTCGCGAAGTCCGCCTGCAGGACATCGATGCCTGGATGAAGAACGCCCGCAGCCAAGGCCGGGTCGGCGTCATCATGCGCGGCAAGAGCGATGAGGAGCTGAAAGAGCTCGAAAGTCTTCCCAAGGATGGTCAGCGCTATGACGAAGGCAACCTGGCCATCCTCATTTACGAGAAATCGGCATCGTGACCTGGCTGATGCTGGCGTGTGCATGCCTGCTGACCTGTCTGGGCCAGATCGCGCAGAAGTACGCAGTACAAGACTGGCGTGGCGCATTTCCCGGCGCGTTTACAGCGCTGCGTTCGATATGGCTGTGGCTGGCGGTGGCCTGCCTTGGAGCGGGCCTGCTTATATGGCTGCTGGTGTTGCAACGCCTGGACGTTGGCATCGCCTATCCGATGCTGGGTCTTAATTTCGTGCTGATCACGCTGGCAGGTCGCTATCTGTTCGATGAGCCGGTTGACGCACAGCACTGGCTGGGTATTGCGCTGATTCTTGTCGGGGTATTTCAGCTGGGGCGTCAGGCGTGACGCGCTGCCGGGCAACCCTGTGCGCCATGGCCAGTGTGGCGCTGGTCAGCGCAGCGCAACTGGGCATGCGTTGGAGCATGAGCCGCCTGCCCTCGCCCGCTCAATGGCTCGAACTGCACAATCCGACGCAGCTCGATCTCCGTGCACTGATGGTCGTTTGCGCCTCGATCACCGCTTATGCGCTCTCCATGTTTTTCTGGCTACTGGCCCTGCGGGGCTTGCCCCTGAGCCGTGCCTATTCGCTGCTCAGTATCAGCTACGCGCTGGTTTATATGCTCGCCGCAGCGCTGCCGTTTTTCCACGAGACGTTCACGGTATCGAAAACTGTGGGTGTCACCCTGATCGTGGCAGGTGTCTTGACCATCAACCTCCGGCGCATGTGCGACCCATCACCTCAGGATCTTTCCCATGAAAATCAGCGTTTTCGGTAGCGGATATGTCGGCCTGGTACAAGCGACAGTGCTCGCCGAAGTCGGCCACGATGTGGTCTGCATGGACATTGATCAGGCCAAGATCGATCAGTTGCGCCTGGGCCAGGTGCATATCTACGAGCCTGGCCTGGCCAACCTGGTGCGTGAAAATCTGGATCAGCAGCGTCTGAACTTCACTACCGACGGGCAACTGGCGGTGGAGCATGCCGAGGTCCTGTTCATCGCGGTCGGCACGCCCTCTCGAGACGATGGTTCAGCTGACCTGAGCGGCTTTTTCGCGGTGGGCGAAGCTATCGCCCGGCATCGACGCGAACCACTGATCATCGTCGAGAAATCCACCGTACCGGTCGGCAGTGGCGACGCCTTGCGCAGCCACATCGACAAGGCGCTGCGTCAGGCGGGCCGGCTGTTGCAGTTCGATATCGTCTCCAACCCGGAATTTCTCAAGGAGGGCTCGGCGGTCAACGATTGCCGGCGCCCGGACCGTATCGTCATCGGCTGCGAAAATGAAGCGGTGCGCAACGTCATGCGCGAGCTGTATGCGCCGTTCAACCGCAATCATGAGCGGATCATGTTCATGGACCTGCGCAGCGCCGAACTGACCAAGTACGCCGCCAACTGCATGCTGGCGACCAAAATCAGCTTTATCAACCAGATCGCCGAGCTGGCAGAACATCTGGGCGCAGACGTCGAGTCCGTGCGGCTGGGCATCGGTGCCGACTCACGTATTGGTTACGACTTCATCTACCCCGGTTGCGGCTATGGCGGCTCATGCTTCGGCAAGGACATCCGTGCGTTGATACACAGCGCCAGAGAGGCGCATTGCTCCAACGACCTGCTGTCGGTGGTCGAGGCCATCAACGAACGACAGAAGAACAAACTGTTCGAGCGGGTCAACGCGTTCTATCAGGGCGACCTGCGCGGCAAGACCTTTGCCCTGTGGGGCCTGGCATTCAAGCCCAACACCGACGACATGCGCGATGCCCCCAGCCGCGTGCTCATGGAAGCGCTGTGGGACGCGGGGGCCAGCGTGCGCGCGTTCGACCCCGAAGCCATGCAGGAAACCCAGCGCCTCTATGGTCATCGCAAGGATCTGATTCTCATGGGGACGCCAGAATCAGCGCTCAACGAGGCTGATGCATTGATCGTCTGCACCGAATGGCAGCAGTTCAAAGCTCCGGATTTCGAGTTGATCCAGCAGCGCCTGAACGCCCCGGTCATCTTCGACGGACGCAATCTTTATGACACCGAACGACTGGCAAAACGCGGCTTTCACTACTTCCCCATCGGGCGTGGCGAATCGTGCGATCTGCCGATCCCGCAGAAGCAGTGGATACCGCATGATCAAGTGGCGAGCAGTCAGGCCGTATAACAAACCTGCGACGCTCGCCGTGCAGAGTGGCTGTCAGTAACTGACAGCCACTCCCAGCGGTGCCTGACTGACGAAATAGTAGATACGATCCCCGACCTTTACGCTGTCAACAATCCGCAGAGGTGGTTCGGGTGGCTGCATGCTTTCCATCACAGCGACATTGCCGTCAGCGCTGGTAAGAAAACCAGTCAATTCAGCGTTGCTAGCGAGTGTTTTCAGCAGGCTCTGACTATAGAACACGCTGGCCCCCGCCAGCCGTTCGCTGGGCTGGAATAAGTCCACATGGCGTCCCTTGACCTGTAGGGCATGAACCTTGTCGGTCAGCGGCAGGAACGACAACTGCCGGTCTGCTCGCGGTGCCAGCCAGAGGGCTGCGCCGAGATACCCCGTCACAATCAATACGGCTCCGGCCACCGTCATCGCCCGTCTGTTGCGTACCACGAACGCAGCTGACGCAGAACCTTGCGAGCGTGCCTTGAGCCGCTCGCCCAACACAAAGGCGTATTCCGCCGCGATTACGGCCGCCGCCGGGGCCAGTGACATCAGATAAACCATGCGTTTACTCGAGGCCAGCGACAACAGCAAGAACTGCGCGATCAACCACAGACTGAAAAACAGCAGGTAACGATTGGCCAGCAACTGTTTGCGGAAATGCCACAGCCCCAGGTAGACGAGCACGTTCCATGGCAAAAAGGCCTCGGGCAGCTTCGTCAGGTAGTAATGGAACGGCTCGTAATGCCCCGCCTCTTCGAACGAACCACTAAAGCGTCCGACACTGTTGGTCCAGAGCACATCCTTCAGCGACTGCGTACCGCCCTGCCCGTATAGAAAGCACAGCCATACCAACAGCGGCACCAGGGCCAGGACGGTGAACATCGCCGGGCGTAGCCAGTGGGCGAGCACAATGCGTTTGCTCTGCAACGACTCGCAAACAAGCCAGACGAAGATGACCACACCCGGCATCGCGAGGCCCAGCACGCCCTTGCTCAGGGTTGCCAGCGCAATGCCCATTACGAACAGCAACCAGGCTCCTGCGCAGGATTCGTCGTTGCGCAGACGCTGACTGGCGTAGAAAAAGCCCAGCAACGCCATGCTCACGCACAGCGTCAGCAGCGCGTCCTCGCCCACCTGCCGCGAATTGCTCCAGAAGCTGGCCTGGGTCGCGAGCATGAACGCAGCCACCCAGGCCACAAAAACAGGGCGCCCGAAACGACGCAGCATGCTGTAAAGCAGCAACACGCTAAACAGACCCGCACAGGCAGATGCGAGCCTGACCGCCCAGGGAGTCGCACCGAACACCCCGATGGACGCAGCGTCCAGCCACACACTCATCGGCGGCTTTTCCAGGAACGGTTGATCATTAAGCTTCGGCGTCACCCAGTTGCCACTCAGGTGCATTTCCATGGCAATACCCGCCACGCGGGGTTCTGTCGAGTTTTGTAATTGGTGATTGCCCAGCGCGAGAAAAAACAGCAACGCGCCCACTAACAAAAGCAATGGAGACAGTACGCGAGAAGTCATCAAGGGAATTACCGCAAAACCGTGGAAGGGAGAACATACAAACCGAGCGATAAAGTATAAGAGACTTATTGTTGAGAATTTGTTAACCCATGAAACCTTCAGGGTGAAATCCCTGCATTGATCGTGAACAGTTCAGGCTCTGTTCAGACTTCATCGCAGCTATATAAAAACAAAAAAATGGGGAGCGATAATCGCCCCCCATTCGATACATCAGTTCACGCTTTTTAAGTGAATCAGACCGCAGCAACTACCTTGGCTGGCGGCTGAGTACGACGACCCAGTACACCGGCGCCTGCTGCTACCAGACCCGAGATCACCAGAGTAATCAACAGAATCCAGGCACCTTGCGAAACGCGCTTGGCAGTCACTTCAGCTGCTTCACGGGCTTTCTGTTCTGCCTGAGCTTTCAGTTCCTGATACTTGGCATACGCCTGACGATAGCTGGCCTGAGCCTGATCGACGATTTGATTGGCTTCGGCATCAGTCTTGTTGCCACGCGCCTTGATCAGATTGACCAGCGCCTGACGATCAGCCGCATCCCAAGCCTGGTCGCCTTTGGCTTTGATGCGATCCATCAGACCGCTCAATTGCTCGTCAGCTTGCTGAGGATTCTGTGCGCTCTGCTTGGCAGTATTCTGCGCATCCTGCTGAGTCGCTTGAGCTTCCTGCTTGACGTTGTCCGGGTTCAGCTCGGGCTTGCCGGTCTGACGCATGGCCGTTTCGATTTCGCCCTGGATATCGTCCAGATTGAAATCAATGCCCTGAGCGCGCAATTGATCCTGAATCTTGCTGCCAACGGCCGGAGCCACCTGTGCGATACCGCTGCCCAGGGCCGACATGCCGCTGCCTGCCAGATTGAGGCCACCGCGTACGACGCCGGTCACTGCGCTGGAGACCAGATAAACAGTGATAAGCGATACAGTCGCCCACACCAGCAGGCCATGAAACGCGCCTTCGCGCTGCGCGAGACGTCCCGCGGCCCAGCCGCCGACGAACAGCGAGATCACCGAGCTTACAACGACCCAGATACCTGCGCCCGTACCCATACCGGACAGTGGATTGGCTTCCTGCATGGGATCGATACTGGCACTTCCGATTGCCGTACCCAGCAGGTTCAGCAACAGCGACACAACCATGGCCAGAACAACACCGGCCAGAATCGCACTCCAGGAGATTCGTTTAAGCAGCGGAGCCGCTGCATGAGTTTCGTGGTACACAGGGGCACCTGGGGCGATACGGTCGTCGCGAATCATAGTCATAGTCCTTTGAGTCATTGGCAGTGAACGCACAAATGTGTGACGTACCCATCAATGACCCAGGCGACGTTCAGGAAGTTTAAAAATTTTATAGACTTTTTTTCAGGCTGTACAAAGCACAATAGAACAGTATTGTTAATGACGCACAGCAACGGAACGTAACCTTCGCCCGATGCTCCAAGCGCTTTACACACTTACCGTTTCATTAGGCTGTTTGCTCTAATTATTGAAGTTGTCTGACGTCTGCCAATAACAGACGAGAATTAACCTGTTGCCAACTTTTAACTGTCGATACTCACTGGATATACGCAACTCTGCAGGAATGCGCGCAGGTATCGTAATAAAGACAGCGCCGTGCACTGTGCGCCAAAAAGCATGAAGGCCCGACTGAGAACAGTCAGGCCTTCGCAGGTGCATTGCCAGTGCCGTCAGGCGATACCGTTAGGCCCGTCAAGAACCTGCCTGACCTTCCTGGCGAGGTCCTGCGGCATACAGGGCTTGGACACCACCTCAAACTCTGAGCCGCCAATGTCGGTTCGCTCGATCGAGCTCTCAGCGTAGCCGGTGGTCAGCAGCACCTTGACCTTGGGGTACCTGCGCCTGACTTCCCGCGCGAGCATTACCCCGTTCATGCCGCCCGGCATGATCAGGTCGGTGAACAACAGGTCATACGTGCTGCCGGCCTCGAAGCGCTTCAGTGCCTCACGGGCGTTGAGGACGATTTCCGACACATAGCCGTAATCATCCAGCACCATCTTCGCCAGTTCGGCCACGTCAGGACGGTCTTCCACGATCAGAATCCGCTCGGAGCTGCCAATGCGCCTTTCCGAAGCTTTCGGCGGATCGTTTTTACTCAGTACCGCCTCGTCTACCGGGAAATACAAGCGCAGCGTAGTACCGACACCTTCTTCGGTATAAATACGCGCCGCGCCGCCCGACTGTTTGGCAAAGCCGTAGACCATCGAAAGACCGAGCCCGGACCCCTTGCCTTCTTCCTTGGTGGTAAAAAACGGGTCCATTACCCGATCACGGATACTCGCGGGCATGCCGATGCCATTGTCCGTCACCGCAATAGAAACATAACGCCCCGGCAACAGACCGTCATAGGACATATTGGCCAGCTCATCGACGACCAGATTGCGGGTTTCGATGAATATCTTGGGGTTGGGCCTGCCAATCAGCGCGTCCCGGGCGTTGATGAAAATGTTCAGCAAGGCAACTTCTGCCTGGGTCGGATCAATGCGGCAGTTTTTCAGTGCCGGATCCAGATCGGTTTCGATCACCACTTCCGGTCCAAAAGTACGCTCGATCAACGGCTCTGTCGTGGAGACCAGGCCATTGAGATTGAGGACTCGCCCCTGCAGCTTCTGTTTGCGGGCAAACGCCAGCAATTGCTTGGTCAATGTGCTGGCGCGTTCAACAGCAGACTTGGCGTGATGAACACTGCGCTGGACACGCTGCACGTCAATGGAGGGTTTCTCTGCCGCACTGCCGATCAAGTCGATATAGCCGCCCATCACTTGCAGCAGGTTATTGAAGTCGTGCGCGATGCCACCGGTAAGCTGCCCCAGGGCCTCCATCTTCTGTGCCTGACGCAATGCCTCTTCGGCATCTCGACGGCGGCTGATGTCCAGCTGCGACGCAAAGAAATAGATCAGGTCACCCGCGTCGTTATAGACCGGAGAAATAAACAGGGCATTCCAGAACGTTGAACCGTCCTTACGGTAGTTGAGAATCTCAGTGGAGATATCGACGCGTTCGTCGATTGCATCGCGAATGGATTTCACCACCGCCCGATCAGTGTCCGGCCCTTGAAGAAACCGGCAGTTGCTACCGATGATTTCTTCTGACGCATAACCGGTCATTTCCAGAAATGCACGGTTGGCAAAAATGATGGGGTTGTCCGGGCGATTGGGGTCCGTCACGATCATCGGCATCCGTGTCGTTTCTACCGCCGCGAAAAAGATATCCTTTCCCTGATGCTTGATATCTCCCGTCGCCGCATTGTCGACTCGGGCTTTATTTTCCGACACTCCAGAAACTCCACGACTGTTTATTGGGCTAGTGCGAATGCTCTCTCTAATGGCTAGGACTGGCGAAGCCTGAAAGGGTTCTCGCTGAGCAGACAAAAAGCAAATTATATTCAGTTAGTGCATTGAACAGCCTGAAAATATCGCCCGGCATCGACTGTTCACTCACCGGTTTAGTGACGCCAGTCACACATCACGCATCGAACACCTGTCCCTTTTCCAGAGCACGCAGGGCTGGCAGTTGACGCTGGCCGTGAACCACAAGGCGTATGCACTTGCAGTACCACCCACCGTTTCTGCTTTCCCCCTTGAACCTGACCCTGCAATTGTTCGGTTTCAGTACGGCTCTTGCTTTTACCTGTGTCGCCGAGGCTGATGTTGTCAGCCTGTCCAACATCGAAGTGGACGGCTCACGTATCGACAGCCCGGCGCAAATCCCGCGCGACGCGTTACGGGAAGTTCCGGGCGGTACCAACATTGTCGATATGAACACCGTCGAGCAAGGACGGGTCGCCAACAATGAAGACGTGTTCAAATACCAGCCCGGCATCTACGCCAAGGCCGCCAACAGTGAGGGGGCAAAAATCTCGATTCGTGGTTCGGGCCTGAACCGGGCGCCTGGCGCGCATGCCTCCGGGCTGTTCGAAATGCTCGACGGCTTGCCGCTGACCGGCCCCGGGGGTACGCCCTACGAACTCAAGGAGCCGTTATGGCTGAGCCACGTAGAAGTACGACGCGGTGCCAATGGCTTTGAACTGGGCTCGCTGGCGCTGGGTGGCGCGGTTAACTATGTCACCCACACCGGTTATGACGCGCCCAGGCTGCAGTTGCGCTACGAAGCAGGAAGCCACGGTTACTCGAAACGGCAGATCAGCTCGGGACAGGTGTTGGGCGATCTGGACTATTACGTCAGCGTGACCGACTCAAGCTACAACGGCTTCCAGGACCAGAGTGCCGGCGGTAGCCAGGGTATCGCAGCCAACGTCGGTTACCGGTTCAGCCCGAATCTGGAAACCCGCTTCTTCTTTCGTTACCGGGAAACCGACAACGACTCGCCGGGCAGACTGACCCGCGAGCAGATCCGCCATGATCCACAGGCGGCCAATGCGCTCAACCGTACGCGCGACTCAAAACGCCTGCAACCCGGCAGCACCTGGCTCGGCAACAAGACCACTGTTTATCTGGATGAAAGCTCACGCCTCGAAACGGGTCTGGTCTATCACGATTACCCCATGGACCTGCGCGAGGGCACCAATCGCCTGAAAGTCGCTTACACCGATATCAGCGGCACGCTCAATTACATACGCCAGGACACCGTGTCTGGCCATCAGAGCACGACCACGCTGGGACTGCGAACCACCAAGGGGCTGCCTGACAACGGCGCATCGGAATTCGTCCGCGTGCCAGCCGGCAACACCGCAGGCTATGTGCCAGGGACCAGAACCCGGGATTACAGCTACCTGGGCTCGGACAGCGTGCTGCACCTGAGCAATGATCTGGAGCTGGTACCGGACCTGTGGCTGACAACGGGCGTTGCCGCCCTCTATACCCGTCGCGAAACAGAGGTCACCTACCCCGCAACCCAACAGGCCGTCAGCACTCACGCCTGGGACTATGCCACCCGGCTGGGCCTGCGCTACGACTTCACGCCGCAATTGCAGCTTTACGGCAATCTGAGTCGCTCGGTCGAGCCGCCGCACGCCTGGTCAATGATCTGGGGTTCCAACCGTTTTTTCCCAGCAGGCAGCGGTGCGGCGACCGGCCTGCAGAGTATTGGCGTCAAACTTGAAAATCAGACCGCGACTACGCTGGAGCTCGGCGGCAAGGGTAATAGCGCAGCAGGCGACTGGACCGCAGGGTGGTATTACTCGCAGGTCAGACATGAACTGCTCAGTGTCGAAACCCAGGCAGCCAGCGCGACAGGCTCGCAAGTCATTGCCGAGTCCAACGCCAGCCCGACCATCCATACCGGTATCGAACTCAGCCTGGACAGCCCGCTGTGGCAGGGAGGCGCTGCGGGCAAGGTCGATTTACGCCAAGCCTACACGTTCAGCGACTTTCACTACCGTAACGACGACCGCTTCGGCGACAACGCGCTGCCGGGTATCCCCCGGCATTACTATCAGGCCGAGCTGCGCTACAGGCATCCTGTCGGCGTTTACGTAGCACTCAACACTGAGCACGCGTCGAGGATCGCGGTCGATTACGCCAACTCGTTTTACGCCGATCAGTACACCTTACTGGGCGCCACACTGGGCTACGCGTCACCCGGCGAAGACTGGCAGACCTGGCTGGACCTGCGCAATCTGACTAACCAGCGTTACGCCAGCACCGTGACACCCGGCTATGACGACAACGGCAAAGACATCGCACGCTCGACACCCGGCGACGGGATGGGGATTTATGCCGGTATTTCCTGGAGCCTTCGTTAGGCGCAAGGCATCGTTGGCTATCGGCACCTAGAAGTTGGCCGGGGTGTTGGCGCTGATGATCTCCGCTTCGTCCTGGCCGATGTTGCGGAAGCGATGCGGCAAGGTGGTCGGGAAGTAATAGCCGTCACCCGGACCGAGAATGTTGACCTGCCCATCGATGGTCAGCTCCACGGTGCCGCGCGTCACCAGACCGCACTCCTCACCTTCGCTGTGGACGATGGGTTCATCGCCCGAGTCGGCGCCCGGCGCGTATTGCTCACGCAGAAACCGCATCTGCCGGCTTGGCAATGTCGCGCCGACCAGCAGCAGGCGGGCACCGTTGCGCCCAAGATCGGGTTGATCGCCGGCTCGAAACACGTACTGATCCTGACCCGGAGGCTGATCGAACGTGAAGAAATCCGCCAGCGTCATGGGAATCCCTTCAAGCAGCTTTTTCAGCGAGCTGATGGAAGGACTGACACGATTTTGTTCGATGAGGGAAATCGTGGCATTGGTCACACCACTGCGTCTGGCGAGCTCACGCTGTGACAGCTTGTAGCTTTCACGCACCAGTTTGAGTCGTGCTCCCGTATCCATAGTGGCCTTATGTGAAAGATATCCGGTGAATGAGGCAGCGCCCCGGTGCAATGGATCGTCCATCACCCGAAGCCATCAAGCCGGATATTAAATCACGTTTGCCCACAACACTCAGCAGCTCATCGCTCTAGCGACTGCTGCGCGCATACCTCTGGCAGGCCTCGCGAAAGGCCTTGAACAGGCTGAGCGACACGGGGTTGTCCATGAACGCCCATTCCGGGTGCCACTGCACGCCCAGCACAAAGCCTGGCGCACCAGGCATGGACACCGCTTCGACCAGACCGTCGGGGGCCAATGCTTCCGCGCGCAGGTCCGACGCCATGCGATCGATACCCTGACTGTGCAGGCTGTTGACCTCGAACCCCGGTGCCAGGCCCAGCGAGTCGAGCAAACCGCCAGGCTGTACCTGCACGGCATGCTTTGGCGCGTACTGCACCGCCAGCACCTCGCTTTGTGGCTCGCGATGATCCAGATAGCCGGGCAGCTCCTGGACACGCTGATGCAGGCTGCCGCCCAGCGCGACATTCAGTTCTTGAAAGCCGCGGCAAATGCACAACACCGGCACCCCCTGAGCGATGGCAGCCCTGAGCAATGGCAAAGTTGTGCGATCCCGGAAGACGTCATGGGCGGTGCCCTCCACGCTCGCCGGCCCATTGTAGTGACGCGGCTCGACGTTGGACGGCGAGCCGGTAAACAACAGGCCATCCAGTGAGGCAAGCAGTTGCGCAGGCTCGGTGGGCACCTCGAGCGCAGGCAGGATTACCGGCATGCCCGCGAAGGCTGCGGCCTCGACGTACTTGTCGCCTGCGGTGTGAGAAGAGTACTTGCCCAACTGCTGACGGCAGGCGGTGACACCAATCAAGGGAGGTCGCGACATAGGTTGAATCCTGTGTGAAATCTGAGTGGTCAGCGCCGATTACCGGACGCTATCCAGCGGGAATGAAACCAGTCTAGGATAGTCATCCGCGCAACAAACATAGGCATTCAGGCAAAGGAACAATGCACCAATGCAATATGAAATCACCCACGCCGACCTTTCATTGGTGCTCGCCCTGGTTCGCGGCCGCACCCTCGCCCGTGCCGCCGACCTGTTGCAGGTTGATGTATCGACCGTGTTTCGCTCGATCCGTCGTTTGGAAGCCGCCCTTGGTGCCGCGCTGTTTGAAAAGAACCGGCGCGGGTACGTACCGACCGATACCGCTCAGGCCATGGCCGAACAGGCCGAGCGTGCCGAACAGGCGCTTGCCGCTGCGCGCATCGCTTTGCAGCAGGGCGAACAAGTCGTCAGCGGCACGGTGCGCCTGACCTGTACCGATGCGGTACTGCACAGCCTGCTGTTGCCCGCGCTGGCAGACTTCATGCCGCAGTACCCTGCCCTTACGCTGGAGCTGGCCACCTCCAACGCCTTTGCCAACCTCAGCCGTCGCGATGCCGACATCGCCCTGCGCCTGACCAATACGCCTCCCGAGCACCTGATCGGGCGCTGCCTGGGCAGTGCCGACTACTTTGTCTGCGGTCGCCCGGAATACCGCGAGGCCCTGACGCAAAACCCTGCCTCGATCCCCTGGATCAGCCCGGACGACTCGATGCCCGACCACACCTCGGTGATCTGGCGCAAACAGGCGTTTCCAGGGGTATTACCGAGCTACCGCTGCAGCAACATGTCGGCTGTCTCGCAGTTGGTCGCTGCCGGCCTGGGCGTGGCGGCGCTGACCGGTTTCACGGTCGAGGGCCTGGGTGCGGTCGAACGCCTGAGCGGCCCTCTGGAAGGATGCCGCACTGACCTGTGGCTGCTGACCCGCCCCGACTGCCGCGCCCTGCGTTCTGTGCAGACCCTGCTGGAAGCACTCGCGCCGCGCCTGCGAGCGGCGCTGCTGGTATCCAGCCCCGGCTGATCAATCTCTGTGGATCCATTAAATAATAGTTAACTAAATTAATCATTGGATTAATCTCGATCCTGTGGCATTAATAATCGCGAGGAAACAACATGATTCATTCTGTGGATCCATAAGATCAATAATCGAACCGTGGAGAACCATCATGCACCCGAAAAATGCGTGGTACGTCGCCTGTACAGCGGATGAAGTCGCTGACAAGCCTCTGGGGCGGCAGATCTGCAACGAAAAGATGGTGTTCTATCGCGACCAGGACCAGCAGGTCATTGCCGTCGAAGACTTCTGCCCGCATCGCGGCGCCCCGCTCTCGCTGGGTTATGTCGAGAACGGCCAGCTGGTGTGTGGTTATCACGGACTGGTCATGGGCGGCGACGGCAAGACTGTTTCAATGCCCGGCCAGCGTGTTCGCGGCTTCCCTTGCAACAAGACCTTCGCGGCGGTCGAGCGCTACGGCTTCATCTGGGTCTGGCCCGGTGACCGGGAAAAGGCCGACCCGGCACTCATCCACCATCTGGAATGGGCAGTCAGCGACGACTGGGCCTACGGCGGCGGGCTGTTTCATATCCAGTGCGATTACCGCCTGATGATCGACAACCTGATGGACCTCACCCACGAAACCTATGTGCATGCGTCAAGCATCGGCCAGAAGGAAATCGACGAGGCAGCGCCCGTCACAACGGTCGAAGGCGAGGAAGTGGTCACCGCCCGGCACATGGAAAACATCATGCCGCCGCCGTTCTGGCAGATGGCACTGCGTGGCAACAACCTGGCCGATGACGTGCCGGTCGATCGCTGGCAGATCTGCCGCTTCACGCCGCCCAGCCATGTGCTGATCGAAGTCGGCGTAGCCCATGCAGGCAAAGGCGGCTATCACGCGCCCAAAGAGTTCAAGGCGTCGAGCATCGTCGTCGACTTCATCACCCCCGAGACCGACACCTCCATCTGGTACTTCTGGGGCATGGCGCGCAACTTCAATCCCGCTGATGCAGAGCTGACCGCCAGCATCCGTGAAGGCCAGGGCAAGATCTTCACCGAAGACCTGGAAATGCTTGAACGCCAGCAACAGAACCTGCTCACGCACCCGCATCGCAGCCTGCTCAAGCTCAATATCGACGCCGGTGGCGTGCAGTCACGCAAGATCCTGGAGCGCCTGATCGCTGCCGAGCAGGCCGGTCGCGGCGAGCAGATTCCCGTGATGGCGACGAAATGACCGGCCATTGCCCGTCGAAACACCAAGAAAACAATCAGAAGTGACCCGTGCCGCGGTCACCCGAGGACCTGACATGATCGACGTGAAGGTGTTATCACGCAACGATGAAGCGCTGGACATCTGCAGCTTTGAACTGGTGCGGGCAGACGGAGCGCTGTTGCCGCCGTTCACCGCAGGCGCGCACATTGACGTACACCTGCCTGACGGGCTGATTCGTCAGTACTCGCTGTGCAATGCCCCGAACGAGCGTCACCGCTACCTGATTGGCGTCCTCAACGACCCGGCTTCGCGTGGTGGCTCGCGTAGCCTGCATCACCAGATTCAGACTGGCGCACAGTTGCGCATCAGTGAACCGCGCAACCTGTTCCCGCTGGCTGAAAACAGCCGACGCACCCTGCTGTTCGCCGGCGGTATTGGCATCACACCCATCCTCTGCATGGCCGAACAACTTGCGCTGGAGGCTGCCGATTTCGAGCTGCATTACTGCTTGCGTTCCGCCGAGCGCGGCGCCTTTATCGAGCGCCTGAAGCATTCGGCATTTGCCGAGCGCATCACGCTGCACTTCGATGAACAGCCGGACACTGCGCTGGAGGCTGGCAAAGTACTCGCCCGCCCACAGCCCGATACCCACCTGTACGTGTGCGGGCCGGGCGGTTTCATGCAATACATCCTCGACAGCGCGCGGGCCGCTGGCTGGTCCGAGGACACTCTGCACCGCGAGTACTTCTCCGCAGAGCCGGTCGACACCAGCAACGATGGCAGTTTTTCAATCGAGATCGCCAGTACCGGCCAGGTCATTGCCATTCCGGCCAATAAAACGGTCGCTCAGGTGCTCGAAAGCCACGGTATCGATATTCCGCTGTCGTGTGAGCAAGGTGTGTGTGGCACCTGCCTGACGCGGGTGTTGAAAGGCATTCCGGATCATCGCGATCTGTTTCTGACCGAAGACGAGCAGGCGCTCAACGATCAGTTCACGCCCTGCTGCTCACGTTCCAAGACGCCCGTGCTGGTGCTCGACATCTGATCAGTCCGGGCGCTGAATGACTTTCATGCGCTCGTTCTGCCCGGCGCCGAAGATTTCTGCATAGCGCAAGGTGGCATTGGCATGCTCGCGCATGATGGCCTCGGCGCGAGCGCCCTGCCCATTCACCAGCGCATCCACGACGGCGTGATGCTGCATGTGGGCGAAATTGAACCGCCGGTATTCGCGAATCAGGTTGTCGCGATCCACGGCCAGCGCGGTTACCGAGGCAAAAGGCAGATGGTCGTTGCGTGACAGTGCATCGGCAATGGCGCGATTGCCGCTGCCCTCGACGATCACGCGATGCAGGCGCATATTCATGTCGTGATAGACCTCAAGGTCATCTTCAGTGACATGGCCCTTTTCGAACAGCGCGTCACCCTGTACCAGACAGGCCTCCAGCTCGTCACGCGCCTCCTGGGTCAGGCCGCGCTCGGCCATCTGCCGCGCGGCAAGCCCCTCAAGGACACCGCGGACATCCACCGCGCCGGCGATTTCCATCGGGCTGATCGAGCGCACCTGAAAACCACGCCCGCCAAAGGGCACCAGCAGCCCCTCCTGCTCCAGCGTCCGGAACGCCATGCGCACCGGCATGCGCGAAACGCCGAACAGCTCGGCAGTCGGCACCTCCATCAGACGCTCGCCGGCAGCCAGCTCGCCTGATGCAATCATCTTGCGCAACGCAACAAGGACGGTCTGCCCGGGTTTGCTCATCAAAAGGCTTCCGTGGGGATCAAAAAACGCATCTTACCCCACGCACGCCTGAGAGAATCGCCCACATGCAATCGATCAGAGAGGGCACGATGCTGCGTAACCGAAGGTGCGCTCTTCATCGGGTATTTCAATCCAGGCCAGCGTTTCTGCAAAACTGATCGGCGGGCTGTAGAAGTAGCCCTGCACCATCGTACAACCCAGGGTGGTCAGTGCATTCAGCTCATCCTGTGTTTCGACGCCTTCGATCACGCAGCCCAGAGACATGTCCAGACTCAAGGCAACCAGCGATTTGACGATCTTGTAACTGGCCGGGTTGTGGTGCACGCCGGTGACAAAACTGCGGTCGATCTTCAGCTTGGTCAGCGCCAGCGCGTGCAACTGACTGAGGCTTGAGAATCCGGTGCCGAAGTCATCCAGCGAGATACCGCAACCCAGCTTGCGGAACTGGGTAATGGCCTGCTGCACCTGAGCAATATCCTGCATGACCGCCGTTTCGGTGATTTCCAGATCGAGCCGCGACGCATCGAAGCCGCTGTGTTCGATGATCTCGACAATTCTGCTGACACTTTCCCAGGTCGCACAGTCGTGCGCGGACAGATTGAACGACAGCCTGATAGGCGCGGGCCACGACAGGGCCATGCCAAGCGCCTGGGTCAACAAGGGCACGGTGAGCTTGTTGATCATGCCGATGCGCTCGGCGATCGGAATGAAATGCGCCGGCGAAACAGACCCCAGTTCCGGGCTGTTCCAGCGCGCCAGTGCCTCGAAAGCCACCGTTTCGCGCGTGCAGCTCTCAATGATCGGCTGAAACGATACGTGGAACTCGGTTTCCAGATTGGCGCGCCGCAAGGCCTGTTCGGTAACGCCGTCGGCATGCAATTGCTCACGGTGGCTGGCGGAGAACAGGCAGGTGGTTCCGGGGTTATGGTTCTTGCCTTGATACAGCGCGTAATCGGCAAACTCGAACAGCTGGGTCGCATTATCCGCCGTGGCCGGGTACGTCGCCAGGCCCAGTGTCGCGCCAATCTGGATCGGCATGTCCGACAGTTCGAAGCTTTCGTGCATGAGGTCACACAGGTGTTTGCCAAACGCCAGCAACGCGTCACTGTGCATGTCACCCTTGATCACCAGCGCGAACTCGTCACCGCCCAGTCGCGACACATGCACCTTGTCACTCGAGGCGCTGGTCAGGCGTTCAGCCACCAGCATCAGCAAACGGTCGCCGATGCGGTGACCATAGAGGTCATTGACCGGCTTGAACCCGTCCAGGTCCAATACCCCCACTGCCAGGCCGCTGCGCTGCGCCATTGCCTCGGTCATCGCGGCATCCAGAGTCTGAAAGAACTGGCGACGATTGGGCAGGCCCGTCAGGCTGTCCTGATTGGCCAGCAGCAGATTCTCGTTACTCAGTTGCTCGGTCTTTACCTGCACATTCACCAGGCTGGTGAAATCGCGGTACTGGTAATGAAGAATGATCAGCATGCCGATCGACACCAGCACGATATTCACCGCTGTGGCGATAAAGGTAACGTTGTACGTCGAGGCGAAGAAAATGACGAAGGCGGTGTTGACGACCAGGGCGGTGGTCAGCGCTGCAGGCCGCAAGTGCATCATGCAGAAGATGCAGACGATCACCGTAATACCCATGAAAAACGCGACATGCGCCTGGGAGTAGGCATCGCCGTAAGGGTAAAGCGACAGCGACCAGGCGGCAAACCCGGCCGCTATCACGCCTGCCAGGCCATGTGTACCACGCAGCGTGGCCAGAATGATCGCCGGAGCGGGTGGCGGCCGGTTTACCGTGCGCAACCATTTGCGTGCACGGACGGCACAGATAACCGTAAGCAGCGCCGGGACCAGCAGCGTCAGCCACACCGGAGCGGTTCGCCAGTGGGTGAACGCCAACGCCCAGGTATTGACCAGCAGCACGAAGTACATCAACGGCAGTTGCCGGGACAACGCAACGTATTGGGCCTGCAACAACCTGGGGTTATCAGCAGGCACAGACATCAGGGCACGCAAGGCACCCGGTAGTTTTTTCAGCATCGCAAGGCTTCTCTGTTACCACAGTCAAAGCACACGTGGCTTGCTGCTCATCATGCGAACCGGACAGCTAATTGTCGGCTCACTTGTCAGGCTCTCGGCGGATGTGATTAATTCTTTACGGTAAAACCGAGCCGTGCATCGGTTTAATTGAAATAACCTGTTGGCAACCTTTTTTCCGCGTGCCTTCGCATAAGTCAGCGGCGCTTGCACACCTTCTTTTCAATCGTCCCCTACAGGCAAGGAGCATTACCGTGAACAGGAAAGTCATTATCGATACGGACATGGGCTGGGATGACGTACTGTCGATCGCCTACCTGATGAAACGACAGGACATCGACATCCTCGGCATTACAGTGACCGGATGCGGCGAAACAGACCTCGGCTGGGGCGTGATCATCGCGCAGCATTTGCTGGGCATCGGCAATCGACTCGGCAGCGTCGTGGCAAAGGGTACCGATCAGCCACTTGAGTACGACAACCGCTTTCCGCAACCCTTCAAAAACGACATGAACGACATCATGGGGCTGCTCGGGACACTGAACCCTGCCACGCTGCCGGAACTGTCGAGCCTGCCCGCCTGGGAGTTCATGTATCAGACGGTAAAAAACAGCCAGGACCCCATCACAGTGCTGTCGCTGGGGGGCTTTACCAACATCGCAAAGATGCTTTCGTTGAGCAGCCAGTCAGCCGACTTCAAAATGCTCAAGCAGATCGTCGCCATGGCCGGCGCGGTTTACGTCGACGGCAACGTCGCGGCATTGAACAACGCGCAAAAGTCATGGGATCAGGGAGAGGCCTACAGCAGCAACCACTATGCAGAATGGAATGTGTTCGTCGACCCTGTCGCCGCCAACACTGTTTTCCAGTCAAGCCTGCCGTTGACGCTGGTGCCGCTGGATGTCTGCAACCAGATCATCCTCGACGCCAGCTACTGGCAATTGATCACCGCCATCGACCCTGTCGCCACGCTGGTCAAACAAGTGCTCGAACACAAATCCGGAACACACGCCGAAGGGCTTCCCGTGCCGATCTTCGATCCGCTGGCGACCATGCTGATGGCAGGTGGTATTGCAGCGACAAAAATCGATGAGCAGTTTCTGTCGGTCAACACCGAGTTGACGCCGCAGGACAACCATTGTGGTCAGATACAGCTGCAAGGCAGCGGCTCACGAATGATTGCATCAGTGCTGGGTGTCTCGCAGGTCGCGTTCAGAAACAACTTTGCCCAGGTCATCAATAGCTGAGGCCAGTGTGAAATGCTGCGCCGCGCCTTCTCAGCCTGGCGCAGTCACTCCATCAGTTCGCCGCCACCTGAGCCCGGTCGGCCTGCATGACCAGAGCCTTGAGCGAGGCGTCGAACTGTCTCAAGGCATTCACCTGCAAATCACGCTGCTGATCGATTTGTGCAGCGATCTCCGGAGCGGCCTTGCCTTGCACCCAGACCGAGGTCATTTCCCGAACCACTTCACCTTCGGCCTTGCCGATGTATTGCAGGTTGTTGTCATAGAAGCGCGCCATGAAACGCGCTTCGACCTGACTGTTGCGCTTGCTCACCAGGCGGTTGTAAGTGTCGAGCATGACCACTACGTCCGGGCGGGCCTGCATCAGCGCATCGAGGTTGTTGTAAACGGTTACCGAGGCGAACTCTTTCTTCAATGAGCCCACCAGCCAGTCGGTCGCCAGCGCAGGGTCCGAGCTGTTGATGAATGCGTTGCGGATACGCGCATCGAGTGCGCCATTGCTGCCGCTCCTGAGTGCCACCGAATGGTAGTTGTTCAAATACTGAAGGTTGCTGAGGGTATTTTCGCTGTACAGCACGCCCACCGACTGAGTGTGTTGCAGGCTGGCAGCGCTGTCGGCGACGGGCATGAAATGGCAGGACTGTTCGGAGACCGGAGAGACGGCAGCATTGACGGGGGCAGTGAACATAATGCTGGTGCTGAACACGGCAGCAAACGTCAACAGATTGAACATTCTCATCGCGTCGTCTCCCTTTGGAGCAGGTGGCTATGGCGCCATCCTCCTCCTTTGCCGGAAAAACAGAACTTGCCTTGCTTGATGATGACTATCGACTGAATGAATGATAGTTGATACCACTACGTTACAAGGTTTTTCGCTTCAATTTTCATCCGCCCTGACGGCCGCACGAATGGCTTCGAGCAGCATCCGGCACGCCGGGTTGTCATTGTCGGTGCGCCAGACCAGGTGCAACTCGCTCTGCACGCCTTCGCCCAGGTCAATGTCACGAAACACGACGTCCTTGAACACCACATTGGTCGCACAACGCGGTACCAGTGCCAGCCCCATGCCAGCGTTGACCAGCGCCAGAATAGTCAGTGACGATCCAAGCCATTGGACATACTCCGGTGCAACTCGTGCGGAGCGAAACATACCGGTCAGCAGTTCGTTGAACGGTGGGTACGCCGAATGCGAATACATCAGGAACGGTGCGCCATCCAGATCGGCCACCGCGACCGAGTCCGCATGCGCCAATCGATGATTGCTCGGCACGGCCAGCACAAAAGGCTCGCGTACCAGGCATTCGCTCTCGTACCCCGGCTGAAACAGTGGCGCTCGCACGATACCGAGGTCAATGCGCCGCGCCCTGAGTGCTTCGTGCTGCTGATAGGTGTTCATTTCAGTCAGGGAAATCTTCACCTGCGGCTGCTTGAGGCGCGCCTCGGCGATCACCCTGGGCAGAAACTCGTACACGGCGCTGCCGACGAAACTGATGGTCACCGAGCCGATGTCACCTTCGGCAAAGCGTCGCGCGGAAATGGCCGCCTGCTGCGCACGCTCCAGCAGGGTCTGCGCCTCGATGAAAAAAGCCCTGCCCGCCGCGGTCAGGGCCACACTGCGGGTGCTGCGGGTGAACAGCTCGACGCCCAGATTATGCTCCAGTATCTGAATCTGCCGACTCAACGGCGGCTGCGTCATGTTCAGCCGTTCGGCGGCACGGCGAAAATTCAGCTCCGTTGCCACCGTGGTGAAGCAACGCAGTTGAGAAAGCTCGAACATTGATCCACTCCCGGTATCAATCAAGTCACTAACTGGATTGGACGGGAATAATACACGCCCTCATGATCGACTCATCCCCAAAATAACAATGAATGGGAGTCGCCTCTTGAATACCGTCCCTGGTACTACGGACGTCACGGTGCTTGCCCGTGCGGCCGCCAAGGTGAAACGCCACGTGCTGCCGCTGTTCGTGGTGATGTTCATCGTCAATTACATCGACCGGGTCAACATCGGTTTTGTACGCAGCCATCTGGAAACCGATCTGGGTATCGGCGCAGCGGCTTATGGGCTGGGCGCCGGATTGTTCTTTGTCGGTTACGCACTGTTCGAAGTCCCCTCCAACATGCTCTTGCAGCGCTACGGCGCCCGCGCCTGGCTGACCCGCATCATGTTTACCTGGGGCGCGGCTGCGATGGCCATGGCATTCGTTCAGGGTGAAACCAGCTTCTACGTGCTGCGCTTCATTCTCGGCGCCGCCGAAGCCGGTTTCTTCCCCGGCATCATCTATTACTTCACCCAGTGGCTGCCTTCCAGCGACCGCGGCAAAGCCATGGCGCTGTTTCTCAGCGGCTCGGCGATAGCGTCGGTCATCTCCGGACCGGTGTCCGGCGCCCTGCTCGGCATCGAGGGCCTGAACCTGCATGGCTGGCAATGGATGTTCCTGATCGAAGGCTTCGCATCGATCGTGCTCTGCGGTTTCGTCTGGTTCTGGCTGCAATCAAATCCTCACGAAGCACGCTGGCTCAGTGATGAAGAAAAAACCGCGCTCAGCACCGCCATCGCCGAAGAGCAACGGCTGCGCGAAGCAGCACAAACCGTCAGACCCTCGGTATTGCGCCTGCTGGCGGACCGGCAGATCCTGCTGTTCTGCTTCATCTACTTTTCCGTGGCGCTGACCATCTACGGCGCCACCTTCTGGCTGCCGAGCATGATCCGCAAGATGGGCAGCTTCAGCGATTTCGAGGTCGGGCTGTTCAATTCGATCCCGTGGATCATCTCCATCGTGGCCATGTACGGCTTTGCAGCACTGGCTGCACGCTTCAAGCACCAGCAGGCCTGGGTGGCAGTCACCCTGGTCATCGCCGCCGCCGGCATGTTCATGTCCACCGTCGGCGGTCCGGTGTTCGCCTTTGTCGCCATCTGCTTCGCGGCCATCGGTTTCAAGGCCGCGTCTGCGCTGTTCTGGCCAATCCCTCAGGGCTATCTGGATGCACGCATTGCCGCTGCGGTCATTGCGCTGATCAACTCAATCGGCAACCTGGGCGGTTTCGTTGCGCCCACCACGTTCGGCTTTCTGGAACAGACCACCGGTTCGATTCAAGGCGGTCTGTATGGACTGGCAGCGACATCGCTGCTGGCTGCCGTGGTGATCTTCTTCGCCCGCACCACGCCACGAGGTGATCGCGGCCGCCCGTCAAGGGCTGAGCGGCCTGCAGCGCTCAGCCCTGCCGTTACTGGCACCCCTTCCAGCCTCAAACCCTGACCTTCGGGAGACCGCCCTTTGAAAATCATACGTGTGACCGTGACCCCTATCGCCTTTCGCGACCCGCCACTGCTCAACGCCAGTGGTATTCACGAACCCTTTGCCCTGCGCTCGATCATTGAGGTGGAAAGCGACAACGGCTACATCGGTCTCGGTGAAAGCTACGGGGATGCCCCGGCACTGGCGATTCAGCAACACGTGCAGAACCAGCTGATCGGGCTCGACCCGTTCAACCTCAATCAGCTGCGCAGCATCGTTCAGGCGACCGTGGCAGCGCATAAGCCTGCCAGCCTGGCGGGTGCCGAACTGGCGCCGGGCTCACACGCGAGCAAGGCGGTCAGCAATGCCTATTCTGCGTTCGAAGTGGCGTTTCTGGACCTGCAGGCGCGTTCCATGAACCTGCCATTGGTGGACCTGCTCGGCGGTGCCATTCGTGACCAGATACCCTTCAGCGCCTACCTGTTTTTCAAATACGCGCAGCATGCCGATGCGCCTTACGCGCCCGACAGCTGGGGTGAAGCGCTCAGCGAAGAGCAGATCGTTGCTCAGGCCCGGCGCATGATCGAAGCCTACGGTTTCAAAAGCATCAAGCTCAAGGCCGGAGCACTGCCGCCGGAACACGAGGTGTCGTGCATCAAGGCGCTGAAAAAGGCTTTCCCCGGTTATCCGCTGCGCATCGACCCTAACGGCAACTGGTCACTGGAGACTTCGATTCGCATGGCAGAGCTGCTGGGCGATGATCTGCAATATTACGAAGACCCGACGCCGGGCCTCGACGGCATGTCCGAGCTGCATAAACGCACCGGTCTGCCGCTGGCAACCAACATGGTGGTAACCGATTTCGACGAGTTCCGCCGCAGCGTGGCTCTCGACAGCGTGCAAATCGTACTCGCTGACCACCATTACTGGGGCGGCCTGCGCGACACTCAGGCACTGGCGAAGATGTGTGACACCTTTGGCCTCGGCGTGTCGATGCACTCCAACTCGCATCTGGGTATCAGCCTTATGGCCATGGCCCACGTTGCAGCGTCGGTGCCTAATCTGGACTACGCCTGCGACACGCACTACCCGTGGCAGGAGCCGGACGAGGAAGTCATCAAGGGCGGCAAACTGCCGATTGTCGACGGCTGCGTCAGCATCACCCGCGCGCCCGGCCTGGGGCTGGAACTGGACCATGACCAGCTCGGCAAGCTCAACGACCAGTATCACAGCTGTGGCATTCGGCAGCGCGATGACGTGAAGCAGATGCAAAAGTACAAGCCGGACTGGAAGGCGGTCAAACCGAGGTACTGAAGCCGTCCGGCTCGGCTTAATCGGCCTGCTGAGCAGGCGCGGTCCTCTGGTAGACACCCGGTCGATCCTGACGGGTGCGGCCGCGGATCAAGGCTTCGGGGTTGCGGCTCAGGTAATCGGTCAGGACCCTTACCGAGCGGGCCATGCGCTGAACGTCGTCGATTGTCCGATCGATCTGTTGATGCACAGGCGAGTCCTCGGCGAGTGCTGCGCCGGCAATGTCCAGTGTGCTTCGGGATTGCAGCAGAACGCCGTGCAGTTCAGGCATCACCTGCGCGTTGAAAAGCCTGAACGTCTTTTGCGCCTCGCCAAGGCTGCCATTGAAGTTGCCGGCGATCTCCTGCACCGGCACGTTGCTGAACTTGTCGATGATCTGCTGTACCTGCTCCTGCATCTTTTCAAGCTCCCCCGGCACGGTCGGGATTATCAACGGCTGCGCACTGACATCGAACGGCACCGGCGCAGCGTTGGCGATAAAACCCAAGGAAATATACAGTTGTCCGGTCAGCAGACTCTCGCTGCGAGGCTGCGCACGCAGGCCTCGTTTGACGAAGTCGGCTATCAACTGTGCCGTACGTGCATCATCGGTAACGCCTAACGTCTTCACGATTTTTTCATTGGCCATACCCAGGCGGTCGGGGTATATCTGCGCCCCTACGATGCTGGTGAACGACTTGCTGGCGGCGTCGTAGTCCAGGTCTACCGAGACGACTCGCCCCAGCGTTATGCCCATGAACTCGACCGGCGAATTGACCTCCAGCCCCCGCAGCGACTGACTGAATATCATACGGATGTAACCCGGTTCGCCGTCGGGCGGCGACAGCGCCTTCTGCTGATCGTCAAACAGCATGAAGCGTGCATGCTCCGCGGCCCGGGGCGCATTCGTACGGTAATCCGGCTCGACGAAGGCCACCCCTCCCGCCAGTATCGTCGAGACCGATTCAGTCTTTATTTTCAGACCATCGGCATCCACCGTCATGCCAATGCCGCTGGCATTCCAGAAACGCGTGTCGGTAGTCACGAAACTGTCGTTGGGCGCATTGATGAAAATTTCCGCATCCACGCCCTTGCCGTCTGCGGATAAATGGCAGGCCGCTATCTGTCCGACCTGAATGCGTCGGTAGTACACAGGAGACCCGACCTCCAGTGAGCCCATGTCTGCGGCGTGCAGGGTAAAACGCGTGCCTTTTGCGCCGTAGGTAATGGGTGGCGGAGCTTCCTGACCGACAAAGTGTTTTTTCGTATGCCCGGACGTACCGCTGTCCGCCGCGATAAATGGCCCGGAAAGCACTGTATCCAAGCCCGATACACCGGTGACGCCTATACGCGGGCGCACCACCCAGAACAGGGAGTCCTCGGCAGTGAAAGCACGGGCGCTGGCATCGAGGTCCACCGTCGCCACAACGCCTGTACGGTCCTTGTTCAAGGCCACGGCCGATACCTCGCCAATCACCACATTCCTGACCTTGACCCTCGTCTTGTGAGGTTCAAGCCCCTCGGCGCTCTGGAAGGTGACGAAGATTCTCGAGCCTTTCGACAGTGTGCTGCTGATCAGCAGCGACAGGCCTATCAAGGCAGCGAGCAGCGGAACCAGCCATACAGGGGATACGCCGAAACGTCTCTTTCGGGTGATGAAAGCAGCGACTGCCGATGGAGAAACCGAACCTGAGCGATCAGACATTTTGTCCTCTGAGACGCCCACGCGGGGTCATGCCGACGATTGATACTGTCGGTCGGACTCTGAACCTCGGCTATTAATAAACCATCAAGGAAATATCAAGATCTGATCAAGATGCGATGGCGCCGTTGCGGCATGAAGCCGACCGTTTGGTCGGCTTCATGCCCTTGCTCAAGGCAACGGGTCGAATTTCAATTCGCTGAGGCTTTGTACCTTGTCTTCGCGAACCATCTTGTATTCGGTATTCGGGCCAATCCAGTGCGCCCAGATCGCGTCGATCTCACCTGCGGCTTCCATTGCGCGCAGCGATTCGTTGACCTTCGCCAGAAAGGCCGGTTCGCCCTGGCGCATGCCGGCACCAATGGGCTCAAGCGCCATCGGTTCCTTGGCAATGACCAATTCCACGCCGCCGGCCTTGGCCTGCCCTACCAGCTTGATTGCGGTCATGGTGTTGGTCACCAGACCCACCACCTTGTTCTGTTGCAGTGCCATGTAGGCAGAGCCGGTGTCCTGGAAGGTCACTGGCGTCGCGTCAGCCAGACGGATCGACTGCTCGGAGGTAGAGCCTTTGGTCGAACTGATGCGTTTGCCCTTGAAGAACGATTTCGGTTGATCGGCATTCGCGGCACGGACTACCAGTGTTTCCTTGGCGATGTAGTAAGGGTCGCTGAACTGGATCTGGTCGGCACGGCTCTTGGTGTAAGCCAGGTTGGCGAAAATCACATCCACGCGGCCCATTTTGACTTCCGGGATACGTGCTTCGACCGACAGTGGCTTGAGTTCCAGCTCCACGCCCATGTGTTTGGCCAGGGCTTTGCAAAGATCGACGTCCATGCCCACCAGTTCGCGGGTTTGAGGGTCCGGTGCCGAGAACGGCGGAACGTCGGCATACACGCCACAGCTCAGGCTTTTCTTGCTCATCACATCGCTGAGCTGATCAGCATGGACCACCGAAACAGCCAGCGGCGACAACGCCAGTGCAGCCAGTACAGACTTGATACGCATGGTGAGACTCCTGGAAATGAATTGAGTGATTCGCTGAAATCAGTGCCTGCGCTCAATGGCTGCGCAGGTCGGCAATGAAGCGCTGGGCACGCGGATGGGTCGGTTGCTGAAAGAACACCTCAGGGCTGGATTTTTCGAGGATCTGCCCCGCATCCATGAACCAGATGGTGTCGGCCACTTCCCGGGCAAAATTCATCTCGTGGGTGACGCACATCATGGTCATGCCCTCTTTGGCCAGGCCTTTCATGACGCCGAGCACCTCGCCGACCATTTCCGGGTCAAGAGCGCTGGTGGGCTCGTCAAACAGCATGACGGGCGGCTCCATCGCCAGCGCGCGAGCAATCGCCACACGCTGCTGCTGGCCACCGGACAACTGTGCGGGGTAGGCACCGGCCTTGTGTGCCAGCCCCACCCGATCCAGCAACTCCATGGCGCGGGCGCGCGCTTCACTGCTCTTCAAGCCACGGACCTTGGTCGGGGTCAGGATGATGTTGTCGAGCACCGACAAGTGCGGAAACAGATTGAAGCTCTGGAACACGAAACCCACGCGGCTGCGCAGCCGATTGACGTTGGCGTCGGTGCCGTTCACGTCACGGCCGTCAAACAGAATCTGGCCTTCTTGCACGTCCTCAAGACGATTGACGGTGCGGATCAGTGTCGACTTGCCCGAGCCTGAGGGCCCGCACAGCACTACCACTTCGCCGCGCTGCACCTCGGCGGTGATATCGGTCAGGGCCTGGTACTCGCCATACCATTTATTGATCCTGGAAAACATGATCATCGGATGCATTGGGCAACCCTCAATTATCGGTAGTCAAAGGCCGGGGAACGGGCACAGGCGATACATCGCCTTCACGTTTGCGGGCAATCCGCTGCTCCACCACGGCGGCGAGACGGGTCAGGCCGTAGCACAGCACGTAGTAAGTGATCGCCAGGATGAAGAACACCTGAAACGGCTTGGTTAGCAGTTGGTTATTGATCTGATTGGCGGCAAAGGTCACTTCCTGGACGTTGATCACGTAGCCCAGCGACGTTTCCTTGATGATCGAAATGAACTGGCTGATCAGACTCGGCAAGGCGTTGTACAGCGCCTGCGGCAGGATCACCCAGACCGTGGTGCGCAGGTAGCCCATGCCCAGTGCACGGGAGGCTTCGTATTGACCGGTCGGCAGCGCCTGAATAGCGCCGCGGATGATTTCGCACAGGTAGGCGCTCTGATAGACCACCAGCGTGCAGAGCATGGTGGTGAAACCGGTGATGTTATGGCCGATCAGCAAGGGGACCAGAAAGTAGGTCCAGAAAATCACCATCAGCAGCGGAATGCCGCGCATCACGTAGACCCAGACCGTCGCCGGGTAGCGCAGCCAGCGCCACGGCGAAACCCGCGCCAGCGACAACAGCAGCCCCAGAGGAAAGGCCAGCAACAGGGCCAGCGCCGCCAGCATCAGCGTCGAAATCAGGCCGCCCATCGGACCGTGGGGGTATTGACCGACCAGCAGCAAGGTCCAGTTATCGCGAACAATCGTGAAGACATCAAACATCGCCGCCTACCTCGCCATGGCTTTGCTGAATTGCCGGGCCAGCACAGCACCCAGGCCCATCAGCATCAATGAAATGGCCAGGTAGACCACGGTTGCGACCAGATACGCTTCGAAGGTGCGGAAGGTGTAGTTCTCGACTTCGCGGGTAGCATAAGTCAGCTCCACCACGCCGATGGCCATGACCAGACTGGTGTTCTTGAACAGCAGGACCGTGTGATTGATCAGCGACGGCAGGCAGTTGCGAACCCCTTGCGGCAGGATCACGTAACGCATCGAGCGCACATAACCCAGGCCCAGCGCGCGCGACGCCTCGACTTGCCCGGCCGGAATCGCGCGTAACCCGCTGCGAATGTCTTCACTGAAATACGCCGCCTGGCAAAGGCCCAGGGCGATGACCGAAAACAGGTACTCGGTGCTGTAGTTGGCCAGCCAGATCTGTGTGTTTTCGGACAGCAGCGTGGGAATGCCGAAATACCAGAGCATCAGTTGCACCAGCGTCGGCACATTGCGGTGATAGGACACATAACCCGCCACCAGGCGCTCGGCGTACTTGTTGCCGGTCAGGCGAATCGACACCAGCAGCAGGGCTACCGCCATGGCCAGACACCAGGCAACGAATGCCAGTTGCAGGGTCGTTTCTATGCCCTTGACGATCAGCTCGGCGTACTCGCCCTGCAGGATCGCTGAAAGATCGAATTTACTCGTCATGGTTGTTCCCATAGACATTCAGCCAGGGCAGAAGCAAGGCGCCAGCGGGTCTGGCGCGGGTATGACATGGCGGCTGATGCCGCTCTCGTGATGGGGGACAGCCCTTGCAGGCGCAGCCTCAGCCTTCGTAGTCCTGCGGACGCGCAGTCGACAGACCGCCGGGCACCTGTAGCGTCGGGGTGATTTCCATATGCCCGATGTTGACCGCGATGGGCGCGGCAATCACATAGGCGATCGCATCGGCAATGTCCTTGGCCACCGGCAGCTCATAGCCCTCGATGAAACGCTTGCGCACTTCCTCGGAGTCGCCATGCACGTGAGCGAAGATATCCGTCGCCACGCGCCCCGGGCAGATTTCGGTGACCCGCACGCGCTTGCCGAAGGCATCGATGCGCAACTGACGGGACAGCATGCTTACCGCAGCCTTGGTCGCGTGGTACGTCGAGTTGCCACCGAAGTTGTAGGCAGCAGCGATCGAACTGATGTTGATGATGTGCCCGCAATCACGCTCGACCATCCCCGGCAACGAGAGCCTGGCAATCTGCAATACCGCGCGCAGGTTCACATCGACCAGCAGATCGATCCCTTCAGCGTCCGCCTTGAGCAGCGAGCCGGGCCGGTCGACGCCGGCATTGTTGACCACGACATCGAAATGATGGGCCTGAAACAAGGCCGTCAGGCCAGCCAGATCAGTCACGTCGATAGCGTGCGCGATACAACCGGTGCGCTGCGCCAGTGCCGCCAGCTTGTCTGCACTGCGCGCCAGCGCATGGACCTGCAAACCTTCGGCACACAGCCGCTCGACGACGGCCTCGCCAATGCCGGAAGAAGCGCCGGTGACCAGCGCGGTTTTATAATCGGAAAAAGGCATGTCAGGGTTTCCTTGAATAAGCGTCGATCAGCCGCTTGGCTGTTAATGCTGATCGCCTTGTACTGGACTTTAACGAGCGTCATGGGCAGCGACCAAGACACAATGGTTGTGTGGCAATAAGCTGCGCTTATGACCCGAGCAACTGTGAAACCGGGGTGATGACACCGCCCTGCTCTTCGATGCTCCGGCGAATGCTGCGCGCCAGCTCCACCGCCCCCGGCGTGTCGCCATGCAACAGAATCGACTGGGCGTTGACCGCCACACGCTTGCCGCTCAGGGTCGTTACCGAGCCGTCCTGCAACAGTTGCGCAACCCTGGCCCTGACCTGCTCCGGGTCTTTGATCACCGCACCGGGCGTACCTCGCGGCACCAGCAGGCAATTTTCGTCATAGGCGCGATCAGCCAGAAAGGTCGTTGCCACCCTCAGGTTGCACGCCTCGGCGGCCTGCTCGATGGCCGCGCTGCTGGATGAGCTGATGATCATCTGCGGGTCAAAACCTGCAACAGCCCTTACCAAAGGCCCGGCCAGTTCGGCATCCGCTGCGGCCATATTGCCCAGCGCCCCGTGAAAACTCATGTGCGTGACGCGGTAACCGGCAGCGGCTGCAAGGCCCGCCAGAGCGCCGAGTTGATACACCACAATGGCGCACAACTCCTTGAGCTCGATGTTCATTCTGCGGCGGCCGAACCCCTGCAGATCCGGAAAGCCGACATGCGCACCGAGATCAATGCCCAGCGCCTTGGCGCGGCGCACTGTGCTGTCCATGATCAGCGGATCCCCGGCATGAAAGCCGCACGCCACGTTGGCCGAGGAGATCAATGGCATCAGGACCTCGTCCTCGCCCATGGTCCAGGGCCCGAAGCCCTCACCCAGATCAGCATTCAGATCAATGCGCATGATCAAGTTCCTCCAGTTCAATCAGCGGCTGGCCATAACCGACGCGCTCGTTTTCGGCGGCCAGGAAGCGCAGTACGCGCCCTGCCTGATGACTGCGCACCGGCAGGTACAACAGGCCGATACGCAACAGCCCCAGCAACTGCCCCACAGCCACTGCATCGCCGGGTTTTACGTAGCTGCTGCGTTCATCGGGATGACTCGATACAAACACGCCGGGGTTGTCGGCACTCACCACATGGGCAGTCAGCGCCGACGGTTCAACGGCGACCTGAGGCGCAGAGGGCACAGCGCAGTCCTGTACAGGCTCGCCGCGGCGGATCAACAGCTCGAACCCCGGCCGCCTCAACTCCAGCACAGTAATGCCGGCGTCCCGAATACACGCTGCCAGCTGGCGAATCTCTTTGATGTTCATCAGCGATGTCCTTGCAGGCTGCGCAGCGCGAGCACGCGCCGGGCGTCTTCGATGAAAGCGTGATTGGTGTCCAGCGCGTCGACCGCTTCGTCGTAGCTGCACTGCACAAAACGGACCTTGCTGCCGATCGGCGCCTGGCCAAGACGCCACAGATCGGCCTCGATGACTGTGGCAAACTTGGGATAACCGCCACTGGGCTGGGCATCACGCATCTGCACGATCGGCTGTCCGCCGTGGGGCACCTGAATCACGCCAGGCACGATGCCATGAGAGCGGATTTCCAGCGTCTCGCGCGCAAGCAAGGGCGTGCCCTCCATGCGGTAGCCGTAACGGTTGCTCTGCGTGGTGATTTTCCAGTCACCGGCAAAAAACGCTGCTTGCGCCTCGGCACTGAAACAGTCGAATTCGGCAGCCGGCAGCACGCGGATGGCCGGCAGCCCGTCAAGCAACAACGGCAAGGCCGCCACCGACGATTGCACCCCGAAATCACTGGCACGCAGTTCGTTGGCAGCGCCCGCAGGAATCACATCACCCTGCTGCAACGCACGGCCCTGCCAGCCACCAAAAGCGCCGCGCAATTGCGTGCTGCGCGAGCCCAGCACCAACGGCACGTCGACGCCGCCGGCCAGACACAGATACACGCGGCTGCCCATCGTCGGGTAATTGAGCCGCAACACCTGATTCTTGCGTGCCTGAGCGACCCAATTGCCTGGCAGCCGCTCACCATCGAGCGACGCAGCGCAGGCGGCGCCGGTGATCGCGAAGGTGCAGTCATCGACAAAGCGCACTTCGAACGGGAACAGCGGAATTTCAATCCCCGCGGCGTCTTCATCGTTGCCCAGCAACAGGTTGCCGAGCCGCAGTGACAGCGTGTCCATCGCGCCAGACGTGCCGACGCCGTAGCCGAGGCTGCCGTGCCGCCCCAGATCCTGAACGGTCGCCAGTGCCGTAGCGCTGATAACTTCGATCATCGGATGATCCTCTCGATACGCAAGCGCAGTTGATCGCCGGGTTGCAACAGCGCCGGAGGCTGCTGACCCGCATCGAAAAACACCATTTCCGTGCGTCCTATGGTGTTCCAGCCACTGGGGCCGGCCGACGCGGAAATACCCGTCTGAACGCCACCGATGGAGACCGACCCGGCCCCGATATCGAGTACCGGCACCTTGCGCCGCGGCGTTGCCAGGCGCTGGTCCATACCGCCCAGGTAGCAATAACCCGGATGGCTGCCCAGGGCGTACACCGGGTACAGCGGCTCACAGTGCAGATTGGCGATGGTTTCGATATCCAGCCCGGTATGGGCGATGACATCGGCCATGTGCGGTCCGCCGTCACCGCCGTATACCACCGGCAATTCAATGATCCGGCCCTGCAACGGCAGCGGCTGGCACTGCTCCCAGGCCTCCAGCAAACGGGTTTTCAGACCGGCCAGGTCCCGCGGTGGCGCCGCGAAGGTCAGCATCAGGTTGTTCATCCCCGGCACCGCCTCGCGTACCTGCGGCCAGTCCTTGCTCAGACGGGCCAGTGCCCATATGCGTTGCTGCGGTGCCAGGTCGAGCTCGCCGGGTGCTTCGAACAGCAACGCGGTGGTTCCCAGCAAGGTGATTCTTGGCGCATTCGGCGCCTGCACGAGACTCATGGGTGGCTCCTTGTCTGCAACCAGCGCTCCAGGTGATGAATGTCCATGCCACCCTTGCAGAACACCGGGTCCTGCAGAATGTCGCGATGCAGCGCGATGTTGGTAGAGATGCCCTCGACGTGCATTTCGCTCAGTGCCAGACGCATGCGTGCCAACGCCTCATCGCGACTGGCACCATGAGTGATGACCTTGGCCACCATCGAATCGTAATAAGGCGGAACGCGGTAGCCGTGGCTGACATGCGAATCGACCCGCACGCCGAAACCACCGGGGATCTGCCAGCGGGTGACCTGGCCCGGCGTCGGCATGAAGCTGCGCGGGTCCTCGGCGTTGATCCGGCACTCCAGCGAATGGCCCGACACCGTTACGTCGGCCTGACTGAAGCTCAGGCGCTCGCCCATCGCCATGCGGATCTGCTGCTGAACAATGTCGATGCCGGAGGTCATTTCCGTTACCGGGTGCTCGACCTGCAGGCGGGTGTTCATCTCGATGAAATAGAACTCGTCCTTTTCGAAGAGGAACTCGAACGTGCCGACGCCCTGATAGCCGATCTGGCGGCAAGCCTGTGCGCAACGCTCGCCCACCCTGGCCATCAATGCTGCGTCGATGCCGGGTGCAGGCGCCTCTTCAAGCACCTTCTGGTGGCGGCGCTGCATCGAGCAATCCCGTGAGCCGAGCCAGACGGCATTGCCATAGGCATCGCACAACACCTGAATCTCGACATGGCGCGGCTGGCCCAGAAACTTCTCGATATACAACTCGGGATTGCCGAAGGCGTGTCGGGCTTCTTCGCGGGTCAGCGCAATCGCATCGAGCAGACGAGACTCTTCCTGAACCACACGCATGCCCCGCCCTCCGCCGCCGCCTGCGGCCTTGACGATGACCGGGTAACCGATGTCGCGAGCGATCTGCAGAATGCTCTGCGGGTCGGCCGGCATGCTGGTATCCGGACCGGGTACGCACGGCACGCCGGCTTCGCGCATCGCCCGCTTGGCAGCGACCTTGTCGCCCATGACCCGAATGCACGCAGCACTGGGGCCGATGAAGGTCAGGCCAGCCTGCTCGATGCGTTCGGCGAACATGGCATTTTCAGACAGAAAGCCATAACCGGGATGGATCGCCTGAGCACCGGTCAGTTGCGCGGCATAGAGCACGGCCGCCTGATTCAGATAGCTCTGCGCCGCTGCGGCGGGACCGATGCACAGCGCTTCGTCAGCCTGTTGTACATAACCGGCATCGCGATCCGCTTCGGAATACACCGCTACCGTGCGCAGGCCCAGGCCCTTGCAGGCACGCTGGATGCGCAGGGCGATTTCGCCGCGATTGGCGATCAATACTTTATCGAACATCAAAAACCCCTGATCGGTGAACCCGCAAGACGGCCTGCAAGGCAGCTCAAGACCATCACGCAATGCTGAACAGCGCCTGACCGGCCTGAACCTCTTCGCCATTGGCAACCAGAATGGCAGTCACCACCCCTGCCGCCTCAGCCTTCACCGGATGAAACATCTTCATGGCCTCGACCACCGCCAGAGTCTGCCCCACCTCGACGGACGTACCGATCTCGACAAAAGGCGGCTGGTCGGGTGCCGGGGTCAGGTGCAACACCCCGTACAGCGAGGCGCACGCCTGTGTCTGTTGTACGGCGGTCGTCGTACTTGTCTGAGTCGGAGAAACAGTGCGCGCTGCGAGCGTCGTCTGCACTGTCGCAACAGCCGGATTGACGCGGTTGGCGACCTGAGCGGGCTCGCGCAGCAAACGCAGCTGCGCGTCACCTTCACACAGGCTGAGTTCGCTCAGGTCCGATTCGGCCATCAGGTCGATAAGTGCTTTGATACGTTCCGGATTCATGCAAGAGCCCTTGCCTGGCAAATGAAATGTGGCTGAGGGCAATGTAACGAGGCAGGTTTTTGACCGCCAAGACGGTTTGACTGTGGGGTGATAAGCGCCCCTTATGACGTCGGGATCACTGCGCGCGGCGGTTGCCGCGCATTTCGGCGACCAGTTCCAGAAGGATCGCCTTGACCGCCTGGGCCGGCACCGACAGCGGCAAGTGCCCGGAGAGGCACAGCGCGAGAGGGGCTTCGATCTCGGGTTCGACAATGCGGCTCAGGTTGACCGCATGCGTGTCTGCCAGCACCCGCGCTGCAGATTCGGGAAGAATGGTCGAGCCGAATCGATCGGCGACTGCCGCGGCCAGCGTCGTCGAAGATTCGACTTCTGCCACCACCCGGGCACTGTGCTCGATACGCACAAATGCCTCGTCCACCAGACGACGGACAGTGTTGTAGGTGCGCGGCAACAGCAGGTCGATATCGGCCAGTTCCCTGAGCGGAATTTCGTCGCGCCCCTGAAGCGCCTCTTCGGCACTCACCAGGTACAACTGCTCGCGTATCAAGGGCACAAAACTCAAGCCATGTACCTCGCGTCCGCCATAAAGAACGGCCATGTCCATACGCCCGTTCATGATCAACTCACTGAGGGTGGTGCCAAAGTTCTCATTGAGGTACAGCAGAATGCCCGGATGACGCTCGCGTACGCGTTTGAGCAATGGCAGCGACAGGGTCGAAGCGGCAGTGCCGGGTGCCAGCCCTACCGACACCGGCCCCGATAACGCCAGACCACTGGCGTTGACGTCACTCTGTGCCTGCTCGCACTGGCGCAGGATCACCTGAGCATGCCCGTACAGCACCTTGCCCGCCTCGGTCGGGGTGACGCCGCGCTTGGTGCGGATCAACAACTGTTGCTGCAACTCGGCCTCCAGCGTCACCAACTGCTGACTCAGCGCAGGTTGTGCGATGTGCAGCACATCGGCGGCCTGAGTCAGGCTGCCGATATCGACAATTTTCACGAAATATTTCAAACGGCGAAGGTTCAAGGTGCTGCACTCCAGAGTCACGACACACGGGCTTCAGCAAGACCCAGGCCAGCTCTGGAAAAACCAGGCATAAGCAATTGCTATGTCAGCTCCCGCTGAACGGGCTCGCCAGGCGCTGATCCCCCTGCAACCATTGCACGCCCGCTTTTGGTGCGACGCCGGTTCATCTGCGGTCATAAGCGCTGCCTATCAACCCAGAACGAAATGGTCTTATGGCGCTCGCTGCTCTGGCTCGTAACGTATTCCCCGTCAAGGCCATCAACGAGGAATGCCAACGTGACCGCATCTCGCATCGCTGCCCGCGTGCTCCGCATCAAACCGTCGCCAAGCAGCGCTGCTGCCGATCGGGCCAATGAACTGCGGCGCGCAGGCAAATCGATCATCAATCTGGTGGTTGGCGAGCCGGACTTCGACACACCGGCACACATTCGTCAGGCCGCCTGTGCCGCCATCGAGAACGGTGAAACACGCTACACGCTCAACGCTGGCACCACGGCGCTGCGCGAGGCAATCGCCGCCAAACTGCAGCGTGAAAACGGCCTTGCTTACGCGCCCGGCCAGATCGTGGTGACCAGCGGTGCCAAGGCCGCGATTTTCAATGCATTCGCGGCGACATTGAGTGTCGACGATGAAGTGCTGATCCCCGCGCCTTACTGGGTGTCTTACCCGGACATGGTCCTGGCCTGCGACGGTCGTCCAGTGACCCTGGCCTGCCCGGAGGAAAACCAGTTCAAGCTGACTGCCGCGCAGTTGCGCAACGCGATCACGCCGCGCACCCGCTGGCTGCTGCTCAATTCGCCGAGCAACCCGACCGGTGCCACCTACAGCGCATCCGAATGGCGCGCGCTGGCCGACGTACTGCTCGACTACCCGGACGTGCTGGTCATGACCGACGACATTTACGAGCACATTCGCTACGACGACGCTCCGCTCAGCCACCTGCTCACTGTCGAGCCAGCGCTGCGCGAACGCGTGCTGATCATCAACGGCGTGTCAAAAACCTACGCCATGACCGGCTGGCGCATCGGCTACGCAGCAGGCCCCGGCGATATCATCAACGCGATGGCGACCCTGCAATCACAGTCCACCAGCAACGCCTGCTCGGTGAGCCAGGCCGCTGCGGTGGCCGCCCTGACCGGCGACCAGTCTTTTGTCGGCGACAGCGTCAAGGTCTACAGACAGCGCCGCGATCGTTGCCTGGAGCTGATCAACGCGATTGACGGCCTGAGCTGCATCAAGCCCGAAGGCGCGTTCTATCTGTACGTCAATTGCGGCGCGCTGATCGGCAAAACCACACCGTCAGGCTCGGTACTGGAAGCCGATACGGACGTGGTTCTGTACCTGCTGGAAAGTCAGGGCGTTGCCGTTGTCGCAGGCACCGCCTATGGCCTGGCACCGTTTTTCCGGATGTCTACGGCGACTGCCCTGGAAACCCTTGAAACCGGTTGCACACGCATTGCGACTGCCGTCGCTGCGTTGCGCTGAGCACCTCGACATGACGACGCCGAGCCATCCGGCCCTGACCTTCAAACAGGCCTTGTTGGCCATGCTCGGCATATCACTGGTACTGGGCCTTTCCGCGCTGGATCAGACCGTCATCGGCAACGCACTGCCAAGTATCGTCGCTGAGCTCAACGGTTTCGAGTTGTACGCCTGGGTCGCCACCGGCTACCTGCTGGCCTCTATCGTGACCATCCCGATCTTTGGCCGGCTGGGCGATTTTTACGGGCGCAAACCGTTCGTGCTGACCGCAACAGTCATCTTCACGCTGGCCTCGCTGCTCTGCGCACTGGCAGACAGCATGTTGGTACTGGTGATCGGGCGAGCCTTGCAAGGTGTGGGCGGCGGTATGTTGATCGGTACTGCCTTTGCCTGTGTGCCCGAGCTGTTTCCCGACACCCGCCAGCGGTTGCGCTGGCAGGTGTTGCTGAGCGCCATGTTCAGCGTGGTCAATGCCATCGGCCCGGGGTTGGGCGGTTATCTGTCCGGCGAGTTTGGCTGGCGTTCGGTGTTTTGGTTGAACCTGCCCCTGGGCGTGATTGCCTTGTTTTTTGCCTGGCGCTTTTTGCCGTGGTATCGCCCGCAAGGCTATCGACCCCACTCTGACGGTGCGATCAGGCTCGACTGGCTCGGGGCTTTATTGATCGTCCTGACGCTGGGCAGCCTGCAACTGTTCGTCGAATGGCTGGGCCAGCGTTCTCTGTCCGTCAGCCTGACATGTGGCGCCGTGACCCTCGCTGCCATGCTCGGCCTGTGGTTCCACGAGCGCCGCTGTGCCTTTGCCTTGCTGCCCGCCGGGCTGTTCGCCAACCGCAGCATCCGCCTGCTGTTCATCATGTCGCTGTTGGCCGGCGCCATCATGTTCACCCTTCTGTTCTACCTGCCGCTGCTGTTGCAGGGCAGCTACGGCTACTCGCCAAAAGACGCAGGGTTACTGCTTACCCCACTGGCGCTGAGCATCACCCTGGGCGCCATCGTCAACAGCCGGATCGTCACGCGCATGGCCAACCCCAACCGGCTGCCGATCGCTGGGTTCGCGGCCTTGTCGGTTGCCTGCATCGCCTTGGCACTGGTCGGACTGCACGCCGGCTTCACGACCTTACTGGGGCTGATTCTGCTGGCGGGGCTGGGGCTGGGCTTCATTCTGCTCAACCTGACCGTGTTCACCCAGACGCTCGCCGAGCGGCAATTTCTCGGCATTGCCACGGCGCTGACCCAGTCCTTGCGACTGGTCGGCGGTTTGCTGGGCACAGCGGCCATGGGCGTGCTGGTCAAGGTGCTGTATGTCGCCAATCTGCAAAGTGCGCTGAACGCAGCAGGTCAGGCGTCGGCCTTACCGCGCCTGGCCGACCCTCAGGTTCTGCTGCAGCACACGCCTGCCAATGTCGATGCGGCGCTGCTGATAGCGCGCACCGCCCTCGCCCAGGCGGTGGGCACGGGGCTGCTGACATGCGCCGGGCTGGGCGTGCTCGCGTTGCTGGTTCTGCACCGCCTGCCTCGCGTCACCCTTCATCAGGTATCCCATGCAGCAACGTCTGCAACGGATTCATCTGCAACACCTGTTCCTGAAAAACAATAAGAAACCTGACTGCCGCCCGACCCTGCCTCTCACAACACTTAATGACAGTATGAGGATGAATCCGATGGAGCGTATCAATCGCGCCGCCCCTTTCGTTGCGGGCTTTTGTGGACTGCTGATCGCTCAGCAGAGCTTTGGCGAAGGTTTTCTGGAAGACAGCAAGGCCAGTATTCTTGCGCGCAACTTCTTCAGTAACGCGGACAACCGCAGCGGCGCCGCCGACCCGAACTACACCCAGGAGTGGGGCCAGGGCTTCATGCTCAACTACCAGTCGGGCTACACGCCGGGCACAGTGGGCTTCGGTGTCGACGCACTCGGCCAGTTGGGCATCCGTCTGGACTCGGGCAAAGGCCGTCACTACAACCCGCAAAGCACGGCGTTCAACGGCAATATCTTCCCCACGGACAGCGATGGCCGCGCGGTCGATGAGTTCAGCAGCCTGGGCGCGACGCTCAAGGCACGCGTCTCCAGGACCGAACTGAAATACGGCACGCTGGTGCCCATGCTGCCGGTGGTGATGTCCACTGACCGCATGTTGCAACAGACTTTTCGTGGCGGGCAGATTCAGTCTGGCGACCTGAAGGACTTCACCTTCACCGCAGGCCAGCTGGAGCATGTCATGGGCCGTGGTTCGACCAATCAGATGGGCATGTCGATTCCGGGTGCAAACAACCCGCTGACCGGCGAGTTCGTCAACAAGTTCTACTATGCAGGCGTCGATTACAAACCGACAAAAGACCTGACCTTGCAGTACTACTACGGCAACCTGGAAAACTTCTACAAGCAGAACTTCCTGGGCCTGAAATACGACATGCAGCTGGGTCCGGGCATCCTGCGCACCGACCTGCGCCATTTCGACAACCGCTCGGACGGCGCCAACGGTCACGACCCGGCGTACTACACAGTTGGCTATTACGGCAACGGCGTCACCAAGGGTGAAGTCGACAGCCGCCTGTCCAGCGCCCAGTTCACCTACCTGATCAATGGCCACACCTTTGCTGCGGGTTACCAGGCGGTGACCGGCGACAGTGATGCTGTCTGGCTGAATCAGGGTGACGGATCGACTGCCTACTTCATGACCGAATCAATGATCGGTAAATTCCAGCGTGCAGGAGAGCGCACCTGGCAGGTTCGCTATGGCTACGACTTCGCCAGACTGGGCGTACCCGGCCTGAACTTCCTGGCCATGTATGAAAGCGGTTCGAACATCCAGACATCCGACGGCGACAAGAAGGAATGGGAACGCAACGTCACTCTGAGTTATGTGGTGCAGTCCGGTCCGGCAAAGAACCTCAGCATCGCGCTGCGCCACGCGCAACTGCGCACCGAATTCGCCAGCCAGCGCGATTCCGATGAGCATAGGGTGATCGTCAGTTACCCGATCAATATTTTCTAAGGTGCTCAATACGGTGTGCTGACTCACCGCGAAAGGGCCCGGACTGACTGGGCCCTTTTGGACACTCAGCTCGATACCTGATCAAGAAATATCAACCGCGGCGGCTCTGCCAGCAACTCGCCGCTGACCGCCGCGAACTGCTGGTAGTGCGACGTGGCGACATGGGCGTCCAGTGCTGCCTGATCCTTGAAGCATTCACGCATGTAGAACGTGCCGCGCTCATCACGCGCCTCGAACAGCGTGTACTCGATATTGCCCGGCTCCGCCCGGGTCGGTTCCACCAGTGCCGATAATGCGTGTTTCAGGGCCGCCTCTTTGCCAGCACTGGCTTTCAGGACGGCCATCAAGGCCATTGGCTTTGCAGATGTGTTCATTATCGATGCTCCGGTATTCGATTCGATCAATGGGTCGGTGCGGGCGCAGCGTCTATTTTCAAACGCAGCAGGCTGTAGGGTTTTTCGCGCTTGTCGTGGCCGGCGTTGAAGTTGGCCTGGCGGTGCAACTGGTTGACGATGAAGTACAGATAGCCATCCGGGCCGATCGACAAGGTGTCAGGCCAGAGCATGCGCGGATCGTGTGCCACCGTTTGCCAGGTGCCATCCGGCAGGCGCTTGCGAATCGAATTATGCTCGTAGTCGCCTGCGTATACGGCGCCCTTGGCATCAGCCTCCAGGCCATCCGAAGCGCCTTTTTCACCGAGGTCCTGCACCGCCGCTGCCAACTGCCGCTCACTGACCTTGCTGTCATTCAACAGATCGGTGGCCACGGCATACAGATGACGGCTGGACAACGGCGAGAAATACAGTGTCTTGCCGTCTGCCGACAACGCAATGCCATCCGAAGCGACGCCGACCGGTTTGCGCGTTCCGTTCGGGCCATCGCCCAGCACGGCCACGCCCTCGACGACGGGTACGAAAGCCGGATCGACAGATGTTGACTGCGCCCCGTTCAGGCGCCGCACGGCGTGACCGCTGGCAATATCCATGACAATGATCGCACCCGGCCCGCTCAAGGATGAATCCGTTACATAGACCGTGCCCTCCGATCCCTTGCGCAAGTCAAAGCGCATGTCGTTGACATAAGTGCCGGGCAAGATGACGTTATCCGGAAACACCAGGCGCTTGACGATTCGGTTGGTGGCCAGGTCCACCGCAACCAGCTTGGCGCCGCCTGGACGCGGAGACGCAAAACCCGGTGCGGCCGTGTCCAGAAGCCAGACACGGCCCTTGCCGTCGGCGACCACACTCTGCACGCTGATCAGCCCATCACCAGGGTCTTTGGGGTTCTCCTTGTTGACCGCCAGATCGGGGTAGGCAACCACTTTGCCGTCACGAATCTCACCCACCGTAAACGGCACCTTGTCACCCCAACGAGGGAAGTTGACGAAAATTCGCCCGGTTTCAGTGACTGTCACACCGGTGGGCATCGCATCGTAAAAGGCATGCACCTGTTCGAGCTTGCCGATCGGTTTGTCGGCAGGCGCACTGGCAGGCAATGGAATGGCGGTCGCGCCATAGGCCAGCGAAGTGGCGAGTGTGGCTGCGGAAATGATGGCAATTGCGGCGGAAATTTTCGTTCGATGCATGGTGCTCTCTCCTGAAGGGCCAGCGGTCCATCAGCATTGGGGGCTTTTTGTGCCATAAACAGGTTGGCGATTAGTCTGAGCTTTCTTGTTACAAAGAAAAACGCGGGTAACACGCTAACACTTTCAACGCGAAGGCGAAGATCCATGTTGCTTGCCAGCCATTCCCTGCAGTCAGCATCCTGACGATCAGCGGTTTTGATGACGGTCAGCATCAATGCTATAGTCACGCTCTTACTGGCCCAGAAAGCCACAATCAGACAGGCAAAGAGGCGACCCCTATGAGAGTCACCAAGGCCCAGGCCCAGGCCAACCGGGCACATATCGTCGAGACGGCTTCCGTGCAGTTTCGCGAGCATGGCTATGACGGTGTCGGGGTCGCCGACCTGATGGCTGCGGCAGGCTTTACCCACGGCGGGTTCTATAAGCATTTCGGTTCAAAGTCCGACCTGATGGCCGAGTCGGCGGCGTGCGCCATCTCGCAGACCGTGGCGCAATCGACCGGCATCGATCCAGCGCAGTTCATCGATCATTACCTGTCCCGAGAGCACCGTGACAACCTTGGCACGGGCTGCCCCATTGCCGCGCTGAGCGGCGATGCAGCGCGCCAGTCGGACCCGGTCAAAGCAATCTTCGCCGACGGCATCGAGAGCCTGCTGGCAGCGCTTGCTCCCGACCAGGCAGCACCCGGCGGCGAAGAATGGAAACAGGCGCGGGCAAACACCATCGACCGCTTTGCCCATGCGCTGGGGGCGCTGCTGCTATCACGCAGCTGCCCGGATGACTCGCCGCTGGCGGACGAAATACTCGAGGTGTGCCGCGCGAAGATGCGGGCACACCTGGAGTCCGGGCAAACCGACTGACCGTCTCAGGAAGGAAACAGTTTGCTCAGGCACGCCAGCTTCTTCTTGTATGACTTGCGCGCCACCAGCGCTTCCTCCAGCGTTACAGCCACGAATCGGGCGGTCTGATTGGGTTGCATCTGACCGATCAGATCCAGGTCCGCGCTGATCACCGTGCCGATCATCGCGTAGCCCCCGCCCGATACGGCATCACGGTGCAAGACAATCGGTTCCAGCCCGGCAGGCACCTGAATTGAACCGATCGGGTAGCAGCTGTCGACGATATTGGACGGATCGGAACCGGCGCCGAAGGGCTGCTCCCTGGGCTGGAAGGTCAGCGCCCTGCCCCCCTTGAAGCGATAACCGATGCGGTCGGCTTCCGACCCTACGCTCCAGGGCTCGGAGAAAAAGCTGGTGGCGGCAAATTCGGTCAGACGCTCGTAATACAGGCCCGGCACGACCCGCAGATACACTTCCCCGCCCAGAGACTGGCGCAAGGCCATCGGCAGGCTGGCCCCGGCACGTCCCTTGCCGCTGGGCGTGCCTATCGGCAGCAGGTCATCAGCGGCCAGTCGGCGCCCCTGAAAACCGCCAAGCGCACCCAGCGTGTAAGTCGAACGGCTGCCCAGTACCAGCGGCACATCGATACCGCCCGCGACGGCCAGATAGGTACGCGCGCCGTCCTTGGGGAAGTCGAAGCGCAGCACTTGCCCGGCCTTCACCGCAAAGGCGGTGTCGTGGTGCATTTCCACGCCGTCGAGGCGCGCCGCCATGTGCGCGCCGCAGACCGCGGCCAACGTGTCGCACTGGAACTCCAGTTCCGGCCCCAGCAGTGTGCATTCAAGCCCCGCCGCGCCGGGCGGATTGCCGACCAGCTGATTGGCGGCGCTGAGCGCGTACTGGTCGAGCGCACCGGAGGGCGGTATGCCCAGGTGGTAATAGCCCTCGCGGCCGAGGTCCTGAACCGAGGTGGCCAGACCGGGTTTGAGCACCTTGATCATGCCAGCACCTCCTGCAACGACTTGGGATAGCCCACCGGATCGGCGAGAAAGGCATCCAGTGAAAACTCGACCGGGCGGATGCGCAGATCGAAGCGTCCGGCTTCCACCTCTGCGACAGCCTCGTCATAGGCTTGCCGGTCAAGCGGTTTGAACTGGACGATGTCGCCAGGCCGGAAAAACACCATGTGCTCTTTCAGATAGGCCAACCCCTGCTGCGGGTCATAGATCGGCGCCGGAGTGACGCCAAACATCTGATAACCGCCCGCCCCGCGTACCGAATAGATACAGCCGAAGCAGCCGCCGTGACCGAGTGTGAGCTTGGGGGTATCGGTGCGCGGACGCAGGTATTTGGGCACTTGCAGCTGGCGTTCGCGTTCCACCATCTGGAACATGAACGGCAGACCGGCGACAAAACCGACCATCGAAACGAACCACGGCGCGCCGCTGTGCGCCGCGATGAAGGCATCGACATCCGCCAGATTATTGATGCGTGCTGCGTATTCCAGGTCGGTGGAACCGGGGTCCTGATGGCGGTCACGAAAGCGCATCAGGGTTTCGTGGGTCCACGGATCGTTGTACAGCACCGGGATCTCGATGATCCGGGTCTGCAGGGTACGTTCGGCGACTGCACCGGCCTCGGCCGCCCTCACCGCCTCGAGCAAGGCATGCGGTGCGATACGGTCCGGGTCAAAACGAATCTGGAATGACGCGTTGGCCAGACACACGTCCAGCACACCATCGAGCGCCAGACGCTCGACCGCACGGGTCACCGCAAGCCCCGTGAAAAATGCTTCCAGCGACATACTGTCACTGACTTCGGCGAACAGATGTTCATCAGCGCCAAAGCTGTAGCGAATCGGATCAGCCATGTCTGTTCCTTTCTTGAAATCGTTGTAGAACGGCAGGCAAAAATCAGTAACACAGCTCGTGCGTCTACGCGCACGATGCCGTTGACTCAACGCGGTGCACGCACCTTGACGCCTGCAGCGTCCAGCGCCAGGCGTGTCGCTTCTGCAAGGTCCAGCGCGCCGGGCGTATCGCTGTGCAGACAGATCGAATCGAATTCGATGCTCAGGTCCTCACCTTCGACAGTACGCACCAGACCTTGCAGGCAAGCGCGCACCACGCGGGCTGCGACTTCGGTCGGGTCCAGGGCCCGTACGTGACGGGTGAAAACGATGGAGCCGCTGAGGTCGTAATCGCGATCGGCGTAGAACTCGCGGATCACCGGCTGGCCCAGCTCCTCGGCGATCTTGCAGATCACCGAACCGGGCATGCAGTAAAGCAGCAAATCGGGCTCCAGGCGCTGCAGGTTTTCCACCAGCAGGCGGGCTGCGGCTTCGTCCCTGGCCAAGTGCATGTACAAGGCTCCGTGGGGTTTGAAATGCTGCAAGGCCACACCCTGGACCCGCGCCAGCTCGCGCAGGGCGCCCAGTTGGTAGAGCATGTCGTCGACCAGTTCCTGGGGCGTCGAGTTGATATGCCGGCGGCCAAAGCCGACCAGATCACGGAACCCCGGGTGTGCGCCGATGGCAACGCCCAGACGTTTCGCCTGCTCGATCGTGCGGCGCATGGTGCCAGGGTCGCCCGCGTGAAAACCGGTCGCAATATTGGCCGAGCTGATAAAGGTCATCAATTCAGTATCGACGCCGTCACCAATGGTCCAAGCGCCAAAGCTTTCACCCATGTCCGAGTTGAAATCCACCTGCATGGCTGTTGCTCCTGTGGGCTGTCCGGACAAGGGGCTATCCGGCTTCATGCAAAGCACGTTAAATTCACCCGCACCCCTTGGGTAGATCTATTAACAGATACGCCATCTTCTGAAAAACAGATACCCCGCTACATCGAACGTCTGTCTGGAGTGCTTATGTCCCTGACCTTGCGCCAGGTCCGTTATTTCGTGGCAACTGCCGAGATCGGGCAAATCTCGCAGGCGGCCATTCACCTGAACATTTCCCAGTCGGCGGTCACCACGGCGATCAAGGAGCTGGAGAGCATGCTCGGCACCCTGCTGTTTCAGCGCTCGGCGCAAGGCATGAGCCTGACTGAAGCAGGCCGTCATTTTCTCAACAGGGCTTACGTCATTCTGCGCAGCGTCGATGATGCGCTGAACAGTCCGCTGCCCGATATCCGCGCCAGCGGCGTATTGCGTCTGGCCGCCAGCTACACGGTCATCGGCTACTTCCTGCCGCATCATTTGCAGCGCCTGGAGCACTGGCACCCGGACGTCGCCATCGAGGTACATGAGCAGGAAAGACAAGCCATCGAACAAGGCCTGCTACAAGGTCGCTTCGACATGGCGGTGGTGCTGACGGCCAACATCACTCACCCGGATATCATCTCGGAAACGTTGTTCAACTCCGAGCGCCGCCTGTGGCTGTCCAGCCATCACCCGCTGTGTCAACGCGCCTCTGTCAGCCTCGCCGACGTCGCGCAGGAGCCCTATATCCTGTTGACCGTCGACGAAGCCGAACAAAGCGCCATGCGCTACTGGGAACTGGCCGGGCAGCAGCCAAACGTCAGAATCCGCACCAGCTCGGTGGAAGCAGTACGCAGCATGGTCGCCAACGGCAGCGGCGTGGCGATCCTTTCCGATCTGGTGCATCGCCCCTGGTCGCTGGAAGGCAAGCGTATCGAAACGATCACCGTCACCGACACAGTAACGCCCATGAGCGTCGGCCTGGCCTGGCACCGCGAACGTGAATTGAGCCCGGCCATGCAGGCCTTCCGCAACTATTTTCATGACGCATTTCTGGCCCCGCAGCAACTGTCGGCACGGCGTTGAACCCGCGGCACGCTATTGCGCAGGGCGTGTCGGTGGCCGAGTGACGGGCGCATGCTCGGCCATCAGCTCGGTGATCCAGTCGATAAACACGCGGACCTTGATGCTGATGTGACGGTTCGGCGGGAAGGCCACGTACATCGGCATGCTGTCCAGCTGCCAGTCTTCGAACAGCGGGACAAGGGCTCCGCGCTCCCGATATGGCCTGGCCATGTAGTCCGGCAGCCAGAGAATGCCCATTCCGGCCAGCCCTGCGGCAACGTAGGCATTGCCATCATCCACCGCCAGCGTATAGCGCCCCTGCACATGGACCTTTTCCCCGGCGCGGTGCATGGCGTAGGGCAGCGCCTTGCCGGTGCGCGCCCACAGATAGCCGACGATGCGATGGGCCGAGTCTTCAAGCTCTTGCGGATGAACAGGCGTGCCCATGCGCTGCAGATAGTCCGGCGCAGCGTAAACGCCCAGTTGCAGGTCGCCCACCCGCCTCGCCATCAGCGACTGATCGGCTATTTCACCTCCCCGCACCACGCAGTCGACGTTCTCGCCGATCAGGTCGACCATACGGTCGCTGACGCCCATATCGATCTGAATATCCGGATAACGCGCATGAAACCCTGGCAAGGCGGGCATCAGCAGCATGCTGGCCAGCGGGCTGGGTACGTCCACGCGCAAACGCCCTCTGGGCAGCGATGTTGCACTGGACAGGCTGGTCTCGGCGTCATCCATATCGGCCAGCAGCCTGACCACGCGCTCGTAAAATACCGCACCGTCGGCAGTCACGTTAACCCGCCGCGTGGTGCGGTTGAGCAGCTTGACCCGCAAGCGTGCCTCCAGTTGTTGTACCAGTTGCGTCACGCTGGTCTTGCTCATGTGCAGCGTGCTGGCAGCCTTGGTGAAACTGCCGGTTTCCACCACGCGAGCAAACGCTTGCATTGCGTCGAAACGGTCCATCCTCGCCCCGCCTGTCTTGTCCCATCAGCCTGTCGATTGTTTGGGTTTCCCAAACAGTGCTGAGTACGGTTGCTCGTTTATCGCGCTGACGCAAGTCCCTACTGTGGCTTCAACGCTGACTTCAGCCTTCGTACTCAAGTTCTGATGGAGATCCCCATGACCCAACGTGACGTCGTTTTCCCGGCTGGCCGCCAGGCGCTTTACGAGCGCAATCGCTATTCGCCCGCCATACGCTCCAATGGTTTTCTGTTCGTGTCCGGACAAGTCGGCAGTCGCGAAGACGGCTCACCCGAGCCTGATCTGGAAAAACAGGTGCGCCTGGCGTTCACCAACCTGAACGCCATCCTGCTGGCGGCCGGTTGCACCTTCGACGATGTGGTCGACGTGACGGTGTTCATTGTCGATCCCGAGACAAGGTTCGAGCGGATATGGAAGCTAATTCCCGAGTTTTGGGGCGAAGCGCCGCACCCGACCCTGACCGGCGTCGGCGTGACCTGGCTGTATGGCTTCGATTTTGAAATCAAGGTCATCGCCAGGCTGCCGGAAGCCGTCGAGCAATAACCGGGCAGCGTGGGTCCGCTCAGCGGCGAATCGGCACCACACGGTCGCTTGCATCCGCCGCCAGGGGCTCTTCGAACTGCTGGAAGAACTGCCCGGAAACGACATGATCGAGAAACTGCGCCTGCTCTTCGGTGGCCAGACGTATCGGCGAGTAGCCGTCGGCATCGGGCACTGCGAAAAGGCGCGCCTTGCGTTCGTGGGCCACCGCGATGAACGCCCTTTTCTCTTCGTCGGACATCGACGAAAAACAATCGGAAAGATTTTCCAGCGAGCGCACCGCCAGATCCTGGTCGAGCTGCTTGTCATCCGTGAACATCAAATGCCAGACGAAATCGAAAGAAAGCTCAGCGAGGGCACGCATAGACGGGGTTCCGTGGGGTCGAGAGGTGCGAGATTCACCGTTCGCCACGATTCGGTCAAGCGCTAAAGGATGACCTGCTTGAGGCGTAGCGTTTAAAGCAGGAAAATGTCGCATTTGCGGGTATTTGCCTGGCTAGACACGGCTGGACGCACAGTGGGGATTCTCGATCAGCAGCGCCATGCCTTGCCCGCCGCCGACGCAGGCTGCCGCGATACCGTAACGCAGGCCTGCGTCGCGCAGTTGCCGGGCCAGAGTCATGACCAGACGCAGCCCGGTGGCAGCCAATGGGTGACCCAGGCCCAGTGATCCACCCAGGCAGTTGAGCCGCTCGTGGTCCAGCTCCAGCGTTTGTGCCACTGCCAGAACCTGAGCGGCCTGCGCTTCATTGATTTCAAGCCGACCGATATCGCTCAGCGCCAGCCCGCTGCGCTGTAACAGCAAGCGGATCGCAGGTGCGGGGCCAATGCCCATGAACTCTGGCGCGACACCCGTCACCGCGCTGGCCAGCAGATGCGCCAACACCGGTCTCGTTGACTGTGAAGCACGCCCCACCAGGGCCGCCGCCGCGCCATCGACCACCGCACAGCTATTGCCTGCGGTCTGCACACCGTTCGCGTGAATGGCGCGCAAACGCGATAGCGCTGCCAGATGGGTCGCACGCGGATGGCTGTCCTGCGTGACCACTTCAACCCCACGCGGCAACTCGATGCCACGCGGCTGATAGCCTTCCAGCGCAAAGCGCTCGCGGCTGACCGGGACAATTTCCTCGGTCCATTTGCCGGAAATCTGTGATTGCAGCGCCCGCTCATGGCTGAGCAAGGCATAGCTGTCTACCGCCTCACGACTCAACCCATGACGCTTGGCGAGGTTGTCTGCGGTGGAGATCATGTCCATCGCCGGTGCCGGGTCATACAGCGCTTCCCAGAGAAAATCCTTGAACTGCACGGCGGCACCGAGCGAGAAGCCATTGCGGTGGGTATAGGCCGCGATCGGGTTGCGCGACATGGACTCGGCGGCGACGCACAGCGCCATCTGCCCACCTTCGCCCACGTGCAAGGCGGCCTGGCGCAACAGTTCGAAACCGGTCGCGCAGATGCGTTGCACACCCAACGCCGGAACGCTCTGCGCGACGCCGCTGTACAGGCCGATGTGCCGGGGCAGCAGGTACGCATCGAAACTGGCCTGCGCCATCGAGCCAGCCAGTACGCTGTCGACCTGATCCGCCTGAATGACGGCCCGCGCCAGGACCTCGCGGCCGACCTTGATACCCAGATCGATGGGCGAAACAGGCGCCAGAGCACCGCCCAGATCCACCCAGGGTGTGCGCACGGCATCGACGATGGCCACGTCGCTGAATGCCGAATACTGCCCGCCGCCACTCATGCCTTGGGCTCGGCACAGAGCTTGTCGGGGTCCTGATCACGGTACAGCGCTTCGACCTTGTCTGCGCGCCACTGCAGGACGGCGCGCTGGTTGATCGACCCCTTGTCGGTGATTTCGCCGCGATCGATAGACGCGGGCTCATCAAGCAGCACGATCCACTCCAGCCGGCTGGCGTTGCCGTTCGCGCCCTGGTTCAGGCGCGCCAACCAGCCGGCGAACCATTCACGCACCGGCGCACTGGCCAGGACCTGCGCATCGCTGGCCTGTGCATCCAGCCCGGCCAGTTGCCGGCACTCGTGCACCCTGGGAAACACCAGCGCCCCGAGGCATTCGCGGTCAGGCGCGGTGATGACCACATCCTGCACGTACGGCGAGCCTTCCAGCACCGCGCGGTTGCGCATCGGGCCGACACTGACGAACACGCCCGACGACAGCTTGAAATCCTCGGCCAGTCGCCCGTCGAACATCAGGCCCAGCTCCGGGGCCGCAGGATCGGCAAGCTTGATCGCATCGCCGGAGCAATAGAAGCCGTTCTCGTCGAACACTTCGGCCGTCTGCTGCGGCGAGCGCCAATAGCCCGGCATGATGTGCGGGCCACGAAAACGCCCTTCGAGCTTGCCATCCACCGGCACCAGGCACACTTCGCATCCCGGTGCGGGCAGGCCGATATATCCGGCCATCGACAAGGGCCCGGTGGTGAACGTGCAGGACGGCGCGGCCTCGGTCATACCCAGTCCGGCCATCATGCGAATCCGCTCGCCGCAATGCTGCTCGGCCACCCGGTCAAGACGATCCCAGATGCTTTGCGACAGGCCGGCAGCGGCGAAGAAGAACAGCTTGATGCGCGAGAAGAATCGCTCGCGCAGCTCGGCGTCCTGCTCCAGTGCGTTGACCAGCTCTTCCCAGCCCTTGGGCACAGTCAGGTAAGCGGTAGGCGAAATTTCCTTGAGGTTGCGCAGCGTCTCGGCGAAGCCTTGTGCAGTTGGCTTGCCGTTGTCCAGATAGAACGTGCCACCGTTGTACAGCACAATACCGATGTTGTGACTGCCGCCGAAGGTGTGGTTCCAAGGCAGCCAGTCGACCAGCACGGGCGGCTCTTCGCCGAACACCGGGAAGGTCTGTAACAGCATCTGTTGATTGGCACACAGCATGCGCTGGGTAGTCACCACCGCCTTGGGCAGTTTGGTCGAGCCCGAAGTGAACAGAAACTTGGCGATGGTGTTGGGGCCGCTGGCCAGGAACGCGGCCTCGGCCTCGCTGCCACCCGGCTCTTCGAGCAGGCTGGAGAAGCTCAGCTGAGGCCTGCCATTGAGCTGTCCGCGTACAGTGATGACGGGCGTGTCCGCAGGAATGATCGCATCGATGGCACGCTGAAACGGCGCGGCATCGCTGACAAATACCAATCCTGGCTGCAATACGTCGCAGACGTGGCGTAACTTGGCGAAATCCTGAGACATGACCGAATACGCCGGTGATACCGGGCAGTACGGAATGCCGGCGTACATGGCCCCCAGAGCAAGCTGCAAGTGCTCGATGTCGTTACCTGACAGCAACGCCAGCGGCCGATCGGCGGAAAGGCCGTACGCCAGCAGGCTCTGTGCGATAGCGCGCACGTCAGTCAGCATCTCGGCATAACTGACCTTGCGCCAGCCGCCCCGGCTGTCGCGCGCGGCAATGAAGGTCTGTTGTGGACGCAACCGCGCCCAGTGCACCAGTCGGTCGAGCAGCCGGTCGGGTAACCGCGCCAGAGGTTCCAGGGCTCGCATGTGCAGAACGCCCTGCTCTTCCCGCACCTCGATGGGCGGGTGGCCGATGGAGACCTGACGGTAGCGCGGTGGATTATCTTCACTCTGCAGCGTTGATGATCTGATATCGGAACTCACGTGCGTTCTCTCCATCAAGGTACGCAGGCACCAAACGCCATGCAGCGGTCCGGGCCGAGCGTTGCAGCACCAGGCTGCAGCCTTGTTATTGTTATGCCTGACTTACCGGCGACACAGTCTTGTACAAAAGACCGCTGCCGCCAGCCTGGAAGCGTTCGAATCGGATGGCTCAGATCGGATAGTGCCTGGGCCCGTTTTGCAGCGTCACCCAGCGCAACTGGGTAAAGTGCTCGATCGAAGCCTTGCCGCCGAAACTGCCATAGCCGCTGGACTTCACCCCACCGAAGGGCATTTGCGCCTCGTCGTGCACGGTGGGTCCGTTGATATGGCAGATCCCGGACTCCACCCGTTGCGCAAGCGCCAGGGCGCGGCTGGTGTCACGACTGAAAATCGCCGCCGAGAGACCGAAATCCGAATCGTTGGCCAGCCGCAACAGCGCCTCGTCACCGTCGCCGCGCAGCACCACGGCCACCGGGCCGAAGGACTCTTCGCGGTACAGGCGCATGGCATCTGTCACGCCGTCGAGCAGCGTCGGTTGCAGAATGCTGCCCTGCAGTTGCCCGCCCGCCACCAGCGTTGCGCCAAGCGCCACAGCGTCGTCAATCAGGCCCTTGATGCGCGTCCCGGCACCCACGTCGACCAGCGACCCGAGAACTGATTCGCTGTCATCCGGATTACCGGCGCGCAACGTTTTGATCTTGGCCGTCAGCTTGGCAACGAAGGCATCGGCGACCTTATGGTCGACGATCAGCCGTTCGGTGGACATGCAGATCTGGCCCTGATTGAAGTAGGCGCCAAAGGCGGCGGCCTCTACTGCCGCGTCTAGATCCGCGTCGTCAAGCACCAGAAACGGTGCCTTGCCACCCAATTCCAAAAGTGCCGGTTTCAGATACCGCGCCGACAGCTCACCGACGATGCGGCCTACATGAGTGGAACCGGTGAAATTGACCCGCCGCACTGCCGGGTTGGCAATCAGGCGCTCGACAATCGCCGGCGCATCGGCCGGCGCGTTACTGATCACGTTCACCACGCCGTCACCCAACCCGGCATCCTGCAGCACCTGGCCGATCAGCCGATGCACGGCGGGACTGAGCTCCGAGGCCTTGAGCACCACGGTGTTGCCGCAGGCGAGTGGCATCGCGATGGCCCGTGTGGCGAGAATCACCGGCGCATTCCACGGCGCGATACCGAGGACCACACCGCAGGGCTGGCGCAGCGCCATGGCAAAATTGCCGGGAACATTGGAAGGAATGACATCGCCGGTGATCTGCGTCGTCATGGATGCCGCTTCGCGCAGCATGTTGGCGGCCAGCTGTACGTTGAAGCCGTACCAGTTGGCCATTGCTCCGGTTTCGCCGGCAGCAGCGATGAATTCGCCGCTGCGGGCCTGCAACTGCGTAGCAGCCTCGAGCAGACGCGCCCGACGCTCGCCGGGCACCATCGCCGCCCATGAGGGGAACGCAGCCTGCGCGGCTGCGACTGCCGCATCGGCATCTTCCAGAGTCGCCGCCGCTACCCGCGAAACCACCTCGCCAGTCACCGGGTTGCAGCGTTCAAATGTACGTCCGTCACGCGCGGGGCACGACTGTCCGCCGATCAGCAGGGGCACGTCCAGCATGGTGATTCCTCTTTATTGTCTTTATCAGGAACTACAGACTTGGCTCGAAACGTCTGGATATCAGACTAGCGTTTGTACGCTTCCAGACCAGGCTTGATGCTCTTGTCATCGAGGAACTGCTTCATGCCCTGCTCGCGCCCGCCTTCCTTGTCCAGCAGACGTGACTGGTCCAGCTTGGCGTACAGATAGTCTTCGTTCTGCTCCCAGGTCAGTTCGCGGCAGCGTTTGAAGCCGTGCTTGGCGGCGCGCAGTACCACCGGATTCTTTTCCAGCAGATTATTGGCCAGATCGATGGTCACCTGACGCAGTTGTGCCAGCGGTACGCTTTCATTGACGAGGCCCATTTCAGCGGCTTTCTGACCGTTGAAGGTTTTGCCGGTCATAATGTAGTACAGCGACTGGCGGTGGCCCACAGTGTCGGCCATGGCCTTGCTCACCAGGTTGCCGGGCGGAATGCCCCAGTTGATTTCCGACAGGCCGAAGGTCGCTTCATCGGCGCAGATCGCCAGATCACAGGCCACCAGCGGGCTGAAACCTCCACCGAAGCACCAGCCGTTGACCATCGCGATGGTTGGCTTGGCGTACATGCGCAAAATCTTCCACTGCCACTGGGAGGCTTCGCGACGGATTTTTTCCTGCAGAATTTCCGGTCCGGCGTCCACCTCGCGGAAATACTCCTTGAGGTCCATGCCAGCGGTCCACGCCTCGCCGGCACCGGTCAGCACCAGAACGCCCGCATCGGGATCCTGCTCCAGGGTTTCCAGCACATCGATCATTTCGCGGTTCAGGGTCGGGCTCATGGCGTTGCGTTTTTCCGGCCGATTGAGGATGACCCACGCGATACCTTGCTCGATCTCGACCTTGATGGTTGACCAGCGGCCTTCATATTTGCTCATGGCGATGCTCTCTTGTTCTTGGCTTGAAGATGACTCAAAGCTAAACCGCAAATATAGTTATGTCAATTAACTGTTATTCACATTAATCAAAATCTCGGCACTCCGCATGAACAGGCTGGTCACAGTCACGTATGCCCCATAGCTATCGTTCGCCAACCTCGGCAAACTGACCGGCTGATTGACCCATCAAACCATAAGGACCGCATTTTCAATGGCCAAGCCATCTGACATCGCCGACGTTTGCCAGGCTCCCGTACAGGCTGCCGAGGCACGTTTGCCAACGGATTCTGCGCTGGATGATCTGATCGGTTATGCCATGCGCCGCGCACAACTCAAGCTGTTCCAGAACCTGATCGGACGTCTTTCCGCACACGACCTGCGCCCGGCGCAGTTCTCGGCGCTGGCGATCATCGAGCAGAACCCGGGTCTCATGCAGGCAGACCTGGCCAAGGCGCTGGCGATCGAACCGCCGCAGGTCGTTCCATTACTGAACAAGCTCGAAGAGCGTGCGCTGGCAGTTCGGGTGCGTTGCAAGCCGGACAAACGCTCATACGGCATCTTTCTCAGCAAAAGCGGCGAAACACTGCTGCGCGAACTGAAACAGATCGCCGTGGACAGCGACCTGGAATCCACCGCCGCGCTGGATAAAAAGGAACGTCAGGACCTGCTCAGGTTGCTGAAAAAGGTGTATCAATCGTAAAAGCGCTCATCGACGGCTTCCCTGCCGTCGATGCGCGATGATTACCAGAGCGGCAAGCTGTATTGCACGATAAAGCGTGTCTGGTTCTCGTCACGAAAGGCTGCACCCACCGGGAAGTCGTTGCGATAGATCGACTTGCGCGCCAGCAGCCCGACGTTCTTCAGCGGTCCGCTTTGCACGACGTAGCCCAGTTCCATCTGAAACTCACGCTCCTTGCGATCATCGGCATTGAAAGCGGCCAGCTCGATGTTGTCGCCGCGCACGTAACGCAGACGACTGCGCAGCCCGACCAGCCCGACTGCCGTGAAGTCATAGTCATAGATGGCTTGCCAGGTGCGCTCCTTGGCGTTGAGGAAGTCCGAGCTCATGGTCATCTCGCTCAACCCCATCAGTTCGGTGCCCGAGACATAAGGCGTTGCCGTGTCGCCACTGGAATGCATGTAGCCAAGGCTCACGCTGTGCCCTCCCCACTTGTAGCCAAGCAACGCGGAAAGGTTCTGGTTGTCTACTTCACCGGCCTTTGCACTGCCGGTATCGCGGCTGAAAAAGCTGCGCAGATCGGTGGTCAGCACGCCGTCGCCAATCGCCAGCTTGTGCAACAGGGCCAGGGTGTTCTGGGTGTAGAGATCGTCTACCTCGGCGTGGTACGCCCGCAGGCTCAGGTCCTTGTTGACCTGATAATCGCCTCCGGCGTAAGCCATGTGCGACGAGGTTGCCGCCCCATTGAAACGGCGGTTCGGTGAAGCGAGGCTGATGGGCTGGTAGTTGCTCGAGTCACGTTTGTTGACCCGGTCGATGTAGCCCGCATTGAGGGTCAGGTCATCGATGTCCTTGGAGGTCAGCGTGGTGCCACGAAAGGTCTGCGGCAACAGTCGCGAGGGGCTGGCGAAAGCGAACGGCAGGAAAATCGACACGTCGCCGGTCTTGACCGTGGTTTCGTGAAATTTCAGCTTGCCGGTCAGGGCCAGCCGCGAATACTCGTCAGCCGCCCGGCCATCGCTGGCGGATACTGGCAACAGCTCGGTGCCGCTGCGGTCTGGCGAGGAATCCAGTTTCACCCCGACCAGCGCTCGCGCATCGAGACCGAAACCCACCGGCCCTTGGGTAAAGCCGGACTCCGCATTCATGATGAAGCCCTGCGCCCATTCCCGAGTCGCAGTCTTGGCGCCATCATCCTTGTAATCGCGGTCCATATAATAGTTGCGCAGCGTCAGGGTGCCATGGCTGTCATCCAGAAAGCCCTGCGCCTGTGCAGGGTCGGGAATGGCACTGATACCCAGCAGGCCCAGTGCAAGGCCACAACGTTTTCCACGTAAAAAGGGAGCTGACACAGCGCTTGCTGCATCATGAGCGAGCTTTGACATGTTCGGTGTCCACTTATTGTTGTTGTTTTTGGAGTCGGTCCGGCGCTAACTGCGGGCCCGTGAGTAGAGAATTGAAAGATTCCACCGCCGCGTCAATCCAAAATGACCGATAATCGAACATTAATATTATTAACTACTTTATCAGCTTGTTGATATTCCGTTGCTAACTCAATGTTTTTGAAAGACTAAACACTTCTTTTTATCACTCTTCCAGTCAGATTCACTTTTTAGTTATTTTTGTTACCTTGATAACGACCTGTCACAACGCCTCGATTGGCGCTCGGGAACAGGCTTTTCTCCACAACAAAAACAACAATGAGGCTTGCCATGAACAGTCCATTACGTCGATCGACGCTGACCATTGTCTTGTGTTTTATCGTTGCGCTCATCGAGGGTTTCGACCTGCAGGCTGCCGGAACGGCCGCCGCCGGGTTGCGCCAGACCTTCGCCCTTGATCCAAAAATGATGGGCTGGGTGTTCAGCGCCGGGATCATCGGGCTGCTGCCTGGGGCGTTCTTTGGCGGGTGGATTGCCGATCGCATCGGCCGCAAGAAGATTCTGGTGAGCGCAGTGCTGCTGTTCGGGGTCTTTTCGCTGAGCACTGCGTATGTCGAAAGCTTTTCCGGCCTGTTGCTGGTGCGCTTCATGACAGGCCTGGGTCTGGGGGCGGCCTTGCCCAACCTGATTGCCCTGTGTGCAGAAGCTGCAAGCGAACGTCACCGCGGCCTGGCTATCAGCGTCATGTACGCAGGTGTTCCACTGGGCGGTGCCTTGGCGGCGGTCGTCGCCATGTTCACCAGCGAGCACTGGCAAACCACGTTCATCATCGGTGGTCTGGTGCCGCTGTTGGTGGCTCCGCTGATGATCCTGTTGCTGCCTGAGTCCAGCGCTTTCAAACAGCAGACCAATGCTGACAGCGTTCGGCATTCAAGCGCCACTGCGTTGTTCGGCGAAGGCCGGGCTCGCACCACGCTGGCGTTGTGGCTCGGCTACTTCTTCACCCTGACCGTGATGTACATGCTGCTCAACTGGCTGCCTTCACTGCTGATCGGTCAGGGCTTCAGCAAACCGCAGGCGGGCATGGTGCAGATGTTGTTCAATATCGGCGGCGCACTGGGCTCGCTGTTGGGCGGGTTGTTGCTTGATCGCTGCAATGGCATCAAGGTCGTGCTGTTCGTCTATGCCGGCTTGCTAGCAGCGCTGGCAGGCGTGGGTCTGTCGGTCGGTATCGTACCGATGGCCATTGCCGGGTTTGCAGCCGGGGTGTTTGTCATCGCCGCGCAGTTGGTGCTGTATGCGCTGGCCCCGCCGTCCTACCCGACCTCGGTACGCGCCACCGGTGTGGGTGCTGCAGTAGCCATCGGCCGTCTCGGTTCGGTTGCCGGCCCGCTGGCGGCCGGACAACTGCTGGGCGCTGGCGCTGGAACCGCCGGCGTACTGCTGGCCACCTCGCCAGGCCTGGTGATTGCCGCACTGGCGGCTATTACAGTGCTGTCCAGGTCAGCCGCCGTCGAGCAGCGTGAGCTCAAGGCTGCAGGGTCGAGCTGATCAAGGCCCTCTTCGCGAACAAGCGAAGCGTCGCCCGGTCCACTCCCACGGCCTCCGGCCAGAATCAAAAGCGGATTTATGTATAACAATGAGCAATCCGTGTCACATCGTTCTGGGGGTTAAGTGAGATTTGTTTTAGATCTCAGGCGGCTTTTTTGATCGCGATGGCACTGTCGACGCAGAGTGCGACGTTAGTGACGGCTGAGTCCTGGCGCTGAGATGGGGCCAAAGTAACCAAAGCCCCTCGCTCCTGTTTCCGGCCCGACTTCGTCGGGTTCCTTCGCCCTGACACTGATCCGGGCGTCGCCGCAACGGGCCATCCATGGCCCGGCGCGGCTAGCCTGGCGTCCTGCCAGGCTACCCCCGGATCAGCAACTCGCCGAGGGGCGAAAAGGCGGCCTGAGCCGAACCTCAATCCACCTGAAATCGCAGAACCCTTGTGTGACGCAGAGCGTCACGAACTGCATTCCCACGCGGAGCGTGAGGAACGATAGTCAAAACATTCCAATGCCTTAAAGCTTGTGCAGAAAATTCAGCACCAGCTTGTTGCCTTCGGTGCGGTTTTCCGCGCCCTGTTCGAAGTAGCTATTGACCGTCAGCACGTTCTCCTTGTTGAAGGCATACAGCAGGCCCGGGCCGATAGCCCAGACCTTTTCCTTCCGACCACTGACATCATGGCCGTCCACCTGAGTGTCGGTGAACTGCTTGAGCCAGTAACCGTTGAGCCCCAGCGAAAGTTGCTCGTTGACTGCGTATTGCAGAGTCAGGTTGGCATGCAGAGCCTGCCCTGCCTGCGTGTCGGAAGCATTGCCGAATCCGGCTTGCGGGTCATCATTCTTGCCGTTCCACAAATACATGAAACGCCCGCTGGCCGACCATTTCGGCGAGAACCAGTAAGTCGCGGCGTAGTAAGGGTTGAACGACCAGAAATTACTGCCCGGGTTGATCGAGCGATTGCGATCATAAGCGCCGACCGGAATCGCAATGTCCGCCTCGACACGCTGGGTCAGCAGCGGGCTGCCATCGGCATGGGTGATCGTCGGCAGTTGCAGAAACGGACCGATGACCAAATCACCGAAACCGGCACGCGAACTCAGGGCGGTGTTGCCTAGGCCGTCATCCACGTCGACATGTGCCAGCGACGTGTTGATTGCGGTAATACCCGGCATGGCACCATTGGCCATTGGCTGACCGACGTAGATGATCTGCGTGGTCACCGCCAATACATCCACATCCTGTTTGGGAAGTTGCAGTTTGTCGCCATTCACGTCATTGAAACGATTGGCCTTGGCATAGTTCAGATACTCCTCCAGATACCAGCCCGGACCCGCAGGCGCCGGGGATCCGTCGTAGAAGCTGGTGTTGCCCAGATTGAGGCCGGGCAAGTCATAGGCGTATGCAGTCGAGGACAAGGCGATGAATGATACGGTCGCAACGGTACGCAAGACAGACTTGGGCATCTTGTGATTCCTGTAATTATTGTTGTTGTTTTCAAGTGCCCCCGACGCCACGAACGCGTCGCCGGGGTTGCAACACGTACAGCCATTACACGTAGGAAGCGGCCAACCCTCCATCTATGGGCAAGTTGACGCCGTTGATCCAGCGCGAGGCGTCGGAGCACAGAAACGCAATCACCTCGGCCACCTCATCGGCCAGCGCAGGACGTTTCATGTGCAGGCCATCGCGGGCTACCCGCTCCTGGCCAACCATGCTGACAAAGTCTCCCAGAATCGGTGTGAACACCGGCCCCGGTGCGACGCAGTTGACGCGCACAGAATGATCGCGAAACCATTCCTGCGACTGCTTGAAACTCCAGACGATCAACGCTTCCTTGAAATACTGATAGCAGGTTTCATGGGCAACCGGATTGGCAGCCAGCCACTCCTGCCCTGCGCTGTAGCTTTCAGTGGCGGCCAACGCCTTGTGCAACTCCAGCCTTTCCGGCCACTGCGAGCCGAGTATCGAAGCTATGTTGACGATACTGCCGCCCGGTGAAATGCGCGGCAACAGGCGTTGGGTCAGGTGGCGCAGCCCGAGGTAATTGACCTGGGCGACCGCCTGAACGGGCGCTGTGCCAGGTACACCGGCGATGTTGCACAGGCCGTCGATCTGCTTGGGCAAGCGCTCGATCAACGCATCGATATTCTTTGGATCGGCCAGGTCCGCCTGGAAAAAACTGTCTACGGTCAATTGCGGTTCATGACGATCGATGCCGATCACTCGGGCACCCTGGAAGCGTGCCACACGTGCCAGCTCAGCGCCGATGCCGGATGACACACCAGTCACGATCAGTGTTTTGTTAGTCAGGTTCATAGTCACGAGCTCTTATTGTTGTTGGATCACGTCTTGCCGTTGAATCACATCACCTGTTGCAATGAAGCATGGAATGTCAGTCAGACTCAGAATGGGTAGGCTGGCGCCTGGTTCTTCACCGTGACCCACTGCCATTGGCTGTATTCATCCCAGTCCGAGGGGCTGCCAGCGCTGCTGCCGTTGCCCGACGCACCGCGCCCGCCGAACGAATTGACACACTCATCGGCCACCGTCTGATCGTTGATGTGCAACATGCCGCACCTGAGCCGGTCGCCAATCGCCGTCGCGCGGCCGATGTCCGGGGAGATCACCGCAGCTGCCAGGCCATACTCGGAACGGTTGGCCAGTTCGATGGCTTCCTCGTCCGTGGAAAAGCTGACCACAACCGCCACCGGGCCAAAAATCTCTTCCTCGAATGCGCGCATACCGGGTTTCACGCCGCTGAGCACCGTCGGGCGATAGAACAGGCCTTCATACTCGCCACCGGTTTCCAGTCGCGCACCGGCCTGCAGGCTGTCACTGACCACCTGATGCACGTGCTGCAACTGCCGTTTGTTGATCAGCGGCCCCAGAGCAGCCTCACCGCGTGCCGCATTACCCACCGTCAGTGCCCGCGCCTTGTCCGCCAGCTTGCGGGTCAGCTCGGCAGCGATGGATTCGTGCACCAGGATCAACCCGGTGGCCATGCAGATCTGCCCCTGGTGCAGCCAGGCACCGAACGCCGCATTGCTGGCGGCCAGATCAAGGTCGGCGTCTTCGAGAATCACCAGCGGATTCTTGCCGCCCAGCTCCAGCGACACTTTCTTCAGGTTGCGGCCCGCCGCTTCGGCAACCTTGCGTCCGGCCCCGGTCGAGCCGGTGAAGGTGATCATCTGCACATTGGTGTCGCGGCACAGCGCTTCGCCGGCACCGGCAGAACCCGGCAGCACGTGCAGCAGCCCTTTGGGCAGACCGGCTTCCTCGAACAGCCGGGCGATCAGGAAACCGCCGCTGATGGGTGTCTGCGGATCGGGCTTGAGCACCACGGCATTGCCAGCAGCCAGCGCCGGAGCGACCGAGCGCAGGGAAAGCACCAAGGGAAAATTGAATGGCGAAATCACTCCCACCACACCGTGCGCGACACGCCGCGCGTAGGACAGACGACCGGCCTGACTGGGCAGCATCAGGCCATGACCATGAGCCTGCGACAGCATGCCCGCCGCCTGACGCAACAACACGATGGTCTCGTTCACTTCGTGCTGGCCCTTTTGCAGGCTGCCGCCGGTCTCGCGGGCGACATACAGCGCCAGTTCATCGAACGCACAAACCGCGTGATCGGCGGCGAGAAGAAATATGTCGGCCTTTTCACGCGGCCCCAGCGCCGCCCAGGCAGGTTGAGCCAGCGCGGCCTCACGGCAGGCAACCGCGATGTCCGCAGCATCGGCCATGGCTGTGTTCATCAACAGCTCGCCGGTCGCAGGCTCGATGACGGGCAATGAGGGAGACGAGGAAGGAATCCAGTCGCCATTGAAAACACATTCGGCTTCAATCGCGCGTTGCAACAGAGGGGTGCCATCAGACGCTGACATATTAAGACTCCGGCTTTTATGGTTGTAATCGCCTGCCCCATTTGCCACGGGAAGCATGCGCCGTACGTACGTCAGAGCAAAGCCTGTGCCGGGATTGTCATCCGACCATCATGTCATCACTCAACCGCTTTAGAACAAGGGTTTTCGACGACCACGCTGAAGCGTCGAGCCCCCTCAGGCGGAAACTCTACGCGGACCCGCTTGTTCATTTGATGAAGTTATGTTTATTAATCAAGCCATGATTTGATCATTTCGACCATCACCCGGCCGAGGTACAACCATGGATAATCCCCACTGTGAGTTGCCCGATCACAGCGTTCCCACCGAACATTTCGCGCCTCGCGGCGACAGCAGTCAGATGCATTCAGGTGATTCGCCAACCCCCGAGGAGTTGACCAGTTGCCTGTTCTTCTCGCCTGACGATGGGCGCATCTGGCTCAACGACCAGCGGATGTTGCTGCTGCACACCTCATCGTTCGGCACCCTGCGCCGCGAAATCATCGAACGTCTGGGCCAGGAGCAGGCGCGCGGGATGTTCACCCGAGCCGGGTATCTGTCTGGCGCACGGGACGCCCGATTGATTCGCGAACGCTGGCCAATGGCTGACGCTTCGTCGGCGTTTCGTGCCGGTACGCACTTGCATACCCTGGAAGGCATGACCAAGGTCGAGCCGGTGCACTTCAAATTCGACGCCGAGTCGGGGTTTTACGAGGGCGAGTTTCTCTGGCATCACTCCTGCGAAGCCGATGAGCATGTCGCGGCGTACGGCATCGGCCAGGATCCGGTGTGCTGGACCGAAATCGGCTACGCCATCGGTTTTGTCAGCGGCCTGTTCGGACAGATGGTGGTTTTCCGCGAAGTGGAATGCCGTGGCATGGGGCATGCGAGCTGCCGCGTGGTCGGCAAGACCTCGGAACAATGGGGCGATGTCGAACGCGACCTGAGCTACCTGAGAGCAGTCAAACCGCCTGCACCCGTGCACAGCGCACCGGTGCCTGCGGCGAGCTATGAAGCAAGCCCGCCGACCGGCAGCAACCAGCCGCTGGTCGGCGCAAGCGCTGCCTTCAATGCGGCCACGCAGGCGCTGCAACGGGTGGCGATGACCCCGGCAACCGTCTTGATCAGCGGCGAGTCCGGGGTCGGCAAGGAGATGTTCGCCCGCCAGTTGCACCAGCTCAGCCGCAACCGCGAAGGCCCGTTTGTGGCACTCAACTGCGCAGCTATCCCCGACAACCTCATCGAGGCCGAGCTGTTCGGCGTGGAGCGAGGGGCTTATACCGGGGCCACGCACTCCAGAGCCGGGCGTTTCGAACGCGCCAACGGTGGCACGCTGTTCCTGGATGAGATCACCTCCCTGAGCCTTGCCGGGCAAAGCAAGCTGCTGCGCGCCTTGCAGGAGCGGGAGATCGAGCGCGTCGGGGGTGCGCACGGTATCAAGGTCAACGTGCGAGTGGTGGCGGCGACCAACGTCGACCTGCGTAAGGCGGTGGCCGATGGCGATTTCCGCGAAGACCTGTTCTATCGCCTCAACGTTTACCCGATCGCCCTGCCGCCATTGCGCGAGCGCCGCGATGACATCCCGCTGCTGATCAACTTCTTTCTCAAGCGCTTCTGTCAGGAGTACGGCAGGACGCCGGCCGGATTGACCATGCGCGCATTGAAAACCCTGCTGGGCTATGACTTTGCCGGGAACGTGCGCGAATTGCAGAATCTGATCGAGCGCGGCCTGATCGCCAGCGATGAAGGCCAGGCCATCGATCTGGTGCATATTTTCCGCAACGAGTCGTTACCACGGGACGCCTATTCGCTGAATCACCATGGCGCGCTGCGTCAGGCATCGGCTGCGAGCGCACAGCAGGCACCTGCTACCTCCCTGCTGGACTCCCTTAATCAGTCGGATCAGGCGTTCTCCATCGACGACCTTGAACAGCGCCTGATCCAGGAGGCGCTGGACAAGAGCGAAGGCAACCTGGCGGCCGCCTCGCGCTTGCTGGGCCTGAGTCGCGCCCAGTTTGCCTACCGCCTGAAAAAGCGTCAGCCCTGAACAGCCTGACTCAGCGGTAACGCGCAGCCGATCCGGCTGCGCGTTACACCTTACAGTGGCAAGGCGCTGACCACACGCAGGGCCAGCCCTTCGTAGGCGTCCAGGGTGATAGTGAACTCGCCCTGCTCGGTCAAATCGCCTTCGACACGCTCGTTGATGATGTCGACCACCGGACCTGGCGCAATACCGGGCAGTTGCAGCGTTTCGACGATCGTCTCGGCGCTGAAATTGAGCGCAGTGATCTGCGTGCCCTTGCCAGCCGGCAGTTCATGGACCATGACCAGCAGCCCCGGATGCTCGACATCCGGAATCAGAATCTGACGGCTTGCGGCGATGTCATAGGCACGGCGCACAGCAAGAATCTTCTTGAGCTGCGAGGCAAACGAATCAGGTCGCTGAAGCTGACTGACCAGGCTGCCGTAAAGCGTCTTGGGACGAGGCATGTCACCCGCAGAAAACTCGGCTGCGGGGTCCAGATCGACCAGATCGTAGGCGCCACGATGAACCCAGCGCGTGTCGCCATCCTGCATCAGGTGGTCGACCTGCTCGGCCGGCAGCGTCAACGCACCGACGAGGTCCCAGCCCGACAGGGCAAATACGCCCGGCTGCATGGCGTTGTACATCACCAGCAGCAGGTGAATGTGCTGGATCTGCTGAATGTCGGCATCGGTAATGGTGCTCAGGTCACGAATGCCCAGCGCAGCAGTGATGATGCTCGCTGTGGTGCAAGAGACGCCGTTGGTGACGAACTTGAGGTTGTATGGCGCGTGTTCGCCGGACAGTTTCTCGTACATTTCCTCACGGATGTGCTCGCGCAGGATGTTGCCCGGGAACGTCTGGCCCTGGTAATGGAAGGTGTCGTGAGCGTGCAGCGTCCAGAAGTGCACCAGTTCCAGGGTCAGCTCGTCGTGGTTCTGCAGGGCATGGATCAACGATGCCGGATCGATGCCATAGGCATGCACCTGACGCAGCATCAGGCGCAGGAATTCGGTGGTGCCGGTCAGCAGCGCGTGCTGATAGGCCGGCCGGGTAATGAAGTCGTAGGACAGATCCGCGCCACCCTGCCCCATGGAGGAAATGTCATCGATGGTCAGGTTCAGCTCCTGGAAGCTGAAGCCGCCCGCCTTGCGGATCGCACCAGCCAGAAGCTGGTTGCCGGTGATCGACAGCGGATGGCTTTCCGACCAGGCGGTGCCTTCGGCGCGACGTTCGACGCCAAGGAAGCCGTTGGCGTCCAGACGTAACACCCGGGCGCCCATGACATCGATGGCATGCAGCGCGTCACCGATGATCATCTGCTGCGCGGCAAAGCTGGGGTCCAGCCAGTTCAAGGAGGGCTGGCCGTCCTTGAAGTAATGCAGGTAGACCCAGCGGCGGGCCTTGCCGTCGACGCCGTGTACCACGTCGGTGGCGCTCCAGTCGGTTTCCTTGACCCCAGGCTCGAAGAAGATCACCCGTTGCAGCTGGCCGACGATGTAGTGCTTGTCGCGCAGCTGATCCACCACATCGGGCATCAGGTTGACCGCATCGCGGCCGGCTGGCACTTCAGGCAACAGCTGCCAGTCTTCCTCACGGATCTCGACCATGTGGAACAAACCGGGATAATCCTCGTACGCCATCTCGGCCAGGCGGAAGTCTGCGCCCTTGCCGGTGTGCGACGGAATGATGTCATCAATGATCACCGCGTTGTGCGCTGCGGCAATGCGCGACAGGCTCAACAGTTGTGCTTCGGTACCCAGGTCCGGGTCGATGCCGAAACTGATGCGGTCGAAGTTGCCATCGATGCTCGGCGTGCGCTCACGCCCCTTCAGTCCGCCGGAGAGCTTGAGCGGGCCGTTATGAATGCCCTGAATGCCGATTTCCGACAGTGCATGCCACAGCGTTTCATCACCCAGTGCTTCAAGCACCGAGCCACCTTCACGGGTGACGATGGAGGCCGGGTAGGCGGTAAACCAGACCGAGGCGATAGCGGAGGCGTCTCTGGGACGCGCAAGGGCGAAAGGACGCTGCCAGAGCCTGCCCTGCCCCGAATAGGTCTTGGCGCGCTGTCTTGCGGCGTTAAGCATCGATTGCTCGACCAGCCAGTCCACGTATTGCTTGTCCGGTATCGTCATAGCGTTCAGTCTTCCTCTCGAATCGGCGACCTGAGACGCCCCGCATGCGGAGCGTCCTGAATGTATTGCTTACGGATATGAGCCTTGCCGGCCCGATTCGTTGCATTCATGTCGCGGTCAAACGCTCGTTAAGGGCACTGTGACAACGTTTTGCGACACCTGCGTCAATCAGGCCGAGTGTTCGAGGCCGGTGGTTTCTTGAGTGCCTGAACCACGGCATTGGCGGCGTTGGACAACAATGAAGCAGGCCGCGCCACGACGCTGATCTGGCGTCTCACGGTCAGCGGCAGCGGGATAGATTCCAGCTCGCGAAGCCGCCCGCTCAACAGCGCGCTGGGCACAATCGAGATGCAATGGCGCTTGGCGACCAGGTCCAGCAGCGTGTCCAGGCAACTGAGCTCGCCGCGTTGGCTGAGCCGTAGCTGTGCCGATGCCAGTTGCTGGTGCAGGCGCTCCACCCCAGGATGCCGCCAGGCCACATAGCGCGACACCTGCGCAAGTTCGGCGAAACACTGCGCCGCGCCCTGCTTGCTTCGCGCCGCTACCAGTACGTAATGGTCCGACCAGCAATGGTGTTCGAGATAATGCTCGTCCAGCACAGTAGCCGGCAGGATGAGGATATCGGCCACGCCCTTTATCAATGTGTCCAGCGACGGATTCTGTTCGCTGCGGTGCAGCACGTTCAGATGGATATCGGGGTAATGATGGGCGAGAAAGTCCAGCGAGGCACTCAGGCCGGTCTCGCGGATGTGCGAGTGATAATGAATGGTGACGCTACCACTGACCCCATTTTTTTTAGTTGTTCGAGCGTGGCCATGATATTTCCCAGGGTCTGGCTGATGACCTTGCCTTCAGGGGTGAGCGTGCAGCCTGTGCGACTGCGAATGAACAGGCGTTTTTCGAAAAAATCTTCGACCTCCTTGATGGCATAGCTGATGTTCGACTGGCTGCAGCCCAGAATGGCGGCGGCCTCCGAGAACGAACCGTGCTGTGCAACGGTTTGAACGACTTTGAAGAAGTGGGTTTTCATGTGTCCTGCACTCTGGTTTTGCAAAGGTGGGTGCGGCCCTGCCGCTGAGCCAAAGGCTCGGGAATACAGGAAACCCCCGCCGAAACACCGATCTGGCCGGGTTATCGGCCATTCGAATGAATGTCTCAAGCGGGGGTAAAGCGAACGCTGGCTATCGCGTTGAAGCGCTGGCTATGCACATTTCGGGCACATAGCCTCTTCAGGGGTATCCGCAGCGCGACTGGATGACTCAGTCGTTCTCGGTCCAGTCGAAATCCATTTGCAGCGCCGTGCGTTCGGCCAGTTCACGGCTGTGCAGGCGCTCGACCAAGTGCAGGCTCATGTCGATACCGGCAGAAATACCTGCCGATGTCACGAACGAGCCCTCATCGACCCAGCGCAGCGTGCTGAGCACGTCCACTGACGGGAACATTTCCTTGAGGTCGTCGATGTCTTCCCAATGCGTGGTCACTTGCTTGCCGGCCAGCTTGCCGGTCCTGGCCAGCAGGAAGGCGCCGGTGCACACGGCAGCGACCACGCGGCCAGGCTCCGACTGATCGCTGATCCAGTGAATCACGTCGGGTTTTTCCAGTTCGGCGGTCACGACGCCACCCGGAACGATCAGGCAGTCGACGGCCGGATGGTCGTTGATCGAGAAATCCGGATCGACCTTGAGGCCGGCGCGGGCACGCACCGGCGCGGTGCTGCGGCCGATGGTGAATACGTTGAACAACTGCCGGTCATCACGGCTGTTGCGAGCGTGCATGCGGGTTGCGGTGGTGAACACTTCATAGGGGCCAGCGAAGTCGAGAACCTCGACGTCGTCATAAACGTAGATACCGATATTGAGTGGCACGAGTTGGCTCCAGGGCCTGCATGGCAGACCACTTGCATCATAGTGAGGGTTAAGCGGGTTTCAGCGGTGACACAGAGCAGATTACTCAGTAGCATCACGCCAAACTACTGGCTGAAATGCCAATATCCGGTAACATCGCGCCATGAAAAATCATCTCGTTGTCGCACTCATCTATAACCAGCTGTGCACCTTCGAATTTGGCTGCACGGTGGAAGTCTTTGCGCTGAAAAGACCCGAGTTGGGCGTCAGTTGGTACGAGTTCGCGACCTTCCCGGTCGACGACGGACCGATCACCGCTGCCGGGGGCATCACTATCGTGCCGACACCCGGCGAGGTGCTGCTGGAAAACGCCGACACCATCATCGTGCCGGGCTGGCGCGGGGTGGAATCCGCGGTTCCGCAACGGCTCATCGAACAGCTCCAGGCGGCTCATGCACGCGGCGCGCGAATCTGCTCGATCTGTACCGGGGCCTTCGTCCTGGCGGCGGCGGGTCTGCTCGACGGGCACAAGGTGACGACCCACTGGCGCTACACCGACCTGCTGGCCACCATGTACCCTGGCCTGACCATTCAGCCCAACGAACTCTATGTGGATCAGGGCAGCATCGTCACCGCAGCAGGCTCGGCCGCCGGGCTGGACATGATGTTGCACCTGGTGCGCAACGATCACGGCTCGCGCGTCGCCAACATGGTCGCGCAGCGCATGGTCATCCCGCCTCATCGCGAAGGCGGACAATCGCAATACGCATCCCGGCAACTGGTATCGGCCAGCGACGGGCCGATTTCCAACCTGATGGACTGGATTCGCAGCGACTTGCAGCGCCCGCATAGCATCAAGGAGATGGCCTCCAGGGCGGCGCTCAGTACCCGTACCTTGCACCGCAGCTTCATGGAAAGCACCGGGCTGACGCCTTACGACTGGTTGCTCGGTGAGCGCATTGCCTACGCCAAGGAACTGCTGGAATCGTCGAAATTACGCCTGAACGAAGTGGTGGACCGCGCCGGCTTCGGCTCCGAAGAGTCGTTTCGCCGGCACTTCCGCAATCTGGTGGGCATCAGCCCGAGCAGCTACCGCAAGCAATTCGCCCGGGCCTGACCGCAGGCGCGGGGTAAAGCGCATCGACGATCGCGTCGGCAAATTCGCCCCACGCGCCGCCAACCGCTGTATTGGTCAGGACCACCATGCTCAGCGCAGCATGCGGATCGACCCAGTAATGGCTGCCATACAGGCCGCACCATGACCAGGTCCCTGCGCCCTGCCGCTGCCCGGCGAGCACTGGATCGGTGAGAATCATCGGCCCCAACCCGAACCTCCAGCCGGGTCCGCGGCTGGCGATGCTCGTCTGGCCAATCGCATTGCCCAGCAAGCGTGCGGTACTGGCTTCACTCAATAGCGGCGCGCCGCCGAGACGCAGGCATTCGAGCAGCCGAAGATAGTCATCAGCCGTGCCCAGCATTCCCGCACCGCCCGACTCATACGCACCGGTGTCAAAGACGCGAGCTGCGGACAGCCGCGCCTTGCCGCTGGCGAGCAGCACCTCATCCTCGTCGGCGATACGCTGCGGGCCGCTGAGCCCGTCCTTGTAGGCGCTGGCCAGCGGATGTTCCGGCAGGTGCCTGAATGAGGTCGCGTGCATGCGCAACGGTACGGTTACCCATTTATCGATGGCTTCTGACAACTTCAGGCCAGTGGCCTGTTCGACCACTGCACCCAGCACATCAGTGGCCAGCGAATATCCCCAGGCGCTGCCGGGCTCGAAGAGCAAGGGCACACGCGCCAAACGTGTCAGATTTTCCTGCAGGTCGAACGGGACCCGGTCCAGCCCGTCCGACACCCCGGCCCGCTGATAGGCATTCTCGGGCGCCTGCTCAAAGCCGTAGCTCAAACCCGACGTGTGCGACAGCAGGTGCTGCAGCGTGATGGACGGTTCGCGGCCATTGGCCAGATGCGGTCGAAAGGCTGGCAACCAATGAGTCACCGAAGCCTGAAGATCCAACACACCCCGTTCGCAGAGCCGCAACACCGCAACCGAGGTCAACAGCTTGGTCAGTGAGGCCAGGCGAAAACGCGTGTGGCGGGTGATCGGAATCTGCTGCTCGCGATCCGCCCAACCGCGTGCACTGGCGTATTCCAGGCGGCCCTGGCGAGCCAGCAACAGCACCCCGCCGACGATCCGGCCCGGCTCGACGAATCCCCGCCAGACCTGCTCAAGACGCTGTATGCCCGCCTCGTCAGGGCGGTCATGGTTCACTCGCCCCTCACAGCGCGGCTGAAAATCTGCGCGTAGACCTGCGCCGAATGGCGAATCGGGTTGGTGTGCGAGCAGCCATCGACGAAAGCCATCCGCCCGACGCGCTCGGCTTCGCGATCATCGATGCCGATCTCGCTCAGCGTATGTGGAATGCCAATCTGCTCGCGCAGCGTCAGCAGCCAGTCCATCACCCCGGAGAAGCCGGGCGACGGCAACCGCAGGTAAACCGCCAGATCGTCCATTTGCGTCTGCAGCACCGAACGATTGGCCTCCAGCACATAGGGCAGCAGGATTGCGTTGAGCAAGCCGTGATGCTGATCGTAGAGCGCCCCAAGGCTCTGGGCGATCGCGTGTACGCCGCCCAGACCGCGCTGAAATGCAGCGGCGCCAAGGCTGGAGGCCACCAGCATCTGCTGCCGCGCCTCAAGGTCCTGCCCGTCGGCGACGACACGCGGTAGAAACGCCTTGATCATCTGCATGCCCTTGACCGAAACCGCTTCGGCCATCGGGTGCCAGGCCGGCGAACACCAGGACTCCATGCAGTGGGTCAAGGCATCGGCGCCGGTGGCGGCGGTCAGGTGCCTGGGCAGGTCGAGTGTCAGCGTGGCATCCAGAATCGCGATGCGCGGCATCATGCGAATGTGCAGGATGGTGCGTTTGACCTGCGCCTGTTCATCGGTAATCACTGACGCACGCCCGACTTCAGAGCCGGTCCCGGCCGTCGTCGGCAGCGCAATCAGCGGTGCAATGCCATCCGGATCGGCGCGCAGGTGGTTGTCGTTGATGTCTTCGAAATCCCATAACGGGCGGGTCTGGCCCGACATCAGCGCGACTGCCTTGGCGGCGTCCAGCGCCGAGCCGCCGCCAAAGGCAATCACACCGTCGTAGCCACCGGTTCTGTAAGCGTGCAGCCCCTCGGCGACGTTGGTGCCGGTCGGGTTGCCCTTGACCCGGTCAAACAGGCCGCAGTGGCCCAACTGACTGCGGCAGTCCTCTACGGCGCTGGCGATCATGTCGGTGCTGCCCAGAAAGCTGTCGGTGATCAGCAGCGGACGTTGTATGCCGGTCACCCTGCAGGCGTCGGCCAGTTCGTTGACGCGTCCTGCGCCTGCGCGGATGGAAGTCGGGTAGTGCCAGTCGTTGCGATGCATTCAGGTATTCCTTTACAGATGACTTCAGTGGATGAAGCCAACAGGCAGCAAACCGATCAGCAGGCGCAGGCCGAAAGCGATCATGAACAGGCCGGTGACGATGTCGATGGCCTTCTTCATGCGCTGATAGCGCGCCTGTACCGCAGGTATCGAAAACAGCGTGGCGAGCAGCACGAACCAGGAAATCGCCAGTACCGCGATGATCGACACACCCGCAGTGCGCACCCACATCGGCATGCCTGGCGTGGTCACGGTGGTGAACACGCTGGTGTAGAACGCCAGTGCCTTGGGATTGGTCAGGTTGGTCAGCAGACCGAACCGATAGGCACGGCTCAGACTGCCAATGCCCAGCGCAGCGATGTCCCTGGGTTTGGGCTGGCTGCCGGCACTGCGCAGGCTTTTGCTGCCGAGCCAGGTGAGGTAGGCACCGCCGAGCAATTGCAGGGTCGGTTGCAGCCATGGCAACTGTTGAAATACCAGCCCCAACCCGGTGGCGGCCAGCAAGGCCCAGAGAATGCTGCCCGAGGCCACGCCCAGCCCGGCACAGATACCCTGCTGCCGCGACTGGCTGAACGAGAGTTGGGTGATCACCAGAAAATTCGGACCGGGGCTGATGATCAGCACGATGAACGCGCCAGCGAGAGCGGTCAGCAACGTGATTTCGTACATGGCAATAATTCCTTTTTAATTAATAGCTTGAATGGCTTTGTTCAACTGAAATGTGATGCCACTTGAAGTTGTCTTTGTCAGCGTATCCAGGCAGGACTCGACCGCCCGGCGCGCCTCGATCAGCGCGCGACAGCACGGGTCAGGTGTCGGTATGTAGTGGTTGTAGAACGTGCAGCCTTCCACGGCGGGCCCGAGAACCCATAGCCGCTGCTGCACCTCACCGTCGCGACCGATTGCGCGGCCCGCTACGTCGGTGTCGATGCCATCGGCAGGCCAGGCATGGGCGGCGCGAATCAGCCCGCGCTCGCGCAGATCGTTGATCAACCCCCGACGACTGCCCGACACGCCGCTGTGGGCAACGCGGGCAGACAGGCAGTTATGCGGCTCCTGCACGTCACTCATCGGCGGCAAGAGCGTCACGACCCCGGCTTCGATCAGCGCCAGCAGGTCCTCATGGCGTTCCTTCTGCGGCCCACCGACCAGACGATTGCTCAGCCCCGCCCATACGCCATAGAACTCCCGCGTCGAGGATTCAGTCAGGCCGTTGCGATCAGCGACCAGACGCAACAGGTCGCGATAATCGCGCCAGACCTCCAGCGCCTGACAGATCGGGCTGTGCGCGGTGCCCAGCCGACTCAGGGCCAGGTCACGTTTGATCCAGTCGACAAACCACGGTCCATACGAGTCTTCGGCGCCAGACCAGGTCTGAGTGCTCAGCCAGTGCTCAGGATCGAATGCACCCCATTGCTCTGCCAGACGGGCAAACACTGCCGATCTGGTGATGGACTCGCGCAGCAGGCGCTGAACAGAGTCCAATCGCCCAGGCGCCTCCATCCGGACCCTGGCCTGATAAAACACGGCACGCATCTCATCCTTGATCAGGGGCAGCACATCGGCGCGAAAGTCGAGCCGCCCGCCTTCCCTCTGCTCGCGCAAACGGGCTATGGCATCGGCCGTAAAAAACAGCCTTGGCAACGGGGCGTGACGGCAGGCATGCCATTGCGGCCTGGCATGAAACGGCAATCCGCTACGCGAATGCATCAGCACCCTGGGCTCGCGTCCGGACGGCAGGTAGCGCCAGCCGGCAAAGCCACCATCGCGCACGTAGCGCCCGCCGCGCCCCTCAGTCAGATGGGCCAGCGTGTCCATGGCCGTGAGTCCCAGGCCTTCGATGACCACGCAATCGCCGACGTCCTGCTGCGCGGGGTTTTCAGGTGCGTGTCCGCTGGTGAGGAATACGCCGTCGACGTCCATTACCAGGCTGCCGGTGCGCAGCCGGAAACCCGGCGTTTTTGACCTTGGCTGGCCGCTCAGCACCTGCTCGGTGTGGTGACGCACCTGCACATGCGCCGGGCAGCGTTGCAGCAGGAAACGGTAACTGTCCTGCAAATAGCGCCCGAGCAATGCACGCGGCACGAAGTCGCCAAATGCCACCGCTCTGCCCTGCCCGTCCAGGCTGACATGACCGCGCGCGTCCAGGCGTACATCCTCACGGCTGCACCATTGCAAAAAGGTCGGGCCTGGCGGTTCGCACGCCGGGAATGCCGAAGAAAACGCTGACAATTGACCAGCCATGGTGTTGAGCATCAGGTAATCCGGCTGCTGCGCAAGGTGCAGCCCGCTGCCCGGCGGCTGCGGATCGAACACCTCGATACGCAGCGGTTGCTGCACGTCTTGGCGACTCATGCCGATCAACTGCTCCAGAATGCTCAACCCGCGTGAGCCCATGCCGATAATGGCGACGGTATGCGTGTGCATGGCCATCACCAGCGCGCCGATTCAAAGAAGAACTGCGGCACCGGCAAAGCGCTGCACTCGGCCACCGCCTGGCGATACACCCGCTGCCCCACGGCGAGGTCCAGCACGCCGAGCCCGAACGGCGAAAAGATCGAAGCCTTGTCCGGACTCAGCTCCACTTGCCCGGTCATCAGCTGTGCCAGCGTCCCGGTAATGAACGAGCGATGCTGATACTGCTGCACGGCAAGGTCAGGCGAGGTCTGAGCCTTGAGGCAGTGTTCGACGTCATCGAGGATGTTGTTGGCCTGTGCAATGACCTCCGGACCCAGATCGCGCAACGAGATGTTCAGCACCAGTTGCCCCGGCTGAAACACCGGTTCCAGTACATAAGGGCTTGGCGCGGTAGTGGCGAACACCACCACATCGGCTTGCAGGCACGTCACCAGGTCGCTCGGCTCGCTGTGCAGTCCATGGCGACTGGCAGCATGCCCGACCAGCGCCAGCGCCGAGTCATGGTGCTGATCGAAGACGCTGACGGCCTCCATCGTCCAGCCATCGCTGACGAACATGTCGAGGATGGTGCGGGCAATGAAACCGGCACCGATGAACGATATTCGTCCGACATGACGCTGCTGGCGGTTCATCCAGCGTGCCCCAAGCACCGCCGAGGCTGCCGTGCGCATGGCGCTGATGCGCGAGGCTTCCAGACAGGCAAAGGCATAGCCGGTCAGTGGATCGTTGAGGATCAGCACTGCCGAGGCGCGCTGCAGGCCCGTGTCGATATTGCCCGGAAAGCTGGAAATCCATTTGATGCCACTGATTGGCTGCTCGCCCGACAGGCTGGCGGGCAAGGCAATGATGCGATTGGCCGGTGCCTGCGCAAAGCGCAGAAAGTAACTGTCGGGATTGATGGTCTGACCAGCCTCATGGGCCAGATACGCCGCCTGCACGTCATCGATACAGACCAGCGGGTCTGCCGCCAGCAGGCGTGCAACCACCTCACCGTCGACCACATGGAAAGCCGACCGCTTCAGCCGCTCGGCGGCCAGCCAGAAGGTTGAACTCTGCTCCTGCGCAAGCGCGCTTGCACCCGAAGGCGCTGCGACTGAACCGCCGTCTTCGCGAGCAAACTCGGTCCCACAAGGCGTTGCGTGCGCGCGCACGACCTTTACACACCCATTCTGTAGGAGCGAGCTTGCTCGCGAAGGCGTTTCCACGCTTCCCGGAGATGTTGCAGCCTCTGATGAGGAAAGATCCGCCAAGGTCATGCTCAGCACTTCATGGCCAAAACGCTGCTCGACCCACTGATCATCGTAAAGAGTATCCAGGTAGCGCTCGCCCCAGTCCGGCGACAACGCCACGACCACTGAACCGGGCTCGATGCGCTCGCGCCAGGCATGCACCGCAGCGATCACCGTTGCGGTGGACCCGCCGACCAGCAGGCCCTTGCTGCGCGCCAGGATTCTGCACATGGCGACGGTACGGGATTCCGGGACCATTTCCAGCGCGTAAATACCATCAGCCTTGAAGATTGGCGGATGCTGGCTGGTGCCCAGTCCCGGTATGAAGCGACGGCTGGCCGGAGTGCCAAAGGTCACCGAACCGACGCTGTCGACGGCAATGATTCTGGTGGTCGGGTGATGCCGCTGAAAATGCTGGACACAGCCCATCAGCGTGCCAGTGGTCCCGGCACCGACGAACACATAATCCACATGGCCGAAATGCTGGCTGATCGAACGCGCTGTGGTTCGCGCATGGGCACGCGGGTTGGCCGCATTCTCGTATTGATTGAGCCAGACATAGCGCGGGTCGCTGGCCACTTTTTCACGAATCAGCTCGATGCGCGTCCCGAGAAAGCCGCCGTTGGCGTCCGGGATTTCGACCTGGATGACCTCGGCGCCGTAGCTGCGCATCATGCGGATGTTGTGGCTGGAACTGTTGGGGTCGACCACGCAGGTAAACGGGATGCCCCGTTCAGCGCAGATCATCGCCAGCGCCACCCCGAGATTGCCCGACGAGGACTCGATCAGAATCGTGTCCGGGCCCAGCAGCCCTCGCGCCTGAAGGTCATTGATCAACCCCACGGCAGTCTTGAGCTTGATCGAGCCTGCCGGGTTGAGTGATTCCATTTTCAGGAAAAAATCGGCCCCCAGGCCAGTCACCTTGAGGAAGGTCTGATCGTGAACGATTTCGCAAAGAGAGTTGTACATGGGCTTCACTTCCACTGTGCCAGCAAGGGTTCGGCGGCCGGTGCTACAACCTCCTGAAGGGCCGTGGCGATACGCTCGGCGCGCAACGCCATCAGTGAAAACGACTGACTGTCACTGATTCCGTGACTGCGTTCGGAAAGACCGTTGACCCAGATATTCACGTCGCACTCGCCTTGAGTGGCGACTCGATAATCCCGATCGATGAGCAGCCCCCCGTCGACATCGGCCTGCAGCCATGGCTGCAAACCACTCAACAACGGCGGTATCAGGTAGTGCTGATACCCGGTGCCGAGCACCACGGCGTCGACCTCCAGTACCTGAGTGCGCTGGCTGAACGTGTCGGTCAGCTCGACCCGGTAGCCCTCGGCGACGGGCTCGATGGCGCTGATCACGCTGTAGGCGTAGGTCTGCAGGCGCTTGCGACCAGCGATGGCGTCTTCGTAGATCAACGAAAACAGCTTCTGGCTTTCGTCCGGATCAATCCCTGCGTAATTGGTCGAGCGGCTCCAGTCGAGAAAACGCTGCCGCGCGGCGGGGTCCAGGCTATGGAAATAATCGACGTGATCCGGAGCGAATACCCGGTTGGGGAACTGGCCCAACTGGGTGAGTTTGAAACCAGCCGAGCGATGCACTGAATGCACCTTGATGTTGGGGTCGCGGCTGACCAGTTCCAGCACCGATTCACTGGCGCTCTGCCCCGAACCGAGCACCAGCCAGCGCTTGGGCAACTGCTCGCCAAAGGCTTGCAGGCGGCTCAGAAACTGCGACGTGTGAAACAGCGTCGGGCCGATCAGCGCCTCGAACGCGTGCGGAATACGCGGCGCACTGCCGCTGGACAGCACGACATTGCGCGTCGTGAAGCTGGTATCCGGCGTGCATACGCGTAGTTCATGCAGGCGTCCGTGACGCAGCACCGGGTCAATGCCTGTGACCGGCGTGTTGAAGCAGGTCTGACTGCCCACCTGTGCGGCGACCCAGGCCAGATAGTCCGACCATTCATGGCGACTGGCCGGGCGGCCCAGCAGGCCGAAATCGAACATTCGCCCGTGTTCCTTGAGGTACATGGCGAACGAGAAGCGGCTGCGTGGATTACGCGGGGTCACCAGATCGCGAAATACGTGATGGTTGATGTCCGTTCCGGCCAGCAGCAGTTCGCGATGCCATTGGCTGTCCTGCGCGGCCTCCAGATAGCGAACGGACAGCGCGCCCAGCGGGTCATTGGCCTCCCGCGCATCGGCAAACGCGCAGGCCAGCGCGATACCGGCCGGACCGAAGCCGATACAGACGGCGTCCGAATGCAAGGTGTGTGGTGTCGAGTTACCCATGAAGTTCCTGTCCTTAGAGTTGGTGTAAAGCGGTGTTTTGGGTGCTATGGGGTGATGCGGCTCAGCCCGGTGGGGCCTGGCGTCCAGAGGCAGGTCGTCGCGTTGCGCAGCTCGCCCTGATCGAAGCTGACCGCGCCCAGCGGTGTGTTGAAGGTGCTGTGCCGAAGTGCGTCAGGCAGTTGTGCGGCGCGAAGAGCGCTGCGAGCCACCTCGGCCAGCACGTAAAGCATCAGCAGGCTTTCGCGAAAGTAGGTCTGCGGTTCGGCAGCGAACAGCGACCGGTGCAGTGCCTGGGCCTGACAGCGATGTTCGGCGTTGTCGGGGGCTCCGAAGCCGATCACGAAGGTGTTACTGTCGTGCGCTGCGGCGCGCCCCAGATACGGCGAGGCAGCGTCGTCGGTCAGCACCAGCGGTCGAGTACTGCCCGCTTGCCGCCGCGCTTGCCAGTGCTCGCGACTGGGGTTGAGGCGTCCGGCAAACACCTCGACATCGGCCTGGTCGAGCTCGTCGACACGTTGCAAACCGGCACTGGCCAGTGCCGCGCTGATGGCGACGCACAAGGCCCGACCGTGAGCACTGTCGTCGGCCTGAACATGCACGCGCGGCCACTGACGAGTCGCCAGCCAGCTGACCAGCTCCGCCGCCAGTTGCCGGTCCGAGGGGCAGAAACGAAAGACGTTGTCATGCTCCAGAGTCAGGCAATCGATCGTCGCCGCGGGGGTCAGCAGGGCAATGCCGGCGTGTCGATACAGCGGCGCGGCAGCGACGGCGGCATCCGAAGAGAAATGACCGATGACCAGATCGGCCTTCCAGTCGATCATTTGCCGGGCCACATCGGCACCGCGAACGGCATCGGCAGCGTCGTCGAGAAAGTGCCACTGCACCCGCTCAAGCCCCGGCATGCCATTGCGCGCCACCGCCAGTGCCCTCAAGAAGGTCCGTGCATGCGGCGTGTCGTCGGGGTCGAACAGAGCGCTGACCCCTATCCGCAAGCCCGGCAGGCGCGATTCGATCGAAGACGTCATGACTGCACGCTCGCCAGCGCGAGGCCTTGGACTGAAAAGCCCGGCATCGACCTGCCTGGCGACAATGCCGACCAGCCAGAGCAAGCGCGGTCAGCTCCGGCCAGATGCCTGCGCAGTTGCTCGACCGCAATGTGCGCCACGCCGGGTGCAAACTTGAAGCCCAGCCCGGACATGCCTGCGGCCAGATACACCGGGCTGCGCTCGGCGCAGAACCCCAGCATCGGCCGACCGTCGGCGCTGTAGCTGTCGAAACCGGGCAACACATCGAGCACGTGCGGCTTGCCGACCGAGGCGCACAACTGGGCGACGCGCTTGCAGGCGTCCTCGGCATGCCGTGCGTCAGGCTGCGCAAGGTGCTCGGGCCACAGACCGCTGTCACGCGCGCCACAGCCGGTCTGCACGATATGCCGAGTCAGCGGTATGCCGTAGCTCTGGCTCACCGCATCAATCACCGGCATTGACCAGTCGCCTTCGGTCAACACCCGGGCCAGGGGAATCGAGCGTGCTTCCAGCCCCGAGTGCGGCACCAGGTGCTGGCTCCAGGCACCGGCAGCGACCACCACGGCCCGGCAACGCAGCGTGGCGCTGCCCAGGTCGATGTGCACAAGGTCGGGCGCACGGCAGTCGATGGACTTGATCTCGCGGTGCTCCAGCAGCAAGCCCTGCTGGCGCACCGACTGACACAGCGCAGCAACGGCCTGGCGCACATTGCCGACGCAGGCGCGCGGCTCGAACAGGTTGACGCGTTCCAGCGTCGGACAGTGCGGGTAGCGCTGGCCATCGAGCTCGTGACCTGACAGCAGGCGCATCGGGTAGCGTTCGCTGCCGTACTGGTCGATGGCGCGGTGCAGGTTATCCAGCTGGTCCGTAGCCGCCCGGTAAATCACCCCGGTACGCCGCAACGCAGTGGCGTAAGTGCTCGCAAAAACCCCGTCGTTCATCAGGCTGATGGAATAGGCCGCCAGCTCCATCAGCAACGGATCGCTGTCATACAGACGAACCAGGCCACCGGAATAACCGCTTGCGCCCAGGCCGCCGGCTGCGCCCTTGTCGATCAGCGCGACCGACACACCGGCGCTGCACAGCTTCGCCGCGATACTGGCGCCGGTGATCCCGGCGCCAATGACCGCTATCTCATAATCGATGAGCATTGTCGTGAATCCGTTCAGATGGAGTATTCAGCGGCCGGGCCGTTCATCAGCGTGGCGTGGACGCGGGCCTCGGGCAGTCCGAACGCGCTGATGATCTGCGCTGACATGTCCGGAATCAGCGCCTTGCCAAGCACCGCGATGAATGCCGCCAGATGGCTGACCGGACGACCTTCGGCCAAACGCGCGCGAGTAATGGCGATTACGTCCAGCAGCACCTGGGCCATGCGTTTCATCGAAAACTGCGCAGGCTCCGAGGCTTTGCTCCATTGCAAGCGCAGCGCTTCCAGGAGTCCGGCGTCGGCCCCGCAGAGGCCGCTCCACCAGTGGTCGTCACGATTACTTCCAGCGTCCAGCAAGGCCGGGAAAAACTCGCTGAACACCTCTGTCCGCCATGCGAGGAACTGCGCCAGGCGGAAATCACCTTCGCTTTCTTCCGGCGCGATACTCGCCAGATACAGGCGCGCACTGTCGGCGCAGGCTTCACGGGCCAGGTCACCGACCCAGATCGCGTGGTTGCGACTGGTCGACAGGTTCAGGCCGTCCAGCTTGAGAAACTGATTGGGCATGAAGCGCTGGCGGACCTTGATGTCGCGCAGCGCCGACAGTTGTGCCGGGTAGACGATGGCGTGGCTGAACACACAGTCAAAGCCGAGAAAGTGCACCAGCGTGCCCTGCCCCGACTGCCAGTACTGACGAAACAGCTCCGGACGCCCGACGCGGTCGGCGTACTCCCGAAATGCCGCCATATAGCCTGCCAGCCCCATGAACCAGGTGTGCACCCGGCACGAGCCGTCGGCCTGCAGGTCGAGCCCGCCGTCGCCTGGACGCGTGACGCCCCAGTCATGCAAGTGCTCCAGGCTGTCGCGCAACCAGCTGTCGAGCGGCTTGCGCCATGACTGGCCCAGCAGACGGTCACGCAACTGCGGCTTGAACCCGGCCAGTTTCAGAAACGCGCGATGGACGGTTTTCCATTGCGAGGGCTGACCGCAGAGCTTGCAGCGCAAGTCCGTCATCAGCTCGGCGTCAGGGGCCTGAGCACAGTTCTCGCACTGACTGGCGTCGGACTCGGCACCGCAGTAATTGCAGTTGCCCCGGGCAAAGGCCTCGTAGCCCCAGACGTCGCAATCAGGGCAATACGGCTCGCTGGAATCCCGACATTCGATTGCGCCGACATCACGCAACGCACTGAACACCTCACCCACCGCTTCGGCAAACCACGCATTGTCGTGCGGGCGCATCCAGTTGTCGGGCTGTATGTTGATGGCCGCCAGAGAAGCTTCGATACGGTCGGAATTGCGCCTGGCCAGCTCGACCGGGTCGACGCCCTGCTCCAGTCCTTTGCGCAGCATGTAGGACTGGTAGTCGTCGGAGTAGGACACCAGCACACACTCGTGACCGCGCTGACGCTGCACCCGGGTAAACACATCAGCGGCCAGAAACGGTCCGGCGATATGGCCTATGTGCAAATCGCCGTTGGGTGTCGGTGGCGTGATGGTGACGATGAACTTACTCATCGAGGCACCCCGTGGTCTCGCTGTGCTGCGCCACGAATGCGTTGACGTAGTTCATGTCCCACCAGACCACATAAAAGTGGAAGTCCTCGGCGGAATCGTTGATGACGTAATGGTTGGTGTGTTTCGGAATGGCGGCGATATCGCCGACGCTGAAATCCATCTCCCTGTCACCGACAACCAGACGCGCACTGCCCTTGATGGCGATGAAGATTTCCTGATCGATCTGTGTGTGTGCTTCGCTGCGGGTGCCCGGACGGACCACGCACCAGCCGCCAGCAAACGGCATCGGATAGCCTTCCCACGGCAGCAGGCGGCTGCCATCCAGACCGTACTCCTGTACCAACGAGTCGAATCGGGTTTTACGGTGTATATCGAACTTTTCCATGCTCAGTCCCGTACGTTTCAAGTGCGGCAAAGCATGAAATTGTTGCCAATTGTTGGCTATCCGATTGCCGGATACCTCAGGGTCGAACTATCCACTTTTTGGATGGCGATCCGCAGGCAGGCCCACCGTCCTATTTTTTTTGACAATGACGGCTATCGATAACGCTGATAACTGAATCGGGAGCGGCGGTGTTAACGTTGCCGGCGATGAACGAACATTTCTCCCGGCCCCGCGAATCCGCGTCGCGATGCCGGTGAATCTCTGCTCTGCTTCATCACTCCTTTGGTTAGATCTTTTAAGCCACCCCGTTTACGCGAGGTGGCTTTTTTTTGCTCAAAGGTCGAACCCGTCCACAACGTTGCGCCGCTCGTTGTCACTGCGCATGTCGTAACTGGCGGTGGTCGAGATATGCGTGTGGTGCGCGAGCTTCTGGGCAATCGACAGATCGAACTCTTCTATCACCCGGGTGATGAACGAGCGTCGAAAATCGTGGGGCATGATGTTCACGCCCACTTGCCGCCCGCGCTGCTTGGCGATGAAGTAAATGGCATGTTTGGTGATTCTGTCGCGGGTGATATGGCTGCCACGGCGGATCCGGTTGAACAGGAACGGGTCATCGCCCTGCCCCGGCGGGAGGCACGACCGGCGCAAGGCCAGCCAGTCGTTCAGCGCCTTGAAGGCCCATTCGGGGGCGTACTTGATCAGTTGCTTGTTGCCTTTGCCCAGCACCCGCAGGCTGCGCTCGGCGAAATCGATCTGGGAAAGGTCGAGGTTGACCGACTCGGACTTGCGCATCCCCGAGCCATACAGAATGGCAATGATCGCGGCATCGCGACGCCCTTGCGGCCTGGGGTCGGCAGCACAGGCTTCCATCAGCTCGCGAATCAGCGTGCGACGGATGTTGCGGCCCTTGGCCAATCGCGTGCCGCTGACCGGTTTGATCGAGCGGATTTTCAACAACTGATCGTGGCTGATCAGGTCGTGCCGCCAGGCTTCGTTCATCACCCCGCGAATAGCGTTCACATACAGCGAGGTGGTATTGGGCGCATAGTCATCCTGACGCAGCGTTGCGACCAGCGCGGTAACGTGGCCAGGTTGCAGGGTGTGCCAGGGAATATCATGAATATCGACGTCAGCCATGCCCAGCCGGTCTGCCGCATCCTGCAGAACGTAGGTCATGGTCAGGCGGCTTGAAGGTGCCAGGCGGTCGAGGTAGAGGCGCAGCGGCTTGTTGACGTCGGGCAGCGAAGGCTGGCTGACAATACGTGCGTCCTGGTCGGTGTGAGGGTCGTGCGGCATAGGGAGCGACGCCTTTTCTGGTGCAAGCGCGTGCCAACAGCCACGGCGCTTTTCATTCGTATTCAGGCGACCGACTTTAGCACGGGGGCTCTGGCGCGACACCTGCGCTGCAGCGCACCGCCTTCCCGGTCAGGCAACGCCCGGTAACATCCTGCCGCTTGAACAACGTGTCGCCTGAGATAGCCTTGGCCGTCCTTTCCGCCACCGAAGGCCGGCACGCACCTTGATTCCTTCCTCTGCCAGCAAAACAACTGGCCGTCGTGAAGCGGCGGCCAGTTTCTGGTTGCTGACTTACCAGCTCAGTCAGCGCAGCGAAGCCGAACGCCTGACGAACATTCAGGCGGGCTTTGCGCCGCGCTGGATCCGTGCAGTCCGGGACGCGCTGGCCCTTGGTCCCCGGCAAATGGAAGCGCTGTTCAACGCATCGATTTCAACCCTCGAACGGCGCCAGCGCCAGCAGCAGTCACTGGACCTGGTGGCCTCCGAACGCCTGGACCGTGTGGCGATGATTGCCAGCCACGCTCTGAAGGTGTTTGCAACGCCCGAGCGTGCCGGCCAATGGCTGGTTACGCGTAATACGTCACTCGGCGGTCGCACGCCGTTGCAATTATGCGAAACCGGGCTCGGCACGACGCAAGTGCATCGCGCACTGGTCGCACTCGAGTGTGCCAGTGCCGACGCGCCGTGATTCACTCAGCGTGCAGTATCCACCACGATCCGCCCACGAACCTGCCCTGCAATCAATTGCGGCGCGAGGTCGATCACCTCGCTCAGGCCGACTTCACGGCTGATCAGCGGCAGCAACGACATGTCCAGGTCGCTCGCCAGCCTCGACCAGGCTTCCAGCCGGTCCGCGCGCGGGCGGGTCACGCTGTCGATACCCGCCAGCGTGACACCGCGCAGAATGAACGGCGCAACCGAACCCGGAAACTCCATGCCCTGCGCCAGGCCACAGGCCGCCACCACACCGCGATAACGGATACCGGCGCACACGTTCGCCAATGTATGGCTGCCGACAGAGTCGACTGCCGCCGCCCATTGCTCCTTGGCCAGCGGTCGCCCAGGCTGAGAGAGGGTTTGCCGGTCAATGATCTGTGCCGCGCCGAGTTGCTGCAGGTACTCGCTTTCCGAAGCCCGCCCTGTGGAGGCAATGACCCGATAGCCGAGCCTGGCGAGGATGGCGATGGCAAAGCTGCCGACCCCACCATTGGCGCCGGTGACCAGCACATCACCGTGGTCCGGGGTCAAGCCGTGCTTTTCCAGTGCCAGGACACTGAGCATCGCGGTGTAGCCCGCCGTGCCGATGGCCATCGCCTGCGCCGGCGTGAAGGCCTGCGGCAGAGGAATGAGCCATTCGCTCTTGAGTCGGGCCTTCTGCGCCAGGCCGCCCCAATGCCCTTCACCGACACCCCAGCCATTGAGCAGAACCTTGTCCCCGGCCTTGAATTCAGGGGTGTCGCTGGCTTCGACCGTACCGGCCAGGTCAATACCCGGCACCATCGGAAAGCTGCGCACGATCGGGCTCTGACCCGTGATCGCCAGCGCGTCCTTGTAATTGAGCGTGCTGTGCGACACGTCGATCGTCACGTCGCCCGTGGGCAGCCGCGCTTCGTCGATGTCGGTCAGATTGACGTGGTAGCCCGCCTCATCCTTGTCGATCAAGATGCCCTTGAACATATGCGCCTCCAATTTAGACTGGTCGTCTTTAAATAGCCCTGAAGAGAAATCATTGCGGCAAACCACGAAGGTAGCCGGCGATGAACGTGTTCAATGGTGTAGCGCTTTTGACCAGCCGGGCGCGCAGCACTGCGCCTTCCCAGCCGATCCAGAAAAACGCGGCCAGCTCATCGCAATCAGCGTCTGCAGCCAATTCGCCCATTGATTGCGCAGACCTCAGACAGCCCGCCAGCTTTGACTGCCAGTCCAGCAGCGTCTGTTCCAGTACCTCTCGAAATCCGTCCGGCAAGAGACTGATTTCCTGGCCCAGATTGCCGACCATGCAACCGCGTCGGTAGTCGTGTCGCGCCATACCGCCCTTGGCGCTCTGCACAAAGCCGACCAGTCGTTCCAGTGGCGAAAGCGCCTCATCCAGCAGCCAGCGGTCCAGCCGCTGTGCGAAATAGCGCGCGTACTCATCCAGCACCGCCCGGCCGAAGGCTTCCTTACTGGGGAAATAGTGATAGAAGGAGCCTTTGGGAATGCCGACTTCCTTGAGGATGTAATCCAGCCCCGTGGCCGAAAAGCTCTGTTCGGTGAGCACTTCCAGACCGCGGCGCAACAGCGCCTCGCGGGTCTCGAGGTTATCGCGATCAACCTTCGGCGGCCGGCCGGGACGCCGGGGCCTGGCGAGTGAGGGAGTGGGTAGTGGGATAGTTGGCTGAGTCATGCCTGAATAGTAGACCGATCGTTTTTTATGTCAACCGAATGGCCCTGCCGGCTTGTCGACGCTCGCCGTTGCGTTTGCCATTCACACCATTCTCGCGCTCAATGAGCGTTTGCCGAATGCCTGCCGGAGAATCCCATGAGCCAATGGCCAGATAGCCGCATCATTGACCTGTTCGCCATCGAACTGCCCCTGTTGCAAGCCCCCATGGCGGGCGCCAGCGGATCGCAGATGGCCATTGCTGTGGCTCAGGCTGGCGGCTTGGGGGCATTGCCCTGCGCCATGTTCACCCCTGAGAAAATCGATCAGGAAGTCGCGACTTTCAGACAGCAGACCGGCAACGCCCCGCTGAACCTGAATTTCTTCTGCCATCAGCCTCCGGCCGACGATGCCGAGCGTGCTGAACGCTGGAAGCAGTCGCTCAAGCCGTATTACGAGGAACTGGGTGCCGATTTCGATGCGCCAACACCTGTCTCCAACCGCGCGCCTTTCGACAGTGACAGTTGCACGCTGATCGAACGATTGAGGCCGGAAGTGGTGAGTTTCCATTTCGGCCTTCCGCAGCCATCGTTACTGGATCGGGTCCGGGCCACCGGTGCGAAGATCATCTCGTCAGCCACCACAGTCGAGGAAGCGGTCTGGCTGGAGCGACACGGCTGCGATGCGGTAATTGCCATGGGCTATGAAGCAGGCGGCCATCGGGGGCTGTTTCTCAGCGATCAACTGCACACACAGGTCGGCACCTTTGCGCTGGTGCCGCAAATCGCTGACGCGACAAGCATCCCGGTCATCGCGGCAGGTGGCATTGCAGACGGTCGCGGGGTCGCAGCAGCATTTGTCCTGGGCGCTTCGGCGGTACAGGTCGGAACCGCGTATCTATTCTGCCCGGAAGCCAGCGTCAGCGCCCTGCACCGACAGGCACTATACGATGCCTCGGGCAGCCAGACCGCTCTGACCAACCTCTTCACCGGGCGCCCGGCGCGAGGCATCGTCAACCGGATCATGCGCGAGGCAGGCCCCATCAGCCCGCTAGCCCCGGCATTTCCGTTGGCGGGCGGTGCCTTGATGCCGCTGCGCGCGCAGGCGGAAAAACTGGGCAGCAGTGACTTTGTGAACCTCTGGGCAGGCCAGGCAGTCGGTATCAAACATCAGCTGGGGGCCACCGAACTGACGCGGCAACTGGCTGAAAACGCGCTGAAAATTCTGTCTCCGCAATAAAACAGTGCTTTCAGAACAACAGGGTGACGCTATATATTTATCTATATAGCGAAACGCCCTTATCTCGATGGCGTACGTTTTCATCATCAAGGAGCTGTTTCATGCGAACGACCACGCTGCGCGCCATTCTCAAGTTCTCCGTGCTGGCCTTGGCCGCCTCTGCTGCAGCCCATGCGTCTGCCGACGAAGTGCAGGTCGCCGTGGCGGCCAATTTCACCGCGCCGATCCAGGCGATAGCCACTGACTTCGAGAAGGACACCGGCCACAAGCTGGTCGCTGCGTTTGGCGCTACCGGTCAGATCTATACGCAGATCAAAAATGGCGCGCCGTTCGAGGTGTTCCTCTCGGCTGACGACACGACACCCGCAAAACTCGAGCAGGAAGGCGACACCGTCAAGGGATCGCGTTTCACCTACGCGGTCGGAACGCTGGCGCTGTGGTCAGCCAAGGATGGTTATGTCGACAGCAAGGGCCAGGTGCTCAAGGCCAATCAGTATCAACACTTGTCCATCGCCAACCCCAAAACCGCTCCCTACGGCCTGGCAGCAACCCAGGTGCTGAGCAAACTGGGCCTGACCGAAGCCACCAAAGCCAAGATCGTCGAAGGTCAGAGCATTACCCAGGCCTACCAGTTCGTGTCCACCGGCAATGCCGAGCTGGGTTTCGTGGCCCTGTCGCAGGTCTACAAGGATGGCAAGTTGACCAGCGGCTCGGCCTGGATCGTACCGGATGACCTGCATGACCCGATCAAGCAGGACGCGGTCATCCTTAACAAAGGCAAGGACAGCGCCGCTGCCAAGGCGCTGGTCGAGTACCTCAAGGGCCCGAAAGCCGCCGCGATCATCAAGTCCTTCGGATACCAGCTGTAAATGCCGCTGGGGAGTGCCGACATCGCGGCGATCTGGCTGACGCTGAAACTGGCGTCGCTGACCACCGTTATCCTGCTGATCATCGGCACGCCCATCGCGCTGTGGCTGGCGCGCACTGATTCATGGCTGAAGGGGCCGATTGGCGCAGTGGTCGCCCTGCCCCTGGTGCTGCCGCCAACCGTTATCGGTTTTTACCTGTTGCTGCTGCTCGGGCCTAACGGTGCGGTGGGTCAGCTTACCCAAAGCTTGGGGATGGGCACGCTGACTTTCAGCTTTGCCGGGCTGGTGATTGGCTCGGTTCTGTACTCGATGCCTTTCGTCGTGCAGCCGCTGCAGAACGCGTTTGCAGCGATCGGCACCCGCCCTCTGGAGGTCGCAGCCACCTTGCGGGCCGGCCCTTGGGACACTTTTTCCCACATAATTCTGCCACTGGCAAAGCCGGGGTTTATCACTGCGGCGATCCTCGGGTTCGCGCACACGGTCGGCGAGTTCGGTGTGGTGCTGATGATCGGCGGCAACATTCCCGAGAAAACCCGTGTGGTGTCAGTGCAAATCTTCGATCACGTCGAATCCATGGAGTACCTGCAAGCGCACTGGCTGGCCGGCGCGATGCTGGTCTTTTCCTTTCTGGTGCTGCTGGCGTTGTATTCCAGCGGCAAATCCAAAACGGCATGGAGCTGAGTCATGGCGTCGCCGATAGAAGTCCGCCTGCAAATGGCCTACCCGGATTTCACCGTCCGTACCGACCTGAGACTGCCGGGTTCGGGCATTACCGCGCTGTTCGGGCCTTCCGGCTCGGGCAAGACGACCTGCCTGCGCTGCATCGCCGGTCTGGAAAAATCCGATCAGGGCTTCATCCGCGTTCACGAGGAAGTCTGGCAAGACACTGAAAAAGGTATTTTCCTGGCTCCGCACAAGCGGGCGATCGGCTACGTGTTTCAGGAAGCCAGCCTGTTCCCGCATCTGTCGGTACGGGACAATCTGGAGTTCGGGATGAAACGTATCCCGCGCCAGCAGCGCCGCATTCAACTGCCGCAGGCCAGCGAATTGCTCGGCATTGATCATCTGCTAGAACGCAGCCCGGACAAGCTGTCCGGTGGCGAGCGCCAGCGCGTAGGCATCGCACGCGCGCTGCTGACCAGCCCGCGGCTGATGCTGCTCGATGAGCCGCTGGCGGCGCTGGACACCCGGCGCAAAAGTGAAATTCTGCCGTACCTGGAGCGCCTGCACCGGGAGCTGGACATCCCCATGCTGTACGTCAGCCACGCTCAGGATGAAGTCGCACGCCTGGCGGACCACTTGGTACTGCTCGACGCAGGCAACGTGCTGGCCAGCGGTCCGATCCACGAAACCCTGGCGCGGCTGGACCTGCCTCTGGCGATGGGCAGTGATGCGGGGGTGGTCATCGAAGGCACGGTCAGCGCCTATGATCACCATTACCAGCTGCTCACCGTGACGCTGCCCGGCAGCAAACTGAGCATGCGCGTCGCCCACGTGCAGATGCAGGTCGGCACCCTGCTGCGCATCAAGGTCCAGGCCCGGGACGTCAGCCTCAACCTGCAACCCGATTACCAGAGCAGCATCCTCAACCGCTTGCCGGTCACGGTGATCGAGGAAGCGCTGGCCGACAATTCGGCGCACGTCCTGGTCAAACTGGACGCGGGCGGCACGCCGCTGCTCGCGCGCATCACTCGCTATTCCAGCGACCAACTTAACCTGCACAGAGGCCAGTCGCTCTGGGCGCAGATCAAGGCGGTCGCGGTGCTGGCCTGACCTTTCGAAAAAAACCGCCACGCAGCAAATAAACGGCACCACCGTAAAAGGCCGAGGTCAGTGTTTTTAACTGCCTTTGGAACTTAGCCATGCCTGACTCGACTGCCATCAGCCAGCCCGCCAGTGAACTGCATTACGTAGACGACACTCAACCGGGCCTTACACGCAAGGTACTGCGCGGCAAATTCGCGTACTTCGACACTAACGGTCAGCGCATCAAGGACGAGTCGGAGATCAAGCGCATCAACGCTCTGGCAGTGCCGCCCGCCTACACCGAGGTGTGGATCTGTGCCGACCCGTTGGGTCACCTGCAAGCCACTGGCCGCGACGCCCGCGGGCGCAAACAGTATCGCTACCACCCGCGCTGGCGCGAAATACGTGATCAGGACAAATACTCGCGGCTGATCGAGTTCGGCCATGCGCTGCCCAAAGTGCGCAAGCAGATCGAAGCACAGCTCGCCCAGCCGGGCATGGGCCGGGAAAAAGTCATGGCGACGGTCATTTCATTGCTGGACGCCACTCTGATCCGCATCGGCAACAGCCAGTACGCCAAGGAAAACCGTTCGTACGGCCTGACCACCCTGCGCAATAAACACGTCGAGGTCAAAGGCGGTCAGATCCTCTTCGAATTCCGCGGCAAGAGCGGCGTCGAGCACAAGGTCAGCGTCAAGGATCGGCGTCTGGCCAATGTGATCAAGCGCTGCATGGAGCTGCCCGGACAAAACCTCTTCCAGTACCTGGACGAAGACGGCGTGCGCCACGCAGTGACCTCATCCGATATCAATGCCTACCTGCAAAGCCTCACCGGCTCGGACTTCACGGCCAAGGACTACCGAACCTGGGCGGCCAGCGCGCTGGCGCTGGCAACGCTGCAAAAACTGCACTGGGAGCCAGAAGCCGACGCCAAACGGCACATCGTCGACATGGTCAAGGCAGTCTCGAAACAACTGGGCAATACCCCCGCCATCTGCCGAAAATGCTACATCCACCCTGCGGTTCTGGAGGGCTTCCTGCTCGGCAACCTGGCCAAACTCCCCCGCTCCCGACAACGCAAAGGCCTGCGCCTGGAAGAAGTCGCCCTGGCAAGCTACCTGCGAATACTGGCTGACAAGGTCGAGGCCGTGGTTAACGATGCGGTGGTGAAAGACAGCAAAGCCTGAGCCGCCCGACCACCGCATCAGCCTTTGCTGCAATAAAATTTCGTAGCCTCATGATTTGCCAAGCATTTCTGACAGACAAAAAAGCAGCGTCTTGCACCCTTCGAGACGCTTTCAAGCTTGCTTCATGGGGGCCGGGTGTATATATTCCCTGCTCTTGGCGCTACCGCCCCGATGGCGAAATTGGTAGACGCAAGGGACTTAAAATCCCTCGTCCTTTGGACGTGCCGGTTCGACCCCGGCTCGGGGCACCACATATATGAAGGGCTTACTGGGCATTTTGCCGGGTAGGCCCTTTTTGTTTTGGTGCGGAAAAATAGTCGTGGTCCGCAACTCCAAAAAACTCCTTTTCCGGCGCTCTGCCGACGAACACCACTCTCCAAATCTGAAGCACTCAAGCACTGCACGCCCTCACCGCGATTAGGGGTCACTCCACGTACGTCAAGTACACCAAAAAAGTTCATCGCCACCATGGTTCCATTCAGCGAGATTTCGAGGCAATAGCAGATACCAGGCACGGTCATGTAGATCCCGGCTCTAATGTCTACTTTTCCCTAAATACACTTGTGCAGATTCGATCGACAACAAATGCCATCGCGATCATCCAGCCGAGGAAAAATATTGTCCGTGTGTCGTGATCTATTCCAGGAATCTCGAATCCCAGCCATGCACCTGCGAACATCAGCGGCATAAACAAAGCAAGGGCAAGCAATCGTTCTAAAAGTCGACCCACACTTGAAACTCCACATAAAAAAACGTGGGTTGTTTTAAGCCTTTTCATGATGCAAAAAAAGCCCGGCGCTGAGGCCGGGCCTTCTGATCATCAATTTCTTCTCTGCGCAGGCCTTGTAGTATAAGCGGGGGTAATACGTCGCTGGACGCTTGCACCCTACCCTTCACATCCGTCGCCTCACTCTCCGAACGCGGCCACATCTTAAACAGAGCGGATCCAGGAGTCATCAAGGCGCAGAGCTTACACTGCTGGCCGAATGAGCCTTACTCACCAAAATCAACATCAAACGCCTGATAAAATGCTTTATCGGTTTCGGCGACGATCCAAGCAAGAAGAATGACATGATGTCCGTGTTTATCGCTGGGTAATGTTGCTTTTGTAATCTCTGCGGGCTGAAGCTCATCCCGGTGTTTATCAAAAGGACTCAACGGCGAGATATCGCTCCACATCAACCCGTCTTGACCGTCCGATTTGAAGTGGTTATCACTGACGTAGTTCTTTCCCTGGAAGGCCTCCCGGCTAATGGGTTTGCTTTCATCCCAGCCGTCTTTGGTAATAAACCACCGGTAGCCGCGTGTGACATGTACGGCATGGTACGCCCATCTAACTTCAAACTCGTCTCCACCCGCAACGCTCAACCGAGGCCACTTTTCAGCCGTACCATGACCTTTTTGCGTTATTTCCTCAATGATCCCGACATCCGTCAGGTTCAAGCATTTACGCCGATCATCTTGCCCCCCGCTCAGTATGAGTCCGTCTGATGGCGGGTTGGCAAGCGGCGGCGCTGACGCAGGCGGATCGAGATTAATAGGCTCATCGACGCCAGGGAAGTCGTGCGCAAGACCAAATGTCTCGTCTGGAAAGTTTTTGCCTCCTTCCATAGCGACCACCTCCCACTCCAGCAACAGCCCTTTGGATATGGCATAAGAACCACGGGATTCGGGACTGGTTACCATGCCGTGTCTGGGTTGTGCGCTATCAGATGTACTCATGTCCATATCCTCAATTATTGAATCAGGCATCCTTTGCCTGTTGCACAATTGAAGACCTGCTTTCATGAACGGAATAGCTAGCAGTTCAGCGAGTAGATTTTTCCGTAAAACCCTGAACCAAGGGTGCGGGAAGCTAACCAAGCCGGCCCGCTCGCCACTCCATACTCGGCAGCAGCGTTTCAGAGCATCACGTTAATGCGAAAGACGTTCTGCTCAGGGTCCAGCAGCACGGCCTGATACCAGTTGTAATAGGTCAGGTACGGTTCCTTGATCAGTTTCGCGCCCTGCGCCACTGCCAGCGGCACCAGTCGGTCCACCTCGGCTTGGTCGGACACGTCGATGTTCAGCAAAAACCTGCACCCCGTGCTGCCTGCAAATGCTTCCAGGCCAAGCAGCTCGTACGCATCCAGTGCGTTGAAACCAATGCAGGACTTGCCGGTGTCCAGCCCGCGAAAGATGGGTGACCTGATGGCCTCGATTTCGCGAAAGCCGAACAGGTTCGAGTAGAACGTGCTCAGGCGGACGATGTCCTGCGCGAACACGTTGACGTAAGACAGTGAGTTCATATCAGGCCACCTTGCTACCGCCAAAAGTGGTCTGCTTGACGAACTTGGACAGCAAATGATCGCCCGATGTCACCGGCGCATGCCGAGGCGTGGCGCCAGACGGCAGGCAGCCTGGCAGGCATTGAATTAACGTGTCGTAGTTGGGTTGATGGAAGAACACCAAAGACTGTCGACGGTTGTCCTGCTCGCTGGTCATCGGCGGGTTGACCACTCGATGCAGCGTGGAAATCCACTGGTCGTTGGTCCACTGCATCATCAGGTCGCCAATGTTGACCACAAAACCATTCTCGACATACGGCACATCGACCCACTCGCCTTGACGATTACGTACTTGCAAGCCGCCCAGCGCGTTATCGGGGCGCACGATGGTCAGGCTGCCGTAGTCGGTATGCGCACTCGCACGTAATTGACCAGCCTCGACTTCGGTCTTGATGTCCGGATAACTCAGGCTGCGGAACATGCTGATATGCCGGTCGATCTTGTCATCGAAAAAACATTCATCCAGCTCCAATGCCAAGGCAAACAGGCGCATCAGCGATTGGGCCAATTCGCTCATGGCATCGAAATAGGCCTGATAAGCCTCCTTGAATCCGGGCAGCAGGTTTTGCGCAGGCCAGACATTCGGTGCGAAGTGCGAGCCGGCCTGGGCATTGTGATAATAATCTTCATCCGGCACATCGCTCGGCCCGATGGAGAAAGACTCCTTGAGATCCCCCGGCGCACTTTCCTCCAGAGAATAGGAAAGGCTCTCCTCGGCCACCGCACTGTAACCCCGCACCATCTCCGGGCTGGGCCGATCTACCTTGCGCTTTTCCGACAGCGGCAAATCAAAGAATTGGCGGGTCAAACGCGAGACCCTGTCGATAAGCTCTCCGGGAATCTGATGCTCGGTAATGACCAGAAACCCGATGTCCCTGCACGCCTGATTGACTGCCTTGGCTACGGCAGCCTTACCGTCCGGGTCTTCTGAGAAATAGGGGGCCAGGTTGATAATGGGCACATATTGCAGAGTCATACGGCTGTTTCCTCTCGCTGACACGCTGCTGGAAAGGCTCACCAACAAGGGTGAAGGTCAGCGAGGCAAGAGCAGAAAGCATGCCACTGGAAGAATTCATCGCTCATACAAGCAGTTAGCTGGTTCGACCGTTAAAACCGGATCAAACGGTCTGAAACAGAACGCATGGTTTGAATGCACAGGTCTGAAAAACGGGCCAGAATTGCGCACATTCGACCCGCTGTTTTCAGGCGTTTTCAATGCGCTGGATGACGTCGGCAGTCGTTGTCACTTCGCCAAACTCATAGGCAATCGTCGTCAGCGATATTCGCTGTACCTCTTCGGCTGAAACAGCGCCGAACCCGACATCCGGGTAGTCCATTGCAGCGTTGGCGTCGCTCAGGGCGATGACTTTGTATTCTCGATGCACCCCGTCCCTGATCGTGGTTTCACAACACACATTGGTGACCGTACCGCAGACGATGATGGTGTCGACATCCCGCGCACGCAGCACGGTGTCCAGGTCCGTGTTATGAAAGCCGCTGTAAAACAGCTTTTCGACAATCACATCACCCGACCGAGGCGCTAGCGCTTCGATGACCTCAACGTCCGGATCATGCCGTGCCAGTATCTGGTCCACATTCGGATAAAGATCACGCATGCGTCCGGTATCAGAACCATCGCCGCGCACGATATGGCGAAGATAAACCACCGTCACCTGCGCAGCCCGTGCGGTTTGCAGCAGCATCTGAATGGGCTGGACGATGCCCGCAGTACTTTTTACGTACAACGCCCCGGTGGGCTCACAAAAGACCTTTTGCATGTCTACAACGATGACCGCCGTTCTGCGCGGAATGATCGGCCAGCGGACAAGGGGTTTGCTCATGGGACTTACCTCGATTGAGCCTGACAGGCTGGATAGCCTTGCCAAGCAATAATCGTGCTGTATGTCTTCAGGGCATCTGTATGGAAGAACTGCGCACCGGTCACGCGGCAGTGCATGCGTCAGGGGCTAAAGAAGTCCTGCGGTCCGCGGTGAAGACGTCATCAACTTAGCAATCGACTTCTTAGCTTCCCTCTCTCTATTTATGCGTAAAGCATCAAACGAAAGCTCAGGAATCCTTGAAGTTCTTCAACTCCATTTTGGCATTGGCTATCAGGTCAGGCGTCATTGGCCTTCCCTGCCTGTCCAGAAGTATCGGGGTGCATGCGCATCGGCAGCGCACCCGATTATCCCCTTCTGCCCACCAATCGAGCATCTGCTGCCCCGTGAACAACGCGCCATGTCGTTCGATATGATGCTCCCGACTGGTGGATGTCAACGCGGACAGGTGCATGAATTTCACCGGCATCCCGAGGCGCTCTGAGTCGGCGATGTCGTTCTGCAACTTGCGAATCCGCATTTCATGAAGTTCGGAATCAGAAATTCTACCGACCAAGGCTGAGCCCTCGTTAAGACACACATGAAATTAATAGACCACTCAAGCAACTCACGCCACTTTCCAATCGTGTATGAGCCAGCCCTTTTGTTTGCTGGCTGAGCGCGGTGCCTATGAATGATTTCAGTGTCCCGGAGTTGTCCTGATCAGATGGAAAAATACAAATCTGCGCCCAATAAAAAACCCCGCAGACGTTAATCTGCGGGGCTTTGAATAGTGGAGGCCGAGGTCGGAATCGAACCGGCGTAGGCGGATTTGCAATCCGCTGCATAACCATTTTGCTACTCGGCCTCAAACGAAAGATGCTTCACTTGAACATCAAACGTGTTTTGATTTCGCGGGAAACCTGTATTTCTTTGGCTTCCAACCCATTGAATCTAAAGGGTTTTTTTCAATTCCTCGCTCAGGAATGGACGCAATTCTGTACTGGTTCGCATGCCATGTCAAGAACGAGGAGAAAATAATTCGCCCACACTGTACCGGGGCAAGCTCTACTGCGCCTGACGTTCCAGAGGCGTATACGGTTTGAAGAACCCACTGCCCATCCATTGCGGTGTTTTTTCCGTGGTCAGCGGCTGGGCGCGCTGGTAGCTGTTTGCGTTTTTCGCGTAGCCCTTGTGGTCGTACTCGGCCATGAACGGGTACGGGAAGACCTTGCGGGTACGTCCGCGATTGCCCACGTTTTCCTTGACCATGGACGCCGGCAGCGACTGTGCCAGCGGCCTCTGCCTGTTGCCGGCCTTGTCGGGGCCTGCCTGTCGGACAACGATGGCGTCCGGGACCCGGCTTTTTTCGACCCAGGCCATGATCGGCGTCAGCAGATCGACCAGGCTTGGCCCTTCCCCGCCGCCGCAGTGATAAACGCCGGGCAGCATGTACAGCCTCGAGAATGCCTCGGTGCGGCTCTTGCCCATCTGTGCTTCAAGCGCCTCGTGGTACGCCAGGGTGTTGAGCGGTGAGACGTTCGGGTCGGCCCAGCCGTGCCACAGGATCAGCTTGCCGCCGTGGCTGGCGAATGGCGAGAGATCGGGGTTGGTGGCGTCGTACAGCGCATGCAACGGGCGCAGTTGATCAAAGGTTTTCTCGTCGAAGTTCAGCGCATTCAAATCGAAACTTGCCGGTGGGTTCTTCTCGAACACGACGTTGCGAATGGCCTCCAGCGCGGCCTTTTCACTGTATACCGTCTGATCGGCGCTAACCGGCACGAACACGCCGGCCCAAGCCAATTCCGAACCCGGCTGCGGGCCGCCCAGGGTCAGTCGCTCACCACTGGCAGCGTCCTTCGGGCCTTCGTAAAAGCGTCTGACCGTGGCCACCTCCTCTGCGCTCAGGCACGTGGCGGGGTCGGCCGACGCCTTGCATTGCAGCGCGGCGGGATCGAAGTGGCAGATACGCGGATCCGCTATCAGGCCGTCAATCTGTCCGTCCAGCACATCGCATTGGTCAAGTACGGCCTTGTGCAGCAACGGCAGTCGTGAGGCGAGCAGGATAGGCTTGCCGTCTGCCCCTCGGTTGGAGCGCGCCATCCAGCCGTGATACAGGGTTTTCTGCACTTGAAAGTTGAGCGCCGGGGCTCCGGCAATGATGCCGTCGAAATCGTCCGGGTAACGCTGTGCTTCGATCAACGCCTCGCGACCGCCGTCCGAGCAGCCACTGAAGTAGGCGTATTCTGCTTTGCGACCATAGAACGCGGCGATCAGTTTCTTCGAGGCCAGCGCAGTGAGGTGCACACCACGATGGGCAAAATCGGCGCGCTTTTGCGGGTCATCACCAAAATGCTCGTCTGCCGCCCGATGGCCCATGTCAGTGGAAGCCACCGCAAAGGCGCCGGCATTCAGGGATGTGCAGCCATCAGCGGCACGCACGGTCGAGTTGACGTTGCCACACAATCCGCCGCAGCCGACTTGCAGGTAGCGCTGCTCCCAGGTCCCGGTTGGCAGCTCAAGCCTGAAATTGATCTCCGGCGCCAATTGGCCTTCCACCGCACACACCGCAACACCGTCACGCGTCGATTCACTGGCCGCCAGCACACGACTGCCCTGCCCGCCGATGTCACTGAGTTCCACGCTGCTCAGTGCAGCACAACTGCTGATCGGTTTGACCACTGCAAGCCGGGCTGTATTGTCGGCGGTCGCCGCGGATGCCATACGGGCCAGAGCCGGCGTCTGAATGCTGAGTGAAGTGACCAGCAGCAACAAGGCGTGGGCGTACTTCGGCTGGGAGGGTTTCATGAGAACTCCTGTTCATGAAGGATCAAAACCACAGTGCGAACCTGCAAATGGCCGCACTGTGGGCAAGGGTAAAACGTTCAAGCCTGGCGATTATTCAAAGGCTAGTGGAAAAAACCATCACCGATTCCATCCGCCGCCCATGACCTTGTAGAGCGTGACGCGGTTGCTCTGCTCTGTCAGGCGCAGGGAAATCAGGTCCTGCTCGGCACTGTACAGCGAGCGTTGCGACTCGAGCGCCTCCAGATAACTCTGCGATCCGCCGCAGTATAGGGCGTCGGCCAGTTCGTAGCTTCTGCGGCTGGCATCGGTGTAGGCCTGCTGCGCGGCAAGCCGCTCATCCAGCGTGCTGCGCACCGCCAAGGCATCGGCCACTTCCTTGAATGCGGTCTGGATCGTCTGCTGATAGGTCTGAATCTGGATCTGGTTCTCGATCTTGGCCGAGTCAAGCGTGGCCCGATTGGCGCCGCCGTCGAAAATCGGCACGCTGATACTTGGCGCAAAGCTCCACGCGCCGGTTCCGGACTTGAACAGACCTGAGAGGCTGGTGCTGGAAGAGCCTGCACTGGCAGTCAGGGTGATACTGGGGAAGAACGCCGCACGCGCTGCACCGATATCGATGTTCGCGGCTTTGAGTGTGTGTTCGGCACTCAGCACGTCCGGGCGACGTTGCAGGAGGCTGGAAGGCAGGCCATCCGGCACCTGCACCAATTGCGCCACCGACTGCATGTCGGCATCGGGCAGCAGCTCCTCCGGCAGATCGCTGCCCACCAGCAGGCGCAAGGCGTTGCGGTCCTGAAGAATCTGGCTTTTATATTGCGCCACATCGCCCCTCGCCGATTCGACCGTTGTCTGCGCCTGGGCCACTTCCAGCCCGGAAGAACCGCCCAGCGCATGACTGTTTCTGGTCAGGTCGTAGCTTTTCTGCTGGCTGGCCAGCGTGTCTTCGGCAAGTTTCAGAAGCTGGTTGTCGGCGGCCAGGGTCAGCCAGCCGGTCGCCACTTCGGCGATCAGGCTGATCTGCGTACTGCGCCGTGTTTCGGTCAACGCCAGGTAATCCTCGAGCGCTTCGTCCTGAAGGTTCTGGATACGCCCGAACACATCCAGTTCATAGCTGCTCAAGCCCAGCTGCGCGCTGTACTCATGGCTGATCGACGACTTGCCGGTCATCGAGGTCGATGACGGCGTGCGTGTATGCGTGCCGCTGCCACTGGCATCAATGGTCGGCAGGCTCGCCGCCCGTTCGATGCGATATTGCGCCTGCGCTTTCTCGACATTGAGGCTGGCCAGGCGCAGGTCGCGGTTATTCACCAGCGCCAGGTTCTGCAGGCGCACCAGGCGGTTATCGATGAAAAAATTCTGCCATTCGATATCCGTGGGCACGCTGCCCGACGCAGCCGGTTGGGCAGCCGTCGCTGGCAGCCATTGGCTTGAAACCGGCGCTTCAGGGCGCTGGTAATCCGGGGCCAGGTTGACGCAGCCCGCAAGCAGCGCCGTGACAGCCAGCGAAGGCCAGAAAAGACGCATCATGCTTCACCTGTAGATGTGGGTTGAGCCGCAGGAGCAGTGCCTGACGAACGACTGAAGCGGCGACGCACTTCCACGAAGAACAGCGGCACCAGGAAAATCCCCAGCACGGTGGCGCTGAACATGCCGCCCAGTACGCCCGTGCCGATCGCATTACGCCCGGCCGAGCCTGCACCGCTGCTGAGGGCCAGCGGCAGCACACCGAACATGAACGCCAGCGAAGTCATCAGAATCGGACGCAGTCGTTGCCGGGCGGCAAGAAGGGTCGCTTCATGCAGGCTTTTGCCCTGTTCCTGAAGATGTTTGGCGAACTCGACGATCAGAATCGCGTTTTTCGCCGCCAGGCCCACGGTGGTCAGCAAGCCCACCTGAAAGTACACGTCATTGCTCAAGCCACTGATCCGCGTCGCCAGTACCGCGCCGACCACACCCAGCGGCACCACGAGCATGACCGAGAACGGCACCGACCAGCTCTCGTACAGGGCTGCCAGGCAGAGAAACACGAACAGCACTGAAATGGCATAGAGCAGCGGCGCCTGGGAGCCGGACAGGCGCAGTTGATAGGACTGCCCGGTCCACTCGTACCCGATGCCTTCGGGAAGTTGCTTGATGATGGCCTCAACCGCATCCATCGCGGTACCCGAGCTGACACCTGGCGCAGGATCGCCCACCACCTCAAGTGACGAGCTGCCGTTGTAACGCTCCAGCAACGGCGAACCATAACTCCAGCTGCTGCTGGCGAACGACGAGAACGGGACCATTTCGTCATTGCTGTTGCGCACGAACCAATGGTCCAGATCGGCTGATTGCATACGCGAAGCAGCCTCGCCCTGCACGTAGACTTTCTTCACTCGCCCCTGATTGAGGAAGTCATTGATGTAGCTGCCGCCCAGCGCAGTGGACAGGGTCGAGTTGATATCGCTGGTGGACAGGCTCAGCGCTCCGGCCTTGCGATCGTCGATGGTCACTTTCAGCTGCGGAGTGTCGTCCAGGCCGTTGCTGCGCACGCCCAGCATGCTCGAGTCCTTTCTCGCCAGCTCGATAAACTGCTCGCGTGCCGCGACCAATGCCTCATGCCCCACCCCGCCGAGGTCCTTGAGTTGCACATCGAACCCCGAACTCTGCCCCAGGCCACGTACCGCAGGTGGCTGCATGACAAACACGCTGGCGTCACCGATGCTCGCCAGGGCCAGCGTCGCGCGCTGTGCCACCTGCGCTGCGCCCTGCTCCTTGCCGGAACGCTCGCTCCAGTCCTTGAGCTTGATGAACGCCCTGGCGGTGTTCTGACTGTTACCGCCCATCCCCAGCCCGGAAATACTGATCAACGCCTCGACCTCCGGCTGTTTGAGCATGTAAGCCTCGAACTGCCGCATCACCGCCTGTGTACGGCTGTCGGTAGCACCCACCGGCAGCTGGATCTGCGCCATCAGCGCGCCCTGGTCTTCATCCGGCAGGAACGAGGTGGGCAGACTGACGTAACCCACCGCCATGACCACCAGCACCAGCGCATACACCAGCAGGCCCCGTCCGCGATGTTCGATGACTCCGCCCACGCCTCGCTGATAGCGATCGGCGCTGCGGTCGAACGTGCGGTTGAACCAGCCGAAAAAGCCACCGCGCTGTGCGTGCAGTTGCGCATCCGAGGCTTTGAGCATCGTTGCGCACAACGCTGGCGTCAGGGTCATTGCAACCAGTACCGAGAGCAGCATGGCCGAAACGATGGTCACCGAAAACTGCCGGTAGATAATCCCGGTGGAACCGCTGAAAAAGGCCATCGGAATGAACACGGCGCTCAGCACCAGCGCGATACCGATCAGCGCGCTGGTAATTTCATCCATGGATTTGCGGGTCGCCTCCAGCGGGCTCAGGTGTTCTTCGCCCATCACCCGCTCGACGTTTTCCACCACCACAATGGCATCGTCTACCAGCAGGCCGATGGCCAGGACCATCGCAAACATGGTCAGGGTATTGATCGAATAGCCGAACAGCGCAAGCACGCCGAACGTACCCAACAGCACCACCGGCACGGTAATCGCCGGAATCAGCGTGGCGCGCAGGTTCTGCATGAACAGAAACATGATCAGCACCACCAGCACGATCGCCTCACCCAGCGACTTCACCACCTCCTTGATCGACAGGCTCACGAATGGCGTGGTGTCATAGGCAATGACTGTTTTCAGTTGCATCTGCGCGGGGTAGAACGGTTCGAGTTCCTTGAGTTTGGCCTTGATCGCTTCACCAACGCTCAGCGCGTTTGCGCCTGACGCCAGCTGAATACCCATTGCCGCCGCAGGCCTGCCATTGAGCGCCGAGTTGATGTCATAGCTCTCGCTGCCCAACTCCACTCGCGCCACATCGCGCAAGAGCACGACAGCGCCGTCACTGGAAGATTTGACGACCACGTTCTCGAACTGCTCGGGCGTCTGCAGCTTGCTGCGGGCACTGATGGTCGCATTCAACTGCTGACCTTCCACCGCCGGCAAGGCCCCCAACTGGCCTGCCGAGACCTCCGTGTTTTGCGCCTCCAGGGCCGAGCTGATGTCGGAGGGCATCAGTGAGTACTTTTCCATCTTCGCCGGGTCCAGCCAGATCCGCATCGCGTACCCCGACCCCAGGGTCTGCACGTCGCCGACGCCATCCACACGGCTCAGTTGATCGAGCAGCGTGCTGGAAATGTAATCACCGATCTGCGTGCCGGTGACGCTTTCGTTATCGGAGGCCAGGGCGACCAGCATCAGGAAGTCGGAACTGCCCTTGGTCACCGCCAAGCCTTCGCTCTGCACGCTTTGCGGCAGGCGCGATTCAGCCTGCTGCAGCTTGTTCTGCACCTGCATCTGCGCCACATCAGGGTCGGTGCCGGCGGCGAAGGTCAGGCTGATGCTCGCACTGCCCGCAGAGCTGCTGGAGGCGGACATATAAGTCAGCCGGTCCAGCCCCTTCATCTGCTGCTCGATGACCTGTGTGACAGAGTCTTCGACGGTCTTGGCCGATGCACCAGTGTAAGTGGCGGAAATCTTTACCGTCGGCGGCGCGATATTGGGGTATTGCTCAAGTGGCAGCTGGCTGATGGACAGCCCACCGGCAAACATGATGCAGATGGCAATGACCCAGGCGAAGATGGGCCGATCGATGAAGAAACGAGCCATATTCAGCCCTCCTTCACGGCAGCGGCAGTGGCCGCAGTACCAGACGCTGGCGAATCGGCGTTGTCAGCGCTCTGCACAGTAATTTCGGTGCCTACCGGGGTTTTCTGTCCGCCTTCGACCACGACTTGATCATTGGCCTTGAGCCCGCTGCTCACCCACCACTGGTTGCCCACCGTGCGGTCGACGCTGATCACCCGCTGCTCGATCTTGCCGTCAACCACCAGCAACACCGTGGTCTGGCCACTGGCACTGCGGGTGACGGCCTTCTGCGGAATCAGGATCGCATTCTGATCCTGCGCCTGCTCCAGCACCGCCACCACGTACATGCCGGGCAGCAACAGCCGCTCCGGATTGGCAAAGCTGGCACGCAGCGTCACCGTGCCGGTGCCCTCATTGACGCTGACCCCGCTGAATTGCAGGCGGCCTTCCTGGCTGTAGGTGCTGCCGTCATCCAGCTTGAGGGTGATTCGGGCTTCCCCGTCGCTGTTGGTTTGCAGCTTGCCGCTGGCCAGGTCGCGCTTGAGACGCAGCAACTCGGTGGTGGACTGGGTGACGTCGACGTAAATCGGGTCCAGTTGCTGAACCGTGGTCAGCGCAGTGTCCTGCTGGGCCACCACCAATGCACCGGGGGTCACGGTCGAGGTCTCGATGCGGCCGCTGATAGGTGCGGTAATCCGTGTGTAGGCCAGATTGATGCGTGCGGTCTGCACATCGGCCTCCGCCACTTTCACCTCGGCGGCGGCAGTCAGCAGGCTGGCCTCGGCGTCTTCTTTATCCTGCTGGCTGATGGCATCGATCTTGGCCAGTTGCACATCGCGTTTGGCGGTGGCCTGTGCGGACTTGAGCGTGGCACGGGACTTGGCGAGCGTGGCCTGCGACTCTGCCAGAGCCGCCTGGTAGGTCGCGCTGTCGAGTTGGTACAACGGCTGACCAGCCTTGATTTCGGCGCCTTCGACGAACAGTCGCTGCTGCACGATGCCACTGACCTGAGGCCGTATCTCGGCAACCATGTACGCTTTGGTGCGCCCCGCCAGCTCGGTGGTCAGCGATTGGCTGCGCGGTTTGACGGTGACCACCGACACGCTCGGTTTCTCCGCAGCAGGCGGCGAATTGCCGTCTGAACAACCGCTCAGAAGACCGATAAGGGCTGCGTAGATGACAAAGGTCAAAGTCATCAGGTATTTGGCGAAAATCTTGCTCGACATGATTGCCTCAGGACGTTGTGGCGAAAGCCTGACGCCAGAGTGCGAGGCAAATGTGCAGGAAAATTGAAGATTGCCGCGTTGACTTGAAACTTGCCGTCGCGAGGGCCTAAATGGACGCCGTCTTCAGGGAAACCCCGAGCCTTCATGAAATCGAGCATCTCCACCAAACTCTTTGTCGCGGTATTGGCCAGCGTGCTGTCAGTCATCCTGATCATGGGCCTGACCGCGAACTGGAGCTTTGCCCGCGGCTTTCTGGGTTACCTCAACGAACAGGCCATGCAGCGCATGTCGCCGGTCCTGCCACGGCTGGCCGCTGCCTATGCGCGCGAAGGCAGTTGGGAATTCATGCGTGACAACAAGGATCGCTGGTTCGAAGTGATGCGCCCGGAGCCGGCGCAGGATTTCGCCATCCCCGGGCTGGCGACGCCGCCTACCTCCGACCTGACCGGCGCAGTGTTCCGGATCGCGCTGCTGGATGCGCAGAAGAACCTGGTGATGGGCTTTCCAGGGGTCCATGACGATGAGTTCATGCGCCCGGTGGAAGTCGACGGCAAAATCGTCGGCTGGATGGCGGTCACGCCCTTTCAAAGTGTCAGCGAAGCCGGTGGCGAGCGCTTTCAGCAGTACCAGTTGCGTGCCAGCCTGGCGATGGGCGTGCTGTCGCTGCTGCTGGCGGTGCTGATTGCCTGGTGGATCGCGCGCACCCTGCTTGATCCGGTCAAACGTGTGGCCGCGGCAACCCATCGCCTTGCCGCAGGTGAATACGCCAGCCGCGTGGCGGTTTCCTCGAACGACGAGGTCGGTCAACTGGCGCGCGACTTCAACCAGTTGGCGTACACCCTGGAGCGCAATGAGAAGATGCGCCGCGAATTCATGGCCGATGTGTCCCATGAGCTGCGCACCCCGCTGTCGGTCCTGCGTGGCGAACTGGAAGCCATCGAGGATGGCGTGCGCACACTGGATCAGGCGTCGATGAAGTCTTTGCAGGGCGAAGTCGGCATGCTCAGCAAGCTGGTGGATGATCTGTATGAGCTGTCCCTGGCGGATGTGGGCGCCCTGACCTACCGCAAGGTCGACTGTGATCTGGCGGAGCTGCTGACGAATATCACCGACATGTTCGAAGAGCGTTGCGCAGCCCGTCAGTTACATTTGCAGCTGGAGCTTGCTGGCGGAGCTCTACCGGTGCACGCAGACCCGGGACGCCTGCAGCAATTGATCAGCAACCTTCTGGAAAACTCGGTGCGCTACACCGATGCCGGTGGCACAGTGCACGTGCGTGCTGCCCTGCTGGGTGATGAGGTGCGCGTCGATGTGATGGATTCCGGCCCCGGCGTCGACCCGCAGCAACTGCCCAGACTGTTCGAACGTTTCTATCGCGGTGAAACTTCACGTAACCGCGCCAGCGGCGGTGCGGGTCTGGGGTTGGCGATCTGTCACAGCATCGCCCTCGCCCACGGCGGCAGCCTGAGCGCCGACCATTCGCCCACAGGCGGCCTCTGGCTGACCCTGTGCCTGCCCGGACACTTGCGCCCATGACCGCTACAAGCGTTGAAACACCGATTCTCATTGTCGAAGACGAGCCCAAGCTGGCGTCGCTGATGCGCGACTATCTGATCGCGGCCGGGTATTCGACCCACTGCCTGAGTAACGGGCTGGACGTTGTGCCCGCTGTCAGAGCGAACGCGCCACAACTGATCCTGCTCGACATCATGCTGCCTGGCCGCGATGGCATGGACATCTGCAAGGAGCTGCGCAGCTTCAGCGACGTGCCCATTGTGATGATCACCGCACGCGTCGAGGAAATCGACCGATTGCTCGGCCTGGACCTCGGTGCCGACGACTACATCTGCAAACCGTTCAGCCCCCGTGAGATGGTCGCTCGCGTCAAAGCCATCCTGCGTCGGAGCGCTTCCAGCGAGCCGCACACGCCCAAGGGTTTGCAGGTGGACGAAGCGCATTACCAAGCCTCGTTCAACGGTATCACCCTGGACCTGACCCCGGTGGAACTGCGTCTGCTGGCGACCTTCGCCCGCTCACCGGGCCGGGTCTTCTCCCGTGACCACTTGCTGGACAGGCTCTACTCGGATCACCGCGTAGTGACCGACCGCACCGTGGACAGCCACATCCGCAACCTGCGCCGCAAACTGGAGCAGGCCTGCCCGGGTCAGGACCCGATCCAGTCGCTGTACGGGGTGGGCTACAAGCTGGAGTTGTGACCGGTCCTGTGCGGAGCATGGGTACGATAGTTACAGGACGATCGTTCCTCACGCTCCAGCGTGGGAATGCCTGTCGTGACGCTCCGCGTCACAAATCTGAGCCACGCAGCCTGCGCAACGACAGTCATCACACCTCAGGCACTCTTCGTCTGCCGGTTGCTCTGCAGCGCAGCCAGGTCACGGAAGGCAGCGCCCGGATGACTTGCTTCCAGACGCGGCCCATCGCCAAACAGCTTTTCGCGCAACGTGCCTTTGGCGTATTCGGTCTTGTAGACGCCGCGCTTCTGAAGCTCAGGCACCAACAGCTCGACCGCATCGATGAAGGTTTCATGGGTCAGCGCGTACGCCAGGTTGAACCCGTCAACGTCGGTTTCTTCAACCCACTCCTGCAGCAGATCCGCCACCGTTTCCGGGCTGCCGACAAACAGCGGGCCGAAGCCACCGATTCCGACCCAATCGGCCAGTGCCTGCGGTGTCCATATCGTGTTCGGGTCTGCACTGGAAAAGGTCTCGACCGCCGACTGAATGGCATTGGTGTGAACGTGACGAAGGGGTTCGTCGGGCTTGAACTGGCTGAAGTCGATACCGGTCCAGCCGGAAATCAAGGCCATCGCGCCCTCATAACTGACCCAGCTTTTGTATTCCTCGAATTTGGCCCTGGCCTTGGCATCCGTCTCGCCGAGGATCACCGTCTGCAAATTGAAAATCAGCACCTCGGACGGGTCGCGACCGGCCTCTGCGGTGCGCCGGCGGATATCGGCCACGGTCTTTTTCAGCAGGACTTTCGAGGGCGCTGCAACGAAAACGCATTCGGCGTGCTCGGCGGCGAACTGCTTGCCGCGACTTGAAGCGCCGGCCTGATAGAGCACAGGCGTGCGTTGCGGCGACGGCTCGCACAAATGGATGCCAGGCACCTGGAAGTGTTTGCCGACATGGCGAATCTCGTGGATTTTGGTCGGATCACTGAATACGCGGCGCTCCCGGTCACGCAGAATCGCGCCGTCTTCCCAGCTGCCTTCCCAGAGTTTGTAACAAACCTCCAGATACTCCTCCGCGTAGTCGTAGCGCGCGTCATGTTCGGTCAGGGTTTTCTGGCCCAGGTTCTTCGCACCGCTTTCCAGATACGAGGTGACGATATTCCAGCCCGCACGCCCCTTGGTCAGGTGATCCAGCGTCGACAGGCGACGGGCAAACGGATAGGGATGTTCGAACGACAGCGACGCGGTCAGGCCGAAGCCCAAATGTTCGGTCACCAGCGCCATGGGCGGGATGAGCTGCAACGGGTCGTTGACCGGCACCTGAGTAGCCTGGCGAAATGCCGCCTCACCGTTGCCGCGATAGACGTCGTAAATGCCCAGCACATCGGCAATGAACAAACCATCGAACTTGCCGCGTTCGAGAATTTTCGCCAGATCAGTCCAGTATTCGAGGTCCTTGTACTGCCAGGAACGGTCACGCGGATGTGCCCAGAGGCCCGGCGATTGATGGCCGACGCAGTTCATGTCAAACGCATTAAGGCGGATTTGGCGAGGCATGCACTTACTCCTGAAGCTGTGGCGGAACCACGCCGTTGAGGCGTTGATTGCCGATAACCTGATAGTGCCAGCGCAGCGGCTCACGGCCGGCCGGGGGTGGCAATAACGGGCGCTGCCCGGTCAATTCGTACTGAATATTGCCCACCGCCTGCAGAGCCTCGGCGCTGGCAATGACCGCCTCGCTGCTGGCGATCAGGTGTTGCTCGGCCGAAGCGTCCAGATGCCCGGCGCGCTCCAGCAGCGCGGCGGCGACGTCCAGACGAATCTGCAGGTCCCCGACCTTGCTGATCACATAAGGGTCATCGACCACGCGCTGCAGACCACTGAGCGACCACGGCCGACCGTGCTCACGCAGGTAATCGAGGGTGTCTTGCAGGCCCTGGCGCGCCTGATCAAGGTCTTCGGCGGCGACCGCCAGTTGTGCGGTAATAGCGGGATGCGTCATGGGCATACTCCTTGATCAGTTCCAGGCGTGGCGTGGCGGTGCAATGCCGTTGAGCACCTGATTGCCGATCAGGTGATATTTCCAGCGCGCCGGGTCATGCAGCGTGTGGGTCCGCGCATTTCGCCAGTGGCGGTCGAGATTGAGTTTGCCGAGCACCGAGCGGGTGCCGGCCAGTTCGAACAGCTGGCTGCCGGCGAGCAAGGCAATCTGCGCCGACAGCACCTTGGCCTGGGCGACAATCACCGAGGCCTGTGCAACGCTGGCTTCACTGGGTTCGGCCAGGGCGTGGTCGATGGCCTGCCCGGCTTTGGCGAGGATCGCGTCGGTGCCGTGCAGGCGCCACTGCAAGTCGCCGATGGCGGCAATGCTGAACGGGTCCTGCCAGCCGAAATCCTGCTTGCTGTCGATCCATGGCCGCGCCAACCGGGCGTGCTTCAGGGTTTCCTCGAACGCGCCGTGAGCAATGCCGGTGTCCACCGCGGCCTGAATGATCTGCGAAATCGGCCCATTGGCCGTCGGTTCGTCGAAAGCGCGATACGCCGGGATCACCGCACTCGACGGTACGCGAACGGCCTTCAAAACAGCCCCGCCGCTGGCCGTGGTGCGCTGCCCGAAACCGTCCCAGTTATCGATGATGGTCAGGCCCGGATTGTCGCGTTCGACGAAGGCGATGAACGCCTGATTCTGCTCGTTGACGCCTGAAACCGGCACGAGGTGCGCAAACAGTGCGCCCGTGCAGTAGAACTTTTCGCCATCCAGCACCGCGTGCTCGCCCTCAAAGCGAATCCGGGTCTGAAAGGCGCCGGCGTTCTTGCTTTTCGACTCGGAGAACGCATTGCCGAAGCGGTAGCCGGCCAGCGCCTTGCCGAAGTAGTGGCGTTTCTGCTCCTCGGTGCCGGTCTGCAAGAGGATATCGAGCACGCCCAGATGGTTCTGCGGGATTTGCCCGAGTGAAGGGTCGGCGGCAGAAATAAGCTTGATCACTTCCGCGACGGTGACATAGGAAACGCCCGCACCGCCGTAGGCCTTGGGTACGGTAATGGCCCACAGTCCGCTGGCGGAAAACTCATCCAGCTCGGCGACTGGCAGACGCCGTTCGCGATCACGCGCTGAAGCTTCCTCAGCGAATCGACCGGCCAGTGCCCTGGCCACTTCGATGGCTTCGGCATCCGAACCAATGACGTGCGCGGCGAGAGGTGCGGCAGTGGGAAGAGAGGAAGGAAAACTCATGGACAGGCTCCTGCTCGTTGGCGACAGGTTGAAAACACTCAACACGCTTGACCCTGAACATTGCACAGCCCGTGCCGAAAAATAATTCATTTAAAATCAATAACTTGAACATATCAGCTCATGAATGACGGCACCCCGCAGAGCAAAATGTTCGATCGCTGTTGCTGGCCGAACAGCGGCGCACTCAGAGCACATCCAGCGCAGACACAGGTATTCCAAGGCCGACGAGCTGCCGGCATGGCTGACAACGCTGTGCGATTGGCCAGCCAGCGGTCATGCCACTGTTGGCTGATCAACAAGAAAAACAGCGACTCATAAATAAATCATTAAAATCAGTCAGTTACATTCAGGCACAAAGCATGCAGAGAGCCTGGCGAACCTTCCACCGGCCCATGTGCCGATCTCTTCGTGCTCAGGAGTACTGCATGACTCAAACAACCGGCTCAAACCCGCTCTCGCTGGGGACCGATTACGAAACCCTGGCCAACCGATTTCGCCCGATCTTCCGTGAGATTGGCGCTGGCAGCGTCGAACGCGAAAAAGCTCGCGCCCTGCCCCATGAGCCGATTGCCTGGCTGCAGAAAGCCGGTTTCGGCGCTGTGCGTGTGCCTATCGAATATGGCGGTGCGGGTGCATCGATCAGCCAGCTGTTTCAACTGCTGATCGAGCTGGCCGAAGCCGACTCGAACATTCCGCAAGCCCTGCGCGCGCACTTCGCTTTCGTCGAAGACCGCCTGAATGCACCACCCGGCGCGGACCGTGACCAGTGGTTTGCGCGCTTTGTGGCCGGGGATCTGGTGGGTAACGGCTGGACCGAAGTCGGTGCGGTGAAAATCGGCGACGTGATTACCAAAGTCAGCCCGCAAGGCGACGGTTTCGTGCTCAACGGCACCAAGTTTTACAGCACCGGCAGCATCTTTGCCGACTGGATAGACGTCTACGCCCAGCGCTCCGATACCGGCGCCGATGTGATCGCGGTCGTCGACGCCAGGCATGCCGGCGTGCGTCACAGTGACGACTGGGACGGGTTCGGCCAGCGCACCACCGGCAGCGGCACCTCGGTCTATGACAACGTACCGCTGCCGGCCACACACGTCATACCGTTCGAGCAACGCTTCAAATACCAGACGGCGTTTTATCAATTGGTGCTGCTGGCGGTGCTGGCCGGGATTGGTCGAGCTGTCGAACGCGACATCGCTCAGGAAGTGCGCGATCGCAAACGCGTCTTCAGCCATGGCAACGCCGGGAGCGTCAGCCAGGACTCACAAGTACAGCAAGTGGTCGGTCAGATCGCCGCTCAGGTTTACGCCGCCGAGGCCGCAACGCTGCGCTCCGCCGAGCCGTTGCAGCGTGCGTACCTGGCACGCTTCGGAGATGACCCACAGCGGGAAAAAGACGCCAATATCGCCGCCGAAATCGAGACCGCCAAGGCACAGGTGATCGTTTCGGAGCTGGTGCTGCGCGCTGCCAGCGATCTGTTCAACGCACTGGGCGCTTCAGGTGTCAGCGTCAACAAGGCGCTGGATCGCCACTGGCGTAATGCGCGCACAGCGGCATCGCACAATCCGCTGATCTACAAGGCGCGCATTGTCGGTGACTGGCGCATCAACGGCACCGAGCCGCCGTTTGTCTGGCAGATCGGCAGCGGTAAAGGTAACGCTTGAGGGGCACTTACGCCGCGTTACGCAGCAGGTGGCGACTGGTAAAACTGAACGCCAGCACCAGAAAGATCAGCGCCCCGGTCGCAACCTGCTGCCAATAGAAGTTCCAGCCGATCAGCAACAGGCCATTGGCGATCACGTTGATGAACAGCACGCCCAAAAGTGTGCCCGGAATATTCGGACGCCCTTGACGGCTGAGCGTCGTACCGATGAACACGGCACCGATGGCATTGATCAGGTAAGCGTTGCCTGACATCGGCACGTAGGCGTTGACCGTCGAGCTGAGCAGGATACCCGCCACTGCGCAGGCCAGCGCGCTGGCGAAAAACACCTGCACGGCAATGCGTCGCGTGGGCAGGCCCGAGTAATACGCCAGTTGCGGCTGCGTGCCCAGCGCAAGGATTTCCCGCCCCAGACGCCCGCGTGCCAGGACCAGCCCGTAAAGTCCTGCCAGCAACCCGACCACCAGCAGCGGCAATGGCACGCCGAGGATCAGCACAGCGCTGATCCCCGGTAACACGCCCTGAGCGATATAGATCGGCTGGCCACCGTCGGATAACAACTGCTGCACGCTGGTGCCGATAAACAGCGTACCCAGCGTCGCCAGAAACGGCGAAATACGCAGCCCGGCGATCAGCATCGCGTTGAACACCCCGGCCATGCCACCTGCCAGCATAGCGACCGCAATGGCCGCCCCCAGACCATGACCGCCATTCAGCGTGACCACAAAACCGAGGCTGGCAAAGTCCAGCGCCGTTCCCACCGACAGATCGATACCGCCAGCCGCAACAGCCCAGGTCATGCCGATTGCCACGATGGCCAGCAACACGAAGTTGTTCAGTACCAGACTCGACAGGTTGCCCCAGCTCAGAAAGCCCGGCGCATTGATCGCGAAAAACAGCAGGATGATCAGCACCAACAGCGGCAGGACCGCTGGCAACAGGCGCGGCAGAACCTTGATCAGCGTCGAAGAGTTCGTCAGGGTCAGCGTATTCATTGTTTACCCTCCCGGCGGCCGAATGCTCCGGAAAATACCACCACCAACAGAATCAACACGCCTTGCACGCCGTTGACCCAGAAGCTGGAAATGTTCAGCAATTGAAAGCCGTTGATCAAAAAGCCCAGCAGCAGCGTCGCCAACAGCGTGCCGGGAATGTTGGCGGTCAGACGCCGCGAGAACACCACGCCGAGAAAGGCAATGGCCACCACTGACAGCAACATGTCACCGGAACCGGTCGTGCTGCCACTGAAAAAAGCTGCGGAGCAGAATGCAGCCAGCGCGGCGCAGCCTCCGGCAATCAGGTAACTGGCAAACACATAGCGCCGCAGATTCAACCCGGCAGCCTCGGCTGCTTGCGGGTATTCACCGATGGCGTACAGACGCAAGCCGAACGCGCTGTGCTGAATCACCAGCCACAACACCGCCGCGACGCCCAGCAGCACCCAGGCCAGCGCAGGAACACCCAGCCAGACGCCGGACGCCAGGCTGTCCAGCAATGCCGAGTCGGTCGCGAGCACAGTGTTCTGGGTCAGCACCAGTTCCAGGCCGGCAATCAGGTTCATGCTCGCCAGCGTTGCCAGTAACGGCGGCAAGCGTAAAAACACCACCGCCAGACCGTTGAACGCGCCGACCAGCAGGCCGCAGCCGAGCGTCAGGCCAATCGCTTGCCAGGCATCGAGCCCGGCATTGTTCAGGCTGCTGTAGACGGCCGCACACAGACCGAGATTGGCCGCCAGCGACAGGTCCAGGCCGCCGCTGACCACATTGGAACCACCACCGATAACCACGCAGGTCAGGCCCAGCGCGAGTATGCCGAGCGTTGCTGACTGGGCGAACACGTTGCTGATGTTGCCGAGGCTGAGGAAGTCAGGCGCACTGACAGCAAAGCCGAGCAGAATCGCCAGAAACACCAGCAACGACCCGCGCTGCGCCAGTTGCACGAGCCAGCGTTGCGCTGGATCGCCAGCCTGTGCGATTGATAGATCAAGCGCGGACATAATGGGCCTCCGGAGGGCATGATTGGCTGTCATGGTCGCTTTCACTGGCGCCCGTGGCACAGGCCAGCAACTGGTCGCTGTCGGTGCTCAATGAGTCGAATTCGCCTGCAATGCGTCCTCTGTGCAGGACCACAATGCGCTGAGTGATGCCAATCAGCTCCGGCAAGTCCGACGACAGCACCAGCACCGCTGCACCGCCCTCCGCAAGCCGGGCAATCAACCGGTAGATCTCCACCTTGGCGCCGATGTCGACACCCACGCTGGGCTCGTCCAGCAGGTATAACGTCGAATGGCGGCTCAGCCATTTGCCCAGCGCAACCTTTTGCTGGTTGCCACCGCTGAGCGCGTGCACCGGCGCATCATGACCTGAGGTCTTGATTGCCAGTTCATCAATCAGGTGTTGGCTTTCCCCGGCTTGCGCCGCAGCGTCGAGCAATCCCCAGCGGCTGAAGCGCCCCAGGCTGGCCAGCGTGATGTTCTCCAGCACCGAAAGCGCCGGTGCCACGCCATGCGTGCGGCGCTCCTCGGGGACCAGCGCGATGCCATGGCGTACCGCGTCACGTGGTGATTTCAGCTGCAACGGCTGACCGTTCAACAACAGTTCGCCGCGATCCGGCTTGAGCAGCCCGAACAGGCTTTTGAGCAGCTCCTTGGCACCCGAGCCGACCAGCCCGGTCAGGCCCAGCACTTCGCCACGCCGCACGCTCAGGTCAACGCCGTCGTAGAAGCACCCTGCCCCCAGCCCGCGCAGTTGAAGCACGGGCGTGCCGGGTAATGTCCGGGCACGAAAATATTGCTCGCCGACCTCCCGATTGACCATCAGCCGGGCGATCTGCGCGGTGCTGGTGAGTGCCGGATCGACCACCGCCACATCGCGTCCGTTACGCAGCACGGTGACCTGATCACACAGCGATTCGATCTCCTGCAAATAGTGGGAAATGTAGACAATGGTCAGCCCTTCATCGCGCAGGCGGCGGACAATGCCCAGCAAGCGGTCCACCTCCTGCTTCACCAGTGACACACTCGGCTCATCGAACACCAGCACCTTCGGCCTGGCCAGCAACGCACGAGTGATCTGCAGTATCTGCCGCTGAGCGCTGTCCAGGTCACGTACCAAAGCCCCCTCAGGCAGGCGCATGGCAAAGTAATCGTCCAGAAGCCTTGCCGCTTCGCGCTCCTGGGCGCGGCGATCAACGAAGGGGCCACGCTTGATTTCCTGCCCGAAAAACAGTGCCTCGCCGACGCTGAAGCTGCCCGGCAGCAGTCGCTCCTGATGAATGAAATGCACGCCTGCGGCTTCGACCTGACGCGGCGTGAAACTGTCGAACGGCTGGCCGTGAATACTCAAACTGCCGGCATCGGCACGATGAATACCAGCGAGGATCTTGATCAGGGTCGACTTGCCCGCCCCGTTTTCTCCCACCAGCCCGTGAATCGTTCCGGCCTCGACCTTAAGGTTTACGCCGTCCAGCGCCTGGGTTGCGCCAAAGCACTTGCTGATACCCGCCAAGTGCAAGGCCGGTGGCGCCACTTCAAGGTCTGCAATCGCTGATCCCATGATCGATCTCCCGCGTCAGTTATCGCCTCTGAGCTTTTGCACGTCAGGCAGGTTGGCGGCCGTCGTCAGCAGGGTTGGCACCTGGGTCTCCTTCGGCAGATCGTGCTGTCCGGCCAGGTAGCGGGCGACGTTCTGCACCGCAGTCTTGCCGATCAGTGCAGGCTGCTGGGCAACCACGGCGCCCACCGGCGAATCGTCGCGGCGCATCAGCTCGAGCACTTCCGGTGTGCCGTCGACGCCGTAGGTCTTGATTTCGGTTCTGCCGGCATCGATCAGTGCCTTGCTGGCGCCCAGTTGCGGGATGTCCCAAGCGGCCCAGATCGCCGAGACAGTGTCTTTGGGGTACTTGTTGAGCAACGCCGAGACTTGCGAGTAGGCGTCCTGAACCGTGTTGGGAATGACATCGCGCAACTCGGGCTCGATGATTTTCAGCTGCGGATGATCCTTGAGTGCCAACTTGAGCTGGTCATAACGAATGGCGCAGACCGGCACGCCATAAAAGCCATTGAACACCAGCACATTACCCTGGCCACCTGCGTCCTTGATCAGTTGCCCGGCCAGTGCCTTGCCCGTGGCCACGTTGTCGGACGTGGTGTTGTTGAGGCTGTATTGCGATGGCGCATCAATGGTGAACAGCGGAATCCCCGCCTTGCTGATGCGCTTGAGCCAAGGGTCGATAACACTGAGGGTGCCGAGGGTCTGGATCACTGCATCCGGCTTTTGCGTGACCACGGTCTGCAATTGATTGACCAGGTTCTTGTCATTGCGACCGGCATCGAGCGTGATGGGCGTGCCGCCCAGGCGCTTGACCTCAGCCACCTGCGCCTGGAAGGTCTTGATATCGAAGTAGTGACTGGTGCCGGTCATGCTGATCGCAATGCGTTTGCCCGCCAGCGAAGGTACGTCGCTGTCCTCGGCATACGCAGTTGCGACGAGGCTGGTGGCCAACAGGGTCATCAACAGTGTGCGCCCTATTGCATGCAGGCGGTTTGTCTTGAAGGTCGGGACGGCATCAGGCATTCGGGTGGCTCCGCTGGCTCAGGAAAACAATCCTGATCGGCAGTGCACAGGTCATGCCCAAAGCCGTGCGCTGCGCCTGGCTATGGCGCGAGGCCCGGCGGCAGGCGCTTTCACGCCGTTGCGCTGGATGGTGTGGGTGCGCAGTAGCCGGTTTTACCGGCGCAAACGCCGAACACATTGTCGGTTCGCTGTTGCCCGTACAACAGCGAATCGATGCGGGAGCGTGCCTGCTACAGGAGCGTGTTATCTGAGCTTGAACTGCCCCAGCGTGGTCGTCAGATCACTCGCCAGCTCGGCCAGCGACTGGCTGGCGCTGCCGGTCTGGCCGGTGCGCACCGCCGATTGTGCCGACAAGTCACGGATGCGCACCAGGTTGCGGTCCACTTCCCTCGCGACCAGCGCTTGTTCTTCAGAGGCGCTGGCAATTACCGTGTTGCGCTCATCGATGACCATGACCGAACTGGCGATGCTGGCCAGCACAGCATTGGCCGACTCGGCCTGTTGTTTGGTGCGCTGCGCCTGGTCGGTACTGACTTCAAGCGCAACCAAGGTACTTTTGGTGCCCTGCTGGATGTGCCCGACCGTGGTTTCGATCTCGCGAGTCGATTCGCTGGTGCGGTGTGCCAGAGCGCGTACCTCGTCGGCGACCACGGCAAAACCCCGTCCGGCATCACCCGCGCGTGCCGCTTCAATGGCAGCGTTGAGGGCCAACAGGTTGGTTTGCTCGGACACCGCGCGAATGACATCCAGCACCTTGGTGATATCCAGCGTGCGGGTTGCCAGCGCCTGCGCCTCGACCGACGCGGTGCCGACATTGCGGGTCAGCTCAAGGATCGACTGGACGGTTTGATTGAGCTCTTCCTGACCTTCGCGGGCCGACACCGAAGAGGCTTTGGATTCTTCCGAGGTGGCCACCGCATTACGCGCGACTTCATCGACCGCCTGGCTCATCTCGGTGACCGCGGTGGCCGCCATTTCGATTTCGCTGTTCTGCACCACCAGGTCGGCGTTGCTGTTGACCATCAGGGCGCTCATTTCTTCCGTGGCCGACGCCAGCTGGTGAGCGGCATCGCCCACCTGAGTCAGGGTCTGGCTCAGATTGCCGCGCATGCGCTCCATCGATTGCAGCAACAGGGCCGCTTCATCAGTGCCCTCACGGTTGATTGCGCTGGGACGCAGGTCGCCCGCAGCAATGGTTTCCGAGCTGTGCAGCGCCTGACTGATCGGCACTGCCAGACTTTTGGTCAGGCGCCAGGCGAGCAATACGGTCAGCAACACCGTCAGAAACATAACCCCCTGAGTGACGATCAGGGCGTTTTCATACACCGACGTCGCTGCAGCGCTGGATTCGGCTTCGGAGTCATCATTGATTTTTTCCAGCTTGCCAAGGGCGGCTTCGATACTTTCCGCCATGGCCTTCATCTCGCCCCAGACGAGCGCCCTTCCGGCCTCTGCCTGATTCTCGTTGATCAGCGTATAGACCTTCTCGGCACGCTCGATGTAGCCCTGATAAGTGCTCTTCAGACCCTCGAAGATCGCGCGCTCTTCATCATCGGTGATCAGCGGGTCGTAGGCCTCTACGGCCTTTTGGAAACCGGCCTTCCTTTCAAGGAACTCGTTGTGAGCCTGAGCCACCTGCGCAAGATCATGCGTGGCAAGCATTTTGGCCACGGTGGTGCGGGTTTTCTCGACCGCCAGGGCAATATCGTCACCCAGCGCAATCCCTGGAAGCGCGTCGTTTTCGATTTCAAGCGATTGCTCACGAATACCGTGCAATTGCTGAATGCTGAAAATACCAAGCCCGAACACCAGCACCACCATCACAGCAAAGCAGGCGGAGGTCCGCGCGGCTATTTTCAGCTGTCTCAGCATCTTCAATCCCCTTCCCGTGACCGGTAAATAAATGAGTATCGTCATTCCTATCGGCAGAACAGGAAAAAGGATGAAGATGCTCCGAACAGAGAGGTGCCACTGTTATCAAGGCCCACCCGAATCGAAGCTTATGGTAGGTTTCGCGACGCTCGATAATCGCGAGATGGACGGGTCTTTTCACCCTTCAGACTGACTTCCTGGAGCTGCCATGAAACCTTGCTACGCCGCCGCACTGTTTGCTCTTTCACTGCCAGGCCTCGCTCACGCAGGCGATGCGCTACCCACCTACTCCGCCATCACCCAGGCGCTGAACACTGGAGAATCGGTCGCCGTGGTGATCGACCTGGGACAATGCAAATCCTCGATCGCAGGCGCCGAGCCGTCCAAAACCAAAGGCGGCAAACGCATCGATGCCTACCGCATCACACCCGACGGCACCCTGGCGTTTTCGGACACTCACTTCAGCCTCGATCGCGATAACAAGCCCATCGAGCAATTCATTCGCTATCAGATACGCTCGAACGGCACAGCCACATTCAGCATGACGACACTGAATGTTCCTGGTTATCAGCAGGTGGGCACTCCGGTGAGTTATGAGTGTGCGGTCGGCAAGGGACTAAGCTTTTTTGCCGGATGAGCTGGCTCAACGCATGACTGTATAAGAAGAGGTCGGCGTGAGGGAGAGACCAGCCCCACGCCGTCAGAATTAAAGCTCGCTGCGCGTCTTCACGTCAGCTGTTTTTTTCAATGTCTGCTTGCCGGTCGTTGACCTGAAAAATGCTGACACGCAGGCTGTCATCCCCCGGCTTGATGCTCACCCTGCCGACGTACAGATTCCGCTGCAAGTGATCATGCGCACCGGCAGGCACGCTGAACTGCTTGCTGCACGTAAAACTCGATTCGGTCAAAGGCGCCCGGTCCGTTTCATGCCCTGCCAGGAGCCCCTCGCCTACTACCTCTATGTTCACTCCGTGATCAGTGAACAAGGTGTAGTACAGGCTGACACGCGCCAGGTCGTCGCCCTGGGGCACCAGATAAAGGCTGCCTCCAGGAAGTACCTGCCCCTGCAATCGCTCGCCACGAAACTCTCCACCCTGTATTTCACAGCTGCTGCGCTGCATCTTCGAAGGGTCGCAAAGCAATTGCGGCTTATCGATACGCAGGTGAATGGTCAATATTTCATGCAACTGCATAGTCTCTATCCCCTACGTCCCATCGTGCATGTGAAGACTGGTGATTCGTTCATAATTGTACCAAGGTGTATGTTTTAGCCCGGACGCCTGGAAACTGTCAACTTAAGCGAACCGACTGGTACTGTTATGAGGGGTGTAGGAAGGAATGCATTCAAAGCTTGTCGCTCACCGCCCAGGCCTCCAGCGTTCATGACGCCGCAGCACCTCCACCCTGCTGGTACTCTCGCGGCGTGCAGCCGAACTCGCGACGAAACACAGTGTGCAGGTATTGCGCAGACCGAAAACCGCAATCGCGGGCGATCTCCGCAATGGCCAGCCCGGTGTTTTCCAGTCCGTTTGCAGCGGCAGCCAGTTTGAAACGCAGAATCTCGTCATGCACGCTGCAGCCCCTTACCCGGCGAAAGTGTGACTCCAGTGACGAACGCGAAACGCCCACATAGGCGGCTACCTGTGCAGTCTTGATGCCTTGGCACGCGTACTGCCGGATAAACAGCAGCGCTTGCATGACATAGGGGTCACCCAAAGGCTGATGCAGACTCGACGCCTGCACGTTGACAGTATCCGGCGGTATCAGAATGTGTGTGCCCGAGGACGGCATGCCGTGCAACATCTGGTGCAGCAGACGTGCAGCGGTGCGACCCATGGTGTCGGTGCCTTGAACGACCGAGCTCAGAGGCACGCGAGTGAGGGTTCTGGTCAAAGGATCATTGTCGATGCCGATCAGTGCCACCTGTTCGGGAACGGCGATTCCGGCGGTCAGGCAGGCCTGCAATAGCTGACGAGCGCGCGCATCGGTCACGGCGATGATGCCGATCGGCTTGGGCAGGCTTTGCAGCCAGGCGATCTGCTGTTCTACGGCGCTGTCCCAGAGCGGCGCGCTGGTGCCCAGACCACGATAGACCTCGGCGTGCAGGCCGTCGCGTTGCAGCAAGCGGCGAAAGGCCTGCTCGCGCTCCTGGGCCCAACGATTGGCTTGCGCTTCAGGCAGGCTGAAGCAGGCAAAGCGTGTCAGCCCGGCCTCAATCAAGTGCTCATAGGCCGCCTTGATCAAGGCGTGATTGTCAGTCGCCACATAAGGAATGCCCTTCGGGTAGGCGCGTTCGTCCTGATAGGACCCACCGACTGCCACCACCGGCAATTTGATTCCGGCCAGTGCCTCGCCGATCAGCGGGTCATCAAAATCGGCAATGATCCCGTCGCCCTGCCAGCGCTCGATGCCTTTCAGGCGACAGAGGAAATCCTCCTCCAGAAACAGGTCCCAGGACACCCGGGTGCTGCTGAGGTAGTTGCCGATGCCGCTGATGATACCGCGGTCATAAATCTTGCTGCCGTTGAATAACAGCGCAATACGGTGAACGGGAGGTACGGTTTTCATTGTTTTTATGCCGATTCGATAAGCACGACGCCGTTGGCCACAGACTAGGCCGCTGACCGGCGAATCTCAACACTCAAAATCGCACTGTGCGTTGGCGATTTTCATAATCAGCGCACGCTGGGCCGTTGCTAGTATCCAGACACCGCCAAGAACAATAAGGAAAACGCTCATGCCGTACTTCCCCGACGTCGACAGGGTTCGCTATGAAGGCCCTGACAGCGACTCGCCCCTCGCCTTTCGCCACTATGACGCCGACAGGCTGGTCCTCGGCAAACCCATGCGCGAGCATTTGCGCATGGCGGCCTGTTATTGGCACACCTTCGTATGGCCGGGTGCCGACATGTTCGGTGTCGGCACCTTCAAGCGCCCATGGCAAGGTTCCGGTGACCCGATGGAACTGGCCATCGGCAAGGCCGAAGCGGCATTCGAGTTTTTCTCCAAGCTCGGCATCGATTACTACAGCTTCCACGACACCGATGTGGCACCGGAAGGCGCCTCATTGAAGGAGTATCGCCACAACTTCGCGCACATGGTCGATCACTTGGAGCGCCATCAGGAACAGAGCGGCATAAAACTGCTGTGGGGCACGGCCAACTGCTTCAGCAACCCGCGTTTCGCCGCAGGCGCTGCCAGCAACCCGGACCCTGAAGTGTTTGCCTACGCCGCGACCCAGGTGTTCAGCGCGATGAATGCCACCCAGCGTCTCAAAGGGTCCAACTACGTATTGTGGGGCGGTCGTGAAGGCTACGAAACCCTGCTCAATACCGACCTCAAGCGTGAACGCGAACAACTCGGTCGTTTCATGCGCATGGTCGTTGAACACAAGCACAAGATCGGTTTCAAGGGTGACTTGCTGATCGAGCCCAAGCCACAGGAGCCGACCAAGCATCAGTACGATTACGACAGCGCCACATTGTTCGGCTTTCTACAGCAGTACGGCCTGGAAAACGAGATCAAGGTCAATATCGAGGCCAACCACGCCACGCTGGCCGGGCACAGCTTCCACCACGAAATCGCCACGGCGGTCTCGCTGGGGATCTTCGGCAGCATCGACGCCAACCGTGGCGACCCACAGAACGGCTGGGACACGGACCAGTTCCCCAACAGCGTCGAAGAGATGACCCTCGCCACCTACGAGATCCTCAAGGCTGGCGGCTTCACCAATGGCGGTTTCAATTTCGACTCCAAGGTGCGTCGCCAGAGCCTCGACGATATCGATCTGTTCCACGGCCACGTCGCCGCGATGGATGTCCTTGCCCTGGCGCTGGAGCGTGCCGCCGCCATGGTGCAGAACGATAAACTCCAGCACTTCAAGGATCAGCGCTACGCCGGCTGGCAGCAGCCTTTCGGACAATCGGTACTGGCGGGCGAGTTCAGCCTTGCATCGCTCGCCGAACACGCCTTCGCCAACGAGTTGAACCCGCAGGCCGTCAGTGGCCGCCAGGAACTGCTCGAAGGTGTGGTCAATCGCTTTATCTACACCTGACCGGCGTAGCTGGACGTCGCCGTGACATTCAGGCGACAAATCTTCATACGCGACGTCCGGCAACGCTCTACAGTTCTATCGGTATCACCCTCAGTCAAGAAGTGTCTCAAACAACAATAAAAGGACGCACCCTATGAACACCCTCAAACGTACGCTGCTCGTCGGCGCGCTGGCCTTGCTGTCCCTGCCGGTCATGGCCGACTCTGCGCACCCGAAAATAGGTTTTTCCATTGATGACCTGCGCCTGGAACGCTGGTCACGCGACCGTGATTACTTCGTTGCTGCGGCGGAAAAGCTGGACGCCAAGGTCTTCGTGCAATCGGCGGATGCCAATGAACAGAAACAGATCTCGCAGATAGAAAACCTCATCTCTCGCGGCGTCGATGTGATCGTCATCGTGCCGTTCAACGCCACCGTGCTCACCAACGCCGTTGCCGAAGCCAAAAAGGCCGGGATCAAGGTGGTGTCGTATGACCGGCTGATCCTCAATGCCGATATCGATGCGTACATCTCCTTCGATAACGAAAAGGTCGGCGAGATGCAGGCCAACGGCGTGCTGAAAGCAGCGCCCAAGGGCAATTACTTCCTGCTCGGCGGCGCGCCCACCGATAACAACGCCAAGATCCTGCGTGAAGGCCAGATGAAAGCGCTGCAACCGGCTATCGACAGAGGTGACATCAAGATCGTCGGCCAGCAGTGGGTAAAGGAGTGGAACCCTACCGAAGCCCTGAGCATTGTTGAAAATGCCCTGACCCGCAATAACAACAAGATTGACGGCATCGTCGCCTCCAACGACGCCACTGCCGGCGGCGCGATTCAGGCCCTCGCCGCACAGAAACTGGCCGGCAAAGTCCCTATCTCGGGCCAGGATGCGGACCTCGCGGCGGTCAAGCGGGTCATCGATGGCACGCAGACCATGACCGTCTACAAGCCGCTGAAACTGATTGCCACGGAAGCCGCCAAGCTCTCCGTGCAACTGGTGCGCAACGATGAGAAACCGAAGTTTGACTCGCAGTCGGACAATGGCATGAAGAAGGTCGACACCATGCTGCTGACCCCGACCTTGCTGACCAAGGACAACATCGACCTGCTGGAGAAAGACGGGTTCTACACCAAGGCGCAGATTGACGGGCAATGAGCCTCGATCGTTGATACGTCGCTGAAAGCCAGAGCACGACCCTGCAGTTAGGCAGGGTCGCCGCTCAGGCCAAGCCATCACACCTTCGTAGAGCCCTGCGCCATGTTTGACTACCTGTTGCAAATGAACGGCATCGTCAAATCCTTCGGCGGTGTAAAAGCGCTCAACGGCATTGATATAACAGTGAAGCCCGGCGAATGCGTCGGCCTGTGCGGCGAGAACGGCGCGGGCAAGTCGACATTGATGAAAGTCCTGTCGGCGGTCTATCCCCACGGCACCTGGGAGGGCGAGATCCTGTGGGACGGCCAACCGCTCAAGGCACAATCGATCAGCGAAACGGAAGCGGCCGGGATCGTCATCATCCATCAGGAGCTGACGCTGGTCCCGGACCTGTCGGTGGCCGAAAACATCTTCATGGGTCACGAGCTGACGCTTCCCGGCGGGCGCATGAATTATCCGGCCATGATCCACCGCGCCGAGTCGCTGATGCGTGAACTCAAAGTGCCTGACATGAACGTGGCGCTGCCGGTTTCCCAGTATGGCGGCGGCTACCAGCAACTGGTGGAAATCGCCAAGGCGCTGAACAAGAAGGCGCGCCTGCTGATTCTCGACGAGCCTTCCTCGGCCCTGACCCGTTCCGAAATCGAGGTGCTGCTGGACATCATTCGTGACCTGAAGGCCAAAGGGGTCGCGTGCGTGTACATCTCGCACAAACTCGATGAAGTGGCCGCCGTGTGCGACACCATTTCAGTCATCCGCGACGGCAAACACATCGCAACCACCGCAATGGCGGACATGGACATTCCGAAGATCATCACCCAGATGGTCGGACGCGAAATGAGCAACCTCTATCCCACCGAGCCGCATGATGTCGGCGAGGTGATTTTCGAAGCGCGGCATATCACCTGCCATGACGTCGATAACCCCAGGCGCAAGCGGGTTGACGACGTGTCGTTTAGCCTCAGGCGCGGGGAGATCCTCGGCATCGCCGGGCTGGTGGGCGCGGGCCGCACCGAACTGGTATCCGCCCTGTTTGGCGCCTATCCGGGTCGATACAGCGGTGAAGTGTGGCTCGATGGCCAGATGATCGACACGCGCACGCCGCTCAAATCGATCCGCGCCGGCCTGTGCATGGTCCCCGAAGACCGCAAGCGCCAGGGCATCATTCCGGACCTGGGTGTCGGTCAGAACATCACCCTCGCGGTCCTCGACAGCTACTCGAACATGACCCGCATCGACGCTGAAGCCGAGCTGGGCAGTATCGACCGGGAAATCTCGCGCATGCACCTCAAGACGGCCAGCCCGTTTTTACCGATCACCAGCCTGTCAGGCGGCAATCAGCAGAAAGCCGTGCTGGCGAAGATGCTGCTGACCCGCCCGCGCGTTCTGATTCTCGACGAGCCCACCCGCGGCGTCGATGTCGGTGCCAAGTACGAGATTTACAAGCTGATGGGTGCGCTGGCAGCCGAGGGTGTATCGATCATCATGGTGTCTTCGGAACTGGCCGAAGTGCTGGGCGTGTCCGACCGTGTACTGGTGATTGGCGAAGGCCAGTTACGCGGCGACTTCATCAACCATGAACTGACTCAGGAGCAGGTGCTCGCCGCTGCACTCAGCCACTCCGATGCCCCTCACAATAATGCCCGGAAGACTGCGTAGATGAACCAGGTCAAACAGTTCTTTACCCGCTACAAAATGCTCGCGCTGGTGATTGCCATTGCCGTTATCTGGCTGTTCTTCAGTTGGCAGACCGAGGGCGGCTTCCTCACCCCGCGCAACTTGTCCAACCTGCTGCGACAGATGTCCATTACCGGGATTCTGGCCTGCGGCATGGTGCTGGTGATCATCAGCGGCGAGATTGACCTCTCGGTGGGCTCATTGCTTGGCCTGCTCGGTGGCCTGGCGGCGATTCTGGATGTGGTTTACCACGTTCCGCTGCTGGCGAACCTGAGTGTGGTGGCCTTGTGCGGCCTGATGATCGGCCTCGCCAATGGCTACATGACTGCCTACCTGCGGATTCCCTCTTTCATCGTCGGGCTGGGTGGCATGCTGGCGTTTCGTGGCGTCCTGCTGGGGATCACCGGCGGCACGACCATCGCCCCGGTGTCGCCGTCGCTGGTCTATATCGGCCAGGGCTATCTGCCGCATGCGGTAGGCACAGGGCTCGGTATTCTGTTGCTGGCATTGACGCTGTTCCTGACCTGGAAACAGCGGCGCAACAGAGCGCTGCACGGGCTGGCGGCACATTCGCTGATTCGTGATGTGTTGCGTGTGTTGCTGATCGGCGCCGTGCTGGGCGGCTTTGTCTATGTGCTCAACAGCTACGACGGAATCCCCGTTCCGGTGTTGCTGTTGCTGGTCCTGCTCGGCGTGTTCAGCTACGTCACCAGCCAGACGGTCTTCGGACGCCGGGTCTACGCCGTCGGCAGCAACATGGAAGCCACGCGCCTGTCCGGCATCAACGTACAGGCCGTGAAGCTGTGGATCTTCGGCATCATGGGCGTGATGTGCGCGTTCGCCGGGCTGGTCAACACCGCACGCCTGGCCGCCGGCTCACCCTCGGCCGGCAACATGGGCGAACTCGACGCCATCGCCGCATGCTTCATCGGCGGCACGTCCATGCGTGGCGGTTCAGGCACTGTTTACGGTGCGCTGCTCGGCGCATTGGTGATCACCAGTCTCGACAACGGCATGTCGATGCTCGACGTCGACAGTTACTGGCAGATGATCGTCAAGGGCGGCATTCTGGTGCTGGCGGTGTGGGTAGACGTAAGTACCCGCGCCGGGCGGCGCTGATGGGAAGCCCGGCTGTGAGGCCGGGCTGCCTGAGAAGTATCATTAGCCTTGGCTTCACTGCTGTTGAATCTCTTTGAAGCACCCCTCTTCAATCCCGCCCCAGCCACAGCGTGGCGTCCTTCCACGCGCCTACCGTCACCAGTTCCTCCAGAGTCTCCAACAGGATTTTCTCCCAACTCAACGCCCGGCGGCTGCTTCTACGATCCTTGAGCGTGGTCAACGAAACCGTGGAGCGAATGCCCGGTCGTTCGATGGCATGGCCAATGGCCCTCGCAAAGGTGTACGAGGTCCCTTGGCCATCTGGCTGCACCGGCCCGAGCTGGCCGAGTGTGCCCAAGCGCTGGGCCGCAACTGCCGCTATGACACGTGTCTGGATCCGCGACTGTCGGAGCCTTGGAGACCAGGACGACAGTCACCGCCCATTGTCAGCACGGCCTTTTGAGCATAAGGTGTAAAAAACCTATACAAGACTACTAGCGATGTACAAGAAAGTTGACTGGCCGCTGACGCTTTACTTTGATGGTGACTGCCCGCTCTGTGCCCGAGAAGTCAGAACATTGCGCGCCCATGCAAAGCCTGAGCGGCTCTTGTTCGTGGATATCCGTGATGACGCCTTTGACGCCACTTCTCAGGGATTCACACTTGAAGACATGGAGTCGTTACTGCACGCCAGATTCAGCGATGGCACGTGGATCAAGGGTCTGGACGCGACACTCTGGAGTTGGCGAGCGGCCGGCCTGGGTGCGTGGGTCGCGCCGCTGTCATGGCGATTCATGAGGCCGCTGTTCAACCTGGGCTATCGGCTTTTCTGCCGCTCGCGCCCTTACCTTGCCTGGATGCCCCACCCTGACGGCAGCCGCCGTTGCAGTAGCAACAGCTGTGCGATCCCGGACGCAAAACCTGCTTCGGACAAGCGGACTTCCAGTACGGAAAGGTAAACAAGGACTGCCTACCGCAAAAACGAAAAAAGACGCCTAAGCGTCTTTTTTTGCTGACTCAGTGAACTTCGAGGATTCAGTGAATCAATATTTGGAGCGGGAAACGAGACTCGAACTCGCGACCCCGACCTTGGCAAGGTCGTGCTCTACCAACTGAGCTATTCCCGCATTGTCTTGATGACGGGCGCTATTCTAGCGATTCAGATAGCGGCGTCAAGCCTTTGATTCAAAAACTTATTTTTTTTCTGCAGTCGTCCTGAGGTGCGGCCACGCGGCTCTCAGGTATTGCACCATGGACCAGAGTGTCAGCCCCGCAGCAATGAGCAGCAGCGCATAGCCGAGAATCACCCACAGGGTGATGGCCGGCGGGTTGCCGAGCAGAATGACCAGCGCGAGCATCTGCGCCGCTGTCTTCCACTTGCCCATGTTGGAAACGGCAACCTGCGCACGCGCGCCGATTTCCGCCATCCATTCGCGGAGCGCAGAGATTACGATTTCACGGCCGATGATCACCGCTGCGGGCAGCGTCAGCCAAAGATTGGCATGCGCCTGAACCAGCAGCACCAATGCCACGGCCACCATCAGTTTGTCTGCTACTGGATCGAGAAAGGCGCCAAAGGGCGTGCTCTGTTCAAGACGGCGGGCCAGATACCCGTCGAGCCAGTCGGTCGCCGCAGCGAACGCAAAGACTGCACTGGCCGCCATGTAGCTCCAGTGGTAAGGCATGTAGAACAACAAAATGAAGATCGGAATCAGTAAAACGCGTAGTACGGTGATCAGATTAGGGATATTCATCGGCACAACTGGCTACGAGGTGAACGAGCATTCTACTCGCTGTGCAGGTTTGCATAAATCGACTCTGCCAGCTTTTTGCTGATTCCGGGTGCTTTTGCTATTTCATCGATGCTGGCACGGGACAATTCCTGCAATCCACCGAAATGTTTGAGCAGATCACGACGCCGGGTCGGCCCGACACCCGCGACGCCCTCGAGGGTCGATGTACGCCGGGTCTTGCCCCGGCGCGCACGGTGGCCGGTGATCGCGAAACGGTGCGCCTCGTCGCGAATCTGCTGAATAAGGTGCAGGGCCGGAGAGTCGCCGGGCAACGTGAATTCATGCGCTGAGTCGTTCAGGTACAGCGTCTCGAAACCTGCCTTGCGCGTGGTGCCCTTGGCCACACCGAGCAGGATGAGGTCAGGAACCTGTAATTCATTGAGCACGTCACGCGCCATGGACATCTGACCCTTGCCACCGTCCACCAGCAGCACGTCCGGCAACTTGCCCTCCCCGGCCTTGATGCGGCTATAACGTCGGGTCAACGCCTGGTGCATCGCAGCATAGTCGTCGCCTGCCGTCACGCCTTCGATATTGAAACGCCGGTAATCGGACTTGATCGGGCCTTCGGGGCCAAACACCACGCAGGATGCTACGGTCGCCTCACCACTGGAGTGGCTGATGTCGTAGCATTCCAGACGCATCGGTGGGTCTTCGAGACCCAGCACCTTGGCCAGCGCTTCGAACCGCGACGCAACATGCTGACGGTTGGCCAGCCGCGCGGTCAGTGCCTGCTCGGCATTGGTGACCGCCATTTGCTGCCAGCGCGCCCGGGTGCCGCGCACGCGATGACTGATAACCATCTCGACGCCGCGCAGTTCTTCGACGGCGTCGACGAACGCAGGAAAATCGTCGTTGATGACATTGACGATGACTTCGCCGGGCAGTTCACGGTCGATGCCGCCGAGGAAATACTGAGCCAGGAATGCCGACATCACTTCGCCGACCTCCTCTTCTATGCCGACCTGCGGGAAGAAGTTCTTGCTGCCCAGCACCCGCCCGCCCCGCACGCTGATCAGGTGCACGCAGGCGCCGCCAGGGTTGACGAACGCGGCGACCACATCGACATCGCCGGTACCGCCGTCCATGCTTTGCTGATCCTGGACGCGGCGCAGCAAGGCGACCTGATCGCGCAACTCGGCTGCGCGTTCGAAATCGAGCGCCATCGCGGCTTTTTCCATGGAGGCGTTCAGTTCGTCACTCAGGGCATTGCTGCGCCCTTCGAGAAACATCACCGAGTGACGTACGTCCTCGGCATACACCTCAGGCTCGACCAGCCCGACACACGGCCCTTTGCAACGTTTGATCTGATATTGCAGGCAAGGACGCGTGCGGTTCTTGAAGTAGCTGTCCTCGCACTGCCGCACCTGAAAGGTCTTCTGCAGCAGGCTAAGGCTCTCGCGAATCGCGCCGGCACTCGGGTAAGGCCCGAAATAACGGCCCTTGGCTTTCTTGGTACCACGATGAATGCTCAGTCGCGGAAAGGCATTATCGGACAGAAACACATAGGGATAGGACTTATCGTCACGCAAGAGAATGTTGTACGGGGGCCGCCACTCCTTGATGAGGGTCTGCTCCAGCAACAGCGCTTCAGTTTCGTTGCCCGTGATGGTGGTCTCGATCTGGGCGATGCGCGACACCAGCGCTCCGGTCTTGGGCGCGTGTCCGGTCTTGCGAAAATAGCTGGCAAGACGCTTCTTGAGGTTCTTGGCCTTGCCGACGTAAAGCAGTGTGGCTTCGGCGTCGAACATACGGTAGACGCCGGGACGACCGCTACAGGTCGCGAGAAATGCACTTGGATCGAAAGTCTGGGTCATGTTCAGGCGCTGGCATCAACCATGCCGTGACGTACAGCGAGCAAAGCCAGTTCAACATCACTGCTGATCGAGAGCTTTTCAAAGATACGGTATCGGTAGGTATTAACGGTTTTCGGTGAAAGGCACAGCTTGTCCGAGATGGTCTGGACTTTCTGGCAGCCGACGATCATCAGGGCAATCTGGATCTCGCGCTCGGACAGCAGATCGAACGGCGAATTGTTGACCTGCGGTTGAAACGACTTCAATGCCAGTTGCTGGGCAATCTGCGGGCTGATGTAACGCTGACCGGCAAACACCAGGCGAATGGCCTGGACCATTTCGGCAAGCCCGGCGCCCTTGGTCATGTAACCGGCAGCGCCAGCCTGCAGCAAACGGGTCGGGAAAGGATCTTCTTCACAGACGGTAACAGCGACGACCTTGATATCAGGGTGGCTGCGCAGCATCTTGCGCGTCGCTTCCAGCCCACCGATGCCCGGCATCTTGACGTCCATCAATACGACGTCAGGCTTGAGCTCGCGCGCTTTCTTCAGGGATTCCTCGCCGGAATCGGCCTGCCCGACAACTTGCAGACCATCAATGTCGGCGAGCATGCGTGTGATGCCTGTCCGGACAAGATCATGGTCATCGACAACTAGCACCTTAATCAAGCAGACACCTCGCGCAACGGTCATAACGAATGCCAATCACCATAACAAAAACAACGAGTCAGACCTAGCACTGCGAACACCGTCTCACATCAATATGATGGCAAGCACCTCAGGCAGTGCTGCAAAAATCTCGATACGACAGCAGAGCGGCGCCCGCCCCGGGCTTTTATCACTTGACCGACGGAAGCTTCGCAGCCCCCGATAATGGCCCCGAGAGCTCGGCGATAGTGGTTGTCAGGCGCCGGATAGCATCCTGATCTTCCTTGCCCAGCACTCGGTAATTGCCCAGGATTTTTTCCTCGATAAGGCTGAGATTGTCGATCGGCACCGGCGTTCGCGTCCCCGTCAACACGTAAAGCACGTCAACACCTTTGGCTGCAACCGCCGCCAGGTAATCGGCCTTCGGTGCACGATCACCATTTTCATACTTTCCCTGGGCATTAGCCTCGACGCCTCCTATTTCACCGAAGGTACGCTGAGACATGCTCAGACGTTCTCTTTCCTTTCTCAGTCGGTAACCGATTCCACTCATTTGAACCTATTATCCTGTTGAAGCCATCCGAACGAGTGTTAGAATCTCGCGGAATTGAATAGATTTGAACGATTTTGAACTATGCCCGGAATTCGCACCGCCGCACAAGCCAAGGCCTGGCTGGATCAACAGGGCAAATCTGTTCAGGAGTTCGCTCGTGAAAACAGCATTGATCCGGCGACCACTTACCAGGTACTGGCAGGACGCAAGAAAGGAAGGCGCGGTGAAGCGCATAAGGTAGCTGTACTGCTGGGCATGAAGATCGGGACGATCCCGAACACGGAAGCCCGGCATGAAGAAGCACGTGAAGAATAGCCGTTATTGGCTGGTGACAACGCATCCCGGACAAAACGCCAAAGCCGTTGCCTGCATTCAGGTATACAGGGTTGCGGGCAAAATAGCCCGCGCCGAATACGGCATGCCATCAACCGTTGAGCGGTTCGCTGTGGCTACCGGGGTTCCACCTGCCTGCATTCGCGAAAAACGATAATCCCGTTGATTGAATTTTCCAATTGAAGGCGCCTGGTTTCCTGAAGTAAGCTTGCGCTCAATTAACGGAGACCCACCATGCTGCAATCCACTTCACCGCTACTCGACGCTGTTACCGGCATTACTTGCCGTGCACGCGCTGTGGCTGTCCAGACTGCCTCGGTGAGCGCATCCGTTGACTCTTATTATGGGTATTGGTTTAGCCACTGGCGCGCCTGATACCCATCCGGCGCCCACGTTAAGGGGACGCCAACCAGAGAATTCTCTAACCCCCGGTCGGCTTCCCGACCGGGGGTTTTGTTTTTTCAGGGCCACGTATTTCAACGGTCTGTTCAAGAACAGCCGTAAACCATCAATCTGCATTGCATCGAGGACACAACATGAACTACGCCACTTATTACCGCAACGACATCGATTTTGCCTGGCGATTTAGCCACCTCCGTTCGGGACAGCCTGCCGCCTCCGTTCGGTCTCTGCCAGGTGGCAATCACATACCCCCGGTTCTAGAAGCCCTTTGTCGAACACCCCAGTAGGTCTGCGCGGGAGCGTCCCGCCAGCCCAGGAAGCCAGAACATGAATTCGTCCGTTGCCGTAACCCCGTCCGACCTGTCCAGCCACGCCGTAAAACTGGCAGACAACAGCCCCGCCTCGAAACGCCTGCCAGGGACCCTGGAATTGAAGATGCGCCTGCCCCTCGACGCAGCGCTCACCGAACAGGTTGCAGCCCACCGCCGCGCCGTACGCGCCATCCTTGAAGGTCAAGACTCGCGGCTGCTGGTCATCGTCGGCCCCTGCTCGATCCACGACCCTCGATCCGCCCTTGAATACGCTGAGCGACTGGCCGACCTTGCCGCGCAAGTCAGTGACCAGATGCTGCTGGTAATGCGCGCCTACGTCGAAAAACCGCGCACGACGGTGGGCTGGAAAGGCCTGGCTTACGATCCGCGCCTCGATGGCAGTGACGACATGGCCGAGGGCCTGACGCTGTCGCGGCATTTGATGCGGGATATGCTGGGCCTGGGCCTGCCGATCGCCACCGAGATACTGCAGCCCATGGCGGCAGGCTACTTCGACGATCTGCTCAGTTGGGTCGCGATTGGCGCTCGCACCACCGAATCGCAGATCCATCGCGAAATGGCCAGCGGCCTGCCCATGGCGGTCGGTTTCAAGAACGGTACTGACGGCGGCGTAACGGTGGCCAGCGACGCGATGCGTTCGGCGGCGCATCCGCATCGTCACTTTGGCATGGACCGTCATGGCCACCCGGCCATTATCGAGACGCAAGGCAATCCGGACACGCACATTGTGCTGCGCGGCGGTCACGGCGGCCCCAATTACGATCGCCAGAGTGTGGCCAAGTTGCAGGCGAGCCTGAGCAGGAATAATGTCGCGTCGCGGATCATGGTCGATTGCAGCCATGCCAACAGTGGCAAGGACCCGCTGCGTCAGCCAGCCGTATTCGAAGACGTGCTTGAACAGCGCTTGTCGGGCAATACCTCGCTGATCGGCATGATGATCGAGAGCCACCTGTTCGACGGCTGCCAGGCATTGGGCGGGACGCTGCAGTACGGCGTTTCGGTCACCGATGGCTGCCTTGGCTGGGAAGGCACCGAACAGCTGTTGCGTCGCGCGGTTGACCGTCTGCGTTACAGATAAACAGAGCGAAGGAACTTTGTCGGGAAATACCGCACTGAATCCGGTAGGCTGTTTCTTTTTTTTCACAGGAGATTATTCCCCATGGCTAAAGCCACTGCCCGCCACATCCTTGTTTCGAGCGAAGAAAAATGCAACGAACTCAAGGCTCAGATCGAAGGCGGCGCTGATTTCGCTGAAATCGCCAAGGCCAACTCCAGCTGCCCATCGAGCCGCCAGGGCGGTGACCTGGGTTCGTTCGGTCCAGGCCAGATGGTCAAGGAATTCGACACTGTCGTATTCAGTGCTCCGGTGAACACCGTTCAGGGTCCGGTAAAGACTCAGTTCGGCTACCACCTGCTGGAAGTGACCAGCCGTCAGGACTGATCCTGTCGCGCCGCATGCCAGACGGCTCATCTTCGGATGGGCCGTTTTTGTATGTGGTCGTTTTCAACAGCGCAGTGGCTTGGCGAAGCGGCCATTTGTCTGTAGAAGATAGCGCGATGCAGGGCCATTAGCTCTGTCATGATTGTTGTCACCGCTGTACAGCCAGTCGCCTTTAACCCTGACATTCGCTTGCGAACGTCAGTCAGGATTCGAGTCATGCGTTTTGTTTTTTCATCGTTGCTCGCCTTGACGCTGACCTTCGTTGGCGCAACCCAATCGCTGTCCGCAGCCCCGCAACACGCCCTGACCGTTTACGGCGAAGCGCCACGCTATCCAGCCGATTTCAAGCACTTCGATTACGTGAACCCGGACGCGCCCAAAGGCGGCAGCATGCGACGCTCGGCCATCGAAATCGGCCAGTTCGACCACCTGATGCCCTTCACCGACAAGGGGATGGGCGTTTCGCAGATCAATGGCATGCTTTACTCCCCACTGGCTACGCGCTCGATGGACGAGCCCTACACCGTCTACGGGCTTGTCGCCGAGAAAATGGAGCGTGGCGCGGATGGCCTCTCCCTGCGCTTTTACCTGAACCCGAAGGCGCGTTTCGCGGACGGCACGCCGATTACCGCCAGTGACGTGAAGTACACCTACGAGTTGCTGATGACGCAGGGTAACCTGCAATACCGGACCCAGTTTGAAGCGGTCCAGGGACTGGAGGTCGAATCGCCTTCGCAAATCCGCTTCGACTTCAAGAACAGCGATAACCGCACCCTGCCCCTTGATCTGGCTTCGCTGCCGGTATTCCCCGAGCACTGGTGGAAATCCCGTGACTTCGCCAGCGGTGCCGGCTTTGAAATTCCGCCTGGCAGCGGACCCTATCGGATCAGCCATGTGGACCCGGGCCGCACTGTCACCTTCGAGCGCGATCCGGACTGGTGGGGCAAGGACCTGCCGGTCAGCAAAGGCCTGTATAACTTCGACAGGTTCAGCATCGAGTACTTCGGCGACATTGATGTTGCACGTACGGTACTCAAAGGCGGCGCCTATGATTACAACCGCGAGTTTTCGGCGACTGGCTATTCAATTCGCTATGACGGCCCCGCCCTCAGCGACGGGCGCCTGCAGAAAGCCCAACTGGCCAGGGGCGCGGTGCAAAGCTCGCAGGGTTTCGTCTTCAACCTGAGCCGCCCCATGTTCCAGGACCGTCGCGTGCGCCAAGCGCTGTCGCTGCTCTGGGACTTCGAATGGACCAACCGGCAGATGATGCGCAACATGTACATTCGCCAGAACAGCTTCTTCTCCAACTCGGAGCTGGCCGCCAGCGAACTGCCCACGCCTGCCGAACTGAAAATCCTCGAGCCACTGCGCGGCGAAGTCCCCAAGCAGGTGTTCGACAGCGTGTTCGAGACGCCCAAAACCGATGGCACAGGCTTCATTCGCGACAAGCAACTGCAAGCGCTGGCCCTCATGAAAGAAGCTGGCTGGACGCCCAAGGGCGATGAGCTGGTGAATGCCCGGGGCGAACCGTTCAGCTTTACCTTTCTCAATGCACAAACAGGTTTCGAGCGAATGCTGCTGCCCTACAAACGCACCCTGGCGCAGATCGGTATCCACTTCGACATTCGCCGCATCGATGCCGCGCAATACCTCAACCGCGTCATGGCCCGCGATTACGACATGATTGTCACCGGCTACCCGGTCTCGACATCGCCCGGTGCCGAGCTGTACAGCAGTTTTGGCTCCAAGGTGGCGATGGACCCGGGTTCGAGCAATTACATGGTGCTGCAAGACCCTGCTGTCGACACGCTGATTGCCGGCCTGCTCAAGGCCGACAACAAGCAGACCATGACCGACTACGCCCATTGCCTGGACCGCGTACTGCAGTGGAACTACTACTGGATTCCCAACTACTATCCGCCCGGCTCTTCAACCGTCTGGTGGAACCGTTTCGGCATCCCCAAAATTCAGGCCAGCAACAATGAGGCCATCGAAACATGGTGGGAAATCAGCCCGACACCGCTGACCAATGAGCAATTCGCTGAAAAACGCGGCGCCTCGGCCATCGTTTCGGAGATGCAGTGAATGCTCGGTTATATCCTGCGGCGCCTGCTGCTGATCATCCCTACCCTGCTGTGCATTTTGCTGGTCAACTTTTTTATCGTGCAGGCCGCACCGGGCGGGCCTGCGGAGCAAGCCATTGCTCGCCTGCAAGGGATCGGCGGTGCAACCGTGGGCGCGGGTGCCAGCGAGTCTGCCGGGGCGGGTCATTCCAAAGCGTCCCGCGGGCTGGACCCGGCGCTGATCAAGCAGATCGAACGTCAATACGGTTTCGACAAACCGCTGCACGAACGTCTCTGGCTGATGCTGAAGAACTATGCACGACTGGATTTCGGCAGCAGCTTCTTTCGCGGCGCAACGGTGACCGACCTCATTCTGCAGAAAATGCCGGTGTCGATATCACTGGGGCTCTGGGCGACATTGCTGACGTACCTGGTATCAATCCCGCTGGGGATTCGCAAAGCGGTGAAACACGGCAGCCAGTTCGATATCTGGAGCAGCACCGCCATCATCATCGGTTACGCCATGCCAGCCTTCCTGTTCGCCATGCTGCTGGTGGTGGTGTTCTGTGGCGGCACGTCGCTGAACTGGTTTCCGGTGCGCGGACTGGTTTCGGACAACTTCGAGCAACTGACCACGATCGGCAAGATCGCTGACTATTTCTGGCACCTGGCGCTGCCGGTCTCGGCGCTGGTCATTGGCGGCTTTGCCACGCTGACCCTGCTGACCAAGCATTCCTTTCTCAACGAAATCACCCGTCAGTACGTGACCACGGCCCGCGCCAAGGGCATGAGCGAGCGACGGGTGCTGTATGGTCATGTGTTTCGCAATGCCATGTTGCTGGTGGTGTCGGGCATTCCGCAGGCGTTCATCAGCGTGTTCTTTGCCGGTTCGCTGCTGATCGAGGTGATCTTCTCGCTGGATGGCCTGGGCCGCATGAGCTATGAAGCCGCTGTGTCGCGGGACTACCCGGTGGTGTTCGGTTCGTTGTTCATCTTCACCGTGTTCGGCCTGCTGATAAAGCTGATCGGCGATATCTGCTACACGCTGGTCGACCCCAGAATCGACTTCAGCGCGAGGAATGCATGATGCGCAGCCTTTCGCCGCTGGCCCGTCGTCGCCTGGAACGTTTTCGCAGCAATCGCCGCGGCTGGTGGTCGCTGTGGCTGTTCTGCGGTCTGTTTGCCCTGACACTGGGTGGCGAACTGATCGCCAATGACAAGCCTCTGCTGGTCAGCTATCAGCACTCGCTCTATTTCCCGGTATTCAAGCGTTATACCGAGCAGCAATTCGGCGGCGAGCTGCCCTTCCAGCCCGATTACCGCAGCGACTACGTACGCACACTGATCAGCAAAGGGGACGGCTGGATGCTGTTCCCGCCCATCCCGTTCAGTGACGACACGCCCAACTATGACCTGAAAACCCCGGCACCCAGCCCGCCGTCTGCAGAAAACTGGCTCGGCACCGATGACCAGGCGCGCGACGTCATGGCGCGGGTGATTTTCGGCGCCCGGGTGTCGATCCTGTTTGCGCTAGTGCTGACCTTCATCAGCGCGCTGATCGGGATCAGCGCCGGGGCGTTGCAGGGCTACTACGGCGGCTGGGTCGACTTGTTCGGCCAGCGTCTGCTGGAGGTCTGGTCAGGCCTGCCGGTGCTGTACCTGCTGATCATCCTGTCAGGTTTCGTCGAGCCCGATTTCTGGTGGCTGCTGGGCATCATGGCGCTGTTTTCCTGGCTGACCCTGGTCGATGTGGTGCGCGCCGAGTTTCTGCGCGGGCGCAACCTCGAGTACGTCAAGGCCGCTCGGGCGCTCGGTCTGGGGGATCGAAAAGTGATCATGCGCCACATCCTGCCCAACGCGATGAATGCGACGTTGAGCTACCTGCCGTTCATTCTTACCGGTGCCATCTCGACCCTCACTGCGCTGGATTTTCTGGGCTTCGGCATGCCTGCCGGCAGCGCGTCACTGGGTGAACTGATCGCCCAGGGCAAGCAGAACCTGCAAGCGCCCTGGCTGGGGCTGACAGCGTTCTTCTCCCTCGCGTTGATCCTGACGCTGCTGGTATTCATAGGCGAGGCGCTGCGTGATGCCTTCGACCCGAGGTCCTGACATGTCGGAAAACCTGATCGAAATCCGCGACCTGAGCGTCGCCTTCAACGGGCAGAAAGTGGTCAGTAACCTGAGCCTGGATGTGCGCCGCGGCGAGTGTCTGGCACTGGTGGGGGAATCCGGCTCCGGCAAGTCCGTCACCGCTCACTCGATCCTGCAATTACTGCCCCGCAGCGGCACCCTGACCACGGGCAACATCACCTACCGAGGTCAACAGCTGGTGGGTGCCGACGACCGCACTCTGCGCGAGCTGCGCGGCAACCGGATTGCGATGATTTTCCAGGAACCGATGACCTCGCTGAATCCGCTGCACAGCGTGGCCCGACAGATCGGCGAAACGTTACTGCTGCATCGCGGCATCAGCGGTCGTGAAGCGCAGAAACGCATTGTCGAGCTGCTGGAGCTGGTAGGCATTCAACAGCCGGAAAAACGCCTGAAAGCCTACCCGCACGAACTCTCTGGAGGCCAGCGCCAGCGGGTGATGATAGCCATGGCGCTGGCCTGCGAGCCGGAGCTGCTGATTGCCGACGAACCGACCACTGCGCTGGACGTCACGGTGCAACGCAAGATCCTCGTGCTGCTCAAGGAGCTGCAACAGCGCCTGAACATGTCGCTGTTGTTGATCAGCCATGACTTGAACCTGGTGCACAGCGTCGCGCAGCGCGTCTGCGTGATGCGCGCCGGTGAAATCGTCGAGCAGTCCGATTGCAAGTCGCTGTTCAAATCACCTCAGCACCCTTACAGCCGCCTGCTGCTGGACGCCGAACCTGCCGGCGAGCCGCTGCGACGCGACACCCGGGAAACGGTGCTGCAAGTCGACAACCTGAAGGTCTGGTTTTCCCTGACCGGCGGCATCCTGCGGCGGCACAAGGAATACCTCAAGGCGGTGGATGACATCAGCCTGAGTATTGAGCGCGGCAAAACCCTCGGTATCGTTGGTGAGTCAGGCTCTGGCAAGTCGACTCTTGGTCAGGCGATCCTGCGTCTGCTAGAGTCGCGCGGCAGTATCCGCTTTCGCGGGCAGGCGCTGGACGGCCTGAGTCAGAAACAGATGCGACCGTGGCGTAAAGAGATGCAAGTGGTCTTTCAGGACCCTTACGGCAGCCTCAGCCCACGCATGTCAGTGGCGCAGATCATCAGTGAAGGACTGGAGGTACACAGCCAGTACGACCCGGCGAAATGCGATGCCGAGGTCATTCGGGCACTGGAAGAAGTCGGCATCGACCCGCAGAGCCGGCATCGCTACCCCCATGAGTTTTCCGGTGGCCAGCGTCAGCGTATCGCCATTGCCCGAGCGCTGGTGCTGAAACCCGCATTGATTCTGCTCGATGAGCCGACCTCGGCGCTGGACCGGACCGTGCAGAAACAGGTCGTTGCGCTGTTGCGCGAACTTCAGGAAAAGCACGGCCTGACGTACCTGTTCATCAGCCATGACCTGGCGGTAGTCAAAGCCCTTGCCCACGACGTGATCGTGGTCAAGGATGGCAAAGTCGTCGAGCGCGGCGCCAGCCATGACGTTTTCGATGCGCCGCAGCACCCGTACACACAGGAATTGCTGGCGGCCGCGCATCCTGAATGATCTGACCCACAACGAAGCTTCTGCCCGGAAGGTTTAGGAGCGTCTCCGATTTACGCTTGCGGACCCGGCTCGTCATCATCGACCAGCCCCCACTCGGCGGTGCTTGCCGTGCTGCTGCCGGTCGGAGCCGGTGGCGGTGTGGTCAGTGTTCCGGCGCCGCCTTCACTGTGCAGCTTGAGGCGCAGGCGCACGTTGTTTTGTGAATCGGCGTTCTTGAGGGCCTCTTCTTCGCTGATCGCACCTTCGACGGCCAGATTGAATAGCGCCGAGTCGAACGTCTGCATACCGAGGCTGCCGGACTTCTCCATGATGCCCTTGAGCTCGGTCAGTTCATTGCGCTGGATCAGGTCGCGAATGGTCGGCGTGCCCATCATCACTTCCACCGCCGCACGACGCTTGCCATCCGGGGTTCTGACCAGTCGCTGCGAGACGAACGCCTTGAGGTTGTTGCCCAGGTCATGCAGCAACTGCGCGCGACGCTCTTCCGGGAAGAAATTGATGATCCGGTCCAGCGCCTGATTGGCGTTGTTGGCGTGCAGTGTCGAGATCGCCAGGTGGCCGGTGTCGGCAAACGCCAGCGCGTGCTCCATGGTCTCGCGATCGCGAATCTCGCCGATCAGAATCACATCCGGCGCCTGGCGCAGCGTGTTCTTCAGTGCCGCATGGAAGCTGCGGGTATCGACCCCGACTTCGCGCTGGTTGACGATCGACTTCTTGTGGCGATGGATAAACTCGACCGGGTCTTCGATGGTGATGATATGGCCGCTGGCGTTGCGGTTGCGGTAGTCGATCAGCGCCGCCAACGAGGTCGACTTGCCCGAACCGGTGGCCCCGACAAACAGCACCAGACCGCGCTTTTCCATAATCACGTCAAGCAGTACGGGCGGCAGAAACAGGTCTTCGAAACGCGGGATGTCCAGCTTGATATTCCGCGCGACGATGGACACCTCGTTACGCTGCATGAAGATATTGATGCGGAACCGGCCGATGCCAGCCATCGAAACGGCGAGGTTCATCTCCAGTTCGCGCTGAAACTCGAGCTTCTGCTCCTCGTCCATCAGCCCCTGGGCAATCACCGCCACCTCTCCCGGTTTGAAGGTTTCGCTGCCCAGTGGCTTGAGCACACCGTTGAACTTGGCGCACGGTGGCGCTCCGGTGGAAAGGTAAAGGTCCGATCCGTCCTGACTGGCCAGAATCTTCAACAGCGCCGGGAAATCCATAATCAATACCGTTCAAAATGAAGTAAAAAGACCACGGCCGTCAGGACGGCACGCGTGACGCGCGGGCGTCGCTCAGCAAGAGCAGGCATAATGGCAGCCTTTTGCAGCAGGTGATATTGCGACATGAAAGCCCAAGCCCGCCATATTCTGGTGAAGACCGCCGAAGAGGCCGAACAGCTCAAGCTGCGCATTGCCAAGGGTGAGGCGTTTGACGTGCTGGCTAAAAAGCATTCTAGCTGCCCGTCCGGCAAACGTGGCGGCGATCTGGGTGAAGTCAGGCCTGGGCAAATGGTCGGTGCGATCGATCAGGTGATCTTCAAAAAGCCGCTACGCGTCGTGCATGGGCCGATCAAGAGCAAATTCGGCTATCACCTGGTGCAGGTGTTCTATCGCGACTGAAGCACACGCCAAAAGCTGAAAAACCCCGAACCGAGTGAGGTTCGAGGTTTTTCAGGCATTGACCAGTGTGGCAATCAGTTCGGCGAAATGGCGCCATCTACCAGCACTTGAGCTTCTGCCACCAGACGCTTGAGGTGATCTTCGCTGACAAAACTCTCGGCATAGATCTTGTAGATGTCCTCAGTCCCTGAAGGGCGCGCGGCAAACCAGCCATTTTCGGTCATGACCTTCACACCACCGAACGCCTGATCGTTGCCCGGCGCGTTGCTGAGCACCTGCTGAATAGGCTCGCCCGCCAGTTCAGTGGAAGTCACTTGCTCCGGCGACAGTTTGCTCAGCAGTGCCTTCTGTTGCGGGTTGGCCTTGGCATCGACGCGGGTCGAAAACGGCTCGCCCAGCTCTTCGGTCATGGTCTTGTAGATCTGGCTTGGATCGCGACCGGTACGCGCAGTCATTTCCGCAGCCAGCAAGGCCGGAATCAGACCGTCCTTGTCGGTGGTCCAGACCGTACCGTCGCGGCGCAGGAACGAGGCACCAGCGCTTTCTTCGCCGCCAAAGCCTAACGAGCCTTCAAACAGGCCTTGTGCGAAATACTTGAAGCCGACCGGCACTTCATACAGGCGACGGCCCAGGCGTTTGGCCACACGATCGATCATGCCGCTGCTGACCACGGTCTTGCCGACCGCTGCATCGGCACGCCACTCAGGACGGTTCTGAAACAGGTAGTCGATGGACACGGCGAGGTAACTGTTGGGTGTCATCAGTCCGCCAGACGGGGTCACGATGCCATGACGGTCGTGATCCGGATCGCAGGCAAATGCAACCTGATAGCGGTCCTTGAGACCGATCAGGCTTTGCATGGCATGGCTGGAGGACGGGTCCATGCGAATCTGACCATCCCAGTCGACGGTCATGAAGCGGAACGTAGGGTCGACAAATTTATTGACCACATCCAGATTCAGGCCGTAATGCTCGCCAATTGCCGACCAGTAGCTCACCCCGGCCCCGCCCAGCGGGTCGACACCAAGACGCAGACCCGAATTGCGGATGGCGTCCATGTCGATCACGTTCTTAAGGTCGGCCACGTAGGTGTTGACGTAATCATGGCGGTGCGTGGTATCGGCACGCAGCGCTTTTTCATGGCTGATGCGTGAAACGCCAGTGACTTTCTCGGCCAGCAGTTCGTTGGCCTTGTTCTCGATCCACTTGGTGACATCACTGTCGGCCGGGCCGCCATTGGGCGGGTTGTACTTGAAGCCACCGCTTTGCGGCGGGTTGTGCGAAGGCGTAATGACAATGCCGTCCGCCAGCCCTGAAGTACGGCCGCGGTTGTAGCAGATGATCGCGTGGGACACCGCAGGCGTCGGGGTGTATTCGTCACCTTGCGAAATCATCACCTGCACGCCATTGGCGGCCAGCACTTCAAGCGCGGTGGCCGCGGCCGGGGTCGACAGCGCGTGGGTATCGGCACCCAGAAACAACGGGCCGTCGATGCCGTTGGCCTTGCGGTACAGACAGATCGCCTGACTGATAGCCAGCACGTGCCATTCGTTGAAACCCAGGTCAAACGATGTGCCACGGTGCCCGGAAGTGCCGAACGCAACACGTTGAGTGGGCACCGATGCATCGGGCTGGCCGGTGTAGTAAGCCGTGACCAGTCTCGGAATATCGACCAGTAACTGCGCAGGTGCCAGCTTGCCGGCGAAAGGACTGAGACTCATACAACCTCCACGAAGAAATGAAATACGGAGAAAAAATAAAGACTTGCTGCGGCTGCCAAGGTGATCAATGCCGCAGTTTACTGGCAGTTCGACAGCGCTGCTTGAGTATCGATCCCCGGTATCTGCTTCTGTTTCAGCTCAATCGCCAAAACGGCAACCGACCTCAGGCCATTGACGTTTCGGGCCGCCACCACGCTGGAAACAACTGCTTCACCTTGTGCTCGGCAAAACGGTCATCGATGAGCATGACCACACCGCTGTCACTCTGGCTGCGGATAACCCGCCCCGCAGCCTGCACCACCTTCTGCACGCCGGGATAAAGGTAGGTGTAGTCATAACCGGCGCCGAACAGCGCCGCCATGCGCTGCTTGAACTGTTCGTTGACCGGATTGAGCTGAGGCAGGCCCAGGGTGGCGATGAACGCGCCGATCAGGCGTGCGCCCGGCAAGTCGATGCCTTCACCGAACGCGCCGCCCAGCACGGCAAAACCGATGCCCTGACTGCTCAGGGTGAACCGGTCGAGAAATGCGTGGCGCTCACTCTCACCCATCCCCCGTGCCTGCTGCCAAAGGCTGATGTGCGGGTGAGTGCGCGCCATCAGCTCGGCGACCTGTTGCAGGTAATCGAAACTGCTGAAGAACGCCAGGTAATTGCCCGGCCGCGCGTCGAACTGCTCGGCCATCAGTTCGACAATCGGCGCCAGCGAAGCCTGACGATGGGTGAAACGGGTGGAAATGCGACTGACGATGCGCACGTCGAGCTGATCGTGATGAAACGGCGACTCCACGTCGATCCATGCCGTGTTGCCCGGCAACCCCAGCAGGTCCGCGTAATAGTGGCGCGGGTTGAGCGTTGCGGAAAACAGTACGGTGCTGCGCGCAGCGGTCAGGCGCGGCCGGATGAAACGCGCGGGGACGACGTTGCGCAGGCTGAGGCGCGACAGAATGCGCTTGCCGCCCGCCTCGCGCCGGGTGATGTCGAAAATGAAATGCTCATCGAACAGCTCGGCGATGCGCGCAAAGCCGATGGCTTCCAGGTAGAACCCCTGCAACGTGCCATCCACTGCCTGCGGGTGCTCGTTGAAATGATCACCGATGGTCGAGATGCACTGGTTCAGGCTGCCGATGAATTTTTCCGGTGCTGCCGAATAAGCCTGATAGGCGCCGGGCTGTGCCTTGTGCAGCGCATTCCATTGTCGATCCAGACGCTGCAAGGCTTTTTTCACCGGTTCCGGCGCTGTCTGAATCAAGGCTTTCAACTGGCTCTGGTCAAGACTGGCGCTGTACATCTGGCGTGCCCGTTCGACCATGTTGTGGGCCTCATCGACCAGCACCGCAACGCGCCACTGATTGAGCTGACCGAGGCCGAACAGCAACGCGCTCAGGTCAAAGTAATAGTTGTAGTCTGCGATGACCACGTCAGCCCAACGCGCCAGTTCCTGGCTCAGATAATATGGGCAGACCTGATGCTGCAAGGCGACATCGCGTACGCCCGCCTGATTCAACCACGGCGAGGTCAGCGCCGCCGAGCGAGCGGCTGGCAGACGATCATAAAAGCCGCTGGCCAGCGGACAGGAATCACCGTTGCAGGCTTTGTCCGGATGCTCACAGGCCTTGTCGCGCGCCACCAGCTCAAGGACCCGCAGCTTCAGCTCCGGCGCGCTGTGATTAATGACTTCCAGCGCATCCAGCGCCAGTCGACGCCCTGGCGTCTTGGCGGTGAGAAAGAAAATCTTGTCGAGCTTCTGGCCGGGCGCGGCCTTAAGCAACGGGAACAGCGTGCCCACCGTCTTGCCAATACCGGTCGGCGCCTGAGCCATCAGGCAACAGCCAGTACTGACGGCCTTGTACACCGACTCGGCCAGCACCCGCTGCCCGGTGCGGAAAGACGCGTGGGGGAATTTCAGGCTGCCCAGTGTCGTGTGCAGCGCCTGCGTATGCGCCAGCTCCTGCTGCGCCCAGCCGAGGAAAATCGAGCACTGTCGTTCGAAAAACGCTTGCAGCGTAGCCGCGCTGAACGGCTCGCGAATCAGGGTTTCCTGCTCGCTGACAATGTTGAAATACACCAGGGCCAGCGTCACGTTTTCAAGCTGCAGGCGCTGGCAAAGCAGCCAGCCGTAGACCTTCACCTGCGCCCAGTGCAACTGACGGTGGTTGGCCGGCATCGCGTCGAGTTCACCGCGATAGGTCTTCACTTCTTCCAGCTGATTGCGACTGACGTCATAGCCGTCCGCCCTGCCCCTTACCGTCAGCTCGCGATAATCGCCACTCAACGACAACTCGGCCTGGTAATCGGCGCCGCGCCGCGTGGCAACCGTGCGATGCCCGGCAATGCCTTCCTGCGCCGTGGGTGACGGCGTGAAGCGCAGGTCGAGGTCGCCCACCTTGGCGGTGAACTCACACAACGCGCGCACGGCCACGACATAACGCGCAGGCAGGTCGCTGGCGAGAACAGGCTCGGGATCAGGGTTTACGGGGGCGTTCGGGGTCACTGCGCTGGGGAGCCGTTGGTTGTGAATACTGGACAGGCGTCCAGTTAACAACCTTGAACCACGTCTGGCAAACACAAATGGATCGACGGCCTGCCATGTCGAGGTCTATGGCAGACGAGCGTGAGTCAATGCCTCTGCCAATGCGCCCAGCAGCTTGGCAGGTTCACGAGTCCAGTCAGTGGCATAACTGATCCACAGATGTTGCGAGTAGCGGTTCTGCAAAGTGAACAGTTCACCGGGGCTGACGACAATCGACCGGGCCAGCAGCGCAACGAAGACCTGGCGCAGGTCCACGGGGTATGCACTCTCGGCCCATATGCCGCAGCCGCCCTCGGGCAACTGATAACTCAGCATCCCGCCAGTCCGTTCATCCAGTTGCTGGGTCATCGACTGCATGCGTTCGGTCAGCGTCTCGCGCAACGCCATCAGTTGCCTGTCCAGACGTCCGCTGCTGCATAACCTGGCGATGGCCCTTTGCCGAAGCGGCGGCAGCTCGAATGCTCGCAGGCAGAAATACTGCTGCCAACGCGCATCCAGGCTCTTGCACAGCAAGTAAGCATAGGGCGCCTCAGGCCCGAGACTTTTCTCGAATCCGCCCATGACCACCAACCGCTGAGGGTCGATCCAGTGCCGCAGCGGAGACTGCCCGGCGGCAAATTGCAACCCGGCGTGACTGTCGTTTTCCAGCACCCAGACTTGATGACGGTTGAGCACTTCGGCGACAGTCTGGCTGTTGTTCTGCGCACGCATGCTGCCTCGCACCGGGTTCAGCAACGAGGGCAACACGGCAAGCCCGATGTCATGGCCGCGCAACAGGCCGTCGAGCCGGACAGCATCAAGGCAGCCGGTCTCGTCCAGCGGCAGTTCGATTACCCGGATGTCGAAGGATTGCAGCAAGCGCAACAACGCCCAGGCACAGGGCGATTCCACCAGTACCGTGCCGCCGCGCAGGCCCAGCGTGCCGAGCACCGCCTTGAATACGCCATGAAAGTCAGCAGCGATATAGACATTCTCAGCGTGCCAGCAATGCACTGCATCGTAGGTATAACGGGCGGCAATTGCCGTGCGAAGTTCTGGCTCACCGCATGGCTGAAAAACCGGGTCCCGCTGACGCGGGTAATGCCTGCCCAGCTCGCGCTCCATTGCCGGCAGCGGATTGTCCTGAGCGTGCAAAAGCGCCGGTTCATCGCAGCCCAGCAACGCCATGCCGGGGCGACGGGCGTTGTCATACAAGGCCTGCAAAAGATCGCCGTCTGCGTCCGGTATCACCAGGCCCTGCGCACTCAAGCTGCGCGGTACCGAGTAATAGCCTGATTTTGGCAGCGAATAAACGCGCCCTTCCTTTTCCAGCAGCGAGTAGGCGCTTTGCACCGTCGATATTGATACGTTCAGTCGCTGGGCCAGCTGTCGCAATGACGGCATTTTCAGTGCCAGCTCGCCCTGCTGCTGGTCAACCAGACGCACCAGGTAGCGGTAGACCGCCTGATAGGCGAAATCCGTGTTGTTTTTCATGCAGGTATCCACCGTTCAACCAGAACAGGCTTCAGAACATTGCTATATGACCGCCGCCGTTTGCCGGTAGCAGCCATGCCTGGCAACCGGATCAGCGTCCCGAGAGCATCTCGGCCACTGCCTGCCCCGTCGCCGGGTCGACGGTCATGATCCGGCGCTTGTCAGGATCGGCTGCACGGATTCTGGCGATGATTGACTGCGGGTCGTCGAAGTTCACCCGCTGCTTGCCGTAAAGGTTGTGCAATGACTTGAGGCTCAGACCGCTGATATCCACCAGCCACTGCATGACCTGATCCGGCGCTGTCGAACCCGACAGCGCCTTGTGCAGATCCGGCAGCGCTACCAGCATCCCTGGGTGGCAACTGCGCAGAAAGGACTCCAGGCCATGGCCATGATCGACGAACGGCGAAAACAGCATGCACACCAGTTGAGTCTCGTTCAGGCCGAAGCCCTCCTGAGCGAAGCCCGATGCCAGCTCGCGGCGCGCCTCGATGCGCGCCCGACCGGCATAAGCGCTGAGCGTCTGGTCGATCAATCGTGGCGGCATCTGCTTTCTGCGCATCAGTGACGTCGCCAGTTCAAGGTATTCGGCGATCCCGTCGGCATAAGTACGCGCTTGCAGGTATTGCGCGGTCAGGCCACGCATGTGGGCCATCAACAAAGGGTTGGCGCAATCGGACTCACTGAAGCTGAACGACAGATCATCGAAGCGGAAATCGAGAAACTCGGTCAGCAGGTTCCAGTGTTCGTCCGCCTTGCAACTGACCAGATCGGCAATGGTAATGAACGCCGGCGAGCTGCTTTTTTCAGGCAGCGTCATGGCTCGACTTGCCGGCGGGCTGTCATCGCCCTCCCCGTACAGCTCGTGATAGTAAGCCTCGCCAATCGTATCGATGACCTTGAGCACGCTGGCCAGCGTCTGCTTGCCCCAACTGCCCGAATACTGCCCGGTACGCTGGGCCAGTCGCATGATCCAGGTCGCATACTGACGCTGCTCTCTGCGCGAGTCGCCGCTGACGACCGCATCGACGCCATTGCCCCAGCTCAGGGCGCGTCCTAGAAACTCCGCAAGCCCGAGGTAACAGGTATTGCAAAACGTGGTGCGGGCGTCGCCAGCGGACAGGTGCCCACCCAGCAGCATGTCCAGACGATTCTGCTCACGCCCCGCGCTGGAAAAAGGCAGATCCGGCTCGAAGGCCTGTGTGTACTGACTGTCGATCATCAGCATCTCGACACGCGGGTCGTCGTACAGAAACAACGCTGAATAGGTGCGGTTGATGTTATCCATCACCGCAGGGGTCATGCCCGCGTGACGCCGATTGGCAACCCGCAGGTTGAATGTGCCGGGCGAACGGCAGGCAATACTCAACTGCGCAGCGCGCAGAAAGGCCAGCGTGTAGGCACTGTCCTTGCCACCACCGAAAGCCACCAGCACCTTGAAGCCGGCAATCTGCTCGATGCCGCCAGCCGCAACAATCAGGCGCTGGATCAACAGCTGCAGCGCGGTGCGCTCTGCGCGCGAGAAGTACCCCAACAAGCGTTGCAGCACTTGCTGGTAGACATAATTCATTGCCTGTTCGTGAATAGAACTCATCGTGCGTCACCTGCCTGTCGCTCAAGGCATGACACGGTGCAGACAGAATATTGAACATCAAGCTGACAACTCAATTTATAGTCGAGCATGACTCATTCCCTGAGTGGTAATTACCGACGCATTATCAGTATCTTTAAAACAATTACAATAGACAGTTTGCTTTAAAAAACAGTGCAGTCAGCAGAACATCCTCAACAACTTAAACAAATCGTTTAATTGTACTATCGAACTCATGAGACACGCGAAACGCTTGAAAGCCATAGCCTGCAAACCCTTCAGGCAGGCTGTTCAGGCTTTACCGATGCCCTTGGGGCATCGATCCAGTTACTGTTTCATTCTAGCCCGTGGGAAAGGACATTTATAAGTCGCCGTGACTGTCAGCGCCAATACACTTAAATAAACAGTCGAGACGGTCCTGCCGCTGCGATGCTCTTTTTAATATTCATTCACGGTTACCCCACTTCCAGAAAAACTGACAGGGGCATTATTCAGAAGTGTTTAATTCGTGGTGTTCTTTTTCGATGTGGGATGCAAAAAGCCTTCCGTTCGGAAGGCTTTTCAATAACGAGCGCTGACAGGAGGTGATGAATCAGACCGCCTCGACTTCCAGCACCGCACGCCCGCCAATCGGGCAGACATCCATGTAACGGTGCGCCTGCACCACCTGCTCGAACGGAAAGCTGCGCGTCTGCAACGGCGCCAATACCTTGTCGGCGGTCATCTGATTGATCTGCTGCAAGGCGCGTTGCAGTGCGGTCTCATCCTGGGTAATGCCCAGCTCGGGCTTGCCGGTGAAATTGCCCAGGCAATGCACGTAGAACTGGATGTTCTTCTGGAAAGCGGCACAGGCCGGAAACGGCGTCTGATTACCGCCTTGCAGGCCATACAGCACCAAACTGCCACGCGGCGCAAGCACATCGCCCATGATCGACATCTGCGGACCGCCAAGGCCATCGAAGACGGCATCGACACCACGGTTGTCGGTGTACTTGTTGATTGCCATCAACAAGTCCTGTTCTTCGGTGACCACCACTTTTTCAGCGCCCAGTGACAGCAGATACTCACGAGCATCCTCGGTCTTGGTCGCGGCGATAACCCGAGCCCCCAGTGCCTTGCCCAACTGCACGAATGCAGGGCCGGAGCAGTGGCTGGCGTCGGTGACCAGTACGGTTTGACCGGACTTGATACGCGCCAGATCAACGTATGCAAAGTACGCCACCAGATACGGCGTGTAATGCACGCTGGCCTGGACCGGCGTCAACGCATCCGGGTAGCGGGTCAATGCACGGCGCGGCATGACGATGGATTCGCCGTAGACCGGGTGCTGGTTGGCATCGGCCGCAGGAAAACTGGCGACCTTGTCGCCTACTTGCAGATCATCCACACCGTCGCCCAGCGCGGTAACCACGCCAGCCATCTCATAACCCAGACCGGCAGGCAGCCGGGCATGGGTAGATGCGAGATTTTGCCGCCAAAGAACGTCGTACCAGCTGACACCGATGGCCTGAACACGCACCTGCACCTCGCCGGTGACAGGCGACGCGACAGGATGCTCTTCGACTTTGAGCACCTCGGCCGGGCCAAACTGGTGAAAACGGATCGTGCGGGACATTTAGAACCTCGCCTGTGAACCTTGATGCCACAAACTTTATCCGGGCATTGCCGGCAACACCATCGGTGGCTATTAATAGTCGACATGCCTGTCATCGATTGTGTCCTGTGCGCTGCACGGCGCAGCCAGACAGCGTCTGGGCGTCGATGCGCGTAATGGCCGCCATTGTTCGCATGTCGACGAAACATTGCAAGCCGTGTGGACATTCAGTAACCCTCACAGTAATTTTCGCTGCGCCCGACCCGCATTTGCTCGTACTATCGCACCCTGCTCACGTCCTCAACCGACAAATGGCCCGAGATATTCCGCATGAATCGCAACGACCTGCGTCGCGTCGACCTCAATTTGCTCATCGTTTTCGAGACCCTGATGCATGAGCGCAGCGTCACACGTGCGGCGGAAAAGCTGTTTCTCGGCCAGCCGGCAATCAGCGCTGCGCTGTCGCGGCTACGCGGCCTGTTCGATGATCCACTGTTCGTGCGCACCGGGCGCAGCATGGAGCCCACCGCCCGAGCGAAGGAAATCTTCGCCCTGCTCTCCCCGGCACTCGACTCCATCTCGACAGCGGTCAGCCGTGCCTCAGAGTTCGACCCGGCGACCAGCACCTCGGTGTTCCGCATCGGCCTGTCCGATGACGTCGAGTTCGCGCTGCTGCCCACCCTGCTCAAGCGTCTGCGCTCCGAAGCGCCGGGCATTGTGCTGGTGGTCAGACGAGTCAATTACATCCTCATGCCGCCCCTGCTCGCCTCCGGGGAGATTTCCGTCGGCGTCAGCTATACCCAGGACCTGCCCGCCAACGCCAAGCGCAAAGTCTTGCGCAGGAGCAAGCCGCAACTGCTGCGCGCCGACTCGATACCCGGCCCGTTGAGCCTCGACGACTTCTGCGCCCGCCCCCACGCACTGGTCTCCTTCGCCGGCGACCTGAGCGGCTTCATCGACGAACACCTGGAAAAACTCGACCGCAAACGCCACGTCGTCCTCGCCGTGCCCCAGTTCAACGGCCTGGCCACACTGCTGACCGGCACCGACATCATCGCCACCGTGCCTGATTATGCGGCGCAGGTCCTGACCGCCGCAGGAGGCGTGCGCTCTGAAGACCTGCCGATTGAAACCCGAACGTTCGAACTGCACATGGCCTGGCGCGGCGCGCAGGATAATGATCCAGGGGAGCGTTGGTTGAGGTCGCGGATTCAGATGTTTTTTGGGGATCCGGATAGCCTCTAAACGAATTAACACCCTATCGCCTAGACATCTACAGCCCCCGCTAAACGCACGAACATAATCACTCAAATTGGCGCTCCTACTTCCACTGCTACCAACACCAGCCGAAGAGTACAGCTATAGCCAACACCAAAACCCGCCTACGCAAAGCCCAACCTCGCCCCCTGAAAACAAGACTCAAATCCCCTCCCGCCGCCGATCCTCCCTAGGGCATTTCGCAAACCGCGCTCGATAGCTGCGAGTGAAATACGACGGCGATTCGAACCCGCAGGCGATGCTCACTTCCAGCACACTCAGACCGCTTTGCCGCAGCAGTTTCCGGGCTTTCTCCAGGCGCAGGCCCAGATAGAAGTTGCTCGGCGTGTCGTTCAGGTGCAGGCGAAACAAGCGTTCCAGCTGGCGCCGGGTGACGTTGATCGCTTCGGCAAGGGCCAGGGTGCTGAGGGGGCGTTCGGTTTGCTGTTCCATCTCTCCGATCACGTGCACCAACTTCTTGTTGGCGATGCCATAGCGCGTAGCGATCTGCATGCGTTGGTGGTCCCTGCGCGTGCGGATGCGGCCCAGTACGAATTGTTCGGATACCTGAATCGCCAACTCGGGGCCGTGCGCCTGGGCGATCAGGTCGAGCATCAGGTCGATGGACGCTGTGCCCCCTGCGCAGGTGATGCGGCGGCGGTCGATCTCGAACAGTTCCTGGGTCACGGTGAGCTGTGGGTAGGACTCCTTGAACGCTTCAATGGCTTCCCAATGCAGGGTCAGGCGATGGCCATCGAGCAAGCCGGTTTCAGCGAGCACACAGGCGCCAGTGTCGATGGCGCCCAGGGTCACGCCTTCATGATCAAGGCGACGCAGCCATTGCTGCAGGGCCGGCGTGGCGAACTGCAGCGGTTCAAAGCCGGCCACCACCAGCAGGGTCGCGCCTTTTTTCAGCGACTCAAGCGCCGCGTCGGCGTTGACCGACATGCCGTTGCTCGCCTGTACCGCGCCGCCGTCGGCGCTGAGGACGTGCCAGCGGTACAGCTCGCCACCAAAGCGGTTGGCCACCCGCAAGGGCTCTAGCGCGGAGATAAAGCCGATGGCCGAGAACCCCGGCATCAGCAAAAAATAGAAATCCTGGGCCATGGTAACGCTCTCCTCGGACCTGCAGCGTGGCACGTTGATACTCCCGTTCATGGGCACATTCAAGGGGCAGGTCGCCGCAGTGCAAAAGCGGGTCGCTGCAGTGCGCTTGGCCGCCCTCCAGGCAGGGTAATTTGTTCCCACGGTGCACAAAGACGCCGACACCCCACAATAACGATCTGCCGAGGGCCCCACCATGAACCGACTGATTAGTTGCAGCGTGCTTGCACTCGGCGCCAGCGCGCTCTTGAGCAGCAATGTAATGGCGGCTGATGCCGCTTCATGCCAGAACGTGCGCATGGGTGTGGTGAACTGGACCGACGTGATCGCAACCAGCGCCATGACCCAAGTGTTGCTCGACGGCCTCGGTTACAAGACCAAACAGACCAGCGCTTCCCAGCAGATCATTTTCGCCGGCATCCGCGACCAGCGCCTGGAGCTCTTTCTGGGCTACTGGAACCCGTTGATGACCCAGACCATCACGCCGTTTGTCGAGGCCCGGAAGGTCAAAGTGCTCGACAAACCGAGCCTGGAAGACGCTCGCGCCACCCTCGCCGTGCCGACTTACCTGGCGGACAAGGGCCTGAAGACCTTTGCCGACATCGCCAGGTTCGAGAAGGAACTGGGCGGCAAAATCTACGGCATCGAGCCTGGCTCAGGCGCCAATACCCAGATCAAGGCGATGATCGCCAAAAACCAGTTCGGCCTGGGCAAATTCCAGTTGGTTGAGTCCAGCGAAGCCGGCATGCTCGCCGCCGTGGACCGTGCCGTACGCCGCAAGGAAGCCGTGGTGTTTTTCGGCTGGACGCCGCACCCGATGAACGTCAACGTGGCGATGACATACCTCAATGGCAGCGACGACGCCTTGGGCCCGAACGAGGGCATGGCTACGGTATGGACGGTCACTTCGCCGACTTATGCCGAACAGTGCCCCAACGTGCATAGATTGCTGACTAACCTGACGTTCACCGCCGCCGACGAGAGCCGGATGATGCAGCCGCTACTGGATCACAAGGATGCTCTCGAGTCCGCCAGACAGTGGCTCAAAGACCATCCTCAAGACCAGGCGCGCTGGCTGGAGGGCGTCACCACCTTCGACGGCAAACCGGCTGCGGCAAATCTCCAATTGAGCAGCCAATAACCTGATTTTGAACGGCCGCTTCGCGATCATCCATCGTCGCGAACGGCATCCTCACGCCTGTAAGGAGCCACCCCATGAACCACGACGTCATCATCACCTGCGCACTCACCGGTGCTGGCGACACGACCGCCCGAAGCCCTCACGTGCCGGTCACGCCCAAGCAAATCGCGGCCGCCGCGGTTGAGGCCGCCAAAGCCGGTGCCACCGTGGTGCACTGTCATGTGCGCGACCCGCACACCGGCAAGTTCAGCCGCGACGTGGCGCTGTACCGCGAAGTGATGGAGCGTATTCGGGAGGCCGACATCGACATCATCGTCAACCTCACCGCTGGCATGGGTGGCGATCTGGAGATTGGCGACGGTGAACGCCCGATGGAGTTTGGTGCCAATACCGATCTGGTCGGCCCAATGACACGTCTGGCCCATGTTGAGGAACTGCTGCCGGAAATCTGCACCCTCGACTGCGGCACCCTGAACTTTGGCGACGGCGACACTATTTACGTGTCCACCCCGTCGCAACTGCGCGCCGGCGCCAGACGTATCCAGGCGCTGGGCGTAAAGGCCGAGCTGGAAATCTTCGACACCGGCCACCTGTGGTTCGCCAAACAGATGATCAAGGAGGGTCTGCTCGACAACCCGCTGTTCCAGCTGTGCCTGGGTATTCCATGGGGCGCACCCGCCGACACCACCACCATGAAAGCCATGGTCGATAATCTGCCCGCCGATGCGGTGTGGGCGGGCTTTGGTATTGGCCGCATGCAGATGCCGATGGCCGCGCAAGCGGTGTTGATGGGCGGCAACGTCCGGGTCGGTCTGGAGGACAACCTGTGGCTGGACAAGGGCGTGCTCGCCACCAACGGTCAATTGGTGGAACGCGCCAGTGAAATTCTCAGCCGCCTGGGCGCACGAGTCATGACCCCGGCAGAAGGCCGCATCAAGATGGGCCTTGCCAAGCGCGGCTAATGCCTTCAAGACATAAAACCCTGTGATTGAATCACCGCACTCTTCAGGATCGTCGCCATGAGCTTTATCACTGAAATCAAAACCTTCGCCGCTCTTGGCAGCGGCGTCATCGGCAGTGGCTGGGTATCCCGCGCCCTCGCCCATGGACTGGATGTGGTCGCCTGGGACCCCGCGCCCGGCGCCGAAGCAGCGTTGCGTAACCGTGTCGCCAATTGCTGGGGTGCGCTGGAACAACAGGGTCTGGTACCCGGTGCATCCCAGAACCGCCTGCGCTTCGTGGCCACCATCGAGGAATGTGTCAGCGACGCCGACTTCATTCAGGAAAGCGCCCCGGAACGCCTGGAACTGAAACTGGATCTGCACCGCAGAATCAGCGCGGCGGCCAGGCCGAATGTGTTAATTGGTTCAAGTACGTCCGGCCTGTTGCCAAGTGACTTCTACGAAGGCTCCGCGCACCCGGAACGCTGCGTAGTCGGTCACCCGTTCAATCCGGTGTACCTGCTGCCGTTAGTGGAAGTAGTGGGCGGCAAAAATACCGCTCCGGCGGCCATACAGGCGGCAATCAAGGTCTATGAATCACTTGGTATGCGCCCGCTGCATGTGCGCAAGGAAGTCCCCGGCTTTATCGCTGACCGCTTGCTCGAAGCGCTATGGCGCGAGGCGCTGCACCTGGTTAATGACGGCGTGGCGACCACCGGTGAAATCGATGATGCGGTTCGCTTCGGCGCCGGACTGCGCTGGTCGTTCATGGGCACCTTTCTCACCTACACATTGGCGGGTGGCGATGCAGGCATGCGCCACTTCATGACGCAGTTCGGCCCGGCATTGCAGTTGCCGTGGACCTACCTGCCGGCACCGGAACTGACCGACAAACTGATCGACGATGTGGTCGACGGCACCACTGACCAGTTGGGTAAACACAGTATTTCGGCATTGGAGCGCTACCGTGACGATTGCTTGCTCGCCGTGCTGGAGGCGGTAAAGACTACCAAGGCCAGGCATGGCATGAGCTTCGCGGAATAAACCTACGGTAGCTGGCTTGCCTCCGGTGGGTGGCTGTGAGTCTTCCGTCACCCTGCAAAGCACACCAGTTACCTCATTTGATCAGAACTGACCCGGAATCCTCCGACATGCCTGCACTGACCACCTACACCACCCGAGTCCAACCCGACTGGGTCGACTACAACGGCCACCTTCGTGACGCGTTCTACCTGCTGATCTTCAGCTACGCCACTGACGGCCTGATGGACGCCCTCGGACTGGATAGCGATAACCGCGAAGCCAGCGGCCACTCGCTGTTCACCCTGGAACTGCACCTCAACTACCTGCACGAAGTGAAACTCGGCGCCGAGGTCGAGGTGCATACCCAACTGATCGCCCACGACGCCAAGCGCGTGCATCTCTATCACAGCCTGCATTTGGCAGGTGATGAAATGGAGCTGGCCGGCAATGAGCAAATGCTGTTGCACGTCGACCTGAGCGGCCCGCATGCAACGATGTTTACCGAGGCAACAAAGGAAAGACTTGACGCTATAAGCGCCGGGCAGTCCGATCTGCCGAGGCCCAAACTCCTCGGCCGAGTGATCGGGTTGCACACAGGAAAATAATCGAAAAGCCCCCTACTGCCAAAGTTTTGGCCCGCATCGGACTGCCTTGAATGGCACTGGAGAGCGTGTGACCGCGAGGTGACTTGTCGAACTGCGAGCATCATTCGCGTAACCCGTTAAACATTGGTGCCTCGCATATCAATTCGCACAAAAACAGCTTGCATTCCGATCCAACATGCAACTATAAAATGTACATGACTAGACAGGTTCGATTCGACAAGAAAACCCAGGTGATCAATGAGCTGATCCGCCGTATCGAAAGCGGCCAGATGAGCTCCGGCGCCCTGCTTCCCGGGGAAAATCTTCTGGCCCAGGAATTCAACGTCAGCCGCGGCACGCTGCGCGAGGCGTTGTCCGAGCTCAAGCGGCGTAACTTCATTGCCACCCAGACCGGCGTGGGTTCGATCGTCACCTACGACGGCTTCAGCCTGGACCAGCGTGCCGGCTGGGCTCAGGCCCTGGCCGACACGGGTGCTGGCGTGCGTACGGAAATCCTGCGTCTGGTGGCGGTGCAACGGCCCGACATGGAGGTGCGCCTCGGCACTTCCAGCCTGGTGGCCCTGGATCGCCGGCGTATCGCCGCTGATGGCAGTATCGTTTCCCTGGAGCGCGCCTTGATCCCGGCGGTCGATGGTTTGGAAAACCTGCCGCAAAACGGTCTGCTGGAACAGTCACTGACAGTGACCATGGCCGCCCACGGCTTCATCGGCGACAAGGGCGATCAGTGGATCGGTGCAGGGCCTCTGAACCGTGATGATGCCGTGCTGCTGGCACGCGAGCCCGGCACGGTGTTTCTCAAGGCCGTGCGCACGACCTTTGACCGCCGTGAACGTTTTATGGAGCACGTAGAGAGCCTGTTGGACCCCGTGCATTTTCGCCTTCACCTCGCCTTCGGATCGTCCACATGAGCGCAACATTTCTGCAAGACCGAGGCCTGGGTGCCTTTTATGGCCTGGCCTTGGGCGACGCTTTGGGCATGCCGACGCAGTCGCTGCCGCGCGCGTTGATCCTGCAACGCTATGGCCGTATCAATACGCTGATCGGTGCCGATGCCGACCAGCCGATCGCACCGAACATGCCTGCGGGCGCCATCACCGATGACACCGAGCAGGCGATCCTGGTGGCACAATTGCTGGTGGCCGGCTGCGGCAGCATCGACCCGACAGCCTTGGCCCACAGCCTGATCGAGTGGGAAGCCGCGATGAAAGCCAAGGGCTCCTACGACCTGCTGGGGCCTTCGACCAAGCGCGCGATTGAAATGATCCTTGACGGCCACAGCCCCGAAGAAGCCGGCCGCTTCGGCACCACCAATGGCGCGGCAATGCGTATTACCCCGGTGGGCATCGCAGCCGACGTGAGCAACCGCGAGGCCTTCATGGCGCTGGTGGTGCAAGCCTGTCAGGTGACCCATAACACCACGCTGGGCATCTCCAGCGCGGCGGCGGTCGCGGCCGTGGTGTCCGCCGGGATCAATGGCACGCCCCTGGCCGAAGCTCTGGAGATAGGTACTGAGGTAGCCCTGAGTGCCGAACGCCATGGTCATTGGGTTGCGGGTGGGCGTATCGCCGCGCGCATTCAATGGGCCAAGGCACTGTGCGCTGACTGCACAGACGAACAGCTGGCCGACCGGGTGCACGATGTGATTGGTACCTCGGTCGCCTCACAAGAATCAGTGGTCGCTGCCTTCACCCTCGCCCACCGCGTGGCGAGCAGCCAGCTCAGTCCGTTCGATGCAGTGTGCATGGCGGCCAGCCTGGGCGGTGACACCGACACGATTGCCGCCATTCTCGGCGCCATGCTGGGTGCCTGCAATGGCATGCAAGCCTGGCCGGCGGCGTTGATCGAGCAAATTGATGCGGTCAACGCGCTCGATCTCGCGCCCTTGGTCGAACAACTGCTGGTCCTGCGTACCGGTTGATAGACCGGGCTGTGCTCGCTCACTGTGAACGAGATCACCCTCGCCCTCAGCCTTCCGAGCGGCGATCTGGCTGACCCGATTTCGGAATAGCCAATTTGCACTGGATTGCACCTGCTGACGTACTGCCACAACCACAATAAAGGCAATAGGAGCAACGCAAATGACGACATCGTCCGCCTCTCAAGGTGCGGGTCAGCTGGAAACCCGCGGTATCGAGCCGGTTCCTGAAAACGAGTGCAACGGCCACCCGCTGCAACTGTTCTGGGTCTGGTTCGCCGCCAACATCAGCATCCTGGGCTTGCCGCTGGGTGCCACCCTGGTAGCGTTTCAGGGGCTGGCCATCTGGCAGGCAATCATCGTCGCCATCCTCGGTGCCGCCGGCTCGTTCGCCGTGGTCGGCGTTATCTCCATTGCCGGGCGCCGCGGGCGGGCACCGAGCCTGACGCTGTCCCGGGCCATCTTCGGGGTGCGAGGCAATATCGGGCCCACGCTGGTTTCGCTGATGTCGCGCCTGGGCTGGGAAACGGTCAACACCACCACCGCCGCGTTCGTCCTGCTGTCACTGTTCGCGATCCTTTTCGGCACCCCCGTGGAGGCGAAAAACTCGCCTGGCCTGACCCTGCTGTTCATCGCCTTGTTCGTGCTGCTGACCCTGACCGTCTCGGGCCTGGGCCATGCCACCCTGCTGGTCATCCAGAAATGGGCAACTTACCTGTTCGGCGCGCTGAACCTGGTGGTCGGTGGCTTTCTACTCACCCACATCGACTGGAGCCTGGTCTTCGACGCGCCGGCAGCGCCACTGAGTGCCATGATCATTGGCGTCGGCACCATGGCCGCCGGCACGGGTATCGGCTGGGCCAACGCGGGCGCCGACATGTCGCGCTATCAGCACGCCAGCGTGAAGGCCACTCGACTGGTGGCCTCGGCGGCATTTGGCGCAGGGATCCCTCTGGTTTTGCTGATCACCCTCGGCGGCTTGCTGTCGGTGGGCAACGATCATCTGGCGTCAGCCACCGACCCGATCATCGCCATTCGCGAAATGTTGCCCACCTGGATGGCCGTGCCCTATCTGATCACTGCGTTCGGCGGTCTGCTGTTGTCCAATAACCTGTCGGTCTACTCAGCCGGCCTGACCACCTTGACCCTCGGCCTGAAGGTCAAGCGAGTACATGCAGTCATCGTCGATATCATCGCGATCTTTGCCGGCTCGATCTATTTCATGCTGATCGCCGACAGTTTCTACGGCCCCTTCATTACGTTCATCTCGATGTTGGCGGTGCCCATTACCGCGTGGGTCGGCATCTTTGTCGTCGACCTGCTGCATCGCCACATCTACTCCCCACACGACCTGCTGGACCAGACCCCAAAGAGCGCCTACTGGTATCGCGGCGGTGTCGAATGGCGCGCGCTGGGCTCGTGGGCATTGGCTATCGTGCTCGGCTTCAGCTTCACCACCGTGGCGACCACCCCGGAGCATGTGCTGTTCAAAGGTTTTCTCGCCGATTCCTGGCTGGGTCATAACGGCCTGGGCTGGATCGTGACCTTCATTGTCGCCGGTGGCCTGTATGCGCTGCTCGGCGGGGCGCGTGATCGCCGTGTCGTTACCGAAGAGGCTGCCCATGCCCGCTAAATTGCTCTACACCGGCCAGGTCGTGGTTGACCTGGTCATGGCCATCGACCGCCTGCCGCCGTCGGGCGGAGATGTACTGGCCAGCAGCGCCACGTTCGAGGCCGGAGGCGGCTTCAACGTGATGGCCGCTGCCTGCCGCAATGGCTTGCCTACGGTTTATCTGGGTCGCCATGGCCAGGGCCGCTTCGGCGACCTTGCTCGCCAGGCCATGCGCGACGAAGGCGTGGAGATTGCTACGATGCCTGTTCCCGGTGAAGATACCGGCCTGGCCGTTGCCCTGGTGGAAGCCTCGGCCGAGCGCTCGTTCATCTCCTATGTGGGCGCTGAAGGTGGTTTGTCTGCCGATGACCTGCAGGGCGTGCAGGTCAGCGCCGAAGATTACGTAGTTGTCAGCGGCTACAGCCTGGCACACAAAAACAAGGTCACGGCCCTGCTCGCCTGGCTGGACGGATTGCCCGGCGGCACTACCGTGGTATTCGACCCAGGCCCATTGGTTGATGCGCTTCATGGCGTCGAGATGCGCGCCGTACTTCCTCTTATCAGCGTATGGTCCAGCAACTGCGAAGAAGCCCTGCGCTTCACGCAAACCCGGACGCGCGCCGACGCGCTCCACCACCTGGCGTCCATTCTGCGCGAAGATGCGCTCATAGTGATTCGTGACGGCCCCGCAGGTTGCTGGGTCCACCATGCCGGACAGACGCGACACATACCCGGCTTTGCCGTCACGGCAATCGACACCAATGGAGCTGGCGACGCCCACGCGGGTGTGCTGCTGGCCGAGTTGGCCAGAGGCAGCAGTGTCGACCGCGCGGCGCTGCGCGCCAATGCGGCAGCAGCGATTGCGGTCACACGCCGAGGGCCGGCGACGGCGCCTGGCCGTGAGGAGGTAGATGCGCTGGTGGGGGCCGATTTTTAGGCTGGCTTGAGCTCGCTGTGCTCAACCAGCCAGACCACACTCCCGGTCCAGTCGGCTGCCCCGTGCAAAACCATGAGCACCTGCGCGCAGTGCGATCACCAGACTTAGCAACAACAGCATCAGCAAGACCCAAGGAAAGGAACCTGCCCCCCATTGGCCAAGCAAAACGCCACCCAGTAGCCCTCCGCCTGCGATGGCGCTGTTCCAGACCACGACGTTCATCGAAAGCGCGACATCTGCGCCCTCACCTGCCGAATCGGCGAGCGCGGTTTGCAGCAGTGTGGCGGCGCCACCGAAGGTCAGTCCCCAGATAAAAGCACCGACGTAAATGGCCGGTGCAGAGCCGGAAAACACGCCGAAGAACACTGACACCGCTGCGAATGTTGCCAGGCTGGCAAGTACTGTCTTGCGCAGATGTCGATCAACCAGCCGTCCCGTGACCCAGATGCCGGCCAGTGCGGCGACCCCGAATGCCAGCAATACCAGGTCCACATCATTCGCCAGCCCCGCCGCGGAAACGAAGGGAGCGACGTAGGTATAAAGCAGGTTGTGAGCCAGCATCCAGGTGAACACAACGCCCAGCACCGAGCGTACGCCGGGCGTGAAAAAGACCTGACGTAACGCCATGCGCTGTGCGGAGGACTTGCCGGAATAGTCCGGCACTTTGACCAGCACCCAGATGATCAGCAGCACGGTCATCCCGGACATCAAGCCAAACGCCATGCGCCAGCCCATGAACCCGCCAAGCCAGGTTCCCAGAGGCACGCCCAGCGACAAGGCAACGGGCGTACCGACCATCGCCACGGCCAGTGCACGGCCTTGCAGTTGCGGGACCACCATGCGCCGCGCGTACCCGGCGATGAGGCTCCACGCCAGGCCCGCCGAGACGCCTGCGAAAAACCTTGCGATCAGCGTCAGTCCGTAACTGGACGACAACGCAGTGACGCTGTTGAAAACCAGAAAGCCGGCAATCGTCACCAGCAAGACCGTCCTGCGCCGCCAGCTTTGCGTCGCGATCGTCAGCGGAATGGCGGCCAGCAATGAGCCCAACGCATAAACAGTCACCATCTGCCCGGCAAACGATGCAGACACCTCCAACCCGTCGGCGATCTGCGGCAACAAACCTGCCGGCAAAGTCTCGGTGACAATGCAGATGAAACCCGTCATTGCCAGCGCCAGCAACGCCCCCAGCGGGAGTGTTTCGCCCTGCTTCTCATCTGTAATCATTGCAAAACCCTCACTAATATACTGATCGGTACAAATATAGGCAGATGGAGTCAGGTGGTCAACGACTTATGTATCGATTAGTATTTAAGTAATTCCATAGGAGACTCGACATGGCACAGCTGGGGCGTCCGCGTACATTTGACCGTGACTTGGCGATCACCCAGGCGCTACACCTGTTTTGGGAGCACGGCTACGACGCAACTTCCCTAAGCCAGCTCAAGGCAAACATAGGTGGCGGCATCACGGCGCCGAGCTTTTACGCAGCGTTTGGCTCTAAAAACGCCCTGTTCAATGAAGTGATGGAGCGCTACCTCGACACCTACGGCCGAGTCACCGACAGCCTGTTCGATACGACCCTGCCGCCCAGAGACGCGATTGAAATCACCCTTCGTCACTCAGCGAAAATGCAGTGTGAGCCTGGGCATCCTAAAGGGTGTCTGGTGGCGTTGGGGCTGATGAGCGCCTGCTCGGACGAGAGCAAGGCCATTTCCGAACCCCTTGCTCGGGCCAGGGATCTGAACCGCACAGGTATCGTGGCCTGCATCCAGCGCGCCGTTGCGGCAGGTGAATTGCCCGCAACGGTAATACCGGAAACGCTCGCGGCCGTGTTTGACAGCTTTCTTCTGGGCTTGTCTACACTGGCGCGCGACGGTGTCCCACATGCCACACTGGACGCCGCAGTGACCCAGGTGATGAGACTGTGGGACAGCCTGGGCAGTGTTGCCGACAATCATTGACCCTGAAGCTCAATATGGAAGAGGTTCGGGAGGCGTCGAGGACGCCAGACTCTTTGCACTGTTTTTTTTGGAGAACACCATGCTTCGCGCGTTTGAAAAATGGCTTGACCCCTTCCCGCCTGACGAAGTGCCACCACCACCTGACGGCCTGGCGCGGTTTCTCTGGGCCTGCACGCGAGGGGCACGCGGTTACATCCTTGCGTTTGCGCTGCTGTGTGCCGGTGTGTCGATTTACGAAGCCTGGCTGTTTTCCTTCCTCGGGCAGGTCGTGGATCTGTTGTCCACGTGGCAGGCTGGCGGCGATACGGCCGCGCAGGAAAGCAGCGTGCTGTGGGGTATTGGCCTGGTATTGCTGAGCAGCATCGTGCTGGTGGCATTGCGCACGATGGTGCAGCACCAGGTATTGGCGATCAACCTGCCCCTGCGTTTGCGTTGGGACTTCCACCGATTGATGTTGCGGCAAAGCCTGTCTTTCTTCTCCGATGAGTTCTCCGGCCGCGTCACCACCAAGGTGATGCAGACAGCGCTGTCGGTGCGCGAGGTGCTGTTCACCATCATCGAAATCGTCCCCGGTATCGGCGTCTATTTCATCGCGATCATTGCCCTGGCCGGCGCCTTCGATTTGAAGCTGATGCTGCCTTTCCTTGTCTGGCTGATGCTGTTCGGTCTGGCCATGCGCTACTTCGTGCCACGCCTGGGCAAGGTCGGGCAGGAGCAGGCCAACGCGCGCTCATCGATGACCGGACGTGTCTCGGACGCCTACACCAACATCACCACGGTAAAGCTGTTCTCCCATTCCAAGCGTGAAGCGCATTTCGCGCGCGCGGCGATGGAGGACTTCAAGCTCACCGGCTTGCGCCAGATGCGTCTGGTCAGTCAGTTCGAAATCGTCAATCAGGCCCTGGTGGTCGCACTGATCATGGGTGCTGGCGGTTACGCCCTGTGGCTGTGGCACCAAGGCCAGGTCGGCACCGGTGCGGTTGCGGCGATCACCGCCATGGCGTTGCGCATCAACGGTATGTCGCACTGGATCATGTGGCAGATGACCTCGTTATTCGAGAACATCGGCACCGTCCAGGACGGCATGCAAACCTTGACTCGCGGTCCCAAGGTTCAGGATGCGCCGGACGCGAAGGCTCTGGTCACCCGTGGCGGTGCGGTCACCTTCGATAACGTGAGCTTCAATTACAACGGCGAACGCCAGGTGCTGGATGCCCTGAGCCTGAGCATTCTTCCAGGTGAAAAAATCGGCCTGGTGGGTCGCTCCGGCGCCGGGAAGTCCACGCTCATCAACCTGCTGCTGCGCTTTTATGACGTGGACAAGGGCTCGATCAGTATTGATGGGCAAGACATTGCGCACGTTACTCAGGACAGCTTGCGCAGCGCCATCGGCATGGTCACGCAGGACACCTCGCTGCTGCACCGCTCCATTCGCGACAATATCGCCTACGGGCGTCCCGATGCGACCGATGAGCAAATCCGTAGCGCTGCGGCGAGTGCGCAAGCCGACGGGTTCATCAGCCAGCTGAGCGACAAGCAAGGCCACAGTGGCTACGACACGCTGGTGGGTGAGCGCGGTATCAAGCTGTCGGGCGGCCAGCGCCAACGCGTCGCCATCGCCCGGGTGATGCTCAAGAACGCCCCGATCCTGCTGCTCGACGAAGCCACCAGTGCGCTGGACTCGGAAGTCGAAGTGGCAATCCAGGAAAGCCTCGATGAAATGATGCAGGGCAAGACGGTGATCGCCATCGCCCACCGTCTGTCCACGATTGCCGCCATGGACCGGCTGATTGTCATGGACGACGGCCGCATCATCGAACAAGGCACTCACGCCGAACTGCTGGGCAGAAACGGTACCTATGCGCGGCTGTGGCAGCACCAGAGCGGCGGGTTTCTCGGGGAGGATCAGGGTGTGGCCGATATCATCGATTAGGCAGACTGACCAATAGCCCCGCCAGGTCGCTGGTGGCGTACGCAAGCACTCCAGCGGCGATAAGAGAAGGGGCATCCATGCCCTTTCTTGCCTTAAAGCGTTGCTTCGATCTTTTTGGCAGCAGCGTCACTGACCCAGGTGTGCCAGATTTCCGGGTGCTCCTTGAAGAATATCTTCGCCAGCTTGGGTGAATCGATACGCTCCTTGCTCATGCGGGCCAGGTTCTGGTTTAACAGGTCGATCGGCAGATTGACCTTTTCCAGAACGGCTACCAATTCCGGTGCCTGCTCGTGAAAGACATTGGAAAGCCCTACCTGAATGCTGATTTTCTTATCGACGCCCGGCTTTTCTTCCAGCTTCAACAGATCGACTTGTCCCATTAACGGCGTCGGCGACCAGTAGTAGAAAAGAATGGGCTCGCCCCGCTTGTAGCTCGACAAAACGGCAGCATCCAACGCCGGGCCTGTACCCGGGCGGAAGTTGGTATAACTGGCTTCCAGGCCATAGCTCTTAAGCATCTCGCTGTTTTCCAACTCGCAGGTCCAACCCGCCGGGCAATTGTAGAAACGGCCCTTGTCCGGTTCTTCCGGGTCCTTGAAGAGCGCCACGTACTGGGTCAGGTCGGCGATCTTCTTCAGATCGGGAGCCTTGGGCTTGAGGTTGCGTTTGGCATCGCCTTCGACCAGATAACGTGGCACATACCAACCTTCGGTGGCCCCGATAATCGGTGCCCCCACACCAACTACCTTCCCACTGGCGGCCGCCTTGTTCCAGACCTCGCTTCGCCCGATCCACTCCTCCGCCAGTACCTGAATGTCGTTATTGCTCAAGGCGCTTTCCATGGTGATGGAGTTGCCTGGCAATGTATCGATCGCACAGCCATAGCCGTCCTTGAGCAATATCTGCAGTATGTCGGTGAGCAACATGCCGCTTTCCCAATTGAGCCCGGCAAATTTGACCGGTTTACCCGACTCGCACCAACCGGCGGCCTGGCTTGGAGCACTGCCGGCAAACAGCCCGAGAGCAATCAGTGTGGCGGTAAGGTTTTTTCTGATCTTCACAATCGCACGCTCCAACACAGTGAACAGGGTTATGGCAGTGCAAATGCTCGTCACATCAGTGGCGAACCTGTTTCATCTACATGAAACTCAAGCTCCTTGATGTATCGTCGGGAACCAATCTTCGCGCAGTCTCTGACCGGTCTGCATCGCATGCCCTGGATACGGTGGAGAGGTCCGTCCTGGACGCTCGAAGTAACGTATATCGTCGCCAAGCCAGCGCAGCGACAAGACACGACGGCGCTGAGCCGACGCATTGCCTCTAGCACCATGCACGGTACGGAAATCGAACAGCACCGCGTCGCCCGGCTGCATCTCCCATTCCAGTACCTGCAGGCCTTGCTCGGTATCAGTATCTGGATCCGGCGCGTCGCGGTACCCGCCAGCATCTTTGTAGAAATCGCTTTGATCGGCCCAGTGCACCGGTTTTATGCCCTTCTCCCAACGGTGTGAGCCGGCAAGCAGCCGCAGCGTCGACTCGCGCACCGGGTCCACGGGGATCCAGAAACTCACGTTCTGGCTACCTTCGACAAAATAGTAAGGGATGTCCTGGTGCCATGGCGTGGCCTTCTGCGCGCCGGGTTCCTTGACCAGAACATGATCATGAAAAAACTGTGCCGATCTGGAGCGCATCACGGCAGCCGCGACAGACGCTGCCGGTGAATCCTCGACCATGGCGCGAAACTCTGGAATCCGCTGCCAGTTGCAATAGTCGTCGAAAAAGCCGCGCGGTTTGTCATCCTTCTCGACGTAACGGCTGGCGTAAGCACCCGGCTCGGCGAGGTTGCGCTCGATTCCGTCGGCAATGGTGCCGATCCAGTCGCGGAAAACGCCGCGCAGGCAAATTGCGCCATCGCGCTGAAAGGCCTCAATGTCTTCTGTCGTGAGGGCAAACGAATGTTGTGTCATGACCTGAAACTCCCTCGGAGAAGAATAAATGTGGGCAAGGGCAAATATTTCATGACACACAGCGAAGATAAAATAATATGTATTGATTTATCACCCAAGAAATTCTTATGAAGTTCAGTCTGCGACAACTCCGTTATGCGCTCGCTGCCGCCAAACACGGCAATCTCACGTTGGCGGCCGAAGAGCTGCATGTTTCCCAACCGTCAATTTCAACGGCGATTACCGACCTCGAGCAGCTTTTTGGTCAGCCGCTGTTTGTTCGTCAACGCGGACTGGGCGTATCGCTTACGCCTTTCGGGCGCACAGTGATGGCCCAGGCCAGGCGGGTTCTGGCCGAAGCCCGGACGTTTTCAGACATCGGCAGCGACAACAACGACTTTTCCGGAGAGCTGGTACTGGGTTGTTACGAGGACCTGGCACCCTATTGCCTGCCGCAGATCCTCAGGCGCCTGCAACAGGAACATCCGCGAGTGAGGGTCGACATGCGCGAAGGCGGCTTCGACTATCTGGGCAAGCGCCTCGCCGAAGGTACTCTGGAGCTGGCGCTGACCTACGACCTGGGGCTGCCGGCAAACATGGCGTGTATCGAGTTGCGTCAATTGACTGCCCATGCCCTGCTGGCGGCTGATCACCCATTGGCAAACGAGCCCGATGTCAGTCTGCAAGCACTCAGTGAAGGCAATCTGGTAGTTACTGATCAGGTCCACAGCTGGCAGCACGTGCTGGACCTGTTCAACATGCATGGACTGTCGCCTCAAAGCCTCCAGCGCACCCACAGCTTCGAGTTTCAGCGCAGCCTCGTCGCCAACGGATTCGGTGTTTCCCTGACCTATACCAGGCCCTTCGGCGACCGCAGCTACGACGGTCAGCCCTTGGTGTGTCGCCCGATACGCGAAACGCTGCCCACCCAGCGCATCGTACTGGCCTACGATCAGCGCTACCCGTTAACGCCGCCCGCCGAAGCATTCAAAAATCAGGCCGTTGCCTGGTTCCAGGAAAGAGTACCTTTTGTCTGAGGCAGCGCCCGGGCGCCTATGACGCTGAAGCGGCGACAACCCGCCAACAACAAAATAAACAAATGCATTTTTAGCAAAAATACAATTATTCTTTGCCCATGATCAAAGAACTGAAAACGTTTATCGCCGTGGCAAGAGAAGGCACGTTCGCTGCGGCGGGCAGCAAGATCGGGCTCACCCAGGCCGCTGTCAGTGCGCAGATGCAGCGCCTTGAAGCTGAACTGGGCGTCGAGCTGTTCGACCGAAAAGGACGTTCAGCCCAGCTCAACCGCATGGGGCAGCAGGTGTTGTTACAAGGTCAGGATCTGGTGCGCCAGTTCAGCAGCCTCGGCACTACGACAGTAGGGCTACCCGCGAGCGTGCTGGTGACCATCGGCGCAATTGCCTCTGTACAACGCTCCTTTCTGCCGGACGCGCTGGCTCGGTTTCATCAGCAATTCTCCGCGTGCAGGACGCGCGTCATTCCCGGCCTGTCCATGGACCTGGTCAATCAGGTGGACGCTGGCGAGATCGACATGGCAGCGATCATCCGCCCGCCCTTCTCACTGCAAAGCGACTTGCGCTGGACAACGCTGGTCCGTGAACCCTATCGCCTTATCGTGCCTGCTGACATGCAGGGGGATGACTGGGCCGAACTGATTTCGGCTCATCCATTCATTCGTTACGATCGATCGTCATTTGGTGGCCGACAGGTCGATAGGTTCCTGCGCCAGACCCGTGTCTCGCTGCGCGAAGTCTGCGAGCTCGATGAACTGGATGCGATTATGAAACTGGTCGCCAACGGCGTCGGCGTCGCATTGGTTCCGGAAACGGCAACCCTGCAGAGATGGCACGCCGGTGTGCGCTCTATCGACTTGAAAGAGCATACGTTCCATCGCGATATCGGGCTGGTACATCGCGCTCGCCGCAGCCTGACCGAACCGGTAACCGCGCTGGTCCAACTGATCAACGAACACGCTCTGACTCGTTAGCGCTGCGCCCGCTCTAGCAGGCCTGGCGCAACATAGTGTGCGCCAGGCTTTTTACTATTTTGCGAACAGCTGACTCATGTCCTTGAACGCCTTGAACTCAAGCGCATTACCGCAGGGATCGAACAGGAACATGGTGGCCTGCTCACCCACCTGCCCCTTGAATCGAATGTAGGGTTCGATGACGAACTCGGTGCCGAAGGATTTCAAGCGCTCGGCCAGAGCTTCCCACTGAGCCCATTCCAGAATGATGCCGAAGTGCGGAACCGGAACGTCGTGACCGTCTACCGGGTTGCTGTGCACGCTCTCTTGAGAGGCGGTTTTCGGGTGTTCATGAATCACCAACTGGTGCCCGTAGAAATCGAAGTCGACCCACTGATCGCTGGAGCGCCCTTCGGAAAGACCGAATACTTCACCGTAGAAGGCACGTGTCGCGGCCAGGTCATAAACCGGGATTGCAAGGTGGAAAGGAGAAAGACTCATCAGGACTCCGATTGCAGCTCTTGGTGGCGTGTGAGCCTGACAGCGTGCTCGCTGTCCGGCGACTTATTCAAGTTCTACTCATGCTAAGGCCGGACGAAACCAACAAAAATCAATATATATTTTAAAGATGCACAAATTATTTTTGTGATAACGGTCACGCTCAAGCACCAGACCAGCTCACGAATGCAGGCTGATCCAGCCGTTGATCCCTACATACATCCCGACACAGATAATCAGGACGCTGGACAGGTAAGGTGCGCGTCGAGCAGCTGCACTGAGCCAGGGGAAACGATTCGAGGCTTTTCGCGCACCGATGGCGGCGGCAGCGCCAACGGTGACCAGCGTGACGGCGAGACCCAGGCTGAAACAGATCACCATCATCGCGCCCAGAGTGACCTGCTTCACCTGCAGGCACAGCAGCAACACGGTGATGGCTGCTGGGCAAGGGATAAGCCCCCCGGTCAAGCCGAACATCAGGATCTGGCCATTGCTGACCTCGCGATGGGTGAAGCGCTTGCGAATGTCGTCGGCATGGGCCTTTTCATGGGCGTCCTGATAGCCTTCGGCGCTCAGGTTCAAGCCGTCCAGATCACTGTGGTCATGGCTGTGACCATGTTCGTGTTCGTGCTCATGCTCATGCTCATGCTCATGCTCTTTGAAGTTGACATCGTGGCCATGGCCTGCATGCCCGTGACTCTGCCGGGCACTTTCGAATTTATACAGCTGCTCGCCACGCCAGGTGCGCCATAGCATCCACAATGCAATGGCGATGATCACGGCAGATGACCCGAGCTGGAAGTAAGGTTCCGTGGTTTCAGCATCCAGCCCCTGGCCCAGATACATCCCGCCGATTGCCACCAGCCAGACAACGGCGGTGTGCGAAACGGTAGCGGCGACACCGAGCATCACGGCCTGTTTAACAGAGCCACGAATGGCCACAATGAACGCCGCCATCATGGTTTTCGAATGCCCGGGCTCCAGCCCGTGCAACGCGCCCAGCAAAATGGCACTGGGGAAATACAGCCAGGCATGCGAACCCCCTTGCTGCAACAGCTCGACGAAATTCGGCATGCGAGACCTAAAGGTATTTGGTGATTTGCTTGAAGGCTTCCAGCGGTGCCCGCTCGCCCCTGGCGAGTGAACCGAGCGTGTCTTCGAGGCAGTGATCGATATGATCCTGAATCAACGTGCGCTTGGCCTGGCACACCGCTTTCTCGACCGCGTGCAGCTGCTGGGCGATGTCCACGCACTCGCGCCCGTCTTCGATCATGGTGATGATGCTGCGCAAATGGCCGTCGGCCCGTTTCAGGCGCTTGATAACAGCTATGTGGGACTGGTGCGTATGGCCGTGGGGGTGGTCGTGTTCACTCATGGCTTGAGCTCTGGCCTGGACAATTCAGACCGGCACTCTATCCCCCCAGGGAGGATAGAGTCAAAGGTAATGCAGGATTGGAACCGGAAGCGAGCCCACCTATGAAAACCTGTTCAATTCATCCCGTTGAATGCCAGCTCGCTGTCCTTGATATTGGCAATCGGCCCGAGAATGGCTGGATCGAAGTCGCGGAGTGGCGCGCCCTGACGCAACAACTCTGGCAGGTCCGGATTGGCCAGCGCACCCTTGCCCACTGCGATGATGTCCGCACCTTGGCGAAGCACCTGGTCGGCTTTTTGCGGATCGTGCAGGCCGCCATTGGCGATCAGCGCAACACCCGGCGCGTAGCGACGGGCCAGTTCGACCAGGCTGGCTTCACCCTGGGCAAAGGCCGGCTGCCATGCTTCATGTTCGGTCACATGGATGTAATCGACGCCGGCATCGGCCAGCGCATCGAAAATGATTTCGGCATCGCTCTCGTCCCCCGCCCATTTGTGCTGAAAGTCGTTGACCTTGCCTTGTGAAAGACGCACGCCCACCGGTGCCTGCCCGGCGACTTTTTTCACTGCGGCGATGACCTCGAGCGTCAGTCGCAGACGCTGTCCGACCTCACCGCCCCATTGATCGGTGCGCTGATTGCTGTAGTCGGTGAGAAACTGATCGAGCAGGTAGCCGTTCGCCCCATGTATCTCGACACCGTCAAAGCCTGCAGTGCCGATAGCCAGTTGCGCCGCGTGGGCGAACCCGTCAATGGCCTCGGCAATGTCCTTGTCACTCATCGCTTGCGGGATCCGGTAGCTGCCCGCGCCGTAATAGAACGCCATCTGTTCGCCCTTGGGACGAATGGCCGAAGGACCCGCAGACTCGCTGACGAAGCGATTGGCCTGGCTGAGCGCGCCGGCGTGCATGAGTTGCGCAATCATGACACTGCCATGCCGGTGCACAGCATCGGTCGTAGCACGCCAGGCCTGAGCCTGCTCGTCATCGGTGAGCCCGGGCTGGAAGCGGTAGCCTTGGGAAAAACGGCGATCGGTGTAGTTACCCTCGGTGACGATCAGGCCGAAACCACCCTTGGCGAATCGCTCGTAATAGCGCGTCATGTCCTGCGTTGCACTGCCCTGCTCGTCCGCGCTCACGCGTGTCATGGGCGCCACCGCAAACCTGTTCTTCAGTTTCAGATGACCGATATCGAACGGAGCTGTAACGTGTTTGTTTGTCTCGCTCATACTTCAAATCCTCACTGTGCAGACCGGCTACGAATTGCCCGCTGTCATTGACAGAACCTGCAGCAACGGTAAGGGGTGGCGCAGCCCATTGGAACCCGGCCGTGCAGATAAGGCGCTTTAACGAAAATGGATAGAATCCGTGCAAATATCTGACATAGAGGTGTTCGCCGCCATTGCTTCCAGCAGGAGCCTGTCGGAAGCGGCGCGTCGACTCGGGTTGTCGCCGATGGCAATCTCCAGGCGTCTGGCTGCGCTGGAAAACGACCTGGGCGTCAGGCTGGTTCACCGCACCACCCGCTCGGTATCCCTGACGCCGGAGGGCGAAGTGTTTCTGCCCCACGCCAAAACCATGCTGCACACCAGCGAAACCGCCCGCGCCACGCTGAAAGGCGATACCGGTAAGGCCAGTGGCGTGTTGCGGGTGACAGCACCCAGCGTGTTTGGTCAGACTGTCATCATGCCGCTGCTGCCGGTATTGATGCAGGAGAACCCGGCACTGAGTGTCGACCTGACACTGTCGGACAGCATCGTGGACATCGCCGGGTTAGGCATCGATGTCGCCATTCGGATCGCCACGATACGTGACTCCTCGCTGGTGGCCAGATCGCTGGCGCCCAACCCACGGGTCGTGTGTGCAAGCCCCGACTACCTGATGCGGCGCGGCCAGCCATCGGTACTCGACGAGCTCCGCCAACACCCATGCATCACCTTGCATGCGATGCCTTACTGGACGTTCATCAGAGAGGGCGAGCCGGTGGCCATTCGCGCTCAGGGTACGTTCTCGGCCAACAGCGTCGAAGCGGTGCGCACGGCGTGCAAACAGGGCCTGGGGCTGGCCATGCTGACCTATTGGGACGTTCAGCAGGAAATCCGTGCAGGCAGCCTTCTGCAGATACACTTCGAAGACGTCACCCCCGAGCAACTGTCGGTGACGGCCGTATTGCCGACCCGCCAGCGCGTACCTCACCGGGTACGCCTGTTCGTCGACCGCCTTGAAGCAGAGCTCAAGAAAAATACGGTTTGAAGCAAGGTGTCAGTGCCATGGTGCAACCTGTATCGGCTCAAACCGGCTGCAGTTTCGTCCTTCATGCTTGGCCCGGTACAAGGCCCGGTCGGCTTCCGCCAGCAATGCTGCTGCAATCGAGTCAGGCGCAGTACCGGCCGCCACGCCCGGGCGCGGGATGGGCAGCGCGCCAGCCTCCAGACTTGCCACCCCCACCGACACTGTCACCCGGCCCAGGTCGCTGGTTTCATGGGGCCTGGCAAGGCCATGAATGTGCTCCACGATTTCCTCCGCCAGCCGGCAGGCACCCTCTGCGCCGGTATCCGGCAATAGCACGGCGAACTCCTCGCCCCCATAACGGGCCACCAGATCGGTAGACCTGTGCACGCAATGTTTCACGGCATGGGCAATGGCAATCAGGCACTCATCGCCTTGCAAATGGCCATAGTGATCGTTGTAGCGCTTGAAGAAATCGATATCGAGCAACAGCAGCGAGAATGCCCCCTGATTGCGCCGCACGCGCAGCCATTCACGCTCGATGCTCTCGTCGAGAAAACGCCGGTTGGCCAGCCCCGTCAGCCCATCGGTCTGGGCCAGCAGATTGAGCTGGTCCATCGCCATTTTCAGGCGCAGGTGGGTCTTTACGCGCGCCGTGACGATCAACGGCTGAATGGGTTTGCCGATGAAATCCACCGCACCCAGCGCCAGTCCGGCTTCCTCGATGCGGGTTTCGGTGTGGCTGGTGATGAAGATGACCGGGACGTCTTCCAGCAGTTGATCGGCCTTTAGCGTCTCGCAGACCTCAAACCCGCTCATTCCAGGCATCTCGGCGTCGAGAAGGATAAGGTCCGGACGCATGTCCCGGACCATCTTCAGGGCCTGGGCGCCACCCGTGGCAAAACGAATCTGTCCCAGGCCATTGAGAACTTTGCTCAGCACACGAATGGCGGAAATATCATCATCGACAATCAGCAGGCTAGGTACAGGTTGCATGATGGATGAAGCTCCTTTTTATAAGTCGGCACGTTCGAGCAGGTGCAGTGCCTGTTCGAACTCGAGTCCTTCAATGGTTTGCCAGAGCTGTTCGACCAGTGCCTGTCCGGCCAGCTCCTGAAGCGCGGCAGCAGCCAGCGGAAACTGGTCCAGCGCGGCTATATCACGGTTTTCAAGCAATTCACGCAAGGTCGATAACGCCTGTCGGGAGGCATCGGGATCCGCATCGATACGCGGGGCCGGTGTCCTTTCCTCAAGTACCGGCGTGCGGTCTTGCAAAGCACGGAAAGCGGCGCTCACACCCCGCAGAGCCGGCTCAGGGTCCGTACCGTGGCGCAGCAGGGCTTCCGCCTGCCCGGCATGCAGCCCTACTTGCCTAGCGCCGAGCAGCAGCGCAGCACCGCGCAGCTTGTGCAGGTCAGCCATCGTTTGATCGGGGCTCTGTCGCGCCCGTGCCAGAAGGCTCTCGCTCTCGCCGAACGCGACAAATTCATTGAAAAAGCGCCGCAGGGACGAGAGAAACAAGGGCACATCATTGCCTAGCCGAGCGGCGACCTCCTGGGTGTCGATACCTTCGATCACCGGCCATGCAGAGCCTGTCGGGGCTTCCTGCAGCAAGGTGCCGACCGCCAGCGGAGCGCCTCGAACACGCTCGACGGCACGACGTACCGCCCGGATCAGGGCGGCGGGGTCCAGAGGCTTGGTGAGGAAGTCATCCATACCCGCGAGCTCGGCCTGTCGCCGCTCCTCTGCCAGGGCGCCTGCGGTCAACGCCAGCACGGGCAATCGTGTCAGGCCCAGTTCATTGCGCAAGCGCCGCGTGGCCTCATAACCATCCATTTCCGGCATCTGCACATCCATCAGCACGGCATCGAAGACATCTGGCGTCTGACGCAGTCGTTCAAGGGCCAGCAGACCATTGCTGCAGGTCTGAACCACAGCGCCCTGTTGCTGCAACAACAGGCTGGCGACCTCCAGATTGATCTCGCTGTCGTCCACCAGCAGCAGGTGCAATCCACTCAGCCAGAGCGTCATGGAGGTATCCATTCGCGTGGCCTGAATGACCCTTTCGGTGCTGCCCTGGTACTTGGCGATACAGGCATTGATCGCGTTGAACAAGGCCGAGCTGTCCAGCGGCTTGAGCAATACCTTGTCGACCAGAGGGAGCAGTTCTTCCCGGATCCCGGACGGGGTCACCAGAATGACCGGAAGCGGCGTCGCCTCGATCAGTTGTTGCACCTGCTCAACCTGCGGCTGCTGCCAGTCCACCAACAACACATCCGGCAAGTGCGCGTTGACGTGATTACGCTCTTGCAAGGCGACGTGCAGCGCCTGTTCGTCGGTCAGGTTTGCCACTCGCCAGCCCAGGCCGCGACATAAGCGTTGCAGCGCCGTGGACGACTGCACGTCGTCGCTGAGCAGCATGACCTCCAGACTGCTTCCCGGGCCGGACGGCTCCAGATCGCTCTGGCTGCTCTGAAACGGCAACTCCACCCAGAACTCGCTGCCGGTGCCGAGTTCGCTCTCCACCCCTATCCGGCCGCCCATCTGCTCGGCCAGCCCGCGCACCACCGACAAACCCAGTCCGGTGCCGCCAAAACGCCGCGTGGTAGACGCATCCGCCTGTGTGAACGGCGCAAACAGCTGGCCGAGTACATTGGCCGGTATGCCACAGCCCGTGTCCTGCACAGAGAAGCGCAACCAGCAAGTATCGGCGTGATCGTCTTCACGACTCACTGTCACATCGACTCCGCCGACTGTGGTGAACTTGAGCGCATTGCCGACCAGATTCATGAGGATCTGGTTGACCCGCAATGCGTCTCCTATCAACTGGCCAGGCAGCGATGCCACGACGCTGACAGAAAAACGCAAGCCTTTCTCCTGCGCCTGGGGCGTGAACAGCTCGCCCAGTTCGTCGAGCAGTTGTCGAGGGCTGAAGGGGTTATGTTCCAGCCGCATCTCTCCCGCCTCGATCTTGGCGATGTCGAGGATATCGTTGATGATCCCCAACAAGGTCCGGCCCGCAATCTGCAGCTTGGTCAGCAACTGGCGTTGCTGGTCGTTCAAGGCGGTGTTGTGCAGCAGGTGGGAGATGCCGATCACGGCGTTCATGGGCGTGCGAATTTCATGGCTCATGTTGGCCAGGAACAGACTTTTGGCCGCATTGGCAGCTTCGGCGCTGGACTTGGCCGCGTGCAATTCGGCGCTATGGTGCAGCCGTTCGGTGATGTCCTGAGCGATACCCAGATGACCGATGAGTTCTCCATCGGCGGTACGGATCGGGGTGATGATCATCAGCACAGGGACCGTCGTGCCATCCTTGCGTACGTAGGTCCATTGTCGGGTTTCCGAACCTTCGAGGGATGCCTTGTAGCAAAAGACGTCAATGCCTTCGATCGGGGTGCCGTATTCACGACTCAGCTCAGCGGAGCGTGCGGCCACTTCTTCAGGAAGATGAAACACGCCTGGACCGTTACCGCTGACCATTTCCGCATTGCTGTAGCCCAGCAGCAATTCGGCGCCCCGATTGAACACAAAGATCTGCCCCTGCATATCGGTAGCGATGATCGAAACCTCCGAAGAGGCGTCCAGCACCCCCTGCAGCAAACCCGCCACTCTGGACAGCTCTGCAGTGCGCTCGCTGACCTGTTGCTCAAGCTGTGCGTTGAACTCCATGAGGTAGCGTTCGACGCGCTTGCGGTCGGTGATGTCGTGCATCATTTTCGCCGCGCCGAGTATGGTGCCGTCCGTCTCGCGGATGAAGCTGCAGGTAATGGTCACATCGATCAGTTGACCGTTCTTGTGCAGACGCCGGGTTTCCAGCGTCGGGCCTCGCTCACCGCGGGCCACCCTTTCCAACAACTGTTCGTCTTCATGAACCAGATCTGGCGGAACCAGCAGTGGCGCCAATGGACAGCCCAGCACTTCGTGCTCGTCATAGCCGAACATCTGCTCGGCAGCCCGGTTCCAGGTGATGATCCGACCGTCCAGGGCTTCACCGATGATCGCGTCGCTGGAGTTTTCGACGATAGTGGCCAGCCTGGCCTGACCGGCAACCACCTGCTGTTTGCGCTGACGGGACAACAGTAGAGTGCCAACCAGCACCGTCAACATCAGGCTGACCAATGTACCGATGATGAACACCCTGCCCGCCGGAACCGGATCGAGTGCCTCGGCAAATGCCGGGTGAGCGCCTACCTCCATGCGCCACACGCGGCCATAGATGTCTCGTTCGAAAGCATAGGTCTGCAAGACCTCCTGCTCATGACCGCTTTCCGGAGTCTGGTAGATCAGATGCTGGCCTTCACTGACGTCATAAAGCTTCAAGTGCACTCTGTGGTTGAGAGGGTCCAGATTGCTCATCACCTCACGCATGGCCAACGGCGCATAGGTCCAGCCGATCAGGGATGTTTCGCGCTGGGCGATATCGGTCGGGGTTTCAGGGGTGCTGTAAACCGGTAACAGGAATAGGAAAGCACGCAAGTGGTCATCATTGTCCTGCAGCAGGGTAATGGGCGCCGACAGGGTGGCAGCGCCACTGCGCATGGCCTGAAGGGCTGCATCGCGACGATGCTCCTCGGAGGCGATGTCCAGCCCCAGTGCCTGGACGTTGCGGGCCAGCGGGTCGATGAATTGAATGATGAAACGGTCTCCCTGCTGGGCACCCAGCCGACCAAGACTGAAGTCCGGCCTGCCATCTGCCCTGACACGCCTCACGAATTCGGCCTCATCGCTGGCCGCGACACGACGGATGAAGCCGAACCCGCGCGCGCCAGGGTATTCCTTCTCGATATTGCGCCCTTTGCTGTAGCGGCTCATCTGGCTGCTGTTGATATGCTCGAGGTCCAGCATATGAACGGCACCGCGCAGGCCTCGAAGACGATACTCGTACACCCTGAGTCGTGCCTGCAAGTTATCGCCGATGCCCTCTCCGGCCTCCTTGAGTGCCTGTTCTATACGCGTATCGATCGATCTGCGCTGTTCATGGCTGGCAATAAAGCTGACGCTGAGCCCGGCCAGCAGAACCACAGCCATCCAGCCAACGAGCCACGTGAGAGAGCTTTTCTTCATCAATCAGACACTCGTTTTCAATCCTGAATACTGTGAGGTGACCAGAGGACACCGTCCGCCTGCCCTGGCGTGTCTCTGCGACCTCAAGCGTAGATTGTCTTCGACCAAGCGCCAGTGACGTCGCCATCGCTGCATGGTTTATCGCGTGCAAGTGGTCGCAGGGCATTTGCCAGCAGCCAGCTGCAACTTCGGGCGTGGGTCTGGCCGATGAAAGGGACGATTTTGATCGGACTCAGTGACGACGACCAAAAGTCTGGTTTTTGACAAAGCGCTGTTTGCCAAGGACATAAAGCCTTAAAAGATACTAAATAAGCATAATAAAAAATAAATTAATCACAAAAACCTATATTAGCTTAGAAGAAAAAAGACTTTTACAGCGCATGACCATAAGAATACGGTCTTAAGAAATCAGTGCTGAAGCACTGTGCTCGACTTGAAGAGGACCTCCCATGCGCCGTACACCGCCTTCGACTTTTTCGACTGGACTCGCCCCCCGGAGCGCAGTGCGATGACTGGGCGCACGTTCCTCCCGCGCCTGCTGCTCGCCGCCTTCACAGCCATTACCCTGCTCGGCTGCTCACCCTCCAGCCCGGACGGCCAGGCAGCCAAAACCCTCAAAGTGGCGTTCTTCAGAGACAACACCACGCTGGTCAGCCTTGACCCCTTTCAGGTGTACTGGCTGGAGCATCGGGTGGTGCTGCGCAATATTGCCGAGTCCCTGACCGATCAGGACCCGCAGACCGGCAAGATCATTCCCTGGCTGGCAGAACGCTGGGAAGTCAGTGACAACGCGCTGGAATATACCTTTCACTTGCGCAAGGACGTGACCTTCAGCAACGGCACACGTTTCGACGCTCAAGCGGTGAAGACGGCCTACGACGCGGACAAGTCGTTCGCCGCACAACTGCCAGCCACCTTCGGCGCCACTTACCTCAAAGGTTACGACCACGCCGAGGTACTGGACGACTTCACCATCAAACTGGTGCTGGCCCAACCCAACGCGGGCTTCCTGCAAGCCACCTCCACCACCAATCTCGCCATTCTTGCTCCAGAGTCCTACGCACTCAGCGTCAAGGAGCGTTCGTTGGGCGCGATCATTGGCACCGGGCCATTCGTGCTGGAGCGCTACACGCCTGAAAGCGGTTTGCGCCTGATCAAACGCAAGGGCTATGCCTGGCCATCGGCCAATGCGCAGAACAAGGGCGAGGCGCATCTGGATGCGGTCGAGGTCAGCTACGTGCCGGAAGAAAGCGTCCGTAACGGCCAGTTCGTTCAGGGGCAGGTGGACATCCTCTGGCCGCGCAATCCGTTCTCCGAGGTGGACCTCAACCTGTTCAAGTCCAGGGGCGCGACCATTCAGAGCCGTTCGCTGCCAGGACCTGCGCTGAACCTGTACCCCAACACGCGTGGCAATCGCATTCTTGCCGACCGCAACGTGCGCCTGGCCCTGCAAAAGGCAATCGACCGCAAGACCTACGCAGCCACCGTTTACAACCCGCAATTCCCGGTGGTCTCCGGCATCTACGACGTCACCACGCCGTTTTATAAAAGCCAGGCCGACAAACTGACCTACGACCCTCAAGGTGCAGAGCGCCTGCTCGACGCTGCGGGCTGGCAGAAAAACGCCGACGGCTATCGTTATAAGGAAGGCAAGCGCCTGAAGCTGGCCTACAACCTGTCCCCCGCCGAAACCGCTGGTGATGTGCTGATTCAGGATCAACTGCGCAAGGTGGGTATCGAGCTCAAGCTTAACGTGGTGACCACCGCCGAGTGGGCTGCGGCCAATGCGGCAGGCAATTATGACCTGACGTCCACCTACATGACCCGCGCCGACCCGATCATTCTGCAGACCATCATCGACCCGCGCAGTGCCAACAGCTCGACGCTGGCGACCAACCTTTACGCGCCGGAAACGCTGCCCAAGGCCCTTGAGCTGTTCGACGCAGGACTGACAGCCACGCAAAGCGAACAGCGCGCCAGGGCTTATGGCGAGTTGCAGGACCTGCTGGTCGACGAGGGCTCGGCGATCCCGGTTTACGAGCGCGTCTGGCAAGCCGCCACGGCGAAAAACGTACGCAATTTCCACTGGACGGCGGAAGGCTTTGCGCTGTTCAACGACATCGAGTTGGCAACGCCATGAGTCGCTATATCCTCAGTCGGATCGCGCAAGCGCTACTGGTACTTTGGGGTGCCTACAGCGTCACCTATTTCATTCTTTACCTGCTGCCCGGCGACAGCCTGTCGATCATGCTCAGCGCCTCGGGTGTCGAAATCGACTCCCTGTCCGCGCAGGACCTCGCCAAGGCCAAGCTCTATTACGGACTGGACCGCGGCATCTTCGAGCAATACGTCGATTTGCTGTGGGGAGCGTTACATGGCGACTTCGGCAATTCGCTGACGCTCAACCGCCCGGTTTCGGAATTACTGATCGAGCGTCTGCCACAAACCCTGAGCCTTGCGGGGCTGGCCATTGTTCTGTCACTGATCGGCGGGACAGGTCTGGCGTATCTCACCGCCTACGTACGCTGGCAGCCCTTGAAAGTCGCCTTGTCACGCCTGCCGTCGCTGGGCTTCTCGGTGCCGGTCTTCTGGATGGGCCTGCTGTTCATTCAACTGTTCGCGTTCACTCTTGGCTGGTTCCCGGCGACCGGCAATCAGGGATTCTCCAGCCTTATATTGCCCGCCGTCACGCTGGCGATCCCCAGCGCCGCGGTGTACGCCCAGGTCCTGCAACGTGGCTTTCAGGGCGTCTGGAAAGAGCCCTACATCATCACCGCTTATGCCAAGGGCCTGACTCGCGCGCAGGTTCAGGCCCGCCATGCGTTCAAGAATGCTGCCCTGCCGCTGCTCACACTGATCGGCCTGCAGGTCGGCAACACCGTGTCCGGCGCAGTGCTGGTGGAAACCATTTTCGCCCGCTCCGGGGTCGGTCGACTTGCCCAGGAAGCCGTTTTGCGCCAGGACATCCCGGTGGTACTGGCCATCGTTGCGGTCTCTGCAGCTGCGTTCGTCGTGGTCAATCTGATCGTTGACCTGCTGTACCCCGCGCTGGATCCGCGCATCGCCCACACGCCAAAGGTCTCCTGACGCCATGACTATCTTCGACAACCGCCTTGCGTGCCTGACCCGCCTTGTTGATCCCAGTCAAAACCTTCCCGGCAAAAACGCACCTGCCGCGCAGTGGCAGCGACGCAGCAGCCTGAGTCGCGCCGTGGAGGCCGCCAGGCCCCTGCTGCGCCGCCCGGGGTTTCTGCTCGCTGTGGCAATGGTCGCCTTTGCGCTGCTGGCCGCGCTGGCACCCAATCTGCTGAGCAACTACGCACCTTATGCCACCTCGCCTGCCGACAAGCTCGCCGCCCCGAATGCCGCGCACTGGTTTGGCACCGACGAGCTGGGCCGTGATCTTTATACCCGCGTGGTGCATGGATCGAGCCTGTCGGTACAGGCCGCATTGCTGGCGGTGGGCATCGCCATGGCCGGTGGCCTGAGCCTGGGGGTGATTTCCGGTTTCGCAGGCGGGCGCATCGATGCAGTGATCATGCGTCTGATCGATGTATTGCTGGCCCTGCCCGGCTTGCTACTGGCGCTGGCGATTGTCACCGCCATCGGGTTCGGCACCCTTCCGGTGGCCATTGCGGTCGGTGTAGGGATCATCCCCGGATTCGCGCGCACCACCCGCGCCGAAGTATTGCGCGTCAAGACCCTGCCTTACGTCGAGGCCGCGCGGCTGGGCGGTGCAAGCTGGACGCGAACCCTGCTGCGCCACATCCTGCCGAACGCCTGGGGCCCGGTGGCGGTGCTGGCAACTTTGGACTTCGGCGCGGCGATTCTGGCGACTGCCGGGCTGAGTTTTCTGGGTTTCGGCGCCGAACCACCGGCCGCCGAGTGGGGCACGCTGATTGCCAACGGCCGCCATTTTCTGATGACTGCACCTTGGGTGTCGCTGTTGCCGGGCCTGTTCGTGGTTGGCGTAGTGTTCAGCTTCAACCACATCGCCCGCACTCTAGAAGAGACTCAACGATGACCGATACCGCTCAACTGATCGACATTCGTCATCTGAGTGTCGCCTACCGCTTCGACGGCCAGATCAACCTAGCCGTGCGCAACGTGTCCTTTCAGGTCGCCCGAGGTGAAACTGTGGCGATTGTCGGCGAATCCGGCTCCGGCAAGTCGACGATGGCCAACGCCATACTCGGCCTGTTGCCGGACAATGCCGCCATTACCGGCGGCGAGCTGCACGTCGATGGACACGATCTTGGCCATGCCGGCGAACGCGAGAAACGGCGAATTCGCGGCAGCACCATCGGCCTGGTGCCCCAGGACCCGATGGTCGGCCTCAACCCTACCCTGCGCATCGGGCGACAAATCGCTGAAGCACTGATTCAGGCCCACGGCCGGCGTTACCCGGCAGTGGATGCCGATGTGCTGGAGTTGCTGCAGCAGGTCGGTCTGGACAGGCCGGTATTGCGCGCCCGCCAGTATCCGCACGAACTGTCCGGTGGCATGCGTCAGCGCGTGCTGATCGCCATCGCGTTGGCGGGCAATCCTCGCCTGATCATCGCCGACGAGCCCACCAGCGCGCTGGACGTGACGGTACAACGCAAGATCCTTGATCATCTGCAACGTCTGGTGGCCGAGCGTGGTATTTCCCTGGTGATCATCACCCACGATCTGGGCGTGGCGGCCGACCGGGCCGATCGAGTGCTGGTGATGAACAAAGGCGAACTGGTCGAACAAGGCCCTCCGCAACAGATACTCATCGCGCCTCGCCATGTCTATACCCGCGCACTGATCGCCGCAGCACCGGCTTTCGGCCAGCGCAAGAGCCCGGCAACAGTGCGACCGGTCGCGAGCAGCGACACACCTCTGCTGACCCTGAGCAACATCGGCAAGACCTATCGTCTGCCCTACGTGAAAGGCGAAGACGCCGACTTCCAGGCGCTGCAAGACGTCAACTTCAAGGTGTATCCCGGCCAGACCCTGGCCATCGTCGGCGAGTCCGGCTCTGGTAAAAGTACTGTGTTGCGCATCGCACTGGGTCTGGAAAAACCCACCCACGGACGAGTGCAGCTGGACGGCCAGGATGTCACCGACCTGGGCTGGCGCGAATTCAGACCGCTGCGGCGGCGTATCCAGTTAGTGCAGCAAAACCCGTTCGCGGCCCTTGACCCACGCTTCACGTTATTCGAAAGCATCGTCGAACCCCTGGTCTCGTTCGGCCTGCTCAAAGGCCGCGAACTGGAGCAGGCCGCACGCCGGTTGATAGAGCGAGTGCAGTTGCCCTTGGCCTATCTGGACCGCCTGCCCCGCGAGCTTTCCGGTGGCCAGCGTCAGCGGATTGCCATTGCCAGAGCGCTGGCCCTGCAGCCCGATCTGCTGCTGCTCGATGAGCCGGTTTCGGCACTGGACGTGTCGGTGCAGGCGCAGATTCTCGACTTGCTGGTCGAGCTGCAAGCCGAATCGGGCATCGCCTACGTGCTGGTGTCCCACGACCTTGCAGTGGTCGCCAGCGTTGCCCATCAGGTACTGGTGCTCAAGCATGGCAAGACCGTCGAGCAGGGTCTGGCCGAGGATGTTTTTGCCAGGCCTGAAGCGGCTTACACCCAGGAGTTGATTGCCGCGATACCTGGCCGGCGTCTGGAGTTACAAACAGGGACGCACTGACAAATACCTGGGCTTGCATCAATGGGTCGCACGACGTTTGAAACCCATGGCCTCGGCGACTGCGTATATGCATATTCCTTATCGATATTTAAATTATCTTTTTAATAGCTATAGAGTTTCGTCTTATGCACCAAACGTTGCCGAAGCAGGATGCAGGCAAGACCAGGCTACCTTGCGCACCTGACTCGCATGTTCAGGCCGCATCAGCAACAAGCCCCCATCCCCCTACTTCGAGCACCCGCAATGAAAGGCATCAACCCCCTGTCGTTCCCAGCCCTGATGGGTTTAGCGCTGCTGCTGAATGCCGTCGTTTCATTCCCTGCCCTGGCCGGACTGCTGGAAAAAGGCCGCACTGACGGCCTGACCGCTGGCATCGCCAATGAACAGCCCTATGCCTACATCGGCACCGATGGCAAAGCCACCGGGGCCAACGTCGAGATACTGCGGGCGATTCTCGAACCGCTGGGCATCAAGCAGATCGAGACGCCTATCACTGACTTCGGTTCGCTGGTGCCGGGTCTGGCAGCAGGTCGTTTCGACTTGATCGGTGCAGGCCTGTTCATCAATCCGAATCGCTGCAAGGTCATCGCGTTCTCCAACCCGGTGACGCGATCCGGCGGTGCGTTCATTGTCAAAACCGGCAACCCGCTGAACCTGCACAGCCTCAAGGACGTCGCCAGCAACGCCAAGGTGCGCCTGGCCACTCAACCTGGCAGCAATCAGGTTCAGGAAGCCAAAGACAGCGGTATCGCCAACGGCAACGTGGTGTTGTTCGACAAGGACACCGAGGCATTGGCCGCCTTGCAGGCGGGTCGCGTGGACGTGGTGTATTTCCCGGACGCCGAAGTTATCAGTCTGATCAAGAAAGCCAACAGTCCGGACATCGAGCGCGCCTTGCCTTTCGAGCAGATTCCGGACGCCAGTGGCAAACCGGGCTGGAATTACCACGCCTACGGCCTGCCAAAAAACGATCCGGCCTTCGAACAGGCCTTCAACGAACAACTGGCCAAACTCCGGGCGTCGGGCGAGCTGCTGAAAATCCTGCAGAAGTACGGCTATACCGAAAACGAACTGGCTGACCCGGCCATCACCGCAGCCCAACGCTGCAACCCATGATCTGCCCCGCCCCGCAAGGGCGCGCAGTAAACGGCCCTGACCCACACGAGTACGGCCATGCCTGTTGATGCTGCAACACTGGAAACCGCAGGTTTCATTGCCAGACAACTGGCCCACGGCGCCTGGATCACCCTGCAGATCACCGTGCTTGCCGAACTGCTGGTACTGGTGCTCTCGTTTGTAATCGCCCTGATGCGCCTGTCGCCATTCCGGGCGTTACGCTGGTTCGCCACGGTGTATGTCGAGGTGCTGCGTGGCATCTCGGCATTGGTGCTGCTGTTTTACCTGTTCTTCATTCTGCCGCTGTTCGGCATCCGCCTGTCCCCCATGACCACCGGCGTGCTGGGGCTGGGCCTGACGTTTTCGGCGTATGGCGCGGAAATCATTCGTTCGGCATTGATCAACGTCAGCCAGGGTCAACGTGACGCTGTGCGTGCGCTGGACTTCGGGCCGATAAGCGCGTTTCGGCGAATCATTCTGCCGCAGGCCCTGCCGTTTATGATCCCGCCGATGGGTAATCAATTGGTCGAGCTGCTGAAAACCACGTCACTGGTCTCACTCATCACCCTCACCGACCTGACCTTTACCGGCAGTCAATTGATCACCACGCTGGGCCAGCAAACGCTGATCTGGAGCATCGTGCTGGTGTGCTATTTCGTGATGGCCTGGCCATTGAGCTGGCTGGTCAAGCGTTATGAGCAGCACGCCACCGCGTGGCGCACGGCCAGGGGATGAACGATGGAGTTTGATATCGCATTCGTCTGGTCGATTCTGCCGGAGCTGTTTCAGGGCTTGCTGGTGACCGTGCAGGTCGTGGTGCTGGGGTTCCTGCTCGCGGTTTTGCTCGGTCTGATCCTGGCCCTGACACTGCGCTCGCAGATAACCATCGTGCATCGCCTGAGCAAAGGCTACCTGAGCTTTTTCCGTAATACGCCGTTGATGGTCCAGTTGTATGTGCTGTTCTTCGCGCTGCCGCTGGCGGGCATCACCTTCCCGGCGATCACCACCGGTGTGATAGGTCTTGGCTGCTATTACGCGGCCTATATCGCCGAAGCGTATCGCGGTGCCATTGACGACATCCCGGCCGGACAGTGGGAAGCCGCACGCGCCCTTGATTTCAATCGTGGCGACACCTGGCGGCGCATCATCCTGCCGCAGGCGTTGAAACCCATGCTGCCGGTGCTCGGCAATTACCTGATCGGCATGTTCAAGGAAACGCCGCTTCTGGCGGTGATCACCATCCCTGAACTGTTTCAGGCTGCCAAGCAGGTCGCCGGCATGACCTATCGTTACAACGAACCGTACACAGTGATGGCGCTGATGTTTCTGGCGATCAGTGTGCCGACCTCGTTGCTGTTCAAATACCTGGAAAGGCGCAGCCATGTCTGATCTCGCACACACCGCAACCCCACCCGTCACCACTGCGCAGATACAGCTGAAACACGTGGTCAAGGACTTCGGCCGCAACCGGATCATCGACCATCTGAACCTGAGCATTCCTCAAGGTCAGAAAGTCGCCTTGATCGGCCCCAGTGGCTCGGGTAAATCAACGGTATTGCGCCTCATCAAGGGGCTGGAAAACTATCAGCAAGGCAGCATAGAAGTCGCAGGCGAAGCAGTGCCCGCGCGCACATCCGGATGGCACTGGCCTGGCGCACGCAAGGCTCCGGTGGAACATCGGGTAGGCATGGTGTTCCAGCAGTTCAATCTGTTCCCACACCTCACCGTGCAGGAAAATGTCACCGAAGCATCGCTACGGGTACTCAGGCTGCCTCGCGAAGAGGCCCTTGAACGCGCGCATCAATACCTCGGGCTGGTCGGGCTCGCTCACAAGGCCGATGCCTATCCGAGCCAGCTCTCCGGTGGTCAGCAACAACGTGTAGCGATTGCCAGAGCACTGGCCATGCGTCCGCAGGTCATGTTGTTCGATGAAGTCACGTCAGCGCTCGACCCTGAGCTGGTCGGCGAGGTACTGGCGGTAATTCGCTCGATTGCCCACGAGTTTCAGATGACCATGTTACTGGTGACCCACGAGATGAAATTCGCTCAGGACATCGCTGACCGGGTGCTGTTCATGGAGGGCGGGCGCATCGTGGCGGACGGCACCCCGAGCGAAATTCTGCTGAATCCGCAAAACGAGCGGACTCGAAGGTTTCTGCAGAGGGTGGAGCAGCGCTGATTGCCAGCGCCGCTCTTTTTACAGGATGAGACTTTTGGGCCTCGCGACTTTTTGAAAGTGGCTGCAATCAGATCCGGAAGCGCGCAACCATGCCTTGCAGGTTGCTGCCCAGGCGCGCCAGCTCCACGGTAGACGCTGCGCTTTGTTCGGTGGCCGTAGCCGACTGGTCGGCGATGTCCCGTACGCTGATGACACTGCGATTGATTTCGTCGGTGACGGCGCTCTGCTCTTCAGCGGCAGCAGAAATCTGTTGGCTCATCTGTTCGATGGTCACAATCGAATGAGTGATTTCAAGCAACGATTCTTCGGCCTGCCGCGCCAGCGCCACGGTGCCTTCGGTACGTTGACGGCTGGCATTCATCAGATCCGATGCCGCGCCGGTGCCATCCTGCAAGGACTTTATCAGCGCCTCGATTTCAGTCGTGGATGACTGTGTACGCTGAGCCAGCGAGCGCACCTCATCGGCCACCACGGCAAAGCCGCGCCCCTGCTCACCCGCACGTGCGGCTTCGATCGCCGCGTTGAGGGCCAACAGGTTGGTTTGTTCCGCGACCGCCTTGATCACATCAATGACACCGCCGATCTTGTCACTGTCCTGAATCAGGCGCTGCATGGCCTCGCCCAGTTGCCCCACTTCACCGGCAAGCTGGCTGATTTCACGCGTGGCGTTTTGCACCACACTGCTGCCGTGGGTTGCGCGGTCACTGGCCTGTCTGGCGGCCTGCGATGCATCTTCAGTGTTCTGCGCCACTTCCTGAACGGTGGACGCCATTTGGTTCATGGCGGTCGCCACCTGGTCGACTTCCAGTTTCTGCTGAGTAACGCCCGCGCTGGTCTGTTCGCTGACGGCTGAAAGCTCCTCGGCCGCCGTGGCGATCTGTGTCACACCATTGCTGATACCGCCAATCAGGGTACGCAGCGATACGGTCATGTGTTGCATGGTGTTTTGCAGCAGGCCCAGCTCATCCTGGCGAGTGGTGCTGAGGTCATTGGTCAAATCGCCGTCGGCAATTCGACGCGCAGCGATCACCGTGGAATCGAGCGGACGGGTAATCTGACGGGTAATCAGAATCGCCGCGAAGATGCCCAGCAGCAATACGATCACCGCCACCGTGAGCAACTGGGTTACGGCGCTGTCTTTTTCTTTATTGGCACTGACTACCTGGCCCGCCATCAGCTTTTCGGTACTGGTGACGACGTCCATTGACTGCTGGCGAAGGCTGTCGCGAATCTGATCGTTCTGTTGCATCAGTTGCGAGATGGAGACCATCAACGACTTGTACTGTTGCAGCGCCGCGAGCGCCTCATCCACCGCCGGGCCGGCCTTGTTCGGCAATTGGTTGCGCGCACTGCTCACCTGAGCGATCAGTGAGTCGGCAGCATCGAAGGTGATCTGCCTGTTTTCAGCGGTCGGGATACTGATATAACGGCGAAACACCAAGCGAAAATTGGTCATGCCATTGCGCAGGTCGCCAGCAATCTTTACCTGGTCGATACCGCTTTGATCCAGCGAGCGGGAAACGTCGTCCAAGGTCTTTTGCAGGAGTGTCTCAAAGCTTCCGCTCACTTGTTCGGAAATGGTGATCAGCGGCTGCATGGCCTGATCAATTTGCCGATTGTTATCGACCAATTGACTGAACGTTTGTCTCAAGCCACCCGCCTGATCGCGAATACCTCTGAGGATATCGGCGTTGGCCGGAACGGTCAGAATCTTCAGGCCTTCCTCGATGGTCTTGCCCAGATTGTCCAGGGCGGCCGTGTAGCCCTGCGAATTACTCGCGTCAGGCTTGGCGGTATAGGCCTGCGCAGCGATCCTGAGGCTCAGCGCATCGGCCTTCACCTCAGAAACCCTGGCTGCCTTGCCCAGCCGCTCGATCAGCAGGTTGGTGCTGAGGTAACCGATCGCGGTGACCGTCATCACACCCAGCAGTATCAGACCGAAGCCTACACTCAGCTTTTTGCTGACCTTCAAATTGTCCAGCCATGTCGACTTCATCAAACTTTTCCTCGGGATTTATCGCAATAACCAAGGATCGACTGGTCGCTGGCGAACTTGATAGCCGCGGCGATTGCAAAGATTGATCGAAGAGATAGCAATATGACATGAGCTTTTTTGGCTCACCATAAGGTGAGCATTCTCAGCCCCGAATGCCTGACCGCCATCCACCCTGCGGGTCACCCGACTGCAGGTTTTCGAAGACCTATGGGTACTCATCATTGCCAGTGATAGTAACCTTCGGTTTATTCGATTCGTTAATAACACCCCGTGCGCAACAGAATCCGCCCCATTCTTCACTATTGGCGGAACTTCCCATGCACCAGACAATCAGCCATCTGCGCTACCCTCTCACCGCCCTCGCCTTGATCGTCATCAGTGCCTGCGGCCGTGCGCCGGAAGCCACCAGTGCGCCTGGCGCAGCCAAAGTCAGTGTGGCCAAGGTACTGGAACAGCCAGTCAACGAGTGGGATGAATTTACCGGTCGTCTCGAAGCACCTGAAACGGTCGAAGTTCGCCCAAGGGTCTCCGGTCAGATCGACCAGGTAGCCTTCACCGACGGCTCGCTGGTCAAGAAAGGTGACCTGCTGTTCCAGATCGACCCTCGCCCTTTCCAGTCGGAAGTCCGCCGTCTCGAAGCCCAGTTGCAACAGGCCCGCGCAGTCGCTTCGCGCAGTGACAGCGAAGCCCAGCGTGGCGAGCGTCTGCGCAGCAACAATGCGATTTCCGCCGAGCTGGCCGAATCGCGTACCACCTCGGCGCAGGAAGCCAAGGCCGGTGTCGCGGCCATTCAGGCGCAACTGGACCTGGCTAGACTGAACCTCAGTTTCACCCGTGTCACCGCACCGATTTCAGGCCGCGTAAGTCGTGCCGAAATCACCGCCGGCAACATTGTCACCGCCGATGTCACTGCCCTGACCAGCGTGGTTTCCACCGACAAGGTCTACGCCTACTTCGACGCAGACGAGCGCGTGTTCCTCAAGTACACCGAACTGGCCCGCAAAGGCCAGCGCGGTCAGAGCACGCCGGTGTATCTGGGGCTGTCCAACGAACCCGGCAACCCGCATCTGGGCCAGATGAACTTTGTCGACAATCAGGTCAACCCGAGGACCGGCACCATTCGTGGCCGCGCCGTGTTCGATAACGCCGACGGTGCGTTCACTCCCGGCCTGTATGCGCGCCTGAAACTGGTGGGCAGCGGCACTTACTCGGCCGTGCTGATCAATGACGAAGCAGTGGGCACCGACCTGGGCAAGAAGTTTGTGCTGGTCATGGACAAGGACAACAAGCCTGCCTACCGGGCTGTCGAGCTGGGGCCGAAAATCGAAGGCCTGCGCATTGTGCGCAATGGCCTGGGCAAGGATGACACCATCGTCGTCAAAGGCTTGCAGCGCGTACGTCCCGGCCAGCCTGTAGACCCTGAAGTCACTCCGATGGCCAGCGCCGACACCCTCGCCGCACTGCTCAAACAACGCCAGGCCCTTGAAGCCAGCAACCTGCCACAAGTGGCGCCCAAAGCGGCCGTCAAAATCGCCAGCGCTGCCGCGCCGCGCGGCTAAGGGACTCGTCCGATGAACTTCTCCAAATTCTTTATTTCACGGCCGATCTTCGCCGCAGTGTTGTCGCTGCTGATCCTGATCGCCGGTGCCATCTCGCTGTTCCAGCTGCCGATCAGTGAATACCCGGAAGTCGTGCCGCCAACCGTGGTGGTACGCGCCAACTTCCCCGGCGCCAACCCCAAGGTGATCGGCGAAACCGTGGCCTCGCCACTGGAACAGGCAATTACCGGTGTCGAAGGCATGCTCTATATGTCTTCGCAGGCCACTGCCGATGGCAAGCTGACCCTCACCATCACCTTTGCACTGGGTACTGACCTGGACAATGCGCAGGTGCAGGTGCAGAACCGCGTGACCCGCAGCGAGCCGAAGCTGCCTGAAGAAGTGACACGCATCGGCATCACCGTGGACAAGGCCTCCCCCGACCTGACCATGGTTGTGCACCTGACCTCGCCGGACAAACGCTACGACATGCTGTACCTGTCCAACTACGCCGTGCTCAACATCAAGGATGAGCTGGCGCGACTGGGCGGCGTCGGTGATGTGCAGCTGTTCGGCATGGGCGATTATTCGCTGCGGGTCTGGCTCGACCCGAACAAGACCGCCTCACGCAACCTGACCGCCACTGATGTGGTCAATGCGATTCGCGAACAGAACCGTCAGGTAGCCGCTGGTCAGCTGGGCTCCCCGCCCTCGCCGAATGCCACCAGCTTTCAGATGTCGATCAACACCCAGGGCCGCCTGGTCAGTGAGGAGGAGTTCGAAAACGTGGTCGTGCGCGCCGGTGCCGATGGCGAAATCACTCGCCTCAAGGACATTGCACGCATCGAACTGGGCTCCAGCCAGTATGCGCTGCGCTCGTTGCTGAATAATCAGCCTGCGGTAGCGATCCCGATCTTCCAGCGTCCCGGCTCCAACGCCATCGACATCTCCAACGATGTACGGGCACGAATGGCCGAGCTCAAGCAAAGCTTCCCGGAAGGCATGGACTACAGCATCGTCTATGACCCGACGATCTTCGTCCGCGGTTCCATCGAGGCGGTGATTCACACGCTGTTCGAAGCACTGATACTGGTCGTGCTGGTGGTGATCCTGTTCCTGCAGACCTGGCGCGCATCGATCATTCCGCTGGTGGCCGTACCGGTCTCGCTGATCGGCACCTTTGCGGTCATGCACATGTTCGGTTTCTCGCTGAACGCGCTGTCCTTGTTCGGTTTGGTACTGGCGATCGGTATCGTGGTCGACGATGCCATCGTGGTAGTGGAGAACGTCGAACGGAACATCGAGCTGGGCCTGGAACCGGTCGCTGCCACGCACAAGGCCATGGCTGAAGTAACAGGGCCGATCATCGCGACGGCGCTGGTGCTGTGCGCCGTGTTCGTGCCTGCGGCATTCATCTCCGGACTCAGCGGTCAGTTCTATAAGCAGTTCGCGCTGACCATCGCCATTTCGACGGTCATTTCCGCCTTCAACTCGCTGACTCTGTCGCCTGCACTGGCGGCGGTATTGCTCAAAGGTCATGACGCGCCCAAGGATCGCTTCTCGCGCTTCCTCGACAGAATGCTCGGCAGCTGGCTGTTCCGCCCGTTCAACCGCTTTTTCGAGAAAGCCAGCCACGGCTATGTCGGCACCGTTGCCAGGGTCATTCGCAGCAGCGGCATTGCCTTGCTGGTTTACGCGGGCCTGATGGTTTTGACCTGGATGGGCTTTGCCAGCACACCGACCGGTTTCGTCCCGAGCCAGGACAAGCAATACCTGGTCGCATTTGCCCAGTTGCCGGACGCCGCGAGCCTGGACCGCACCGAGGATGTCATCAAACGCATGTCGGAGCTGGCCCTCAAGCAGCCTGGCGTGCAGGACGCCATTGCCTTCCCGGGTCTGTCGATCAACGGCTTCACCAACAGCCCGAATAACGGCGTGGTGTTCGTGACCCTCAAGCCGTTCGACGAGCGCAAGGACCCGAGCCTCTCGGCCAACGCGATTGCCGGCGCGCTGAACGGTCAGTTCGCCTCGATTCAGGAAGCCTACATGGCGATCTTCCCGCCACCACCGGTACAAGGCCTGGGCACCATCGGCGGCTTCCGTCTGCAGATCGAGGACCGTGGCAACCTGGGCTATGACGAGCTGTACAAGGAAACCCAGAACATCATCGCCAAAAGCCGCAGCGTGCCGGAACTGGCCGGGCTGTTTACCAGCTACACGGTGAACGTACCGCAAGTCGATGCCGCGATTGACCGCGAGAAGGCCAAGACCCACGGCGTGGCAGTCAGCGATATTTTCGACACGCTGCAGGTGTATCTGGGGTCGTTGTATGCCAACGACTTCAACCGGTTCGGCCGCACTTATCAGGTCAATGTCCAGGCTGAGCAGCAGTTCCGCCAGGATGCCGACCAGATCGGCCAGCTCAAGGTGCGCAATAACCTGGGCGAGATGATCCCGCTGGCGACCTTCGTCAAGGTCAGCGACACCGCCGGCCCCGACCGCGTCATGCACTACAACGGCTTCATCACTGCTGAAATCAACGGTGCAGCAGCACCAGGCTACAGCTCTGGCCAGGCTCAGGCGGCGGTCGAGAAACTGCTTCGCGAGGAACTGCCCACCGGCATGATCTACGAATGGACCGACCTGACCTATCAGCAGATCCTTTCGGGCAATACCGCGCTGTTCGTGTTCCCGCTCTGTGTGTTGCTGGCGTTTCTGGTACTGGCGGCTCAATACGAAAGCTGGAGCCTGCCGCTGGCGGTGATCCTGATCGTACCGATGACCCTGCTCTCGGCGATTGCCGGGGTGATGATCGCCGGCAGCGACAACAATATCTTCACGCAGATCGGCCTGATCGTACTGGTAGGCCTGGCGTGCAAGAACGCGATTCTGATCGTCGAGTTCGCCAAGGACAAACAGGCCGAAGGGATGAGCCCGCTGGATGCGGTACTGGAAGCATGCCGCCTGCGTCTGCGTCCGATCCTGATGACCTCGTTCGCCTTCATCATGGGGGTCGTGCCGCTGGTGCTGTCCAGCGGCGCGGGTGCCGAGATGCGCCATGCCATGGGTGTCGCGGTGTTCTCCGGGATGCTGGGGGTCACTTTCTTCGGCCTGCTGCTGACGCCGGTGTTCTACGTGCTTATCCGTAATTACGTCGAACGCCAGGAGGCCCGCAAGGCCGCCAGAGCAAACAGCCAGCAAAACCTGCCTGCGGAGATGCATTGATGAGCGCCTACAAAGTCTTCATCCCGAGCCTGCTGGTCATGGCGCTGGCGGCCTGCGCCGTGGGCCCGGACTACCAGGCACCGGTCACGGCGCCAGCCAAACTGGCGTCCGCCGCCCAGGGCAACTATGACCGCAGCAAAGTGGACAGGGTGTGGTGGCAGCAGTTCGAGGATCCGACCCTCAATAAACTGGTGGCCAGGTCACTGGACGGCAACCGCGATCTGCGCGTCGCCTTCGCCCGCCTCAAGTCGGCGCGGGCCATACGCGATGACGTCGCCAACGATGTGATGCCCGTGGTGACCAGTCGCGCCAGCAGTGACATCGGCAAGGGTCAGCAACCCGGCATCACCGAGCGCCGGGTCAACAGCGAGCGCTACGACCTGGGCCTGGACATGGCGTGGGAAGTGGACCTGTTCGGGCGTATTCAGCGCCAACTGGAAGCCAGCGATGCCGATCAGGATGCTGCAGAGGCCAACCTCTATCAGCTTCAGGTCACGCTGATTGCCGAGGTGGTCGACGCCTACGGTCAACTGCGCGGCGCACAGCTGCGTGAAGCCATTGCCCGCGACAACCTGAAAAACCAGCAGAGTTCTCAGGACGTGACTACGCAATTGCGTGATGCGGGCGTGGGCAACGAGCTGGATGTGGTACGTGCAGAGGCACGACTGGCTGCCGTCGAGGCCACCGTTCCACAGTTGCAGGCCGAGCAGGCTCGCCAACGCAATCGTATCGCCACGTTACTGGGCGAGCGCCCGGAAAACCTCAGCGTCGACTTGAGCCCGAGCAAGCTGCCTGCCATCGCCAAGGCCTTGCCGATCGGCGACCCGACGCAAGTGCTGCGCAATCGGCCGGACATCCGTGCAGCCGAGCGACAACTCGCTGCCTCGACCGCACGTATCGGCGTCGCGACTGCCGACCTGTTCCCGAGGGTCAGTCTGAGCGGTTTTCTGGGCTTTACCGCTGGGCGCGGCTCGCAGATCGGTTCGTCAGCGGCCAGAGCCTGGTCGCTGGGGCCGAGCATCACCTGGGCGGCCTTCGATCTGGGCAGTGTCCGGGCGCAGATTCGCAGTGCCGACGCCGACGCCGAGGGCGCACTGGCCAACTACGAGCAGCAGGTACTGCTTGCTCTGGAGGAGTCGGAGAACGCGTTCAGCGATTACGACAAACGCCAGCAGCGGCTGGTCTCGCTGATGCGCCAGAGCGATGCGAGTCGCTCGGCGGCCAGGCTGGCCTCGGTGCAATATCGAGAAGGCACGGCGGACTTCCTGGTCCTGCTGGATGCCGAGCGCGAACGTCTGGCAGCCGAGGATGCTCAGGCGCAGGCAGAAATCGAGCTGTACCGTGGCATCGTGGCCATTTACAAGGCACTGGGTGGCGGCTGGCAACCTCAGGCCTGAACCTGAAAAACCGGTAAAAAAACCCCCGCGCCCGATCAGGCCGCGGGGCTTTTTTTGCCTGAAATCCGGCTGCATCATGATTGCCGTTTGACAGCTGCCAGCCACTCCCCGAAGCTGCAACCCGTCAAGCATTGGAAATCGATATGCCCAGACTTTCTACCATGGGGTTATCGCCTCAACCCACTTCTCGACGTCGCTGGCTGATCGGCGCAGCGGCTGCAGCGCTGCTGATGCTTTCGCTGGTTTTCTGGTGGTGGCGCACGCCCGTCCAGACCGCGCCCGCCAGGTTGAGTCATACCTATGCCCAGGCGCTGGAACAGGCACACGACGGTAAACCGGGTGCCGCGCGCGTGCTGTATCAACAACTGGGACGGACTGACCTGTCTGACACGCAACGCATCAGCCTGCTCGCCGAACTGAGCGACTATCCCAGCCCCCAGGCCCTCAAGTTGCTTGATGCGGCCTTGAGTAACCCGTCCGCGCAAGTGCGCGAAGCGGCCATCGATGTCAGTGTCAGGCTGGTCTCCAACAGTCAGCGCAGTCTGTTGCTCGGCCCCCTGCTGGATGACGCCGAACAATCCGTCAGGTTTCGCGCCACCAGCGCCCTGCTTGGCCTCTCACCTGATGAGCTGGGCCTGTACTTTGCCGTTCTGCAGCAAAGTGCCGAGGCGTTTCAGGAGTCACTCAAGAGCCAGCCGCAAAGCGCACAAAACCAGCTGCAACTGGCCAGGCTGTATCTGCAGACCGGCGACCTGGAACCCGCGCTCGCGGCGCTACAGCGCGCCACCGCGCTGGACCCGGGCAATATCGAAGCAGCGCTGGCGCATATCGAATTACTGGACCGCAAGGGCCAGGCCGAGCAGGCGCGCAGCCTTTTCGCGCAACTGCTCGAGCATAACCCTGGCTCGTCCCTGCTCCAGCATGCCCTCGGCATGTGGCTGCTGAACCACGGCCAGGCTGAATTCGCCGTGCTCAGCCTGGCCAAGGCCACGGAACTGGCGCCCGATAACAACGACTATCGCTATGACCTGGCGGTTGCCCTGCACTCGTTGAACGAGCTTGAAGCGGCACAGCGGCAGTTGACTCAGATCGTTCAAAACCAGCCCGCCAATCGCAAGGCCAGAGTGCTGCTGATCCAGTACTGGAAAGAGAACGGTCAGCTGCAGAACGTGCAGATTCTGCTGGCCGAGCTCGAACAGCAGAACCCGGATGACCCTGTGCTGCAACAGGGACTGTAGGGTCAGAAACGCAACGCCGAGACAGGCCAAAGGCTATCTTTGCATGGTCTACACGCCTTTCAGTCCGCGGCGTTCGCACTGCTCTGCCATTTCCTCATCCGATAGTCCTATTGCCTGTCGGATATTTCTCTTTTTAAGCTACCCACTCTCTCATGACACGTTTTCCATCCGTGGCTAATATCGGAAATAACTTACACTGCCCCTCCGCGTACAACACGGACATCATCCCCTATATCCAACATCGTCTCCCCGCTTCATTTAACGAATTTGAAAAAGGCTATTTTCTAACTGAAAAAAAAAGTGCATCATTTGCGGGCGACTGAGTTATAAATACCCTCTATCTGCGCAATGACAAGCCGCGAAGGCCAAGTTTCAGCATAGAAACCGCAGGTATCGGGCACCCTCGAGTGAGCGAATCGGTCATCAGTTTTGTCTCATCGCTTTATAGGGCTGACAACAGCCATTACATTGTTGGAGTATATTAATTGTCCAGACTTGCCGAGTTTCGAGCAGCAGAGAAAGCCCTTCAGGAACAGCTTGCACAGCTGGAATCGTTGAAGAATGACGCCGGATTGAAAAAGGAGATCGAATTCGAGCAAAAGCTCCAGGACCTGATGGGCACCTACGGCAAAAGCCTGCGTGACATCATTGCAATCCTTGACCCTGCAAGCGCTACCTCACTGGTCGCACCCGCAGGTCCAAAGCGTCGCCGCGCACGTGTGGTCAAGGTTTACCAGAATCCGCACACGGGTGAGCTGATTGAAACCAAGGGCGGCAACCATCGCGGCCTCAAGGCGTGGAAAGAGCAATACGGTGTAGACACTGTTGATTCATGGCTTCGTGCCTGATTGCAAGTTGTCACTTGAAGCCCTGCACGTGCAGGGCTTTTTTGTCTGCGCCGCTGCATATGATCACCTGCGCACTGCAGCTTTTTGCCCGGACGCACACACAGTTCCTTTCGTTGGACACCGGGAATTCATATACATGATTGAGTGAACTGCCCGGTACATATACTTCAGGGCACCGGGAAAATACCGCGAGAATAATGACGCCAATAAATCTGGATTATGCGATTCAGCACACAGTTACAAACCTGAACAGTCCCTGAAGTGTGTAGAGTAATTATTCAGTTTGGCGGTGTAATGAGATACATCCTTATTTGTTTCTCAATGATTCGGCGCGTCGAAGAGCACCACATTCGCAGCACAGCGGAGCTTCACACTTTTTTCACATGCACTCTCGGATGATGAAGACCGCTAAAGGAATAGCGCCCCATGCCCGCCTCGGCGGGCTTCTTTTTGCCTGCGAAAAGGCAGAGGTCACTGCGTATCGTCCAGGCGCAGACTCTCGCGAATACGCAGTGCCTCATCCTTGTTGTTCGCATAGCCGTCTGCCGATCCCGCATAGGACAACGACCAGGCCAGCTCCTTGCTGGCGGCCGCGACCAGTGTCTGGGTCAGCACGTGCACACCATTCTGAGTAATGGTGCAGGTGGTTTCGAGTGCGGGCACGACGCTGAGTCGACTTTCACGGACATGCGTGCAAGCGCTCTGCAGTCCGCTCCGGGCAAAATTGACCTGAATCGACTTGCGCATTTCCAGCAGAACGCCCTGGACATTGACTTCATGCCCTGGCGTCAGGCGCGTCTGGGTGAGTTCCATGACCATCAGCGGATTTCCACTTTGATCGTTTTTCACCGCGCGCTGTCTGACTTGCACGGAAGGTTGAACGGGCTCGCCCGACTCGGTCGGTATCGACTCGACCTCCCAGCCTGCGGGCCAGACGATCATTGCATCGGCGGCATGCACCTGTGCAGTGCCCAACAGCAGGAACAGGCAAAGGCTTGGCACGGAGCGTCGGTAGTGCGAAAGGATCATGATCGGGTCGCCAGAACGGATGACCCGAAATTCTGAGCCTGTTGTCGGCATCGAGCAAGGCCGACGCGACGTTATCCGAGCCGGGTTTGGCACTGCGCGCCCTGCCCCGTATCATTTGGCATTATTTGTACATTCTGTTGGAGACACATTGATGAGCTTGCACGAACTCAACACATTACCGGGCGTCACAGCCGATCCTGAAGCGGCCACCCGGCAGTTTGTGTTCAATCACACCATGCTGCGCGTCAAGGACATTACCAAATCGCTTGATTTCTATACCCGCGTACTGGGCTTCAGCCTGGTCGAGAAGCGTGACTTCCCGGAAGCCGAATTCAGCCTGTACTTCCTGGCGCTGGTCGACAAGGCACAGATCCCGGAAGACGACGCCGCCCGCAACGAATGGATGAAGTCGATCCCCGGCATTCTGGAGCTGACCCATAACCACGGTACCGAAAGCGATGCCACAGCGTCTTACCATAACGGCAACAGCGACCCGCGCGGCTTTGGCCATATCTGCGTGTCGGTGCCGGATGTGAAAGTCGCCTGCGAGCGTTTTGAAAGCCTGGGCGTCGACTTTCAGAAGCGCTTGTCCGATGGCCGCATGAACAGCCTGGCCTTTATCAAGGACCCGGACGGCTACTGGGTAGAGATCATCCAGCCAACGCCGCTCTGAGACTGCCGGTGATCGCTTCGGCAAGGGGCGATCCGCGTAGAAAGCAAAAAGCCCCGTGATCGCTCACGGGGCTTTTCGTTTACCGCTCTCCGATCAGGCAGGGGCGGAGGTACGGATCAGGTGGTCGAAGGCGCTCAGGGAGGCCTTGGCACCTTCGCCCAGGGCGATGATGATCTGCTTGTACGGTGCAACCGTCACGTCACCAGCAGCGAAGATGCCTGGCACCGAGGTTTCACCGCGAGGATCGACCACGATCTCACCGCGCGGCGACAACTCGATGGCACCTTTGAGCCACTCACTGTTGGGCAGCAGGCCGATCTGCACGAAGATACCTTCGAGCGGTACGTTGATCTCTTCGCCTGTGGTGCGGTTCTTGTAGCGCAGGCCGTTGACCTTCTGCTCATCACCTGTCACTTCAGTGGTTTGCGCACTGGTGATCACGGTCACGTTCGGCAGACTGTGCAATTTGCGCTGCAGCACCGCGTCGGCACGCAATTGCACGTCGAACTCCAGTAGAGTCACGTGAGACACGATACCTGCGAGGTCGATTGCAGCCTCGACACCCGAGTTACCGCCACCGATGACAGCGACGCGCTTGCCTTTGAACAAAGGACCGTCACAGTGCGGGCAATAAGCCACACCCTTGTTACGGTACTGCTGCTCACCCGGCACGTTCATCTCCCTCCAGCGTGCGCCAGTGGCAAGGATCAGCGTCTTGGCCTTGAGGCTGGCACCGCTGGCAAACTTCACTTCGTGCAACTCGCCGGCTGCGCCAGGAATCAGCTTGTCGGCACGCTGCAGGTTCATGATGTCGACTTCGTACTGCTTGACGTGCTCTTCAAGCGCCACGGCCAGCTTCGGCCCCTCGGTATGTTGTACCGAGATGAAGTTCTCGATGGCCATGGTGTCGAGCACCTGACCGCCGAAACGCTCGGCAGCAACACCGGTGCGGATGCCTTTACGCGCAGCATAGACTGCCGCGGCCGAGCCAGCCGGGCCACCGCCGACGACCAGCACATCGAAAGCCTTCTTGGCGTTGAGTTTTTCCGCCTGACGCGCACCGGCGCCGGTGTCGATCTTGGCCAGAATCTCTTCCAGGCCCATGCGGCCCTGACCGAACAACTCACCGTTCAGATAGATGCTGGGCACCGACATGATCTTGCGATCGGTGACTTCTTCCTGGAACAGTGCACCGTCGATAGCGACGTGCTTGATACCAGGGTTCAGCACTGCCATGAGGTTCAGGGCCTGGACGACGTCCGGACAGTTCTGGCAGGACTGCGAGAAATAGGTTTCGAAATGGAATTCGCCCTGAAGTGCGCGAACCTGTTCGATGGTTTCCGCACTGACCTTGGGTGGATAGCCGCCGACTTGCAGCAGCGCCAGGACCAGCGAGGTGAATTCGTGACCCATGGGGATACCGGCAAAACGCAGGCTGATATCGTGGCCAGGGCTGCTCAGCGAGAACGACGGCGTACGTGCGTCGGTGCCGCTGTCATTCAGGGTGACGTCCTTGGAAACACTGATCACATCATTGAGCAGTGCAAGCATTTCCTGAGACTTCGCGCCGTCATCAAGGGACGCGACGATCTCGATGGGGCGAGTAACCCGCTCCAGATAGGATTTCAACTGGGCTTTAAGATTGGCGTCCAACATGTGGCGGCTTCCTGTTTACAAAGGGTAGAAATAACAACGCCCAGGCGATTACCGCCCGGGCGTTTTTTGGGGCGATGCGGTTTACTTGCTCAAGAGCTCAACGCCCCCAGCCGATTCATGCGACTCAGATCTTGCCAACCAGGTCCAGGGACGGAGCCAGAGTAGCTTCGCCTTCTTTCCACTTGGCTGGGCAGACTTCGCCCGGGTGAGCGGCAACGTACTGAGCAGCCTTGATCTTGCGCAGCAGCTCGGAAGCGTCACGACCAACGCCACCGTCGTTCAGTTCGACGATTTTGATCTGACCTTCAGGGTTGATCACGAAAGTACCGCGATCCGCCAGACCGGCTTCTTCGATCAGCACGTCGAAGTTGCGGGAGATGGTCAGGGTCGGGTCACCGATCATGGTGTACTGGATCTTGCCGATTGCTGGCGAAGTGTTGTGCCATGCAGCGTGGGCGAAGTGGGTGTCGGTCGAAACGCTGTAGATTTCAACGCCCAGCTTCTTGAACTCTTCGTAGTTGTCAGCCAGGTCTTCCAGCTCGGTCGGGCATACGAAGGTGAAGTCGGCCGGGTAGAAGAATACGACAGACCACTTGCCTTTGAAGTCAGCGTCCGAGACGTCAACGAAAGCGCCGTTCTTGAACGCGGTAGCCTTGAACGGTTTTACTTGGCTGTTGATGATAGGCATCGGTATATCTCCTGATGGGTTGGATGGGTTGTGAATTCGATGGAGTGAAGCTTACGCATGATCGATGACAATCGCTCATTGGCAAACCTGATGTCACTGATTGCTTTTCACTATGAAGGCAGCTTATCGATAGAAGAAACCTTCGGACCGCTCCCCGCCTCCGATGGGCTCAGGAACGGAGCGGCATCAATGTAGCGCATCGCCGACTTGATGTCCCTCCAGCCTACATAGGACATCAGTGACTTGAGGTCCCAGCCGTTGCTGTGCGCCCAGCTTGCAAAACCGCGACGCAACGAGTGGCTGGTGTAGCGCTCGGCGGCGATGCCTGCACGCTGGAGCGCCTGACGCAGCAACGGGATGATGCTGTTGGCGTGCAACTCCTCCTCTTTAAGGTTACCCCAGCGGTCCACTGCCCGAAAGACCGGACCGCGTACCAGCGCGGTACAGTTGATCCACTCTATATAGGCCTGAACCGGGCAAAGCCGCTGCAAGGCCGGGGTCTGATAGGTGCGGCCCAGATTTTCTCGATCGCCTTTGCTCCGCGGCAAATACAGGCTGATTCCCGAGTTGGCGATGGCCTTGACGTCCTGTACTTGCAGGCGGCATAGCTCGTCACTACGAAACCCGCGCCAGAACCCCAGCAGGATCAGCGCCGAATCGCGTCGGCCGCGCAACAGCCGTGGCTGATCGTGTTGTGCGCTTGCTTCGCGTATTTCGATCTCCAGCCAGGCGATGACTTTTTCCAGATCCTGCAACTGCAAGGGCTCGGCCTGCTTTTCCTGTGCGGGGTGCAGCGCACGAATGCCCTTGATGACCTTGCGCACCATCGGTGCCTTGGTCGGATCGACAAAACCCTGGCTGACGTGCCACTGAGCCAGCGCTGACAAACGCAGCTTCAAGGTGTTCACCGACAGCGTCCCGGCATGGCTGGCCAGGTAACGCGCCACGCTTTCGCTGGTCGCCGGCAGAAACCCGCCCCATGTCACCTCGAAATGCTCGATGGCAGCCCGATAGCTGCGGCGCGTGTTGTCGCGGGTCGCCGCCTCGATGTAGCGATCAACGTCATTCATGGCTCAAACCTGCTCGGGTGTACCGGTAAGGGCGCCGTAAAGGGAGCTGAAGACGCCTGACACGGGATAATACGCCAATATCCCGTGTTAATTAATTCAAAAAATGGCTAATTATTTCAAAACATATAGTATGTAATTACAGAGTACATACCACAGTATGAAATCGTAGGAGACAGCATGGCCCGTGGCGGTGTAAACAAGGCGTTAGTGCAGAAAGCGAGAGCGTCCCTGCTGTCCCGAGGCGAAAACCCCAGCATCGACGCGGTACGTATCGAAATGGGCAATACCGGCTCGAAAACCACTATCCACCGCTATCTGAAGGAGCTTGAATCCACGCAAGCCCCAGCGCCGGATATCAATGAGGAATTGAGCGATCTGGTCGCGCATCTCGCCCAAAGGCTTCAGGAACAGGCGCAAGAGCGTATTGATCAGGCGCGCGATGAATATCAGGCCGAGCGCGACACCCTGCAGCGGCAACTTGCGGGCACTCAAGAGCAGATCAGCCAGCTGGAAAAACACGCACAGCAGCGTGAACAGGCTCTGGAACAGCAGGCCGCCGCCCTGCTCCACACGCAAGGCACACTGCAGGATGTGCAGACAGAACACGCCCGGTTGCTTCAGGCCAATCAGGACCTGGAGGCACGCCTGCGCGACAAGGACGGGCAGATCCATTCGCTTGAAGAAAAACACCAGCACGCCCGCGAGACACTGGAGCACTATCGCAACTCGATCAGGGAGCAACGCGAGCAGGAGCAGCGACGCCACGAAACCCAGGTTCAGCAGCTGCAAATGGAACTGCGACAGGCACAGCAAGGCCTTGCCATGCACCAGGAAAACATTACACAGCTCAATCGAGATAACGAAAGGTTGCTGGCTGAAAATCGCAACACCCTGCGCGAACTGCACAGCCAGACCGACCAGCTGAAGCAGGCCAACACGCAGAATGCCGCCTTCGCCGAACAACAGCACCACACCCGCACCCAATGCGCGCTGCTGGAAGAAAGGTTACGCAGCGCGCAGGACGAAAACACCGCACTTAAACAAGGCATGACCGATGCGCAGCAACAGAGCCGCATGCTGGAACTGCTGCTGACCAAGAAGGAAGCGGCACTGGAGAACCTGCAGACAAGGCTCGATCAGCCGGACAAACCCAAAGCCACCAGAAAGAAACCATCAGACAAAGCCTGATCAGCAAGCTTCAGGCCAGCGCTATCTCGCCGCATGGCAGATGCAAATCAACCCGGGTGCCCTGACCTTCGGCGCTTTCTATATGCACGTGTCCGCCGGCTTGCCGGGTAAAGCCGTAGACCATCGACAAACCCAGGCCGGTTCCCTGGCCTACCGGTTTGGTGGTGAAAAACGGATCGAACACCTGATCGATAACATCCCGAGCAATGCCACAGCCGTTATCTTCAACACTAAGCTGTACGTAGTCGCCAGGCAGCAGACCGTCTTTTTGCGTCTCCAGCGTTAACGCGCGGCTGCGCACGCACAACCTCCCTCCGACAGGTACGGCATCGCGCGCGTTGATGACCAGATTCAACAAGGCATTTTCCAACTGATGCTCATCGGTGCGCACCGCGCTCAGCCCCTCCTCCAGCTCGATCTCCAGGTGCGCATGAGCGCCGACCGTCCCCCGCAACAACTCTTCCATGGAGCGGACCATGCAATTGACATCCACCACGGTGACGTTAAGCGACTGCCGACGGGCAAATGTCAGCAGCCTGCGGGTCAGTGCAGCAGCACGGTTTGCAGAACTCGCTGCGGCATCCAGGTAGCGATCGACCTCACTGACACGCCCGGCAGCCACACGCAGCCTGATCATGTCCAGTGCGCCAATCACGCCGGAAAGTACATTGTTGAAGTCATGGGCGATACCACCAGTCAACTGACCGATAGCATCCATCTTCTGCGCATGGCGCAAGACCTCTTCAGCCATCGCCCGCTCGGCAATTTCAGCCTGCAACAGCTCATTTGCAGCTTCCAGCTCACGCGTGCGCTCGGCGACGCGCAACTCCAGACTTTCGTTGAGTTCGCGCAACGCCTCTTCTGCATTGACCTGAGCGGTGATGTCGGTGTGAGTACCCAGCCAGTGGGTAATGTGCCCCCTTGCGTCGCGCAGCGGCAGCGCACGCGAAAGGAACCAGTTGAAAGCGCCGCCCTTGCCACGTATCGGAAATGTATCTTCCCAGATCGAGCCAGTGGAAAAGCAGTATTGCAGACGCGCCATCACGCGCTCGCGATGTTCGGGGTGCAGAACCGAGCGCCACCCCAGGGCAGTCATGGCCTCGAGCGAAGCGCCGGTGTACGCATGCCAACGCTCGTTGTACCAATGGATTTGCCCGCGGGGGCTGGCAGTCCAGGCCAGTTGACTCATGTTGTCAGCCAATGCCCTGAACTGACGCTCGCTTTCACGCAAGGCATCAATGTGCTGCGCGACTTCGCGGTCCTGCTCGGCAGAATGCAATGGCATTCTGGCCGGTGGCTGCTCTCTATTCACGTCGGGATCCATCCTCTCGAAACTCTTACCCCGGAGTTCTTCCTGAACTCCGGGCGTTGCGTGACTTAACGTTTGACAGGCGTCCGCATGGTAACGAACTCTTCTGCCGCGGTCGGGTGTACCCCGATAGTATCGTCGAATACCTGCTTGGTCGCGCCAGCCTTGATGGCAATGGCCAGGCTCTGGACGATTTCGCCAGCATCCGGCCCGACCATATGGCAGCCCAGCACACGATCGGTTTTGGCATCGACGACCAGCTTCATCAATGTGCGCTCCTGATCATCGGTCAGGGTCAGCTTCATCGGCCTGAAACGACTCTCGAAAATCTGCACATCGTGCCCGGCCTTGATTGCATCCTCTTCGGTCAGACCGACCGTACCGATGTTCGGCAGACTGAAAACCGCCGTCGGGATGTGATTGTAGTCTACCGGGCGATACTGCTCGGGCTTGAACAGTCGGCGCGCGACCGCCATGCCTTCAGCCAGAGCGACCGGCGTCAGCTGCACACCCCCGATGACATCGCCGATGGCCAGGATAGAAGGCTCGCTGCTCTGGTAATTGTCATCGACCTTGATATAGCCGTGCTCGTCCAGCTTGACGTCGACACTGTCCAGACCGAGGTTGTCGAGCATTGGGCGGCGCCCTGTTGCGTAGAACACGCAATCGGTCTCGAGCGTGCCGCCACCTTTCATGGACAACAGCAGACTGCCGTCGGCCTGCTTGTCGATACGCTCGATATCGCTGTTGAAGCGAATCGTCATGTGGCGCTTGAGCAACTCTTCGTGAAGATGGGTGCGAACACCGCCATCAAAGCCACGCAAGAACAACTCGCGGCGATAGACCAGCGTGGTGTCGGCGCCGAGCCCGTTGAAAATCGAGGCGAACTCCACCGCGATGTAGCCGCCACCCACAACGACGACCCGCTTGGGTAGCGTTTTGAGATAGAACGCCTCGTTGGAGGTGATCGCGTGCTCGCGCCCTGGTACGTCAGGCACCTGGGGCCAGCCGCCGGTGGCAATCAGAATGCGCTCGGCACTGTAGGTCTGACCGTTGATTTCGACCTGCTGCGGGCCGGTCAATTTCGCATGCCCTTCAAGCAGCGTCACGCCGCTGTCGACCAGCAACTTGCGATAGATGCCATTAAGGCGATTGATCTCACGATCCTTGTTGGCGATCAGCGTGGCCCAATCGAACTGGGCCTCACCCAGCGACCAGCCGAAGCCCTTGGCATGGTCGAAATCCTCGGAAAAATGCGCCCCGTACACCAATAGCTTTTTGGGTACGCATCCTACGTTGACACAGGTTCCGCCCAGATAGCGGCTCTCGGCCACAGCGACCTTTGCGCCGAAACCGGCAGCGAAACGCGCCGCCCTGACGCCGCCCGAGCCGGCGCCAATTACAAACAGATCAAAATCAAAGGCCATCGATATCTCCTTGGCAGAGGCACAGCATAGCCGCTTGGCGGCCAGTCAGAAATGACAAAGCCACCCGAAGGTGGCTTTGTCCCGGGCGTCATCAATCAGAAATCAATGCGCTTTGCCGGTTTTGTAGAAATGCTCGAAGCAGAAGTTGGTCGCCTGGATGTAGCCTTCCGCACCACCGCAGTCAAAACGCTCACCCTTGAACTTGTAAGCGAGTACGTTGCCTTCGGCAGCCTGCTTCATCAAGGCGTCGGTGATCTGAATCTCACCACCCTTGCCCGGCTCGGTCTGTTCGATTTTCTCGAAAATGTCCGGAGTCAGGATGTAGCGGCCGATGATCGCCAAGTTGGACGGCGCATCTTCAGGCTTAGGCTTTTCAACCATGTTGGTCACGCGGAACAGGCCCGGCTTGATCTCTTCACCCGCGATCACGCCGTACTTGTTGGTTTCCTGCGGATCGACTTCCTGAATGGCGATGATCGAGCAGCCATAATGCTTGTGCAGTTTGACCATCTGCGCCAGCACGCCGTCACCCTCAGGGTTGACGCACAGGTCGTCCGCGAGAACCACGGCGAAAGCTTCGTTGCCGATCAGTGGGCGACCGCTCAGGATGGCATGGCCCAAACCTTTCATTTCGGTCTGACGGGTGTACGAGAAGCTGCACTCGTCGATCAGCTTGCGAATACCAACGAGGTACTTTTCCTTGTCAGTGCCCTTGATCTGGTGCTCAAGCTCATAGCTGATGTCGAAGTGGTCTTCAAGAGCGCGCTTGCCACGACCGGTCACGATGGAAATTTCGGTCAGGCCTGCAGCGAGGGCTTCCTCAACACCGTATTGGATCAGTGGCTTGTTGACCACCGGCAGCATTTCCTTGGGCATGGCCTTGGTCGCTGGCAGGAAGCGAGTACCGTAACCGGCTGCTGGGAACAAGCATTTCTTGATCATAAAAGTCCTTGGTAAGGGCTGTTGGTGTTAACGGCGCAGTCTAATGATGAGGCAGGCACCTTACAATGCCCCGCCTTTGGCCGTCCGATGCCATGATAGAGGAATACTCGTACAGATAGTTCCGCACTTTCTGGATATTGCCTTTACATAAAAGCAGCTCAAGGCACCGTCAAACTGCCCTCAAGGCCTGCGCGGCCGGACCTCAACACCGTTTCTCGACGACTGCGGACTTTACGCCCGGCTTCGCCAACGGCAAGCGGCGACAAGTGGGAGGCAGGCAGTTTATGATGCAAAACATGGCGGAACGATGGCACCCGTTATCAGTCCAACGCTCGCATTTGTTAATTCCCTGGCCTTATCTCGAAGCGAAAAACATGATCAGAATTTTGTCCATTATTGCTGTGCTGGGCCTCACCGGCTGCGCAACCGCCTCCAATACCTACCTGAAAAACGGCAAACAGGGCTTGAGCATCGACTGCTCCGGCGAGGCGATGTCCTGGGCAAGCTGCTACGAAAAGGCGGATGCTTCCTGTGCAGGCACAGGTTATGAAATTGTCGGCACAGATGGCACCCCGCAACCTGCCGAAAGCGACAAGACGCTGGGCGTGGACGTTGGCAACTACAAAAGCCGCAGCGTGCTGGTGGTCTGCAAGTAATCAGGTCTGCCGCCCTGTCCACCGCGGACAGGGCCAGCTGACCCGGCCTGACTGATCAGCCTGAAATGCACGCTTCGGCAGCGTTCTGCACATCCCTGAAACGAATGGGCACGTTGGAAAGTCGTTCGTAGACCTTGATCGTACTACCGCCCGAGCGGCTTTCGATATCCACTACTGCCGCGGGTGACTTGCTGAGTTTCTGCGCGACGATGACCCGCAGGCCGTCATGCCGAGGCTCGATCAGAGGCGGCTTGCGACTGCTGCTGATCTTGCCAGCGAAGCAATCGGCGTATTCCTGAGGATTTTTGCCCGACATCACGTTCATGGTGGGGGGTGTATGCTCAATGTCGTTCACTGTGGCACAGCCAGTCATTGCCAGGGCCAGGACTACTACAGCAGCCAGTTTCATACAAAGCCTCCAAATAAAGGTCCTACGACAAGCCCCAGCGCAATTAAATCCCGGCTGAGGCATTTTTTCCCGGAAACACGGCAAATTAATGCTCACCGACGTCAAATTGCGGGCGTCGCATGCTATCGTTTTGATTTTTCAGAAAAACCCCGATTTCGGAGCCCGTCATGAAATTCGTACACCAGCGTGAGCATCTCAACGAGGACGACCTTGTCGTCATCGAGTGCTCTCAGACCTGCAATATTCGCCTGATGAACGATGCGAATTTTCGCAGCTTTAAAAATGGTGGTCGGCACACCTATCATGGCGGCGCGTTCGACAGATTCCCGGCCAAGATCGCCGCGCCAAGCACCGGTTTCTGGAACATCACCATCGATACTGCAGGCCGCAAGGCAGACACCAACGCCGGACGCAAACTGCCTTTCACTCACAAGATCAAGATCGTCCGGCGCTCGACCTCTCGCCTGGGATGATGCAAGGAGTCACCGTGAACAATCCAGCCCCGCGTACGACCAAATTCGCTGTCAGCTATAAGCTCAATGGCGAACGCCGCTTCGAATTTGCCCAATTGCAATCGGCGTCCACCGAGGAAGCCGAAGCCGCCTTGAAGAAAATGCACGGCGAGAGCGACGACCTTATTACCGACGTCAAGGTCAGCAAGGCTCTCTGATACTCACCGGAGCTCGATCCGATCATGCAACGCAAAGGTGACACTCCCGCCACGCTGGACCTGTTCGCAGACCAGACGGCCCAGCCTCGCAGCGATGAGCGGATCGGGCCTGGGTCGTGGCTGTTCAGAGGCTTTGCGCTGACCGCCATGCCGCAACTGTTGGCCGCCCTTGAGGAAACGCTGGGCCTTTCGCCGTTCCGGCACATGCAGACCCCCAGCGGTCTGAGCATGTCTGCAGCGCTGAGCAGTTGCGGACAACTGGGCTGGATAACCGACCGTCATGGTTATCGATACACGGCAACCGACCCGCAAACAGGACAGGCCTGGCCGGCGATGCCGGACGCCTTCATGCACCTGGCGCAGGACGCCGCACTCGCAGCCGGCTATGCCGGGTTCGTGCCTGACGCCTGTCTGATCAACCGCTATATCCCGGGCGCCAGGATGTCCCTGCATCAGGACCGAAACGAACACGACCATCGCTGGCCAGTAGTGTCGGTATCACTGGGCATACCGGCCATCTTTCAGTTCGGCGGCCTGCTGCGCAGCGACAAGACTCAACGCATTTCCCTGTTTCATGGCGACGTGGTGGTCTGGGGCGGCGAGGACAGATTGCGCTTTCACGGCATTCTGCCCATCAAGCAGGCAGAACATCCGCAATTGGGTGAGCAACGGATCAACCTGACCTTTCGCAAGGCCGGCCGCGACAGCTGATCAGGCCTCTTCGAGCACGCCGGACGTCCGGGCCAGCGCCGGGCATACCGCCCGGTGCAGGTTAAGTGCTGTATTGATGATGCCGATGTGGCTGAACGCCTGCGGGAAATTGCCCAGCATGCGCCCGCCCTTCGGATCGTACTGTTCGGCCAGCAGACCAACGTCATTGCACAGACCCACCAACCGTTCGAACAGCCGCGCGGCATCATCAGCCCGGCCCAGCAAGACGTAGGCATCGGCCAGCCAGAACGAACAGACCAGAAACGTCCCTTCCCGACCGGCAACGCCATCGACACTGCGCTCGTTGTCATAGCGCAGCAGCAGACCATCCTGCATCAGCGTACGCTCGATCTGCGCGACAGTACCGATAACTCGCGGGTCTTCAGGCGCAAGAAAACCGGTCAGCACAATCTGCAGCAGACTGGCATCCACTTCTGTCGAGCCATAGGTCTGTACGAAGCTGCCAAGCTCGGCATCGAAACCGTGGCGACAGACATCGGCATGGATTTCGTCCGCCACTTTCCGGTAGTGCACTGCCAGCGCACGATCCTCATCGCTCTCGGCAGCCTGGGCGATCTGCGTGGCGTTACGGTCAAAGGCCACCCAGGCCATGACTTTCGAGTGCGTGAAGTGCCGCGGCTCGGAACGTATCTCCCAGATGCCCGCATCCGGCAGGTGCCAGATCTTCTCCAGATACGGCATGACCACCTTGGAAATCGCCACGCTGCGCGGGTGCTGCGCCATACCGCCGCGCAGCGCCTGGATCATGGCGTCGGCCACTTCGCCGTAGACGTCCAGCTGAACCTGCGTCGCCGCACCATTGCCGACGCGCACCGGCAGCGAGTTCTCATAGCCACCCAGCCAGGGCAGCTCGTACTCCTGCAAACGCCGCTCGCCGCCTACGCCGTACATGATCTGGATCTGTTCCGGGTTACCGGCAACCGAGCGCAACAGCCAGTCCCGCCAGGCCTGAGCTTCCTCGAAATAACCCAGATTCATGAATGCCAGAAGGGTCATGGTGGCGTCGCGCAGCCAGCAATAGCGGTAATCCCAATTGCGCTCGCCACCCAACTGTTCGGGCAGTGAGGTGGTCACGGCGGCAACGATGCCGCCGGTGGGCGCGTAGGTCATGGCTTTCAGCGTAATCAGCGAGCGCTTTACCTGAGCCGTCCACGGCCCGACGTCAGGGCAGCGATCAGAAAACTCGCGCCAGTAGGCAGCGGTGCTTTCCATAGCCTGGTCGGCATCGATCTGCTCGAGCAAGGGTGCAAAGGATGCCTGATAGGCCAGCGTGAAGACCTTTCGCTCGCCTTCATCGACGTGAAAACGGCTGGCGGTGTGATGATCCTGAGGATGCAGTGCCACAGGGCTGCGCAAAACCAGCATTTCCGGCCCGGCCACTGCCGTCAGGGTATGAGCATCCTTTCGCTCGACCCAAGGCACACTGCTGCCGTAATCGAAACGGATGGCGAGGTCTACAGCGAACTCGACCCGACCGGACAGCCCTACCACCATGCGCACCACGTGGCCGGAGGTCTTCATGGGCATGAAATCGATCAGCATGGCGCGACCGTCACGGGTTTCGAAAACGGTTTCGAGAATCAGCGTGCCGTCGCGGTAACGGCGCTCGACGGCGATAACCTCGGCGGTCGGCGCGATCTTCCAGCGGCCATGCTCATCACTCCCCAATAGAGCGGCGAAACAGGCCGTCGAGTCGAAGCGCGGGAAACACAACCAGTCCAGCGAACCATCACGGGCGACCAGCGCCGCCGTCTCGCAGTTGCCCAGCAATGCGTAGTCTTCGATCAGTGCAGCCATCCAGAAATGCCCGTCGTGATGATGATTCGTTAACGTGGGTAAACAGCTGATCAGGCGTTCAGGATGTAACGCTCGATGGCGTTGGCCACTCCGTCCTGCTCATTGCTATCAGTAACATGATCAGCCTGTCCCTTGACTGTCTGCTCGCCCTGCCCCATGGCAATCGACAAGCCTGCCTTGTGGAACATCGCCACGTCGTTACCGCCGTCGCCTATGGCCGCCGTACGCGACAGGTCGACGCCCAGATAGTCCGCCAGCGCGACCAGAGCGGAACCCTTGTTGGCCTCCAGCGCGGTGACATCCAGGTAGTATTTTTGCGAGCGGGCCGCCAGCGCGAGTCCTTCGATCTGCGGATTGAGCTGCGCCTCAAGGGTCTTGAGCAACTCGAAATCACCGCTGGCCGCGACGATCTTGTCGACGCGATCCAGATACGGCTCGAAACTCTCGACCTGAACATAGTCATAGCCCAGCGCATCGAGCTCATGATCGACGTAATCGGCGTCGGGATCGAGCAGCAGCCACTGATCATCGGCAAATACCCAGATGGCAACGTTCTGCCCGGCAAACAACTCCAGACAGATGCGAACGGCGCGCGGGTCAATGCGATGAGCCACCAACAGGCTGCCATCGGGATGAGTGATGGTGCCGCCATTGAATGCCACGGTGGGCAAATCCACACCCAGCGCTTCGATCACCTGGCGCATGGCCCTGGGCGGGCGACTGCTGGCCAGCGTGAAGTGAACGCCCGCATCACGCAGGCGCTTGATGGCGTCGATATTGGCTTGGCTAAGGCTGTGATCACGGCGCAGTAACGTGCCGTCGATGTCGGACAACAGGAACTGTACGGGCAGTTCAGACATTCAATTCTCTCCATTCCCGACCATCACGACTCAGCAACTCTTCGCCCGCTTGCGGACCATCCTTGCCAGCTTCGTAAAGCTGCACTTGCGGCTGCGCGGCCCAGGCGTCGAGGAACGGCTGCACTGCACGCCAGCCGTTCTCGATGTTGTCGGCCCGCTGGAAGAGCGTCTGATCACCGGTCAGGCAGTCATAAATGAGGGTTTCGTACCCGGTGGAGGGCTGCATCTCGAAGAAATCCTTGTAGGCGAAGCCCAGCGCGATATCTTCCATCTTCAGTTCCGGGCCAGGACGCTTGGCAAACAGGTCGAACCACATGCCTTCGTTGGGCTGGATCTGGATCCGCAAGTAGTTGGGCTTGAGCCGGTCGACTTCGGTATCGCGGAACTGCGCGTACGGAGCAGGCTTGAAGCAGATGGCGATCTCAGTGCTGCGAGCGCTCATGCGCTTTCCGGTGCGCAGGTAGAAAGGCACGCCCACCCAGCGCCAGTTGTCGACCATGACCTTGAGCGCAACGTAGGTCTCGGTGTTGCTGTCCGGCTCCACGCGATCTTCCTGGCGATAACCGACGACCTGCTTGTCGCCCATCACGCCCTTCGCATACTGGCCACGCACCGAATTGGCCAGGGCTTCCTCCTGGCTCCAGGGCCGGATTGCACCGACCACCTTGGCCTTCTCGCCGCGAACGGCATCGGCACCGAAAGCGGCAGGCGGCTCCATCGCAACCATCGCCAGCAGCTGGAACAGGTGGTTGGGCACCATGTCGCGCAAGGCACCGGTGTGTTCGTAAAAGCTGCCGCGGGTTTCGACGCCTACGGTTTCCGCAGCCGTGATCTGGACATGGTCGATGTAGTGATTGTTCCAGAACGACTCGAACAGGCCATTGGAGAAACGGCTGACCAGAATGTTCTGCACCGTCTCCTTGCCCAGATAATGATCGATCCGGTAAATCTGCTTCTCGCTCATGACCTTGAGCAGGCAGCCATTGAGCTCGACCGCACTGGCCAGATCGGAGCCGAAGGGCTTTTCGATCACGACGCGACGAAACCCGTTTTCGGTTTCCTGCAGCAAACCTGACGAACCCAGCCGCTGGGCAACCTCACTGAAAAACCGCGGCGCAGTGGCCAGATAGAACACCGCATTCGCGGTGCCAGTGCTCTCGATCTTGCTGGCGATGTCCTGATAAGTGGAATCGTCGAGGAAGTCGCCCTGCACATAACTGATGCGCTCGGCCAGCTTGCTCCACAGGGCCGGGTCGAGGGGATCCTTGCCACCGCCAGCAACCTTGCCGGCGGCTTCATCCCGAATGAAGTTCTCGAGCTTTTTCGCAAAGTCGGCATCGCTGATCGCATTGTGATCGACGCCGACGATATGCAGCCCTTCATCCACCAGACCGTCGCGTGACAGGTTGTAAAGCGCCGGCATCAACAGGCGCTTGACCAGGTCTCCATGCGCACCGAACAGAAACAGGGTCGTGGGTGGGGCTACCTCGGTTTTTTGCTCGGCACTGCCACGCGACAGGCCCATTACTTGGGTTCCTTGTGGCCACCGAATCCAAAGCGCATGGCGGACAGCATCTTGTCCGCGTACGAACTTGTCTGGCGAGAACGGAAACGCGCAAACAGGGCGCTGGAAAGAACAGGAACCGGAACCGCCTGCTCGATGGCCGCTTCGATGGTCCAGCGACCTTCGCCGCTGTCGGCAACCGAACCGGAGAAAGCATCCAGGTGCGGGTCGGTAGCCAGGGCATCGGCAGTCAGGTCCAGCAGCCAGGACGACACCACACTGCCACGACGCCAGACTTCGGCAATGTCGGCCGTGTTGAGGTCGAAACGCTGTTCAGGCGGCAGGTGTTCGGAATTTTTCTGTTTGAGAAGATCGAAGCCTTCGGCGAAGGCCTGCATCATTCCGTACTCGATGCCGTTGTGGATCATCTTCACGAAATGCCCGGAACCCGCAGGGCCGGAGTGGATATAGCCACGTTCGGCGCGGTCGTCGGTCGATTTGCGGTCACGAGTGCGCTCGATCGAGCCAAGGCCCGGAGCCAGTGTCGCGAACAGCGGATCGAGGCGCTCGACAACGGCGGCCTCGCCTCCGATCATCATGCAGTAGCCACGCTCAAGCCCCCAGACGCCACCTGACGTACCGACATCGACGTAATGCAGGCCCTTTTCAGTGAGCTCCTGAGCGCGCCGGATATCGTCCTTGTAGAAAGTATTACCGCCGTCGATGATCACGTCATCGGCGTCAAGCAACTCACTGAGGGTCTGAATGGTGTCTTCGGTGGGCGCACCTGCCGGGAGCATTACCCAGACAGCACGGGGCTTGGCGAGCGTGCTGACCAGTTCCTTCAGATCTGCGACCGCAGTCGAACCGTCATTGGCCAGGGCGTTGCGCGATGCTTCATCACGGTCGTACACCACAGTCGTGTGACCATTCAGCATCAGACGGCGTGCAATGTTGCCGCCCATGCGGCCCAGTCCAATAATCCCAAGTTGCATGAAGGTGCTCCTTAAATCGTAAAAAGGTGCCTCGCTTGCCGTCCAGCGCATCGACAGGTTACGAGCATGCTGATTAGTCAAGCGAGGCGGAACGTCGGTTCCCTTGCGAGAAGATGAAGACGCGAGCGCCCTCCTGTGGTGCATTTTGTCGCGATTAAGAGACATTCGCGACAATTAAAAATAAAAAAGTTCCAAAATCATGCAAAAGAAATCAAAATCGGTGCCGATAGAGAGGGTAAGCAGCGGCGGTCAGGGATTGAAAGTCATTGCCACGGGCCTCTCTGAGGTTGAATCCGCCATTTGCGAGGTGAGCAATGGGCACTGTACTACCAGCACTTGCACCACAAACCCTGTATGTCACTATCCGTCGTGACGAACTGCGCACATTAAAAGAAGAGCGCGAGCAGTTGCAGAAAAAAGTGGCTCATTTGAGCTCGATGCTGCAGCAATCGCAGTTATCCGCCCCCGTCAAGATGCTTCAGGCCTGACCGTAACTGTATCATCCTTCAAAACGCCTCAGGGCAAGCCCGATAACTCGGCTTGCCCACCTGACCTGCCCTCCTGTCGATCCCTGCAACCAGTTCCACTCTCCGGGCAGCGCACGTCTGCACCAGCGCCATCAGGAAAAGAACCCTGGCGAATCGGCTCTCTATAGCGTTTTTTGCCAGAACATCGCGCGCCCCATTTCAGGGCTCAACTGATAGTTGTCAAAACCAAGCTTTCTGTAGGCCCCCTGCGCAATCTCGTTGCCTTCCAGTACCTCCAGCGTCAGCTTGCAGCAGCCACGCTGGCGTGCAATCTCCTCGACCTTGAGCAGCATTTTCTGGCTGATACCGAGGCCTCGATATTGCGAGATCACCGCGACGTCATGAATATTGACCAACGGACGACAGGCAAAGGTTGAAAACCCCTCGAAGCAGTTGACCAGCCCCACCGGCTCTCCCGAGATAAATGCCAGCACACTGAACGCATACGGACGCTTCGCGAGTTCGATTGCCAATTGCTGGCGGGTGTCGTTCGACAGAGGCCGCCCCGTCCCCAAGGCATCCATTGAATACTCATTCAATACGAACCCGATTGCATCCGCGTGCACAGGATTGGTGTAACTCGCTTGCAGTACCAGTACCTCGGGGGCTTCCATTTCCATCCTCGTCAATTCAATCAGAGTGATTCAGTGAAATCAGTCATAGGGTAAACGCCTCAGGCCAACGTCAAGGCCGGGGCTTGCGGCCCGATTCTATCCTGCCCTGCTTCAAAATGTTCCGGCGCAGATGTAAGGATTTTCTCGTCGTGCCCGCAGATTGACCGCCACACGCACCCGGAAAAGGCGCTACGCACCGTTGCTGCTCATTACGGCCTGACAGCATCGGGATTTAGTGATGAAAACCAAACGCCTGGACGGGATTGTCCAACGATCCGACGACCGGTAATGAGCCCTACGGACGCCGAAAACAGCGGTAAAAAAGCGCAGCGACCGCCCGGCTGCTACCTGCAGCGTGCCATCACGTGCGGCGTCGAAGCCTGTTCCAGACATTCGCAAATAAAAAAGTCGAAACTTCTCCAAAACGGCCGGGTCAGCTGATTAGAGCATCTATGCTATTGGCTGACATCCGGTAATGGCGACATCACACCGCTTTGTCACTATGCATGGTCCAAACGGGTATCGATCTTGCGTAGTGCACGTATGTGTACCCGGCCATAGGAAATGGCCAATAAAAATCAAGTGATGCACCAAGACTGTTTTAAGGGGAAAATTGATGATTAGCGCCGCTGTGAAAACCCAGAAGGGAGAGAGTTTTAACCAGCCTGTCGGCGAGCTGACTCATCTGCCGGTGTTCTCTACCAAGAGCGTTCCTGTGCTGCAAATGCCAACGTCGACTGTTCAGCCTCAGTCGACCATGTCTCAAGTCAACAGACGCAAAGTGTTGTTCGTGACCTCCGAGCTGGCCGATCTGGTGAAAACCGGTGGCCTGGGCGATGTGTCTGCCGCACTGCCGCGAGCCATGCGCCACCTGCACGACGTGCGAGTGCTGATTCCAGGTTATCCGCAGGTCATCAACAGCGGTAATCCGATCCATATCATCAGCCAGCTGGGCGGGCATGCAGCGCTGCCGCCTTGCAAGGTGGGTCGCATGGACATGAAAGATGGCCTGGTGATCTACGTGCTGATCTGCCCGGAGCTTTACGAGCGCGAAGGCACCCCTTATGCCGACAGCACCGGCCGTGACTGGTCCGATAACCATATTCGCTTCGCCCGTCTGGGCCTGGCAGCTGCCGAGTTCGCCGCTGGCGAAGTCAAGAGCCAGTGGTGCCCCGAGCTGGTTCATGCCCACGACTGGCCAGCCGGCTTGGCGCCTGCTTACATGCGCTGGCGCGGGCAGTCCACGCCAAGCATCTTCACTATTCACAACCTCGCCTATCAAGGGACCGTGAGTACGACGTCGAGCCGTGAGCTGGGCATTCCGGACTCCGCCATTACCCCTGAAGGCATGGAGTTTTACGGCCAGCTGTCTTTCATCAAGGCTGGAATGGCCTTTGCCAGCCACATCACGACCGTCAGCGCCACCTACGCTCGGGAAATCACTACTCCGGAGTTTGGTTGCGGCCTGGAAGGCTTCCTGCAAAGCAAGGCCAACAAGGGTCAGCTCAGCGGTATCCCCAACGGTATCGACGAAAGTTGGGATGCGGCCACCGACGAACACCTGATCTGCCACTTTGCGCCCAATGAATGGATGCGCAAGGAAATCAACGCTGACTACGTTCGTGAGTTGTTCGAACTGGACGCCTCGACCGGGCCGCTGTACGCAGTGGTATCACGCCTTGTGTATCAGAAAGGTCTGGACCTGACGATCGGCGTCGCCGAACACATCGTCAACAATGGCGGGCAGATCGCAATCATCGGCCGCGGTGAACCCGAGGAAGAAGAGGCCATGCGTGAACTGGCGGCACGCTTCCCCGGGCGTATCGGCGTGCGCATAGGCTTCAACGAAACCGACGCGCGACGCATGTTCGCTGGCAGCGATTTCCTGCTGATGCCGTCCCGCTATGAGCCTTGCGGGCTGAGCCAGATGTATGCGCAACGCTTCGGCTCTCTGCCTGTCGCACGCAATACCGGTGGCCTGGCCGATACGATTGAAGACGGTGTCACTGGTTTCCTCTTCAACGAATCGACAGTCGAAAGCTACACCAAGGCCCTGGATCGTACTTTTCAGGTCTTTGCTCATCCCGAACTGCTCAACGCCATGCGCTGCCGTGCAATGGCGGCTCCCTTCAACTGGCATCAGGCGGTAGAGCCCTACGCAGATCTCTATCGCGATCTGTTGAAGAAAAACGTGAGTATTTCCAGCAACTACTAGGTTAAGGATTTAATGGATGCCCCTGCGTACAGACGATAACTGGCGCCACGGCGCCGTTTTGTTGGACCCTGAACACACCCGGTTTGCCCTCTGGGCACCGGATGCCTCCTTCGTAAATGTCGAACTGCAGGATGGCCAGTCATTGGCCATGCTGCCTCAGTCCGACGGCTGGTTCGTCCTTGAGGCCCGCTGCAAGGCGGGTACTCGCTACCGCTTCAGGATCGACCACGAACTGGACGTTCCTGACCCCGCCTCCCGCGCACAGCTCGATGACGTTCACTCTGAAAGCCTTGTAGTCGACCCTGACGCTTATTCATGGCAAAACACTGCATGGAACGGACGTCCATGGCATGAAGCGGTGATCTATGAACTGCACGTGGGCGCCATGGGCGGCTACGCTGGCGTGGAAAAGCACCTGCCGCGACTCGCCAAACTGGGTGTTACTGCGATCGAACTGATGCCGCTTGCGCAGTTCCCCGGTGATCGCAACTGGGGCTACGACGGCGTTCTTCATTATGCTCCGCAATCCTCCTACGGCACGCCTGAACAGCTCAAGCAACTGATCGACACCGCTCACGGTCTTGGCCTGATGGTGATTCTGGACGTGGTGTACAACCACTTCGGCCCGGACGGCAACTACCTGGGCAGTTACGCCAAGGAGTTTTTCCGCAGCGACCTGCACACCCCATGGGGCGATGCGATCGACTTCAGGCGCCCGCAGGTGCGCGACTTTTTCGTCGATAACGCCCTGATGTGGCTGCTCGAGTATCGCTTCGACGGCCTGCGCATGGACGCGGTGCACGCCATTCGCGACAAGACCTTCCTGCCGGAGTTTGCGGAGCGGGTTCGCGGGCGCATTGAACCGGGCAGGCACGTGTGGCTGAACCTTGAGAACGAGTTCAACCAGGCCAGTCTTCTGGAAAAAGGCTTCGATGCACAATGGGACGACGACGGTCACAACACCCTCCACGTGCTGTTGACCGGTGAAACCGACGCCTACTATTCCGACTTTGCCAAAGAGCCGACGCAGAAGCTTGCGCGCCTGCTCAGCGAGGGGTTTGTCTACCAAGGCGAACCGACGCGTCATGGGCACACGCGAGGCGAGCCCAGCGCGCATCTGCCGCCGTCGGCCTTTGTGCTGTTTCTGCAGAACCACGATCAGATCGGCAACCGCGCACTCGGTGAACGCCTCCCGCAGCTCTGCGCGCCTGCTGCATTGAAGGCCGCCACCGCCCTGTTGCTGCTTTCACCGATGATCCCGTTGATGTTCATGGGCGATGAATGGGCGGCCAGCGAGCCGTTTCTGTTCTTCACCAGCCACCACGGCGAACTGGCCGATGCGGTACGTGAAGGACGTCGCAAGGAGTTCGCTGATTTCGCCGCGTTTGCCGACCCGGAAAAGCGCGAGCACATCCCTGATCCCAATGACATCAAGACGTTCGAAGCGTCGCGCCCGGCGTTTTCCGCGGTCGATCTCGACACCGACATAGGCCTTGATCATCGCAGCTGGCTGGAGTTCTACACGCAGTTGCTGGCCTTGCGGCACAAGGAAATCATGCCGCGCCTGCAGGGTGCACGCTTCCTGAAGACCGATATTCTTGGTGACAAGGCGGTCAGTGCGCGCTGGACGCTGGGTGATGGCAGCGAACTGCGCATTGATCTCAATCTCAGTGAGCACGCGGTCGACGCACCGCCGCAAACGGGTGCCCGCGAGATATTCTCCAGTGCCGAAAAATCGTCCGAACTTTCCCCACGCGGCATCCTCAATGCTTACACGGCCATTGTCAGCCTGAAAGCAAGCGATGTTCTGGAGGAACAGGATGAACAATGAGCAATTGGAGAGGCTTGCAACCGAGGCAGGATTGTCGGTTCACTGGGTCGATGCCAACGCTCGACCGCAGACCGTCAGCCCTGATGTGCTGCGCAAGGTATTGGAGGCGCTGGGCTATCCGGCTGAAAACGGCGAGGCTATCGATGCCAGCCTGCTGCGCCTGCAAAAGGCCAGTCACGGCACCACTGCCCCGCCGCTGCTGACGGTCGATGTAGAAAGCAACCTGGACCTGTCGCAATGGTTTGCTCCACAAACGCCGTTTACGCTTCACCTCGAAGACGGCTCTTCACTGGATGCCAGACTGACCTCCAGTGCAGAGCTTCCGGCACTTGCCCCGCCCGGCTACCAACAGCTGGAAATTGCCGGCCAGCACCTGACCATCGCGGTCGCACCGAAAACCTGCTTCAGCATGGCAATGGCGACCGACACCTCGAAGCCGCACGGCTGGGGACTGACCGCTCAGCTCTACAGCTTGCGCCGTGAAGGTGATGGCGGTTTTGGTGACACCGAAGCACTGGAGAAGGTCTTGCGCTCTGCCGGGGAACGAGGTGCCGACGCGTTGGGCATCAGCCCGATCCACGCCATGTTCGCCAACGACCCTCACCGTTACAGCCCTTATTCACCTTCCAGCAGGCTGTTTCTCAACAGCCTGTATGCGTCGCCGGGTGCGATTCTCGGCGAAAGTGCGTGGCGTCAGGCAATCGAAGACGCGCGTGTCGGCGACGAGATGAAGCGTCTTGAAACACAGACGCTGATCGACTGGCCAGCTGCGGCCAACGCCAAATGGAAAGCGCTTCACGCGCTTTATGAGGGCTTCAGTGCGGGTGATCACCCACTGCACGAAGACTTCAACAGCTTCCGCCACAGCGGTGGTGAAGCGCTGGAAAATCACTGCCGCTTCGAAGCGCTGTGTGCCGAGTCCGAAACACTGAACATCGGTAACAACTGGCATGAATGGCCGGAACAGTTCAAGGACCCTCGCGGTGAAGCCGTCGCAGAATTTGCCAAAAGCCATAGCGAGCAAATCAGCTTTCATGCGTTCGCCCAATGGCTCATAGCCCGTGGTCTGGAGCGCGCGCAGGTGGCAGCACGCAGCAGCGGCATGCGCGTCGGCCTGATTGCCGATCTGGCCGTGGGTGCCGATGGCGCCGGAAGCCAGGCCTGGAGCCGCCAGGACGAGCTGCTGTCAGCCCTGACCGTCGGCGCACCACCCGACATTCTCAACCGTGCTGGCCAAAGCTGGGGGATTTCCGCGTTTTCACCGGACGGCCTCAAGCGCAACGGTTTTCGTGCGTTCATCGAGATGCTGCGGGCCAACTTCGCCCATGCCGGCGGCTTGCGTATCGACCATGTCATGGGCTTGCAGCGCCTATGGGTCATCCCGCAGGGGGCGCCTCCGAGTGAAGGCGCGTACCTTAATTTCCCGCTGGACGACATGCTTCGCCTGCTGAGTCTGGAATCCTGGCGGCACAAGGCGATCGTGCTGGGTGAAGACCTCGGTACGGTACCTGAGGGCCTGAGCGAAAAACTCAGTGCCAGGGCGATTCTTGGCATGCGCGTACTGCTGTTCGAACAAAACAACGGTCAGTTCAAGCCGATTCTCGACTGGTCGGATCAAGCGCTGGCGACCACCAGTACCCACGACCTGCCTACCCTCGCAGGCTGGCTCAGCGAGCTGGATATCGAATGGAATGCCCGCCTCGGCCACATTGACGAGCAGCATGAATCGCAGTGGCGCGAAGAGCGCACACGGGAATATGAAAGCCTGCGGCGTGCCTTGAGCCAAAACATCGACAGTATGCCCTCCGGTACTGAAGACCCGGCCCAGATCATCGACGCGAGCATCAGCTACCTTGGCCATACACGTGCGCCATTGGTCTTGCTGCCGATAGAAGACGCCCTGGGTGTCGAAGAGCAGGCCAACCTGCCCGGCACCATTGACAGTCACCCCAACTGGCGCAGACGTCTTCCCGGCGATGCGGCCTCTCTGCTTGATAACCCGAATGCTGCTCGACGACTGGAATTGCTTTCCCGATCCCGGCTGCAGGCTACGGAGCGTGATCAATGACCCGTCCATTACAGCCTTTGCGCGCCACCCAGCGCCTGCAATTCCACAAGGATTTTACCCTCGACGACGCTGTGCCACTGGTGCCCTACTTCGCCAGCCTGGGTATCAGCCACGTCTACGCGTCACCGCTGCTCAAAGCCCGTGCCGGCTCGATGCACGGCTACGATGTCGTTGATCCCACGGTCATCAACCCGGAACTGGGCGGCGAGCCTGCCCTGCTGCGCCTGGTCGAGACCCTTCGCGAGCACGGCATGGGGCTGATTCTCGACATCGTGTCCAATCATATGGCGGTCGGCGGTGCCGACAACCCATGGTGGCTGGACCTGCTGGAATGGGGCCGTCGCAGCCCATATGCAGAGTTCTTCGACATCCAGTGGAATTCGCCGGACCCGCTGCTGGAAGGCCAGCTGTTGCTGCCATTCCTGAGCAGCGATTACGGCACGGTATTGCAGGCCGGTGAAATTCCGCTGCGCTTCGATGCCGAGCATGGCTCGTTTTACATCGAGCACTATCAGCATCACTTTCCGATCTGCCCACTGACTTACGACTCATTGTTGCAGGCCGTGGATCACCCGCAACTCAAGGAAATGGCCCAGCGTTTCACCGCTCTGGCGCAGTTCCCGCAAGCTTATGAGCGCGCGCGCCAGGCCAGGACCGAGTTGGCCGAACTGGCCAAGGACCCGCAGGTACTCAAGGGTATTGAGCAGATTCTCGCGCATTTCGATTCGAGCAAGCCGGAAGGCTTCCAGCGCCTGCACCGGTTGCTGGAGCGTCAGCACTACCGTCTGGCCAGCTGGCGCACCGCTGGCGATGACATCAACTGGCGGCGTTTCTTCGACATCAACGAGCTGGGCGGCCTGCGTGTCGAGCGGCCACAGGTGTTCGAGGCGACCCATGGCAAGATATTCCAGCTGATTGCCGACGGCCTGGTCGACGGGCTGCGTATCGACCACATCGATGGTCTGGCGGACCCGCGCGGCTACGGTCGCAAGCTGCACCGCCGGGTTAAGAGCTTGCTCAAGCTGCGTCCCGAGCATGCGCAGATCGATCATCTGCCGATCTTCGTCGAGAAAATTCTCGGCCCCGACGAGCCGCTGCGTGAAGACTGGAGCGTTGACGGCACGACGGGTTACGAGTTCATGAATCAGGTGTCATTGCTGCAACACGACCCCAAGGGCGAAGAGCCTCTGGGTGAGCTGTGGAGCCGCCTGACCGAGCGTACCGCCGACTTCGATCAGGAAGTGCTGGTGGCCCGGGATCTGGTCCTGCACGGCACACTGGCGGGCGATTTCGAGAACGTTGCCCAATCGTTGTTGCAGGTTGCTCGCAGCGACCTGATGAGTCGCGACCTGACCTTGGGTGCAATTCGCCGTGCCCTGCTCGCGCTGATCGTCAATTTCCCGATTTATCGTACCTACATCTCGGTATGCGGCCGTTCGGCGCAGGACGACAAGTATTTCCAGCAGGCAATGGAAGGCGCGCGTGCGACGCTGAACGAAGGCGACTGGCCAGTGCTGGATTACCTGGCACGCTGGCTCGGTGGCGAACCGTGGCGAAAACTGCCACGCGGCCCGCTGCGCAAGCTCTACAAGAATGCCTGCGTACGCTTCCAGCAACTGACCTCCCCGGTTGCCGCCAAGTCGGTCGAAGACACGTCGTTCTACCGCTCTGCCGTGCTGCTCTCGCGCAACGATGTGGGTTTTCATCCGCAGCACTTCAGTGCGCCGGTAGATGACTTCCATCAGGTCTGCCTGCAGCGTCTGGAGAAGTTTCCGGACAATCTGCTGACCACTGCAACACACGATCACAAGCGCGGTGAAGATACGCGTACACGTCTCGCGGTCCTGAGTGAGTGCGCCCCGTGGTACGCCGAACAGGTTGAGCGCTGGAGACAGCTGGCAATGCCGCTCAAGGGTGACGAGCCGGCCATCAGTGCCGGCGACGAGCTGATGCTTTACCAGGCCTTGCTGGGCAGCTGGCCGCTGAGCCTGGAGGGTGAAGAAGCTCACCAGGAATACGCGAAACGCATGGTCCAGTGGCAAGAGAAAGCCCTGCGCGAAGCCAAGCTGCAAAGTAGCTGGAGTGCACCGAATCAGCCCTACGAAACCGCTTGCCGCGAATTTCTGGAGCGTTTGCTGCTGGCACCGGAAGCCTTGGCGTTGCGCCAATCCCTCAGTGCGACAGCCAACCGTATTGCCACCGCAGGCGCGCTCAACAGCCTGGCGCAAACCTTGCTACGCTTGAGCGTACCCGGTGTTCCCGATTTGTATCAGGGCACCGAGTTCTGGGATTTCAGCCTGGTGGACCCGGACAACCGTCGCCCGGTTGACTACGCTGCACGGAAACAGGCCCTGGCCGAAGACGCAAGCGTTGCCGAGCTGCTGACTGACTGGAAGGACGGACGCATCAAGCAGGCTCTGATCGCGAAGGTCTTGAACCTGCGCGCCGAACATCCGGTATTGTTCAGCGAGGGCAGTTATCAACCTCTGGAAATAAAGGGCAGTCACGCCGAGCAGGTGATGGCCTTTGCCCGGGAGACGCAAGGAGTGCGCGCTATCATCGTAGTACCACGCACATGCAGTGAACTATTGGGTACTGCGCAAACTCCATTGATTAATGCTGCCAATTGGGGCGACACGCGGATCATATTGCCGTTTGCCGACTCCGGTTCTGACTGGAAGGGACTCTTTTCTGACGTTGTCGTGACGAGTGATCGGGAAGTACCGCTCAGTGCAGCGCTTGAAAGATTTTCCGTCAATCTGCTTATTCAAACTATGTAATAGCTGGGAGTCTCAAGATGAGTGCCGACGAAAAAAGAATTCGCGACTTTGCTTACCAAATCTGGGAATCGGAGGGCAAACCCTCCGGTCACGACGAGCGTCACTGGGAAATGGCGCGCAAGCTGGCCGAAGCCGAAGCGCTGGCGCCGAACAAGTCCAGCGTACGCAAATCGACCAAGCCCAAGCTGCCTGAGGTAGACAGCGCCAAGGCGCCGGCTAAAGGCGCAGCCAAGCCCGCAGCGAAATCGGCGCCTGCGCCAAAGCCTGCCGGTGAAGCCAAGCCCAAGCCTGCTCCCAAGGCGGCCGCCAAACCTGCACCCAAGGCCAAGCCCGCTGCAGCCGCTGCAACCGACGCCCCTGCCAAAGAGGCTCCTGCCAAGCCTGCTCCGAAGAAGCCGCGCAAGCCGTCGAATTCTTGAAACTCTTCTGGCCGCGCACCGGTCAGTTATTGCAGGTCTCGCTCTGACCAGAGATGAGGCCTGCTACACCCCCTTAGATTATCGTCAGTATCGGAGCCCGCGGCTTCGATAGCGGTCTTGGCCGCTCAGAAAATCATTCGACGTCAGGAAGTCATCATGAATACGAAGTCCACTACACCGGCAGAAGATAATTCGGCCCCGCTAGACAACCCTGGCAGTACCCCGTCTCGCATTCGTGAAGGACTTCCCTTTCCTCTCGGTGCAAGCTGGGATGGCCTGGGCGTCAACTTCGCCCTGTTCTCGGCCAACGCCACCAAGGTAGAACTGTGCCTGTTCGACTCCACCGGCGAAATCGAACTGGAACGCATCGAACTTCCGGAATACACCGACGAGATTTACCACGGCTATCTGCCGGACGCGCACCCGGGCCTGATCTACGGTTACCGCGTGTACGGTCCGTACGATCCGAAGAATGGTCATCGTTTCAACCATAACAAGCTGCTGATCGACCCGTACGCCAAGCAACTGGTCGGCGAACTGAAGTGGTCGGAAGCGCTGTTCGGTTACACCATCGGCCATCCTGACGGCGACCTGAGCTTCGACGAACGCGACAGCGCCCCTTTCGTACCGAAAAGCAAAGTGATCGACGAGGCCTACACCTGGGGCCGTGATCAGCGCGTTGGTACGCCTTGGGACAAGACGATTTTCTACGAAACCCACGTACGCGGCATCACCATGCGTCACCCTGAGGTGGCCGAAGAGCTGCGCGGCACGTTTGCCGGTCTGGGATCAGCGCCGGTCGTCGAGCACATTCGCAAGCTGGGTGTGACCTCCGTCGAGCTGCTGCCGATCCATGCCTTCGTCAACGATCAGCATTTGCTGCAGAAAGGCATGACCAACTACTGGGGATACAACAGCATCGCGTTTTTCGCCCCGGACCCGCGTTATCTGGCGAGCGGCAAGATTGCCGAGTTCAAGGAGATGGTTGCGCACCTGCATCACGCGGGCCTCGAGGTCATCCTCGATGTGGTCTACAACCACACCGCCGAAGGCAACGAGATGGGGCCTACCCTGTCGATGCGCGGTATCGACAACGCCTCGTACTACCGGCTGATGCCTGACGACAAGCGCTATTACATCAACGACTCGGGCACCGGCAACACCCTCGACCTGAGCCACCCTTGCGTATTGCAAATGGTCACCGACTCCCTGCGTTACTGGGCTTCGGAAATGCATGTCGACGGCTTCCGCTTCGACTTGGCGACCATTCTGGGCCGCTACCACGACGGTTTCGACGAGCGCCACAGCTTCCTGGTCGCCTGCCGTCAGGACCCGGTGCTGCGTCAGGTCAAACTGGTCGCCGAGCCTTGGGATTGCGGTCCGGGCGGTTACCAGGTGGGCGGTTTCCCGCCAGGCTGGATGGAATGGAACGACAAGTTCCGCGACACCGTTCGTGCCTTCTGGAAAGGTGACGAAGGCCAACTGGCAGATTTCGCTGCGCGCATGACTGCCTCCGGCAACATGTTCAACCAGCGTGGCCGTCGTCCGCAGGCGTCCGTGAACTTCATCACCGCGCACGATGGTTTCACGCTGCATGACCTGGTGTCATACAACGACAAGCACAACGAAGCCAACGACGAAAACAACCAGGACGGCAGCAACAACAACCTGTCCTGGAACCATGGCGTCGAAGGTCCGACCGAAGATGCGGAAATCAACAGCCTGCGTCTGCGTCAGATGCGCAACTTCTTCGCCACCCTGCTGCTGGCACAAGGCACGCCGATGATCGTTGCGGGCGATGAATTCGCGCGTACCCAGCACGGCAACAACAATGCCTACTGCCAGGACAGCGAGATTGGCTGGATCAACTGGGATCTGGACGAAGATGGCGAAGCGCTGCTCAAGTTCGTCACCCGCGTGATCAAGCTGCGTCAGACCTACCCGATCCTGCGTCGTAGCCGCTTCCTGGTAGGCGACTACAACGAGGAAATCGGCGTCAAGGACGTGACCTGGCTCGCTCCGGATGGCAACGAGATGAGCGTCGAGCAGTGGCACGATGCCAATGGCCGGTGCCTGGGCATGCTGATGGATGGTCGTGCACAGGAAACCGGTATCCGTCGCGCGGGTGCCGACGCGACGCTGCTGCTGGTGGTCAACGCGCATCATGACGGTGTCAACTTCACCCTGCCGGAAGTGCCTGAAGGTACCCATTACGAGTGCCTGATCGACACCAATCAGGATGATGCACGCAATAAGGAGCACTTTGCGTTCGGTTCGGAATACACCGTGACGCCGCGTTCGCTGTTGCTGTTCGAACTGAAGCGTGAAGACCAGCAATGATCGATGCCTTGAGTGAGTTTCTCGACTGGCGCAAGCACGGTTATGCCGATACGCGTGCGCTGGGCGAGTGCTTGCAGGCATTGGTCAACGAAGGTCTGGATCAGCTTCCCCTGCCTGCCCGCGGTCAGACACTTGAGCGCTGGCGGGCGCGGGGGGGGGGGGGCGGGGGCGGGGGTCGCCCCCCACGACCTGGGGTTGTGCAAGTTGTACGAGGGGCACACGGACGCCTTGGCGATCATGGCGGAACTGGGTGCCCCGCCCCCCGAACAATTCAGCACCTGGGGCATGTGGGCGGCAGAGCCGCCACAGGCACGGGTGAATATCAGCGGCGCTGGCGATGCACTTCGCCTGCACGGCCGCAAGGCATGGTGCTCGGGCGCTTCGGCGTTGAGCCATGCATTGATAACGGCATGGGACGCCGAGCATCGGCAGCAACTGATTGCAGTGCGCCTTGACCAGCCCGGCGTACACATGACCGGCGACGGCTGGCGCGCAGTGGGCATGGGTGCTACCGGCAGCATCGATGTGGTTTTCGACAATGCCGTCGGTCAAGCGATCGGTGCGCCGGGTGGCTATCTCGACAGAGCTGGCTTCTGGCAGGGCGGCATCGGCATTGCGGCCTGCTGGTACGGCGCATCCCGCGCCATCGCGCAGCGCCTGCTGGCCCATGTCGGCAAGCGCGAGGAGCCGCACGCCCTCGCGCACCTTGGCGCTGCGGACGTGGCGCTGCATGCCGCAATCGAGGTGCTGCGCGCAGCTGCCGCGCACCTGGATCAAGCGCCGGCCGACGATGCAGAGATGCTTGCCAGACGTTGCCGCGCCTATGTCGAACAAGCTGCCGATCTGGTCATCCAGCATGTGGGCCGGGCCGTCGGCGCCGGGCCTTATTGCAAAGATCCGCACTTTGCCCGGTTGATCACCGACCTGCCGGTTTTCCTGCGTCAGAGCCACGCCGAACAGGACCTGGCAGCATTGGGCCAATCAGTCGGCAAGGCGTTGCCCGCTGCACGGACGTGGTCACTATGAGAGCGTATAGAGCATGAGCGAAGGGTTCGTAGTGAGTGATGACGAGTCCGGCCAGGGGACATCCCTTGCTGCCTGGAATGCTTCGGTCAGGCTGAACGGCTTGCCAGCGATCACTGCCGACTTGTTGGTGCCGACCAATTGCCGAGCCGTGATCATCGCCCCGCATCCGGATGATGAAGTACTGGCCTGTGGCGGACTGATGAGCCAACTGGCACAACTGGAGCGCAGCCTGTTACTGATCTCGGTCACCGATGGTACAGCCAGCCATCCAGGCTCCACCCTGTGGCCTGTCGATCGTCTGTCCAGAGCCCGGCCCGAGGAAAGTGCCGAAGCCTTGGATCGTCTCGGTATACCTGCCGAGGGCCTCGAATGGTTGCGTTGCGGCTTTCAGGATGGCGCCGTGGCCGAGTCGGAGGAACGGCTGGTGGCCTTTCTCGAACAGCATCTGGGCCCTGCGGACGTGGTGTTCGCCACCTGGGCAGAAGATGGCCACAGCGACCATGAAGCGGTCGGCAGAGCCAGTGCAAAAGCCTGCGCGACGACCGGAGCACAGTTTTACGAAGTACCGGTCTGGGCCTGGCACTGGGCCGACCCCGAAGATGAACGTCTGCCATGGGACAGAGCGCGCAAGCTGCTGCTCGATCCGGTGACCCTGGCCCACAAACGCAACGCCGCCCAAGCGTTCACCAGCCAGCTGCAGGGTGATCCGGCAATCGGTCTTTCGCCGGTTTTGCCGGCTGCAGTGTTGGAAAGACTGCTGCGCCCCTTTGAAGTGGTGTTCACATGAGCGTCGAGGACAGTTATTTCAATGAGCTGTTTCTCAACAACGATGACCCGTGGGCATTCAAGCAACGCTGGTACGAACGGCGCAAGCGCGCACTGACCCTGGCCGCCCTGCCCCGCGAGCGCTACCGTTCGATATTCGAACCCGGCTGCGCCAATGGCGAACTCAGTGCCGATCTTGCCGGGCGCTGCGACGCGCTGGTGTGCTGCGACACCTCTAACCTGGCTGTGGACCTGGCACGCAAGCGTCTGGCCGACTTGCCCCATGCCAGAGTGTTACAAGCGCGTTTGCCACAGCAATGGCCGCAAGGCGAATTCGACCTGATCGTCTTCAGCGAGATGGGTTATTACCTGGACGCCGACGACCTGCACGGCCTGATCGACCGCGCACTGGCGGCCCTGTCACCGGACGGCCAGTTGCTCGCCTGTCACTGGCGGCCCGATATCGAAGGCTGCCCGCTGAACGCCCAGGCGGTCCACGACATCCTTGCTGCACGATTGTCCATGCACCGACTTTTCAGTCATCACGAACAGGATTTCCTGCTGGACCTGTGGAGTCGTGATGGAACCTCCGTAGCAGAACAGGAATTCTCCGATGATCGGCATTCTGATCCCGGTGCACAATGAAGAGCAGTTACTCGACTTGTGTCTCGAAACGATAAAGCAGGCGGCTGCCCACCCCGACCTCAAGGGCGAATGCGTGGAAGTGCTGGTGGTGCTCGACAGCTGCACTGACCGCTCGGCGGAGATCGCACGAGCCCATGGTGTGATGATTCTTGAAGTCTCGGCGCGCAACGTGGGGCAGGCACGCGCACAGGGTGCGGCGTTTCTCCTCGACCGAGGCGCACGCTGGCTGGCGTGTACCGATGGCGACAGTACCGTGGCCAGTGACTGGCTTGCCGAACAGCTGGCGCTGGATGCCGACGCAGTGTGCGGAACGGTGACGCCCGGCGACTGGAGCAAGGACATCTCGGCTGCTGCGCAGGCTGCTTATCTGCAGCATTACCAGCACCGTGACGGTCACCGACACATTCATGGTGCCAATCTGGGTGTCAGCTCGATTGCCTATATCAGCGCAGGTGGATTTCCGGCCCTGACCTGCCATGAAGACGTGCATCTGGTCCGGCAACTGGAATTGATCGGAGCACGGATCGCCTGGAGCTGCCGCCCCAGGGTCACCACCAGCACCCGCCTCGACTCGAAAGCCAGGGGCGGGTTCGGTGATTTTCTGAGTTCGCTGAACGCCTGAAGGGCGTGCTTACTGGTGATGCGCTGTCTGCATGCCTGAACGGTCATCGTCGGCCGAATTGAGCGCGGCGCTGAAGAAACGCACCGCTTCGGCACTCAGGTTACGATGGATATCCTCGCGGTCCACGCCATCAGGGTCATTGCACAGCAACGGCGCAGTCGCGCGTTGCTCGTCACTGCACGGTGCCATGAAGACAAAATGCCCTGCCCCGGCCAGCAACTTGTAGTCGGGCGGCTGCGGCAGCTTGCGCGCCAGTGCTTCTGCGTTTCGGTCGATCGCCAGCAACTGATCGTCATCCCCCGCGTACATCAGCACCGGCACGTGCACATCACCCAGCGTGTGACGGCCGAACATCAGGCTCAGCGGGGCCATTAACATCAGCGCGCCAACCCGTGGATCAGCCTGAGCGTGAAGGTCATCACGGTCTGCGACAAGCTCGCCCTGCGTCTTGCATGCATCGCGGTCTGTCGGGCGCTCGGCGCAGTACTGACGCAGACGCTGCAGATCAGGTTGCGCGCCAGCGAGAATCAGCGCGGTTTCGCCACCGGCCGAATAACCGATCACGCCCACTTGCCGGGCATTGAGATAGGGGGCCAGCAAGGGGTCGAGCAAGGCCGTGCTGATCGCTTCGGAAATCTGCAGCGGGCGGCCATACAGGTTGCTCAGGCTGCCAAGACGGCTGTGATCGCGATCATTGTCGCCAGGGTGAACCACGGCAACCACCACAAATCCCTGACGCGCCAGCGAAGTGGCCAGGTCATGCAGCGCAAGCGGAGTGCCTGTGTTGCCGTGTGACAGCAACAACAGGGGGAAGCGGCCCATTGCGATAGGCGCCTCTTCACCGGCTTCGACACGATAGCCGTGAAGGGTGCTCACCTGCTCGGCGGCGGTGGAGGGGTAAAAAGCGATGGCCTGCACCGGCTGGGAATCCAGCGGATCAGGAAAACTCAACTGGTGGTAGCCCGCGCTCCAGGCTTCATCCGCCTGAGCGTGCACCGAAACAAGGCTATCGAGCAGGAAAACCAGCATCACTGCACAAAGACGTACCATGGCAAGGCCCAACCTTTGCAAATCCGGAACTTCGCCCGGACAATCCATCAAGCGCTTGTGTCGAGCATCATGCTCCAGCGCGCCGTTCCCACCCAGATATGAGTGTTGAAAACAGAAATAGTGCACAAGCCGGGCCATAAACTGCCCGTTGTTTTTTCTCGAGGGCGAATACTCCCGCCAGCCTGACAAGGCGATGCTCGAAAACCCTAGGCTCTGTACGTAAAGTGGCTGCGCTCGGTGATGCTGCGTTAAAAACAGGCTCGGATGCGAGTCCAATCGGAATGCTCATTTACAACACGTAGAGTTGAACGCGACCCCGGCCGTTCCTCGCCTGTTTTTGCCTTGCCTGACCTTCGCTCGCCGACTTTTCGTACAAACCCAGTCTAGTCCCGTAAGAACCCCATTACCTGTAAGAAAGCTGTCAAGGTTGTATCCCGTTAACGCGCCGTTCAGCGCAGCCCATCGCCATGCATCAGAAACAAAAAAACTCCACAACCCGGCAGGAAAACCCCGCGCAGGTTGTAGAGTTTCGTGAAGACGGCTTTTGATCAGGCCGCGAACAGCTCGTTCTGAATGTAGTGCTGAGCAGCACTCATGGCGCTGGCACGCGGCTCTTCGCCATACGCCAGGCCGTGGGCGCGGACGAATTGCAGGTCGGTGATGCCGATGAAGGCGAACAGCGTCTTGAGCAGCTCTTCGTGACCGGTGCCAGTGGGTTGCCCGGCGTGCAGACCGCCCGAGGTGGAAACGATAATGACTTTCTTGCCGCCACACAGGCCTTCAGGGCCGGCTTCGGAATAACGGAACGTGCGACCCGCGATCAGAATCCGGTCAAACCAGGCTTTCAGCTGGGTCGGAATGGTGAAGTTGTACATGGGTGCGCCGATGACCAGCACGTCCGAATCGAGAAACTGCTGCAAAGTGGCTTCGTTGCCTGCCACTTCCTGCTGCTGGGCGGCGTCACGGACTTCTACCGGCGTGCCCGCCGCAGCGAGGCTGGCAGCAGAGAAATGCCCAAGCGCGTCACTGGCAAGATCGCGATAGGTGACCTGGCTGTCGGCGTGCGCATTCAGGTAGGCCTGGACAACCTCATGGGTCAGCTGACGCGAAGCGGAGTGATCGCCGAGGATGCTGGAGTCGAGGTGCAATAGTTTCATAACGTAGCTCCCTTAAGAAAATCGCCACTGAGCGATGAAGTGGCGAGCATCCTATCCTTGATCGCAATAGATGATTAGTGGTCTTGAATGCGACTGTTCGTTCTATTAAGAGAACAATAGAGTGAGTCCGGACTGAGGCTCAGTTCTTTGAACGAGGTCTCGAACGCATCCAGCAGGCCCCTGACGGCGGGAAGCAGGCCACGGCGCGAGGCGAACACAGCATGCACGATGCCGCACTTGGGTCGATGCTCGCTGAACAGCTCTACCAGGCGTCCGTCCTGCAAGGCTTCCCTGACAATCAGCTCGGGAAGCTGTGCCACGCCGACTCCCTGCAAGGCGGCCTGCAGCATCATGTCCAGGTCCGAGCTGATGAGCCGCGGCGTGTGGCGTATTTCGGCATAGTGGCCGGGCTGCGTCTCCAGCAACCAGCGATGCTCGTGATTCGAAGAGGGCATATCGAGGCTGGGCAGTGTCGACAGCGCCTCTAGAGAAGGCGTTGCCGACAGCCTGGCCGCCAGGTCCGCGCGTGCCACCAGACGCTGAGCGCTGTGCCCGAGCTTCTTGACCACCAGGCCGTCGTCCTCCAGTGGTGGAAAACGCACACGCAGCGCAATGTCGATGTTCTCGGTCAGCGGGTCGACGCGTCGGTTGGTACTTTCGACCTGGATCTGAACCTTGGGGTGCTCGGCCGCGAAGCGGGCGATGGTCTCGTTGAAGCCCATCGCTGCCAACGCCGGAGGACAACTGATCACCACCCTGCCCTGCGGTTCGGATTTGGAGCGCAGGATGGCCTCTTCGGCAGCCTCGGCCTCGACCAGCATGGCCACGCAGTGCGCGTAATAGTCACGCCCGCTTTCGGTCACCGCGAAGGTGCGGGTCGAGCGGTGGATCAGCCGAACACCCAGGCGCTCCTCAAGCCCGGCAATGCGCCGGCTGAGTTTGGACTTGGGGATCCCCAGCTTGCGGCTTGCCGGCGCAAAGCCCAGGCACTCGACCACCTGGACGAAATAAAACAGATCGTTGAGATCAAACACCCGGCCACCTCGTTTTCAGAGCCGGGAGTATGCAACGCCGTGCCCCGCGTCTCAAGACCGGGACTTAGGACCGCGCCCGGCTATTCGGCAGTCAGAAATGCCAGTACCGGCACAGTGAATGCCTCACTCGCCTCAACACTGGACAGGTGGGCCGCGTGCAGCTCGATGATCTGCGAGCCCTGAATCCGTTCGACTATGAAACGACCGTCCGCCGGGGTCGTTACAGCATCCTCCGTGCCACAGACCACCAGCACCGGCAGCTCGATGGAAGCGATCTGTTCACGGAAATCCGCATCGCGCACGGCCGCGCAATTGGCCGCGTAACCCTGTGGCGAGGTGCGTGCCAGCATGCCGACAACCGTGTCGACCGCAGCAGGTTCGGCGACCGCGAAGGAAGGCGTGAACCAGCGCGCAATCGAGGCATCGCGCAACGCGATCATGGCTGACTGGCCGTCACGCAGAACGGTTTCGATGCGAGGGTTCCAGACATCGGGATTGCCGATTTTAGCGGCCGTATTGCACAGCACGACCTTGTGCAGGCGCTGCGGCGCATTGATTGCCAGCCTTTGGCCGATCAGCCCGCCCATGGACAGGCCGCAGAAAAAAGCCTTGTCGATGTCCAGCGCGTCAAGCAGCGCCAACACATCGCGAGCGTTTTGCTCGATGCTGTAACTGCCCTCGCTGACCAGCGATTTGCCATGACCGCGGGTGTCGTAACGCAATACCTGAAAGTGACGGGTGAATGCAGGCACCTGGTTATCCCACATGTGCAGATCAGTGCCCAGGGAATTGGACAGGACCAGCACCGGCGCGCCCGCCGGGCCTTCGAGCAGGTAGTTCAGTTGACCATCAGCAAGTTGCACGGCAGACATTCGAGACTCCGGATAAAGGCAAAGCTGCACACTAATGAGTGTCGCGGCAGCATACAATCCGCTGATCGAATATCCGTGCGGCTATCGAACAGCTTACCGTGCGCCGTCAGAACCCAGGGAGCATCCATGCCAAAGAGCCCGCAAAAGACCCTGCACAAGGAAGACATCGCCAGATTCTGCCTCGACCTGCCGGGCGCGCGTGAAGACTACAAATGGGGCGGCGTACGGGTTTTTTCCGTCGCCGAAAAGAAAATGTTCGCGGTCATGGACCTGGTCGGCGAGGACCTCGCGTTCAAGGTCCACCCGGAGTTGTTTCTGGGTTACGTGGATCGCCCCGGCATACGACCTGCGCCCTACCTGGCGCGTGCGCACTGGATCAGCGTGGCAGACCTGCAGACGCTGAGCGCCGATGAGTTGCGCGACCTGCTGACCCGCTCGCACCAGTTGGTGGTCGGCAGGCTGCCGAAACGGCAACAGATCGGCCTGACGCTATAACGGCAACAGCTGCACAAGCCGCTTGCCCAAAAACAGCCAGTCAATCCACAACGCCTGATGCACCAGCACGATCAGCCAGAATACGACCTGAAAAGACACCTTGCGGGTCTTGTGCCGGAACACCTGTTGCGCGAGCAGCGCGCCGGGCCAGCCGCCGAGCAGCTCGACACCATGCAGGACGTTCTCCGGGGTGCGCTGGCCAGCACTGCCGGCCTGTCGCTTGTCATGCCGGTAAAGCACGAACGCCAGCAGGCTCATGACGATCAGGACCAGCGCCGGGATCGGCGTGACCTGCCTCAGCCATAGCGATGCCGAGCCGTAGACTGGCAACGCACACAGCAGCAACAGCACCAGAATCTTCAAGCGCAATTGCCGGACCGGCGGCCTGCCAAGGCTGGCTTGCCGTGACGACGCGCGGCTCGCCGTCATGCCTTGGCCGATGCCCAGTCGATCCAGCCAAACTGCCAGGTCGCCAGGATCAGCAGGCCGAAGGCGATGCGATACCAGGCGAACACCGCATAACTGTGAGTGGCGATGAACTTGAGCAAACCGCGCACTGCGATCATCGCGAAGATGAACGAGGTGATGAAGCCGATGGCAAACACCGCGAAGTCGTCAGGGCGAAACATGTCACGGTACTTGTAGCCCGAATACACTGCGGCACCGACCATCGTCGGCATGGCCAGGAAGAACGAGAATTCGGTCGCCGCCTTGCGGGACAGGCCGAACAGCAGGCCACCAATGATCGTCGAACCCGAACGCGAGGTGCCGGGAATCATCGCCAGGCACTGTACCAAGCCTACCTTGAGCGCATCGCTCCAGCTCATGTCATCGACGGTTTCGGTGCGCACGGTGTGTTCGCGGCGCTCGGCCCAAAGCATGATCACCCCGCCAACGACCAGTGCCGTGGCCACGGTAATGGCATTGAACAGGTAGTGGTGGATGGTATCGGCGAAAATCACGCCCAGCACCACGGCCGGCATGAAGGCGATCAGCAGGTTGAGGGTGAAACGCTGCGCCTGTTGCTGTTTCGGCAACCCCACGACCACGTCGAGGATCTTGCGTCGAAACTCCCAGACCACCGCCAGAATCGCCCCCAACTGAATGATGATGTTGAAGGCCATGGCACGTTCGCCGCCAAAATCGATCAGGTCGGCGACGATGATCTGGTGCCCGGTACTGGAGATCGGCAGGAACTCCGTCAGCCCTTCTACAACACCCAATATCAACGCCTGAGCAGCGGTCCAAAGATCCATCATTCCCCCATGAAGCGATGCCGCAGGCTCGCTGTTTAATGTTGTCGTGTAAAAAATGCTTGCCACTATGCCGCCACATGCCTGAACGAAGCTTGAAGAAACTCGCGCAAATGCAAGGCGCGGAATGCTAGCAGACCTGCACGCACAAAGCCTGCTGACGTAAGGTCTGGCGCAACACAAGCTGCACGCAGCGCGCAGAAGCGCATACAATCGCCGGCCCCGCCCCTCACTACCCTCACCAAGGAGCCGCCATGTCCGGGCTTGAACTCTTCGCTGCCGCCATCGGCGTTATCGCGGTCTGGCTGACAGTGAAGCAGAATCCCTGGTGCTGGCCAATCGGCCTGGTCATGGTGGTGATCTACATCTGGATATTCTTCGACGTAAAGCTGTATTCGGACATGCTCCTGCAGGTCATCTACGCAGGCCTGCAGGTCTATGGCTGGCTGCAATGGACGCGGCACGGTGACGGCCTGCCGGTCAAAGCCGTGACCACCTTGCAGAACAGTTCGGTGCTCAAGGGGCTGGCGGTCGGCGCACTTGTCAGCGTCGCACTGGGGGCAGGCATGGCGCATTTCACCGATGCGGCACAGCCCTGGCTGGACGCCGCGCTGACCGGGTTCAGTCTGGTGGCGCAGGTCTGGATGGCGCAAAAACGCGTTCAGTGCTGGCCGCTGTGGATCCTGCTCGATGTGATTTTCGTCGGCTTGTTCATCTACAAAGAGTTGTACCTGACGGCTGCGCTGTATGGCTTGTTCACCCTGCTGGCGGTAAAGGGCTGGCGCGAGTGGCGCAACGATCTGGCGCTGGCGCGATGAAAGTTCTGGTTCTCACCGGCCCCGAGTCGAGCGGCAAGAGCTGGCTGTCGGCGGAAATACAACACAGATTCGGCGGCCTGCTGGTCGGCGAATATGTCCGGCAGTTCATCGATCAGCAGGGCCGCGATACCGTTTACGCCGATATTCCGGCCATCGCCCAGGGCCAACTGGCCTGGGAGGACGCCGCGCGCGGCGCCGAGCCAGACTTGCTGATACTCGACACGCACCTGTTGAGCAACATGCTCTGGAGCCGCACGCTGTTCGGCGACTGCCCTGCGTGGATCGAACAGCAACTGCTGAGGCGTACCTATGACCTGCATCTGCTGCTGTCGCCTGAAGGCGTTGACTGGATCAGCGACGGCCAGCGCTGCCAGCCGCAATTGGGTGAACGCCAGGCCTTTTTCGACGCCAGCCGGGAATGGCTGGAACACCACCGGCAGGCTTACCGGGTAGTGGGCGGTAACTGGGAGCAGCGCCGCGTACAGGCGCTGACCGCTGTCTCGCAGTTGCTGGGCGATTCAGCGGATCTGGTGCTTGTGTAACAGCCGGTAAAACGTCGGCCGCGAAATACCCAGCACTCTGGCCGCCACACTCAAATTGTCACTGTGGCGCGTCAACACGTCACACAACGCCTGACGCTCGGCCCGCGACTTATAATCCTCCAGCGTCCCCATGCTGCCAACACTGTCCTCCTCACCCAGCAGGCCGAGATTTGCCGCTTCTATCTGCCTGCCTTCGGCCAGCACCAGCCCGCGCCGAACGCGACCGGCCAGCTCGCGCACATTGCCCGGCCAATCGTGCTTGCCCAGCGCAACCAAAGCATCCTGACTGAAACTGCGCGCCCGCCTGCCGGTTTCCTGACTGTACAAATGGGCGAAATGGTTGGCCAGCAACGCCAGATCGCCATGACGCTCGCGCAATGGCGCCACCCCGACCTGCAGCACATTGAGCTGGTAATACAGGTCCTCGCGAAAGCGCTTTTTGCGCACCGCCGTTTCAAGATCCTCGCGGGTCGCGGCCAGCACCCGCACATCCACTGCAATCGGTTCGCTACCGTCCGCGCGCTCGATCTGCCGGTCTTCGAGAAAGCGCAGCAGGCTCGCCTGGGTATCCAGCGGCAGCTCACCGACCTCGTCGAGCAACAGCGTGCCGCCGTCTGCGGCTTCAAGCAACCCGACCCTACGTTCCTGAGCATCGTCAAACCCGCCGTCCTCATGACCGAACAGCACGGCGTGGATCGACTGCCCGTCAGACGCTGCGCAATCGACCACGATAAAGGGTTTGTCGCGTCGCAAGGACTGAACATGCAGGCTGCGCGCGATCAGTTCCTTGCCCGTGCCCCGTTCGCCCCTGATCAATACCGGCGAATCGGTGGGCGCCAGTTTGCTCAGCAGCCTGCGCAATTCACGGACAGGCCGACTGTCGCCGAGCCACTCGGGTTCCACGCTGAATTGCAAAGGCGAGCCCTGCAATTGCGGCCGCCCGGCCGTAAACGCTCTGTCTAGCGAGGCATGCAGCCGATCCGCGTCGAAAGGCAGCGTATGAAAGTCGAAAAACCAGCGGCAGACGAAATCACCGATTTTCTCGCGGCGCAAATCACTGACTGCCAGCACTGCAATCCAGCGCACCGGGCTGTTAATGAACAGCGCCTCGAGCCTGGGCAAGTGTTCAAAATGATCGGGGGTCAGGTGAATCAGGCCTACATCACAATCAGCAATGATTGCCGAACCCGATGGGCTTTCCTGCACCGTCCATCCGGCCTCGACCAGAACGGGGATCAATGGATGACAGTCGTCACCGCCGTCGAGCATTAACAGACGTCGTGTTGGGGCCGATCCATGCATGAGGTTTCCTTGGCGCCCGGCGTATGGAAGATTTGAAAAGCTTTTTATAAACAGTCTGTTGGCGAGCCCACTCATCACCCTAGCAAATATTTGACGCAGCGTTGTACCGTTTGGGTCTAACGCTCATAACCTGCTGTCATTAGTGCGCTACCTGCCCGGTTCTTGCGGCAACAGGCAGCCTTCCACGTGCCCCATCAAAAATAATTCGCAAATATTTTCAATGAACGGTGTGACTCATGCCCCCTTGTCGTTCATCAACACAAGTAACCAGCCGGACGGTCAGCCCGCCGCCGAGACTGAATTGATATGGGCACTTGAGGAAACGACCATGAACGCCCCACTGCGCTTCAACGATGCACTTCTGATCGCTGGACACGCTTTTGAACCCTTCCAGTGTGTTGCCTGGGCACCACAGGACGGTAACGGCGAACTGAGCCTGACGGTGATCGACCGCACCAGCAACCGTATCGGTCGCAAGCAGATCCCGAGCAGCACCTATTCCGACAAGCGCCAACTGGCCAGCGCTCTGGAACAGGCCCGTGCAGAAATCAGCAACGAAGGCTACGACCTTGAGCCGTGGACCATGCCGGCTTGATGGCTGACTGAGCGGGCTCCCCGCTTGGCGTAATGGAAAACCCTGTGGGGTCGCCGCCCTTGCCGCGCCCACAGAAGTGTGTTTTCAGTGCCATGCTCTGCGCGCGCTCCGCCCCCGCAGAGCATCGGCAAGAGAGCCGGGCCTGAGGGGTTCCCCACCCTCAGACCCGCTTCAACTCATCGATGTGCCGGTACTCAGCCCCCAGACTCGATGCCAGTTCCCGCGCCCTTCCCAGGCGGATCGGGCCTTTCTCGATATCGATCAGCAAGCTGGCGCAGTCGAACGCAGGGAGTGCCGGTAACGACTTGATCCGGCCATCGGTCAGCACCAGAACCCGCTGCTGTTCGGCCGGATAGCGTTTTTGCCGTTGCCCCAGCCATTCAGCTGCCTGTCGCAGCGCTTCCGGCAACGGCGTACCACCGCCAGCCCCCAGTGCATCCAGCCAGGGTGTCAACGCCGATGAGGCCTTCAGCCCCTGATGTTGCCAGCGTGGCGCAGTGCCGCTGGCGGTCAGTAAGGCCAGCCGCGCGCGGCGTTGATAGGCATCGTCGAACATCTGCGACAGCAGGCCCTTGGCCTGACTCAACGCCTGATGGCGGCGGGTAGACGCCGAAGCATCGACAATCACCAGCAATAACTCGCTGGGCCGGCTGCTGCGCGGCTGGCGAACCAAATCCTTGTGGCTCTTCGGCTGACCGCGCAGAAAGGTCGGTAGCCATTGCACCGGGCCATCAGCACCGACACGCACAGCGCCCTGCCTGCCGCAGGCCAGTCGACCGGGACGGGGAATGGCATCCGCCCCCTGTATGGCGCGGGGACGGATGCCTAGGGCTTTTTTGGCCAGCTCGGCACTTCGCGGCGTGAGCCGGTCGTGACGGCCTGGGCGGGCAACTCACCCCAGCTGCCCTGCCCGCCGTCAGGCTCGGCCTGTTTGCTGGACGAGCCCGGAGGCGGTGGCGGCGCCTCGGAATTCTGCGGTGGCGGTGAGGGCTCGCGACGCCGGTGACGCAAGGCAAATTCGGCAACCGCTTCGATGTCCTGCTCTTCAATGTGCCCGGCACCCCGCCACGCCGCATGAGCACGCGCAGCCCGCAGCCAGACCAGATCGGCACGCATGCCGTCGACACCTGCGGCAAAGCAACGCTCGGTGATCATTGCCAGCGACTGGTCATCCAGTTCGATGCTCGACAATAGCTGACGGGCCTGTTCACAGCGCAGCTTCAAGGCATCCTGCTGCGCTTGCCACTGCTGGCAGAAGCCCTGCGGATCGGTGTCGAAATCCAGACGGCGACGGATGATCTGGCTGCGCTCGGCAGGCAGTGTATGACCGCTCAGCGCCACATTGAGGCCAAAGCGGTCCAGCAACTGCGGGCGCAATTCACCTTCTTCGGGGTTCATGGTACCGATCAGCACGAAACGCGCAGCATGACGATGGGAGATACCGTCGCGCTCGACCAGGTTGACGCCGCTGGCCGCGACGTCCAGCAGCAGGTCGACCAGATGGTCGGCAAGCAGGTTGACCTCATCGACATACAGCACGCCGCCGTCGGCCTTGGCCAGCACGCCCGGAGAGAAGCGCGCGCGACCCTCGCTCAGTGCGGCGTCAAGGTCCAGCGTGCCGACCAGACGCTCTTCGGTAGCACCCAGCGGCAAGGTGACGAACTGACCGCTGGCCAGCACATCGGCCAGCCCGCGGGCCAGCGTCGATTTGGCCATGCCCCGCGGCCCTTCGATCAACACGCCGCCGATGCGCGGGTCGATGGCAGTCAGGCATAACGCCAGTTTCAGGTCATCAGCACCGACCACAGCGGCCAGCGGAAAATGCGGAGTTTCACTCATCGTTGAATCAGACACGGTCATCAGTTCTCTTCTATGTCCAGGAGCAGGTCTTCCAGCGCCTGCTGATACTCGCCAGGCTCCTGCCAGAGGCCGCGCTGCTGGGCTTCGAGCATGCGCTCGGTCATGTCGCGCAAGGCATCAGGATTGTGCTGAGCGATGAAATCGCGAGTCGCCGGGTCCAGCAGATAGGCGTCGGCGAGCAGCGCGTACTGGTGATCATCGATCAGCTCGGTGGTCGCATCGAACGCGAACAGGAAATCCACGGTCGCGGCCATCTCGAACGCCCCCTTGTAACCATGGCGCTTGGCCCCTTCGATCCATTTCGGATTCGCTGCGCGCGAACGTATCACCCGGTTCAGCTCTTCCTTGAGGGTACGGATTTTCGGCAGGTCGGGCTGGCTGTGATCGCCGTGGTAACTGGCGGTCTTCTGCCCGCTGAGGCTTTCCGAAGCGGCAAGCATGCCGCCCTGAAACTGGTAGTAGTCGTTTGAGTCGAGCAGATCGTGTTCGCGATTGTCCTGATTCTGCAGCACCGCCTGCACCTGAGAAAGCCGCTGGGCAAAGCGCTGGCGTGCGGGCGTACCTTCATCGGCAGCGCCATAGGCGTAACCGCCCCAGTTCAGGTAAACCTCGGCAAGGTCATCGCGGCTCTGCCACAGGCGGCCATCGATAGCACCCTGCACGCCAGCGCCATAGGCACCGGGTTTGGCACCAAATATCCGCCAGCCAGCCTGACGCGCCGCTTCGTCTTCATTCAGACCTTCTGCGATGAAGCCCTGCCGTTCTTCACGGACCCTGGCCGCCAGCGGGTTCAGGTCGTCGGGCTCGTCAAGCGCCGCGACGGCCTGCACCGCAGCGTCGAACAGCTTGATGAGGTTGGCGAACGCGTCACGGAAGAAGCCGGAGACCCGCAGTGTCACGTCCACTCGTGGGCGGTCGAGCAGGCTGATCGGCAGAATCTCGAAGTCATCGACCCGCTGACTGCCCGTCGCCCACACCGGACGCACGCCCATCAGCGCCATGGCCTGGGCGATGTCGTCACCGCCGGTACGCATGGTCGCCGTGCCCCACACCGAGAGGCCCAACTGGCGCAGGTGGTCACCATGGTCCTGGAGGTGTCGTTCCAGCAGCAGATTGGCGGACTGGAAGCCGATTCGCCAGGCCGTGGTGGTCGGCAGGTTGCGCACATCCACGGTAAAAAAGTTGCGGCCGGTGGGCAGCACATCCAGACGCCCCCGGCTCGGCGCGCCGCTGGGACCTGCCGGCACGAAACGACCACTCAGGGCATCAAGCATGCCCTGCATTTCGCCGGGGCCGCAGGCATCCAGACGCGGTGCGACGACGTCACGCAGGCTGTCGAGGATCTGGGCCAGATCATCGTGTGCAGGCAAGTCAGTCAACGCTTCGCCCTGGATGACGCGTTCGATAAGGATGGCGGCGTAAAGCTCCAGCCGCTCTCGAGCATCGCCGGCACTGCGCCAGGGATCGCTGCTCAGGGCCTGCAATGCAGCGGGACGCGGGCCGGTCCAGGGTTCGGCCAATTCGCAGTTCAGCGGGTCGAAGTCCAGCTCGAACGCCTTGCTCAACGCACGCAACAGACTGGACTGCGCGCCACGCCCGTCACCACGCGGAATACGCAGCAGGGCCAGCAAGGTATCGATGCGCAGACGACCTTGCGGCGATTGACCGAAGATATGCAGACCATCGCGAATCTGCGATTCCTTCAGGTCACACAGGTAAGTGTCCAGCCGTGGCAGCCAGAGCGCCGCGTCGGCATCGCTGTCGAGGTTCTCGCCAAGCGCCAGTTCGCGGTCGATATGGGTTTCACGGACCAGCTCGAGAATGTCACGCTGCAGCTCGCGCGCGCGGCGCGGATCGAGCAATTGCGCTTCGTAGAATTCGTCGGCGAGCAGTTCCAGATTGCGTAACGGGCCGTAGGTCTCCGCGCGGGTCAGCGGCGGCATCAAGTGATCGATGATGACCGCCTGAGTGCGCCGCTTGGCCTGTGCGCCCTCGCCCGGATCGTTGACGATGAACGGATAGATGTTCGGCATGGCGCCCAGCACCGCGTCCGGCCAGCAGGTTCGCGACAACCCCACACCCTTGCCGGGCAGCCATTCGAGGTTGCCGTGCTTGCCGACATGCACCACCGCGTGCGCGCCGTAGGCCTTGCGTAGCCAGAAGTAGAACGCCAGATAGCCATGAGGTGGAACCAGATCCGGGTCGTGATACACCGCGCTCGGGTCGACCTGATAACCCCGTGCCGGTTGAATCCCGATGAAGGTGAGACCAAAGCGCAGCCCGGCGATCATCATCCGGCCGCTGCGAAACATCGGATCGGTGTCCGGCGTGCCCCAACGGGCGTTCACCGCGTCGCGATTTTCCTGCGGCAGTTCGTTGAACGCCGCCAGGTATTCCTCCAGCGCCATGCTCTGGTGACACGGGCGTTGGTCGATACTGTCCAGATCATTGGTCACGCCGCCGAGCAGTTGCTGGATCAGTTCAGTGCCAGTGTCCGGCAACGGCGCCAGCGGATAGCCCTCTGCCTGCATGGCGCGCAGGATATTCAGCGCCGCAGCAGGCGTATCGAGCCCCACACCATTGCCGATCCGCCCGTCGCGAGTCGGGTAGTTGGCGAGGATCAGCGCCACGCGCTTTTCGCCATTGGGCAGGCGCGCAAGCTCGATCCAGCGCCGCGCCAGTTGCGCGACGAAATCCATCCGGTCCGGCTGGGCGCGGTAGCAGACCACGTCCGACTGGCTGCGCTCACTGCGCCAGGCCAGGTCCTTGAAGCTGATCGGCCGGCTGATGATCCGTCCGTCCAGCTCCGGCAAGGCAATGTGCATCGCCAGATCACGAGCGCCAAGGCCCTGTTCGCTGGCCTGCCAGGCAGGCTCGTTGTCCTGCGCGCAGATGGCCTGAATGACCGGCACGTTGCGCCGAAACGGCCGCAGATGCGGCGCTTCCGGACTCGACTGGGCAAAACCGGTGGTATTGAGGATCAGCTCGGTTTCAGCCTCATCCAGCCAGTCCTCCACCTGAGTGAAACAGCCGGGCTCCTTGAGGCTGGCCACGGCTATGGGCAGCGGGTTGATGCCTTGCGCCTGCAAGCGCACACAGAACTCATCGATGAAACCGGTATTGGCGGCCTGCAGGTGCGAGCGATAGAACAGCAGCGCTACCACCGGCTGCTCGGCAAGCCAGTCTGCCTGCCAATCGGCAAGCTGCGCGCTTGCCAAACGCGGATGGTAGATCGCCATGCGCGGCAACGGCGCGGGCTCGACCCAGGAATAATCGCGGTCCAGCCAGCGACTGGCCATGCAGTTGTACAGTTGCAGCGCGTTTTGCAGGCCGCCCTGACGCAAAAACTGCCAGAGTCGGTCGCGCTCTACGGCAGGCACGGTGCTCAAATCACTCAGCTCTGGATCAGGGCGGTCATCACCCGGCACCAGAATGACCTGAACGCCGCGTGCCGCGAGCTCCATCAGCCGCTCGACGCCGTAGCGCCAGTAGCCAATACCGCCGTGCAGAGAAATCAGGATGACCTTTGCGTGACGCAGCACTTCATCGACGTACAGGTCGACAGAGGCGTGATTCTGGACCTGCATCGGGTTGGCCAGACGCAGGCTGGGGTAGTCTTCGGGGAGCTGCCGGGCAGCTTCGGCCAGCAGCGCCAGGCTGGAGTCGCCGCTGCAGAGAATCACCAGCTCGGCCGGGGTCTGGCCCAGATCGGCAATATTGTCGTCAGGTACGAAACCGCCGGGCTGGGTTCTCAGTAAATGCATGGGTCAGCCGGCAATCGCAGCGTTGAGTTGCGCTTGCAGGGCTGCGGCATCCAGCTCCTGACCAATCAGCACCAAGTGTGTGGCACGCTCTTCATCGGCACGCCAGGCGCGGTCGAAGTGCTTGTCGAAACGCGTCCCGACACCTTGAATCAGCAGGCGCATCGGCTTGCCGGGAATGGCCGCGAAGCCCTTCACACGAAGAATGCCGTGCTGCACCACCAACTGATTCAGTGCATCGAGCAGGACTTTCTCGTCAGCTTGCGGCAGTTTCAGGGATATCGAATCGAACGCGTCGTGATCGTGGTCATCATGATCGTCATCGTCGTGGTGATCATGGTGGGTCTTGCGCGCATCGATATGCAGTTCGGACTCGGCACCGACACCCAGCAACACGCTGATCGGCAGGCGACCACTGCTGGCTTCGATCACCTTGACGGCAGGCGGCAACTCTTCGGCAACTTCGGCACGCACCGTCGCCAGACCTTCGGCGTCGATCATGTCGGCCTTGTTGAGGATCACCAGATCAGCGCTGGCCAGTTGATCGGCAAACAGTTCGTGCAGGGGCGACTCGTGGTCCAGGTTGGGATCAAGTTTGCGCTGCGCATCGACCTGATCAGGGAAGGCAGCGAAAGTACCAGCCAGTACCGCCGGGCTGTCGACCACCGTAATCACCGCATCGACCGTGCAGGCGTTGCGGATTTCCGGCCATTGAAAAGCCTGGACCAGCGGCTTGGGCAGCGCCAGCCCCGAGGTTTCGATCAGGATATGGTCCAGATCACCACGGCGCGCGACCAGTTCGCGCATGACCGGGAAGAACTCTTCCTGCACGGTGCAGCACAGGCAGCCGTTGGCCAGTTCGTACACCCGGCCGTTGGCTTCTTCTTCGGTGCAGCCGATCGTGCACTGCTTGAGGATTTCTCCGTCGATGCCCAGCTCGCCGAACTCATTGACGATGACCGCAATGCGCCGCCCTTCGGCGTTGTCGAGCATGTGCCGCAACAGGGTGGTCTTGCCCGAGCCGAGGAAGCCGGTGACGATGGTGACGGGAAGCTTGGCCAGTGTTTTCATCAGGTGCCCTTTGGCAATGCGGCGGGCAAACAGGACGAGAACCGCATGCAGGACACGCAGATCGGATCGCCACCGGATCACCCCGCCCGGTTGTAGTGAGAATTCTCCAGGGCCGCAGCATGTGCGGCCCGTTCGAGGCAGGTCTCCTGGCTCACGGCGGCGTGCGGCAGGCAGTGAGAAACGCCGACACGCATTCATCGCGCCTTCCCGCCGCAGCAGTGGCTGTGCAATGAACATGACCGTTTACAGTTGCGGGGGCAGCTGCGGCTTGTACCGCATTCCCGTCTTAGCTCCACTGGGTGATGTTTTACCCAGGGAGAACCTCGAGTCAGCAAGGCTACGCAGTGACTGCAGACAGGTCAATCGTTCAGATTGACGCTGCCCTGCCGCCCATGCTCTCCTGTGCGCCTTGTTTCGGGTGCCCCTCACGGGGTGAAACGGGAAACCGGTGCGCTCGCGTTGTCGAGCAAGTCCGGTGCTGCCCCCGCAACGGTAAGCGAGAGTAGGTCTGATCCACTGTGCCGCTGGCATGGGAAGGTGACCTTGCAGGCTTTGACGCACTGACGTCCTGGCCCCTCGCGAGCCCGGAGACCGGCCCGATATGCTTGCAATGACAAACCCGCGGTGGGCGGGCGCAGTTGAAACCTCCGGCATCTGCCGGCAGGCTCTTTTGCGCGTTGCCCACTTGCCGATTACCAACAAGAGGGAACGCCATGTCGACCATCAGCAGCCACGCCGCCGCGCCCAGCTCCACACGCACTCAACGCCTGACAGCCGCCATCAGCGCTGCGCTTCTCGGCGCCTGCCTGGTGTACTTCGCCGGTTTCTCGCACATCGCGGCCGTGCACAACGCGGCACACGACACCCGTCACAGCGCTGCCTTTCCTTGCCATTGAGGGCCACACAATGTTCAAGCGAATCGCCTACACCGCAGGTTTCACCGGCCTGCTCGCCGCCCTGCTGCTGACCCTGCTGCAAAGCCTGTGGGTGGTGCCGCTGATCCAGCAGGCCGAGACCTACGAAAACGCGCCTGCCGAGCAACTGCATCAGCACACGGACGGCGCGTTGGCCGAACACAGCCATGCCCATGAAGAAGCGGCCTGGGAGCCCGAAAACGGTTGGCAGCGTGTGCTGTCCACCACCGGCGGCAACCTGGTGGTCGCGGTGGGCTTTGCGCTGATGCTTGCCGGGCTTTACACCCTGCGGGCACCGGGTCGCACCGTGCAAGGCGCATGGTGGGGGCTGGCCGGTTTTGCCGTGTTCGTGCTGGCCCCGACCCTTGGCCTGCCACCCGAACTGCCAGGCACGGCCGCCGCCGAGTTGAGTCAGCGTCAGCTATGGTGGCTCGGCGCTGCTGCGTCGACTGCCGTCGGGCTGGCCTTGCTGGTGTTCGGCCAGAACTGGCTGCTCAAAGCACTGGGTGTGGCGATTCTGCTGGTCCCGCATGTGCTTGGCGCGCCACAGCCGCTGGTCCATGAAAGCCTGGCTCCCGAGGCTCTGGAATCGCAGTTCATGATGGCCTCGCTGCTGACCAACGCGCTGTTCTGGGTCGCTCTGGGATTGATCAGTGCCTGGCTGTTCCGCAAAAACGATGTGCACGCCGACCATGTCGACCTGCATCAGGCCTGATCCAGTTACCCTTCAACCCGGCGCACCTCTGGTCGCCGGGCTGGGCTGTCGGCGCGGCTGCTCGGCTGCGCTGTTGCGCGATCTGCTTGAGCAAAGCCTGCAGGCACTTGAGCTGGACATTGCCCGGGTGACCGCGCTGGCGTCCATCGACCTGAAACAAACCGAGCCCGGTCTGCTTGAGCTGGCCGGGCAACTGGCAGTGCCACTGGTATGCTTCAACGCCGCGCAACTGGTAGCGTGGGAACTGCACCTGACGCACCGCTCTGCGCAGGTCTTCCAGAGCACTGGCTGTCATGGCGTCGCCGAAGGCTCGGCCCTGGCACTGGCGGCGCAACTGGGAGACGGTACGGCCACGCTGCTGATAGAACGACAGAAAAGCGCGCAGGCCACATTTGCCTTGGCAATCAGCCCTGCGCACAGCGGATAATCTCCCCGCGCTCATTCACCCCGGAGAATTCATTGACTGTCTATTTCATCGGCGCAGGCCCTGGCGATCCGGAGCTGATCACCGTCAAGGGACAACGCCTGATTCGCAACTGCCCGGTCATTATCTACGCAGGCTCGCTGGTCCCCCTCGCTGTGCTGGAAGGTCATCAGGCCGTGCAGGTGACCAACAGCGCCGAGCTGCATCTGGAGCAGATCATCGAGCTGATCAAGCGCGCACACGCACAGGGCCAGGATGTCGCACGCGTGCACTCCGGAGACCCGAGCCTGTATGGCGCTATCGGCGAGCAGATCCGCCATCTGCGCGAACTGGGCATTCCGTTCGAAATCATTCCGGGAGTGACCGCGACCGCTGCCTGCGCTGCATTGCTGGGCGTCGAGCTGACCCTGCCGGACGTTTCGCAAAGCGTGATTCTGACCCGCTATGCCGACAAGACCTCAATGCCCAGCGGCGAGGAACTGGCCAGTCTGGCCAGCCATCGGGCAACGATGGCGATTCATCTGGGGGTGAACAACCTGCAGCGGATCGTCGAAGAGCTCGTGCCACATTACGGCGCCGACTGCCCGATTGCCGTGGTGCACCGCGCCAGCTGGCCGGATCAGGACTGGGCCGTTGGCACGCTGGCGGATATTCAGGAAAAGGTACAGGCCAAGGGCTTTCGCCGTACAGCGCTGATTCTGGTCGGACGTGTGCTTGCCGATGACACCTTCAGCGAGTCCTCGCTGTACCGCGCCGGGCATGCCCACCTGTTCAGGCCGGTGTAGTCAGTACCTCTACGCGGCACGACGATCGCATTGCGTAATGAAAAGCGTGCCAACGCTGAGCTGGCACGCTGATTGGTATTGCCCTCCTCAGGCAGCCGCCTCATACAGCTTCGGCGCGGCCACTTCGCCGCTTTCCAGGCTCTTGCGCAGAATATCGGCCTGCACGGCAGCTGCTTTCATGGCGCTTTCCTTGATGTAGCCATAGCCGCGAATGCGTTCCGGCAGGCGTGCCAGACTCAAGGCGGTGTGGCGATTCTGCGCCTGAAGGTGCTGCAGGATCAGTTCGACATCGCTGACATAGCGATCAATCAGCGCCCTCTCCTGCTGACGCTCAAGGCTGCGACCGAACGGATCGAGCGCCGTACCACGGAGAAATTTGAACGCCGCCAGCACATCGAAAGCGCGCAGCATCCACGGGCCAAAGCTGCGTTTGCGTGGCAGGCCCGTGTGCGGGTCGCGCTTGGCCAGCCACGACGGTGCCAGATGAAACTCCAGTCGATAGTCACCTTCGAACTGCGCCTGCAACTGGCGGGCAAACTCGCCGTTGCTGTACAGCCGCGCCACTTCGTATTCGTCCTTGTACGCCAGCAATTTGAAGTAATTGAACGCCACAGCCTCGGTCAGCGTCGGCTGCTGACCGGGGAACGCCCGCGATTCGCTGTCGCGTACGCGTTGCACCAACGCCAGATAGCGCTTGGCGTAAGCCGCGTTCTGATACTGCTTCAAGGCATCGACGTTGCTCTGGATACGCTGATCAAGGTCCATCGGTTGCGGCTCGCTGACCTTGTCTTGCGGATTGACGAAGGCCTCCACGGCGGCGGGATCATGCGCGGTACGACGGCCCCAGAGAAACGCCTGCTGATTCAGGTTGACCGCAACGCCGTTGAGTTCGATGGCCTTCTCGATGGCCGCCGAGGTCAATGGAATCAGGCCCAGCTGGAACGCATAGCCGAGCATGAACAGGTTGCTGGCGATGCTGTCGCCCATCAATCGGGTGGCCAGCGAGGTGGCTTCGACAAAGTGGGTCTTCGCCGCGCCGACCGCCTCGATGATGGTCTGCTTCATGGCCTCGGCCGGGAACACGGCATCCGGATTGCGCGTGAACTCGGCGGTCGGTGTTTGCTGGCTGTTGACCACCGCATGGGAAATCTTGCTGTCGAGCTTGGCGATCGCATCCGGGCCGGCAGCCACCAGCAAGTCACAGCCGAGCAGCAGGTGCGCTTCACCGGCGGCGATACGCACGGCGAACAGATCCTCCTGGCGCGCGGCAATGCGGATATGGCTGACCACCGGACCGAATTTCTGTGCCAGACCGGCCTGATCAAGCACGCTGCAGCCCTTGCCTTCCAGATTCGCGGCATAGCCCAGCATCGCGCCGACGGTGGTCACCCCTGTGCCGCCGACACCCGGCAGGAGAATATTGAACGGCCTGTCGAGCGACGGCAGTGCCGGTTCTGGCAGACGCGCGAACGCCTCGACCTGCTTGGGCAACACAGGCTTGCGCAGTTTGCCGCCATGCACCGTAACGAAGCTTGGGCAGAAACCCTCGACGCAACTGAAATCCTTATTGCAGGCGCTCTGATCGATTTCGCGCTTGCGCCCCTGTGCCGTTTCCTTGGGCAGCACAGACAGGCATCCGGATTTCACCCCACAGTCGCCGCAGCCTTCGCACACCGCCGGGTTGATCAACGCGCGCTTTTCCAGGTCAGGCATGGTGCCGCGTTTGCGACGGCGGCGCTTTTCGGTGGCGCAGGTCTGGTCGTAGATGATGACCGACACGCCTTTGAACTCGCGTAACTCGCGCTGCACGCTGTCCAGGTCGCGCCGATGATGAAAGGTGGTAATCGGCGCGAAGTCCTCACGACTCGGGTACTTGTCCGGCTCGTCGGAAACCAGCGCGATGCGCAGCACGCCTTCGTTGAACACCTGACGGCTCAGTTGATCGACGCGCAGCACGCCGTCGATCGGCTGGCCACCGGTCATGGCCACCGCATCGTTGTAGAGAATCTTGTAAGTAATGTTGACCTTGGAGGCCACTGCCGCACGCAGCGCCAGGTGCCCCGAGTGAAAATAGGTACCGTCGCCCAGGTTCTGGAAAACGTGCGGAGTTTCGGTGAACGGTGCCTGACCGATCCAGGTCACGCCCTCGCCGCCCATCTGGGTGAACGTATCGGTTTCGCGATCCATCCAGATGGTCATGTAATGGCAGCCGATCCCGGCCAGGGCGCGACTGCCCTCCGGAACCCGGGTCGAGGTGTTATGCGGGCAGCCGGAGCAGAAATGCGGGGTGCGCTGGGTGGTGAACAGCGGCGCCTGCAACGCTTGCTCCTTGTCGCTGAGAAACTGCAGGCGCGCGTCGATCTGCGGGCTGCTGTAGAACGGCGCGAGGCGTTTGGCGATCACCCTGGCAATCATCGCCGGGGTCAGCTCACTGAGGTTCGGCAGCAGTGAACGGCCCTGCTCATCGAACTCGCCGACCACCACTGGCCGCCGTTCAACAGGCCAGTTGTAGAGCTGACCGGTCAACTGGTCTTCAATGACACTGCGTTTTTCCTCGACCACCAGAATTTCGTCCAGCCCTTCGGCAAAATCGTGCACCGACACCGGTTCCAGCGGCCAGCTCATGCCGACCTTGAGCACGCGAATCCCGACCTTCTCGCACAGCTCCTGATCGATACCCAGCTCTTCGAGGGCCTGCCGCACGTCCAGATAGGACTTGCCGGTGGTGATGATGCCCAGCCGGGGTTGCGCAGAATCGATCACCACCTTGTTCAACTGGTTGGCGCGCGCGAAGGCCCTGGCGGCGTAGATCTTGTAGGTATTGAGTCGGGCCTCCTGAGCCAGCGGCGGGTCCGGCCAGCGGATGTGCAAACCGCCTTCGGGTATGTCGAAGTCGTCAGGGATACGGGTTTTGATCCGCAATGGATCGACCTCGACCACCGCGGAAGAGTCGACGTTCTCGGCAATGGTCTTCATCGCCACCCAGCAACCACTGTAACGCGACAGCTCCCAGCCAATGATGCCGTAGTCGAGAATCTCCTGGACATTACTGGGGTTGAGCACGGGGATCATCGAGGCAATGAACGCGTGCTCACTCTGGTGAGCGATGGTCGATGATTTGCAGCCGTGGTCGTCGCCCGCCAGGATCAGCACACCGCCATTGGCCGCAACACCGGCCGAGTTGCCGTGCTTGAACACATCACCGCAACGATCTACGCCCGGCCCCTTGCCGTACCAGAGGGCGAACACGCCATCGTACTTGCCATGTGGGAACAGGTTGACCTGTTGACTGCCCCAGACCGCCGTGGCGGCCAGTTCTTCGTTGATGCCCGGCTGAAAATGGATGGCGTTTTGTTGCAGGTAGTCCTTGGCGTCCCAAAGGCTCTTGTCCAGATTACCCAGCGGCGAACCGCGGTAGCCAGAGATGAACCCGGCAGTGTTCAGGCCCTGCGCCTCATCGCGCTGCTTTTGCAGCATCGGCAGGCGGGTCAGGGCCTGTGTGCCGGTCAGGTACAGATTGCCGGTGGCAAGCCGGTATTTATCATCCAGACGAATATCAGCCAGGGACATGCGCATACCTCTCTTGTTCTTATAAGTCAGGTCATTTGCACCGGGACGGTCCTGCCCGGCAGCCTTGCAACTAGACTGCCAGCAGCAAAGAGGCTTTTTCTTTCTAAATGCGCGCAAATCTGCTGATATTCAGCATGCTTTTTTCGGCCAGAACAAAAAACAAGGTCAATTCATGCAGCCAAAATTGAGCCCTATCGATCGCAGGATTCTTCGTCTGCTGCAACATGACGCCAGCCTGTCGGCAGCGGAAATCGCCGAACGCGTCGAGCTGTCGCAATCGCCCTGCTGGAGACGCATTCACCGCCTTCAGGAAGACGGGGTGATCGAACGCACGGTCGCCCTGCTCAGCACCCAGAAGCTGGGACTGAGCATGACGGTGTTCGTCGAGGTCAAGCTGTCAGGCCATGGCCGTCGCTATCTGGCGGAGTTCGAGGAGGCAATCATCGGCCACCCCGAGGTGCTGGAGTGCTACACGATGGCCGGGGGGATGGATTTCATGCTCAAGGTGGTCGCTCAGGACATCGCCAGCTACGAGCGCTTTCTGCGCGATCATTTGCTGCAATTGCCCCACGTCCACGAAGCCCATTCAAACATCGCCATGAGCACGGTGAAGCGCACCACGGAGCTGCCGCTGGACTAGGCGATATCGGGGAGAAGCCAGAAAAGAAAATCCGCCGAGCGAGCGCTGGCGGATTATCGGTATCAATGAGGGCAATAAAAACATTTGACTTGCAAATGATAATGATTATTATTGCATCAGCGGGTCGCGAGACTCGCTGGATAACCGGGAAGTCTTAGGTCGGCTTCCTGATTATCTCCTCATCAGGCTAATCACGGTTTTTGACCCGGCTTTTTGCCGGGTCTTTTTTTGGTTCTTTCTTTATGGTTTCGCTGCTTCAGGCTAATGAAGTCTGGGTGTTGCGCGGTGTGTTGCAATGACGCGGATCATAGCAAAGGCCACTCGATCAAGGCCATGCTTTTAGGGCAAAAACGCCACGATGCGGCAGATAAAAAGTAATTGCTGCGACTTTTCACTTGAGAATGATTCTCGTATTCACTAGTCTATTCTTGTCACGGACGCTACCCGACATCACAAGGAAGACTCCCATGGACGATCAGCGAGCGATACATCATGAGTAATCAGCTCTCGTCTCTATTGCACCTCCCTGTCCGCGTGCCCGAGCCGCAACCCACGCTGCAGACCATTGAACTCGGTCACCGACTGGGCAAGCTCTCGCGCCGGACCCGGCAGATATTCCTGCTCAGCCGACTCGACGGACTGGCCTATGCCGACATCGCGCGCTTCATGAACGTCGATATCGCCCGGGTAGAGCGTGCGATGCTTCGTGCGCTGGGCAAGGCCCACGTACCTGGCGCGGCAGACACCCCAAGCGCTGCCATTCAGGCTGCCATTCAGAATCAGGCCAGTCGCTGGTATGTGCACCTGCAGAGCCCAGCGGCAACCGCCAGCGAACGAATCGAATTTCGCCACTGGCTGGACGCCGACGCCGCGCACCTTTCGGCCTTCCAGAACAGCGAGCGACTGTGGCGTCAGTTGCAGGCGCCCGCCTCGCTGCTCGGCGCATCCGGCTGGCATCGGCGCAGGCGCAGTGTGTATCTGATCTGGTGCCTGCTGACCGCCTTCATCTGCAGCCTGATGGTCACCGCCGAGGCCATATCCTGAGGCGCAGATGACCGTTGCAGTGAAGTTTACGTCGCAGGGCGCGATGTTGATCGGTGTACAGTAGTGGCCTGAAAAGGCATCTACGCAAGCAGGCACCTATCTTGACTCTCACTATTGGTTCAGATTTCGACAGCGGCAACATTCAGGTTCTCGACGCAAGCGACCCGGCGCATATCAGGCTGGCGATTCGGCCCGACACGCAAAGCGCGCATTTCCAGTGGTTTCATTTCAAGGCAGAAGGCCTGAACGTCGGCCAGACCTATGGCTTCAGCCTGACCAATGCCAGCGAATCCACGTTCAACAGTGCCTGGACCGGTTACAACGCCGTGGCGTCCTACGACCATGAGAACTGGTTTCGGGTAGCGTCGGATTTCGACGGCAAGGCGCTGAATTTCAGCCTGGCCCCGGACCAGCCGCAAGTCTGGTTTGCGTACTTCGAACCCTACAGCCGCGAACGCCATGAGTGGCTGATCGAACAGGCGCAGGAAAAAGCCGGTGCGCAGTTGCTGGCTGTCGGCAAAAGCGTCGAGGGTCGGGATATTCAACTGCTGCGCAAAGGCGACGGTGCCGAAGGCAAACGCAGGATCTGGATGATTGCTCAGCAGCACCCTGGCGAACACATGGCCGAATGGTTCATGGAGGGCGTAATCGAACGCCTCCAGCAAAAGGATGACGCCGCGCTGCAGCAATTGCTGGCAGAAGCGGATCTTTACCTGGTACCGAACGTCAACCCGGACGGTGCCTTTCATGGCCACTTGCGCACCAACGCCAACGGCAAGGACCTTAATCGTGCCTGGCAGGACAGTACCGAAGCGCTGAGTCCGGAAGTGTCTTTCATCAGGCAGCAGATGGAAAAGTACGGCGTGGACATGTTCCTCGACGTGCACGGCGACGAGGAAATCCCCTACGTATTCACTGCCGCCTGCGAAGGTAATCCGGGGTATAGCGCACAGCAACGCCAGCTTGAAGAGCGCTTTCGCAGCCGCCTGTGCGAGGTCAGCGACAACTTCCAGACGGCTCATGGCTACCCACGCAGCGCGCCCGGTCAGGCCAACATGAACCTGGCCGCCAATGCTGTGGGCGAACGCTACAAGTGCCTGTCACTGACCCTGGAAATGCCGTTCAAGGATCACGACAACGCGCCAGACCCGGTCACCGGCTGGTCAGGCAAGCGCTCCGCGCAACTGGCCGGGGATATACTGACCGTGTTGTCCGAGATGGTAAAAGAGCTGCGTTAAGGGCTGTCCTGCCTTCAGGCAAACCGAAATGCCCACCTATGCGTGGGCATTTTTGTTTGCGCTGGCGGCACGCCGTACGATCAGACTGGCCAGCGCGATCAGCGCCAGCGTGATCACCACTGCCCCGTAGACATTGCTGGTCATCACCAGCCCCGCCGAGTGGGCAAAGAAACCGGCGACCAGTGCCGGTATGCAGAAGGCCAGGTAGCTGAGCACCAGAAAAGCCGACATCAGCCCGCCCCGCTCGTGGGCATGCGCCAAGGGCATGAGCATGCGCAGCGCGCCCAGAAAGCTCGACCCGAAACCCACACCTGCGACCACTGCGCCGACGAAAAACAGCCACAGCAAACCCAGGTTGATCGAAAGCAGGATCACCGCGACACCCAGCGGCAGAAAGCTCGCACCTACCCACAAGCCGAGTACCGGCTCGCGCTGACGCAACGTCAGAATCGCCGCCGCCCCGCTGAGGGTCAGCGCCGCAACCGCCAGGCCGCCATTGAGCGGTGAGGTGGAGCCGGTCGCCGCTACCAGCAAGGACGGGCTCAACGACAGAAAGAAGCCACCCAGCGCCCACGCGGCGATGTCCACCGGCAGAACCAGCCACAGCATGCGCCGTGCCTGCTGCGGTACATGCAGCGAGGGCTTGAGGGATTGCCAGACACCGGGCTGAGGACTGACGGTTTCTTCGACGCGTCCCAGGTACAGGGCCTGACTCAGAAATGCGGCCAGCAGCAAGCAGTAACCGAGCATCAACGGCAACGGCGCGAACTGCGCCAGCAGTGCCGTCCCCAGAGCGCCAACGGCCATGCCGAGCATCGGCGAAATGCTGTTGATCAACGGCCCCTTGACCGAATCATTGTCCAGCAAGGCTGCGCCCAGTGCGCTGGCAGCCAGACCTGTTGCAAAACCCTGCAGCAGGCGCGCAGCCACCAGCCAGTTGACGTCACTGGCCAGAATGAACAGCAGCATCGAGACGCTTTGCAGCAGCAAGGCGCCGAAAATCACCGGGCGCCGCCCCAAATAGTCAGACAGCGACCCGCCCATCAACAAGGCAGCCAGCAGGCTGAATGCATAGACTGCAAAAATCAGGGTAAGCACGCCCGCCGAGAATCCCCATGCTTCCTGATAAAGGTGATAAAGCGGCGTGGGCGTGCTGGACGCGGCAAAAAAGCATAACGTGGTAAACGCCAGAAACCCGAGATGGTTTCGTGCCCGACCGTCAGACTTCACGTCTGGCGACGTCGAATCGTGTGAAGAAAGGGACATGGATACGCTCTCCGCCAATGCAACCTGTTAAAGCCATAAATTAGCTTTTGCGGAGTGTGCGACGTGATAGCGCTTAAAGCAAATACTTTGTGTTAAGGTCCGCCGTATGGCTATTAAAGAAGCAGTTCGCACCGGAGGCCGCAGTGCCCGTGTGCAGGAATCCATCCACCGCGCCGTCCGCGATTTGTTGCAGGAGCACGATCGGTCGGCACTCAGCGTGCCGATGATCGCGACCCGCGCAGGCGTTACGCCGTCGACCATTTATCGCCGCTGGGGTGATCTGACCACGTTGCTGGCGGACGCTGCCCTGGAGCGTCTGCGCCCTGACGTACCGATCGATCAGGGCAGTCTGCATCAGGACCTGCTGACCTGGAGTGAAATGTATCTGGACGAAATGTCCTCGGCACCTGGCCGGGCATTGATGCGCGATGTCGCCGCCAGTACCTCCGGCTGTGTCGGCAAGTGTGCGGCAATGGTTCGCGAGCAGCTGCAGGTCATGATCGATCGCGCCATCGCTCGCGGCGAGGTTTCCCCCAGTGCCGACGACATTATTGATGCCGTCATCGCGCCGATGATTTACCGGATTCTGTATGCCGAATCGGCGCCGACGCCCGAACGCGTGCGTCAATGGGTCGACCGCTGCCTGAGCTGAGCCGCTTTGCAGGGAGTCAGCGGGCGCAACTCCCGTTATCATGCGCGCCTCGTCCGACATCAATGACCGAACCTATTCATGCACACCCTCGCAGATCTACGCGCCGGCAAGCTGGCAGGCACCCAACGGCTTGACCTCTCCTGTGACCTGAGCGAATTCCCGGTTGAAATCTTTGACCTGGCCGACACGCTGGAAGTCTTGAATCTCAGTGGCAACAGGCTGACCTCACTGCCTGACGACCTGTGTCGCCTGACCCGCCTGCGCGTGCTGTTCGCGTCAGATAACGCCTTTACGCACCTGCCGGAAAGCATTGGCCAATGCCAACAGTTGCAGATTGTCGGCCTCAAGGCCAATCGCATAGAACAGGTCAGCGCCGCAGCACTGCCGCCGCGCCTGCGCTGGCTGATCCTCACCGACAACCGCATCGAGTCGCTGCCCGACGAACTGGGCCGCCGCCCGGACCTGCAAAAGCTGATGCTCGCCGGCAACCGCTTGCGCACCCTGCCCGCGACCCTCGCGCAGTGTCACAAGCTGGAGCTGATCCGCATTGCGGCCAATCGTCTGACCGAGCTGCCGGACTGGCTGCTGAGCCTGCCTGCCCTGGCATGGCTCGCCTTCGCCGACAACCCGCTGTGCGCTGAACGCCCCACCGCGCCGATTCGTGAAATCCCCTGGCAACACCTCAGCCTCCATCAACGCTTGGGCGAAGGTGCGTCGGGTATCATTCAGCAGGCGGTCTGGCACGACGCCGGCGCTGAGCACATGGCAGCGGTCAAGCTGTACAAGGGCGCGGTCACCAGCGATGGATCGCCGCTCAATGAAATGGCGGCCTGCATCGCCGCAGGCCGCCACGCACAGCTGATCGAGGTGCTTGGACAGATCAGCGGGCATCCCGAGCATCAGCGCGGCCTGGTCATGGCGCTGATAGCCCCCGATTTCGGCAATCTTGCCGGCCCGCCGAGCCTGGAATCCTGTAGCCGCGATGTCTACGCCAGTGACACGCGCTTTTCCCTGCCGGTACTGCTGCGCCTCGCTGAAGGTATTGCATCGGTCACCGCGCACCTGCACGCCCGCGGGATCACGCATGGTGACCTGTATGGCCACAACATTCTTGTGCAGGAGGATGGCAATTGCCTGCTGAGCGACTTCGGTGCGGCGTCCTTTCACCCGTCAGCCGGGTTGGGAGAGGCGCTGGAGCGCATCGAAACGCGGGCATTCGGTATCTTGCTGGGGGAACTGCTGGAACGTTGCGAGGCAGATCCGCAGGATCAGGACGTCATGGCGGGTCTACAGGCGCTGCAGGCAAGCTGCGTGCAGCCTGATTGCCAGCAACGACCGTCGCTGGCAGAGATTCTTCTACAGATAAAAACATGGAGCGCGTAAAGCGCTCCATTGCGCAGTGATCAGCCTGCCAGACCCACGTAAACGTTCTGCACGTCATCATGGTTGTCGATGGCTTCGAGAAACGCTTCGACTTCGGCCATCTGCTCATCGGTCAGGCCGTCCACGGTGCTTTTCGGGCGGTAGCCCAGTTGCGCGGACTGGACAGTGAAACCGAATTCCGGAAGCGCCTTGCAGACTGCGTCCATGTCGGTGGACTCGGTGAGGAACAGCGTCGCGCCTTCTTCACCTGGCTCGAAATCCTGGGCACCGGCCTCGATTGCCGCCAGCTCCGGGTCGGCATCCGCTGCTGCAGGAACAGCCTCGATCATGCCCTGATACAAAAAGTCCCACGAAACCGAACCCGCAGCACCCAGCTGGCCCTTGCGGAACAGCACGCGAATTTCCGAGACCGTCCGGTTGATGTTGTCGGTCAGGCACTCGACGATCACCGGCACGCGGTGTGGCGCAAAACCTTCGTAGGTCAGACGCTCGAAGTTGACGCTTTCGCCCAGCAGGCCGGCGCCTTTCTTGATGGCACGTTCCAGAGTCTCGCGCGGCATCGAGGCCTTCTTGGCCTGCTCGACCACCAGCCGCAGACGCGAGTTCATGTCCGGGTCTGCACCAGCACGAGCCGCGATCATGATTTCCTTGGACAGCTTGCCAAACGTACGTCCCTTGGCATTGGCTGCCGCTTCTTTATGCTTGACCTTCCACTGTGCGCCCATGTCTGCTCTCTTGATTCGCTAGGCGCCTCGCCGCCTGCGTCTGCATGACTCACAGAACGCGGCGCAGGCAAGGCGCTGAAAAAGGGTCACCGGCAAATACCCTGTCCGGCGCGGCGCATTTTATACGCGATCACGGCAGATGAAACCCCCGACAGGCAGATTGGCCTGACGAACTGGCCAAGATGACTATCAATCCGGCCAACGGCACTCATCGTCTTTCCATCAACGCTTGTAGGCTCTTTCCGAAAAACCTTGCAGCAATGCTTTTGTAACCCCGTATTCCGTAACCTTCGCGGCCCCGTTTTTGAAGCTAGAGAGCCCCGCGGATGCGCAAGGACCTGCAAGTGCCCTTCATGCTGGCGATCACCGACTGCCAGCCGGATCTGCATATCATCAGCCTCGCCGGCCATGAAGCCCTCAACGAAACGTATCGCTTCGACATCTGGATGATCGGCAGCGACCCGCAGTGGGATGTGCACAGCCTGCTGCAACGCGAAGCGTTTTTAAGCTTCGGCGAATCCGGCGGCGGCAGGCATGGCCGTATCGAGCATGCGGCCCGGCTCCACAGGGGGGCTCGAATGAGCCTTTACCATCTGATCCTGATGCCTGATCTGCAACAGCTGGCGCAGCATCGACATCGCCGCACCTATCAGGACCTTGCGATCCCTCAACTGATCATGCGATTGCTTGAAGCGCACGGCATCGGAGCAAACGCTTACCGCTTCGAGCACATGAACGGCCTTTATCCTGCCAAACCGTTGCACATCCAGTACGACGAAAGCGATCTGCACCTGTTGCAGCGCCTGTGTGAGGAAGAAGGCATGCATTTCCGTTTCGAGCATCGACGGAGCGGCCACCGGCTGGTGTTCTCGGACGACCCAGCCAGCTTTCCGGCGCAGCCATTGCCGGTGCGCTTCAAGCGACCGCAAGCGTCAGGCGCGTTGCGAGATACGCTGTTGCACCTGGCCGAGCGACTGGCGTTTGCGCACGCTTCAAAACAAGTCGCCGAGCACCCGCAACCTGCGCATGCACCCTCATCGCTGCACGATGAACATCCTCTGACGATAGCGGCCAATCATGCCTTTCAACCGCCAGGCGTTCGTGGAGCAATCAGTCGCCAGGAGGCACTGAGTCGGCAGCGTGGCAGTCGCAGGCTGGAGCGCCTGCGTTGCGAGCGGCGCGATGTCAGAGGCCAAAGCACCGACACCGCCTTACAGTGTGGTGAAGTCATTCAGGTGCTCGATCACCCGGAGCCATTGCTCAACGACCAATGGCTAGTGACCGAAGTCGCTCACGCTGGCAGGCAGTTACAGGTGCTGAAGGGTGTCGCCGCTCATGATGCGCTGGCAATCCTGCGCATCCTCGTGGAAGCGCAACGTTCGTCACCCGAGGCTGAACAGCTGCAAGGCAACGGCTACTGCAACAGTTTCAGGGTAATACCCTGGGCGACGCCGTTTCGCCCCTCGATCAGCCACCCTCGACCTGCGGTCACCGGTGAGCATTTCGCCACATTACAGCGCAACGGCATGCAGCCGGACCCACCCGGATATCGCTCAATCCGCTTCGACTGGCACGTTCAGGATCTGGAAGACGAACCCGCACAGCGCTGGCCGTTGGCCGAGGTCGCTTGCGCGGAGGTTCATCGGCTACCGCCGGGCGCACGTGTGTTAGTGCGCTACCTCGACAATCATCCCGAACGGCCGGTGATTTGCGCAGTACTGTCACCGGGTCATGAGCTGGACGGGATGACCGCACAGCCGGCTGGCTGTATTCGAGTGGCGAGCGGTCGGCACTTGCACGTCAATGCCCACGACGGATTGCTGGTACGCGGGCAAACCGCGGCGCTGCAGGTCGACCCGCAACGTATCCTGATCGTGGGCCATGAAGATCAGCAGTCCTTGAAGTCGGGCTGGCGTTTGTCGATAAAGGCGCGCATGCCCTCTTTCTGATCCTGGCTGGCGAAGGCGGCGTGAAAAACCCGGCGCTCGAAGCGAATACCTTCGGCCAGGCTGACCTCGAATGCGCGATTGACGCTCTCCTTGACCATCATCGCCACTGGCAGGGATTTACTGGCGATCACCGCTGCCACTGCCAGCGCTTCCGGCAGCAACTGATCGAGCGGCAGCACGCGGGCCACCAGACCGGCGCGCTCGGCCTCTTGAGCATCGATCAATCGGCCGGTCAGGCACATTTCCATGGCCTTGGCCTTGCCGACCGCGCGAGTCAGTCGCTGCGTACCGCCCATGCCGGGCAACACGCCGAGATTGATCTCGGGCTGTCCGAACCTGGCGTTTTCGGCAGCCAGAATGAAATCGCACATCAATGCCAGCTCACAGCCGCCCCCCAAGGCAAAACCGGCCACCGCAGCCACCACGGGTTTGCGTCGCGCGGCGACCCGGTCGCTTTCACGAAACAGGTCATCGAGATAGATCTGCGGGTAGGACAGGTCGACCATTTCCTTGATGTCCGCACCGGCGGCGAAAGCTTTTTCCGAGCCGGTCAGTACGATACAGCCGATCGCACTGTCCGCCTCGAACTGGTCGAGGGCATGGTTCAATTCGTTGATCAGGCGCGCATTCAGGGCGTTCAACGCTTGGGGCCGGTTCAGCTTGATCAGACCTACGCTATCTATAACCTCTATGAGAATAGTCTCGTAAAGCATTGATAAATATCCTTTTTATTTAATTAGACAATTAATATTTTTATAGAATCAACATTCAATTCTTAGATCAAGTTCTTGATTAATAAGGCTAATTCAAAATCTCGACAGCGATTGCAGTAGCCTCGCCGCCGCCGATGCAGATCGCCGCAATGCCGCGCTTGAGCTGTCGACGCTGCAACGCTGCCAGCAGCGTCACGATGATACGCGCACCCGAGGCACCGATCGGATGGCCCAGCGCGCAGGCACCGCCATTGACGTTGACCTTTTCGTGCTCAAGCCCCAGCTCGCGCATCGCCACCAGCGGCACGACGGCGAACGCCTCATTGATCTCGAACAGATCCACGTTATCCAGGCTCCAGCCTGTCTTACCCAAAAGGCGCTGAATGGCCCCTATCGGCGCCGTTGGAAACAGGCCCGGCTGATCGGCAAACGCCGCGTGCGCATGAAACACCGCCAGAGGCCGCAGGCCACGCCGCCGAGCCTCGGACTGGCGCATCAACAGCAGCGCTGCCGCGCCATCGGAGATAGAGCTGGAGTTGGCTGCGGTGACCGTGCCGCCCTCGCGAAACGCGGGTTTGAGCGTGGGAACCTTGTCCGGACGCGCCTTGGGCGGCTGCTCGTCGTGGGTGATTTGCTTCGATTCTTTGCCTACGGTGACCTGTACCGGCACGATCTCGGCGTCGAAATGGCCTCCGGCAATGGCCTGTTGCGCGCGAGCCAGTGACGCCAGCGCAAAGGCATCCTGCGCCTCGCGAGTGAAACCGTTGAGCCGCGCGCAGTCCTCAGCGAAGGTGCCCATCAGCCGACCTGGCTCATAGGCATCCTCAAGGCCGTCGAGAAACATGTGATCGAGCACTTTGCCATGCCCCATGCGATAACCGCTGCGCGCGCGGTCCAACAGGTAAGGCGCATTGGACATGCTCTCCATGCCGCCAGCCACCACCACCGCAGTACTGTCTGCCAGCAACAGGTCATGGGCCATGATTGCGGCCTGCATGCCGGAACCGCACATTTTGTTGACCGTGCTGCACAGCGTCGCATGGCTCAGCCCGGCACCCAGCGCCGCCTGTCGAGCGGGTGCCTGGCCGAGGCCTGCCGGCAATACACAACCAAACAGCACGTGCTCCACGTCTGCAGGCTCGATGCCTGCGCGTTCTACAGCGGCACGGATGGCGATAGATCCCAGCGCGGTGGCGCTGAGGCTCTGCAGGTCGCCCTGAAAACCACCCATGGGCGTGCGCAGGGCACTGACAATGACCACGGGGTCTTGATGAGGGGGTGTCCTTTCGATGGACATGGCTATCTCCAGTCTTGTTTTTATAGGTACGGTTTTCTATAGGTACGCGGGAATCATCAACCTGCTGCCTTGCAGACGCAATGGTTGAGGCAGGCAGATTAGCCGCTATCCCGGCATCGTGCCCGACGCGACGAATCTCTCACCACTGGCGAGGTCTGAAGATCACTGAACCTGACGCTGGAGCACACGAATGTCGCTACGCCTGATCCGCGCCCTGCTCTCCGGGCTGCTTATCCTCGGCTTGAGCGCCTGTGCGCTGATTCCCCATCGAGACCCGCTGACGATCAGCGTCGTGGGTATCGAACCCATCCCCGGCCAGGGTCTGGAACTGCGCATGGCGGTCACGTTGCGGGTGCAGAACCCAAACGAAACCGAGATCAACTACAACGGCGTCGCGCTGGACCTCGACGTGAACGACAGACTATTGGCCTCCGGGGTCAGCAACCAGAAAGGCACTGTAGGACGCTTCTCCGAGGCGGTGCTGGTGGTGCCGGTCAGCGTGTCGGCATTCGCTGCCTTGCGCCAGGCACTGGGGCTCAGTCAGAGCCAGCGTCTGGACAATCTGCCCTATACGCTTCGCGGCAAACTGGCTGGCGGCCTGTTCGGCACGATGCGCTTCAGTGACAGCGGCACGCTGGATCTGCGCCAGGCCGAGGGAGATCCCTGGTAACAAGTGATTATGGGTGGCAATGCCTGTCCGGGTTCTGGCAGGGTAAACGGGACGATACAGGTGGCATGCTTTCTGCTCGCTGACTGCAGCGCATGCCCTGCGCCTCCCCACCCTCAAGGAAGATTTGCCAATGACTCCGCAGAACCCGTCAGCACGTTTTTCCCCGACCTTTCTGGCCCTTGTGACGCTGATGCTCAGCCTGTGCATGGCACCGACATGGGCTGCAGAAAAAAGCGCCAAGCGCGGCATTGCCTACGACATCGCCCTGCCCGCCGACCTGAGTGCGTTATCTTCGGGCGTGAGCTGGTGGTACAACTGGAGCCCCAGACCCCATGACCGTCTGGCGTCGTACGATTATGCGTCGATGTACGGCGTGGATTTCATCCCGATGGTATGGAACAGCAACGTTGACGACGGGCAGTTGAAGCAATACCTGCTGGCTCATTCAGCCATCCGCTATTTGCTGGTGATCAATGAGCCGAATCTGCTCGACCAGGCCAACATGACGCCCGAAGCGGCAGCCAGCTTCTGGCCGAGGCTGGAACAGATCGCCGCCCAGACCGGCGTAAAACTGGTGGGGCCAGCGATGAACTGGGGAACCATGCCGGGCTACGGCGACCCGGTGGTGTGGCTCGATGCCTTTTACACAGCCTATCGATCGATGAATCAGAATCGGGACCCGCGCATCGATTACCTGGCTTTTCACTGGTACGACTATGGCTTGCCGGGAATGCTCGATCGGCTGTCGAAGTACGGAAAACCCTTCTGGGTCACCGAGTTCGCCAATTGGCACGCCCTGGATGACGGTGCGCAGATTGATTCAGTCGACAAGCAGAAGCAGCAGATGGCGGAAATGGTCGCCACTCTCGAGCAGCGCCAGGACGTGTTCAGATACGCCTGGTTCACGGGCCGGATGAACCCTGACCCGCACTTTTCCAGCTTGCTGGACGCTGAGGGCAAGCTGACCGAACTGGGCCAGTATTATCTCTCGCTGCCACACAGCGAGTAACCTCCCGCTGCTCGGCCAACGCGTCTTCGCAGCCTCTCAGCGAGGCCGCGCCGATCTCGGTCAGACCGCTGATGATGTGCTGGGTATAGGGAAATGATTGATCGGGCTCCAGGACTCTTGTCGAGATCAGCAGCCCTTCCCCGACCAGCGTGTCGACGGTTGCCACACAGACGTGGATTGCCGGAGCGCTTGAATACGCGCGCACCAGCTCCCTGTAGATCTGACCGAATGTCAGTTTTTGCGGTTTGCTGAAGCACAGGCGACTGACGATGTGCAGCACTGCAAGGTCCAGCCGTTGTTTTTCGTCACTCACCACTGTTGCCTTTAACTTAATGAAACCTGACGCGCGACCGACTGAATATGCCTGTCGTTTTTCTGCGTCGACACACAGCTTCGGTCAATCGACAATGCACACTTGCACGTCCATTTTTTTAAATGGCCACGAATAAAATTAATGACGCCGATTATCAGTCGCGCACGGTAAGCCCTGAACAATTCCTTTACAGGTTAATTAAATAACTGGCGCATCCCGATACTTTTATCTCTCGTACCAGGCTTTTTAAAGCGCGCACGAACCGCGAGGATGCAAAGCTTACCAGCCCTCTAAACCTAACGACAATTAGGTTTATCAAAAAACAATAAATCCCTATTTTTCTCCGTTATTTTGGATTTTTATAGCTTTAAAATAGCCATTTTATCTAATTTATGCTTAAAAACGCGCTTAAATTCTCTGCCTTTATCTGGAAAAATCAGATGATAGCCACATGACATCATTTATTAAAATCTTCATTACTCATACTTTAGCGACCGGTGAACTTTTTTCGCTCTCGCTGGACTGAGTGTTCAGCCGAGCAATAGGCGATTGCAACAGCCGTCCGTTTTTATCCTGCAAACCATCAATCGAGATTCAATCGATGACTAGATCAATGCTGTCTGTTTTCAGTGCAGTACTTCTGTGCGCGCAAAGTGCCTTAACTTTCGCCGCGGACTCAACTTCCAGCACACCTGCCACCGGGTCCGATCAACAGATCCGGACGCAGGTGGAAGCCAAGCGCGACCAGTTATCAGGCGCCGACAAGATCAAACCGGCTCAACAACAGAGTTCGTCGTCCCTGCTCGAAACGCCGGTGGACACCGACGACGCCCCTGCCCAGGCACAACGACCATGAACAACCTCAATCAACCGATCACATCGACCGGAAGGACACTTGCCTTGTCAGCTTTCAAACAGACCCTGGGCCTGAGTCTGCTGACGTTCAGCGTCATGCAGGCCAACCTGGCACTCGCCGCCGTGACCCCGGCGACCGGCAACGAAGTCGAAGCGCGCGTCAGCTCGATTCTCGACAACATGAACCAGTCGGAAAAGATCAACTTCACCCGCGTCGACGACGGCCACATGATCCCGTCCCTGCTCAAGTGGGGCATCAAGGGCACCGTGGCGTATGACTCGTCCATGGGGGTACACGTCAACAACGCCACGTTCGGCGCGCAATACCCTTCGCAGTCTGCGCTGGCAGCGACCTGGAGCATCAACCGGGCCAAGGAGTTCGGTCTGGCCATCGCTTATGAAACGCGCATTTCCGGCGGTCAGCAGATGCTCTCGCCAGGCGTGAACCTGTACCGGACACCCTACAACGGCCGCTCGGCAGAATACGTCAGCGGTGAAGACCCGTTCCTCGGCGCCGTGCTGGCACCCGCTATCGTCAACGGCATCCAGGCTCAGGGTATCCAGGCCAGCGGCAAGCACTACCTGGCCAACGAACAGGAAGCCAATCGTCAGGCGGTCGACGTCAAGGTCGATGAGCGCACCCTGCGCGAACTGTACCTGCCAGGCTTCGAGTCGATGGTGAAGAACGCCAATGTCGCCTCGATCATGTGTGGCTTCAACAAGGTCAACGGCGACTACGCCTGTGAAAACCATCACCTGATCACCGAAGTGCTCAAGGGCGAATGGGGCTATCAGGGCATGGTCATCAGTGACTTCAACGCCATTCATGATGCCTTCAAGGGCGCATGGGCTGGTACGGACATCGACATGCCCTCCGGCCTGCAGTTTACCGAAGCCAAACTCCTGCCCTACCTGTGGAGCGGGCAACTGACCCAGAACGTGATCGACGACAAGGTCAAACGCAACCTGCGCGGCATCGTCAGCTACGACCTCCAGAACAACCTCAACACCGCCAAGACTCTCGAGCATCCGGAATACGGCATGCGTGCCGCGCTGAATACCGCGCGCGAATCCATCGTGTTGCTGCGCAACGAGAACACCGCTGCCGGCAAACCACTGCTGCCGCTGGACCGTTCGGCAAAAATCGCCGTGATCGGCAACTGGGCGCACGACGTACCGGCGTCGCCTTTCGGCACCGCCAATTCCCCGCCCAACAGCTACGTGACCGAGCTGAGCGGTTTGCAGCAACTGGCATCCAGCAGCAGCGATGTCACGTATCTGTCAGAGATGAGCCTGAATCCGGCGAGCTCGGTGTGGTATCAGCCAGCAACCGGCGATAACGGGATCAGCAACGCCGGGGTAAAAGCCGAATACTTCTCCAACACGAGCTTTTCCGGTGACCCGGTGCTGACGCGTGTCGAACCCGGCGTGAACCTGAACTGGACCACCGGCAGCAACGTGACCAACACAGGCAGCACTGCGGTGTCTGGCTTCAGCCCGACACCCGGCGCCTTCTCGGCACGTTTCACCACCACCATCAAGCCCACCATCTCGGGCGCCCAGGCGTTCAAGGTGCGTGCGGACGGCCCATACAAACTCTGGGTCAACGATGAGCTCATCGTGCAGAGCGACGGTGTGCCTTACTCGGGCGATGTGGTGAATGCGCTGACAACGTCGGGGAAAACTGCAGCATTGTCGGCCGGCAAGACCTACACCGTGAAACTGGAATACCAGCGCGTGCAAGGCAATTTCATTCCGGTACTGGGCGGCCTGACAGGCGTGCAGATGAGCTGGGCTGCGTTGCGTCCGCCAAAGGACCTGTCGAAATACGATGCGGTGGTGGTTGCGACCGGGACTACGTCTGAAAACGAAGGTGAAGGTTCCGACCATGGCTTCGATCTGCCGGACCAACAGGCTGAACTGATCAGCTTCGTCGCCAAGGCCAACCCCAACACCATCGTCGTCATGCACGGCGGTGGCGTGGCCAACATGCAGCCATGGGCGAACAAGGTCGGCGCCACGCTGCAAGCTTGGTTCTCGGGTCAGCAAGGCGGTCAGGCACTGGCCGAGATTCTCTACGGCAAGGTCAACCCGTCGGGCAAGTTGCCGGTCACGATCGACAAAAAGATCGAGGATAACCCGAGCTATGCCTCCTATCCGGATCCGGCAGCCTATCGCGGCAGCAACCCGCTGACCGAGATGACCTACAGCGAAGGCCTGTACATGGGTTATCGCGGGTATGACAAGAAACACGCCAAGCCGCTTTATCCGTTCGGTTATGGCCTGTCCTACACCACGTTCAGCTACAGCGACCTGAAACTGTCGACCAACGTGCTGACGCCAGGCTCGACGATCGACGTGAAATTCACGGTGACCAACACCGGCGACAAGGCAGGCTTCGAGGTGGCGCAGTTGTATGTGCAACCGGTCAAACCTGCTGTGGACCGTCCGGAGAAAGAGCTCAAGGGCTTCACCAAGGTGTACCTGCAGCCGGGCGAGAGCAAGACCGTCAGCGTACCGATAGACTCGCGCTCCCTGGCTTACTACGTCGACAAGACTGCAAGCTGGAACGTCGATGCCGGGAAGTTCAAGATCCTCGTCGGTGCGGACTCGGATAACCTCACACTCAACAGGACGCTGATCACCCTGTACCCGGAAAAACTGACCACGCGTGACAGCAACCCGCTGCCATTGCCACTGCGCAAGGCAGTCCAGGTCAGCGCGGCACAGACCTACTGATGCCCCCTTCAAGGCTCATGGATGAGCCTTGATATCCCTTCCCAATCGCTGCACGTAGATATCGAAAACCGCCATGACATCCACGTCCTGAGGGCTTCGCAGCCACTGAATCTGCAAGCCGTCCATGACCGAGAAGATCTCCTGGGCCAGGGCTTTGACATTGATATCGCTGCGCACTTCCCCCGCCTCTATCAACCCCTGCAAATGCCCGCATGCGTGTTCGTGGGTCAGTTGGAATCGTTCAAGGTGCCAGGCCCAGGCCGGGTGCGCCTTCGACAGGCTCTCGGTATTCATCAGCAACGCTGCCTGACACTCCTCGGCATTCTCGATGCTGAAACTCATGCTCAGCTTGAGAAACTTCAGAAACCCTTCGAGCGTCGGCTCGGTGACCAGATCCTGAAAGCGCGACGTGACCCGCTGGTCCCTGCGCTCCAGCAAGGCCGCGAGTAATGCTTCCTTGTTGGGGAAATGGTGAAGCAATCCGACCGTGGTGATACCGGCAAGCAGTGCAACCTCGCGCATCGACGCACTCGAATAGCCGTCTCTGGCAAAAACAACAGTAGCGGCGTCCAGCAAGGCCTTTCGGCGCATGTCTCCCTTGGGTGCGCGGCGACGCTTGGGTGGAGCCGTTTCTGCGGATTCATTCCCTGATTCTTCGATGACCATAAAAACCTGATAACGCGTTGATTCAATGTGCCCCGATGCTCATGACCGGGGCCCTGCTGGTAAAAAACCGTTTCGCCGCCAGCGACGCCGTGGTGATGGAGATCAGCGCGATGAGCGCATTGCCGGTAAACATGCCGGGCAAGGCGCCGCTGCTGCCGAACCAGTGGGTCCCGGCGAAGACGAACGGCACTGTACCCGCCGTTGCCCTGAGCCAGGCAAACACCGCGACCCACCACGACCTGTTCATGGTGATGAATACCGCGATGGCGACAAAATCCAGACCAATCAAAACCCAGAGACCGCCGCCCCACAAACAAAAGGCCATGAACACGGCGCGGGCTTCATCTCCCAACTGGTAGAGGTCGGCAATCATGCCTCCACAAAGCAGCAGCACCAGCCACACCGCCAGCCCATAGCAGACCACCAGTCGCCGGGTAAAAGTGACCGCGGAACGCACGCGATCATCGCGGCCCGCACCAATGTTCTGACCCAGCACCGGAGCCAGCGCGCCAGGCAAGGCAAAAAAAGCGCAGTACGAAAACTGTATGACTCGATCCAGCACGGTCATCGCGGCCAGAGCCGAGGTGCCGAATACCGAAAGCGAGGCGACAAGATAAGCCAAACCGACTGGCGTCGCCAGATTTGCCGCCATCGCCGGGAGCGCCAGCCTGAAGGTATGCCGCGCGTGCAGGCGCGACAGTTTCAGATGACGCGTGAACACCATGCCTATTCGGCTGCGCACCCAATACAGACCGATGGACGCGGAAACTGCTGCAGACACGGCAAACGCGATACCAGCACCGTCGAGCCCCAGGCCGAACCCAAAGATGAAAAACGGGTCCGCCACTGCCAGTGTGGCGGCAGCGGACAGCACGACGCCCATGGCCCTACGGTTGTCACCAATGGTTCTGAGCATTTGCGCCGACATCTGCATCACCGCCTGCAACGCGGTAAAAGGCAAAGTCAGCCAGATAAAACTGCGCGCTGCCTCGTAAGTGGCCGCCTCGGCACCCAGCCATCGCATGATCGGCACGATAAACGTCAATTGCGCGGCGGCGGCCAGACCGCTGACCATGATCACCATGAGCATCAGGCTGGCGGTGAGCCTGGGTATCGATCTGGCTGCCCGATGGCCGATGCGTGCGGCAAGCACCGAGGCCCCGGCGATAATCAGGCCGGTTGCCAGCGCACCGTTGAAAAACATCAAGACCTTGGCAATGCCGACAGCCGCCAGAAGCACGGGGTCATGCAGCATCGATACGTAGACCAGCGTGAGAATGTCGACCAGAAAGACGGCGAACAGGCTCAAGGCACTGGCACTGGCGGTAACGACGATATGGCGCGCTACGCTGCCCTGGGTAAATCTTGCACTGGCTTGGGCCATCAATGTTCTCAAAAGGCCTGACGGGTCAGGAAGGCAAGACCCCTCACCAGGACACCCTCACGCTGAAGCGTGAAGAATGATCGACGCGGATTGTCGGGCGCTGTCGGGTTGTGCTGCTATCTGCTCGCCGCCATCAGACGATTCACTTCACTGCGAACCATGTTGGCGTATTCCGGCGGACTCATGGTGTCCAGCTCGGACCGAACCCATTCAGACCACTTGCCCTTGCGCTTGGCGCGCTCGCCCATCAAGCGTGCCGCCTCGCCCTTGGCCTTGCCCAGATTGCTCTGCCACAGTTCGAACAGACGGGATTTTTCGTCTTCGAGAGCGGTACGCTCAGGGAGCGGCCGATTGGCCAGATTGAAACTCATCACAGTCACCTACGGCTAAAAACGGCTGCATCTTACACCCGTAAGGGGCATTGCTTGCAGAGTCTTGCGTCGGGTCATTCAAGCAATTGCAACTTTTAAGGATACGCGAGACTCCATTGAACACTGTTGCCACCACTTGAAAGGAATACACCCATGGCTCGTAAGACCCCTGCTCAACAAGCTGCCGATCAAATCAAGGATCAGGCATTCAGTGACCTGCAGGCACTGATCGAAGAATCCGACAAACTGCTCAAGGAAAGTGCTGCTCTGGTGGGTGAAGAAGCAGAGACATTGCGCGCGCAGTTGAGTGTCAAACTCAAGCAGGCACTGGACTCGATGGCCAGCGTCCGCGAGCGCACCAAGCCGGTTGTCGAAGCAACCGAAACCTACATCGGTGGTCACCCATGGCAGACCGTGGCTATTTCTGCGGGCTTTGGCCTGGTAGTTGGCCTGCTGCTGGGTCGTCGTTGATCGACTGATGAACGGCATCGCGGGCCAGTTGCTGACCCGCGATGCCGATGCACTGAAGTGTGATGAAGCAGATCTAAACCCGGCGAACGCCCTATCGGGTGTGCTGTACCACCGAAGGCTCGGCAAAACGGTGCGACTTGGTCACCTTCGCCTGTAACGCCACGCGCTCTTCCTCAGCCTTGGCCTGGCTTTCATAAGGCCCTATCAATACCTGCTGTTTGCCGTCCACGTCCACGATGATCGGGGCATAACTGCGCTCGAGTAACCAGGCGCTGGAATCGCTGACCGCCTCCCGCGAGTTCATCTGAATGAACCACTGTGGCGTAGAGACCGGAGCGGTCGCTGCCGCACCCTGGACTTTATCCCTGGCGGGCCCGCCTCCATCGCATCCGGCCAGAGCCAGTACCGCTATCATCATTACCGTCTTGCGCACGTAGGTCTGCTCCTCGTCTGAAGTGGCGCGAGTCTAACATTGCCGCGCGGCCCGTTGATCGCCTGTGTCGAGGTGTCGCATGGGCCCTGGAATGACTTGAAGTCCCCGCAATACGGGGCTATTGCCACTTCAGTCAGGTTTGGCGGTAACCACTGATCATGTAATCGGATATTTCGTTGCATATAAACGCCACGGGAGGTGTCACACGAGTGCGACCATGTTGATCGGTGGCTTGCCGCCATCGGTGCATTAGTACAGGAGTTCATCATGTGCGACGACCGAAATCCCCTGCATTGCTTCATTCCGCCTTACATGCTCGAGCGTATGGCGCAGTCCCCCAAGACCCTGGTCAGCGCCCGGGCCATTGCCAACCTGACGAGCAGTTCGGCGTTCCTCGCCTCCCGCCTGACCGCCCGAACCATGCCCTCCATGCACGCGATCAAATCGCCTGACGGACGAAAGCACCGCGTGATTCATGATGCCAAGGGCACTGACAATCTCCCCGGCGCCGTGGTGCGCAAGGAAGGCCAGGCAGCCACGGGCGACAAGGCGACGGATGAAGCCTACGATGGCTCAGGTGACGTCTATGACTTCTATGCGCAACTGTTCGAACGCAACTCACTGGACGACAGTGGCATGTCGCTGGTCTCGACGGTGCACGTCGCCGAGGTGGATTTCAACGGTGATCATGTACCGCTGAGCAATGCCTATTGGAATGGCAGCCAGATGGCTTACGGCGATGGAGATGACCTGGTCTTCAAGCGCTTTACTGGCAGCCTTGAAGTGATCGGTCATGAGCTGACCCACGGCGTGCAGAGTTTCACGTCGAACCTTGACTACCGCGGGCAATCCGGGGCCTTGAACGAGCACTTTGCCGACGTATTCGGCATGCTGGTGCGCCAGTGGAAACAAGGCACCAGCGCCGCCGAGTCGGACTGGGTGGTGGGCAAGGAGCTACTGGTGCCTGCCCCGACGCGACGAGGCATTCGCGATATGGAAAAACCCGGCACGGCGTATTCCAACGATCCGGATCTGGGTGATGATCCGCAACCCGCGACAATGGCCGACCTGTACACCGGGGCCAAGGATCGCGGCGGTGTACACATCAACTCGGGCATTCCCAACCGGGCATTCGTACTGGTGGCCAAGGCGCTGGGCGGAAATGCCTGGGAAGTGGCGGGCAGAATCTGGTATGAAACGATGCTGAAGCTGGCGTCGGACAGTCAATTCGTCGATTGTGCCAAGGCCAGCATAAAAATCGCCTCCGACCCGCGCTTCGGCCCCAAAGCCAAAAAAGCCGTACAAGCGGCCTGGAAAGAGGTCGGCGTCAAGGTATAGCCAAGGTCAGCCAAGGCATAACCATCAAAAAGGTGCTTGAAATGAAGGTCTGTCTAGTGCAATCCGGCGGTTTTGCAGGTGCAGTCAAACGCTGTGAAGTCGATACAGCGACCCTTGAGCAGCCCGAAGCCGAGCAGTTGCAGCGGCTGGTGAGCGACAGCGGCCTGAACCAGTCCAGCAGTGCTTTTAATGACGAAGCGCGGGACCTGAATCAGTACGAAATCACCATCGAGGATGACGCCAGGGCAATCTGCCTGACGTTCGACGAACACAACGTGCCTGCATCCGCCCGCCAGTTGCTCGGCTTTCTCAAGCAGCGCGTCAAACCCGGCAAGCTCTGAGACAGGCGTTTGTCAAAGGACTCTGGCTGCAGCGATGCCCTTTCGTCGACAGATGGAGGGCATCGCTGCTACCGGATTCGCCACTATTCTCCGCGCATGGAATAATGGCGCAGTGACATGTGAACCACCCGACACCCTGACGGTCAATGATTTGTACCAGCCCGCTAGCGCTGACCGTACAAAAAAAAACGCTTCACACTGCCATTAACGAGGTATCTTTTCGTGCTGCGCGTTCTTACCTCCTTACCTCTGCATCAATGGCGTCGATGAGCACTGTGCATCCTATCGAACACTCTTCCGGCCTGATCATCTGCGAGCATTGCGACTCGCTCTACGAAGCTCACCCTCTGCAACCCGGCGAGGCGGCATTCTGCCTTCGCTGCGAAGCGCTGCTCGGTCGTGGCCATCGGGTGACCATAGAACAGCTATTGGCGTTGACCATCGCCGCAGCCATGCTTTTCCTGTTCGCCAATCTGTTCCCGGTCATCAGCATCAACATGAAGGGCCTGTCCAACGAGGTCACGCTCTGGCAGTCGGTTGAAGCCCTTGCTCAAGGACGAATCACGATCATTGCACTGGTGGCCGGGCTGTCGATCATTTTTGCGCCGCTGCTGCAAATCGTCCTGCTGTTCTGGGTGCTGGTACATGCACACAAGGGCATCGTTGCGCCCGGCTTCAGAACCTGTATGCGTGCGCTTGAGCATTTGCGCCCATGGAGCATGCTCGAAGTGTGCATGCTCGGCATTCTGGTGGCGATCATCAAACTGTCCGGGATGCTTGACGTACACCCCGGCGTCGGCCTTTGGGCCATGGCAATGCTGATGGTGCTGATCCTGCTGATCGCCAACAAGGATATCCGCCGGTTGTGGGATGAACTGGGAGTGCAGCCGCAATGAACGGCATCCCCTTCGCCCATGAACACAAGCTCTGCCTGTGCCACACCTGTGGCTATGCCTGCCAGGAGGACGCTACGCGCTGTCCGCGCTGTGATTCGCCGGTGCACAGGCGCAAGCCCAACAGCATCAGCCGCACCTGGGCGTATCTGATTGCTGCGCTGATTTTCTATATCCCGGCCAACGTACTGCCGGTGATGTACACCAACCTGCTGGGCAACCGCAGCGAAAGCACGATCATGAGCGGCGTCATCGAGTTTTTCGAAAGCGGCTCCTGGGACATCGCCATCCTGATCTTCGTCGCCAGTGTTCTGGTGCCGTGCATCAAGTTTCTGGTGCTCGGCATGCTGCTGATTACCTGCCAGCGTCGCAGCACCTGGGCAATGCGCGAGCGCGCGCGTCTGTACCGTTTCATCGAACTGATCGGTTACTGGTCGATGCTCGATGTGCTGGTTGTAGCCCTTGTAGCGTCTCTTGTTCAGTTTCGTGAGCTCAGCACCATCGAGCCGCGACTCGGTATTCTGTTTTTTGGCTTGGTAGTGGTGATGACGATGTTCGCCGCCATGAGTTTCGATCCCCGGCTTATCTGGGACGCAGAGGTTGAAGATGTCTGATAGTACCCTCCCCCCGCCTGCTTCAGTGCCACGCCCTGAAGTCAAACGTCGTCGCCTGCGTGTCTCGTTGATCTGGCTGGTACCGATCGTTGCTGCGATCATTGGCATATCCATGGCCTTCCATGACTGGATGAACATCGGCCCCAGAATCACTGTCAGCTTCCTGACAGCCGAAGGCCTGGAAGCCAACAAGACCCAGGTCAAATACAAGAACGTGGTCATCGGCATGGTCACGGATATCAGCCTCAGTGAAGACCGCACGCATGTGCTGGCCAACATCGAGCTGAACACCAGTGCTACTCCGTTCACACGGGTCGACAGCCAGTTCTGGGTGGTGCGCCCACGCATCGGCGCACACGGTGTTTCGGGTGTAGACACACTGCTTTCGGGTGCTTTCATCGGCGCCGACGCCGGCAGCGCAGAGGAAACCAAGACCAGCTTCACCGGCCTGGAAACCCCGCCTCCAGTGACCTTTGGCGAAAAAGGCAAGCGCTTCACCCTGCACACTGACGATCTGGGCTCGCTGGACATCGGTTCACCGATCTACTTCCGACGCATTCAGGTCGGTCAGGTGGTAGCTTACGATCTGTCCAAGGACGGCCGCGGCGTCGATATCCAGATTTTCATCAACGCACCGAACGATCAGTACATCACCACTGACACACGCTTCTGGAACGCCAGCGGTGTGGACATCACCGTCGGCGCATCAGGGGTCAAGGTCAATACACAGTCCCTGACCTCGATCATTTCCGGGGGCATCGCCTTTCGCGAGCCCAACTGGAGCCCGGACTCGAAGCCGGCGGACGAGAACGCAGAATTCAAGATATTCGATGACCAGACCACGGCGATGGCACCTCCCGATGGCGAGCCACGCTACATCCGCATGCGCTTCAATCAATCGCTGCGCGGTCTTACGGTCAATGCCGCGGTAGACTTCCTCGGGGTCAATATCGGCAAGGTGGTATCGGTCGATCTGGATTATGACCCGGCCACCAAGACCTTCCCCGGCATCGTTGGCGCGGTGATTTATCCCAAGCGCCTGGGGGCGGCCGAGTCCAAGCTCAAGGAACTCGGCGGCTCGGGTGATGAAGAAGAACAGTCTGCCCGGGTATTGGGCGCCTTCGTGGCCAATGGTCTTCGTGCCCAGGTCCGTAACGGCAACCTGCTGACCGGCCAGTTGTACATCGCCATGGAGTTCGATCCGAAGGCGCCGAAGGTCGCGTTCAACGCCAAGGCCCGACCGCTGGAGATCCCTACCGTGCCGGGCAGCTTCGACAAGCTGCAGGAGCAACTGCAGGCATTCGTCGAGAAGCTCAGCAACTTGCCGATCGACCAACTGGCCGGCAACCTCAACGGCACCCTCAGCGAGTTGCAGAAAACCCTCAAGCAGGTCAACAGCAGCGTGTTGCCGCAGATGCGTGGCACCTTGCAGCAGGCCGAGAAAACCCTGGGCACTGCCAACGACTCGTTCGCCGAAGATTCACCGGCGCGTCAGCAACTGGGCCAGGCCATGGATGAAGTGCAACGTACCGCGCGTTCGGTGCGGGTCCTGACCGACTTCCTCAGCCGCCATCCTGAGTCGTTGATTCGCGGCCGCACGGGCGATGCTGCCCCACGCTCGTTCAACGCCCCGTCCTCGTCCCGAGCCATTGATCCGGAGCCAAAACAATGACCTTGCGCCTGAAACTGGTGGTACTTGCCGCAGCACTGGGCCTGGGTGCCTGCACATCGACACAGACCCACTACTACACGCTGATCGCGCCAATGGGCGCGACGAGCGCTGCCACCAGCAAACCCATGCCGTTCCAGTTCGAGATGCTGCCGGTCATCATGCCGGTGCAGGTCGACCAGCCGCCGCTGGTGGTTCGTCAGGGTAACGGCAGCCTGGCCATTCTGGACACTGAACGCTGGGGATCACCGCTGGGCGACGAGTTTCATGACGCGCTGACCCCGCAGCTGGAGCGCCGTTTCGGCAGCCGCGACATGGCCGGTTTGCCAAAGAACAGCGATCAGCCAACGCTGTCGATCCGTACGGACGTCAGGCGCTTCGAGTCGATGCCCGGCAACTACGCACTCATTGATGTGGTGTGGACACTCGGCCTTCGCGACGCCGGTGCCACGGCGGGCAGCAAACGGCAGAGCCTGACCTGCAGCAGCGTGATCCGCGAGCAGGCCGGTGAAGGCATGGAAAATCTCATCATTGCTCACCAGAAAGCGGTTGCCCAACTGGCGGACAAGATCGCCACCACGGCAGCGCGCTGGACCGCACAGCCTGGTTCTCGCTGCCTGTAAACCTCTCGGGAGGCCTGCGCACAAGGCCTCCCGATTTCGCTGCATTCGGCCTGAAACCCTTCTGCCAGCCGCCTGGACGTCGCAGCTCAGAAGCGTTCAATTCCGTACAAAAATGTATCACCCTGACTGATTCCTACGTACACTCTGCCGCCTGTCTGGCACGTTAGTACCTGATCGGACCGAACACGCAACCTCTCGCCTTTGCCGGGATGTCTGATCAGTCGATGCCGGAAACGCTTGTTAACCCTGGCTGTAGCGATGCACAGTTTATCGAGGACAAACGGATGACAGGGATCGGACCACGGCTGAAAAAGGAACGTTTGCGCCTCAAGCTTTCGCAAAGCGCACTGGGCGCGATAGGTGGCGTGGAAACCAACGCTCAGGGCAATTACGAGAACGGCGTCCGCTCTCCCCGTGCGGATTATCTGTCCAGCATTTCGAATGCCGGCGTTGATGTGGCCTATGTGGTCACCGGCCTCAGCGCTACGCATAACGTCCCCACTGTCATAACGTCGGACAGCCCCAGCTGCGCCCCGCTCAACCGCGTCGTCGAACGCTTGCACGGCAACCTGCACGACGTGACCCAGAACCTTTACCTGTTCACCCGCCTGATCGAATCGAATCCAGGCGTTGGCAATGTGGACAGCAATCAGCTGGAAAACATCAAGAACGACGCCGAAGCGATCACCGTCGCCACCGTTCGGCTGATCTATATGACGTCACGAATCAAGTAACGCGCAAGTATCGCGTGCCGCCAAGGCTGCTCATTGCGCCGCAAACGCCTTGTCCCTTAGTTTCTCCATCACCAACGCAATAAATGCCGACACCGCTGGCGGCAGATGTTGCCGACTGGGGTAAAGCACATGCAAACCATGGCTGGTGCGCTGGTACTGCGCCAGTACCGGCACCAGTCGGCCATCCCGCAGATCCGAGCGGATCAGCGTCGCTGGCAACAACGCGATACCGAGCCCGGCAAGGGTCGCCTTGCGCAACGCCTGCGCGGTGTTGGCATTGAACCGGCTGGCAATGTGCACCTCATGCATCTTCGCGTCCGGCCCGAGCAACCGCCAGGCTGTGACGCCACCGCGATGCGCTGCGCTGACACAATAATGGCTGTGCAGGCTCTGCAGGGAATCAGGCATGCCGTAAGCGGCAATATAAGTCGGACTGGCGACCATCGTGTCATGGCTTTCATCGATCAATTGCCGCCCAACGTATCCCGAGTCCTGCAATGGGCCGCCCCGAAAGGCGATGTCCAGCCGGTCAGCGATCAGGTCGGCGTGATCATCACTGAGCACGAACTCCAGTTGAACGCGCGGGTAGCGGGCAAGAAAATCGGCCACCCAGTCCATCGAGAAAAAGTCGAAGAAATCAGCCATCGCTGCGATACGTACCAGACCACCCGGCTCATCACGCCCTGAAGCAAGCTGTTCTGCGGCCTCCATCACTCCGTCGACCGCACCGACGCAGCGGCCGTAGAAATCCTCTCCAGCCTGAGTGAGCACCAGCTTGCGCGTCGATCGCTGCAACAGGCGAGTGTCCAGCTGCATTTCCAGTTGCTGAACCCTGCGGCTGATCGTATTGGAAGGCATGCCCAAGTGCCTTGCTGCCTGGGCAAAACTGCCGCTGCGCACCACCTGCACAAACAGGGCAACGTCATTGAGATCGAACACCACGCCTGGATTCCTTCAATTTATGGATCAGTCCAAGCCAACTATACCGGCTAATCAAGCAATCCATTGACGCTTATTCTTGGCGCTCAGGCATCAAGGCCCAGAGGAGAACGCCATGAACAGCATCGCCAGTATTCGGCCACGCGCCATTACCCATCGCACTACCGGCAAAACCCGAGGGCCGATCACCCGACTGGTGAGCCCGGGCGATCTGGGTCAATTGTTGAAGCCTTTCGTGTTTCTGGATCGAATCGGCTTCACGTCCGAGCCGGGGAAAACAGGATTCGGCATGCACCCGCATTCGGGTATCGCGACGCTGACCTACATGATCGAAGGCGAGCTCACCTATGAAGACACCACCGGCAAATCCGGAGTACTGCCCAGCGGCGGTGTGGAATGGATGAGCGCCGGCAATGGCGTCTGGCATGACGCTCAGCCAATCAGCGGTTCGGCAGTCAGGGGCTTTCAGCTATGGGTCGCACTGCCCGCCGCGCAGGAAAATGGCCCGGCACAAAGCGCATACCTGTCGGCAGCGCAGGTTGCGCAACAAGGCCCGGCAAACGTGCTTCTGGGACGCTATGGCAGCGCAAAAAGCAGCCTGCCGGCACCGGAAGGCATGAATTATCTGGCAGTACAGCTCAAGGATGGCGAGCACTGGCGCTATACACCACCCGCTGGCCATAGCGTGGGCTGGCTGGCAGTCCACACCGGACAGCTGGACGCAGGCGGCCCGATCGGCGCGGGTGAGCTGGTGATTTTCGAGGAATCGGATCGCCCCATCGACATCGTCGCCAAGGGTGATGCCCACTTCGTGCTGGGATCGGCAGTCAAGCACCCGCACGACCTGGTCACAGGCTACTACTCGGTACACACCAGCAAAGCCGCGCTGATTCAGGGCGAGCTGGAGATAGAACGCATTGGCGCACTGTTGCGCGAGGAAGGCAGGCTCTGATTAAGCAGCCTCCTGTTCGAGCCTTGGTGGCAGCGCTTTACCAGGCCGTATCTGTACGACCCGGGGCGCCGCTACCTGCCCTCGCCGCTGAGGGCTTTCATCGACTTTATCAATGCGCGCTGAGCCACAGGCAGCGTCAGCTCATCGCCACAACCGGACCCACGCCACGCCGAGCTGGCGCCGCCATGGCGAACAACTCATCGACGCGTCTGACTTCATCCGCACTCGGTTTGATGGCAACGGCACAGGCAACGAAGATGCCCGCATTGAAAATCAGACCGACGATGCCACTGGTCAACGAGCCCAGTGCCGGAATGTCATCCGGGTAGATCGTGGTCAGCACGATGGCGATCACGATCCCCACCAGCATGCCGGCAATCGCGCCCTGCTTGTTGCCATGACGACTGAACACGCCGAAAAACAGCGGCACGGCCAACTGGATGATGCCCTGATAGGAAATCTGCGCCAGCAATTGCAGGCGGGCATAGTCGAAGGTCAGGTAGGCCAGCAATGAGGCCGCCGCAATGAACACCACCATGCCGACCTTGGCGAGAATGGTCTTCTCGCGATCACTGCGCGGCTTGCTCCAGGTCGCCAGGTCATTGGCAAACTGCGTACCACACACCTGCACGCAGCCGTCGACATGACCGATACTGGCTGCCAGTACGATCATGATTGCCACGCCGAGCAGCCATGGCCCGCCGATGTCGAACAGGGACAGGAACCAGCCATGTTGCGGATGAGCCGCAACGCTCGGGTCCTGGCTGATCGCCGCGGCGAAGAGCATCAGAATCCCGTAGAAGCCGCCTACCAGCAGGATGGTCAGCAGCGTGCCCTTCTTCACCGAGCGCACGCCGCTGGCGGTGTAGATACGCTGAAAACTCATCGGCCAGCACATCGAGCCGATCACGCCGGTAAAGATCAGGCTGAACATGTACATCGGCCCATAGGTACTGCCTGCTCCGCCAGGAATCAACAGCATGCTGGCGGGCAACTGCGACAGGTTGCTGAACGACGCCTGCGCACCGAACAGCAGAAAGATGCACAGCGCAGCGCACAGTACGTAGGCGATCAAACCTTGATACATGTCGGTCATGATCAGGCCGCGCATGCCCATGCTCACCGTCCAGTACTGACGAATCAGGATCACCACCACCCCGACCAACAGGCAGGTGGTCACGCCCCAGCGGCCGAAGCTGGCGAACTGAAAAAGCGTCGCCAGGGCCTGAATCCCCATCACCACCCAGGGGAATACCGAGATGATGCCGATGATCGACGCAATGCGTTTGACCACGGGACTGTTGAAGCGCATCCCCAGCAAATCCGGTTGGGTGGTCAGGTTGAAGCGCTTGCCCCAGGTCCAGGCACGGTTGGCCATCAGGTACATCGCAGTCACGCCCAGCGTGGCGTAGACCATGCCGTAAAAGCCCAGCGCGCCACCGACCGACAAGGCGAAAAACGCTGTGAACGTTGCGCCCGGCCACCAGGAGTTGGTGTAGCACATGGCGATGCACCACGGCCCGTAAGAGCGGCCACCCACGGCGTAATCGGAAAAGCTCTCGCTCTTGCGGTTCGTCGCGTACAGCACCGCAATCATGCCCGCCAGAAATACACCGATGAGGCCGAAGGTGATGTAAAGATCCGAAACCGTAGTCGTACTGATCATTGCCCGTCCCCCTCTTGTGGAATTTCACCCAGCAGCGACTCGACCACGTAGAGCATCCACAGGCCCAGCCCCATGAGCACCGCGATCAGAATCCAGTAGAAGATCGGCAGCGGAATGCCGAGCACCAGCACGCTGCTGCCGCTGACTTTGAGGTAAAACGGCGGAAACAGCGCCATCATCAACAGCGCGAAGAAGTACAGGCCAAACACCAGATTCTTCAGGCGGCCGGGGGTAGAAAGGGACGGAACGTTACTCATGGAGTGCTCCTTGAATTTCAGGATCTGGCTATGGATAAGTGATCGGATAAAACTCAAGCAGTGAAAGAAACACGCGGTTACCCGCTACTTTTTTATTATTGAAGTACTTGTTTTACGTATTCGAAGGCTCACAGGACGAGATCGACTCAGACCTGCCGCAGCCAGGTTTCCCATTGCGAATCATTGATGATGCTGCGCGCCCGCATGTGCTTCCAGGTGCCGTACTTGTAAAAGTCGAAGTCCAGTTGCGACACCGCGTGCTGCACCATCGCCCAGGTCGACCATTTGATGTCGGCCAAGGCCTTGTTGAGCTTGATCCGCGCGACGGTTTGCGCGCTGACCTGGCCGAAGTAGTCCTCAATCAGCGCCAGCTCCATGTCGTCGCTGAAAAACATCTCGCCGAACCACAGCGCCAATTCGTAATGGCGGTCGTTGTTGGAGGCGTACTCGAAATCCACCAGGCGAATCTGGCGATCCGCATTGAGCATGAAGTTGCCTGCCAGCGTGTCGTTCATGCACGGCGCCAAGTCGATCCCGGAAGCCTGCAGCGCAGCCTTTGCGCGCTGATATTGCAGACACAGCCAGTCGTCATCCTGAGGCTTGATACCCTTGAGCTCGGCCACCTGGCTCTGGTGCTCGGTTATCATGTCGAATACGGTCTTGGTCTGTTGCAGCAGCGGCTGATCGTTGAACGCCTTGAGCCCGCGCAAGGCACTGTGGCGTATGTCGCGTTGCAGGAAGTCATGGTTGGACGACGCCCGCCAGCCCTCCATGAACTCGAACACCTCGACACCGAAGGCTTCGAGGAAAGCGAAAACCGGCGCGCCATACCCGGTTTGCGCAGCCTTCACACTGGCCTCGTGGGCGGTGTGACGGTCGATGAACATCTCTGTACCGACGCCTGGCACCTTGAAGAAATAAGCCGTGTCGGCGCCCTCGACCTCGACCCGCCAGTTGGTATTGGAAATGCCGCCACTGACCGGCTCGTAGTCAACGCGGCGGCCTTGCCAGCTGTCGATGCTGCGCACGGCGGCTTCCAGTTGTCGTTCCTGGGTACTGACCGACTGCCCTAACGTTTTCATGCTCTACCCTCCTGAACCTGACGCATCCAGCCTTCCAGCCGCGGGTCCTGAACGCACTGTCGGCAGCGCAACAGCGTCCATTGCCCGACCTTGGAAAACTCCAGTGGCCGCGAGGACGTGGTACCGGCCCAAAGCCCCCACAATGTCCAGTACCAGTCGTTGATCAGCGCATACAGACGGCACACGGCGTAGTCGATTTCCAGGCATTGTCCGGCCCACGCGCTGATCCCCTCGCGCCACTGACGCTCGAACGAATAAAGCTCATTGAGGGTAATCGCCACGTCGTACCACGGGTCCATGCAGCCACCGTAGTCAAAATCCACCAGACGCAACTGGCCTTCGCTGGACACCATGACGTTGCTGGACACTCCGTCACCGTGCAGCGGAACTGCTTGCACGGCGTGGCTCTGCAGCGCCTGGCAGGCCATGTCGACGCAGCGGTCGATCCATTGATGCTCGGCAGGCAGCGCAACGTTATCGCGCCCGCACAAGGTGCGAAGACGCTCGATATCCGCCATCGGCGAGCGCACGGCATCAGGCACAGGTCCGGCATGCACCTGCCGTTTGAGTGCCCATAGCGCTGCAAGCCGACCGGGTGCGAGCAGATCGTCGAGCCGCGCAGCTCGCCAGTTCGAACCCAGGTCCTCGAAGATCAGCACGCCATTGGCCTGGTCTGCGCCAAGCAGACGCGGTGCCGCCGTACTGCGGCCGGCACATTCGCTGGCCTGGGCTACCGTGTCGAAATCGATCAGTTGCGCCATGTCGGCATGCAGAACCTTGACGTAGCAACCGCCCTGCGCGCTACTGACCCGAAAGCCTGCCCACTCGGTCGACAATCTCGAAGGCGAGGCCACGCCCTGCGTCACGTTCTCGATCTCGGCGTCCTCAGCGAACCCGCAAGGTGCCAGTGCGCTGCGCAGGCGTGTGGTCAGGTCGTCGGCATATGACATGCTCAGCCCCTCAATTAAATGACGCGGATGAGGTGCAAGCCCGATGCAACAGACCGGTCAGCATGCGCAAACCGTTGTGCATGTCCTGATCGCTGGTGTACTCGGCCTCATTATGAGAAACGCCATTACTGCTGGGGATGAACAGCAGGCACACGGGATAGCGCCGGTTCAGACTGATCGCATCGTGACCGGCGACGGTCATGCTGTCGGTGGTCGACAAACCCAGCTCAGCGCCTACGCCATGCGCCAGTGCAGCGAACCCGTCATGCAGCCTGGCAGGCGAGCGCAAGACGCTGCTTTCCACTTCAAACGCGGTCATGGTCTTGTCGGCGATCGCGTGCAGCGTTGCATCCAGGCGTTCCGAGGCAGCGCTCAGCAGATCGACGTCGCGGGAGCGGTACTCGATGAGCAGCGACACCCGCGAAGGCACGACGTTGGGCGAATTGGGGTAGACCTCGATACGTCCTACCGAACTGTGCATCTGCACGCCGTGCTGCAAGGCTTCGTCATGCACCGCAGTGATGGTGTGTGCAGCAGCCAGCAACGCATCCCGGCGCGCGGCCATGGGCGTGGGGCCGGTGTGATTCTGCTCGCCATCGAAACGCACTCGCCGTTTCAGCGCGGCCCAGGTCTCGCGCACTACGCCGATAGCCGTCTGGCTGCTTTCCAGGCCAGCACCCTGCTCGACATGAATCTCGACATACCCGGCAATGTTCACATCAACCTGATCGTTGCCCAGATACCCGATGGCCTGCAGGGCGTCCTTGAGACGGATGCCATCACCATCGCGGCTTTCCCAGGCGTCGTTCAGCTTCAAGGCACCGGTGAACACGCCACTGCCGATCAGGCTCGGCTGAAAGCGCGCGCCCTCCTCGTTGGTCCAGTTGACGACCGCCAGATTACAGCGTGGGACTTCGCCACGCTCAAGCAATTGCCGCGTCAGACTGGACACCGCCACGGCGCCGGCAAGCACGCCGTATACGCCATCGAAACGCCCGGCACTCGGCTGGCTGTCCAGGTGCGAACCGCAGAGCAGATAAGGCGCGTCAGGATCAAAGGTCATGAGGCCAAACAGGTTGCCCACCGCATCGATACGGACTTCGAAGCCGTGCGCGTCGAGCCAGTCCCGAAACAGGTCGCGTACCTGACCGTCTTCGACCGAAGCCGCCAGCCGATGCAAACCACCGGCGGGTGTGGCACCGATCGCCGAGCTTTGCCGAAACAATGCTTCGAACGCTGCCAGATCAGCTGCGCCCGGCTCGATCAGTTCAGGAATAGAGGGTGTCGACATGATCTTTCTCCAGGCGTGTCGCAAACTCGTCGGATAGCGCGCGATTAGTGACCAGGGTCGTGATCGCGGCAAATGGCAGGGTGTTGATAAAGGTGCGATGACCGAACTTGCCATCGTCAGCCAGCACAACGCTGCGCGTGCAATGCCTGACCAGCGTTCTGCGCAACATGGCTTCTGGCTCCTGGTAATCCATCAGGCCAAAGTCCAGGTCAATGCCGCCGATGCCCATGAAGGCAATGTCGTAGTGAAACTGCCGAGCGAATTCCAGCGTATGGGGACCGATCAAGGCGTTGTCGGTGCGCCGCACATCACCGGGCGCAACCAGAACCTGATTGTCGCTCTGGTGCGATATCAACTGGGCGATGTCCAGCGAATTGGTGATGATCTTCAACTGACTGAACCGGGTCAGTTGCTGGGCCAGCGCCAGCGTCGAGGTGCCGGTGTCGAGGAAGATGGCCATGCCTTCGCTGACCAGCTGCGCAGCACGCACGGCGATGCCCGCCTTGGCGCGAGGCTTGAGCCTGCTGCGCTCCTGCAACGGCAATTCTTCGCTGGACCTGGGCAGAATAGCGCCACCGTGAATGCGCCTTAACCTGCCCTCTTCCTCCAGATGCTTGAAGTCGCGGCGGATGGTCTCTTCGGAGACAAACAGCAATTGTGCAAGGTCCGACGCCTTGACCCGCTGCTGTTGAGCGAGCAGGCGCATGATTTCGTCCAGACGCGGCTGATTGAGCATGGGGGTGACATTCCGTTGCAAAGTGATGACTCCAGTGTCCGGGCCGTTGGCCCCCTGATCCGTGTGCGAGAGCGACATGTCTATTGCCCCGAAACCGGTGGCAGGTGCTGATCCCAGGGCGCAATGGCTTCTACAGCGGCACAGAACTGCAGCACCTGGGCATCGGCAAAGCGTGGACCTACGACTTGCAGGCCGATCGGCAACCCCTCGGAACTCCAGCCACAAGGCAGGTTGGCGGCCGGGTTGCCGGTGATGTTGAAAGGGTAAGTGAACGGCGTCCAGCGCGCCCACGGCACAGCGCCGTCCTGCCCGGCATAGCCCACGGGGGCGACATCGTCTGCGGCAAACGGCAGGATCGGCAGCGTGGGCATGAGCAGCAGATCGTAATCTTCAAACAGCGCGTGCACCTGATTGGCGAACGCCGCACGCTGTTGAAGAGCCTGCAAATAATCACTCAGGCTGTACTGGGCAGACCGCTTGATCAGATCGGCAAAGCCGGGATCGAGCTGGTCCAGTTTCTGCGCAAGCGCCTTGCCATAGGCAATACCGCGCCCGGCGACCCACAGGGTTTCGAAGGTCGCCAGCGGGTCATGCCAATCCGGTTTGAGTATGCTGACTGTGACGGGCAGCGACCTGGCGATATTGCCCACGGCGGCATCAACCGCTGCAGCGACTTGCGCATCGACCGGCGTGTCGAACAGCGTCGGGCAGAAACCGATGCGCAAGGGTTTCAGCGGCTGGTCGCAACGGGCCAGAAAGGACTCGTCGGGAGCTGGCAGCGCCTGATGATCCAGTGGATCGGGGCCCGACAGAATGTCGAACAGCAATGCGCTGTCGCGCACGGTGCGGGTGATCGGTCCGGCATGACTGAGCATCTCGGTGGCCGACCAGGGCCAGGTGGGAATACGGCCCAGCGTGCCCTTGAGGGCAAATGCGCCACAGAACGAGCCCGGAATACGTACCGAGCCGCCGCCGTCGGAGCCCAGTGCGGCTGGCACCATTCGCGCCGCCACGGCAATTGCCGAACCGGAGCTGGAGCCGCCGCTGGTGAGGTTCGGGTCCCACGGGTTGCGCCCGTTGCCGAACACCCGCGACGTACTGGCGCCCGTCCAGCCGAACTCGGTGGTCGCTGTCTTGCCAAGAATGATCGCGCCAGCGTTCTTCAGGCGACGGATGATGGGTGCGTCCTGGGCCGGCACCGAGTCCAGAGCGGTCAACGACCCCCGGGTGGTGCGCAGCCCTGCGGTGGAAAAGAGATCCTTGATGCCAAAGGGTACGCCGTGCAGCCGCCCGCGCACCTCACCGCGCTGCAGTTCGGCGGTCATGCCTTCGGCCTGTTCAAGCGCCGCCTCGGCATACACATCACCGAATGCATTCAGTGTGGAATTGTGGGTTTCAATCGCTGAAAGGCACAACTCGGTCAAGCGTATCGGCGTCAGGCCCCCTTCGCGAACAAGCGTGGCAGCTTCAATCACGTTAGGCATGGAAGATGGCTTGGACTCAATCAAAGCAGATACCTCTCAGACACTTATGCGCAATGCACGGCACCAACGGCTGTCGGCGCATTACATTCAGCAGGCCCTTATGAGTCAAGTGGGTTTTGTTGGATATATTGAATTTGTGGTTTTAAATTTTGTAACAGCACCGTCACGGTGCCAAAAAACGCGCAAAACGCTGCCTCGCCCAATTGCGGTGCGCGATTAAAACCAGAAAAGAAGGGGAAAGTCGGCGGGAAAGGACTGCGCCTGTCAGCGACGCAGTCCTGTCATTGAGATCGGTCTTTCAGGTCAGCGATCAGACCGCCAGATCGTGGGCATGGAACTCGCTGACGCCGACCAGCTGGATTTCAAAGTCCGCATGCAGGTCGCCATTGACGTTGCCGGACAGCACATGATCAGCGAAACGCAGCTGGCCAGCGCCAGTGAACTCGCCGCTGCCGATGAAGCTGAAAGCATCGAGGGCCTTGGTGTCCACGTTGGCATCCATTTTCAGGAAGCTCAGTTTGTCGCCTTGCTGGCTATTGAAGTCGGTGATCACGTCGCTGTTGTGGCCTTTGCCCATTTCCGACAGATCGTTGAACACGAAACGGTCAGCACCGCTACCACCAGTCATGATATCGGCGCCCTGACCGCCCACCAGTTTGTCATTGCCGGCACCGCCGAACAGAACGTTGTCCGCATCATTACCGGTCAGGGTGTTGTTGCGGTCATTGCCCAGCACGGTGAATGCACCCTCGCCTTTGAGATGCACATTCTCGAAGTTCGCCAGCGTCCCGGCATTGAGGTTGATCACCTGTGCAATGGGCGAGGTATTGTCGTAAGTGATCTTCAGCGTATCGACGCCTTGATCGGCCTTTTCCTGAACAAGGTCCAGTTCGCCGGCCTGATCGATGACGTAGGTATCGTTGCCCAGTCCGCCGATCATGGTATCCAGACCACCGCGGCCATTGAGCACGTTATCCAGATCGTTGCCGATCAACGTGTCATTGAAGGCAGAACCTATGGCGTTTTCGATGTGCGCACCGTAGGCAATCGCCAATCCGGAATTCATCAGCGTGGGTGCGTCAGGGTTCGCGTTGTAATCGAGAAACGCCTTGCCGATAGTGCTGAACTCACCCTCGTTGAGGTTGATTTTCACCGAGGCTTCCTGATTGCTGGCATCGATGGTGTCTTTGCCGCCAGCGTCCCAGATGGTCTCGAATACCGATTGCCCGGGCGCCCACTTATAGACGTCGTCGCCAGTGTGATAGTGGGTGTTGGCACCGTATATAAACTGCATGGCCGCGACATCGAGCAGCATCGGCGTGGTGGGCTTGAAGCTGTAATTGTTGGTGTAGCTCATGATGGTGTAACGCGCATCTTCGAATTTGGCATCGAGCAGGACATCGTTGTACTGCGAGCCTTCGAACGAATGCTTCAAGCCCAGTGCATGACCGGTTTCATGCATGAACGTGAGGTAATCGTCCGTGCCCTTGGCTGGATCGGCCGCGTTGACGTTCGGTCCGATCCAGACATCGCCGGAGCGGCCCAGCGTGCCCGGCGCGTAAGCTTGGCCAAACTCGGAGCCTTGCAGGCCCTTGAAGCCGCCGAAGCGAATGTCTCCGACATTATCGGGGGTGTCCTGAACCTCGGTGAACTTGATATCAGCCACAGCGCTCCAGGCATCCAGTGCGCTTTTTGCGGCTGCCGCCTGGGCGTCGGTCAGCGAATAGGCATCGCCGGGTTCCTGAGAGCGACTGTAGTCAGTGGCATAGACAGAGTCGGCCCGATGAAAACTGTAAGTCAGATGGGTACCGGAAGAATCCCCGAGCCAGAATGGCCCCCATAGCAGACTGGTAACTCGGTCGTCGGCAGCCCCCTCGGGCAAGAGTTCGGCAGGACTTGATTCATTTGGGCCGGGCATCGGCGTTGCTCCTGAAGAATACAGACGTTAGTGATAGGCCAACGATCTTTGCCAGCGCAAAAACCGAACAGCAGTTTATTACACAGCACACATAATATGGACATAATAAGTTACAAAAATAGCGTTCAGAACGGCCGGTTCATTACTCTCAATACCTGCCAACTTCTTATGACGAGTGAACTTTAACTTCTATTACAAGTGCCATTTAATGGCGCGTCGCCATATAGGTTTCTTAGCACCAGCCAAGACAGTAAGAAGTGACTGCTTCGAGGGTATTCGAACACGATCGGAACGCCCTTCGATTGCGCAGGATTGCTTCACTGCGTGTCGAGGGGGGAGGCTGAATAAAGGGGACATCGTTCAAACCTGCGCACGCCGAGCTGATTTATGCGGCGTATACCTTGCTGCACTCTATGGATCATAGGCATCATAAGACCCAATTTCATCCGATCGCGGTGCGCCCCATGACCCACCACCCTGCGCCACTCCCCGCCAGCGAGGAAGAACGAGTCCTGTCTCTTGAGCATCTCAAGATACTGGACAGTGCTCCCGAGCAAGACTTCGACGACATTGTGCTGCTCGCCACCACATTGTGCGACGCGCCCATCGCGCTGGTTTCGCTGGTTGACCGAGAGCGCCAGTGGTTCAAGGCCTGCATCGGCCTGGACGTGCAGGAGACGCATCGCGACCTGGCATTCTGCGCCCACGCCATCCTGCAGCCTTCCGATGTGCTGGTGGTGGAAGACGCAACCACTGACCCTCGCTTCAGAGAGAGTCCGCTGGTGCTCGGGCCTCCCTACATCCGTTTTTATGCAGGTGCGCCGATTCGTACCGAGGCCGGTCATGCGCTGGGCACCGTCTGCGTGATCGACATCTGGCCGCGCGTACTGAGCGAACAGCAACGTCGTGCCCTGCTGGCACTGGCGCGGCAAACCGCAGCCCTGATGCAATACCGCCTGGTCTCGGAGCAACGTGACCAGCACGCCGCCGAACTGGCGCTGGGGCTCGAAAGCGCACAGAGCCAAAGCCTGGCTCTGGAGCGCAATTTGCGCCAGTCGCAACGGGTGTCTTCGCTGGGCATGCTCACGGCAAGCATCGCTCATGACTTCAACAACCTGCTCCAGGCACTGAGTGCCAGCCTGCAACTGATCCGCATGCGCTCACGCCGCCCTACCGACGTCGAGACGCTCAGCGATACCGGACTGCGAGCAGTGGATCACGGTCGCCAACTGGTGACTCGCCTGCTCAACAGCGTTCGCCATGACGGTCCCGAACTGATCTGCATCGATGTCAGCGAACGGATCGATGCCGCGCGTGACCTTCTGTTGCGTTCGGCAGGCGACACGCTGGACCTTTCATTCGACCTGTCCGCCCGAGGCTGGGGCGTGTTGTGCGCAGAAGCGCAATTGCATACCACCTTATTGAATCTGCTGAGCAATGCGCGTGATGCAATTTCAGGCCCTGGCAAGGTGCATATCTCGACCCGGCTGGAGTCCATCAAGGAAGACCCGCAATTCCCGGAAGGTGATTATCTGGTACTCAGCGTGAACGATAACGGGCCTGGCATGACAGCCGAGCTCAAGGAGCAGATCTTCGAACCTTTCTTCACGACCAGAAGTGCCGACCCGGGTGCCGGGCTCGGCCTTGTTCAGGTGCAGGAGTTCGCGGTAAATGCCGGCGGAGGCGCACGCGTCGAAACAGCACCGGGAAGCGGTACTACGGTGCATCTCTATTTGAGAATACTGGGGCCGATCAGTGCAACCAACGCGCCAGCCCATATAACCGAACATTAACAACGGCTCATCGCCAGCGAGGCGTGGTTACTTCAGGCACGCCTTGAATTAAAAAGGGCCGAACATTCAATGTTCGGCCCTTTTAATTTTATAACCTGCTTCATCATTAACGTCGGGTGTTTCATGGCCAATGGCGTCTTATGACCGCGTTGACCAACGGCTCAGCCTCAACCCGTAACAACAGCGCATGAAAATCCGGTCGGGCGTTATGCAGGTGCTCCCGGGCGCCACTCCATCGCGTCACGACAGAGGCCAGAATCTCCACTGCGCCGGGTGAATCGCAACGCCAAACCCCGGCATCAGCAAACAGGTCGGCAAACGTCTCCCAGTTTTGATGCAACCGCCTCCGGGCGCCCGCTTCGAGCAGCCTCTCCAGCCCATCGTCGGCACTCGTCAGCCAGCGCTGCGGGTAATCAATGATCCCGATGGCGGCATAGCAGTTGGCTGCCGTGTAAACCAGCGCGCGAAGCGCTTGAGCACGCTGCGCGGAATCGCCAGGCAGAAGCCCGGAACCTGGGTACTCCAGGCCCAGATGGATCAGGATCGCAGCGCTTTCAGTGAGTACCGAGCCATCGGCGAGCACCAACGTGGGAACTTGCATCAACGGGTTGACCCGCCTCAACGCCTCCTTGCCTGGCCCCTCCTCCCATCCACAGGCGTTGCACACTGTAAAAGGTACCGAGCAGCGCTGAAGCGCTATCTCTATAGCCGCTGAACCCGAACGTTCCGTGCCGAAAAGCGTGTACATGCCAGTGCTCCTTGCCAAGTGCTGCAGGCTCGCTCCGTACAGTCATACTGATGGAGGAGCAAACAAATGGGCGTGCATGAAATCAATGAAGACTCGCAGGCGCAGCGAAAGATGCTTGCTGGACGGCCAGAGCAATCTGAACGTTCCGGTGTGCACCGTGTAATCAGCCAGGACAGGTATCAGCTCGCCGTCGCGGACGGCCGATGAAATCATGAAGTCCGGCAGACAGGCAATGCCCAACCCGGCCCGCGCAACGTCCACCAGAATCTCGGTGGTGTTACACACCATGGCCTGAGGTAACTCAAGATCATCGACGCCTGGCTCACGACGCAGCGGCCAGTGTTCGAACTTTCCCGAGGAGGGAAACTTGTGCAACAGGCAGGCGTGCTGACTCAGGTCGCCAGGATGCCGGGGTATACCATGCCGGGCAAAATAGTCCGGAGCGCCGACAATGCGCAATTGGAAGCTGCCCATCCGCTTCGACATCAGGCCCGAGTCGGCGGGATCTCCGGTGCGTAACACGACATCGAAGCCCTCCTCGATGATATCGACCATCCGGTCCGAGAAATCGATATCCAGTTCGATATCGGGGTAGGTGCGCATGAAGTCGATGATCACCGGCATGACCAGTCCGCTGACCAACGGCAGACTGATCCGCAACCTGCCCCTGGGCAGATCCCTGGCATTGATCAACTCCATTTCCGCCGCTTCCAGCTCCGACAGAATGCGTCGGCAACGCTCCAGGAATATCGAGCCTTCCAGCGTCAGGGCGATACTGCGCGTACTGCGATGAAAAAGCCGTACACCGAGGCTCTCCTCCATACGGCCAATGCTCTTGCCGATACCCGACGAAGAGATGCCCAGGCGTTTTCCGGCCTGGGTAAAACTCCGTGTTTCGGCAACCAGAACGAACACGGCGATGCTTCCGAGCGATTCCAATACCCACTCCTATTCAGGACAACCCTGTCCTATACGTTCGGAACATAAGCCTGTTTTTGTTTGCGGGCGCAACCCCTAATCTCCCGGCAGGGCAATCGCTCTTGGATAAACGCGTGCATCACAGCAAAACCCGGGCACGCTTCACAGGGACATTGCACATGACCACAGCACATCGGGTCCAAACACAACCCACTGCGGGACGATGGGGGCAACTGCTCGCGGCTTGCCTGACCGGCATTCTGATCCCGTTATGCTTCACCGGCCCTGCCGTGGTTCTGCCTTCGATAAACCAGGCGCTGGGCGGATCAGCGGTCGAGCTGACCTGGGTCATCAACGCCTACATCCTGACCTACGGCAGCGCGATGATGGCCGCCGGGAGCCTGACGGATATCTACGGCAGAAAACGCGTCTGGTTGATCGGGCTGGCGATCTTCGTGCTCTCCACCTTCGCCATTCCGGCAGCTTCCTCCGTGGTCCAGATCGACCTGCTCAGACTGGTTCAAGGCCTGGGTGGCGCGGCAGCGTTCGCCGGGGCGATGTCGTCGCTTGCCCAGACCTTTCATGGCGCCGAGCGCACCCGAGTCTTCAGCCTGCTGGGCACCACCTTCGGCATAGGTCTGGCCTTCGGCCCACTCGCAGCCGGCTCGCTGGTGGATTCGGCAGGTTGGAAATGGTCATTTCATGCGACTGCACTCATCGGCGTCGCGGGGTTCCTGCTGGTGCTGTTCAGCGCCACCGAATCAAAGGATCCCGACGCCACGGGTATGGACTGGCCGGGCGCAATCAGTTTTACCGCAGCATTGGCCCTGTTCACTTACGCAATCCTGCTCGCCCCTGAAGAGAGCTGGAGCGATCCACTGGTGATGGGTGGCATCATTGGCTCACTGCTGCTGTTCTGGATATTCATCGCCGTGGAGCGGCGCGTTGCCCGTCCCATGCTGGACCTGTCACTGTTCAATAGCGCGCGCTTTGTCGGCGTGCAGATTCTTGCAGCCAGTCCGGCATTTTTCTTTGTCGTGCTGATCATCATGTTGCCAGCGCGCTTCATTGGTATCGACGGTCTCAGCGCTCTGGAAACCGGGCAAATGATGACCGCACTGGCCGCGCCCCTGCTGATCGTACCGATGCTTGCCGCACAACTGGCACGTCGTTTCACCTCCGGGCTACTGTCCGGTATCGGTTTGCTGCTGGTGGCTGTCGGCCTGCTGTGGCTCGCGCTGGCGCTGGACAGCGGAGCAATCAAAACCGCCTTGCTGCCGATGGCCTTGATCGGTATCGGCATCGGTCTGCCCTGGGGGCTGATGGATGGCATGGCGATCAGTGTGGTTGAAAAGGAACGCGCCGGTATGGCTACCGGCATCTTCAATGCCGTACGCGTTTCTGCCGACGGCATAGCCATTGCGATCGCAGGCGCACTGCTCGCCACGTTCATTCAGTGGGGTCTGTTCGATGCCCTGACGGGTGTCGCGCCTGATGTGGTGACAAACGCTGCCAACCGCGCCGCATTGGGCGACCTGCAGAATGCGATCGGTCTTCTGCCCGGCCAGGCAGAACTGCTGCACCAACAGTACGCCACCGCGTTCCGCAATCTGCTGTTCATTCTCAGCGCCGCCACCGTGCTGACGGCCGTGGCGGTCTTTGCGCTGCTTGGTCGCGTACGCGCTCATGAAGAACCGCCCATAGAGGCCTCCGACACGCTTGAACTGGCGGGCGAAATCAAGTGAGTCCCTATGAAATATCAGGCGCAAAGCGGCATCCCGCCTTTGCAAAGGTATTCGCGCCAGGTCACCTCACGTTCGGGCTGATCGCGCCTCTGGAGGGCTACCCCGACTCCGCAGCACCGACCATGAAAGACCATCTGGCCTTGGCCATTCAGGCCGACAAGGCCGGTTTCGCCGCGCTGTGGCTGCGCGACGTACCGCTTCTCGACCCGGGGTTCGGCGACGCCGGTCAGGTGTTCGATCCTTTTGTCTACGCCGCGCTGCTGTCTGCCGTCACCCGGCAAATCTGCATCGGCACGGCAGGCATCATATTGACGCTGCGTAATCCGCTGATGGTCGCCAAACAGGCGTGCAGCGTGGACGTGTTGCTCGAGGGACGCTTCCTGCTGGGTGTGTCGACGGGGGACAGGCCCGGCGAATATCCTGCGTTCGGCGAGCATTTCGACACCCGCGCGGAACGCTTCAGAGACGGCGTCGAACTGCTGCACGCGGTGACCGAGCAGTCTTTTCCAGTGTTCAGATCGCGCCATTACGGGCAACTCAATGGCACGCTGGATCTACTGCCGAAACCGGTTTTCGGGCGGCTGCCTATGCTTGCCATCGGCCGCTGTCAGCAGGATATCAAATGGCTGGCCAATCACATGGATGGCTGGATATGGCATCAGAGCGGCTTCGACACCTTGCCTGAAGTGATCAATCATTGGCGCAGTGCCAATGAGCAAAAACACTTCAAGCCCTACGGCTATGCGACGTTCTTCGATCTGGACGAGAACAAGGACGCGCCGATGAAAGTCGGACGCGGAATCAGTACCGGGCGCAACGCCCTCATCGCCCTGTGGCAGCGTCAGCGGGAACAGGGGGTTTCGCATGTGGCGCTGAACCTCAAGCCCCTGAGGCGTCCGGCCACAGAAGTGTTGCAAGAGCTGGAAGAGTATGTGCTGCCGTACTTCCCGACCCGCCGGGGTGATCATGCCTGAGCGAATACTTCATCGGCACGGCCACCGCAGGTTCAGGATGTAGCAAGGACGAACGATTCAACTACCGACCTGGGAGGTCACGATGCGCGCTGAAAAATCCTATCCGATAAAAACCAACCCGATGCACAGCAGCCCGAACAAGATACAGCTGGGTGTTTTCTCCACCAATACCGAGGGTGGCTGCACCGTCACCAATGCGCCTGAACGCCTGCGCGGAGACGACTGGGCTGGCAACCTGGAAATCGCACGGATTGCCGACGATGCGGGGTTTGAAGCCTTCATACCGGTAGGCCGCTGGAAAGGTTTCGGCGGTACCAACAATACGGGCGGTGTCTGTTTCGAGACCTATACCTGGGCTGCCGGTATTGCAGCCCTGACCAGTCAGATCGCGGTCTTCACCACCTCGCACCTGCCCACCGTACACCCGCTGTTCGCGGCCAAACAGGCGGTGACCATCGACCACATCAGCGGCGGGCGCTTCGGGCTGAATATCCTTTGCGGCTGGTATGGCGCGGAAATGCGCATGTTCAGCGGCCACATGATGGAGCACGACAAACGCTACGACTACGCGGAAGAGTGGCTGCACATTGCAAAAAATGCCTGGGAGCAGCAGACCCCGTTCGACTTCAAAGGCGAGTATTTCAACATCTGCGGCGCAATCTCGCAGCCACAACCCCTGAATAAACCCTACCTGATCAACGCAGGAGGCTCGCCGCGCGGCAAACTGTTCTGCGCAGAACATTGCGATGCCGCATTCCTGATCGTCAAACATCTGGACGGCGAACACGCCGTGCGTGAGCAGATCGCTTCTTACAAAGACCTGGCGAAACAGAAATTCGGTCGTGACATAAAGATATGGTGTTATGGCTACGTGGTGCAGAAGGACACGCAGGAGCAAGCAGACGCTTACCTGGACTATTACGCCAACCAGTTGGGTGACGATGAGGGCTGCGACATCATCACCGGCGAGCTGGGTATCCAGACCGGCATTTTCACCCCCGAAGACGCCGTGCGTTTCCGTTTCCACTTCAAGGCCGGATTCGCCGGGGTGCCCCTGGTGGGCACACCCGAGAAGATCGTGGAGCTGTTCAGGAAGTATTCTGACTGGGGGATCGACGGCATTGCCCTGACGTGGCTCGATTACCACGAGGGTATAAAGGACTTCGTGAGAGAAACACTGCCGCTGATGGAAGACGCGGGCCTGCGTGAATCCAGAGTTGTGGAGGCGATTGCTTCGAAGGTGTCCGCAGCAGTAGCCTGATGGCCAGGCCGCCCTGGCAGTGCTAACCAGGGCGGCCTTATCCGAACAGTTTAAAGGGCCAACATGCGTTGCGGATTCAACAGCGTCACCTCGGTGCGGCGCTCGCCGCTCAAGCCGAACGCATCGAACCACTGCCCGCTCAACGACAGCCACTCGTGGACATCGATCTGACTGGTCTGCCCCAGGTCCGAGCTGTAGACCACATTGCCGACATGACTCAACACATCGCTGAAATCCTGCCGGTCCTGATAGCCCAGCAGGTACGTCAGTGCGGTCTGCTCGATGTAGACCGATGGCTCTGTGCCGATCAGCGCAAGCTCGGCCGCGTCTAGACCGGTCAACGGATTGGCAGGCTGGTTGAGCATCAACCTCGGCACACCGATCCGCAGCGCTTCGTCGATCAACGTCCTGACTTCATTGGCATCAGCATGCCCGGTCGAGATCACCAGCGGATAGTCACGTGCCATTTTCAGAATATCCTGCGCCTGTGGCGTCAGGCGGCCGTTCTCCGATGTCACTCTGGCAGGCTTGATGGGCTTGTCCCGCAACAGCGGAAGGCTCAGGTTGCGGGCCAGCGTGCTGGTATGCGTTCTGCCTGTGACGGTTGGCAAGTGAACAATGAAACGTCCAGATTCATCGCCACGCAAACAGAGGCTGCGCTCGACCACACGGTAGTCGATGCCGCCGGCAATCTCGTTCAGCACCACCGAGCCGCTGACCGGAAAACCCTGATTGCGTGCTTCCCATGCCTGGGCCGCCGTACACCCCAGGTGATTTTTCAATACGACCCGGCCCTGCACCGCAGCGTAGCGTCTGCCCGCCTCTATCGCTCCATGACGGCGAATGAACGCGTCAGGATTGGCGTGGTAATGCAGATCAATGAAGCCTGGCTCCTCAATCTGACTCATTGCACACACTCCGCTCTGGCGATCAGAAATGTATCGATGCTCTCCAGCACCCGGTCCAGATCATCTGCCAGCGGGCGCATCCCGCCATCAGGCACACACAGTGAGCGTTGTCTGTGGCCTTTGGTATGCAGCACATGACGCGCCCCAACCAGTTGCGACTTCCCGCCAAACACGCTCAGCACACGCCCTTTGTAATCGAGCAGGCACTCACTGATATCCAGACCGCTCAGTAGCCGGAATCCCAGGGTCAGACGCTGTCCCTGGGTTGATAGCGTTGCGTCATTCTCGCTGACGGACGGGTGCTCGTGTTTCTGGCCTTCAGGCAACACCAGATCGTCCAGCAGGCGTTTGGCTTGCTCGACATGCCCTTGTTCTGCCAGATCAGCCATACGTCCCAGCCTGGAATCCAGCAGCGCATCGGCTTTGGCGGGAGAAGAAAGCAGCAACAACGCAGGCGTCGACCGCATTGATGAAGTGCCTGCCAACGCCTGTACCAACGCACCACCCAAGGCCACGCCGACGAGTACATCCGGTATCCCCCAAGGTTCGAGTGCGCTGACCCAGCGCTCGGCAAACCCGCCAAAGTCTTCGCCGGGCTTGAGCGGCAGGGACAGGGAATCAAAAACCCTGACCTGATACCCCCTCGCAGTGAAATGCTCGATCAGCGGTTGGGCAAACCCGCCCTCGTCCCAGACCGGCATCACCGGTGAAAGAATGAATACGCTTGATTGCCCGACACCGAAGGTCTGGCAGGTGATGCAATGACTCATGGCTTTTGCTCCTGCAAAAATGACAAGACCCGCCTTGTCGAGCGGGTCCGGTCGTTGCTCCATCGTGAAGGCTCAGCGGGTCGTGCGAAGGCGTTCGACACTGGCGGCATAGCCGCGCAGGGTCGACTCGATGATCAGTTGCGCGGGCAGCACTTCCTTGATCAGGTCCGCGACTTCGCCCGCCCAGATGGCCCGGATACTGACATCGTCGGCCGCCAGCGCGGCTTCATAGTCCAGGCGCAGTTGACCGGCTGAGGCAGCGAAAGCCTGCTCCTCACCCACCCAGCTAGCGGAAAAGTCATTGCCGATCACACGTCCGCTGTAGCCCTCGGGCCAGTCGATGCCGCGTACCTGATCAAAGATCCGGGTTCGCACCGTATCGCTCGCGACCGCCTGCAGCAGTCGCTGTTTTACCCGTTCGGAAGGCAGTGCCTCCTGCGAAGCCAGAAAGCGCGTGCCCATCATCACGCCGTCCATGCCCAGCGCCAGCGCAGCAGCCATGCCACGCCCGTCGGCGATCCCGCCGGCACCGATCAGCACGACATGCTCACCCACCGCGTCGCGGACCGCCGGGAACAGCGGCAGTGAAGCGCGACGCAAACTGTGACCACCCGCCTCGGCACCTTGCACAATCAGCGCATCGGCACCGGCGTCCAGCGCTTCAAGCGCCTGGTCAACGTCATGCACCTGAACGATGACTTTGGCGCTGGCCTGTTGAATGGGCCGGACGAAAGGACGTACATCACCAAACGACAGGACAACCACCGCCGGACGATACTCCAGCGCCAGATGAAGCAATTCGAACTGTTTGGCCACGGTAAACATGACCAGCCCGACGCCCCAAGGCTGCTGCACCTCTCGCATCATCTCCAGTTCACGTGCCATCCATTGCGGGTCGCCGTAACTGGCACCCACCAGGCCGAGGCCACCGGCACGGGAAACCGCAGCCGCCAGACGCCCACCGGACGCGCCGCCCATGGGCGCCAGAATCAGCGGGTGGTCAATGCCCAGAAGAGAGGTCAGTGCTGTATTGATCGTGGTCATCGCATAATCCCTGTGCAAATCCGAGTGAATATCAGACGAAGGCGGCCTGTGCGCCGCCCTCTTCTGCCGGTCGTGGCTTAGCCGGCCTTCTGTAAGGCAATTTCAGGGGTGATGTACTCGGCCACGTTGTACAGGTGATATTCCCAAGTGCCGGTTTCTTTCAACCGGGAGTAGCGCGACAGAAACTCTGCGTCGGTAAACAGCGACTCAAACTGACAGCGATCACTCCATTGCGCCTGATTGATAACGGTCTTGCCGTCGATGCTTTTCATCAGCCGGCTCCATTTGAAGGCACTGTAAGTGCGCGCCACGTAACTGACCGTCTCTTCAAGAATCTGAATGGCCAGATCCTGAGCCCCCTCGTTTACCTGTACGACATTGATCAGATAAACCGCGTTGTCATCGGTGACGGATTGAGCGTCGAACAATTCCATTTTCATCATCATTTCCATTCAAGTGGGAAGGCAGCTCGGTTCACGCCTGCGAAGGCATCGCGACGCTGATTTTTTCAGCATCAGTCAGCCAGGGCTGGTCGTAGCGATAAGTGCTACGGGCTTTTTCCAGCGTCCAGCCGGCTGATATGGCTTCGATGATGCGGCGCTCTGTCTGCTCGACCGCCTGGGCACGGCGTACGACCTCGACAGCCAACTGCTGTGGAATCACAACGCAGCCGCTGCCATCACACACCAGAAGGTCGCCGGGCTGGACCGTCACGCCATCGATAAGCAGAGGCACTTGTACAGCCTGGAGTTGAGCGCGGTTCTTTGCCGACTGCATGAAACGCCCGCGACTGAACAATGGGTAACGGCACTCGATGACCGTATCGATATCGCGTGCCACGCCATCGATCACGGTGCCCTTGATGCCATTGGCCAACGCGAAGTGGGTCATGATGTCGCCCCATACTGTGCAGTCCTGGCGTCCGTTGTTTGAGGAAACAATCACCGCGCCGGCCGGTACATGATCGATATAGTTGGCAGCACCCTTGAAGACCGCAGATGCATCGACCGGCTCGTACTGCACGGTAAACGCGATGCCCACGCAACGAGTGCCAGGGACTTGCGAGGCAATCCCCAAAAGCCCGCCGTCGATCCCCAGGCTGTCCAGCGCGTCAGACAAGGACGCAGTATCGAGATGTTCACATGCCTCCAGCACGGCTTGCGCAATGGGTACAGCTTCAAAGTGCGCTGACATGACGTTCTCCCTGTGCTGCAACCTGTTCGTTGCCATACCCGAACGTGCGGGACTGCAACTCGATGCACTGCTGAACGATCGCTTCGCCCACTTGAGCCGTGGTATGGGAACCGCCAAGGTCATACGTGCGTGTGGATGTGCGAGAAACCAGGCTGACCGCCTGGCTGATACACGCCGACTCGGCCGGAAACCCCAAATACTCCAGCATCAGCGCGATGGCCATGAACATCGCGCCGGGGTTGGCCTTGTTCAAACCCGCGTGAGCAGGTGCGCTGCCGTGTACCGGTTCGAAATAAGCACCTGAATTGCCGAAGTTGCCACTGGGCGCAAACCCCAGGCCGCCCATGACTCCGGCGCCGAGATCGGAAAGAATATCGCCGAACATGTTCTCGGCAACGATCACCCCGAAGCGCTCGGGACGTTGCACCATCCACAGGGCAACCGCATCGACGTTTTCGATGACCCCGGTCACGTCCGGATAACGCAGAGCTGTTGCTTCGAAGATGCCCCGTGCAAAGGCGCTGCTGTGCCGCAGGACCATGGGTTTGTCGACAAACGTAACCCGCGTGAAATGATTCTTGCGGGCGTACTCGAAGGCGTATTCGAAAATACGCGTCAGGCCACTTCGCGTCTGCAGGCGCAACGTCACCGTCGCATCATCCTGCCCTTCTCGCTGCCACGCCGCGCCGAGGGCTTCCCGCTCTTCGAGCAGCGGCACCAGTGCATCCGGGATACAACCGAAGTCCAGCCCCGCATAAAGCCCTTCGGTGTTTTCCCGGATCACGACAAAGCGAAATCTGTTTTCGCCAGTCATGTCAGTGACCGGGCGGACATTGGCGTAAAGGTCCAGGTTCTGCCTGAGCTGAATGACCGGACTGACATAGCGGCGGTTCTGGCCCTGAAGCGCCATTGGCAACTCTGCTTCGGCCTCTGCCAGCGGCTTGCTGGTGATTGCGCCAAGCAATGTCGCATCGCAACTGGCCATGATCTCCCAGGTACGGGCCGGAACGGTTTCCCCCTCGGCCCTCCAGCATTCCCAACCGATGTCAGCCGAAATCAGATCGAATGGCAGGTTCAACGCCGCAATCACCGGTAATGCCGCCGCCATGACTTCAATGCCGATCCCGTCACCGGGCAATACACAGATGCGCTTTCGGAGGACTTGAATGGTCATAGCGCGACTCCCTTTGCGCTGTTCGACAGGCCGCTGGTCGACAACACCGCTCGCGGCGCAAGACGCGCTACCTTGTCCTGCTGATGCATGACCTCGATCGCTCGATACTCGGAAGTCAGCTGAAAGCGCTCGAGGGTGTCCCGTACGCGTTGACTGCTGTCATAGGGGAAGTTGTAAGTGCCCAGAATGATATCCATCAGCGGGCTGGGCATATTGTTGTGCGGTACCGCACGGGCCGTGGCTTCCGACAGTTCCATCACCTTCACCAGGTCATAGCCATGACTCACGCCGGTACGCTCCAGGTAGGCAACCAGCATACTCAGGTGAAGATTGCCGGCTCCCTTGCCCATGCCACATATGGACGTGTCGATGTATTCAGCGCCGGCTTCTATAGCCGCCACTGCATTCGCCAGCGCCAACGACATATTGTTATGGGCGTGAAAGCCCAGCGGCACCAATAGTCGGCTTGAGAGACGACTGAACAGTCGATCTACATCGGCTGGCAACATATGGCCATTGGAATCCGCACAGCAAACGATATCCGCGCCAGCCCCCTCCGCGCGTACCGCCGTATCAAGCACACTGCCTGGCGTCTGCGAAGTCACATGCGTCACATTGGCGCTGACACTGAAGCCGTGATCGCGAGCCAGCGACAAGGTCACAAGCCCCTCATCCAATTGATCGCGCCGCAAACAGACGCGGATCATCGAAACGCCCTGCTCCCTGAGCATGGCGAAGTCATCCGTGGTGATGTTTCTGGGGTGAACCATGACGGCCAGTTCGATACGGCCGTTGGCCGCCTGCGCAATCTTTTCAATGAAGCCTGCGCCTACATCACTGGTCAGACCGTGCTCGCCTTTCGGGGCGAAGGATCCTTTGCAATAACCAATTTCGCAGAGGTCGACACCCGCACTGGCCAAGCCAGCGACCACTATCTGCGCCTGATCTTCTGTGAAGTTGAAGTTGTTCCGATAACCACCATCACGCAATGTAACGTCGAGAATTTTTACGTCGGCCATGAGAATCTCCTGCTGTCCTTAGGGTGTCATCAGGGTGCTTGAGATGATCTTGCCACTGCTTGAGTTTTTATAATTATCCAACAGCGCGCCATCTAACAAACCTTGCCGAGCCGACACCTTAACGTCTCGGAGTTTCGAGTCATGAACTGCTCCACTCGACATTGATCCTCGTCAAAACAGCCGAACTTGTAAACTGTCGATATTTGATGAGGGGATGGGAATTTTTTCACCGCACGACTGTTTTGCCGACAACATAACCAGCGCGAACTCAGCCCTGGCTAGCGATAACAGCTTTCCACATAATTCATGGCAGCCTGTATGGAAGCCACCGCGCGCAAGTCTTCATGCACACCGAGCCAGACATCGACTTCCAGCGGAGCCGACAATTCCACCCGGCACAGACGATCATTACCCTCTACGGCAAAACTGGGCAGTAACGCGATACCCACACCGGTTTCCGCAGCACGAATTTGCAACTCCACCGTTTTGGCCTCCAGCACAAAGGGTCGATCCCCGACGATATCCCTCAGCCAACCATTCTGATTGTCACTCATCAGTTCATTGTCATAAGCAATAAACTCATAATGCTCCGGAGGGCGTTGCTCCAGATAAAAACGTGCGCAATAAAATGAAAAGGAAGCTGTGCCAATGCGGCGCGCGACGATGCCGCTTTCAACAGGTTTGGAAAACCGTATACACAGGTCAGACTGGCAACTGGATAACGATGAATACTGGTGATCGCCCAACAAGCGCAACACAATTCCGGGATGCATCGCCCGAAACGCCCCCAACCGCGGTACCAGCTTCTCGACCGCCACCGACGGCGGCGCACTGATGGTCACCTCCACAGCCTGCACCACCTGAGCCGCAACCGCGAGACGGCCAACAGCCTGAGTCTGCGCCTCGATCTGTCGCCCGATCGCCGCCACACGCCGTCCCTCATCGGTCAGTTCATACAAACGCTTGCGACGGTCGACAAGCTTTACATTCAGAGACCTTTCCAGCGAAGCGATACGACGCGACACCGTGGCGTGCTCCACACCCAGCATCCTTGCAGCGCCACTCAGGGAACTGACCGTGGAAAACATCACGAAGTAACGCAGGTCCTCCCAGTCAAAACAGATCCTGGGTTTTCTGAACAGGTTATTAACGTCAAGGGAAACTGATCCATCCACTGGAGTCATTGTCATCCAAGCCTTATCCTTATGCGGTTCGTGCGAACAGGTAGTTTTGTTATGTTTTAAACCGAGTATTGGCAGATGCTTAGAACGATAAGGATAAGGCTGACAACTTCCTCAGGCCCGGACAGCGAGCGGGTGCCGCTGGGTAGTTTAGTTTATTGGCGGGTGGGTATTGCGGAGTGGGGTTCGGATGATTTGGGACGGGGGTGTCCGGAGTGGGGGTTTGCTAGGGTGACATCTCTTAAACAGAGGTAAGGCAGAATCATTTCAGAATGGATAAGAACGCCAACCAAAACTATTGATCAAAGCCTTACGGAGGGCGATCTAATACATTTTGGTCAAGAAGAGTTATTTCCAAGTCTGCTTGCGCCTGACGAAACACCCTATAAAAATCATGAAAATTCTTGAAATACGGACAAACTAATACGGTTAACAAGAAAAACAGCCACCTCCCATTTCAAAATGACTGCAACCACGCATGGTCAGCCACTCGCTCATCGTCATGATTAAAGTCCTGAAAATGAGCTAGAACATCTTTCTCTTCGGCGTTTAACGCAACCGAATCGAGCTGAGCAAAGCCACTTTTGACAGGCGTGTATTGATTATTACACGCGCCCTCCCTAGGCGCGTTGCAACCTTGCAGCCCCGCACCGGTTTTGCCATCGTTCAAGGCCTTATATTCATCTTGCACCCTTCTACGGCATGCCAGTGGGTCAGAACTTGTGATGCACTCAACCGACTCTTTAGCAAGAGCATCCACTTCTTCGCGTGGGCATTTCAATACAACCATTGGCAATGCTCACACTTGGCTGGACTTAGTCAACGCTAGCAGCAGCTTTCCTTGCAACCTCTCCGCTAAAAGACGATCAAAATTGTTCAACTGTCTGCGGTTTTCCGTCACCGAGCTATGTCCTACCCTTGTGACGAGGAACGGCAAATATTCCTTTCGGAGATAATTCATTCCGTCACAAAAGCCTTCACAAAAGCCCAGCGCTTAATAGTCCAAAAAGTCGCGAACAGAATAGCCAGAGGCCCACCAACCACATAATACACCCAAGCCGAGTCGGTCTTAAATAAAACCGAGAAAAGAGCGGATATTATAATTGCAAAAAATATACTCACACCTAAAACCATGCTTAGCAAGGCAAAAGACATAAACAAAAAATAGAAATACTTATTTCTTTTCATCAGAAACCTCTTTATAGATGCTATTTCCTTTTCCTGCGAGACTATAGAAATACATACCCATCGCAGTGCCATAAGGAGTAGCCCCTATAGCTGGTAAAAAGAAGTTATTATCCACGCCACTCACCATAACTCCAAACATCGACTTAGGCCTATTCAGACCATCAGCCAAGCCCATTTTTAAAGGAACCTTCACTAGCCCAGCACCCAGCGAAAGAGCAAAATCGGCGCTACTGTAGACAACGCCCCCCAGATTACCAGGAAGAAGGGAGAATGCCTCTTTTACAGGATTATACCCTTCACCTCCACCATAAAAGTGGTTGTAAATACCCGTACCGCCTTCTACGACATTACCAGCGCCAAATGCAACCATCGGAGCACCGAAGACGCAACCTACTCCGCTTCCACATAAAGTATACCCTGAGGCCACACTAATCCCACCAGTTACAATAGACCCCGTTTCAGTACCCAAAGGAATAACATCGCGAGTCGCTAGATCTTTAGCGGCATCGATATAGCTATAGTTGAACAGTTCCTTCTCCTGCTGGGCATCAACCCACATAAGCTCATTACCAAGCCCTGCAACGTCAGACTCTTTTATCATACTATCTCGATATTCCGGACTAGCCCGATCATACTGTGCCCAGCACTTAATTACATAACACGATGCTTTGTCCAAATTCTCCTTAGTGAACCCTCCTTTCTTCACCTCGTCACGCTTAGCCATTTCTTCATCTTCATGGGACTGCCGATTATACATCGTGGCATTTTTAGTAATCCAAGCAGCTTTTTCAATTGAGCCCGCGTTGGCATCGTCAGATGAAGCTGCTGCCAAAACGCCAACAATTTGTGAAGCCATAGGAAGCAGAGTTTTATCGTTCTGGACCAAACTCTCCAAAGACACAACCAAGGCTTCATTGGCACCTGCAGCTAACGCACCAGTCCTGAAATCTCCGCCTGTAGCCTTTGACAGCAGTCCTCCCACCATTGCGTGACTTGGGAGGCATACCCTCCGCAAATTTGCCGTAGGTATAGTCACCCACTGCATTGAAACTCGCCGCAGCCAAGGTATTGAACAACGCAGTCTTGAGTGCATCACTGCCGCTGCCGCCCTTGCCAAGAGCATTACTCAGTAACGTAGACGTCCCGTTCTGCAGAACCTGATTACCAGCAAACTGACCCACGCCTTCCCAAGTCGAGAGCTTGGCTCCAACGATCTTGCCGGTGTTCGGATCACTATGAGTACCCGTAAAATCATTAAAATACGCAGCCGTCAGACCCGCCGTCACTCCTGAAATGGCATACCCTTTAAGAGCATCCGCAGACGTTACGTCCTTGACTACCGCCCCGAGGTTTCCGCGGTTATTAATAACGCTGACCGTTGCGTTGGTAGCGGCACCCGCTGCAACAGCGCCCGCGCCTGCAGAGAGGAACGCTGCCGTGTTGGCACCCATAGTACCTGCCGTGACTGCTGCCCCTGTGGATGCACCTACCGCGCCCATTGCCATAGGCTCATTGCCCGCGAGCAGATCGAGCCGGTTGCCGGCTTCTATCAGACCGGCGTTGACCAGATTGTTACCGGCAACCGCTGACAGGTTATTGGCCGCACGCAAGGTGCCAACGTTGTCGAGGTTTTGGCCGGCGATCAGCGAGACATCGTTACCGGCAATCAATGCACCGGTCGGGTCAACTCAACGACCATGTTGTACTCGGTTCCTGCAACCGCCATTTACTCATATTTTCATATCACGCCAGCAGTCCTATATAAGCTCAAAGGCTAAACGACACGCCATTTCACTTGACGCGCTAACTATATCATTCACTCTGCAGAGCCAATCAAGAGTCAAAAAATTACTTTACAAACATATCAATATCACTCAGTGCATCCTCTATCTGCCCTGAAATCGCGCTATCATTTAAATGATCACGAAAGGCCGTAATCACCCTAACTTTATCTAGTTTCTGATGAATTCTAGCGACATGCCCTAGGCAAGTTGCCGACAACCCCCTAATATCAGGATTGCTACTTTCAAGCCCATCCAAAAACTTTCTCTGCGCCCACTCCCAGTCTGGATCATAAAAAGCAATTGACAACAATGCCTCACAAACAGATTTTATTTCCTTTGAATCCAAAGCTTTTTCAACAGTGCTTCTGTCATAAACAGGAGAGTTTTTATAATTCATCACCTATCTCCGCCAATTAAAATCTTACCTTTCCGATCGACCATGCCTGCCTGCTGCAAAGCCCGTTGCATATCTGCGTGCAAGTCCCCCCAAGAACGAACATGTCCGTTATAAGTCGTATCCAATGTTTTATCAAAAACAACAAACTCACCAGAATCATAATCGATCCCAACCCGACGAGGAGAAGTAATTTTGACTTGAATTGAAGTATCCAAAGCATCTTGACCATTGACTGGGGCCCGGCTTTTTACCGCATTGTCAACTTTACCGTGATAGGGCGCTCCCTCATAATCCAATCGCCTAGCAGCACCTGCGTTCATCCCCGCCGTTGATGACTCCTGCTTGCCAGCATCCTGAAGAGTATCAACGGTGCGATCTACAACAGGTTTATTTACAGATGAACCACCATCTCTTTCAAGCCGGGTTGACGCTTTCGCAAGCACACTGCGGAATGCGACCACCCCACCAGCAGCGGCTGCTAATCCTCCCCCAATGGCCTCCGCCAACTCAACAGTTTCTTCGGGCGTGAGCTTGAGCTTGGCCTGGAGTGTTTCTGCCACGGCCTGCGCTAGCACCGGTCGTCGCAACTGCCAAGGTCTCCTGAAATTCCAGGTTCTCATTGATCAGGATCTGCAGCGAGTCCTTGGCGTATCACCCAAAGCATCGTAGACACTCGAAAGATCGGCTACCGTGTTAGCAACATCCCTTGAGGACGGTTTACACAGGGAAACGTCGAACCTGCAATTGATGATCGCTTCAATCGTTTGATCCTCGCTCACTTTTTTGTAAGCGGCCACAATCGAATCGCACTCGGCAGGGGCACATTTCCTTAACTTTTCGGCTGCCTCTTTCAACTGGTTATGGGCAAGGTAGTTGTACTGCGTACTGTTAGCCGTCACCGCCGCTGCTGCCGATGCGTCCCCGCCCGTTGCGGCAGCAGTGAGAGCACCGATCAACTGCGAGGCAGTCATCAGCTTGCTGACACCTGCTTGATACGCTTGGGAGTTTTTGTCTAAATCACTTGGCAGCATCCTCTCCGCCAGATAATCGACAACCATTTCATTCGCGCCAGCGGCCAAGGCACCCGTTCGGAAATCGCCGCCCATGGCCTCGGACATCAACCCGCCAAGCACGGCATGCATGCCGACTTTGGTGAGTTTGCCCTCATCGAACAGAGTGAAATCACCGATCTTGCCTGCGGCAATGGCGCCACCCGTAGCGATTCCCGTACTGACGATGGAAGAGCCAAGGTTATCCTTGAAACTCCCGCCCATGATCGCGGTCTTGATCACAGATTCGGTGATCACCTTAGTCGCAACGGTCTGAACACTCGCAAGGTCCAAGCCCAGATTTTTCGGATTGATGGTCGGTACGAAACCTGCCATGACGCCCGCCATGGCGTATCCCTTGATGGCGTTGGAAGACGTCACGTCTTTGAACACGGCGCCAAGATCACCCTTGTTGTTGATCGTGCTCGTCACCGCCGTCGTCGCAACGCTGGTTGCTACAGCGCCGCCAATACCAGCGCTTAAACCAAAGCCTGCTGGGCCCATCACCGCCGCCATCAGGATGGCGACAACAATCTGCGCAGCAGGCCCAAGGCCCGAGTTGTCGTACTTGAAGCTTTCGTGGATTTCCTTGACCTGACGCCAGTCGATGTCACCTCGTTTCTCGGCATCCTTGATCCAGGCCAGTTGCGGATCAGCCTTGACCATTGCGTCGATGCTCTGGCTTACGCTTTGCTGATTGACCTGTTTCACATCAATGCGCAGACCGTTAACGGCCTGAATGGCAACTTCGCCTTTGGCCACCAGTTCGCTCTGGCGAAAGGTCTCGTCGGTTGCCCCTTTGCCTTTTGTCGAGAACCACGCTGCACTGCTTTTGTTCTTGGTGTGGCTTTCGTCGTGGAGGTCTTTCACGCCCTCGAAATCGATTGCGCCGCCACTGTTGATCAACAGGTCGTTGCCACTGTTCAGTTTGGCAACCTGATAACGCTGGTCGCCGCCACTTGCCAACGTCAGGTTACCGCCTGTAGTGATTTCACTGCTGATATTGCGCGTGTCGGTCACTTCATCGCGCTTGAAGTTTTTCGCCCCAAAACTCCCCTTCTTCTTTTTGTCATACAGCGAATAATCACTGTCCTGCGCAGCCAAGATGTCGAGGTTTTCACCGGCAACCAGGTACGCCTCTTTACCCGCTGTAATACGGCTGGAGATCACGGCGAGGTTCTGGCCAGCCTGCAAGGCAACGCTGCCTCCCGCGTCAAGATCGGCGGCAACCTGGCTGACGTGGTCTTCCTGGCGGGTCAGTTTTTTGCTTTTCGACAGGGAGTGTTCTTCGTCCGCCGCAGAGCTGATGGTGAGGTTTTCGGTCGCGGCCATGGCGATGTCGCGTTTGGCGTCGATCTGGCTGGCGATGACGGAGATGTCGCGTCCGGCCTGAACGGTCAGGTCGCGCCCTGAACTGGCGGTGGAGCCCAGTTGGGTGATGTCGCTGCTGTTGTGTTTGCTGTCCGAGAACAGGCTGTTGGTGACTTCGGTCGGGGCGATGGTGACGTCGCGTCCGGCCTGGATGCTCATGTCACGACCGCTTTGCAGCACGCTGCCTTTGTTGATGACGTCGCGGCCTGCCGAAATGCTCATGTCGTTGGGGGCTTCGATGCGCGCGGCACTGTCGGCGAACTCGTTGTGGCGCTGACCGAGCACACTGTTGTCCATCGAGGTGATGCTGCGTTCGTTGATCACGTCGCCGTTGATCGCGGTCAGTGAAACATCGCGACCTTTGATGATGCCGCCAGCGGTGTTGATCAGATCATTACCCGCGAGCAGATCGAGCCGGTTGCCGGCTTCTATCAGGCCGGTGATGATCAGGTTGTTGCCTGCGACTGCCGAGAGGTTGTTGGCGGCGTGCAAGGTACCGACGTTGTCGAGGTTCTGGCCTGCGATCAGTGAGACGTCGTTACCCGCAATCAATGCCCCGGTCGGGCCAAGGCGATTGTCGGCCTGTGCCAGATACAGAAATTCGTTGCGCAGATGCTTGATGCCCTGATCGCTCAGGCCACGACTAAAGCGCGCAGCAAAGGAAGGGAGGTTTTGCAGTAAGCAGATAAAACAACACCGGCGCAGGGCCGGTGTCAAATCGAGGCTGGGATCTACAGATAAATAAGCACCCTGAGTTTCCGAAGATACTTATTAACTATTTCGATTTAATATATCCAGAAGCTTTTCAAATCCTTTAGGGACAAGATCTTTTTCCTCTGGAGAAAGCAAAATATTCATGACCTGCTCATCACAAGCACGGTCATATATATCAATACCTATCCAGCCTTCAGACCAAAATTCTACGGTCGCCAGCTTGTTAAAGCCTTCCAGCCCTATCCGCTCAAGGTTACCAAAATCCCCACTGGCGAATGTTGAATACTCTACGGCGTAGCCTTTCAATAGAGACTTAACTTCTTTATTAAACTGAAAAGCATCCATAACCCCTCTCACTTACTATCTAGCACAGTAATATTTTTTACCTCAGGGAGATGTTCCCCACCCTGTTTATTAAGAAAATACTACTGGGGTTTACTTGCGTCCAGACCAATCATTTTATACCAACCTTCCTTACCACCCTGCAACAATCCACTACTTGGAATATCAAACTCGACATAGACGAAACCTTTAGACGCACCCCCCTTAAAATCAGCGGCACCGTTAGTTCAGATAAAGGTTTGCCCGCCGCCTCCCTGAACAATTTTGTTACTACTTTGCATCTGTGCCAGTTCATCAGGAGACATCCATCTCCCGACACTAGCCATGCTTACATCATTAATAGTTTGGGTTTCGCCAAGCTTCAATGCGGTATTAGCAGTTTCTTTTGTACAAACAGAGGAGCCAAAAAAATCACAGAACTCTAACGGCCTTGACCACGACCTCTATTGACCGCATCTAGAAGCAGTTCTAGCTCAAGGCCATAACTATTCGGCTCGAAGCTCTCCTCTATACCGTTCAGCAAAAACTCATTAGAAATCAACTCGCAAAGATCGTCTACCTCACTTAATGATAATGAACCATTAGGTAATTTCTCAGCCAGTGCGAGTTGGTACTGACCCGCCATAAAGCATAAGGAAAATAAGAGCTGCAATTGGGCGCTTGTTAGGAGGCAGCTCATTTCCCGGTCCCCGAAGCCGATTTCCCCCAACCTGTCACGATTTTACCTTCAGTATTGACCACGATGACTGCATCCGTTCCGTATACCTAAAAGTTGGACCGTACTTTGAAGGGACATATTCAATTTTTAGAGGGCTAGACCAAGCGCCACTGAGTGCAGACTCGCTTACACCAATACCACCATCCCTTCCTGCAAATTGTTCTAATGCGTGATTTGAATAGCTAGTGATCTGTGTAGGAGCCCTTGCTCCGGCGGCCTGCTCAGCAACCATTTGCATTTTGAGTCTAGCAGCATTAGCCGCGCTGCTTGCGCCGGAATCAGCAATAGAGGGAACGCCTTTTGCACCATCAATGTCCCGCTCAGCCTTCACCAAAGCAGCAAGATTACCCCCTGCCTTGGGCTTGAGTCCCCCCCCCCGCCACCTCAAAATAGAGCGAGCCATCAGGACCAACAACCTCGACGTTCCCGGTGCGGGTGTTAACCACGCGACGGTAGCCTTCTGGTAATCCACCCGTTTTATTGAAAGAGGCACCGGCCGAGCTGTCCTCGCGGTAGTACGAAGGAAGTGCTGTCTGATCTGAGGCCTTCGTTGCCCCTGCCACTGCCTGCGGTGCTGCGTCGGGAGTTTTGATTGGCCTGGATGCCTTGTTCCAGTTTGCATCAATGGTCACTTTCACAGGATCAATTGGCCTGCTTGCAGCAACGCTTGATCCCGTTCCCACGCCTTTGATTATTGCGGCGCCTGCGACACCCGTAGACGCAACAGCAGTGCCCAATGCAATATTAATCAGCGTGGTCGCACCGCGTACGTAAACATCTCCTTTCTGAGCATTCGCATCAACGTCATAAAGTTCCTTGAGCTTATTATCACTGCTTACTAGATCGTCTCGATCCTTCCCACTCAAATCGCTTGCCACTGTTTTAGCCATCGCGTCTTTGGCAGCAGCAATCTTGTCACCAAACAGTTTATTCAGAACGATACTGCCGGCCATTCCCAGTGCCATTTTTGCAGGACCCATTACCGTTTGAACGCCCAACCCAAGAAGTTCGGCTTGCTCGACAGGCAATTTATCTAGATAACGCTGAAGACGCTCGGCCTGCTCCAGCAATTTCCCTCCTGGAGTATCAGAATTTGCATCTTGCAGCCATACCATCTTATTAACGCCATCCTTATCTTTGTAATGAATAGGATCTGCATCAGCGTTAAAGCCATCACTGCACCCGCCGGCAGCGTTGCAAGCGGCCTGCTGAACATTAAATTCAGAAAAACGGCTGCTAAAACTTTGTATGACTGCAATATCGTCCTGTGACAGCTTGTTAATATCCTCAACGTTCCTGCCGTTTTGCACAAAAGCTTTGGTCAGGTTAAGCGCCAACTCGTCTCCGAACTGCTCCCTTACGGAGTCTGGTACGTCGTTTATAGAAACACTCTGCGCCTGGATATTTTTCCAAACCTGCTCAGCGGAAGACACTGTCCCAGCCAGGAGAGTGCTCGCAGCATTTAACAAGTCCACAGTTTTGCCGGGATAACTCTGTATAGCAGTTTTCCAGGCATTTACAGTCCCAGAAGGATCCGCGACCGCCTCCAACGAACTCTTCGTCACATACAAATCAGTCCGATGTTCATCATCACGCGTGATCTCGTATGCCTTGTCGACATCACGATTCAAGCCCGCTGTTGAGTCCTTACCCGCCGTATCACTGCGCACCACCACATCGCCTGCACCCACGGTGCCCCGGACGATCTGTTCACGATCCTTGTTGTAGTTCCAGCCCTCGACGCTCCAACCGTTTTTCTGGTCATCGCCTTTGCCTACCTGAGTCGAGTCCTGCGTGGTACTGCCGCTGGTACCGTACGAGCCACCAACGTTCAGGTAGTAACCGTGTTCCTTGTCCTTGCCCGCGATGTCGCTGTAACCCAGCGTGTTGGTATCCAGCTTGAGATTGCCGCTGTCGGAGGCGATCAGTGCGCCGTCGAGTTGGGTGTGGTTCTCGGTGCGGATGTCGACCTTGTCTTTGGCCGTGATGCGGGTCTGTTCCTCGATCCAGTTCTTGGAGCCGTTGGTCTGGCCGTACCCGACCGAGCCACTGACGCTGCCGCCAAAGCCAGCCACGACAGTTGCGCTGAGGTCGAATTCCTTGCCTTCGACTTTCCCGGTGTCCGGCAGGGATGTGACGTTCAGGTCGCGACCTACACGTCCGACGACATCGTTGCCACGCAGCGTGGCTCCGGCAATATTGGTGTCCTGACCGCTGGTGAAACCGAGCTGATTACCGGCATACAGGTAAACTTCCTGCTGCTGTTTGCCTTCGCGCTCCAGGTCGCCCTTGCCAATATTGACGCTGGCGTAAACACCGAAACCTCCTGGGCCGATGGCGATACCAGCCTCCCCGCCGGCATTTTTACGGGTGTTTTCGGTGGAGCTGTCGTTCTGTGCTGCCTTGATATTGAGGGTGTTGCCGGCATTCAGACTGATGTTTCGCTCTGCTTGGGCCTGCGTGCCGATCAGATTTAGGTCATTGCTGGCCTTGAGGTTGACGTCACGACCTGCCTGCAACGTAGTAACGGTCGAGGCCTCCTGACTCTGATCACCTTTGGCGGTGCCGCTGCTGCCGCCCACGCCAAGTTTGAACCCGCCACTGCTGCTGCCGTGGATACCACTCCAGCTTTTCTGCTCGCTGGTTTCCTGGCTGTAGCTGCCTTTGGCGGCATCAAGCGTGACATCCCGGCCTTTGATATTTATGTCGCGGCCAGCCTGCAATTGGCCGCCGCTGATCTGAACGTCGTTGCTCGCGGAGATGTTCAGGTTGTTGCCTGCGTCCAGCGTCGAGGCGCGGTTGGTCGTTTCGACCACTTGCTGGCTGGTGCCCTGCTTGCTGTTACCGAACTTTCCATCGCCCGTCGGGCCAGACAGGAACTGCGAGGTGCTGTCTACTGCCTTGAGCGTGCTCGATCCCTTGCTCGTGGCGTCCTCCCCCTTGCCTGCGCCGCTGATGGCGTCCTTGGTGCTGCCATAGTTGTGATCAATGCTCGCACTCAGGCCATTGCGTGAGTTTTCACGTTGTTGTTCAACTGTCCTGGATTCACGTGCGGCATCAATCTTGATGTTGCGCCCGGCAGTCAGATTGATGTCATTGAGCGCCTGAAGGTCAGAACCTACCTGATTGATGTCGCGCTTGGCGTTGACCGTGAGGTCTTCACCCGCGCGGACCTGGCTGGCGGCAGCGCTCTGTTGCTCAAGGCGGTTGTTTTCCTTGGTGCGATCAACGCCTGCGAAGAACGTCACGCCATTGGCGTTGGAAGACACGCCAATGCCCGACTGCCTTTTCTTCTCCCAGTCCTGATTGGAGTTGGTGCTCTGTGCGGCCAGAATGTTGACGTCCTGACCCGCATTCAGACTGACGTTTGCACCTGCGTTGACGCTGCTGCCGATAACATTGATGTCGCGCTCGGTCTGCAGACTTACATTTCCTGCAGCATTGATCTGGCTGCCTACACTGGTGCTGCTCTGCGCTTGGCCACCAGCTTCTTTAGCCGATGAGATGGACAGGAATCCGCCAGACACTGAAAGACCGGTTTTCTTCTTGTACTCGTTGCTGTGGCTGGAGGCTTCGTCGTTGGCAGAGAGCAGATTGATGTCGCCGGTTTTATCCAACAGCCCGGCTCGGAGGTCCACATCATTGCCTGCGCCGATGTTGCTGGCACGCAGTGTGATGTCCTTGCCTGAAGCCACTACCACATCGTTGCCGGCATTCAGTTCACTGGCGACTTGGGTAGAGCTGGTCTTCAGCTCGCTTTTTCCACTTTTGGACACGCCAAAAGAGCCGGATTTACTTTTCTGGCTGTAAGCACCCAGCTCATCGACACCCGAGAGTACGGTCACATCGTTAGTGGCGCCGAGAATCAGGTCATTGCCTGCCGAAAGACGGCTGCCAATGATACTGACGTCATGCCCACCGTTGATGCTGACGCTGCCGTCAGCAGCCTTGGTGGTATTGATGGTGAGGTCTTGCCCTGCATTGATTACCGACGCCACGTTGCTGCTGTCGTAGCTTTCCTGCTGCTTGCTACTACTGCGTCCGAACGACCCCTTGCTCTTTTTGGCATAGAAGTACGAGCTTTCGTCCTGAGCTGATGCAATGGTCAAATCTTGCGCAGCATCAAGAGCAACGTTGCTGCCCGCATTGATGCGGCTGGCGATGATGTCGAGATTCTGCCCTGCCTGCAAAGCCACACTGCCGCCCGCTTTCAGGTCCGCAGACACCTGGCTGACATGATCTTCCTGCTCGGTCACTTTCTTACTCTTGCCGTACGAATGCTGTTCATCAGCCGCCGAGGACAGGGTCAGGTTTTCCGTCGCGGCCATCGCGATGTCGCGCTTGGCGTCGATGCTGCTGGCGATCACGTTGATGTCGCGGCCGGCATGGGCCGTCAGGTCGCGTCCGGCGCTGACCGTGGAGCCCAGTTGCGTAATGCTGGAATTACTGGAGTTCGCACCGCGTGTCTGGCCGTTCTCGGTCTGGGCCGAGTCGATAGCGACGTCACGGCCCGCAGAGATGCTCAAATCACGACCAGCCTGCAATACGCTGCCGGTGTTTTTCACGTCACGACCCGCTTGCAAGGACATGTCGTTGGCCGCTTCGATGCGTGCCGCGCTGTCAGCAAAGTCCTGACGCCAAGTCGCATCATCCGCAGCGCTCTGATGGCTGGTCACCGTGCGTTCGTTGATGACATCGCCGCGCAGGGCGGTCAGTGTCACATCACGTCCGGCGATAATGCCCCCGGACTTGTTGACCAGGTCGTTACCCGCCAGCAGGTCCAGACGGTTACCAGCTTCTATCAGGCCGCTGTTGACCAGATCATTTCCAGCAGCAGCCGACAGGTTATTGGCCGCTCGCAAGGTGCCGACGTTGTCGAGGTTTTGCCCCGCGATCAGCGAGACGTCGTTACCGGCAATCAATGCACCGGTCGGGCCAAGGCGATTGTCGGCCTGAGCCATATACAGCACCGGCACCAGCACTTTTTCGCCATTCACTTCATGCTCTTCGAGCCAGACGATGTCGTGGGTCAGCGCTGCGACTTGTTGTGAGTTCAGCGATACGCCGACCGCCAGATTCAGCTGCTGCTTGCTGGCGATTGCGTTGTTCATCAGGTACTTGAACTGGGCCTCGTTGGAGGTTTGTCCATCGATGAACGCCTGACCGGTGCGGGCCACGACTGCTTGCTGGACGAGGCGTTGCTCATACAAGCCATCGCCCAGGCGCTTGGCACTGACTTCGGGGTCGTAGCCCAGGCCTGCGAGCAGGTAATCCGAACTCATGAATTGCTTGAGTTCGGTGAGGACCGGGTTGGTTTCGATCAGGTATTTTTGCGGTTTGGAAACGGACGAGCTACTTGGCAACCCTTCTACTCTGGTCACCGTTTGCGCTGCGGCAGAAACGACCGGCGTAATCGAGCTGGCTTGAGCGACTGTTTGAGTGGCGGCGCTGACCTGACTGGCCTAAGTAATCAGCGGATCTACAACCGTCGGGGTATTAACAACTTTGGTGCCTGCGGCAGTCGCTGCCACCCCCCGTTTTCGATTTAGCTCAGCGCGCTGATTCAAGTGGCATCGGCGATGGCATCTGCAATAACGACAGGTCGCAGTATCCATGTAGCCATTATTGATGGCTATAGGGTGAAAAAGCAACTGAACATACCGGCGCTAGAATGCGCCGGATATCAGCCAAAGCAAAATATCTGCTGATTAAGACTCTGCCAAAAAAAACTTTAACCGTTGCCACTCCATCTGACTACACAAATGTCTGGCCGGAAAATCGCGAATCTAAAGCGTCATTATTCTGTACAACCCTCAACCCTAAGGCGTCCAATTCCGTCTGACTACGCAATTTACGTTAAGGATTTGCAGTATTCGCGTTAACATATATTTTCCCTCTAGGCTCAACTACACAAGTAGCTTCTGGCAAAAAACTCATCATCGTCCAACCAGGCCCCATAGCGACTGTACTCGGCCTAGGATCTGAGTAGCAGCTTTGCCTGTCGCTTTTACACACATTTATTTTGATGGGTTTATAAAAAAACGTGGTCTGCCCACTGTTTTTATCGAAGGGACCAGTCATGTATTGATATAAACTTGATAACTTGTTCTGGCGCATCTTCTAAGGAGGCTCTGTAGTCCGTAACAAAACTAACACCTGACAATATTTTTCCGTCTTTTCTTAGAAGAAAATCATCATCCGCATCATTAAACAAGACATCAAACCCCCTCTCTAAGCTTCGAAGATCATCCCCCACACCGACACTACTAAATTTTCCAAGATACCCTTCACCTACAGCAATTCTATAAAGCCTTCCGCTATTTTCAAAGTACAGCGAGACCACCTCATTCATAAATCGATATGAAAATAAAAGCTCATCACCAAAACCAATCTTTCTCTTAATTCCGACCCAAGATTTATTCTGAAGGAGAATGTCACGCACAGGTACTTCCGGACCGTACCACTCAGCCACCCCAATTTTTTCGCTAATATTGAAAAACGATTCACCTAAAGAAAATCCTGCTGCTGACATACCTGGAACAAGGTCAGAGTACAAATCAGGGAATAAATTTTTCATAGATCACTTCCACCCCTTCCACTCACCGCCCTCATATTTCAGACGATTTCCTTGGGTATCATAGTATTGTTGATAACGCGTAATAGTGCCCGGACTAAAATCAGGCGACGGATCGATTACCCGTATTTCTATATCTTTATTGCCAATCTTCTCAGTACCAACAAGTTTATAGTACGGGCTATCACCGTGGGTTCCACCGCCCGGATGAAACTCTACCTCTTTTATTGTCGGGTGTCCTTCAACGTTAAAGACCTGTGCTCTACCTGAAGTGCCAGCCAATGGTGCTTTCGGCGTAACGCTTGCACCATCAAGCGTTAGCGACTGCTTGATATCATCAATCGATTTACCCCACATGCTCGACGGCGATTCAGCAATATTTCGCGGAATCCCTGCTTGGTCGGCCAGATCGTCTCTCAGCCCAACACGCGCAATTGCAGAAGTAGCCGGCACTTCAGCGGCACCTGCGCCTTTTGCACCGATTGAAAGCAATGAACCGGCCTTACCTAGTATAGCCGCTAATCCAAAGCCAGACAGCTCTCCGGCCATGAACTCGCCCCACGCCTTTACGAACTCGGTCGCAGGCTGAACACCCTCAAATCCTTCACCTCGCGCGAGCGCCCTTCCGGCCTCAGCCATCTGCTCAGGTGAGGCTCCCTGGTTTTGCATGTACTCCATTTGGGTAGTCGCCGCTTGCCCATAGGCGGCCAAACCTGGTGGCAGGTGATCACCGAAATTGTACTGGGTAGCATTCTCCGCCACCCATGAAGCTGTTTTCAGGCTCTCACCATCGGCTCCGCTCTGCGTGGATGCGGCGAGTAAACCCACCAACTTCGAGCTCATGCTCAGTAGATTCGGATCGGCTTTCACGAGCTTATTGAGATCTGCCACCAAGGCCTCGTTAGCACCCGCTGCTAAAGCACCGGTTTTGAAGTCACCTCCACTGACTTGGGCCAATAACCCGCCGACCATGGCGTGGACCACGGTCTTCTGCAGACTGCCGTCGGCAGCTGGAACGTAATCCCCAACAGCATGGAAGCTAGCCGCCGCCAAGGTATTGAACAATGTGCTTTGCAGCGCATCACCCAAATCACCGCCTTGGCCCATGATCTTGCTCAGTGCAGTTGACGTGCCGTTCTGTAAGCCTTGGTTTGCCGCGAACTGACCAATCCCTTTCCAGGTACTAAGGTTGGTAGTGACTTTGCCAGTCAAAGGGTCCGTCGTGGTGCCAGTCCAATCATCGAAATAGCCCGCAGTCAGGCCCGCCGTGACGCCAGAAATGGCATATCCTTTGAGGGCATCACTAGAGGTCATATCTTTGACGACGGCACCTAGATTGCCCTTATTGTTAATCGTACTGACTGCAGCACCGCTGGCGGCGGAGGTCACCACGGCAGTCAGCGCGACATTGCCCCACCCAGCAGCAGTTGCCGCTCCGGCGGCGGAAGTGCCAGCTGCGGCCATCGCGGTACCAGAGCCTGCTGTGGCCCCGGCCGCTGAACCCAATGCAGCACTCGCTGCGCCCGCTGTTAAAGCAGTCACGATGATCATAATGGCCAACACAGCGCCCGCGCCCAGACCCGAATGGCTGTATTTAAAGCTTTCGTGTACCTCTTGGACCTTACGCCAGTCGACATCCCCACGAGTCTCCGCGTCCTTCAACCAAGCAAGGCTTGGATCGGCTTGCACCATGCTATCGATGGTCTCGCTTACTGACTTCTGGTCGATCTGCTTGAGATCAATTTTCAAGCCTTCGACAGCCCGGATCGCTACCTCGCCTTTGGCCACCAGCTCGCTCTGGCGCAAGGTTTCGTCGGTGTTGCCCTTACCTTTACTCGAATTCCAGGCAAGGTCACTTTTGCTCTTCTCGTGACTCTCCTGCTTCAGATCCTTCACGCCCTCAAACGTAACCGCACCACCACTTTGAATCGTCAGGTCCTTACCGCTGTCCAGCTTCGCGGCCTGGTACTTCTGATCGCCCCCGCTCGCCAGCAAAAGATCTCCACCCGTGGTGATTTCACTACCGATGTTTTTCACATCAGTGATTTCGTCACGCTTGGTTTTCTTCGCCCCAAAACTCCCCTTCTTCTTTTTGTCATACAGCGAATAATCATTGTCCTGCGCAGCCAGAATGTCGAGGTTTTCACCGGCAACCAGGTACGCCTCTTTACCCGCAGTAATACGGCTGGAGATCACGGCGAGGTTCTGGCCGGCCTGTAAGGCAACACTGCCCCCGGCATCAAGATCGGAGGAAACCTGGCTGACGTGGTCTTCCTGACGGGTCAGTTTTTTGCTTTTCGACAGGGAGTGTTCTTCGTCCGCCGCAGAGCTGATGGTGAGGTTTTCGGTCGCCGCCATGGCGATGTCGCGTTTGGCGTCGATCTGGCTGGCGATGACGGAGATGTCGCGTCCGGCCTGAACGGTCAGGTCGCGTCCGGAACTGGCGGTGGAGCCCAGTTGGGTGATGTCGCTGCTGTTGTGTTTGCTGTCGGAGAACAGGCTGTTGGTGACTTCGGTCGGGGCGATGGTGACGTCGCGTCCGGCCTGGATGGTCATGTCACGACCGCTTTCCAGCACGCTTCCTTTGTTGATGACGTCGCGGCCTGCTGAAATGCTCATGTCGTTGGCGGCTTCGATGCGCGCGGCACTGTCGGCGAACTCGTTGTGGCGCTGACCGAGCACACTGTTATCCATCGAGGTGATGCTGCGTTCGTTGATCACGTCGCCGTTGATCGCGGTCAGTGAAACATCGCGACCTTTGATGATGCCGCCAGCGGTGTTGATCAGGTCATTGCCCGCGAGCAGATCGAGCCGGTTGCCGGCTTCTATCAGGCCGGTGTTGATCAGGTTGTTGCCTGCGACTGCCGAGAGGTTGTTGGCTGCGTGCAAGGTACCGACGTTGTCGAGGTTCTGGCCGGCGATCAGTGAGACGTCGTTACCCGCAATCAATGCCCCGGTCGGACCAAGGCGATTGTCGGCCTGGGCCAGATACAGCACCGGCACCAGCACTTTCTCGCCATTCACTTCGTGCTCTTCGAGCCAGACGATGTCGTGGGTCAGTGCAGCGACCTGTTGTGAACTCAGCGACACGCCCACAGCCAAGTTCAGTTGCTGTTTGCTGGCGATGGCGTTGTTCATCAGGTACTTGAACTGCGCCTCGTTGGAGGTCTGTCCATCGATGAAGGCCTGACCAGTGCGGGCCACGACTGCCTGCTGAACGAGGCGTTGTTCATACAAGCCGTCGCCCAAGCGCTTGGCGCTGACTTCCGGATCGTAGCCCAGACCTGCGAGCAGGTAATCCGAGCTCATGAATTGCTTGAGTTCGGTGAGGACCGGGTTGGTTTCGATCAGGTATTTTTGCGGTTTGGAAACAAACGAACTGCTGGGCAGGCCCTGCACTCGGGTAACGGTTTGTGCTGCGGCAGACACGAGCGGCGTGATTGCACTGGCTTGCGCCACTATGGCGGGCTGAGTACTGGAGACGCTCACGGGGCTATTCTGCGTAACCACCGTGCTCGGAACAGCGGCAGTGACAGGGCTGCCCTGAGCAGCAACAGGGTCGCGAACAGCGGCAATAACCGGACCACCTTGAGTATTTACGACAACCTGGGTAACGGCGGCAGTCGCGCCTGACTGGGCACCTGTTGGAGCCTGATTGACCGCACTGAGCGGGTTACCCTGAGTCCCATTTACAACCTGACCGGCCTTGTTGACCTGAGCGCCTTGCACCATTCCGGCATTCTGAGCAGCCGAACTGCCGGAAGAAACGGCAGTGATGAGCGGAATGCCAGATGTAGAGCCAACGTTCTGAACAGGCAGCAAAGCGCCGCTACCCTGATTGCCAGTTGCAATGCCTGTAACGCTGTCGACACTGGTGACACCTACGGAATCAGAGGTATGACCGGGTAGTACAAATCCGCCTATGGGCGCGGCACCTGGTGCGCTGGCGTCAAAGGAGGATGCGTTGGCGCTCACACCAGCACCTTGTCGTATCACCGAAGCAAGCTGGCGGGTGGCATTGGATATCTGGCCTACCGAGCCGATCTGGATGGTGCTTGCCTGCGCATCGGAAACGGTATGCTCGCGTTGCGCGACGGATACGGCCGCGCCGCCCATGGTCCAGCTTTGTGGCAGGCCGACGGGTTGGGCGACAGCGGCTGCGGTGCCGGTCTGGCCGCTCAGACGGAACAGTCCGTTCTGGCCGGTGGGCAGGCTGAAGCCTGGCAGGCTTAACGGGTTGACTTGTTGTTGGGCCAGGTCTGGGGGGAGCTGGGCATTGATCCTGATAACTGTGGCACCAGTGCCGGAGGTACGCGTGTCCTGAACCTTGCTGGTGCCTGCGCTGCCTGCATAGTCCTGGTGGATGACACTATTTTGCAGGTCCTGTTTGGCAGTGATGGAAACGTTTCCGCCCGCTTGAATGACTGCACTGCGTCCGCCGTTACCGCTGCCGTCTTTGGCGACTTCGACGTCGCTTACTAGTGAAAATCTAGTAATCTCGCTTGGTAGTGCCAGCAAACTATTACGGTCATAGCTTGAGGTAGGCAACGGCCTATCATTATTGTACTGAAGGATAGTATTTTCGACATAGACCTTCGTAACGGAGTCCTCAACAACGTATTGATTATACGTGTAAGGATTCTCACTACTATCAAACACATCCTCTCCCACAACCAAACCCAACCTCAGGTCTCCGTCTTTACCAATATAATAAACATTAGGATAGTCAGGATTATTGCGTCGATTGTAGGCGTCTACGCTTGGCATAGATCGAATTACAGTCCCATCAGTAACTCCGCTAGCAAGATACGTACGCGTACGCTCGATACTGCCGCTCACAGCACCTAGGTTGCTCACATTATTAGCATTTATAACAATATTTCCGACGGCACTTATTGTACTCTTACTATTTAAAAAATCGCCACCACTGAAAGTAAAATCTCTGCCCGACGTCAAAAATGCGGAAGCGCTACTATCGTTATCCTGGCCGCCCTCGAAAAACTCCTTAGCGACAAAATTAACTGAGTAGTGATCACCTCGACAATCTAGACATTGTACGGCGATCAGACCTTTCACCAAGGTTCTGCCTACCGCGAATCCCTGATCTCCGCCGGCACCTTCTGTGCGATTATCAAATGAAGATGCGGTTATAGAGAAGCTGCTTCCGCTTTCCATAGAACCTGAAATGTTTGAAACTTTGCTTGCACTATCGACGCCGTAACCTTTGACAATCACATTACGCAAGCCATACACATCACCTCTCTGGTTAATAACAGTGCCAGCATTAACTTGCAAGTCACCGCCACTGAATAACAGCCCCTGACTATTTAGTAGCGAGGGCGTATTCAATGTGAGATCCTGAGCCGCCCCCAACGTACCGTAATTATTAATAGCACCCGCACTGAACACCAGATCACCAGCCGATGTAATACGACTATAGTTATTAGCACTCCCTGCAATACCAATATCTGCGCGCGAGCCACCAGCAATACTTCCACCACCAGTTAAATTCAGCTGATTAGCGGTCAGATTCAATGTACCGACACTAGAAGTCCTACCACTACCGGTAAACGTCCCGCCAATACGTATGTCTACCCCGCCATCGCTCGCAATCAAGCCATCATTCGTCCAGTTTCCGCCACTCCCACTGAACGAATTCGACGCCAGCAATTGCCCGCCCGCCGTCTGATTCAAGGTGCCGACATTCACCGTCAGACGCCCGGCCTGAATAACGCTGCTGTTGGTCCAGCTATCGGCACTAAGCGTCAAACCACCGCGAGTAACAATGCTGCCGCCAGCATTGGTGACGTTAACCGTAGAAATATTAAACGTGCCATTACCCGTATGCAGCAGCGAACCGCCCCCATTGAGGAAGTTGCCAGCGTTGAGAGTCAGGTCGCTGTTGGCGCTTTCCAGGGTGCCGTTGCGGTTGTCGAACAGGTTGCCGATCTGGAAGTTTGTGGCGCCGCCACCGCCCAGCGCACGCAGTTGTCCGGTCTGGTTGTCCAGACTGGCAGCGGTCACGGCCAGGGTGCTGTCGCTTTCGATGATGCCAAGGCGGTTGTTCAGTGCGCCGCTCAGGTTCAGCTCGACCTGGCCACCGGCGATCTGGCCGTCGTTGTCGCCGCTGTTGTCGAAGTTGCCACCGTTGACCCGCACCAGGCCTTTGGCGTACAGGCCGCCGTTGCGGTTGTCGAAACCCGGGGTGGTGATCAGCGCTTCGCCGGTGCGTGCGGAGACTCGCCCGCCGTAGTTGTCGAAGCCGCCCAGCGCGGTCAGGTTGAGGCGTTGCGCCTGAATGACACCGCCCTGGCGATTGGCGTCATAGCCATTTTTCAGCACGCCGGCCAGTTTCGCGGTGAACAGACCTTGCAGGCTGGACAGCACTCCGCCCTGACTGTAGAGGTTGGCACCGGTCAGGTTCAGGTCGCCGTTCTGCGCGATGATCCGGCCGTTCTGGTTGTTGACGGTATCAGCGACATCCACAACCAATGCGCCGACGCTCTGGACCGCGCCACGAACGTTGGAGAGGCTCGCTGCATTCAAATGCGCATCGGCGTTCTGGCTATAGATCAAGCCATCAGCATCGTTGAGGACACTGCCACCCGCGACGACTTTTAGTGTGTTGTTGGCAGCAACAGTGCCGCGGTTACGGTTGTCCAGTTGCCCGGACGTATTGAGGGTCATCAGGCTTTGGCTGATCAGTTGCCCGGCCTGGTTGTTGATCGCCGCGCTGCGCCGCAACAGCAGGTTACCGCCGCTGGCCAGCTTGCCGCTGGTGTTGGTCAGGCTGCCCAGCAGGTCGAGTGTCATATCGGCCTTGCTGCTCAGGTTACCGGCGCTGTTGTCGAGGCTGCTGCCTTCGAAGCTGAAACCCTGCTGCGCCGTCAGGTTACCGGCCGCGTTGTTCAGGGCATTGGCTTTGATGGTCAGCCCTGCACCACTGTCGATCAGGCCGTTCTGGCTGTTGTTCAGCAGGCCCGCGACGGTCAGGGTCTGGCCGGTTCCGCTGGAGAGGATGCCGCCGCTGTTGTCGAGGCTGTCAGCGGTTACGCTCAGTGTGTTCTGGCTGACCAACGCACCGTTGCCGCCGTTGAGCAATTCACCGGTTAGGGTTGTAACGAGGTTGCCGTTGCGGCTGGACAAGGTGCCATTGGTACGGTTATCGAGTCGATTGCCGGAAACGTTCAGGCCCTGCCAGCCGGAGATCAGGCCGTTCTGGTTGAGCAGGTTGGTCGCGTTGACTGTCAGCACGTTGCTGCTGATCAGCTTGCCGCTACTGTTGTTGAGGGTGCGGCCATCGAACCTGAAACTCTGTGCGCTGGAGACCTCGCCAGACTGGTTATTCAGGTCGCGAATGCGGTTAAGGGTCAGCGAACCGTCTGCCGTAATCAAGCCGCCGAGGTTGTTGAGGTCGTTGCCTTGCATGTCGATGGACAACCCGGCGTCGCCCATCACGCGTCCGCCATTGAGCGACAGTGCATTGAGGACCAGAGTCATGTCACGCGTGGCCGACACTTCGCCGCTGTTGCCGGCATCCAGGCTGCCCGCCGTCAGGTTCAGGGTGCCGGTACTGTTGATCAGGCCTTTGGCGATGTTGTTGATCGATGTGGCGTTGAGGATCAGGCTGGTGCCGCCCAGCACCTGGCCGTTCTGGTTATCGAGACTGGCCGTGCCCACCTTGAGCGCCTGAGCAGCATTGATCAGTCCTTTGTCACGGTTGGTGAGCAGACCGGTAACCGTCAGGTCCAGGTTGTTGCGGCTGGTCAGTGTACCGCCTGTGTTATCGAGGGTATTGGCGGTGGCATCGACACCGGCTGCGGCGATCATGCCTTTGACGTTGGTCAGCGCACGGGCGATGCGCAGGGTCAGCAATTGGTTGCTGAGCAGTTTGCCGCCGCTGTTATCCAGTTGTTGCGCGTTGACGGTAAACGCCTGAGCGCTTGATATTTCGCCGTTCTGATTCAGAACCTCGTTGACGTTTTTCAGCAGCAGTGCGCCCGGCGCGTTGATCAAACCGCCCTGGTTGTCCAGCTGGCCGTTGTTCAGGTCCAGGCTCAGGGACGTATTGCTGAACAGCTTGCCGCCCTGCTGACTCAGGCGGCTGACACTGGCGGTCAGTGCCTGGCTGCTGCCGATGCTGCCGCCATCGCTGTTGGTCAGTCGTGCGGTCGTCAGGTCCAGACGATCACTGCTGCTGACGCGACCGTTATGGCTGTTGTCAAAATCCCCGGTCTTCAGGGTCAGCAGGCCTTTGCCGCTGATGTTGCCTTTCTGGCTGTTATCAAGACTGGCACTTTTCAGGTCCAGTGCGCCGTCGGTCAAAAGCTTGCCGCCCTGGTTGCTGATTGCCCCGGTGCTGTCGAGGGTCAGTTTTCCAGCGCTGGAAATGCTGCCTGCGGTATTGGTCAGACTGCTGGTCTTTACCGTCAGGACATCTTCGTTGCTGATCAGGCCTTGAGTGTTATCGAATGCTGCAGACAGGTCGATACCCAAGGCTTTGAGGGCACTGAGCGCACCACCGGTGTTGTCCAGGGTGCTACCGACCAGCGTCAAGCCGCCTTGGCTGGAGAGCAGACCGTTGGTTCGGTTGGTGATCTGCGCAACGTTCAGATTCAAGGCTTTCTGCGCCAGCACCTGACCGCTGTCGCTGTTGTTCAGTTGCTGGCCGGTCAGGGTAATCACGTCCTGACTGGACAGTTCACCGCCGCGATTATCGATGCTGGTGACATTGATACCGAGGGCTTGGGTTGCGCCGATGAAACCGTTCTGACGGTTGTCCAGCGCGTCGCCGCGCAAGGTCAGTGTGCCTTGGGCAAGCATCTGGCCGTTCTGTTGTTGAAGATTGGCAATCCGCGCGTCGAGGTTTTGCTTGCTCGCCAGTTGCCCGAACCGGTTATCGGCTGTTGCGGCGGTCAAATTCACATCGCCGTCACCAATGAGCGTGCCCTTGACGTTGGTCAGGGCGGTATTGACCATCAAGTCCAGAGCTGCGCGGCTGCTGATCAAGCCTTCGGTGTTGTCCAGGCTGTCGCTGCGAGTATTAAGGGCCGCAGCGGAAATCGTACCTTTGACGTTGCTCAGCGCCTTGTTGACGATCAGCGTCAGAGCCTGACTGCTGAGCAGTTTGCCGCCACTGTTATCGAGGCTGTCGACGTTCAGGGTAAAGGCCTGTGTACTGGAAATTTCGCCGTTCTGGTTGGCCACGCCTTTGAGATTCTTCAGCAGCAACATGCCCGGGGCGTTGATCAGACCGCCCTGATTGTTCAACTGGCCGTTGTTCAGATCGAGGCTCAGCGAGGTGTTGCTGAACAGCTCACCACCCTGCTGGTCGAGGCTGGTCACGCTGGCCGTCAACGCCAGCGCACTGGCAATACGTCCGGCGCTCTGGTTGATGACCTTGCCTGCCGTCAATCGCAGGGTATCGCTGCTGGTCAGGCGACCGCCCTGGCTGTTGTCGAACGTGCCGGTGGTGACCTGCGTGGCGCCCTTGCCAGCCAGTTTGCCCGCCTGACTGTTGTTCAGGCGGGCGCTGGTCAGTGTCAGCGTGGCGTCGGTAGTAACGGAGCCCGCCTGGTTCTCCAGAGCGCCGGTGGTGGTGACGCTCAATGCATCGGCACTGGACAGGCTGCCTGCTGCGTTTTGCAGCGAGGCGGCATTGACCGTCAACGCCGCTTCACTGCTGAGCAGACCAGCGCTGTTGTCCAGCGCACCGGACACATCAATGTGCATGTCCTGCTGGCTGGCCAGCGTACCGCCTGCGTTATCCAGGCGTGCACCGTCGAGACGCAGGGTGTTACCGAACAACAGGCCTTTATTCAGGTTGATCACGCGCGCCACGGTCAGCCCAAGTGCAGTGCCTGCCAGGACCTTGCCGCCGTTGCTGTTGTCGAGCGTCTGACCAATGATGTCCACACCGATCTGGCTGGACAGTTCACCGGCCTTGTTGTCGATGTCGGCAACATCGATTTTCAGCGCTTTTGTAGAGCCCACCAGGCCTCCCGACCGGTTGTCGAGGGTTTTGCCGGTCAGGGTCAGATTGCCCTGCGCAACCAGCTCGCCGCCCTGCTGGGTCAGACTGCCGATATTGGCGACCATGTCTGCCTGGCTGGCGATACGACCGTTGCCGTTGACAACGCTGTCGACCTGCAACTGCATCAGGCCAGCGGCGTTGAGCAGACCGTTCTGGTTGTCCAGACGCGTGCCGACCAGTTCAAGACCGGCATTGCTGTTGATCAGGCCTTTTTGCGTGGTGCTCAGGCCGGTCTGGCTATTGTCGAGGGCATCGACGAACAGCTGCAGGCCTTTCTCGGCACGAATCGAACCGCCACGGTTGTCGACGCTGTCGCTATGCACGATCAACAGGTTCTGCGCGGCAATACGGCCGCCACGGTTATCCAGCGTCTTGCTCGACAGGTCCATCAAGCCTTTGGCTTGCAGGCTGCCACCCGCGCGATTGTCCAGTGCGCCGCTCAGTTTCAGAGTCAGTTGGCCATCTGTGACCAGTGCACCGGACTGGCGGTTGTCCAGACTCGCAGCACCGATGTCGATACCCTGCCCTGCGCCCAGCGTTCCGGCCTGATTATCGATGGTTTCAGTGATCACCAGTTTCAGGAACCGGTCAGCCATGACCTGGCCAGCGGCGTTATCGAGGCTCAGCGCATTCAGCGTCGTGTTACCGGCGCTGGTCAGCTCGCCGCTGCGGCTCGACAGCTGGCCAGTGACGTTTACCAACAGGTCGGCATCGCTGCTCAGGCTGCCGCTGTTGTTATTCAGCTCATTGGCCGCCAGATCGATACCGTTGCCAGACACCAGACCGCGCAGGTTGGTCAGCAACTGGTCGACACGCACGATCAGCGCTTTGTCGCTGAGCACCGAGCCAGCGGTGTTGTCCAGCGACGTCGCGGCCAGGGTGAAGCCGTTGGCGCTGGAAATTTCACCGCTGCGGTTGCTGACTGCATTGAGATTTTTCAGCAGCAACTGGCCCGGCGCGGTAATCAGACCGCCGTCGTTGTTCAGCACGCCTTTGCTTAAATCGAGACTGACGTCACTGTTGCTGTACAGACGGCCATCGTTAGTCTGATTCAGACCGGTGACCACGGCCGTCAGGGCCATGGCGCTGGCGATACGACCGGCGTCACTGTTATTGACCAACCCGGCATCGAGCTGAAGGGTTCCGGTACTGGTCAGGCGGCCGCCTTGCTGGTTGTCAAAAGCACCGGTGACGAGCTTCACGCCCTTGCCGGCGATACGACCGTTCTGGCTGTTGTCCAGGCTGGCGCTGGTCAGCGTCAGGGTTGCATCACTTAGAATCTGCCCGCCACGGTTCACCACGGCACCATCGACCGTCAGGGACGAGTTGCCGGAACTGGTGATACTACCGGCAGTATTGCCCAGAGAAGCGGCGCTCAACACCAGCGTGCCATCGCTGCGCAATGTCCCTTGATCGTTGCTGAGGACGCCCGTGTCTTTCAGACCCAGACTGTTTTTGGCGTAGACGCTGCCACCGCCCGTGTTGATCAGTTGCCCGACGTTCAACTGCACACTCTGCTGGCCGGAAACGGCACCTGCGCTCTGGTTGTTCAGGCTGTCGGCGTTGAGCAGCAACGCACCATTGGCCAGTAAACGGCCCTTGCCACTGTTATCGAACTGGCCAACGGTTGCGGTCAGCTCTCCAAGGCTGGAGAGCTCCGCGTTGCGGTTGTCCAGCGTCGCGGCACTCAGCTCGACACCGGTGGCGGAAATCAGGCCACGCAGGTTGGTCAGCAACTGGGCGACACGCACGATCAAGGCTTTGTCGCTGATCACCGAACCTTCGGTGTTATCCAGCGAAGTGGCCACCAGCGAGAAACCGTTGGCACTGGAAATTTCGCCGTTCCGGTTGTTGACCGCCGTGAGATTTTTCAGCAGCAACTGCCCCGGCGCACTGATCAAACCGCCCTGGTTGGTCAGCACGCCATTACTCAGGTCCAGGCTGACGTCGCTGTTGCTGTACAGTCGGCCATCGTTGGTCTGGTTCAGGCCGGTGACCACTGCGGTCAGGGCCATGGCGCTGGCGATGCGGCCGGCGTCGCTGTTGTTGACCAGCCCGGCATTCAGTTGAAGTGCGCCGGTACTGGTCAGGCGGCCATCCTGATGGTTGTCGAAGGTGCCAGTGGTAAGCACCACGCCATTGCCCGCAATGCGACCACTCTGGCTGTTATCCAGGCTGCCGCTGGAAAGCGTCAGACCTGCATCACTGATGATCTGCCCGCCCTGGTTGACGACGGCAGCATCGACTTTCAATGTGGCAGCACCGGCGCTGGTGACTCGACCGCCGGTGTTGGCCAGAGAAGCTGCTTTCAGGTCCAGCGTGCCGTCACTGCGCAGTACGCCCTGATCGTTATTCAATGCACCGGTGAGCGTCAGACCGAGCGTGTTTTTTGCATAAACGCTGCCGCCGGAGTTGGTCAGTTGCCCCAGATTCAACTGGACGCCCTGCTGTCCGGAAACCACGCCGTTCTGGTTATTCAGGTTATCGGCTGTCAGCAGCATTGTGCCGTTGGCGAGCAGACGCCCTTTCGCGCTGTTGTCGAACTGGCCGATGTTGGCAGTCAGGGTGCTCAGACTAGAAATTTCCGCGCTGCGGTTGTCCAGCGTTGCAGCACTCAGATTGAGGCCATTGGCGGAAATCTTGCCGCGCAGGTTGGTCAGCAACTGATCGACACGCACGATCAGCGCTTTGTCGCTGAGCAGCGAACCCTCGGTGTTGTCCAACGAAGTGGCCGCCAGCGTGAAACCGTTGGCACTGGAGATTTCACCGCCTTGGTTGTTGACCACGTTCAGGTTTTTCAGCAGCAACTGGCCAGGCGCATTGATCAGGCCACCCTGGTTGGTCAACAGGCCATTGCTCAGGTCCAGGCTGACATCGCTGTTGCTGTACAGTCGGCCATCGTTGGTCTGATCAAGGCCGGTAACCACGGCAGTCAGCGCCATGGCGCTGGCGATGCGACCGGCGTCGCTGTTGTTGACCAGCCCGGCGTTCAGTTGAAGCGCGCCGGTACTGGTCAGGCGGCCGTCCTGATGGTTGTCAAAAGCGCCAGTGGTGAGCACCACGCCATTGCCGGCAATGCGCCCGCTCTGGCTGTTATCGAGGCTGGCGCTGGTGAGTGTCAGTTGCGCGTCGCTGAGTATCTGCCCGCCCCGGTTGACAACGCCGTCATTGATAATGATCGACGCAACACCGGCGCTGCTGACGCTGCCCGCGCTGTTGGCCAGCGAGGCTGCACTCCCGGTCAGTGAACCGTCGCTGCGCAGCACACCCTGATCATTCTTCAGTGCCCCGCTGACGGTCAGACCAAGACTGCTTTTGGCAAAAACGCTGCCCCCACCGGTATTGTTCAGTTGGCCCAGGTTCAGTTGCACGCCCTGCTGCCCGGAAACGATCCCGTTCAGGTTATTCAAGCCGCCCGCGGTCAATAGCAGCGCGCCATTGGCCAGCAGGCGACCTTTTTCGCGATTATCGAACTGGCCGATGGTGGCCGTCAGGCTGCCCAGGCTGGACAGTTCGGCGTTGCGGTTATCCAACGCTGCGGCGCTCAGGGTGACGCCGTTGGCGGAGATCTGCCCGCGCAGGTTGGTCAGCAGCTGAGCGATACGCACGATCAACGCTTTGTCGCTGACCAGCGAGCCGTCAGTGTTGTCCAACGAAGTCGCTGCCAGCGTGAAATCGTTGGCGCTGGAGATCTTGCCGCTCTGGTTATTGACCACTGTGAGGTTTTTCAGCAGCAACTGACCAGGTGCAGTGATCTGGCCGCCCTGGTTGGTCAACAGGCCATTGCTCAGGTCCAGGCTGACATCGCTGTTGCTGTACAAGCGCCCGTCATTGGTCTGATTGAGGCCCGTAACCACGGCAGTCAGAGCCATGGCGCTGGCAATACGACCGGCGTCACTGTTGTCGACCAGCCCGGCATTCAGCTGGAGTGCGCCGGTACTGGTCAGGTGGCCGTCCTGATGGTTGTCGAAGACTCCAGTACCGAGCACCAGACCTTTACCGGAAATACGACCGCTCCGGCTGTTATCAAGGCTGCCACTGGTGAGTGTCAGTTGTGCATCGCTGACTATCTGCCCACCCTGATTGACCACCGCACCGTTGAAATTGAGCACACCTGTGCCGGCACTGGTCACACTGCCGTTGGTGTTGGCCAGACCGGCTGCCTTGAGGTCCATTGCGCCATCACTGCGCAATACGCCCTGATCGTTTTGCAACACACCGCCCAGCGTCAGGTTCAGCGCATCCTTAGCGTAAACGCTGCCCCCACCGGTATTGTTCAATTGCCCCAGGTTCAGTTGCACGCCCTGCTGACCGGAAACGATCCCGTTCAGGTTGTTCAAGCCGTCCGCAGTCAACAGCAGCGCGCCACTGGCCAGCAGGCGGCCTTTTTCACGGTTATCGAACTGGCCAACGTTGGCCGTCAGCCTGCCAAGGCTGGATATTTCGCCATTGCGGTTGTTCAGTGAGCCCGCTGTCAGATCAAGACCGGTCGCAGAAACCAGACCGCGAAGGTTGGTCAGCAACTGATTGATGCGCACAACGAGCGCTTTATCGCTGAGTATCGAACCGTCGGTGTTGTCCAGCGAAGTGGCTGCCAGCGTGAAGCTGTTGGCGCTGGAAATCTTGCCGCTCTGATTATTGACCGCCGTGAGGTTTTTCAGCAGCAACTGACCAGGCGCAGTGATCTGGCCGCCCTGGTTGGTCAACAGGCCATTGCTCAGGTCCAGGCTGACATCGCTGTTGCTGTACAGTCGGCCATCGTTGGTCTGATCAAGGCCGGTAACCACGGCAGTCAGCGCCATGGCGCTGGCGATGCGACCGGCGTCGCTGTTGTTGACCAGCCCGGCGTTCAGTTGAAACGCGCCGGTACTGGTGACGCGGCCGTCCTGATGGTTGTCAAAAGCGCCAGTGGTAAGCACCACGCCATTGCCGGCAATGCGACCACTCTGACTGTTATCCAAACTGCCGCTGGAAAGCGTCAGGCCCGCATCGCTCAGAATCTGTCCGCCACGGTTGGCGACTGCGCCCGTTGTGCTGACGGTAGCCGTGCCGGCACTGGTCACGCTGCCGCTATTGTTACTCAGAGAGGCCGCGCGCACGGCCAGTGTGCCGTCGCTGCGCAGCACGCCCTGATCGTTGCCCAAAGCGCCGTTGACGGCCACATTCAGGTTGCTTTTGCCGTAGACACTGCCGTTGCCGGTGTTGGTCAGTTGCCCCAGATTCAGCTGTACGCCTTGCTGTCCGGCGACCGAGCCGTTCTGGTTGTTCAGGTGGTCAGAGGTCAGCTGCAGCGCGCCGTTGGCCAGCAGACGGCCTTTTTCGCGGTTGTCGAACTGGCTGACGGTCGAGGTCAGGCTGCCGAGACTGGAGATTTCCGCGCTGCGGTTGTCCACGCTTGCCGCGTTGAGCAGCAGATCGCCATTGGCGCTGATAAGCCCCAACTGGTTGAGCAACGGCCCGGAAATACGGGCGGACAAAGCGCTGCTGCTGAACAGCTTGCCTTGCTGGCTGTTGTCCAGCGAACCCGCAGTGATCGTCATAGTGCCATTGCTGCTGATCAGCCCGCTCTGGCTGTTGAGCACCTGAGACGCGTTGATATCGACAGTGCCGCCCTGGCTCAAAATTCGGCCTGACTGACGATTGTCGATGGCAGTAGCCACGATGCGTGTGCTCGACTGACCGTTCAGTGTAGCCCCCTGATTGTTCAGGGTCTGGCTGATGCTGGCTTGCAGGGCGCGGCTGGCGGTGATGCTGCCGCTGTTGTTCAGCCCGTTGGCAGACAGCGTCACATCGCCCGATATGTTGCGGCTGTTGTCTGCATTGACGCCCGCCTCGATCACCGCGGTGTTATTGATCTGACCGCCTGCGGAAAGTGTCAGTGCATCGCGTGCAGCGACGTTCTGCCGGGTGATGAGATCACCTGCCGTGGTCATGCCCAGTGACGACCCAGCATAAACCGGCCCGTTGACCTCGGCACTATTGGCCTTGACCGCCACAGCACCGCTGGCAGCGGTCTGCATCATGCTCAAGTGGCCGTTGGCATCAAGCTGGATATCTCCGCCACTGGCCGCCAGATCGCCAGCCAGCCTGACGCCGACACCCGCCTCGGTGCCCACCAGACGGATAGCGCCGGCATACATGCCGCCCAGCGCCGAGCTGTCGACGGCCAGTTCCGGTTTGGCGCTGCCGTCGTCAGGCAAGGCGGTGGGGTTCAGCGTCTGTGCGTCGACATCGTTGCGACCGGCAATGATGTTGAGGCGCTTGGCGTGTATCTCGGCATTGATCTTCGCGCTACGGGTGATGATGTCGAACTGGTCGACGTTGTCTGCGTTCAGCCCCACACCGTCGATGGATATGCTGCCGCCCTGCACATTGAAACGCTGCAACTGCCCGTTGGCATCCAGCACCGGTTTGCCGGTGGTCAGCGTGACCTGCGGGGTATTGATGAAACCGCAGCCGTTGCAACTGATGCCGTAGGGGTTGGCGACGATGACACGTGCCGCCTGCCCGGCCACTTCCGTATAGCCTCTAAGCTGACTGGCGTTGGCCCCGACCACTTCGTTGAGAATGGTGGTGGCCGCCGTGCCGCGCAGGTTGGAGTTGCCGACGATGATGCCGCCCAGTTGAGTGCTCTGGGTCTGGTTGGTGGAGTTGTTGAGGATGACGCCCTGGCTGTCGACGTTGAACTGCTGATACTGGTTGTGTGACAGGCCGCTGGCATTGGGCGCGGCAATATTGACGATAGGCACGCCATTGCCGGCCTGATTCAGGCTGGTATTCGTGCCGCTGACCACGATGCCTTCGGCTTGAACCAGCAGCGGCTGCCAGAACATCGCATTGGCGAGAATCAGCGCGAGGCCGCGCTTGGGCATTCCCCAGAAAGACCGGCGCTCGACCAGCACAGCAGAAGGCTGACGAGCAAGCAGAGCCAGTTGGTGAACGTCCATGTAAATGACCTCGGAACAGGTAGGTTGAATACGGTGTGGTTAGAGGAAAAAGTCCATACGGAAATAGATCGGCGCTTCGCGCTCGATCACATCGGGACGTTCCAGGGAATGAGCGAACGTCACTGAGGCAGCAACGTGCTGGCCACTCGTAAACAGCTCGAACGAGTTACTGGACAAGCGCCCATGCTGACTGCCGTTGTAACGATCGTTGCGGATAACACCCTGGTCGTAACCGGCAGCCGCGCCATACTCGGCGAACACCGGGCGCAGCCAGTCCAGGGCGACCGGGCGAGTCAGGCGCAACTCGTTACGCCAATAACCACCGCTGTCGCCAGACAGAAACTCATCCTTGTAACCGCGCACCGATGCTGATCCGCCCAGGCTGGTGCGTTGCGAGCTGAACAGCACATCCTCACTGCGCTGCCCGGTGGCCAGGCTGGTGAAGCTCAGGTTTTCGCCCCACAGTTGAAAGGGGTGCAGGTAGCTGAGGGTGCCGGTGTATTTGCGATAACGTGCATCAGCCTCACCCGGGCGAGGATCGTGGTTGCCCTGCGCGTCCAGTGCACCGATGCCTTGCTGCATGCCCAGATCGATGTTGACGAACGCCGAGCCAACCCGCCGCCCATGGTTGATACCGAACTGCGCCTCGGTGATGCGATTGCTGCTGACCGCCAGCTTGCTGTCTTCGACATAATTGTTGGTGCGCAGGTAGGACAGACCGGCATTGAGCGAGGTCTTGCTCAGCGCGTCGCGATACACGACCCGCTCGGCCTTGAACTGGTGGTTCTGGCTATCGCCGTCCTGCTTGAAGTTGACGTTCGAGGCCTGCGCCACCGAACGATATTCACTGGTGTTGTACAGGTAGCTGAACGTCCACCAGCCCCACGGCAGGCTGTAGGCAAGCGAGGCGTTGCGGGAGGCTTTCTGCCGATCGCTGATCGCATCGTGGCCGCCGCGCAGGCTGAACTGGTCGGCCAGCCCCAACGGATTATCCCACTCAAGGCCAGCGTTCCATTGCTGCTCGCCGGTGCTGCGCTGACCTTCGTTGGTACGCGACAGGTTGGCCCGCCATGGTTTTTGCGGAGTGTTCTTGACCACTACGTCACTGCCGCCGACGACTTGGCCGGGGGTCAGTTCCATCTGCGCCTGATTGGATGGCAGGCGATTGAGCTGATCGACCATCTGCTCGATTTCGCGCAGGTTGACCATCTGGCCTTCTTTACCGGGAAACGTCATGGCCAGCTCACGCGCCGACAGACCGCTGGCGGCATCGCCACGCAGATGCTCCAGCTTGCCTTCGATGACCAACACTTGCAGGTCGCCAGTGGACAGATCCTGTTGCGGCAGGTAGGCGCGAGTCGTCACCAGGCCTTTTTCGAGGTAGTGATCGGTGATGACTTTCAGAAGCTCATTGAGCTGCGCAACACCAAGGCACTTGCCAATATAGGGCTTGGTCAACGCATCGCGCTCGGCGGCCGACAGCGAGTCGGCGCCCTTGAGCTCGATACGATTGATGGTGAAACAACGTGTATCGGCCGGAGAACTCGGGGCAGCGGGTGCGGCTTGTTTGCCCGGCAGGTCCTTGAGTTCTTCAAGACGGCGGCGCTGCTCTTCGAGCAGGCGATCCTGACGATCACGAATAAGATCCTGGTCACCTGGCAAACTGGCGGGAGCAGTGGCTGCAAGCAAGGTAGCTGGCGCGAGGGCGAGCAGTAGCAGCAAAGCCAGTTTTAGGGCATGAGGATACACGGCGCGTCCTTGCGGTAGCATATTGATATCAAAAAGGCGGGCAATACTAGAACGCCATCATAGCGGCGTCAAATATTTGTATCGACCTTGTATCCGATTTGTTGAACTTTTTTTGAAGTTGATTTTTACAACACTGACCTTTAGCCAGCGCCCAAGGGTCATGTGCTTAGTATTGATAGGGGACAGCGTATCTTTTCGACATAGTATTAAGGTCATAATTAAATATATGCAGAAATGCTGATCGGCTAGCACGCGAAAACCGGCTCGTGTCAAGGCCGCAGATACACTATTAAAATGACTATGGTCTAAGGAAACAGGCGCAAGCATGCTGACCTTCCAGGGCTCTGGAGCGGCGCCGACGGTCCTTTTTTGCATGGACAGGGTGTAAAACAGAGGCAGCAGGTTTCGATCAAACCCTGTGGTGTGGCGCATGAGCAAAACGGGGATGAGCAATAACAACTAGTTGTCGGCCAACACTCGACAATGAACCGCTATGCCAGAATCAGTGCCGTCTCCCGCTGTATGCAGTATCGCGAGGTGTGCAGCCCTGCATTTGTTTAAAAGCGAGTCATCGACTCTACAGCCTCCCGCGCCACGCACGGGAGGCCTATCGAATCACTGTTGCCCGGACAACTTCATGATCATTCGCGACAGCAAGTAGATCCGCGGCGCCACGCTGCCCACTTCGGCATACTCTTCGGGCGTATGGATATTGCCGCCGACAATCCCGAAGCCGTCCAGCGTTGGTGTACCCACGCTGGCAGACAGGCTTGAATCTGCCGCCCCGCCGCTGCCCTCGATGGTCAGGGTGCGACCCAGTTCGCCGTAGATGCCTTGCGCCATCGCGACCAATGCATCGGACTGCGCGGTCTGCGGCATCGGTGGCAGGCCACGGACCAGACTGGTCTTGACCTCGGTATCGGGCACCAGCTTGTTGGCCGACACCCTGGCCAGGTCCTGCTCGACGCGGTCGAACTCTTCCGGTACGGCAGCGCGCACATCGGCCTTGGCGCTGGCCTGATCGGGAATCACGTTGGTGCGATCCCCCGCCTTGAGCACGGTGAAGTTGATGGTGGTTTTCTTCTCCTCGTCACCCAGCTTGCCGAGTTGCAGGATCTGATGGGCAACTTCGGTCGCGGCGTTACGTCCCAGCTCAGGCGCAACGCCTGCATGCGAGGCCTTGCCTTTGACTTCGACCAGCGCGGTTGCCGAGCCTTTGCGCCACACCACCAGACCGTCGGCCGGACGCCCCGGCTCCAGGTTGAGGGTGACGTCATGCTCCTTCGCGGTTTTCTTGATCAGCTCGGTAGCAACGCCTGAGCCGGTCTCCTCGCTGGCGTCGAGCAACACCGTGATTTGCGCGTAGTCGGTGAATTTCAAGTTGTGCAGCACCTTCAGTGCATAGATAGCTGCAACGATGCCGCCCTTGTCATCCATCACCCCTGGGCCATAGGCACGCCCGTCCTTGATGTGAAACGGACGCTCGGCCGCGGAGCCTTCCTTGAACACGGTGTCCATGTGCGCCATCAGCAGAATCTTCGCCTTGCCGGTGCCTTTCAGGGTGGCGATGACGTGGTTGCTGGCCTCTGGCGTATTTGGAACGAGCTCGATGGTGGCACCGAGCTTTTTCAGTTCTTCGATCGCGATGTCGCTGACCTTGGTCAGGCCCGGTACATACCCGGAACCCGAGTCGATGTTCACCAGACGCTCCAGCAGCTTCAAGGCTTCGTCCTTGTATTGCTCGGCATCGGCCTGGATGGCCTTGTGCGGTTCGGCCATGGCCAATGGCGCCAGGGCTGTCAACGCAAGCGCCAGGGCGAGATGGGCGGCCAGTGGCGAGCGGGTAAATGAGCGCATGTGTTTCATCCTTGTGTTCGATCATCGAGGTTTTCTCAGGACCATACCTTACACACGTACCGGCCGTCATGGCTCAGCTCGCCCTGCGCCAGCGCTCGAAGCGGTCGAACAGCAGCGCGTAGAGGATCGGAATCAGGCCCAGTGTCACCAGCGTACCCAACGCAAGGCCACCCATGATGGTGATCGCCATGCCCTCCCAGAGCGGGCCGGCAAACAGCATCAGCGGCACCAGCCCGATGATGCAGGTCAGTTTGGTCATCACGATCGGCCGCAAGCGCTTGATAGCTGCATTAACCACTGCATCACGCACCGCCAGGCCTTGCTCGCGTTCAGCCTCGATACGTTCGAGCAGCAGCACGGCGTTGTTGACGATGATGCCGGCCAGCGACAGCAGCCCGAAGGTGGCCATGAAGCCGAACGGATAGCCGGTGAGCACCAACGCCAGCGCCACGCCGATCAGCACGAAGGGCACGCTGGAGATGACGATCAGCAACTTGCGGAACGAATTGAACTGCCAGACGAACAACAACAGCATCGCGACCAGTGCATGCGGCATGTACTGCAACAGCGCCTGATTGGCTTCGGCCGAGTCTTCAATTTCGCCACCGGGTTCGATGTGGTAACCCGCCGGCAGGCTGATTGCAGCTATCTGCGGTGCCAACTGTTCGACGATCGAGGTCGCCGTCATTGACGGATTGTGCCCCACCACCGTGATTGCGCGTTGCAGATTACGCCGCTGAATAGTCGATGCCTCGGCCCTGGGCTCGACAGTGGCAATGGCCGACAACATCACCGGCGCGCCCCCGGAAGCCGGGTAAATCAGGGTGCTGTCCAGATCATTGCCCGGCTTGCTCAGGGTGCTCTGCTCTCGCGCCACAATGGCGACAGCAGTATCGCCATCCTGCAGCGACGACACGGACAGCCCGCTGTTTCTCAGTTGCAGGGCCTGGGCGATGTCCTGAGTGGCAACACCGGCCTGCAGGGCTTTGTACGGATCGACGACAACGTCGTAACGCAGCAATCGGGTCCGCCAGTCATCGTGCACGTCCAAGGTTCCGGGCAACGCCGACAACGCCTGCTCGATCTGTCGGGCAGTACCGCGCAACACTTCCTCATCAGGACCGATGACCCGGTAGACCGCAATCCCCGCCTCGGTGGTGCCCATCGAGAATCGTTTGGGCTGCGCTTCGATTTCGGGGTGCTGCGCGAGGATAAACTGTCGTGTGCGCTCGATCACCGCATCGAGGTCGGCACCTTCACGCACGCTGACAGTGAAATACGCGATATTCGGCGCGGGCAACGGGGGATTGAGGCCCAGCACGATCCGCGGCCCGCCACTGGCGACATAACCAATGCTGTGTTCCACATCCTGATCGCTGCTTAGCCATTGGCTGATATCACGCACCGCTCGAGACGTGTCTCGCGAGCTGCTGCCGGGCTCGAGCACCAGCGGAATCTGGAACTGCATGCGGTCCGACTTCGGCAGAAAATCGTACGGCACCCGGGTCAGCACCACGATCGCCAACGCCAGCAAACCCATCATGCAGGCGATGAAGAGCAGCGAGTGATTCAGCAAACGCTCGATGACCTTGCGATAGCCACGGTAGAACAGCGATGCATACTCATCGGCATGATCCGCCGACGCTTTGCCGGCCGGCACCCTGGCGAAGTAAAAGCACAACAGAGGCGTCACCGTGATGCTGAGCAGCCAGGAGCTGATCAGCGTCGTGGCGAGCACAACCGCCAGCGAACGCAGGTATTCGTTGGTACTGGTCTGCCCCAGAAAGAAGGGCGAAAACGCCAGGACGATGACCAGTGAAGAAGTCAGCAGAGGGATCATCAAAGTGCGCCCGGCCTCCTCACAGGCGCGCTGTCGATCCTCCCCCGCATGCAGGCGTCGCTCGATGTCTTCGGCGATGACAATGCCGTTGTCCACCAGCAAGCCCAGCGCCAGGATGATCGCGGCAATCGACACCGTCTGCAGCTCGATCCCCAGTGCGCGCATGACCAGCAGCGTACTGAGGATGGTCAAGGGCACAATCACCCCGACCACCAGCCCGGTGCGCCAGCCCAGAAACAGCATGACCACGCACATCACGATCACCACCGTCTCGGCCATGACGTGATACATCTTGCTCATCTCGTGCTCGACCACGCTGGACTGGAAGGTCACCACGTGCAAGGTAAAACCCGTCGGAAGTTGCTGCTCCAGCTCAGCGAGTCGCTTGCGCAAGGCATCACCGAAGGTTTGCACATTGAGGCCTGGCTGCATCGAAACGGCCAGTACCACAGCATCCTGTCCCTGATAGATCGCTTCGGTTTCCGGCGGGTCGACAGGGCTCACCGATACCCTGCTCAGGTTCTGCAACGCGACCTTCTGACCACTGGGCAACTGCACCGGGAACTGCCGAAGCTGCTCCGGCGAAAGCACCTCGCCACTGATCGAAAGCGTGGTGCTCTGCTGCCCGATGACCGGGTTGCCTCCCGTCGCGATCAGGTTGCGGGCCTGCAGTTGCTGAAGCAGCTGTTGCGGGGAAAGTCCGGCGGCGGCCAGCGTCTGGTGATTGAAGTCGAGGTAAATGCGTTCATTCTGCAGCCCATACAGCTGGACCTGATCGACGCCCTTGAGCTCATAAAGCTGATTACGCAAGCGCTTGATCGGGCCACGCATCTCGCCCATGGTGAAGCCCGGCGCGGTCAGCGCGATCGAAGCCACGGCGACGCGACCGAAATCATCATCGACAAAAGGCCCTTGGGTGCCGGGCGGAAAACCACCGCTCGTTTCACTCACCTTCGCCCGGAGCCGTTGCCACAGCAGCCCGAGATCCTTGACGTTGTCATACGCCGTAACCTGCACGATCACTCGGCCAGGCTGGACCGTGGTGAGCACGTTCTTGATCTCGGCCAGTTCACGGATACGCTCTTCGAGCGGCCTGGCGAGCAGTTCCTCGGTGCGCTCTGCGGACAGCCCTTCCAGAGACACGCTGACCAATGCGTCGCGAACGGTCACCGAAGGTTCTTCCTGAGAAGGAAAGCTCAAAAACGTGACAACACCGGCCAGCAAAATCAGCAAGGCAGCGAACAGGGTCAGGCGGCTTGCGCCCATGGCGCGGGAGGTAAGGTTCATTGCGCGTCACCGGTCAGGCGAGTGTCTGAATGAAACAGCGTGACGGGCTGACCGTCCTGCAGAAAAGCGGTGCCGGCAGTGACCACCTGCTCACCTGCGACCAGCCCGCTGACGACCAGTGCCCGACCTTCTCTGACCATACCCAGCGTCACGGAGCGTACGGCGACTGTTCCTCCCGCCTGGTAAACGAAGACTTCAGCAAGGTGGCTGTTGGCACCCATCCTTAACGCTTGCACTGGAACCGACAGCGACTGTGCGTCGGCAGCGGGATGCATTTGCACAAGCAGCGTGACGCCACTGGGCAGCCTGCCGGCAGGCCGCAGCACTCGGAACACAGCCGTTCTGACCAGCCCGTCATCAGCGCGGGGCGAAATGCCTTCCAGGGCGAGATCAAACCCTACCGTACCGTCTGCGCTGCTGGAGGCCCTGGCGAGGTCGCCCGGCTCAAGCGACTCGGCAAGTGCCAACGGAACAGCCGCCACCACTTGTTGCTCTGCGGCGGACTCTATATCCAGCAGCACCTGCCCGGCGGGCAACACGCTCTGCGGTTGTGCATGACGGGCCACCACGCGCCCGGCAAAGGGTGCGATCAAGCGGGTGCGATCCAGTTCGCGACGGGCCAGGTCCAGCTCGGCCTGCGTGCGCATCAGCTCGGCGCTGGCTTGTTCACTGGACGAGTGGGCCGACTCGACCACGCTCTGGGCGACACTGCCCGCTGCGAGCAGGTTTTGCTGACGCTGGTAGTTACGCTGGCGCTCCAGCGCCTGAGCCCGAGCCAGCCGCAAAGCGGCCTGCGCCTCCTGCAGACGCAATTGCGCAGGCTGCGGATCAAGGCGGGCGAGCACCTGGCCCGGCTTGACGCTATCACCAATGTCGGCCCGCAGTTCTGTCAGGGTGCCTGCCGATTCAAACGCCAGACTGGCGCGATCCTGCTGCCGAACGGTGCCAATGAAGCGCAACGCAGCGCCCTCTCCTGCCCGGACCGTCTCAACCTTGACAGCCCGGACAGGCGGAACGCTGGCCGTCTGTTTATCACCGCAGCCACTGATCATCAGAGTGATCAGCACGACGCCGCAAGCGCGCGACACACACCGCCGTAGGGCCGGAAACGCATCAGGATTCAATCGCATGGCAGGCTTCAACCCTTCAGAAAGCGTAATTCAAGGCAATCAGGCCACTGCCTTCGGCATCGGTCTCGACCAGCGGACTGCCGCGGGTCTGGTCGGTGTAATGCGTTACCCCGACGCTTGCGACGGTTGACCAGTGGGCGTCGAAGGTATGCTGCCAGGCGAGCGCCGCCGAGTAGGCGTAAATGCCGCTGTCTGCGCTGAAACTGGAGAAGCCGGTGCGCTGACTCTGGATCGGGCTCACGCCGAAATAGGTCTGGTTGTAACGGCCGTCACCAGCGTGCGCATCGATGTCGAGGGTCACCGTATCGGTCTGACTGTGGTAGGCGATGCCCTCGAAACCCAACCGGTAACGATTGCCACGTTTTTCACCAGCCACCCGCAGTTCGGCCTCGGCACTGACGGACAGCCACGGCATGAGTTGCTGGGAAACCATGAAGTCGCCAACGGTCGCGCCCTTGACAGTGCCCATCCCTCTCAGCTCGTTGGAACCAGGCCGATTCGTACTGTTTTTCTCGGTACGACCGAAATCGTAATTGAGTGCAGCGCTGGCACCGAACCCGGAATCCGACTGCCATTGCAGCCCCAGACCGCGCGTGGTGTCGGCGAAGAAGATACCGCGCTGGACCGTCAGCATGGGCACCACCTGACTGCGGTATTCATCGGCCCCCATGTAGCGCGGCAGCACGGCCATGCCGAGCCCGAAATTGACGTTGAACCGGTCACCCAGCATCGACTGGCCTTCGGCAGTGCTGTCCTGGGCGCAGGCCTGACCTGCCAGGGTCATGGCCGCAGAGGTGATCAACACGGTCAGCACAGGTTTAAGCAGCGCAGACCGCAGGTGAGTACGAGAGATTGCAGGGCTCATGGGGATACTCCGGTGTCATTCAGGATTGGGGTGGGGTTGTCGGTTCTGCTCCGTGCAGCACTCGAAACAGATCGATGCGGTTTTGCTGCAGCGCATCGAGGGACTGGCGAGCGGCTGCGTCGGCTTCAGCAATACGGAGAGTGGAAACCAGCAATGCAGTGCGCTCGACGGCGCCCGCATTGAGTTCAAAGGACAGGCGCCGCACTTTTTCCTGGACCAGCGCAACCCGCTCGACCTCGTTGCGGACATGGTTCAGGGCCTGCTGACGGCGGGTCAGCACAGCGGACATTTCACGGAAGGCGTTCTGCACAGCCTTTTCATACTCGGCCACCGCGATCTGCTGACGCACCTTGGCAAGGTCCAGGTTGGCCTGATTACGCCCGCCGTCGAACAGCGGCAGATTCAACTGCGGCGTAAACAGCCAGGCCCCGCTGCCGTTGCTGAACAAGGTGCGCAGGCTGTCGCTCTGCAAGCCCACGCCGGTACTGAGTTTTATGGACGGAAAGAACGCCGCACGGGCAGCACCAATGTTGGCATTGCTGGCCTTGAGGGCTTCTTCGCGCTGACGGATGTCAAAGCGTTCCAGCAGACGCTGAGACGGCAGATTCGACAGCCAGGACGGCGTCTCGACCAGCGCGGTGGTCAGCGCAGGGGTGTCTGGCGTGCTGACGGGCAATACCGTCGAATAGCCGGTGAGTAACAACAAGGCCTGCGACGCGTTGGCGTGATCGCTTGCCGCATCCTGCACCTGCTGTTGCGCGCTCAGGGTGTCGAGGCGCTGTGCCATCAGATCATCCAGCGAAAGCGCACCTTGACGCTGCTGCTCTTCGGCCGCCTTGACCAGCATCAGCCGGGCCTCGTGAACCGCCTGCGCATCCTGTTGCACAGCAGCGGCCAGACGCTCGGCCAGCCAGGCGCGGGCGACTTCCGCAATCAACGCACTGCGTGCCGCCTGCTGGCCGTAGGTGCTGGCCAGATAATCGTGCCGCGCCGCCTCTGACAGGCTGCGCACGCGCCCGAAGAAATCCAGTTCAAAGTCAGAGACGCCCACCGACGCGATGGAAATGTCCTGGCCATAACGCTCGTCGGCGGCCGCATTATCGAAGTGCTGACGATCGCGCTCGACACCTGCAGCAAGGGTCGGAAAGCGATCGGCGCGGGTAATGCCGCGCATTGCCCTGGCCTCCTCCACACGCAGCACCGCCACACGAAAATCGCGATTGAACGCGAGGGCCGATTGCAGCAACCGGCGCAGTTCGCCTTTTGGCGACAACTCGCCAGCCAGCGCTTCTTCGTCGGCACTGAGCACGACGGCGCTGGAGGTATTCGAGGCCGGGACCACAGCGGACGCCTGATCGACCGGGACCGGCAACGCCGGACGCTGATAGGCCGGTATCAACGAGCAGCCCGAAAGAGTCAGGCTCGCCAGCATGGCCAGGCAACGCCAGCGGCGGTTGCGGATACGCTTGGACAGCGGTGTACTCATCGGCATAGGATCTGTCCGCGACAGTGGGCTCTGGACAGCATCCTGAACGTCGACTTTCAACAAACCGTTCGTGAATTATCAAGATTTGATCAAGAGGCGCGCTCGTGTCAGGAAAACGCATTCTTATCGTTGAAGACGACGCCGACAGTGCCAGCATTCTCGAGGCTTACCTGCGTCGTGACGGTTTCAACGTCGGGCTGGCCGAAAACGGTCAGCGCGGTATCGATATGCACCGTCAGTGGAAACCCGACCTGATTCTGCTGGACGTCATGCTGCCGCTTGTCAGTGGCACCGACGTGCTGTCGGCCGTCCGGCGCTGCAGCGACACGCCGGTGATCATGGTCACCGCCATGGGCGACGAACCGGAAAAGCTCGGCGCATTGCGCTATGGGGCTGACGATTACGTGGTCAAGCCCTACAACCCCAAGGAAGTGGTGGCCCGTGTGCACGCGGTGCTGCGCCGCTCCCAGCAGAACGCCAGTAATGACCGCCATTTGCGTTACCAGAACCTGCTGGTGGACCTGAATGCAGTCACCGCCATCATTGAAGGACACGACGGCACAGACACACTGCTCGACCTGACACCCACCGAGTTCAAGATCCTTTCGACCTTGCTGAAAACACCCTCCAAAGCCTTCACCCGCGAAGAATTGCTGGAAATCTGCCTGCCCGACAGCGAGGCGCTGGCCAGGGTTGTCGATGCGCACGTGCACAATCTGCGTCGCAAACTCGAAATTCACGGCGTGGATAATGTGCTGGTGACAGTCCGCTCTGTCGGCTATCGATTCAGGTGAGCCTCATGCGACGTTTTTTCAGACACCGGCAGAAACCTTTATGGCACTGGGTCGGCATGCGCATGAGCATGCTGGCCGTCGGTGCGGTCATCGTGATCGCGTTCTGCATGTGGCTGCACGTCACGGTGTCTGACTGGCTCACGTTGCAGGCAATGCCAGCCGATGTGCGCACGGAGTTCCTGAGGTTGCAGGCCGAGCCTGCCATGGACATGGTCAAGCTTCGCGAGTTGTTCTTCGAGTATTACCCGATCGAAAACCTGCTGCCGGGCATCGCCAACAAGGAGTGGTGGGTATTGGCAGCGCTGGTGATGATGGCCATCCCGATCATCATCTTTTTCGGCTTTCTGTTCTCCCGCCCGCTTTCCAGCCAGTTCTCTTCGATTGCCAAGGGCGCGCGTCAGGTCGCCCAGGGCGACTTCAAGACGCGCCTGCCCATGAGCGACAAAGACCCGGACGAGCTACAGGCGCTGGTCAGCGACTTCAACACCATGACCACCCAGCTAGGCCGTTACGAACTGGAGGTCAGCGAGTCCAGCGCGATGATCGCCCATGAACTGCGCACGCCACTGAACGCGGCCATGGGGCGCATTCAGGGCATGATCGATGAAGTGTTCCCGCGCGATCTGGCACAACTGGAAATGGTCCACCGCCAACTCAACCAGTTGAACAAACTGGTGAGCGATCTGCACCTTCTCTCACTGGCCAGCGCTGGCCAGCTGACCCTGGACAAGACGGTATTTTCCCTTGAGAAACTGGTGGCCGAACGCCTGAGCTGGTTTGCCGCACAGCTCGATGAAGCGGGCGTTGTCGTGACGATCGACATCCCCCAACGACTGACCGTCACCGCCGACCGTGACCGGATCGGCCAGGTGGTCAATATTCTCGTCGATAATGCGCTGCGCTATTCGGCGATGGGCGGTGAACTGCTGATTGTCGGCAGGGCCCGCGCACGGAGCATGGAACTGACCGTCTCCGACCGCGGGCCCGGCTTCGGCTCGGAAAACCTTGAACAGGTGTTCGACCGTTTCTGGCGCGCCGAACGTTCGCGGGCGCGCTATTCGGGAGGCAGCGGCCTCGGCCTGTCCATCGCCCGGGCTATTTGCCTCGAGCATGACGGCACTATCGGGGTGCGCAACAGGCCTGGCGGCGGGTCGGTGATCCGCCTGGAAATCCCGGCCTGACCCTGCTGACCCGAACCTGCGGATCAATGCCCCATCAACGAATCGATAGCGTCCGGTTTGTCGTGCACGCCAAAGCGGTCCACCAGCGTGGCCGTCGCCCGGTTCATGCCGACAACGTCCACGCTGATACCCGCCCTCCTCAACTTGAGCACGACCTTGTCCAGCGCGGCAACCGCAGTGATGTCCCAGAAATGCGCCTCGCGCAGATCAATGGCGAGTGTTTCGACGTTTTCGCGCAGGTCGAAGGACGCCATGAAGCGCTCGGCAGAAGCGAAAAACACCTGGCCGGTCACGTAATAAGTGCGGTGGCTGTGCTCAGGGTCTCGGCGCGAAGTGACGTCGAGATAACGGGCGATCTTGCTGGCAAAGAACATTGCGGCCAGCAGAGAACCCACCAGCACGCCGTAGGCGAGATTATGGGTAGCCACAACCACGATTACCGTCACGACCATCACAATATTGGTCGAGAGCGGGTACTGTTTAAGGTTGCGGATCGACTCCCAACTGAACGTACTTATAGACACCATGATCATCACCGCCACCAGCGCTGCCATCGGAATACGCGCCAGCCAGTCGCCCAGAAACAGCATCATGATCAACAGCAGCAAGCCCGCGCTGAGGGTCGAGAGGCGCGTTTTGCCCCCCGACTTCACGTTGATCATTGATTGGCCGATCATCGCGCAACCGGCCATGCCGCCGATCAGACCACTGGCGATATTGGCAATGCCCTGCCCTTTGCACTCACGATTCCTGTCGCTGGCGGTATCGGTCAGATCATCGACAATGGTTGCGGTCATCATCGACTCAAGCAGGCCCACCACCGCCAACGCCACGGAATACGGCAGGATGATCCACAGCGTGTCGAGATTCAGCGCAACGTCCGGCCACATGAACACCGGCAGACTGTCAGGCATTGCGCCCATGTCACCGACTGTTCGTACATCAAGGCCCATGTAAATGGACATTGCCGTGAGCAGCAGAATGCACACCAGCGGCGACGGCAGCAGTTTGCCCAGCAATGGCAGGCGCGGGAACAGATAGATAATCGCCAGGCCCGCCGCCGTCATCGCATAGACCGGCCAGGTCGCGTGGGTCAGCTCTGGCAGTTGGGCCATGAAAATCAGAATCGCCAGCGCGTTCACAAAGCCGGTCACCACCGATCGTGAAACAAAGCGCATCAGTTCTCCGAGGCGCAAATACCCCGCAACAATCTGCAGCACGCCGCACAGTAACGTGGCGGCCAGCAAATACTGAAGACCATGCTCTTTCACCAGGTTCACCATCAGCAGTGCCATCGCCCCTGTGGCTGCGGAAATCATCGCCGGGCGGCCGCCCACGAAAGCAATGACCACGCAGATACAGAACGAAGCGTAAAGCCCGACTTTCGGGTCTACCCCCGTGATGATGGAGAACGCGATAGCCTCTGGAATCAGGGCCAGTGCAACGACAAGCCCGGCCAGAACATCGGCCCGGACGTTGGAAAACCACGTAGCTTTGATTTTTTCGAGCATGGAAATACCTGTGTCGAACACAGCAGAGCGCGCAGCAGCGAGTGCCGGACGTGCGTGTGCATCGGTTTTCGAATGAGTAGTGATTGAGGTGGCGGCGACCGTAAAACGGACACAGCGACAGGCGACCGCAGTCAGTGGCAGTCAGGGTGTGGCGAGGGGGCGAAGCGCTAAGGCGGCGTAGGCAGCCAGCTGGAACGGGACAAAAGTGATTCCTTCGATGGGTCGCAGGACGTGAGCATCATAGACCCATCCGTTTGAGGGGTTCAAGACGCAGATGCCTGCCCGACAGCAACACCGCGCAGCTGATATGCTTTTTCCAGGATAACTTGCCCCTGTTTGCAAAGGCGGTTTTCACTCATGATGCAGGCATCATTTGCCCCGATGCCTTCTATGAAACGCTACGAAAAATTCGCCGCCGACATTTCGGAAATGATTCGCAGCGGCGTGTTGCCCGCCGGTGAGAAAGTCCCCTCCGTCAGGGTTGCCAGTCGCACGTATTCGGTGAGCCCCGCCACCGTCTTCAAGGCGTATTACCTGCTGGAAGACAAAGGCCTGATTCAGGCTCGCGCACGCTCCGGGTATTACGTACGCGAGCATGCTGCCAATGCGCTGACCGAGCCTGAGTTGGTCAGGCACACCAGCGAAGGCACCGAACTGGGCGTCAGCGACCTGATTTTTTCCGTGCTTGGCTCGCTCAAGAACCCGGACACCGTCCCTTTCGGCTCGGCATTTCCCAGCCCGCACCTTTACCCATTGCCGCGCCTGGCCAAGTCGATGTCTTCAGCGGTGCGGGCGATGACGCCAGCGGGCATTGTCAGCGACATGACCACCGGGAACTCCGAACTGCGCCGACAGATCGCCCTGCGCTACATGATCAGTGGCGTGCGCTTGCCCGCTGACGAACTGGTCATCACCAATGGCGCCATGGAAGCCCTGAACCTGTGCCTGCATTGCGTCACCGAGCCCGGCGACCTGGTCGCCATCGAAGCTCCGGCGTTCTATGCCTGCCTTCAAGTGCTGGAGCGTCTGAAGCTGAAAGCCGTCGAAATCCCCGTGCATCCGCGTGACGGGGTGGACCTCGATTCGCTGCAGGACAGCCTGACACGCCTGCCGATCAAAGCCTGCTGGTTCATGAGCAGCTTCCAGAACCCACTGGGCGCGAGCATGACCCAGGCGAAAAAACTCAGGCTCTACAACCTGCTGGAACGGCAGCAGATCCCGCTGATCGAGGACGATGTGTACGCCGAACTGTATTACGGCGCCAATGCACCCCATCCGGTCAAAAGCCTGGATCGCAGCGGGCTGGTGATGCACTGCAGCTCGTTTTCCAAGACCCTGGCTCCCGGCTACCGTGTCGGCTGGGTGGCAGGCGGACGTTATACCGAACAGATCAATCGGCTGAAACTGATGACCACCATTTCACCCTCTGTCCCCGCCCAGGCAGCGATTGCCGACTACCTCAAACATGGCGGCTACGATCGCCACCTGCGCAAATTGCGCGACACCCTCGAACTGCAACAAGGCGCGATGCTGGCTGCTGCCGCTCGTTATTTCCCGGCAGCGACACGCGTCACACGCCCCGCTGGCGGGTACTTTCTGTGGTTCGAATTCCCCGAGCAAGTGGACTCGCTGCAGGTGTTCCAGATGGCCCTGGCCCAAGGTATCAGCCTGGCACCCGGCCCGATCTTCTCGGCCTCGCAGCGCTTCAAGAACTGCGCACGCCTGAACTACGGCACGCCCTGGGATGAACGCAGCGAGCAGGCCATGGCGATGCTTGGACGAATCATCGCGTCGTTCTGAAGTGTTTACGTTCGGCCCACGTACAACTGATCCGTATTTTTAAGCTGTTTCTGAATCTGTACCAGAATCTGCCTGCGCAGGATAATGGCCACGCATTAAAACGCGCAGGACAACCGTCATAGACCGGAACCTGCGACTCGTTACAGACAGATCGATCAGCAGGAGACGCTCATGGGCAAGCTCGGACTTTCATTGATAGGTTTTTTGTTGCTGGCGATAGCGGTGGGTTTGCTGGGGACTATTTCGCCGTATTGAGCATTGATTATCGCCGTGATACTCATCGCTCACGGTTATACACACGTCCTGATGACTATCGCGCCCATGCTGCGCATTGGCGCGATAGTCTGCTCCAGACTCGTTCAGCAGCCGATTAATTAGTTTTCCTCATATGCCCTTGCCGATTTACCCGTCTAGTATCTCAGCCTCCCCTCGCATAACTTCCTTTCGACCGATGTTGCTGCAGTGCAATCGTCACTGAGAACAGCCCATCCATGTTTTTTCGCCCGCGAGCTGTGCTGGTTCGCTCCACGGGAGGCACACGATGCAAAAACGCAATTTAGGCAACAGTTCTCTTCAGGTATCGGCGCTGGGGCTTGGCTGTATGAGCATGACCTCGGCCTATGGCCCGGCCGCCGACCGGCAGGCCATGATCAGCCTGATCCGCAGCGCGCACGAGCGTGGGGTCAACTTCTTTGATACCGCGGAAGCCTACGGCCCGTTCAGCAACGAAGAGCTACTGGGCGAAGCCTTGCAGCCGATTCGTGATCACGTGGTCGTCGCCACCAAATTCGGCTTCGATATCGACCTGATCAGCGGTGCCAGAGGCGCGGGCACGAACAGTCGCCCTGAGCATATTCGCGCCGTCGCCGAAGCGGCGTTGAAGCGTCTGCGCACTGACCGCATTGATCTTTTCTACCAGCACCGCGTCGACCCCGCCGTCCCCATCGAAGATGTCGCAGGCACCGTCAAAGACCTGATTGCCGAGGGCAAGGTCAAGCATTTTGGCCTGTCCGAGGCGAGTATCGATACCGTTCGCCGCGCCCATGCGGTGCAGCCGGTGACAGCTGTGCAGAGCGAATACTCGCTGTTCTGGCGTGGTCCCGAGCAGGACCTTCTGCCTGGGCTTGAAGCACTAGGGATCGGTTTCGTGCCATTCAGCCCACTGGGTGCGGGGTTCCTGACCGGAAAGATCGACGAGCACACGCAGTTCGATGCCTCGGACTTTCGCAGCGTCGTACCGCGCTTTTCCCAGGACGCACGCAAGGCCAACATGGCGCTGGTCGACGTCGTCAAGGCGGTTGCCCAGCGCAAGAACGCTACGCCTGCGCAAGTGGCGCTGGCCTGGCTGTTGGCCCAAAAGCCCTGGATCGTCCCGATACCCGGCACTACGAAACAACACCGTCTTGATGAAAACCTCGGGGCCGTCGAACTGGAACTGACTGCGGAGGACCTGCACATGATTCACGAGCAGACAGACCGCATCGCTCTGCTCGGTGATCGCCTGCCCGAAGCGGCGCTGAAGATGACCGGTCTGTGACCGCACATTGATCAAGGCTGCTGCCAATGCGCAGCAGCGTCCCTTCCCTGTCAGGAACTATTCCGATGAAAACCCTGATTGCCCTGCCTGTTGTCTTCTCGTTGGTCACCGGAGTGGCGCATGCCGAGCAGTCCGCGGACATCCGCATTACCCGTGGAGGCACGCAGCCTTCCATTCAAGGCAGCGCCGAAAACTTTACCGGCGCAGTGCGTGTTGACAGCCTTTTCAAGGCAGACAGTCCAGCCCGCATTGGCGGTGGCACCGTGACCTTCGAACCTGGCGCACGCACCGCCTGGCACACCCATCCGCTCGGGCAAACGCTCATCGTGGTTGCCGGTGTCGGCTATGTGCAAAAAGAAAGTGGGCCTCGTCAGGAAATACGTCCCGGGGACGTCGTCTGGATCCCACCGTCGGTACGCCACTGGCACGGAGCGACGGCCACCAACGGCATCACGCATATCGCGCTGGCAGAAGCTTTGGAAGGTAAAGCTGTTACATGGGCCGAAAAGGTCTCCGACGCAGAATACGAGGGCATGCGCCAATGACACCGTCGCTTTTCGGCTCAGTACTTCATCGCAGAGCCCGCCCACTGGCTGCTTTACTGGCAGCGTGCCTCGGGTTGGGAAATGTAACGGCCGCTGTCGCTCAGGAGCGTGCGACAGCGCCCGCCATGACAAAAACGACGCCACCGGCTGGCACGCTGTCTGGCAAGCAGCAAGCCATTCCATTGATCGCCGCGTTCATGGCGACCAGCGATATGCCAAAGCTTGACTCGGCGCTGAATCAGGGGCTCGACGCGGGCCTAACCATCAGTGAGGCCAAGGAGATTCTGGTTCAGCTCTACGCCTATGCCGGGTTTCCACGCAGCCTCAATGCGTTGGGCGAACTGATGAAAACGGTTGAGGCACGCAAACAGCGCGGTATTCAGGACGCAACCGGAAACGAACCCGGCCGGGCGATCCCCACAGGCGAGGCGTTGCGTGAGGCAGGAGTAGCCAATCAGACACGCATTTCCGGTGGCGCCGTCAAAGGGCCTTTATTCGACTTCGCCCCTGTCATCAATCAGTTCCTGCAAACCCATCTGTTCGGCGACATCTTCGAGCGCGACAACCTCGACTGGCAAAGCCGCGAGCTGGCCACCGTCGGCGCCCTGGCAGCAACGCCGGGTGCCGAGCCGCAGTTGCGTTCCCATATGCTGGCAAGCATGAGGGTGGGTTTAAGCGCTGCACAGTTGCGCGAAGTGACCAACATACTTGCCGAACAGGCAGATGGAACCATCGCCAGACGCGCACGCGAGGCGCTGACACAAGCACTCGAAACGTCAAAGGACTGATCATGAACATGGCAAGAAACCTTCTGGCGCTTGCTATGGCGGGCATGCTGGCAGCCTGTGCGGTGAGTTCCAGCGAACCGGGCAATAACAGCGCGCCGCTGACGATCCAGAAACAAGGCAGCTTTACCGCCGGTGGCGAGATGATCACTGCACCGGGCACGTTCAACCCGCGCAAACCCATGCAGCCCGATGGCCAGACTTACCACGGGGACCATGCCTATGTGTTTTATCAAGTGCCGGTCAACGCACGAAAACTGCCAATCGTCATGTGGCACGGCGCAGGTCAGTTCTCCAGGACCTGGGAAACTACCGCTGATGGCCGTGAGGGTTTTCAGAATATATTTCTGCGGCGCCGGTTCGGCGTCTACCTGATCGATCAGCCGCGCCGCGGCGACGCCGGTCGCAGCATGGTCGAGGCAACACTCAAACCCACACCGGACGAGCAACTCTGGTTCAACCAGTTTCGCATCGGCCTGTGGCCCGAGTACTTCAATGGCGTGCAGGTTGCTCGTGATCCCGGCACACGCGAGCAGTTTTTCAGGGCCATGACGCCAAACACCGGGCCATTCGATATGAACGTCATCTCTGACGGGGTATCGGCAATATTCGACAAGATCGGCCCCGGCATTCTGTTCACTCACTCCCAGGCGGGCGGCCCGGGCTGGCTGACGGTCATCAAGAACGAAAAACCCGCCATAAAGGCGGGTTTTTTCTTGTTCAATGGCATTGCCTGGCAGCGTTGAAATACTGTCTGGCTCCACGAGCTGGACTTGAATAGAAGTATAGGCACCCAAAAATCACAAACGCTTATGCGAAAAACAACGCGCTAAACACGGTCTATGTACTTGGCTCCGCTGGCCCAATGGGCTGCGAAATCGGCAGAGCGCACTGCAGGATTACAACTCAGGATATCGAAAGTCGCCAACCGGTGAACATCGAACGGATCTTCGGCGACCATTCGTTGAATGTCCGCGATGTGTTCACCGTGCGCAAGGATGAAGCCCCCGTTCCCATCGGCGAGAGGGCCGGCAAACAGTACAGTTCCGGACTGTATATAGTTGACCAGCCACGCTTTGTGGGCGTCCAGATGAGCGTTGACTTCCTCAGCAGGACGAAGGTAAGTAAGTTTGATAGCAAATAGCATAAAATCAAGCCTCCAGACTGGGTGAGTTATTGAGCAGGGACTGACAACCCTGCAATGACAGCGGACATTGCAGCGGTTGCTTTTTCAACGCCCTGATCTCGTACTGGTTGGCCTCTGGAAACGCCCTCAGCGCGGATGAAGTGGACATCGCTAATTCCCAGAAAACCAAAAAATGCCCTGAGATAGCTTTCCTGGAAGTCCATTTTTTGCAGTGGTCCGTCCGCGTAGAATCCCCCACGAGCCGAGACCACGATGACGCGTTTGCCGCCGGACAAACCTACAGGGCCATGTTCTGTGTATTTAAAAGTTCGTCCGACCTGAGCGATCCTGTCCAGCCAGGCCTTTAGCTGGCTCGATACGCTGAAATTGTACATAGGAGCACCGATAACCAGCACATCGCTCGCCAGGAACTCCATAACCAGGATTTCTGACAGTTGATGCTCCTGCAGAATGGCCTCCGGAAAATCATTGATCCCGGTTTGCCGGAACCCTGCTGCAATAGGACCCGTGAGATGCTTCAACTCATCATCGACCAGGTCTCGGTACTTCACATGAGCCTCGCGGTGGCTGCCTTGAATGTGTGCAACAAGGGTCGAGGAAAGTGCACGGGTTATGGAGTTGCTGCCCATTATGCTTGAGTCAATATGCAGTATTTTCATGCTTGAGGCCCTTGAGATAAGTAATGGTTGTTGTCAAAAAAGCCGTGAACACTTTTCATCGTCCGGCTTCTCTGGCGGCGTGATCAATGAACTTGGCTACCGTATCGGGATGAGAAACTAGTGACAGATGGCTGGATCGAATTGATAAGGTCTGCGCTCCAATCTGTTTCGCGATAGCCCGCTGTACCGACGGTAAAAGCGCCTTGTCATCCGTTGTTTGCAAGTACCAGCTTGGCTTGTCGTGCCACGCCGCGTGCTGGATCTTCTCCGCGAAACAGGCTGCTGCGATAGGCTGTTGGACTGATGCAAGCAACTGCGCTTTTTTCATCGGCAAGTCCGCCGCCATGACGAGATGAAACTGCGCGGGATCGTCCAGCCAAAGCCAACCCTCCTCATCGGGTGTCAGGCCAGTCATAGGTGCATTCAGTCGCTGCAGGAGGCCCGCTGCTGATTCACCGCTGTCGGGCACCAGAGCGGAGAGATAGACCAGGCCCTTCACATTGGAGGCGTTACCGGCCTGTGTTATCACGGTGCCAGCCCATGAGTGCCCTACCAGGAGCACGTCGCCTTTTTGTCGGCGAAGCACGCGCTGCGTTGCCAAAACGTCATCTTGCAATGAGGTCATCGGGTTCTGCACTGCGGTGACGTAATAGCCCATGGCGGTCAGTTGCTTAATCACCGACGACCAGTTCGAGCCATCGGCAAATGCGCCATGTACCAGCACGATGTTGCGCACAGTGCCGTTAGGCAACGCAGCCATGGCCGGGCCACTGGAGAACAACAGCGATAAACCCAAGGCCAGGCCAAGCCGGCTCAGCCAGCTCAGTTGACTGGGACGTTTCTCTTCTTGACGCATGGAGTTCGTGTGGAGCGGCAGTTTCATGTCGGAGCGCCGTTGCAAATGACTGTGCACAGCTTAAGCAGGCCCAACTGGAACTGTTAGATAACAAATAGGCCACACTTCATGCAAAACTCGCCAACTTGATTGCCAAAGCAGGATTTGCCATGCGCATTGCGATTGTTGCTGTGGAAGGTAGCTTGATGTCCGCCATCACTGGGCTGGCTGATTTGTTCTGGATGACCAATCAGGCGCTGAAATCACCACCGCCCGGGTTGGCTTCGGAAATGAGGGCCAAGATCGATGTTGAATTTGAGACGATCATCGTCAGTTCGGATGGCAAGGCGCTGCGCGATCCTCAGGGCAGACTGATTCCCGTTGATGCAGACTTTTACACCGCGGGGTCTTTTGATGCAGTCCTCGTTACCGGCATGGCCTTGGGCCCGGATAAATTGCCGCCCACGTCCGACTCCCTCAAACGCGCGGCGGATTGGCTCAAAGTGAACCACCAACAAGGCGTACTGGTCTGTGGGGCGTGCGCGGGTACGTTTGTTCTGGGAGAGGCTGGGCTGCTCGACAACAGACGTTGCACCACTACCTGGTGGCTGCATCACGCTTTCAAAAAACGATTTCCAAAGGCTCAGCCCGTGTGGGGCGCTGCGGTGGAGCAGCAAGACGGCATCATTACCACTGGAGGGCCGTTGTCCTGGATTGATCTAGCCCTCTACGTGATCAGGTGCCTGGCCGGTGCCGATGTCGCCAGGTTGACCGCAGATATTTCTGTGACCGACAGCTTGCCACTGCCTCAACTGGTTTATGCACCCCGCGGTTTTATAAATAGTGCTGATCCGCTGCTTCTGGAAACCGAGCAAATCATTCGCCATGCCAGACCCGGGCTGACGGCTGAAGAGCTCGCCAAAATGTTGAATCTGAGCGAGCGGACAATGCATCGACGATTCAAGAAATTAACCAATGAGTCGCCTAAAGAGCTCATTACCCGAGTGAGGATAGAAACGGCTTGCGTCCTCCTCCAGACACCGGGAGCCAGCATTAAACAAGTGGCACTCAAGTGCGGCTACAACGAGGATACCTCGTTCCGACGGGCTTTCATTCAACTTACCGGGATGACGCCTGCGGATTACAAGCGCAGGTCTAAAGCGCAGTCCTCCGATGCGAGCGGATCAACGACGCGTTCGGTGCAGACGTAAGATTCATTTCTGGTACTGGAGGCGATTTAAAAACTACTCAAGGTGTTTTCTCAGCCAAGTCCATGAATTGTCGCGTTGCCAGCGCTCGGCGCCAAAACGAAAAAACCCGCCAGAAGGCGGGTTTTCGGTGTTTCAAAGATTTTTAAAGTCTTCTCTGAAACCTTGTCTGGCTCCACGACCTGGACTCGAACCAGGGACCCAGTGATTAACAGTCACTTGCTCTACCAACTGAGCTATCGCGGAATGAGCGCTATGTTACTGATTAGGAAAAGGAAGTCAAGCGAGGGGCTGAAAAATTTTCTGCGTGCGGCTTACGCGATATCGGTTGTTCCTGATGCACCCACGGGAGAGTACCTCTAGCGCCTTACGCGACACGGGACGCAGCTGATCGTACTGAAGTTGGCACTTCTGTCACATCAAGAAACATCTATCCCGGTCGACATCTGAGTCAGGTAATTCCTTTCCTACGGATCAGGTATAACAAAAAAATGGCCTCGCTCAAGACAGTACAAGCTCGCTACACCGCAACCTTCGTAGGATTCATGGCGCTGGTCATTGTTCTGACGGTTTATGGCATCGGTCAGTTCGTGTCCCCCAGGCTTACCGCCAACGATGAAAACATGCTGACCGCAAAGGCGGCAGACATCAGCAATGAGATCAAGACCGAGTTGGCCCGCGTACAGGCGCAGGCGCGGGTGATCACCGAGCTGGTGCCGCAGCTGTCCAGTGACGATATCGACCGCCTGCTGCCGTTCATGGTCAACCAGTACGGCGAAGCCAAGGTATTCGGCGGCGGGATCTGGCCTTTGCCGAACGTGCGCACGCCCGGTCGTGCCAAGCACAGCACCTTTTACCATCGCGATGCGTCGGGCAAGTTGATCGTCAACACCCATTGGAACTCGCCTGAGTCGCTCAACTATTTCGAACAGGGCTGGCACAAAGGCGGCTTGAACTCCCCTGCTGGCCAATGCGCCTGGGCGCCCGCCTATCAGGATGCCGCCAGCCCGGAACCGCGCACCAACTGCGCCATGGCCATCACCAAGGACGGCCAGCCGTGGGGCGTGTCGACCATCGACGTGACGCTGGGCTTCTTCAACAAGCTGGTTGAAGCCAAAGAGCAGGAAGTCCATGGCCGGATCATGATCATCGAGGCCGATGGCAAGATTCTGTCCAACGTGCCGGGCAGCAGCGACAAGATCGTGCTGCGCAATGTCTCCGAACTGGCGGCGCAATCGCCGTTCATTAATGGAATCAAGTCGGCACTCGCCGTCAAAGGTTCTGGCACCTCGCGTCTGACCTACCAGAACAGCGATGGCGAAGAATCAACGCTGTTTCTGATGCCGGTTGCTGGAACGCCCTGGTTGCTGGCCGTTTCGCAAAACACCGACCTGCTGAAAAGCCAGAGCGAAACCGTCCTCAAGACCTTGGCCTGGCTGCAGATCCCGATGGTTCTGGTGCTGCTGGTGCTGATGATCGTTGCGTTGCGCACGCTGATGAACCGTCTGGGCGTGCTCAAAACCAACATCGACACGCTGTCGGCCGGTGATGCCGATCTCACCCGGCGCATTGCTGTCAAAGGGCACGATGAAGTAGATCAGGTGGGTGAGTCGGTCAACAACTTCATTGCCTACCTGCAACGCATGATGCTCGACGTCAGCAGTTCCACCAGCGAGATTGCCAGCGGTATCGAACAACTTCGCAGTCAGGCGGGCGTTACCAATGCCATTCTGATCCGTCACGCCAACGAAACCGATCAGGCCGTTACTGCGATCACCGAGATGTCCTCCACCGCGGACGAAGTGGCCCGCAGCGCGGCGCAGACCGCAAGCTTCACGCAGTCGGCCAACGAGAACGCGCAGGTATCGAAAACCGTCGTTGCAGACTCTTCTGACAGCGTAAATGCACTGATCAGCGAGGTCGATTCGGCCACCAGCAAAGTGCAGTCGATGGAGCAGGACGCCAAGCGCATCAACGCGGTGCTGGCGGTGATTGGCGAAATCGCAGGGCAGACCAACCTGCTCGCGCTTAACGCCGCCATTGAAGCAGCGCGCGCCGGCGAACAGGGTCGTGGCTTCGCGGTCGTGGCCGACGAGGTGCGCGCCCTCGCCGCTCGTACCCAGGCCAGCACGTCGGAGATCAACGAAATGCTCGGCAGCCTGCAACAAGGCGTCAGCGCCGCAGTAGCCGCGATGGAAAAAACCCGTCAGAGCTGCCAGACCACGGCGGGCAAAACCACTGCCGTAACAAGCGGCCTGGACGACATGACTCGCTCGGTTCTGCAGATCAACGACCTGAGCACGCAAATCGCCACAGCGGCCGAGGAGCAAAGCGCGGTGTCCGAGGAAATCAGCCGTAACATCATTGCCGTTCGCCACATCGTCGAAGAGCTGGTCGAAGGCGGCTCCAGCAACGAACGCAGCACCGCTGCCCTTTCCGAGTCCAACACTCGCCTGATTGCGCTGGTACGGCGCTTCAAGGTCAGTTAAAACCTCTGCGGGCCTGCCGCAGCTTGCGTCAGGCCCGCTGTCTATTTGATCCGGTAGTGGAAGGTATTCTTCACCCCGGGCACGGTCACCGCCCTGCCCTCGACAACCCGTGGCTGATAACGAAAGGTTTGCGCTGCGGCCAGTGACGGACGGATGAACAATGGATGGCAGGCACCCTGCACTTGCGGGTTGACCACTGTGCCTTGCGGTGACACGTCGTAGACCACCGTGCAATCACCCTCGATGCCTTTGTCCAGCGCCCGTTCGGGATAGTCCGGGGCCTCCTTGCTCAGCGGCTGGTACTGGCTGCTGTCGGCAGCGGCAGTCTGCTGCTGTGATGAGTGCTGCGCCTGGCGGGCACGCTCGGCGGACTGGCGTGCCTGCTCAGCCTGACGCTGCTGCTCGATTTGCTGACGTTGCTGTTCGGCCAATTGCTGTTCCTGCTGCCTGCGCTGCTCGGCCTCGCGCAGGCGTTGGGCATTCTGCAGTTGCTCGCGCTCGCGCTTTTGCTCTTCGACGCGCTTGCGGGCCACTGCAGCCTGGTCGGGTTGACGTTGCGGCTCTGTCTGCGGTTTCGCAGCTTCGAGCGGTTTGCTGACCGGCAACGATGCCGGTGCAGGGGGTGGCGGCATCTGCACGGGTTCGCTTACCGGTGCCGCTGCCACTGGAACCGGCTCAGGCGCGGGCGTTGGCGGCAGAATCAGTAATTGGGTGGTCAGGGTTCTGACCGGTTCGGGCGGTTTTTCCCAGGCGTTCCAGCCGAGCATCAGACCGCTCAGCAAAGCGCCATGCAACGCCAGCGCGACCGCCGCCGCGAGGCCATTGCGGCGCAGCCAGGGCCGGTTCCCCCATTCGCGGCGCGGCGGCTGATAGTCGAGGGTCAGGGTGTTCATTGCGGCGCCTCGGTCACCAGCCCCAGTTGCGTCACGCCACTGCGTTGCAGGGCCGCCATGGCAGCAACCACACGACCGTAATCGGCTTTGTCATCCGCACGGATGAACACTTGCGTGTCGTTGCGCTCGGCCACCAGTTGGCCAATGCGCGCCTGCATGTCTTCCAGGCTCGCGGCCTGATCGGTCTGCGCCTGAGTGTCGACGGTATCGCCCAGGTTCCAGTAGTAGCCGCCCTGCGCCTTGACGGACAACGTCACGATGCGCTGCCGGGTGTCGGTGACGAGCGCTTCGCTGGCCACTTTGGGTAACTCGATTTTCACGCCCTGGGTGAGCATCGGCGCCGTCACCATGAAAATCACCAGCAGCACCAGCATTACGTCGATGTAAGGCACGACATTCATTTCGGCCTTCGGGCCATGTTTGCGTTGCGGTTTGACCAGCATGACAAGTCCTCAGGCAGCAGCGGCCATGTTGCGTGTCAGGCCTTGCAGAGTGCGATTCAGGCGCACCTGCAGTTCGTTGCCGAAGCTGTAGTAGCGTGCCGTGAGGGTCTGGCCACGGGCGGCAAAGCGGTTGTAGGCGATCACCGCCGGAATGGCCGCGAACAGCCCGATGGCGGTGGCGATCAGCGCTTCGGCAATACCCGGCGCGACCGTCGATAGTGTGGCCTGCTGCACCTGCGACAGGCCGATGAAGGAATTCATGATCCCCCACACCGTGCCAAACAGGCCGATATACGGGCTGACCGAGCCTACCGTGGCGAGAAACTGCAGGCCTTTTTCCAATTGCAGCTCTTGCTCGCTGATGGCGACCTGCAGCGAGCGCTCGACGCCGGAGAGCACCACATCAGGCTCGATACCCGGCCGCTGCTTGAGCTGCATGTATTCGGCGTAACCCGCCTGAAATACGTCCTCGATCCCAGTCGCATCACGCTGCGCAGAGGATGCCTGCGCCTGCAGCGGTGCCAGGTCGGCGGCACTGCGAAAGCGTTGCTGGAAGGCATCCAGTGAGCGCTCGTAATGACGCAGGACAAGACTGCGCTGAATGATCAGGTACCAGCTGACCAGCGAGGCGAGCAGCAAAATCAGCATCACGGCCTTGACCAGCAGGCTGGCATCGCTGATCAGGCCCCAGATGGTCATGTGTTCGAGAGTGGCGTGCATCGGGGTAGTCCTCTGTAATGGAACGAATGATTAGCACCGCTTGATGACAAACGACTTACGGCAGCTTCAAGGTCTTCATGACCTCCGCCCACGGCATGAACTTGAAGTTCTGCGCCTGCTCGGGCATGCGCTTGCGCCCGTCCTGAACCACCAGCATGCCTTTGCTCCAGGGGCCGCCGAGGTTCATGGCGGTCACTTCGATGCCGTCGGTTTCCGAGGTGCCGTCAATCCCCGCCTTCGCGTTCAGGCCGACCCGAAAGGCGCCGCGCAGTGCATAAGGCGGCTCGGCATCCACCACCACATAGCTGTCGTTGCCCTGACTGGAAATCAGCAGATAGTCATGGCCATCGCTCTGGTACAGCGCCAGCCCCTCGACATCGGCGTGCACCACTTCACCCACCTTGATCACGCTGGACAGCGTTGCAGGCTGATCCGCCCGCGCATCGACTTCCCAGACACCTACGTCTTCTTCACCGAGAAACAGGCGCTGACGCTGGTCATCGGCCACGCAGCCTTCCGGTTGGGTGTCGACCTTGAAGCGGCGCACCAGCTCGCCTTTGGCCTTGCCGTCCGGGGCGCTGAGCCGGTATTGGAGAAAGCTGCCGTCCTTGCCGTTGGCGAAGGCATACAGCTCGCCACTGGCAGGCTTGAACAGGCAGACGCCGTAGATTTCCGCCAATGGCGTGGCAATTTCCCCCGCCTCGTGAAGCGTGCCGCTGGCGCGGTCAATGCTGAACAGGCTCAGGCTGTTGCGATCGCGATTACTCGCCACGGCCAGGTCGACGTTCTTGTTGCCCAGCATGAAACCGGGGCGCACATCGACATTGTTCAAACGCCCGACCGGCAGCTCCTGTAACTGCTTGCCGCTCAGGTCGTAAGCCAGCAGACCCTGCTTCTTGTTGGTACCCAGCACCCGGCTGAGTGCCGGATTTTTCGGGTTGACCCAGATCGCCGGGTCGTCGGCGGCGTCACCCTGACGCCCGACCGACTGGCTCTGGATGGCCGGCATGACACTCGGCAGCGGCGCAGCAACCGCGACCGGTTTGGGCGTCCAGTTCAGCGCCCCCTGATACAGACGCTCACCGTCCTTGTCGTTGACCAGCACCTGCAAACCACCCTTGTTCTCATGCACCGAGAGACCTTCGGGCTTCTTCAGGTTCATCAATGACAGATCGGCCACCGGCACCCAGGCTGCCTGCTGTTGATCATCCTGCTGCTGATAGAGATGCAACGACTTGCCCTTCGGGTCCAGCGCCAGCAGACCGCCAGGCACAACAGCCATTGCCCCAGCGGCCTGTTTCAGCTCGCCAAACGGCTCGCGCAGCGCCACCGGCTGCCGGGCGACATCGGCCTCGGGATGCGCCGGGTAAGCCCACCAGCCGATGTTCGCTTCATTGACGAACAACCTGTGCGCGGCATCGTCGACCTGACAAAACTCGGCGTTGGGAGGCAGCGGCAGATTGCGCACCAGGCACGGCTCGCCATTGAGCCGGTTGTTCGCACCAATCAGCCATTGCTCGCCCTTGCCCTCTTCGCCCACCAAAAATACAAACAGGTTGCTGGCGTCATCGCGATACAGACACAGGCCGGCCACTGAATAGTCGCGTGCCGGCAGGTAGACCGGCTTCGACCAGTGCATCTTCGCCGGGTCCAGCTGGGTCAGCAGTGCCTGTTGACGTGCGTTGTCCAGCGTCGCGAGCAAGACACTCTCGCCCGTTGAGCGGCTGTCGAGCCCTTGAAATGAACCGGGCATGCTTGCCAATTCGCGGCCCTGCTCATCCAGCAGCAACAGGCCGGCCTTGATGCTCACGGCCAGGCGCCGACTGCCGTCACTGTCCGGCAAGAAGGCGACAGACTGAGCCTTGAACGAGGCGTTTTCAGCCCAGCGCGTCAGGTTCAGGTCCATCGGCGAGGAGGCCTGCGCAGCCCCGGCCGTCAGGCAAAGCAAGAGCGCCAGGCACACTGGCTTGGGTGATAGCGAAATCATCATGAACGGTTGAATCCTTTGAATGAGCGCTTCAGATCGATCAGAAATGGGTGAAGGTCAGGCCGACCTTGTAAGTCGGGCCGTACTCTTCGTACTGGCCGTTGTAGGCACGATGGCCGCTGTAGACGAAGTACGGCTGATCGGTAAGGTTCTGCGCCTCGAAGCTGACCTTGAGGTTCTTCGTCAGTGAATAGCGCGCGCTGAAATCAACGAAGGTCTGCGCGTCCACATACTGGTCATGGTCCTTGTCGCCGATCGCCGCCAGCTCGTAGAGGTAGGCCGACTTGTAGTTGGCGGACAGACGCAGACTGAGCTTGTCGTTCTCCCAGCCGAGCATGACGTTACCGACGGTTTTCGACTGGCTGGGCAGGTCGATATCGCGTTTGCGATTGCTGCCGGTGCTCTGGTCGAAACCGTTGATGCTGGCATCCGAGCGGCTCAACGTGGCATTGGCGCCCAGCAGCAGACCGTTCCATGGCGCAGGCAACCAGTCGAGCTTCTGCGAGTAGGCCAGTTCCAGGCCATACAGCTTGGCCTTGTCGCCATTGGCAAAGGTGTTGGCCTCGGAGAAGTTCGCCCACTGCCCGGTGCCGGCCAGGTCGGTGTTGTAGACGAAATTCTGGATGTCCTTGTAGAACACGAACGCCGACACCGTGCCTGCGCGGCCCATGAAGTGTTCGATGCCCAGGTCCAGGTTGCTTGACTCCAGCGGCTTGAGATTCGGGTTACCGAAAGACGCTTCGTCATCGTCGATCACAAAACCCGGTGCCAGTTGTCCGAACGTGGGACGTACCACGGTTTTGGTCCATGCAGCGCGCAGTTGGGTACTCTTGTCGATCTGATAACGGGCATGCAGGCCCGGCAGCCAGTGATGATAGCGACGGCTGGTGGTACTGGACTCGAACGCGCCATCACGCACACCAGTGCCCTTGGCGTCCATTTCCGTGCCTTCGTAGCGCAGGCCGGCGATGAAGCGCCACTTGTCGACATCCAGGGTATTCATGAAATAACCGGCGTTGATGTCTTCGTTGATCTTGAAGTCATTGGCGCGGCTTTCGGCCTCGTCGTAGGCGTCAGCAGCGTTGAGGCCACCGATCAGCCCCTTGATCGCACCGGGGCTGATGCCGCTGCCGAAGTTGCCCAGCCGGTAGTCGATGTTGCCTTTCTGGAACTGCGTCAGGTTGAGTTGCTGGTCGCTGAAGCCCAGGTCATCGAAATCCTCGTATTTCCAGACTTCCAGGTCATTGCTCTTGTCGCGACGGCTGACCTTGCCACCAAACTTGAACTGCGAGGCATAGCCCTTGAAATCGTAATCACGGGCCAGGTCAAGACGCAGGTTTTTCTCGGTGTCCTTGGTGTACTGCTTTTCCCAGTCGACCTTGTCCAGGGTGAAGTTCGAGTTGTCGTAGAACGAGGAGCCGACAATCGGCCGCGGCTTGTCGCGGTCGTAGAAACCGGTGTCGGCAAAGTCATCGTTGCCGACGAACGTGGCGCCTGCGATATGGCCAGGGCTGTCCTCGCTGGATTCGCTGTAACCGGCCTGGCCGCTGAGGGTCCACAGGCCGACCATGCGCTCGCCACCGAACACGTAGGACTGGATTTCCTGGGTTTCAGTACGCGCCTTGAGCTTGCGCGTGCCTTCGGCATCGCCCGTCTGCCCTGCGCTTTGCGCATCGGCAAACTCGAAACCGTTGGTGGTGCGGACTTCGTCGTCCTTGAAGCGGCTGTACAGGGTGCGCAGGTAATACTTGCTGACGTCATCGGGCCGGTAATCGAAGTTCAGGCCGCCACCGGCGCGCTCGCGACTGATGTCGTAGTCGCGCTGTTCGAATGATTGCAGCCGCGCGCCATCCCAGTCACCGCCGGTTTCGACGTTGTCGGAGCCGAAGTCACGCTTCTGCCAGCTCAGCGCTGCTGCCACGCCGAAGTTGTCGATGCCGTCGCCGAGGCTGAAACGATTGCTCGCCGCGCCGGAAAACTTGGGACTGGTCTGACGGGTGTTCTTGTCGTAGCTGGCCTCGCTGCTGCCGGTGTAGAACAGGCCCTTGTGGTCGAAGGCCGAGAGGCTCTCGACATCGATGGTGCCACCCAGCGAATTGGCGTCCATGTCCGGGGTCAGGGTCTTGATCACTGACAGGGACTGCACCAGTTCGGCGGGCAGGACATCCAGCGCCACGGCGCGTCGATCACTTTCCGGGGCAGGCACCATGGTGCCGTTGATGGTCACGCTGTTCAGGTCGGGGGCCAGGCCACGAACGGTGACAAAGCGCCCCTCGCCCTGATCGCGCTCGACGCTGACGCCCGGCAGGCGCTGCACCGCTTCGGCGACGTTCTGGTCCGGTAACTGCGCAACACCGTCGGCATGCACCACGCTCTTGATGCTGTCGGAGCTGCGTTGCTCCTTGAGCGCGTTGTCGATGCTCGCGGCCTGGCCGACCACTTGCACGTGCTCGGTGGTATCGGCTTCGGCGGCCTGCAAACGTTCGCTGCCGATGGCAAACGCCAGCGCGCTGAGTGTGAAACCGACCAGTTGGGCCCTGCTGCGACGCCTGTGCATGTAAGTCCTCCCCCATAAACCCGACAGACCAGGCAAATGGCCCGGCAACTGGAGGCGCAAGCTAGAGTCGTGCAGTGACGGTTCTGTGACAGGTAACGGGCCCAGGGGCTGAAAACAGCGGGTTTGAGGGGAATCGGGCAGGTAAATGAGCTGATTTGACTTTCAGGCGGGGCTGAAGCTGTAGGCCGTACTGATGCTCGGTGTGTCTGGCGCATTGTATGTACCGACTCTACTGTCGGTTCCCGACAGATCGCGAGCAAGCTCGCTCCCACGGCCGCTGGCCAGAATCAAACGCCGACAGGCAGGCAACTCTGATACGACACAACCTCATGCGTTACCCGCAACCGCTGCCAACGCAGCAATGACACTGACGACGCAGAGTGCGACGTAAGTGACGGCTGAGTCCTGGCGCTGATCAGAGGTGGCTTACACGTCAGATGCGAAGCAAAAACCTGTAACACACGTGAGCTGATTCGACCTTTCGCGGTCCGCGTTACCCGTCACCGAAGTGTCATGTGCATCTGTTCTGCTGGCCGATAATCAGCACCTCGGGAGCCGTCTGTTCATGTTCAGGATCATCCAACCTCATCGCTGGAAACTCGCCGTGCTGATGGTCGCCTCCAATCTCGGCCTGCTGGCGTTTCTGGCATTCGGCACGCTCAAACATGTCAGCGAATGGCAGTGGCTGGACATCGTCGGTGAAGGTGGCTCAGCCCTGCTGTCGCTGGTCTGGCTGTTTCTGGTGTTCAAGAGCAGACCGGCCGGCCGGGTGACCAATTACCTGTCGATCGGCCTGAGTTGCGTGTTCTTCTCGTGGTGGATCGACGCGCTCGACGAATTCATCCGCCTGCCCGCTGCGATCGAATGGGATCACTGGCTGGAATCCGGCCCGATGCCGGTCGGCCTGATTCTGTTGACCCTGGGCATCTACCACTGGCATCGCGAACAACTGGCAATCAGCGCACAAATGGAAAAACGCGAGCGCGGCTTCCGGGAGCACCGGTTGTACGACAAACTCACCCCGCTGGGCAGCGCCGACTACCTGAAGCGCCAACTGGTGGTCAGCCTGGAACAGAGTGTCTGCCAACAGCAGCCGCTGTCGCTGCTGGCGCTGGACGTGGATGGTTTCAGCGCGATCAACAATGCCTTCGGGCATGCCGAAGGCGATGAGGTGCTGTCGGCGCTCAGCCACTTGCTGGTGCTCAATCTGCGCCGTCAGGACCTGCTCTGCCGTCTGGCTGGCGACCGTTTCGTGGTGTTGTTGCCCAACACCGGAGAAAGCCAGGCAAAGCTGCTGGCGCTTGAGTTGCAGCAGGCGGTCGCCAGTCTGGCGCACAAGACCCGCCAACAGGGCGAACGCATTCACCTGTCGGCCAGCGTGGCGGTCGTCATGGCACTCAATGAAACGCCGGACAACCTGCTGCGCCGCCTCAATCTGTCGCTGGCTCGCGCCCGACGCCCTCTGACCTGCACTGCCTGAGCGCCTGCCATGACGCTTAAAAGTGACTGGTATGAAATCGACAGCCGCTTCATCCCCGGCCACTACCAGCCGGCAACGCTGATTGATCTGGCCTTGTCGCGCGGCATTGACAGCCATCGCCTGCTCAAAGGCACCGGGCTGTTTTACGAGGACATCGTTGCGGGCAAGACGCGCCTGAGCCCGCAACAGTTTTTCGTCCTGATCGGTAACGCGCAACGTCAGATGGAAGCCGACGACACCAGCTTCCTGTTCGGCCAGCGGCTGTTTCCCGGCCACTACGGCGCGGCCAGTCACGCGCTGCGTCATGCGCAAAACCTGCATCAGGCGCTGGAGATACTGATCCGCCAACAGGCGCTGCTCAGCCCGCTGCTGATACCGCGTCTGGAGCTGGACGAACAGTTCGCCTATCTCTACTGGCTGGACAGTTGTGGTGCAGGTGAACAGCAACGCTTCCTGCTCGAAGCCGGCATGACCGCACTGGTGGCGATGAGTCAGTCGCTGAGCGGCGAGCGTTTGCCGTGGGAATGCAGTTTCTGTCACGAAGAGCCACGCTACATCGAGCAGTACTGGGTTCATCTGGGCGAAAACACGGCATTTGGCCGCCCGCTGAACATGATGCGCCTGCCCAGGCATTACCTTACCCATGCCTGGCCTGGCGCATCGCCCATTGCCGTGCAGGTCGCGCAGCAGGAAGCCGACGGGCAACTCGCCGCGCTGGGCATGTCGTTCAGCCTACTGGACCGCTTGCACCAGCACCTGCGTGAACATGTGCGACAGGCCACCAGCCTGGAACAGGTCGCTCACGCTTTCGCCATGAGCCCGGCCACGCTGAAGCGCAAGTTGCACAAGCACGGCACGCACTTTCAGGCGCAGCACGACCTGGCGCGCAAGCACGTCGCGTTGTACCTGTATCAGATCAAGGGGATGAGCAACGAAGCTGTGGCGGACTACCTGAACTTCAACGACCCGGCCAATTTCCGCCGCTCATTCAAACGCTGGACCGGCAGCACACCGACCCTGATCCAGCGCCTGTTCAACTTCGAATGAGTCCGCCTCAGCGCTGCGCGCACAGCTTGTAACCCAGGCCATGGGCCGTGTGCAGCAACGGCGTGTCGTGCCCGCCATCCAGTACCCGCCTGAGCACATGGATGTTGCTGCGCAAACTGCTGCTGTTCGGGGCATCACGGCCCCAAAGCGCCTCTTCCAGCTCGGCCCGCTTGACGATATGCGGGCTTTTGCGCATCAGCAGTTCCAATAGCTTCATGTTGGTCGGGTTGAGCTTCAAAGGCACGCCTTTGCGGGTGACCTCCAGGGTGTCGAGATCGAACTGCAGGTCGGCAACCACCATCATCCGGTTGTCCTGGCGCTGCCGTCGGCTAACGATCGCTTCTACCCTGGCGAGCACTTCGGACATTGCAAACGGCTTGGTGATGTAGTCGTCGGCCCCCACCTTGAAACCGGTGAGCCGATCATCCAGTTCATCGCGCGCGCTGAGCATCACAATCGCGACTTCCGACTTCGAATACTGGCGCAGGCTGTGGCAGATCTGGTTGCCGTCGATGCCGGGCAGCATGATGTCGAGAATGATCGCATCGAAGCGTTTCGACGCGGCCAGATGCAGCCCGCTCAGGCCGTCCAGCGCCCCTTCTACCGCATGCCCCCTGAGCTCGAAGAATTCCAGCAGGTTATCGTGGATATCACGATGGTCTTCAATAACCAGAATGTTCATTGCCGCGCCTTGTTGTTGTTCTACCCGGCCGACCGGGAACCTGTCGCCAGTGCGTCTGCAGGTCGAGTGACGAATGCATCAGGTTTGTTGACGGCCAACGCCTGGCGAATCGGCTGTTGCAACCTCGATCGGCCATAGAAGCACAAGGCAACCAGCAACGTGCTCAGCCACACCACAATACCTGCCCAGAAGGTGTGCGACATGAAGTGCCAGCCTTGCAGCACCCGCGTGGTGCCGTAAATCATCCCGAGCAGCAGAATGGTCGCCAGCAGAGTATTCGAATGCCGCCAGCAATAGCGACGAGCCACGAAGTATAGGGCCAGCAGACTGAACGCGCTTGACGCGTGACCGCCCGGCCAGCATCGCCCGGCGCCGGCCTCGTGCAGCAGGTTGAAGTTCCTGAACCACTCGATGTGCGCCTGACTGCCACCGTACAAGGTAGTCTCGACAGGACAGTAAACGCTGGTATGGCTTTTCAGGTAATGGATCATAGCGGTGCTCAGCGCAAAGGCAACGATGACGAAAAAGAAGTCCAGCCGGTGCCTGCGTGCAAAGCGCAGGAAGGTGCCCAACCGAGAGCCCGTCAGCCGCCTCGCGAGGCGCGAATCATCATATTTTTCCAGCAACGGCCAGACAAAGGACAGCATCGCACCAATGATCGCCAGCTCTCCGGTCCAGTTCGGAAGGATCCGCGCCCATCTGTGCGTGATGTTCTCGAACAGATGGCTCTGGCCGATGGGAAACACCCCGGCCGTCGAATCGAAAAACAGGTCACTCAGTTGCCGGTCGATCGTGGTCAGGTCGAAGGTGACGAAGACCAGTAACGCGAAAAACACCGGTACACCCAGGTTGATGCCGTAGAACCGCAGCCTGGCGCTGGAAGATGTCGTCAATTGAATTGCTCGCTGTTGAGGTTTGCCCATTGCCCGGCATTCAGGGAGCCGAGGATTTTCGGCGGATGGCTGCCGTCTATTTTTACGAAAAACGCTTGGGCGTACTCACTGGAGCGCTCGCCGCCAGGTACGCCGACCTTGCGCTCGAACTGATCGATGCAGCCACTGTGGGTCACCAGCACCATGTTCTCGCCGCTGACCTTGTGGGCCTGCACCGCTTTCATGAAGCCGCTGTCACAGTCGTTGATCCAGTCCTGGCCAGCCACCGCGTGCCCGGCCAACAGTTGCGCAGTCTGTTGCGTGCGGGTCTTGGGGCTGGCGATAATGCGCGCGTGGTCCATACCCATTTTCTGCAACCCGGCGCCCACCGCCAGAGCGGCGTCGCGGCCGTTGGAGGTAATGCCGTCGGCGTCGCTCATGCACGGGTTGCTCGAGCGGTCACAGCGTTCGGCGTGGCGAATCATCACCACCACATTGCCTTGCCGCCAGTGCTCGCGAAGGCCGGAAACGCTCAGGTTGCTGCCGACCCCCAGGTCCACCACATGCACGCCTGAGAACGCCGAGTAGAACCATGCACAGATAGCCGTCAGCACGACGGCAACGGACATCGATACGATGTGCCGATGCAATTTGTAGCGCTGACTGGTGCCCGAACGGGGAAGTACATTCTTGTTGATTATCGTGTCGGTCAAGGGACCACTCCTGCCATGAACCTATGTGTGGCGTTGACCCAGGGAGTGCCCGAGGTCTGTGCCGCTCCCGTGCAGGCAAGATAGGTTCAGCATCGTCCCGATGCGGTGAAGAAGATGTGAAAAACGTGTTGTGGCCCAGCGCCATGTTTTTCACGCGAACGCTCTGGAATGGGCCTTTGCGGTTTTACGGACGTGAACATGAAGATAATTTAAGCGTTTTTCCCGAAAGTTCAGTGCCCATCGGGACGGTTTTGGACCCACAGACCGTGTGCTGCAGCAGCTGTGCGCAAAGGATTAGCCACTAAAACGCTTATCGTTTACCATGCCGCGCGTCGGTTTCCGAGAGGAACTAACAGGGAATTCGCACGCCTTTCTCACCAGGCGAAAAACGAAACTGCCCCCGCAACTGTAGGCACCGAGCCTGCTCCATGACTGCCACTGGATCGTGATCCGGGAAGGCCGGAGCCTGGCGATGACGTGTCAGTCAGGAGACCTGCCGACCCGCTTCAATCCACTAACCGGCGGGGTGTCCGGGAAGGACATCCGCACGCGTCGGCATTTCCTGTCGTGCCCGGTGATCATCCGGGGATGTGTTTCCTGATGTGCATTGCGCCCTGGCACCTGCTCCAACGGAGACCGCATTTCATGTCGCTGCCCCGCCTCGCCGCATTCGCTGCCAGCCTGACGCTGTCCACCCTGGCCCTCGCCGCCCCCACTCAGTACCCGCTGACCCTTGAAAACTGTGGCGCGACCCTGACCTTCCAGCATGCGCCGACCAAGGCTGTCACCATTGGCCAGGCCGGCACCGAAATGCTTTACGAACTGGGCCTGGGCGACAGACTGGTCGGCACTTCCCTGTGGTTCAACAATGTATTGCCACGCTTCAAGGCGCAGAACGACAAGGTCGAGCGCCTGGCCGACAACGAGCCCAGTTTCGAGGCAGTGATTGGCAAGCGACCGGAACTGGTGGCCGTGCAACTGGAGTGGATGGTCGGCAAACAGGGCGTGGTCGGCACCCGCGAGCAGTTCCATGACCTGAAGATACCCACCTACATCCTGCCGTCCGACTGCGAAGGCAAGGACAATCTGGTCGGTGCCGATGGCACACGCCTGGAGCCGTTCCGCATCGACACCATCTACAAGAGCATCGAGCAACTGGCGCAGATTTTCGATGTGCGGGATCGCGGCGACGCGCTGGTTGCCGACCTCAAGGCCCGCCTGAGCGCAGCGATCGCCAACGTCCGGCAGAACAAGGCCAATGACGTCTCGGCGCTGTTCTGGTTCTCCAGCTCCGACCTCGCCAGCGACCCTTTCGTGGCCGGCCGCAAAGGCATTCCGGACTTCATGCTCAACAGCCTGGGCATGCGCAATATCGTTCAGTCCGACGAGGAATGGCCGACTGTGGGCTGGGAAACCATCGCCAAAGCCAACCCGAGCATTCTGGTCATCGCGCGCATGGATCGCCGCCGCTTCCCGGCCGACGATTACCTGAAAAAAATCGAATTCCTCAAGACCGACCCGGTGACCCGCAACATGGACGCGGTCAAGCATGACCGGATCGTGATCATCGACGCCGAGGGCATGCAGGCGGGCCTGCGCCTGTTCACCGGGTTCGAGGAACTGGCTGACGCCGCCAACCGTTTCAACGCTGCCAAATGAGATTGCCGATAGCGTTGGTTCATGTGCTCTGGGTCTCGGCAGTGCTGGTGCTGGCGATCATGATCGGAGCCGCGATCGGCGAAACCTCGATCAGCCTGAACGTGGTTTTCCAGGTGCTGGCCAACAAACTCTGGGGCGCTGGCTATGTACTCGACCCTATAGACGAAGGCATCGTCTGGAACTACCGGCTGACCCGCGCCATTGTCGCGGCGGCCTGCGGGGCCGGGCTGGCGATCTGTGGTGTGGTGTTGCAATCGTTATTGCGCAACCCGCTGGCAGACCCGTATCTGCTGGGGATTTCCGCAGGGGCTTCGACCGGCGCGGTACTGGTCGCCATTCTGGGCTTTGGTGCAGGTGCGATCTCAATGTCGGCAGGCGCCTTTGTCGGGGCCGTGGCGGCGTTTTCGCTGGTCGCCCTGCTGGCGCATTCCTCACGCGGCACTACGGCAGCCGGGCAGATCATTCTGGCCGGGATCGCCGGGTCGCAACTGTTCAATGCCCTGACCTCGTTTCTGATCACCAAATCGGCAAGCTCCGAGCAGGCACGCGGCATCATGTTCTGGCTGCTGGGTAACCTCAGCGGTGTGCGCTGGCACTCGGTCTGGCTGGCTGTGCCGACAGTACTGGCAGGCCTGCTGGTGTGCCTCTGGCACCGGCGAGCGCTGGACGCGTTCACCTTCGGCAGCGACTCGGCGGCATCACTGGGGATCGCGGTACGGCGCGTGCAGATCATCCTGATCGCCAGCGCTGCGCTGGTCACCGCGGTGATGGTCTCGATTGTCGGCTCCATCGGCTTCGTCGGGCTGGTGATCCCGCACGCGGTGCGGATGCTGGTCGGTGTCCGGCACGCCCGGCTGGTGCCGTTGAGCGCCTTGAGCGGCGCACTGTTTCTGATCGCTGCCGATATCCTTTCGCGCACCCTGATCAAGGGGCAGGCGCTGCCGATCGGGGTGATTACCGCACTGATCGGCGCACCGGTCTTCGCTTTGATTCTTATCCGGGGCAACAGCACGCGATGAATGCCTTACCTCATCCGCTCAGTGCACCGGTACTCGGTTGTTCCGGTCTGGGTTATTCGGTACGTGGCGCAGCGCTGCTGCGCGATGTCGACCTGAGCATTGCCGCAGGTGAAACCCTGGCCGTGGTCGGTCCCAACGGCTCGGGCAAATCCACCCTGCTCAAGCTACTGGCCGGTATTCAGAAGCCGGTCAGCGGCTCGGTCAGCCTGGGCGGGCGAGCACTTGAGGCCTTGAGCCGCAGGGACGTGGCGCGCCTGCTGGCGGTGGTCGAGCAGCAGGCTGAAACCAGCGACGCCGTGACCGTGCTGGATGCCGTCGAACTGGGCCGCACGCCCTGGCTGTCGGCACTCGAGCCGTGGAGCTCCGAGGACGATGCAATCGTTCGCCAGGCGCTGCAGGATGTGGACATGCTGCACCTGAAAAAACGCGCCTGGCACACCTTGTCCGGTGGCGAGCGGCAACGTGTTCACATCGCCAGGGCGCTGGCGCAACGGCCGCAGATCCTTCTGCTGGACGAACCGACCAATCATCTGGACATCCAGCATCAACTGACCATCCTCGGCCTGGTCAGGGCCCTGCCGGTGACCACCGTAATTGCCCTGCACGATCTGAATCAGGCGCTGGACTGCGACCGTGTGGCGGTCATGGAAAAGGGTCGGCTGGTCGCGCTGGGTGCGCCGCTCGAGGTACTGACTCCGGAACGCTTGCTGAGCACCTTCGGCGTGGTGGCGCACTGGCTGACAGACCCCAGTGACGGGGCGAAGATTCTGCGCCTGCGCTCGCGCTGAACCACGCCGATGGTCAGTCCGGCACCTGCTGCCATCTGCAACAGGTGCACCGCGCGGTCTGTGGCACTACAATGCGCGCTTTGCCCGCAGCCGGATCCCGTTGCCATGTCGTTACCCAAGCACCACCTGGAATTGCTCAGCCCTGCACGGGATGTGACCATCGCCCGTGAAGCCATCCTGCATGGTGCCGATGCGGTGTATATCGGCGGGCCGAGCTTTGGTGCGCGGCACAACGCCTGTAACGAGGTCAGCGACATTGCCGAGCTGGTCAAATTCGCGCACCGCTACCACGCGCGGATCTTTACCACCATCAACACCATCCTCCATGACGACGAGCTGGAGCCCGCGCGCAAGCTGATTCACCAGCTCTACGACGCCGGCGTGGATGCGTTGATCGTGCAGGACCTCGGGGTGATGGAGATGGACATTCCGCCCATCGAGCTGCACGCCAGCACGCAAACCGATATTCGCACCCTGAGCCGGGCGAAGTTTCTCGATCAGGCCGGTTTCTCGCAGCTGGTGCTGGCCCGGGAACTGAATCTGCAGGAAATCCGCGCAATCGCCGATGAAACCGATGCGGCCATCGAATTCTTCATCCACGGCGCCCTGTGCGTGGCGTTCTCCGGGCAGTGCAATATTTCCCACGCGCAAAACGGCCGCAGCGCCAACCGTGGCGACTGCTCGCAGGCCTGCCGCCTGCCGTACACCCTCAAGGATGATCAGGGTCGCGTTGTGGCCTTCGAAAAGCATCTGTTGTCGATGAAAGACAACAATCAGAGCGCCAACCTGCGTGCTTTGGTGGACGCCGGCGTGCGCTCGTTCAAGATCGAAGGGCGCTACAAGGATGCGGGCTACGTGAAAAACATCACGGCCTATTATCGCCAGCGTCTGGACGAGATTCTCGAAGACCGCACGGACCTCGCACCCGCTTCCAGCGGCCGTACCGCGCACTTTTTCGTGCCGGACCCGGAAAAGACCTTTCATCGCGGCAGCACCGATTATTTCGTCAGCGACCGCAAGATCGACATCGGCGCGTTCGACACGCCGACCTTCACCGGTCTGGCGGTGGGCACCGTTGAAAAGCTCGGCAAGCGCGACCTGATCGCCGTGACCCACGAGCCGCTGTCCAACGGCGACGGCCTCAATGTGCAGATCAAGCGTGAAGTGGTGGGCTTCCGTGCCAACATCGCCGAGCTCAAGGGCGAGTTCGAAGAGGACGGCCAGAAGCGCTGGCGCTATCGCGTAGAGCCCAACGAGATGCCCGCAGCGCTGTCGCGCGTACGCCCCAATCATCCGCTGAACCGCAACCTGGACCACAACTGGCAACAGGCGCTGCTCAAGACCTCGGCCGAACGTCGTATCGGCGTTCAGTGGCAGGTTACGCTGCGCGAAGATCACTTGAGCCTGGAAGCCACCAGCGAAGAAGGCGTGAGCGTCACGGTCGGTCTCGATGGACCGTTTGGCGCGGCCAACAAGCCCGAACAGGCGCTGGATCAGTTGCGTGACCTGCTCACTCAACTGGGCACCACGATCTATCATGCCCAGGACGTCAGGCTTGACGCGCCACAGGCGTTCTTCGTACCCAACTCGCAGCTCAAGACCCTGCGCCGCGACGCCATCGAGGCACTGACCGGAGCGCGAATCAAGGCTCATCCGCGCGGTGGCCGCAAGGCGGAGACGACCCCGCCACCGGTGTACCCGGAGTCGCATCTGTCTTTTCTGGCCAACGTCTACAACCAGAAGGCTCGCGACTTCTATCATCGCCACGGCGTACAGCTGATCGACGCGGCCTACGAGGCCCACGAAGAGACCGGCGAAGTGCCCGTGATGATCACCAAGCATTGCCTGCGCTTCTCGTTCAACCTGTGCCCGAAACAGGCCAAAGGTGTGACGGGCGTGCGCACCAAGGTCGCGCCGATGCAACTGGTGCACGGTGATGAAGTGTTGACCCTCAAGTTCGATTGCAAGCCTTGCGAAATGCACGTGATCGGCAAGATGAAAGGTCACATTCTCGACTTGCCGCTCCCCGGCAGCGCGGCGGCCAAATCGGTGGTCGGCCATATCACACCGGAAGACCTGCTCAAGACTGCGCGTCAGCGTTCTCCGCACTGATCGGTACAAGGGGGTTGGCGCCCTGCCAGCCCCTTTCGTCTTCTGACAAAGCCCTCTTAAAGAACGCGCTCCATATGGGTCGTGTTCCACACCGGATCGCTCTCCACATCGGTCACGGCAAAGCCTTGTTTCTCCCAGAAACGGATCGCGCCGGGCAGAAACGGATGGGTATGCAGGTACAAAACCTCTATGCCACCTGCCTCGGCATGGGCCCAGAGCGCCTGACATAAACGGCTGGCCAGCCCGTCGCCACGAAACTCCGGCCTGACGAACAGGCGCACGATCTCAACGGTTCTGCGCCCGCGATAATCGAGCTGCGGGAAACGATGATCAAACGGCAGGTAGCCCACAGCCGCGATGATCTGTCCTTCACTGCGGGCGATCAGAAACTTGCCGTCCTCCCCGTGCAGATACACCTGCTCGAAACCGGCCAGATCGGGCGGAACGGTGACAGTGTCGAGCAAGGGAAAGATTCCGGCACGCGCACGCATGACGAAATCGACGGTGTGCGGGATCTCGGAGGGGTGTACCTCAGTAATAGTGATGTTCATGAGCACGGACTTATTGGGGGAATTGCAGGGTGATACAAATGTTACGCCAGACTTGGGCTTTTGAACGCACTGCTTAACTATAGAACAAGCGGTGCGGCGCAGAATTGTGACGCAGAGCGTCACGACAGGCATTCCCACGCGGAGCGTTCCGCGTTGTACGCAAGTCCGCTTTTGATTCTGGCCAAAGGCCGTGGGAGCGAACTTGTTCGCGAAAGGGCCGGTACAGTCTGAGGAAATGCGTCGTCTTACCCACCGTCTTCGCGAACAATGAGGATCGCCGCCCCGGTCGCTCCTGCGCCCTGCGGGCAGAATCAATGACAGACCGCAGGCACGCCGTTATCGTGCCCACGCTCCGCGTACGGCGCACAGCTTTACAGCGCAAACCCTTCGATGCGCACCAATGCAAGGCAGGAAAAGTCATGCGCCGGACGCCGCCGTAAACGCTGCGCAGCCTTGCGTGCATTGCCAATTCGGGCTTGGAGCGCTGCCGACGCAAGCTGGCACAACCTCTGCATAATCCTCAACAACCCCACCATGAATGTGGTCGGGCCGCCCCGGTTGATCGACGTGGATCGCCAGTCTCGCAGAGACCAGAGGGCTACTCGGGTGCTTCCGGCAACGTGGCTCGATGGCACCCCCGAATACCCAATAAGACAACAGGCAAAGGCGCCTGGAACCGAACGGTTCCGGGCGCTTTTTTTTTGCTTTGAAAAACCTGATTGGCCTCGGCCGGGACTCGCTATGAACACCACAGTCTTCCCCCTCAACGATGTAAAAACCCTGATCGTCGTCGGTAATGGCATGGTCGGGCATCATTGCGTCGAGCAGTTGATCGCAGGCGGCGCACTCGAACGCTATCGCATCCACGTCTTTGGCGAGGAAACACAGCGCGCCTATGACCGCGTGCACCTGTCCGAATACTTCACAGGCCGCGACGCCGAATCGCTGGCCATGAGCGAGATGTCTGTCTACGAACAACCCGGCCTGACGTTGCACCTCGGCGTACCGGTGCTGGAAATCGATCGTGATCGTCACGAAATCATCACCGCCGAAGGCTGCTTCGGTTACGACAAACTGATCCTGGCCACGGGCTCCTACCCGTTCGTACCGCCTATCGAAGGCGCGCGGGGCAATTCCCGGCTGGTCTATCGCACACTCGAGGATCTGGACAGCATTCGCTATGCCGCGTCGAAGGCCCGACGAGGCGTAGTGGTCGGCGGCGGTCTGCTCGGACTCGAAGCGGCCAATGCGCTTAAATCCCTGGGGCTGGAAGCCCATGTCGTCGAGTTCGCGCCGCGTCTCATGCCGGTGCAACTGGACGACCTCGGTGGCGCTGCATTGAAGGCGCGTATCGAAGCGCTGGGCGTCGGCGTGCATTTGTCCCGCGCCACGCAGTCGATCAGCGACGGCAAGCAGTATCGCTATCGGATGAACTTCGCCAACGACGAGTTTCTCGAGACCGACCTGATCGTGTTCTCCGCAGGTATTCGTCCGCAAGACGCCCTGGCCCGTCAGTGTGAGCTGGCGCTCGGCCCACGCGGTGGCATCGCAATCGACGAGCACTGCCGCACCAGCGACGCTGATATCTATGCCATCGGCGAATGCGCAGCCTGGAACGGCAGCGTGTTCGGCCTGGTCGCGCCCGGCTATCAAATGGCCCGCGGTGTGGCAGCACAGTTGTGCGAACAGGATACCGACGCGTTCTTCGGCGCCGACATGTCCACCAAGCTCAAGTTGCTGGGTGTGGATGTCGGCTCCATCGGTGATGCGCATGGTGCGCTGGCCGGGGCCGTCAGTTATCGCTTCATTGATGAAGCCACCGCCAGCTACCGTCGCCTGGTGGTGTCGGCCGATGGCAAGCAGGTACTCGGCGCTGTGCTGGTCGGCGACAACAGCTATTACGACACGCTGCTGCAGTATGCGCAGAACGGCATCCCGCTGCCCGCCGATCCATCGAGCCTGATTCTGCCGCGTGGCGAAGGCGCGCCGACGCTGGGCGCCGATGCCCTGCCCGCCACAGCGACCATCTGCTCCTGCCATAACGTCAGCAAAGGCGCCGTGTGCTCGGCCATAGACAATGGGTGCACCGATCTGGCCGCAATCAAGTCCTGCACCAAGGCCGCCACCGGCTGCGGCGGTTGCACCGCACTGCTCAAACAGGTTTTCGAGCATGAACTGGTGGCCCGCGGCGTGGCGGTCGATAAAAGCCTGTGTGAACACTTCGCTCATACCCGCCAGGAGTTGTACTCGATGGTCCGCGTCGAAGGCATCGAAACCTTTGACGAACTGCTGACTCGCCATGGCAAAGGCGCGCATGGCTGCGACATCTGCAAGCCCGCAGTCGGCTCGATCCTGGCGTCGTGCTGGAACCGCCCCATCACCGAGCCTTCGCTGGTGCCTCTGCAGGACACCAACGATACGTTCATGGCCAACATGCAGAAAAACGGCACCTACTCGGTGGTGCCACGTATTCCGGGTGGCGAGATTACCCCTGACGGCCTGATAGCGATTGGCGCGGTGGCGAAAAAATACGACTTGTACACCAAGATCACCGGCGGCCAGCGCATCGACCTGTTCGGCGCGCAACTGCACGAGTTGCCGGATATCTGGAGCGAGCTGATCGAGGCAGGCTTCGAGACCGGCCATGCCTACGGCAAGTCGACCCGTACGGTTAAATCCTGCGTCGGCAGCACCTGGTGCCGGTACGGCGTGCAGGACAGTGTCGCCATGGCGCTGCGCATCGAGGACCGTTACAAGGGCCTGCGCTCGCCGCACAAACTCAAGTTTGCGGTATCCGGCTGCACCCGCGAATGCGCCGAAGCGCAGAGCAAGGACGTCGGCGTGATTGCCACCGAAAACGGCTGGAACCTTTACCTGTGCGGCAACGGCGGCATGCGTCCGCGTCACGCCGAGCTGTTCGCCACCGATCTGGATGATGAAACCCTGGTTCGTTACATCGACCGTTTCCTGATGCTCTACATCCGCACTGCCGACAAGCTGCAGCGTACCTCGGTCTGGCGTGAATCGCTGGAAGGCGGCCTCGACTATCTCAAGGCGGTCATCATCGACGACAGCCTGGGCCTGGCCGCAGAGCTGGAGTCGCAGATGCAACTGGTGGTCGACCGCTACGAATGCGAATGGGCCAATGCCCTCAAGGACCCGGAAAAGCTCAAGCGCTTCCGCACCTTCGTCAACGACGGGCGTGCTGACCCCGACGTGCAGTTCGTCAAGGAACGCGCCCAGCGCCGGCCGGCAAAACCCGAAGAGCTGGCCCTTATCCCGTTGTTCAAGGAGGTGGTGTGATGAACGCGTCTCAGACAATAATCGCCGGCAACAATGCGCCCGCGGCAGCGCAGTTACACTGGCAGCCCCTGTGCGGACGCGCGGACCTGGTTGCCAATTCAGGCGTCGTGGCGTGGCTGGACGGCGCGCAGGTCGCGCTGTTCTACCTGCCCGAAACCGCACAGGGCGAGCAGCTCTTTGCCATCGACAACCGCGATCCCAAATCCGGGGCCAACGTGATCGGGCGTGGTCTGATCGGGCAGATCGCGGGCGAGCTGGTCATCGCCTCGCCGCTGTACAAGCAGCACTTTCGCCTGCACGACGGCAGTTGCATCGAATACCCGGAACAGCGGCTCGACGTCTGGCCGGTGAGGCTCAAGGGTGATCTGGTAGAAATTGCCGTGTAATCGGCAGTGCCGGTCGCAGGCAACCTGGTGGCTGTCGGACCAGGTTGCTGCATGGCATGACGTGCAGCTTATTGAAGCTCGGAGACCAGTGCCTTGTTGAAGCCCTGCGGATCCTCCATCTGCGGGGCATGGCCCTTGCCCTTGAACTCCACCAGCCTGGCGCCTGGAATCATCTGCGTCACCTGCTTGCCCAGTACCTTGTAATTGCCGATCTTTGCCTTGACCTCAGGCGGCGCGATGTCGCTGCCGATGGCAGTGGTATCGGCATCGCCAATCATCAGCACCGTCGGCACCTGCAACCTGGGAAACTCGTAGAACACCGGCTGGGTGAAAATCATGTCGTAGATCAACGCCGAGTTCCAGGCCACGATCTTGTGCCCCGGCCCTTTGTTCAGACCGGCCAGCATGTCGACCCACTTGTCATATTCCGGCTTCCAGCGGCCATCGTAGTAGGTCTTCTGCTCGTAAGCGCGAATACCTTCGGCGGTGGTCTTCAGCTCTCGTTCATACCATTGATCGACGCTGCGGTACGGCACGCCGAGTGCTTTCCAGTCTTCCAGACCGATAGGGTTGACCATCACCAGCTTCTCGGTCTGCTTCGGGTACATCAACGCATAACGCGTGGCCAGCATGCCGCCCGTGGAGTGACCGACTACCGACACCTTGTCGATACCCAGTTTTTCCAGCAGCGCATGGGTATTCATCGACAACTGCTGGAAGCTGTACTGGTAGTGTTCCGGCTTGGTCGAGGTGCAGAAACCGATCTGATCCGGTGCGACAACGCGATAGCCCGCAGCGCTCAGCCCCTTGATGGTGTCTTCCCAGGTCGCAGCGCAAAAATTCTTGCCATGCAGCAGCACCGCCGTGCGGCCATTGGCCTTGCCGCTCGGCGCGACGTCCATGTAACCCATTCCCAGCGTCTGGCCCTGGGACTGGAAACTGAATTTATGCAGCGCGTGAGGGTAAGTAAAACCTTCCAGTTGCTGGCCATAACCGGGCGTTTCAGCCAGTGCTGCGCCTGATAGCGTCAGCGACATCAACATACCGGCAATCTTTGCAGCCCGCATAAGGGGCACCTCCTGTAGCTAGGGATCGGGAATCCAAGGCGGTTTTTACGTTAAACCGCAGGCCTGCCAGTAGACCCTGTTTCCCCTTACAGATTCGCCCTTTTCCTGCCCGAAGAACCGTAAGCAGACGTTTCATCATGCAGAGGCAAAATGCTGGACGCCTTCTGCGTGGACTGCCTAGACTTGGCCGTCCAGGTCTGATGCCAAGGAACAGCAATGAATCGAAATGAACTGCGCAAGGCCGACATCAACCTGATGGTGGTATTCGAAACATTGATGCAGGAGCGTAACGTCACCCGCGCAGCCGAAAAACTGTTTCTCGGCCAACCTACGATAAGCGCTGCCTTGAATCGCCTGCGCAGTCTGCTCAATGACCCACTGTTCATCCGCGTCGGCCACCGCATGGAACCCACCGCGCGCGCTCACGAGATTCTCAAGCACCTGACGCCTGCGCTGGACGCCATGTCCACAGCGCTGAGCCTGACCACCGACTTCGACCCGTCGGTCAGCAAGATGACCTTTCGCATCGGCCTGACCGATGACGTCGAATTCGGCCTGCTGCCGGCGATGCTCAAGGCCATCCGCCAGGAAGCGCCCGGCGTGGTGATCGTGGTCAAGCACGTCGACTACCTGAATATTTCCGAGGTGCTGATGTCCGGCGATATCACCGTTGGCGTCTGCCTGACCCGTGAACTGCCCGCCAATGCCAAGCGCAAGACGCTGCGTAACGTGCAGCCGAGGCTGGTGCGCGCCGACAAGCCTGCCAGCCCCATGAGCCTGGACGAATACTGCTCGCGCCCACATGTTGTGGTGTCGCACGTCGCGAGTGTCAGCAGTTTCGCCGATGAGTGGCTGACCGCGCTGGGGCGCAAGCGTCAGGTGGTGTTGTCGGTGCCGCAGTTCGCCACCCTGCCCGCATTGATGGCCGGCACCGACATGATTTCGGGGCTGTCCGACTATGCGGCAAAGGCCATGAGCGCATTGGGCTTGCTGTATGACGAGCCACTGCCCTTCCCCACACCGGGGCTGGACCTGTCGATGACGTGGCTGAGTGTGATGGACAGCGACCCTGCCGAGCGTTGGCTACGCAGCAGGATCGAGGAGTTCATGGGCGAGCGCCAGGAAGCGCCCGCCCTGGCCGGATGATCAGCCGAAACGACCAGTGATGTAATCTTCGGTCTGGGTCTTGGAGGGCTTGGTGAAGATGGTATCGGTGTCGCCGTGCTCGATCAGTTCACCCATGAACATGAAGGCGGTGTAGTCGGAGCAACGCGCCGCCTGCTGCATGTTGTGAGTCACGATGATCACGGTGAACTGCTCTTTAAGCTCGGTGATCAGCTGTTCGATACGACCAGTCGAGATCGGATCGAGCGCGGAGGTCGGCTCGTCAAGCAGCAATACCTGAGGACGCAGCGCGATGGTACGGGCGATGCACAGACGCTGCTGCTGACCGCCGGACAGACCGGTCGCGCTCTGCTTGAGCTTGTCCTTGACCTCGTCCCACAAGGCCGCGCCACGCAGGGCCTGCTCGACGCGATCTTCCATTTCCCGACGCGATAGTTTTTCGTGATGTTTGATGGCGTAGGAAATGTTGTCGTAGATCGACATCGGGAACGGCACCGGCTTCTGGAACACCATGCCCACATGACTGCGCAGGCGGTTCATCGAATAACCTGGGGCCAGGATGTTTTCGCCATTGAGCAGCACTTCACCACGCGCTTCCTGCTTCGGGTACATCGCGTAGATGCGGTTGAAGACGCGCAGCAGGGTCGATTTACCGCAACCCGACGGGCCGATGATCGCCGTGATGCGCTTCTCGGGGATGGTCATGTCGATGGACTTCAACGACTTCTGGTTGTTGTAGAAAAACTCCAGACCGCGCACTTGGATCTTGGTTTTTTCGTTGGCCAGGGAAAGGTTGTTCATCAGGACGCCCTATTGCGCAGAAGAATTAAGCGAGACAGCAGACTCAGTATCAGTACGAACAACGTCATGACCAGCGCACCGGCCCATGCCAGGGAGTGCCAGTCATCGAACGGGCTCATGGCGTACTGGAAAACCACCACCGGAACACTGGCGATGGGTTTGAGCAGATCGCTGCTCCAGAACTGGTTGCCGAAAGCGGTGAACAGCAGCGGCGCGGTTTCGCCGGTGATGCGTGCCAATGCGAGCAATACGCCGGTTACCACACCAGCCTTGGCCGCGCGAAGGACGATTTGCAGGGTCAGCTTCCATTGCGGCACACCCAGCGCCAGCGCAGCTTCACGCATGGTCGAGGGTTGCAGTTGCATCATCTCGTCAGTGGTACGCACCACCACAGGGATCACCAGCAATGCCAGCGCCAGCGCACCGGCAATCGCTGAAAAGCCCACCTGATGGCCTGTCACCGCGTTGAGTGGCAGTACCACGACGGTGTAGACGAACAGACCGAGCACAATCGAAGGTGCCGACAGCAGGATGTCGTTGATGAAGCGCACGGCGTTGCCCAGTTTGGTGTAGCGGGCAAACTCGGCCAGCCAGATGCCGGCCATCAGGCCGATCGGCGTACCGATCAGCAGGCCGATGCCGGACATCAGCACGCTGCCGTAGAACGCGTTGGCCAGTCCACCCTCGGTACCAGGCGGCGGAGTCATGCCGGTGAACAGTTGCAGGTTGAGCGCGTCGATGCCCTTGATGATAGTGGTCAGCAGAATCCACACCAGCCACAGCAGGCCGAAGGCAGTGGCACCACAGCTGAGCACCATCGCAATCTTGTTCTTGATGCTGCGGACCCGATACAGGTGCTCGCTGCCGGTCACATCCTTACTCATAACCCCTCCTTACGCGAAAGGCGCGACAGCATCAGGCGTGCAAGGGCCAGCACGATGAAGGTGACGACGAACAACAGGAAGCCAAGGGCGATCAGTGCCGAACGGTGCAAGTCGGTGTAAGCCTCGTTGAACTCGTTGGCGATCACCGAAGCGATCGAACTGCTCGGCATCATCAGCGAAGCCGAGAACTGATGCGCGTTGCCCAGTACGAAGGTTACCGCCATGGTTTCGCCGAGCGCGCGCCCCAGCCCCAGAAACACACCGCCGACCACGGCCGATCGGGTGTACGGCAGCACGATATCCCAGACCACTTCCCAGGTTGTACCGCCCAGTGCATAGGCCGACTCTTTGAGGGCCACGGGCACGGTGCGGAAGACTTCCTGCATCACCGAGGTAATGAACGGCGTGATCATGATCGCCAGTACGATACCGGCTGTCAGCATGCCGATACCCAACGGCGGCCCTTGGAACATCGGACCGATCAGCGGCAGTGCGCCAAGGTTTTCGGTGATCCACGGCGACAGGTGTTCAGCCATGAACGGGCCGAAGACGAACAGCCCCCACATGCCGTAGATGATCGAAGGGATACCGGCCAGCAGCTCGATGGCCGAGGCGATCGGCATGCGCAACCAGGGCGGCGCCACTTCGGTAAGAAAGATTGCAATGCCGAAACTCACCGGTACGGCGATCAGCAAAGCCAGAAAAGAGGTCACCAGGGTGCCGTAGATCGGAACCAGAGCGCCAAACTTGCCGGCGTTCACGTCCCACTCGGTACTGGTCAGAAAGCCAAACCCGAAAGTCTGGAATGCCAGACTGCCGCCCCACAGGGTCGACAAGGCAATACAACCCAGCAAAGCAAGCACCAGCATCGCTGCAGCCTGCAATGAACGCTTGAACCACAGGTCATGACGATGATCCCGTTTGGCGCGCTTCTCGCCCTCGGACTCACCAGCGGAGACGTTAGCGGACAGGTATTGGGTGTTTTCAGTCATGTTGAGGCCACTCGCAAGGAAAAGCCCCTGTCACCGAGCCGATATCGCGGCTGATGACAGGGGTGGTACGGGTTGAATCACTTACTTGGTGAATTCCGTTTTCCAGTAGCTTTCCACGCGATCAACCAGCGATTTCGGCAACGCTACATATTCCAGTTTCTCGGCCTGCTTCTGGCCGTTTTCCAGGGACCACTTGAAGAAGTCGAAAGCAGCCGTGCTTTTCTCTTCGTTCTTGGCTTTCTTGTACATGATGATCCAGGTGGTCGCGGTGATCGGCCATGCAGCCTCACCCGGCGCGTTGGTCATGATCAGGTTGAAGTCTTTGGCGCTTGCCCAGTCGGCAGTGTCGGCGGCGGCAGCAAATGCCTTGGCGTCAGGCTTGATGAATTTGCCGGCAGCGTTTTTCAACTGGGTGTAGGACAGTTTGTTGGTGGTTGCGTAGGAGTACTCGACGTAGCCGATCGAACCCTTGATCTGCTTCACGTAGGCCGAAACACCTTCGTTACCCTTGCCGCCCACGCCTGCTGGCCACTGCACGGTCGAACCGAACTTCAGCTTCTCGTTCCACTCCGGGCTGACTTTGCTCAGGTAGTTGGTGAAGTTGTACGTGGTGCCCGAACCGTCCGAACGGTGAACGACGGTGATTGCGGTATCAGGCAGTTTGACGCCCGAGTTCAGCGCAGTGATTGCCGGGTCGTTCCACTTCTTGATGTCGCCCATGAAGATCTTGGCGATGGTTGGACCGTCCAGCTTCAGCTCGCCGCTTTCGACGCCTTCGACGTTGACGATCGGCACGATACCGCCGATCACGCTTGGGAACTGACCCAGGCCGCCGGCCTGCAGATCTTCTGCAGACATCGGGGCGTCGGATGCACCGAAGTCAACGGTCGCAGCCTTGATCTGGGCAATACCACCACCCGAACCGATGGACTGATAGTTGATACGGTTATCCTTGCTCTTGCTGTAGTCCTGGGACCACGCCGAAATAACCGGGTAGACGAAACTCGAACCAGCGCCTGTTACATCAGTCGCGTGAGCCACACCGCTAAGGCACAGCGATGCGATCAGAAGCGACAAGCGTTTTTTAGTCAGCAGAATCACGGTAATACCTCAGTCCAGGAGATTGTGTGGTGGTCCACTTAAGGAGGCCCGAGGCGGATTTAAAACCTCAAATGTTGCTGTTTAATGACAATCCAACGAATCGTGTCGTTAGGGGAACTTTTTTGTAAGTGATTTCCTACGTCGCCAGCTACGAAAACCCCTTCCAAACCCAATGTTTACGGGACATTTTCGACCCGCAAGCCCAAATAGCCTTCTGCCACCACTCATCAGGTAGCGGAATGCCCGCTTCGTTATAAAAATGTAAGAAAGTGTGATTTTAAGAAGCTTTGTAAATGACCGAGTGGTCAAGTTATAGCTAAATCAACTTAAAACTTCGCTGTCGACGGCGTTAAGGGGGGCGTGAATGACCGAAAAGGGCGCGCGATGACTCTCACGGCGGACAGCAACGGCGTAAGCCTTGATGCATCGAACATATCTACCGTTCGTCGGGTTCGACGGCACCTATGGCCACTGGCCAATGACCAACGTGAGTACTTTAAAACAACGGAGTAATCATCATGATCAAGACCAAACTGACTGCCCTGACTCTTGCTGGCCTGATGGCTGTAGCTTCGGGTGCCGCCTTTGCCGAGTCGACCACCACCCCTGAAACCCCGATCAACAAGAATGCGACCAAACTGCCGGGCACCAATACCCAGCCGATGGACCGCACCTCGTCCGAGACTCCAGGCGCGCAAGCTGAAAGCAAGGAAGCGGCAGCCGAGCGTTCGATGAAGCACGACAACAAGACGACACACGGTACGCACGACAAGAGCACCACCACTGAAAAGACCAAGACTCAGTAATCAGGCGTCTTACGCGGGTAGGACCATGCCCTGCCCGCGGGTCTACCCTTCTCGCGGCACAGTTTCAGTCAACGTACTGTTTCGATCAAAGTACTCACGGAGTTTGCACCATGATCAGGAATAGATTGGGGGCGATAAGCCTGGCGACATTTTTGGCCCTGTCGGCGACCAGTGCGCTTGCAGGTTCGACCGGACCGACCAACCCGGTCAGCGACGGTCCGAAAGTCCCGGGCACCGGAATGGAAAAGAACGTCGACGGCACCAGCCCCGGCGCACCAGGCACAAGCCCCGGCACCAAAGGCATGGACCCCTTGCCGGGAAAGAACGGCAGCGCGGACGACAAGCCTCATGATTCGAAACAGCCCCATGATGCGGATCATCAGGACACTCAGGACGGGCACAAGGCCCCTTGATGATCTGACAGGTCGCTACTGACGCAGGCACTGTCGTCAGTCGCCCATTGCACGTAACACACCTCCACCGGCATGCCATGCTCGGCACAGAAGTCCAGCCAGCGCAGTTGGTTGTCCTGGAGGCGGTCACCCGGCCCCTTGACCTCGATCATTCGATAACGACGCTGCTCCGGAAAAAACTGGATCAGGTCGGGCATCCCGGTCCGGTTGGCTTTTATGTCCTGCAACAGCCGACGAAACCAGCGAAGCAAGTGCTCTGCCGGCAGGCAATGAAGCGCCTGTTCCAGAAGCTCCGGCGTCAGTGCTCCCCAGAATACAAAGGGTGATTGCAGACCGTATTTGCTCTCAAAATGCTCACGAATGGTTGTCAGGTATTCATCAGACTCCAGTTGCGTCAGACAGGCATCGAACAACGATGCTCTGCGCTGATAAAAGTCAGGGCTGTACAGGTCACTCGGCGCACTGTGAAACGGATGAAAGAATGCACCCGGCAAAGGCGCGAAAATGGCTCGCCAGCACAGCAGCCCGAACAGTGAATTGATCAGCGCATTCTCGACGTAATGCACCTCCCCGCCCTGCTCTTCTTCGAGGTGCAGGCGTATCAAACGCTCGACACTCATGCCCGACACTGGCGTGACCTGCACGTCCAGCCGCGCAATGGCCCGCACCGTGCGCTTGCGCGCGGCAGTCAGGCCAAGCTTGCGTTGCAGGCGTGGCAAGACGCGTGACAGGTGCTGGACCTCGGCATCACTTTCCGGAGCGAGACGGGCCTGCTCCGCCAGCGCCAGCGCCGCTGCGTACTCGGCGTTGCGCTCCAGCACGCGGATCTGCCTTGAACGCGCGCCGGGGTAACTCGACTGACGATACACCGCCATCGCCAGAGGCCAGTCCTGCATGCGCTCGGCCTGTTGCCCGATACGAAACAGCAGTTTGCCACGACGCATGAGCAACCACGGGTTGCCGCATTCGATGGCAATGACCCGCTCGGCCAGCGCATGCAGTTCCAGGCAGGCTTCCAGCGCTTCACGACAGGCATGCAATTGCAGGCACACATCGATATCCGCACGCTCGTTGATGCCACGCGACTCCAGCGAAAACTCGACTTTTTCGTAGCGGTAGATACCCAGGTCAGCCAGCACGAATTCAGACCATTCCTGGTACAGATTGCCGAAGTACAGCAAGCGCAGGCGATCACACAGCGGCATGATCTTCAGGCCGAACACGGCGTCGGGCAACGTCGGATGCCATTGTTCGAGGGACTGCGGCGACGGGTACATGGGCTGCAGGCGCTCGAACCAATCCTGCTTGCGCTCAGGGCCCTTGACCGCGTGGTCCTTGAAGCAGTGGCTCAACTCATCCCGACGCAGCAGCTGGAACAACTCGCTCAGGCCCAGTGGCGGAGCGATGTCGACCCACTCCCGCGCCAGCAGCGGCAATACGGCGTCGTGAGGGTCGCCAATCTCGACATAACCGAGTTTGCTGGCCCGAAACAACACACCCTTGCGCATCACCATGCGCACCAGCAACCCCTGGGCGGGGACCGGCAGCTCGGCAAACTCGCTGATGAAGCGGCGCTCGGTTGCGTCGAGCAGGTCATCGTAGCGCCGGGCAATCCAGTCAAGGACCTGACGGAAGTTTTCCAGGTAGTAAAACGGATTGTCGAGGGGCGAAGTATTCAAGGCCAGCGTTCACATGACAAATGAGCAGACTGAACAAGGATACTGGTTATCCGTACAGATTCCAGTGCAAACGCCTGCTGATCGTGTTCGACCGATCAATGGCATGTATCGCGGGCAGACGGTCGGCCTTAGAATCGGCGCGACAACATCTGCAGCCGAGAGACGAATATGCACGCGCCACTGGTTTATCTCGCAGGCTTCGACGTGTTCAGGACCGATGCCGTGGAACATGGACGCTATCTGAAGGCTCTGTGCGCCGCACACGGACTTGAGGGTCTGTACCCGTTTGACAATGAGGTCACGCACGGACGAACAGCGCATGAAACCGCACAGCAGATTTACTCGATGAATGTCGCGATGATCCACCGCTGCTCAGCGATGCTGGTCAACCTCAACGTGTTCCGTGGCCTGGAGCCGGATTCGGGCACGGCCTTCGAAGTCGGTATGGCGGTCGCACTGAACAAGCCAGTGTGGGCGTACTTTGAACCGGTGGCGTCGCTGCGCGAACTGGTTCCCCACGATGAAAACGGTCTCGACGCCAATGGGTTTACGGTTGAAGACTTCGACCTGCCGCGTAACCTGATGCTCGCCTGCAGCTGGGCGGGCACCAGCTCAACCGTGGAGCTGGGTGCAGAGGCGCTGGCAAAGTACCTGAGTGGCTTTCAGGCCCTGCCCACAAGCGGCTGACCGGTGCGGTCAGCCCCACCCCAGAAAGTCCCCGCCGTTATCGCGCAGCATCTGCAACATGCCTTCTGCTGCGGGTGACAGGTAACCGCCCTTGCGCAACGTCACACCAATGGTGCGTTTGAGGATGGTTTGCTCCAGCGGCACTTCACGCAGGTGCTGCATGGTCTTGCCGAACTCCAGCGACTCGCGGGCAATGAAGCTCAACAGGTTGCTGCGGGCAATCAGCCCCGGCAACAGCGAGATCGAGTTCGCTTCGATCTGCACCGTCGGCAGCGGCAGGCCATGAGCAGCGAAGGTTGCGTCCAGCCATTTGCGCGATGAAACACTCACAGGCGGCAGTACCCAGCGATACGCGCACAGGTCACTCATTTTCAACGACGGCTTGAAGATCGGATGATTCTTGCTGGCGACCACAACGGCTTCGTCCCTGAGTATGGCAAAGCTGGTGACGTCTTCACTGTCGGGCGCCAGCGCGCAAATGATCATGTCCAGTTGACCGGAGCGCAATGATTCGCGCAACAGGTCATCCTGACCTATCACCAGTTTCAAGGTGACGTCCGGGGTGCGCTGCAACAAGGCGGACGTCAGTTTCGGCATCAAATATTCCGCCATCGTCGCGGCGCAGCCGACCCGAATGTTGCCCACCATGCCACTGGCGAAATCCCGCACCTCGCGCTGGGTCTGGGCAATGCTTTGCTGCAACTCCTTGCCGCGCGCCTGCAGCAACTCGCCCACGGGCGTCAGCTTGATCCTTCGGCCGTCACGTTGAAACAGTCGCGTTCCGAATGACTCCTCGAGGCGCTGAATGCTCTTGGTCAGCGCTGGCTGGCTGCGATTTAGCTTCTCCGCAGCACGTCCGAGATGCCCCAGCTCGGCAATGGTTTCGAAATAGGTGAGATCGCGCAGGTCCATATCTATCAACCAAAGTTATCAATTCATGATTATTAGAAAATAGACTTGATGGGTTGGGAAGTCGATACTGTGTGCATGTGATTCACCCCAATCAAGGAGAACGTCCTTGTCAAACGCTTCACGCTTTTCGCTTTCCTCCCTTTCCCCGCTGACTCAATGGGCGGGTCTGATCCTGATGGCCGGCATTGCCGGGCAACTGCTCAAACTGTTCGATATGCCTGCTGCGATGTTCCTCGGGCCGATGCTGGTCGCCATAGGCTTTGGCGTATCAGGTGCCAGCATCCGCATGCCCAAGCGGGCCTTTCAACTCGGTCAGGGCACGGTCGGCGTGCTGATCGCGCATGCCATGTCGGTCAGTGTGCTGCTCACCGCCCTTCATTCATGGCATGTCATGCTCCTGGCGACCATCCTCACGGTGGTGCTGAGCGCGGCAGTTGGACTGGTGCTGGTGCGCTTTGCCGGCATTCCGAGCAACACGGCAGCCTGGGGCACGTCACCGGGCGCGGCCTCGGCGATGGTCGCGATGTCCGAAGATTACGGTGCCGACTCACGCATTGTCGCCACCATGCAATATGTGCGCGTGGTCTGCGTGGTCACCATCGGCGCGCTGGTCAGCCATTTCATCGGCACCCCGGATTCCGCTGCGGCCCTGCACAGCAGTGCGGCGGTCTTGCCCAGCCTTGACCTTGTCGATCTGGCGCTGAGCCTGGCGGTGATTGCCGCAGGCGTGGCACTCGGCTCGCGTCTCCCGGCAGGTGCCCTGCTGGTGCCGCTGATGCTCGGCGGCGCGCTGCAACTGAGTGGTGTGATGCAGATCAGCGTTCCAGCCTGGTTGCTGCCCATCGCTTACGGTGCCATCGGCTGCTACGTCGGCCTGCGTTTCGACCGGCCAACGGTGCAATACGTCTGGAGACGACTGCCGATGATGATTCTGGCCTCACTGCTGTTGATCGTGCTCTGTGCTGTGTCGGCCTGGCTGATTGCGGTGATGATGGGCAAGGATTATCTCTCGGTATACCTGGCGACCAGCCCGGGCGGCCTGGACACCATGGCCATTATTGCCATCGATACGCATGCCGACGTCGGCTTCGTGCTGGCGATGCAGACCTTGCGCCTGTTCGGCGTGATCCTGACCGGAAGCTTCCTGGCCAGGCAGATCATCCGCCTGACCGACAAACGCATCCCTGCGCTTTGACTTCCGATCTCAAGCTCAACAGACGCTAGCCGTTCATTCCAGCCCCGCCAGGGCGCTGGCCAGGCTAGGTGCCAGCGGCAACACCGGCAATAACGTGGCCTGATAGGCGTGATAAAGGTCCGGCTTGCCGGGCCATATGTCTGCGCTGGGCTCGTTGCGCTCGTTCAGCTCATGGCGCCAACTGCCATGTTCGTGATCGATGAACAGTGTCTCGTTGAACTCCCAGAAACAGCGATACCAGTCTTCATACTGTTGCTCGCCGGTACGTTGCAGCAATGCGGCAGCAGCAGCGGCCGCTTCGCAGTGAGTCCAGTGCAGACGATGACGGACTACCGGCTGGTTCTGCCAGTCGAGGGTGTAAACGATGCCCGGGGCACCGTCGACATCCCAACCGTACCGGCAGGCATTGGCAAACAGTTGGCGGGCGTCGTCCAGCAACCATTCGGGGTTGGCGCGTCCGGCCTGACGGCGTGCAGCCTCCAGATGCAACACCAGCCGAGCCCACTCGAAAGCATGCCCCGGCGTGGTGCCGAAGGGCCGGAAACCGTCGGCCGGGTTTTCCCGGTTGTAATCGGCCAGCGGCTGCCAGTCCTGGGTGAAATGCTCGACGACCTGAAAATTGTTGGCACCGGCATGCTCGTGGATAACCCGCTCGACGATGCTCAGCGCCCGGTCGAGCCACTGCGCGTCGCCGGTCACATCAGCGAGCGCGAGAAAAGCTTCGGTGCTGTGCATGTTGCTGTTGGCACCGCGGTAGGTCTCTTCATTGCTCCAGTCCCGCGCGAACGACTCACGCATGGCGCCTTCCTGCTCGCTCCAGAAATGCGTCTGGATGATCTGGATGACGTCGGACAGCAATGCCTGCGCCCCAGGCCGCCCCGCCACCACGGCGGAACTGGCCGCCAAGGCAACGAACGCATGCAGATAAGCCTGTTTGTCGGTCTTGCCGCCGTCTTCGAGCGCGGCGCTGAACCAGCCGCCATGTTCGGCATCGTGCAACGGGCCTTGCAACGCGGCGATACCGTGATCGACCAGCGCAGCACAACCGGGAATGCCCTGCGCATGGGCCATGGCAAAACAGTGGGTCATGCGCGCAGTGTTCATGGTTCCTGCGGTGGCACCGACCATCAGCCGACCGTAGTCATCAAGACTGCCAAAGCCGTTGTCCAGTCTGGAGGCCTTGGCGAAGGTCAACAGACGATTGCCTTCCAGGGCCAGCCACTGGTGATGGGCTGGCGAGCGCAGCCAACTGCTGAAGGTTTGATTATTGTTATTCATGAAGCGATGCCGCCCCCTTCGATAAGGTTGTGCCCAGACTGTACCGGAGGTCATTTCGACCGAGGGCATAATGCGCGTCCGGTCGATCGTCGGCAAGCGGACACAACCTGTATCAATGTAGGGTTTTACACCTTGAAGCGTGAGACCACCTGATTCAGGTCAGCGGCCAGACGCGACAATTCATGGCTCGACGCACTGATCTGGTTGGCGCCCTGAGTCGACTGCATGGACAGATCGCGAATGTTGACGATGTTTCGATCAACTTCACGCGACACTTGCGCCTGCTCTTCAGCCGCGCTGGCAATCACCAGATTGCGCTCGGAGATCTGGTTGATCGACGAGGTGATTTCGCTCAAGGACTCACCCGCGCCCTTGGCCAGTGCCAACGTCGAGTCGGCCCGGTCACGGCTGGTGTTCATCGAGTCGAGTGCCTGCGCCGAACCGCTGCGCATGGCGCTGACCATCGAATCGATTTCCAGGGTCGACTGCTGGGTGCGATGCGCCAATGCCCGGACTTCGTCCGCCACCACCGCGAAACCGCGGCCCGACTCGCCTGCCCGTGCCGCCTCGATGGCGGCGTTGAGTGCCAACAGGTTGGTCTGCTCGGCAATCGAGCGGATCACGTCCAGCACTTTGCCAATATCCTGCGACTGATTGGCAAGGTTTTGCACCAGCGTCGAGGTGGCCTGCACGTTGTCGGTCAGCGTCTGGATCGACTGCACCGTCTCGATCACCCGCGTCTGGCCCGCCAGCGCCGAGGTGCTGGACTGGTTTGAGGCGTCCGATGTGGACACGGCATTACGCGCAACTTCTTCTACTGCCGAGGTCATTTCGTTGATCGCCGTGGCGGCCTGATCGATCTCCGCATTCTGTTGGTTCAGCCCGCGGTAGCTGTCTTCGGTGACCGAGTTGAGCTCGGTGGCGGCCGATGCCAGTTGCGTGGCCGAACTGCCGATGTGGCGCATCGCTTCACGCAGATTGATCTGCATCGTCGCCAGGGCACGCAACAGCCGGGTGACTTCGTCTTCGCCATCGACCTCGATGGTATGGGTCAGGTCGCCGTTGGCAACCTGCTCGGCGGCGGTGACCGCGCGTTGCAGAGGACCGACGATGCTGCGGGTCAGCCAGAGTGCCAGGCCGATGGTGCACAGCGCGGCAATCACCACGAAGATAATGACGATATCGCGCGACTTACCGTACTGGGCTTCGGCGGACTTGCCTTCCGCATCGACCCTGGTGACATAAAAGTCGGCCAGATCACCGAGTTGCTTGCCGGAACCGTCGACGATCTGCTTCATGTCGACCAGCAGCAGCTTGTTCAGTCCGACGCTATCGCCCTGGCCAGCCAGTACAAATGAGCGGTCCAGCGCACTGCGGTATTGGCCCATGGTCACCATGAACTGGTCGGTCAGCGACTTCTCTTCCGGGGTGTCGACAAAGGTCTTGAGAATGGCCAGCTTCTTGTCCAGATCGCCCAGACGTACGTCGAGCTGACCACGGTAGGTCGGAATGCTCGCAAGATCGGTGTCCAGCGCCATGCGCAGGGAAATGGTCCGAATGCGCAGCATGATCTCGCGGATATCGTTGACCACTCGCATGCTGGGCAGCCAGTTGGTCTCCACCGCCACCTCACTCTGGCGAATGGTCGACATCTGTGCCAGCGCAAACCACCCCAGCAATGCCACCAACAGGGAAATGAGAGTAAAACCCAGACCGGCACGACGAGCGATAGTGAGTTTGCGTAGATTCATGACCAGAGCTCTTTATATTTTTTTGGAGGACGGTGTCCGACTCGAAGTTGTCAGACAACCGATAGCATATCGCCCTGATCAGGCAATTCTTTAGCACGTCCAGTGAACATTCGCAGGCTTAGTCAAAATAACAGCCGATTGCCAGGCTGCTGCCGTTGATCACAGCGCGATCATCAACGGCCCGAAGCCATCTGCCAGAGACGCGCCACGTCACGCGCACGCTCGTGCAACAGGCGGCGGGTATCGCGGCAGGCCTGCTCAAGGCTCATCGGTCCGCTGACCAGAGCAAAGGCGGCGCCGATGCCTTGCGCATACAGCTGCTCGTAGCCTTCGCCCAGGGTTCCCGCCAGCACAATCACCGGCACTTGCCGACGCCGGGCGACTCGCGCAACGCCAAGCGGCGTCTTGCCGCGCAGGGTTTGCGCGTCGAAACGGCCTTCGCCGGTGATGACCAGATCGGCACCGATCAACGCGTGTTCCAGCCCGGTCAGGTCGGCCACCACTTCCACGCCGGCACGAAACGAGGCCTTCAGGTAGGCCTTGGCGGCAAAGCCCATGCCTCCGGCCGCGCCGCTGCCAGGACTGTCGCGCAAGTCCTGGCCGAGAACCTGAGCCGTATGGTCGGCAAAACAGCCGAGCGCAGCGTCCAGCGCCATGACCTGCTCAGGCGATGCGCCTTTTTGCGGGCCGAAGATAGAAGAGGCGCCATTCGGCCCGCAGAGTGGATTATCGACGTCGGCGGCGATCTCGACGCACACGTCAGACAAGCGTGGATCGAAGCCGCTCAGATCGATACGCGCCAGGTCGGCAAGCGCAAGTCCACCCGGCGCCAGAGTCTGATCGTCGGCATCCAGAAAGCGCGCGCCCAAGGCTGAAAGCATGCCACTGCCGCCGTCATTGGTTGCGCTGCCGCCGATGGCCAGGATCACCCGACGGGCTCCTGCATCCAGCGCCGCCGAGATCAGCTGACCGGTGCCTTCCGTGCTGGTCACACAGGCGTCGCGTTGTGCCAGGGTCAGCAGTTGCAAGCCACTGGCCATGGCCATTTCGATGATTGCGGTCCTGCTCTCCGCCAGCCAGCCCCACTGAGCATTGACCGGGGCGCCAAGCGGACCGCTGACGCTGGCACTCATCAGTTCACCATTGCAGGCAGCCAGCAGCGCCTCGATGGTGCCCTCCCCGCCATCTGCCATCGGGCATTTGATCAGTTCGGCGTGCGGCCAGACCTCGGCCAGACCACTGGCGATCGCGTCGGCAACTGCCTGGGCGCTGAGGCTGTCCTTGAACGAGTCGGGGGCGATGACGATTTTCATTGTTGTTCTCCAGATCCGGTATCTCGCATGCTCTCACTCAAAACCGTGTTCTCCGCCTGCCGTTCGCACAATGATCTGCGGTCGTCATCGGGCGTTTGAACAAAACCCGGCTTCAGGTGTGACCGGTGATCATCTGCGCCCCCAGGTACAGGCGCAGCAGGTCATCGGTTTTGTAAGGATCGCAACCCGTCAGCTCGCCAATCTTCTCCAGCCGGTAGCGCAGGCTGTTGCGATGGATACCCAGCGCTTCAGCGCACGCCTGGCTTTCGCCGCTGTACTCGAACCATTTGCATAAGGTGTCGAGCAGTTGTGCATGCGTGTGCAGACGCTCCATCGGCTCGGCGACGTTCTCGGCCAGCCAGTCATGACGATAACGCCAGAACAGCACCGGCAGCCGATAGGCGTCAAGACGCAGCAGGCGTTGTGCCGGCCTTGCCTGGCTGGCGTAGTCGAGCAGATCCCGCGCTGCCGCGCAGGCCTGGCGCAGGGTGGGCAGATCCTTCGATTGCGCCACAGTGGCCATACGCAGCACTGGCCAGTGGTGTTCATCGAACTGCTTGAGCAGCAGCGCATCGTCACGCTCCTTGCCCGTGGCGCGGCACCAGTACAGCAAGGTGGGCTCACGCAGCACGCACCAGCTGTCGGCGTAGCGCGTGCCGAGCCATTTGGCAACCTGGCTGGCAGCCAGCCCCTGCTCGGCAAACTGGAGCAGTACCACCTGACGCGCCATGTGCGGCTGCAAACCCAGCTGTCGCGCTTCATCCACCAGGCTGTCGGGACAATCCGGCAACAGCAGGCGAGCCAGCAGGTCTTCGCTGCGCTGCGCCCGCCATTGAAGGTCAGCCTGCTGGCGGCGCTGTTCCATGAGCATCTCGGCAGTCATCTTGACCAGTTCGCCATACACCCGCACTTCGTCCGGCTCGCCGGTGATGCCGAGCACGCCCACCAGTTGATGATCGAGCATCAGCGGCAGGTTGACACCCGGCTTGACACCCCCGAGCTGTGACGCTGCCAGAGAATCGATTTCCACCACCTGCCGGTTGGCCAGCACTCGCTGCGCGCCTTCATGACGGGTACACAATCGCTCGGCATCACCGCTGCCGATGATAATGCCCAGGTAATCCATGACATTGACGTTGTACGGCAGGATGGCCATGGCCCGGTCGACGATGTCCTGGGCCAGCGCTCGATCAAGGGCGAACATGAACGACTCCAGGCGCGTGGCGAGGCTTGCAATGCTTGGGCATATGGATACATTTTGTTGAAGTTATAGAACGCCCGAGTGTGCCTGAAAGTAGTCACGGGCGCGACGTACATGGCAGAGTGCCCGCGTCGACCTTCTGAACCCTCATATATGTGCGCACAGGCCCCCTTTTGATCAAATTCCGACTCGCCAGCCTGCTGTCGCTCTTGACCCTGCAAGCCTGCACGTCAATGGCGGAAAGCGATGAGCCGAAACAACGCTTTGAAGACTACCGTCAGCAGACCCTCGAGCTGATTCGCAACCAGCGCAACTTTCAGACCGCCGACCACCAGGCCGAGCTGGACTGGAACGCGCCACGCCAGTGGACCCCGAGCGGGACACCCAAGGGCGGCGTACTGCTGGTGCATGGCCTGGGGGATTCGGCGTGGTCGTTTCATGACGTTGCACAGATGCTTGCCGCTCAGGGTTATCTGGTCCGAACCGTTTTATTGCCGGGGCACGGCACCAAGCCCGAAGACATGCTCGACGTGCGCCTCGAACAGTGGCAGCGCGTGGTGCGCGAACAGGCGCAACTGCTCGCTCGTGAAGTGCCGAAGGTCTATCTGGGAGGCTTTTCGACCGGTGCCAATCTGGTCCTTGATTACGCCTATGGGCATGACGAAATCGCCGGGCTGCTCTTGTTCTCGCCGGCATTTCGCTCCAACAGCGGCTATGCCTGGCTGACCCCGTGGATCGGCTGGGCACGCCCCTGGCTCGCCGCGCCGAACCAAGGCCTGCGCCCAATGCAGACGCCGGTTCGCTACATGAACATGCCCACCAATGGTTTTGCCCAGTTCTATCGCAGCAGCGCGCTGGCCCAGGACCGCCTGCATCAGCGTCGCTATGACAAGCCGGTATTCATCGCCATCGCCGAGCACGATTCAGTACTCGACACTGATTACGTGCTGGATAATTTCAGCCAGCGCTTCAGCAATCCCGCCAGTCGCCTGATCTGGTACGGCGACCTGCCCGCCCGCGCTGCCAATACGCCGCGCGTCGAGGTGCGCAAGGACTACCTGCCGGAATACCGCATCAGCCGCTTTTCACACATGGGCCTGCTTTTTTCAGCGGACAACCCGCTTTACGGCGTATCCGGCAGCCAGCGTATCTGCTGGAACGGCCAGAGCACGCCGGACACCGCCAAGTGCATGGCAGGCGAGCCGGTATGGTATTCGGACTGGGGTTACACCGAACCGGGCAAGATCCATGCGCGCCTGACGTTCAACCCGTATTTCGAGTGGCAGACCCAAGTGATGCTCGGCGTGCTGAACGCAACACCGTAGTACGCAACCGCCTCCCTTGTATCGTCGATACCGGGGGCGCCAGGCTTCTGTAGGAGCGAACCGGGCGACGCTTCGCTTGTTCGCGAAGGCAGTGTTTTGAACGCCGAATCTTCTGCGGCTGTACGGGCCTTTTCGCGAACACGTTCGCTCCTGCATTTTTGCCGTACGCTCGAGCATGGAGGGCTTCTGTGGGAGCGAACTTGTTCGCGAAGGCGGTGTTTTGAGCGCCGAATCTTCTGCGACTGTACGGGCCTTTTCGCGAACACGTTCGCTCCTATATTTTGCCTTTCGCTTGAGCATGGGGGCTTCTGTGGGAGCGAACTTGTTCGCATCTACTCCAGCGGAACCAGCCGCTCACGGCTGTTGCTCAGGTGTGTCCACATCGCCGCACGCGCTGCATCCGGGTCCTTGCGGCGAATGGCGCTGAGCAGTGCTTCGTGTTCGAGGTTGGCCAGATAGCCCTGATGCGCGAGGTTGTTGCCTGCGCGCTCGCTCGATGCGATGCGGCTGCGCGGAATGATCGCGCTGCCCAGGTGTTGCATGATCTCCAGAAAATACGGATTGCCAGTGGCTTCGGCGATCAGCATGTGAAAGCGTTTGTCAGCCTCGACGCAGCTGTCGTCGTTGGCCAGCAGGTCCTGATAGTCGTCCAGCGCCTGACGCATGGCCGCCAGTTGCTCATCGGTGCGGCGCACAGCCGCCAGCGCCACGGCCTGGGTTTCCAGGCCGATACGCAGTTCGATGATATCGCGCACTCTGGATACCGTTTCGACTTTGAGGCGCAGTCCCGTCTGGTCACTGCGCTCGAGCACGAACGTACCGATGCCGTGATGGGTCACCACCAGCCCGGACGCCTGCAATTTGGAAATCGCTTCACGCACCACGGTGCGGCTGACGCCGTGCTCACGAACGATCTGGTTCTCGGACGGCAGCTTCTGACCCGGTGCGATCTTGCCGAGCAGGATGCGCTGGCTCAGTTCGGTGACCAGATCAGTGGCCAGGCTGTGCTGACGGCGTTTGGGCGCAGTACCGGCGGGCTCTTGCATGGTGAGTGAATCCTGACTTGTCTGGTTAAGCTGCCGTATCACGGCCGTGGCAGCGCAAATGCCGTGCTGGTTGCGTTTGAAAGCCGGATTTAAACGCCCTGCACAGTTGTCTTACTTGTATTACAAGTCATTCCCGACTGTCAAAGTTCCTGTGTCCATCCACACCGCCTACCATCAGCCACTGCGTTCAAGGTCCCGACCAGGCATCAACGGATACGCACGATCTAAAACCCCAGTATTTACTGGCCATAAACTTTAAATTAACACCATCATACAGCCCCTGCACACCTGCACATCGACAGCCGATCAGAGTTTAGTAATCTTGCAGATCGTCACCGCAAGGGGATTGCACAACCACCATTTACTTGTATGATGACCGACAATGCGAAGGACACACTTCGCACATACCCGCATAAAAACAACGAGTGGGAGATTCAACTGTGAGCACATCCAATTCCAGGATGGCCGACGGCACAGGTTCGGCTCTGAATTCAGCCGTATCGAAGGTCAAACGTCACGTCCTGCCGCTTTTCGTCATCATGTTCATCGTCAACTACATCGACCGGGTCAACATCGGCTTTGTGCGCTCGCACATGGAGCATGACCTGGGCATCGGCGCAGCAGCCTACGGCCTGGGTGCCGGACTGTTCTTCATCGGCTATGCCCTCTTCGAAGTCCCTTCCAACATCCTGCTGCAGAAAGTCGGTGCGCGTATCTGGCTGACGCGAATCATGCTCACTTGGGGCATCGTCGCCGCCTGCATGGCCTTCATCCAGAACGAAACCCACTTCTACATCCTGCGCTTTCTGCTCGGTGTGGCCGAGGCCGGCTTCTTTCCAGGCGTGATCTACTACTTCACCCGCTGGCTGCCTGGCGTCGAGCGTGGCAAGGCGATTGCCATCTTCCTCAGCGGCTCGGCCATTGCCTCGCTGATCTCGGGCCCGTTGTCCGGCCTGCTGCTGCAAATCACCGGTTTCGGCCTTAAAGGCTGGCAGTGGATGTATTTCATCGAAGGCATGTTCTCGGTCGGTCTGTGCTTCTTCGTCTGGTTCTGGCTGGACTCCAAACCGCACGATGCCAAGTGGCTGACCCGCGAAGAACAGGATGCGCTGGTCAACGCCATCGATGCCGAACAGGCTGCTCGCGAAGCCGCGACGCCGGTCAAGGCTTCCATCGGCAAGCTGCTCAAGGACGGTCAGATCATTCTGTTCTGCCTGATCTACTTCTTCATCCAGCTGACGATTTACGCAGCGACGTTCTGGCTGCCGAGCATCATCCGCAAAATGGGCAGCCTGACTGACTTCGAAGTCGGCATGTTCAACTCCATTCCGTGGCTGCTGTCGATCATCGGCATGTACGTGTTCGCCACGCTGTCCGCCAAATGGAAACGCCAGCAGGCCTGGGTAGCCATTGCCCTGCTGATTGCCGCTGCCGGGATGTTCATGTCGACTACCGGCAGCCCGATCTTCGCTTTCGTTGCCATCTGCTTTGCAGCGCTGGGTTTCAAGTCGGCTTCTTCGCTGTTCTGGCCGATCCCACAGGCCTATCTGGACGCACGGATCGCCGCAGCGGTCATCGCGCTGATCAATTCGGTGGGCAACCTCGGCGGCTTCGTAGCACCGACCACCTTCGGCCTGCTGGAAGAACACACCGGCTCGATCCAGGGTGGGCTGTATGGCCTGACAGCCACGTCGATCATTGCCGCGATCATTGTTTTCGCCGCGCGCAACACCCCCAAGCCTGGCGCGACACCGGTCGCCGCCATTCAGACGCCGGCGACCCACTGACACACATGCGCAGCCACTTTTTCATCGGTCATATTTTCAAGGCCTTACGTTTAAAGGACCCGTCATGAATATTCAGCAATCCAATATCACCAGCAAGACCCCCGTCATTACCGAGATGCAGGTCGTGCCCGTGGCGGGCCATGACGACATGCTGCTCAATCTGAGTGGCGCACATGGCCCCTACTTCACTCGCAACGTGGTCATTCTCAAGGACAATGCCGGGCATGTCGGCGTGGGCGAAGTACCTGGCGGCGAGCTGATTCGCCAGACGCTGGAGGACGCGCGATCGCTGGTCGTCGGCAGCAGCATCGGCACCTACCAGAAGATCCTCAACGAGGCACGCAAGGCGTTTGCCGATCGGGACGCCGGTGGCCGCGGCTTGCAGACATTCGACCTGCGCATTGCCATTCATGCGGTCACCGCACTGGAAGCGGCGCTCCTCGACCTGCTCGGCCAGCATCTGGAAGTACCGGTTGCCGCATTGCTGGGCGAAGGTCAGCAACGCGATCAGGTCGAAATGCTCGGTTACCTGTTTTATGTCGGCGACCAGCGCAAAACCGATCTGGCCTACCGCAGCGAACCCGAGGCCGATAATGACTGGTTCCGTATCCGCCATGAAGAAGCACTGACACCGGAGGCCGTAGTACGCCTGGCCGAGGCCGCGCATCAGCGTTACGGCTTTCAGGACTTCAAGCTCAAGGGCGGCGTGCTGAGCGGCGACCAGGAAATCGAAGCGGTGACCGCACTCGCCGAACGCTTCCCCGAGGCGCGCATTACGCTGGACCCGAACGGTGCCTGGTCGCTCAAGGAAGCGATCCGCCTGTGCAGCGATCAGCATCATGTGCTGGCCTACGCCGAAGACCCGTGTGGCGCGGAAAACGGTTATTCCGGGCGTGAAGTGATGGCCGAGTTCCGCCGTGCTACCGGCCTCAAGACAGCTACCAACATGATCGCTACCGACTGGCGGGAAATGGGCCACGCCATTCAGTTGCAGTCAGTGGATATCCCACTGGCCGACCCGCACTTCTGGACCATGCAGGGCTCGGTACGCGTGGCGCAGATGTGCAACGAGTGGGGCCTGACCTGGGGCTCGCACTCCAACAACCATTTCGATATTTCCCTGGCGATGTTCACCCACGTCGCCGCTGCAGCACCGGGCACTATCACCGCAATCGATACGCACTGGATCTGGCAGGACGGCCAGCGTCTGACCAAGGCGCCACTGCAAATCGTCGGTGGCAAGGTCGAGGTCCCGAAGAAACCGGGGCTCGGTGTCGAGCTGGACATGGACCAGTTGGCCAAGGCTCACGAACTCTATAAAGGCATGGGCCTGGGCGCGCGTAACGACGCCGTGGCCATGCAGTTTCTGATCCCGGACTGGAAATTCAATAACAAGCAGCCTTGCCTGGTGCGTTGAATCGGTCTGACACTCGCAGTTGACTCGCCGCCTGCTCACTCTCTGGCTGGCACACGGCGCGCAACCCCCTTGCGCGCCGTTTTTTTAATCGAATTTGGCTTGCCGAAGCGGCATGCTACTGTCTGGTAATGTCCAGTAACGATTAGACCGCATGCGCCATCTCGCCCGTACCCGCCCTCGCCTCACCCTTGCCGCTCTGGTCGGCCTGACCGCAGGCATCGCCTGGTCCTGGCTCATACCTCACTCGACACTGACCCAGAGCCTGCTGACTGGCTGGGACACGGGGGTATGGCTTTATCTGATCATGATTTTCATCCGCACGCTGCGCAGCGACGCTGACGATGTTCGGCGAGTTGCGATGAGGGAAGACGAAAACGCGGGCGTCATTCTGGTTACAGTCTGCGTCGCGGCGCTGGCCAGCCTGGCCGCAATCATTTTTGAAATCGCCAACAGCAAAGGCCTTTCCAACGACGCCAAGATGCTTCACCACGCCTTCACCGGCCTGACGGTCATCGGCTCCTGGCTGATGATCGGCGTGATCTTCAGCCTGCATTACGCACGCATGTTCTACACCTGGAAAGGCAAAGAACCCGCACTGGCATTTGTGGGCGGTGAAAAGAACCCCGATTACTGGGACTTCCTGTACTTTTCGTTCACCCTCAGCGTCGCGGTGCAAACCTCCGACGTTGGCGTAGCGACGCGCGAAATGCGCAAGGTCGTGCTCGGCCAGTCGTTGATCTGTTTTGTGTTCAACACCGCGATTCTGGGTTTTTCGATCAACATCGCCGCCAGCCTGTTCAACTAGCGTTTGCCTTGAAAAACAATCCCATCAAGAGGCCTTCAGACAATGACCCTATTGAAAATAGCGGTACTCGATGACTGGCAAAACGTCGCCAGCGATGTCGTGGACTGGTCCGTACTCGACTCAGTGGGCACAGTCAGCTTTCTGCATGACTACCCTGCCGATACATCGACCATGGCGCAGCGCCTGCAAGGCTTCGACATCATTTGCGTGATGCGCGAGCGAACCCTGTTCGATGCGACGTTGCTCAGCCAACTGCCGACGCTGAAACTGCTGGTCACCGGCGGAATGCGCAATGCGGCGATCGATACCGCTGCGGCGAAGCGTCAGGGCATTGTCGTGTGCGGAACCGAAAGCTATAAGCATGCGGCACCGGAGCTGACCTGGGCGCTGATCATGGGCATCACCCGCAACCTGGTAGCCGAGGCCAACTCGTTGCGTGCCGGCAATTGGCAGGTCGGACTGGGCAGCGACCTGCATGGCAAAACCCTGGGCATTCTCGGCCTGGGCAGTATCGGTAAGTGGATCGCCCGCTACGGACAGGCATTCGGCATGAAGGTCATTGCCTGGAGCCAGAACCTGACGCCAGAGGCGGCTGCCGAGTCAGGCGTCACCCATGTCAGCAAACAGCAACTGTTCGAGCAGGCCGATGTGCTGTCGGTGCACCTGGTGCTCAGCGATCGCAGCCGCGGTCTGGTCGACGCAGAGGCGCTGAGCTGGATGAAGCCCGAGGCTTATCTGATCAACTCGTCACGCGGCCCGATCATCGATCAGGCCGCGCTGATCGACACACTGCAACAGCGCAGAATCGCCGGTGCAGCGCTGGACGTCTTCGACATCGAACCACTGCCGGCCGACCACCCGTTCCGCACGCTGGACAACGTGCTGGCAACTCCGCACATCGGTTATGTCACCGAAAATAACTACCGGACCTTCTACGGGCAGATGATCGAAGACATTCAGGCGTGGCATGCGGGGTCGCCGATTCGGGTGTTTGGCTGACGAGTCCTGCAACATCAGGCTGTAACCTATGGATGCCAGGCTGCGTCTGGCGTTGGATTTCAGCCTCTGTAAAGAGTGGTCACGGGGCCCGCCGCAGGCCCCCGCTTGCATATCAGTAACGATTAGCGCGTCGGACAAAAAAGGTCAGCACAGGATTAATCCTCCGGTTTTTGCCAACATTGAAAATTATATCTAGGCGAACCTGCTCTTCCGATGGACAATGCCCGGAATATAATTGCACCCTGAGCCCGAGTATCAATAAACAACAGAAAAATAGAAACAGTCGCTCAATCGCTCCATCAAGTTTCCGACGTATTTATATGAATACTGTCATTCCATCCGTTATCGCTTGCCTTGAGATTTATTCTCCTGTTTCACCAGGCGCAATCACTTTTCGCACCGATCACTGAGACACCCGATGAATATCCGCTCAGCCAGGCTATATGACAGTCTCATGGCCGCTAACGAGAAACCTGTCATGGCCGACAGGACCGTACAGCCGGCGAGCGCTGGCGCGACTGACACAACTTCAAATGCGCAGGCGAAACTCGATACTTACACGCCCTCCGACAGGCACTCCGCTGAAGCAGCGGAAACCTCTCCGGTCTATACCAGAGCACTGTTCAAGCGAAATGCTCAAGCACTGGCGAGCGAAGCATCCCCGTCGGATACGGCGTTACTTACCAGTCAAAAAACGCGTGTCAATCAGGATGATACCAAGGCCGTGCTCAATGACGTCGCCACTGTCAAAGACAATACGGCCCCTGCCGAGCCAGATAACAAAGTCAAAGACAAAGACAAGATTTCCGCTTCAGAGCCGGTCAAAACTGCCGAGCCCGTCTTGCGCGGGGGAGCCAACGTCAATCCTGATGATATCGCCACACCTGCCGCAGCCACGAAGATGATTCAGGACCTGAAAGCGATTGGAGGCGGAACCTTGCGCTTTCAGATGACGCACGACCAGATTCAGGATAGCAGGCAGTTGGACAAGCTCAGGGCGTTGCTCAATGAAGGGGGCAAACAGGGTGTAAAAGTTCAGTTCACGTTCCGCGACGATGCAAACCAGGGTAGCGGAAACGTGCTGACGGGAGACAAATTGAAGCAGGCCTCGGCCGACATCAGTACCATTGTCAAAAGGTTTGGCAGTCGCACAGGCTTTGTGCTGGATACCTTCCATCAGGGCGGTAAAAGCGCAAGTCAGGAATGGGCTGACATGCAGACCACGTTAATTAAATCTGCGCGCGATGCCGGTTATAAAGGAAGTATTGTTGTCGAGGACAGCAATTGGGGGGGTGGCCTGACCGCAGGTCCGCAAAGCGGCCTGGTCAAGTTTGCGGTTCAATTAAAGGCTGCCAATGGCGACGACAACCCTGCACTGATTGGCAGTTTTCATGTGTATGCCAGGGAAAGCGAAGCCTCTTCGCGACTCGCCAACCAGATCAAGGCAATGAAAGAGGCTGGCTACAAATTCCAGATTGGCGAAGTGGGTAATGCCAACCTGACAGCAGCCAATACCTTCCAGCAAAAGGACGCCGCCACTAATGCCCTGCGGGATAATATGAGCGCTCTCAAAGCAGCCGGAGCGGACATTTTACCCGGCAAGGAACAGTTCCAGGGGGGCAAACTTCGCCACCGTGCCGGCTTTTCAACGGCCGATCAGTACTGATGATGCACGGCTGCGTGTGCACAAGGGCCGGTGCCCATGACACACGCTGCTGAACCTGCCCCTGAAAGGATCAGGCTTGCGCTATCAGAACCCGATATCGGCACACGGCATCACAACGTATAGGCAATCCCCACCTGCACCGTCCGTGGTGCCCCCGGATAGGCATAGACGTTGCCGAACGAGCCTTCCTCATAGTCGGTGTTAAACAGATTCTTCAGGTCCAGATTGAGTTTCACGTGCGGGTTGACCTTGTAATAGGCCAGCAGGTCAAACACCGTATAGCTGTCCATCGAGAAAGAAGTGTTGGCTGTACGCCCGGCGCGCTGGTCGACATAGCGACCGCCGCCGCCCAGGCCCAGGCCACGCAGGGCGCCGTCCTGAAACTCGTAGACGTTGAGCAGGCTGAAGGTTTGCTCGGGAATGTTCATCAGCCGTGTACCGGACCGTAGCGTGTTGTCCTTGGTGACTTCGGCGTCCACGTAGGCGTAACTGCCCATTACCCGCCACTCCGGCGTCAGGTTGCCGACCACGTTAAGGTCCAGGCCGCGACTGCGCACCTCGCCCGCCGCCACACTGAACGTTGAATCGACCGGGTCGGTGGTCAGCACGTTACGCTTTTCGATCTGATAGACGGCCGTGTCGACACTCAACTGCCCGTCCAGCCCCTCCCACTTGGTTCCGATCTCATAGGATTTGCCCTCCTCCGGCTTGAACCCCCCACCCAGTCGGCTGGCACCGCTGTTGGGCTTGAACGAGCGAGCAGTCGTGGCGTAGACGGCAAGGTCGTCGGTCAGGTCGTAGTTCAGGCCGAGGCGCGGTGTGACCGCGTTATCGCTGGCAGTCCAACTGCTGGTGCCGGGCAGAAAAGAATTATAATCATGTTCGAAACGCTCCAGACGCACACCGCCCAGCAGCTTCAGGCGCTCGGTCAGGGCCACCTGGTCCTGCACGAAGGCAGCCCAGGTCTTGAGGTTTTCCTTGTCGTGGGTTGTCGTTCGGGTCAGTGCCGGACGAGCCTGGCCGTAGACCGGATTGAAGATGTCGATCGGGTAGGCACTGACTGCACCGCTGGAGCGTTGAATGATCGACTTGTAGTCATAATCTTCGTACTCGACACCGGTCAGCAGCGTGTGCTCGAAACCGCCCGCAGAAAAATGCCCGGTCAGGTTCAGTTGCACATCGCGATCGGTCCATTCCAGCTTGCGATAGTTGAAGTTGCGCCCGAGGGTGCGGCCGTCCGCCGCCAGCCCGTTGGCCTCGATGGCATCGCCTTGCAGGGAGCCGTCAAGGATCTGCACACCGCCGCCCAGCGTCCAGTCCGGGTTGAGGTCATGCTCGAAGCGCAGTTGTGCCATGTTGTTGTCGTTATGCAGCTTGCCCACACTCTTCTCGCCGAAGAACGTGTCGCGGGAAGCCGTGCCCGTCTGGTTGGCATAGCGAGTCAGGCCACGATCCAGTGGCGCGTTATTGCGCATGAAGTCGCCTTCGAAGGTGATCCGCGTAACGTCGTTGAGCTGCCAGCTCAATACCGGCGCCACGCCATAGCGCTCGGTCTCGACGTGGTCACGGAATGTATCGCCGCCCTCGCCCACGACATTCAGGCGGTAGGCAAAACGCCCTTCGTCATCCACGGGTCCCGAGGCATCCAGCGTTCCGCGCTTCATGCCCTGATCATTGAGCTGACTGCCCAGCGTGACGGAGGGCTCGGCCAACGGCTGCTTGGAAACCACATTGAAGGTGCCGCCCGGATCGCCACGGCCATAGAGCGTGGTGGCCGGACCGCGCAGCACCTCAAGGCGCTCGATGGTGTTGGCGTCCGGCATGTTCGGATAACCACGATTGATCGGGAAGCCGTTGCGATAGAACTCGCCGGTGGTGAAGCCGCGCACCGTAAAGGTGGTCAGCCCCTGGCCGCCGAAGTTGTTGGCTCGCCCGACGCCACCCGCGTAGTCGAGAGCATCCTGCAAACGTGTGGAACCGATGTCCTCGACCGCTTCACGGGTCACGACGCTGACCGATTGCGGGGTTTCGTGCAGCGAGGTATCGGTACGCGTTGCACTGGCAGACCGTGTGGCCCGATAACCATCGACCGGTCCTTGTGCCGTTTCGGCATTGGCGGCGCCCTGGATATCGATATTCTGCAACTCCATGGCAGGCTGGACGCCAGCCACCTGATCGGCCCAGGCCGCTTGAGAGATCGCCTGGATAACGCAAAGTGAAACGAGAGTACGACGCATCGACGTGCAGCCCTTGGCAAGAAACCAGGCCTCTTGGGACCCGGCAGGATTTTTTGCGAATAGTACAGATTCGTATTAACGCCTGATACAAATTCCCAAAAAATACTCTTGCACAGGCCAGACATGACGCTTAGCCAATGTGGCGATAAACAGGCAAACTGCGCTCATTGCTCCTTACCAGAGAACCCACGATGCCCCTTTCCCACAAGCCTGCCGATCCTCGTTGCGCCTTGCTGGTGATCGACATGCAATACGACTTCATGCCCGGCGGGCAACTGGCTGTGGCTGACGGCGATGCGCTGCTTCCGCTGATCAATCGCCTGGGTGCGCGCTTTTCCCAAGTGGTCATCACTCAGGACTGGCACCCTGCCGGGCACATTTCCTTTGCTTCCAGCCATACGCAGCGCCTGCCGTTCGAGAGCATTACCCTGCCCTACGGTCCGCAGACGCTGTGGCCGGATCATTGCGTACAAGGCAGCCACGGTGCTCAGTTGCATGCCGACCTCGATCTGCCTCACGCGCAACTGGTCCTGCGTAAGGGCTGCAATGCGCACATCGACAGTTACTCGGCATTTCTGGAGGCAGACCGCACGACCCGCACAGGGCTGGCCGGGTACCTGACAGAGCGCGGTATCGATACGCTGTTCGTGGTCGGTCTGGCGCTGGACTTCTGTGTCGCCTGGTCGGCGCAGGACGCACGGAGTACCGGTTTCAATACTTTTGTGGTCGAAGATGCCTGTCGCGCCATCGACATGAACGGCTCGCTGGAGCAGGCCTGGAAGACCATGCTCGGCATGGGTATCGAACGCGTGCAGAGCGCCGATCTGCTGGGCTAGACCGACACATTCTGCCGACTGGCTCAAACATTTCTCGATACGCCCCGCCGCTGGCGAACGACAGCGCGCGGCGCCTGTCTGAACCATCGGCCCGACATTGCCCCGGTCGGGCCATTTCATCACTGGCGCTGAGGACGTTGTATGGATCACGAAGTAGATGGCAAGACCCCCGGCCTTTCCGCCGAGGAAGAGCGCGAGATCGATGAGAATCAGCCGCCCCGCGCGGCAGTGTTGCACGAAACCATTCGCATGCAGGGCGACCACGAACTGGAGCGCAGCGTAGCCGCGCTGTGGTGGTCGGCACTGGCTGCGGGGCTGACCATGGGCCTGTCGCTGATGGCGATGGGTTTGTTGAACTCGCGCCTCGAAGGCATCCCCGGTAGTCATGTGATCAGCAGCCTCGGCTATTCGGCAGGGTTTCTGGCGGTAATCCTGGCGCGCCAGCAACTGTTCACGGAAAACACCATCACGGCTGTACTGCCGGTCATGAGCAAGCTGAACCTGGCCAACATCTGGCGGCTGCTGCGCCTGTGGGGTGTGGTTCTGACCGGCAATCTGGTCGGCACGCTGACGGTGGCCTACGTCATGCTCAACCTGCCGATTTTCGATACCAGCACCGACAAGGCGTTTCTGGAAATTGGCCACAAGGTCATGGAAAACGACCTGGGCCAGATGTTTTCCAAGGGCATTGTGTCGGGCTGGATGATTGCGACCATGGTCTGGATGATCGCGTCGATGGAAAACGCCAAGATAGCGATCATTGTGCTTATCACTTACCTGATGGCGCTCGGCGACTTTACGCACATCGTGGTGGGTTCGGCCGAAGTATCCTATCTTGTATTCGCGGGTGAGCTGGGCTGGAAGGATTTCTGGTTTGCGTTCGCAGGCCCCACGCTGGCGGGCAACATTATCGGTGGCAGTTTTATTTTCGCGTTGATCAGCCATGCGCAGATTCGCAGTGAAAAAGACACCACCGAGAAAATGGAGCGCGATCGCAAAAACAAGGAAGAAAAACGTCGCCTGGAGAAAGCGCAGAAGCTCAAGGAAGAGGATTCCATGGCAAAGCGAGAAATATGATCCCTATCATTAAACTTTCTTTCAGGAAACGCAGCGGATTTTAAAGGCAGAATGACTCTTTGAACGCACCTATTCAGGCAGGGACCATGACCCGAATTCTGGCAATCGAAGACGATGCCATCACTGCAAAGGAAATCGTGACCGAACTCAGCAGCCACGGGCTGGAAGTGGACTGGGTCGACAATGGCCGTGATGGTCTGGCGCGTGCAGTGAGTGGCGATTATGACCTTATTACCCTGGACCGCATGTTGCCGGAGATGGATGGTCTGACCATCGTCACCCACTTGCGTGCCCAGGGCATTTCCACGCCGATCCTGATGATCAGCGCACTCTCCGACGTGGACGAACGCGTCCGCGGCCTGCGTGCCGGAGGGGACGACTATCTGCCAAAACCCTTTGCGTCGGATGAGATGGCCGCACGCGTCGAGGTGTTGTTGCGACGCAGCAACCCGGTCAGTGCCGCCAAGACGGTCTTGCAGGTTGCCGACCTGGAACTGAACCTGATCACCCGGGAAGCATGTCGCGGCGGCGAACCGCTGACGCTGCTGCCCACCGAATTCAAGCTACTTGAGTTCCTGATGCGCAACAGCGGACAGATCATCACGCGAATGATGATTTTTCAGGAAGTCTGGGGCTACCACTTCGATCCGGGCACCAACCTGATCGACGTACACATCGGCCGTCTGCGCAAGAAGATCGACCAACCCGGTACCGCACAGCTCATTCAGACCGTGCGAGGATCCGGCTATGTCATTGCCGAACCCGTCTGACGGCTGGCGATCATCCACAAGTCGATTACTGGCGCTGTACAGCTCGCTGTTCGTAGCCTGGAGTGTGATTCTGCTTGGCGTCCTGTATTGGGAGGTGACGTCCTATCTGGACACCCTCGCCCGCCAGTCGCTTACCCATCGCCAGCAACTGTTTTCACGCTTCGAAGGCCAGGGCCTGGTGGACGCTCTGGCCACCAGCATGACCTTCGATACCCGCTCGGTGGATGCCTACGGTCTGTTCGACGAGAACTTCCGCCCGGTTGCCGGGCCTATCACCAGCGTCCCGAAAAACCTGCCTATCGACGGCCAGATTCATGTACTGAACGATTGCATCGAATCGGATGATCCAGGCATGCCGCAAGGCAGTTGCGATGCGATCGTCAATCGCACGTCGGACGGCCGCTGGCTGGTGCTGGTTCGCGAGAACGGTTCGCTGTTTGCGGTGAGCACGCTGATCCTGCATGCCTTGCTGTGGGGCATCTCGTTGACCATCATTCCCGGTGTTGCCGGCTGGCATCTGTTGCGCCGTCGACCGTTGCGACGCATCCGTGCGATCCAGGCCAGCGCCGAATCGATCATCGCCGGCGACATGGCCGGCCGTCTGCCGGTCTCCAACAGGCGCGATGAACTGGACATGCTGGCGGTAATCGTCAACGCCATGCTCGACCGGATCGAAAAGCTCATGAACGAGGTCAAGGGCGTCTGCGACAACATCGCCCATGACCTGCGCACACCGCTGACCCGCTTGCGTGCGCAGCTTTACCGTATTCAACAGCAGTCGGCCCACGATTCGACCCACGCCACGCAGATTGCCCAGGTCATCAGCGAAGCTGACACACTGATGGCACGTTTCCGCGGGCTGCTGCGCATTTCCGAGCTGGAAGACCGTCAGCGGCGCTCGGCATTCGTTGAACTGGAACTGCGCCCGCTGCTGCAGGAGCTGCATGATTTTTACCTGCCGCTGGCTGAGGAAGACCAGATCACCCTGATACTCGACCTGCATGAAACGTTACCCACGCTGGTAGGCGACCGCGCCCTGCTGTTCGAAGCACTGACCAACCTGCTGGGCAACGCAATCAAGTTCACCCCCGGCGGCGGAATCGTCAAAGTCAGCGCCTACCCTGCCCCAGGCGGCACCACGCCGTGCATCGAAGTACAGGATTCCGGGCCTGGCATCCCCGTCGCCGAGCGCGCCGCTGTCTTCCAGCGCTTCTATCGCAGCGAAGCCGGCACCGAGCAAAGCGGTTTTGGCCTCGGTCTCTCGGTAGTGGCCGCCATCGTCAATCTGCATGGTTTTACCCTGCAGATAGGCACCAGCGAATACGGCGGCGCAAGCTTGCTGCTGGAATGCCGCACAGTGAATACGCTGGCCTGAGATTCAGGCACTTCCCAAACCCTTGATTGCACGATCGTGCCTGCTTTTTGACGAGATTAAAGCGTCTGGCTCGAGGGTTTCAGCGATTTCGATATTAATCTGGCGCATTATGCCAAGCACAAAAATGTAACTGAATGTTACAAATCCGTATCAAGCTTGACCGTTTCAGCACCAGCAAGTTCACCCCAATAAATACGCTTTTCAGGTTCGATATGGCGTTTTTCCCCGATTAAATCCGTCTATTGGTCAAAAGATGATGGCCAAACGCCAAGGTGCAATGTGAACAGCTAGACATTTTTATGACGTCAGTGACTTGTCGCAATGCTGGCACTGCGTTATCTATGTCAGGGCAAGCACAGTTCCTGCGGTAACGTTTTCGCTGCACCCCTAATAATAACTCACCGGATTTCGCCACTTACCAGGCGAGGCTTTGGCATGGCTGCCGAAGCAGAGAACACTGTACTAATTGCTGGATCAAATTTTAGCTGGGAGGCTGTTATGGGCGCACAATCGAAGATTCTAACCATCGGTAAGTACAAGGTGTACGCCGAGACTTACTGGAAAGGCAGCGACGCCAAGACCATTCTGCTGGTCAACGGCGCACTGTCGACTACTGGCTCTTTCGGGCAGACGGTCAAATACTTGCAACCGCACTACAATCTGGTGCTGTTCGACCTGCCATTTTCGGGGCAATCCCGAGCGCACAACCCGGACGACATGATTGTCAGCAAGGAAGATGAAGTAAACATTCTCCTGCAACTGATTGATCTCTATCAGGTAAACCACCTGCTGTCAGTCTCCTGGGGCGGTGTATCGGCCCTGCTGGCCCTCTCCGAATGCCCTCCTTCCGTGGAAAAGGCCATCATCAGTTCGTTCTCGCCGGTGCTCAACGAGGCCATGCTCGACTATATCGACAACGCCCAGATCTACCTCGCCGCACGCGAAAAGCGCAAGATCGGCTCACTGCTCAACGACACCGTGGGCAAGTACCTGCCGCGCCTGTTCAAACTTTATAACTACAAGCACCTGATCAGCCTTGCCGAGCACGAATATCGCCAGATCGACTTTCACATCAGCCAGATTCGCCAACTAAGCGCCAGTAACTACGTCGAGCGTTTTTCCTCGATCAACATTCCGGTGCTGTTCATCAACGGTGAAAAAGATGAATACACCACCGTTGACGATGCGCGGATGTTTTCCAACTACATCGCCAAAAGCAGTTTCAATGTCGTTCCGGACACCGGGCACTTTCTGGACCTGGAAAGCAAGGCGGCGTGGCACCACTCGCAAAGAACCGCACTGACATTTCTGGGCACTGAAGCTACCCAGGAGGTTTGGCCCAGCGTCACCGCGATGGCCTGAAGCTCGCTCGCCTGAGCCCGGGAAGCCCTTGCGCTTTTCCGGCCTGACGCTGTGACTCATGGATGATGTTGGCTTCTTTGATCGGGCAGTGCTATTCGTTGATGACTTTTCCCTTTGCAACGCTCCTGCGTTCGTGCTGCCGTGTTTCCGGAAATATCCGGCCGTTGCACTTTCTGTACACTCAGCGCGGCGTGGTGCTGGGGTTCATCTCGCTACTCTCGCTCAGCGCTTGCTCTGCAGGAAAACCCGCAGAAAAGGCGCTGGTGCGAGTCGTCGCGCAACCGGTTGCCCTACTGAACGTCGCCAGCAGTGTGACGCTGACGGGCGATATCCAGGCCCGCAAGGTGACTGAGCAATCGTTTCGCGTCTCCGGCAAGCTGATCAAGCGATATGCGGATGTCGGGGATCGAGTGCGGGTCGGACAGGTTCTTGCCAGGCTCGACGCGCGCGAGCAAAAGACCGAGCTGGCGTCAGCCAGTGCCGAAGTGGCCGTGCGACAGTCGCGACTGTACCTCGCCGAACAAAACTACCAGCGTCAACAAGTGCTGCTGCCCAAGGGCTATACCAACCTCAGTGAATACCAGAAGGCCCGCTCTGGCCTCGACAGTGCGCGGGCGGATCTCGCCGCACTGCAGGCGCAGCAGGCGAACGCGCGTGAACAGGTCGGGTACACCGAGCTGTTCGCCGCAGCCGATGGCGTCGTGACGGCGCGCTACGCCGAAGAAGGTCAGGTGGTTCAGGCCGCCACTGCGATTTTCAGCGTCGCTCACGATGGCGAGCGCGAAGCGGTATTTTCCGCGTACGAGTCCCTGCTGCGCGCCGATCAGACCGGTGCTGCAGTGATTGTCAGCCCCCTCGGCCAGCCAGAGATTCAGCTGACCGGCATCATCAGGGAAATCACCCCCATCGTCTCCGCCGCGAACGGCACGTTGCGGGTGCGCGTTGCACTGCAGGGAGCTGCTGCACCGCTTGCGCTGGGCTCCGTGGTCAGCGCTCGCTTGCAGACGCAGTCGCAAATAGTGTTCGCCCTGCCTTGGTCCGTCTTGAGCCGCACACAAGGACAACCGGCAGTCTGGCGGGTGGACGCTGAGGCCAGGGTCAGGCTGACGCCTGTGAAAGTGCTGCGTTACGAGCAGGGTCAGGTCATCGTTTCAGAGGGCTTGTCCGAAGGTGATCGAATAGTTTCCCGAGGACTGCAGTTTCTCTACCCGGGGCAACGGGTCGAGGTCGCAGAGCGAGCACCGGCCGAAAACCCCGTCTCGTTGGCCTCGTCGGGAGCTGCGCAATGAGCACCTCGTGCGCAGAACCACGAACGAGATCCCGCTGCTGGCTGATCTGCATTCTGATTGTGGCACTGCCGGGCTGCCGCGAAAAACCGCTTCGCGAGGTTGTCGAACGCCCGGTACTGTTCACCGAAATAGTCGACCAGCGCAGCGCCTCTTATGGCCGCTTTGCTGGCGTCATCCAGCCGCAGTATGAAGTGGCGTTGGGGTTTCGCGTCGCTGGCCGACTGGCAACCCGGCACGCGGAGATCGGCGATCAAGTGCGCAAGGGCGATCTGCTCGCCACACTGGAACCCGGGGACCAGCAACACCGTTTACACGCCCGCCAGGCGGAACTCGGCAAGGCCCAGTCCGCCTGGCAACAGGCGCGCGACGAGTTGACGCGCTACCAGCAGCTCTATGAGCGCGGTATCGGCTCGCGGGCGCGAATGGATCAGTTGGACAACGACCTGAGCACTCAGGAAGCGTTGTGCAATCAGGCCCGCGTGGCGGTGCAGCAAGCCCGTGATGATGTGTCCTACACCCGCTTGTCAGCCGAGTTCGATGGCCTGATTACTGGATGGCAAGCGGAGGTCGGCCAGGTCATGGCGACCGGTCAGGCAGTCGTCAGCCTTGCGCGCCCCGACAGCCGTGAAGCGGTCGTCGACTTGCCACTCGGTTCGCTGGATGAACGCCACCGCATCAGAGTGGTTTCGCAACTGAACGATCAGCTTTCAGTGGCTGCGAACGTCCGCCAGCTTGCACCGCAAATCAATGCCGAGACCCGCACTCAGCGCGTCCGCCTGGCCTTGCAGAACCCTCCGGACAGCTTTCGCCTGGGCTCGACCGTCACGATAGAGATCAGTGGCGACGCGCCGGCGTTTCATGAGCTGCCCGGCAGCGCAGTGCTGCAGCGTAACGGCTCCTCTCAGGTGTGGGTGATCGACCCAACGACATCGACACTGATCCCGCGAGCGGTGCAGGTATTGGCGCGATCGGGCTCGACGGTAAGGGTCAGCGGCGAGCTGCACGAGGGCGAAAAGGTAGTGACTGCCGGCGTCAACGGCATGCAGTCCGGACAAAAGATCCGCCTGCAGCGAGAGGTCAGTTTGTGAAGGAGCGCTTCAATCTGTCGGCCTGGGGGCTCAGGCATCGCACGCTGGTCTGGTACATGATGTTCGTTTCATTGCTGATGGGCAGCTGGTCATTCCTGAATCTGGGGCGCGAGGAAGACCCTTCATTCGCCATTAAGACTATGGTCATACAGGCGCGCTGGCCGGGCGCGACGCTGCCCGATACCCTACAGCAGGTGACTGATCGGCTGGAAAAGAAGCTCGAAGAAATCGACGCGCTGGATTACGTGAAAAGCTACACGCTGGCTGGCGAATCGACGCTTTTCGTCTTCCTCAAGAGTGAAACCCGAAGCGCCGACATCCCTGCGGCGTGGTATCAGGTGCGCAAGAAGATCAGCGACGTGCGCAGTGAGCTGCCCAGCGGCATTCAAGGCCCTGCGTTCAACGACGAATTTGGCGACGTGTTCGGCAGCATCTACGCGTTCACCGCCGATGGCCTGTCTTTCCGCCAACTGCGTGATTACGTCGAGCAAGTGCGCGCCGACATCCGCAGCGTACCCAACCTGGGCAAGATCGAGTTGCTCGGCGCCCAGCGCGAAGTCATTTATCTGAATTTTTCGATCCGCAAGCTCGCGGCGCTGGGCATCGATCAACGCCAGGTGCTGCAAAGCCTGCAAGCGCAAAACTCGGTTACGCCTGCTGGCGTGATGGAGGCCGGTCCTGAACGCATTGCCGTGCGGGCCAGCGGGCAGTTCAGCAATGAACAGGACCTCGAGGCCGTCAATCTGCGCTTCGGCGACCGGTTCTTTCGCCTCAGCGATCTGGCGACTATCGAGCGCCGTTATGCCGATCCGCCCTCCTCACTGTTCCGCTTCAATGGCCAGCCAGCCATTGGCCTTGCGGTGGCCATGAAGCAAGGTGGCAACATCCAGGCATTCGGCACCCAGTTGCAGCAGCGCATCGAAGATCTGACCACTGAATTGCCGCTGGGCATCGGCGTACACCTGGTCTCCAGCCAGGCCGATGTGGTCGAAAAAGCCATCGGCGGCTTCACCCATGCACTCTTTGAAGCGATCCTGATTGTGCTGGTCGTCAGCTTCATCAGCCTCGGCATTCGTGCCGGTCTGGTAGTGGCCTGTTCGATCCCGCTGGTGCTGGCGCTGGTCTTCGTGTTCATGGAGTACAGCGGCATCACCATGCAACGTATCTCGCTGGGCGCATTGATCATCGCTCTGGGGCTGTTGGTGGATGACGCGATGATCACCGTCGAGATGATGGTCACCCGCCTTGAAAGCGGCGATTCATTACCGCAGGCCGCTACCTTCGCTTACACCTCGACCGCGTTCCCGATGCTGACCGGCACATTGGTCACGGTCGCCGGTTTCGTGCCCATCGGCCTTAACTCCAGTTCGGCAGGCGAATACGTGTTCACCATGTTTGCCGTCATTGCCGTGGCGTTGCTGCTGTCCTGGCTGGTGGCGGTACTGTTCGCGCCCCTGATTGGCGTGCACATCCTCAAAGCCTCGGCGCAACATGCCGCGCCGGGGCGCTGGATGCGTGGTTTCAGCCGCCTGCTGGTCAAGGCACTCGAGCACCGCGGGTGGGTGATCGGCATCACGTTGCTGATGTTCATCGGGTCGCTGTTTGCAGGCAGGTTGCTGCAGAACCAGTTCTTCCCGGACTCCGACCGACCGGAAATCCTCGTGGATATCTACATGCCGCAAAACGGCTCCATCGAAGGTACCCGCCAGACCATGGACCGCTTTGAAGCAGCGCTCAAAGGGGATGCCGATGTGCTGCGCTGGAGCTCTTACGTGGGCAAGGGCGCGGTGCGTTTTTACCTGCCACTGGATCAACAATTGAGCAATCCGTTCTACGGGCAACTGGTGATCGTCAGCCAGGGTGGCGAAGCGCGTGACCGGCTGATCGAACGCTTGCGTCAGCGCTTTCGTGACGATTACGTCGGCGTGGGTGGCTACGTTCAGCCACTGAACATGGGGCCGCCGGTGGGCTGGCCGGTGCAATACCGGGTCAGCGGACCGGACATCGAACAGGTTCGCAGCCAGGCCATGGCGCTGGCGGCGATTCTCGATGCCAACCCGCATATCGGTCAGGTCATCTATGACTGGAACGAGCCGGGCAAGGTGCTGAAGATCGACATCGCGCAGGACAAGGTACGTCAGTTCGGCCTGTCTTCTGAAGACGTGGCGCAAATCCTCAACAGTCTGGTCAGTGGCACCACCATCACTCAGGTGCGTGACAGCACCTATCTGATCGACCTGGTCGGACGTGCAGACAGCGACGAACGCAGCTCGGTGCAGACCCTCGCCAACCTGCAGATCCCGATACCTGGCGGTGCGAGCGTGCCGCTGCTGGCGTTCGCCACGCTCAGTTACGAGCAGGAACAGCCGCTGGTCTGGCGCCGTGACAGGCTGCCGACCATCACCCTGAAGGCCAACGTGCTCGGCAAGCTGCAGCCGGCAGCGCTGGTCAGGCAATTGAAGCCCGACGTCGATGCCTTCAGCGCCGGCCTGCCGTTGCGTTACTCGGTCGCCACCGGCGGCGCAGTCGAGGCCAGCGCGCGCTCACAGGGTCCGATCCTGAAGGTCGTACCGTTGATGCTGCTGTTGGTGGTCAGCTTTTTGATGATCCAGTTGCACAGCGTGAAAAAACTGCTGCTGGTGGTTAGCGTAGTGCCGCTGGGCCTGATCGGCGTGGTCGCAGCCTTGTTGATTTCCGGCTATCCGCTGGGGTTCGTGGCAATTCTGGGCGTGCTGGCGCTGATCGGCATCATCATCCGCAACTCGGTGATTCTGGTCACGCAGATCGATGAATTCATCGCCGCAGGGGAAAGCGCCTGGACATCGGTGGTCAAGGCCACCGAACATCGCTGCCGACCGATTATGCTGACCGCAGCGGCCGCGAGCCTGGGCATGATCCCGATTGCCCGCGAAGTGTTCTGGGGGCCGATGGCCATCGCCATGATCGGCGGCATCGCCATCGCCACCCTGCTGACCCTGTTTTTCCTCCCGGCGCTGTATATGGTCAGCTATCGGATCAGGCCACATGTCGTTTAGCAGGTCAGATTTCCACCGGCAGGAAATCGAACAGTGCCTGCGGGGCCTCGACCAACATAATGCGCTTGAGCGGGTCAGGGCATTCGAGCGCGCGGAACTGCTCGACCACACCGGTGTAGCTGACCGCGTGCTCATGCTGGGTGTGCGGCCAGTCGCTGCCCCATACCAGTCGGCGCGGCCCAAAGCTTTGCAGCAGCAAAGGCCATGCAGCGCGAGCAAACGTCGCGTTCTGCTCGACACTGCCGCCCAAACGATAGATTGCCGAAATCTTCATCCACAGCTGCCCGCTCAGGCCCAATTCCAGCAAGGCCTGGAACGCCGGATCGTCAACGCCAAGACGCGCATCGGGCCGCCCGAAATGATCAATCACCAGCTTGCAGCCAAACGGCAGCAACTGCCGGATCAGCGCCGGCAGGTCAGCGACCTCGCGGTGCAGTTCGACATGCCAGCCGAGCGTCCAGATGTGCTTGAACAGCGTCTTCCATTCCGGCGCGGCGAAGTCTGGCAGCGGCTTGCCGATCAGGTTCAGGCGGATGCCGACAATGCCCAGCCCGGACATACGCTGTAACGCACCGCGACTGATGTCCGTGTCAACCACCGCCACGCCGCGCAACCGGCCAGGAGCCTGCGCCAGGGCGTCGAGCAGAAACCGGTTGTCAGTGCCCAGAAAACTGGGCTGGACCAATACGCCGTGGCTCAGGCCGTGTTCGCTCAGGTTGGCCAGATAGGCGTGCACCGTTGCGTCATAATCCGGGCTGTAACGTCGTCCTGGCGCCAGGCTCAAATCCTTGCTGAAGACGTGCGCGTGGGCATCAATGCCCAGTATGGGCGTGGTACAGGAATCAGTCATGGGATCGTCTACAAAAAGTCAATGCGGCGCCGCAACACCGCGAATGAAAGGATTTTCAAGCCTGCTGCGCTGCATCCTTGTCCAGTGGCTCGGCAATCGGCGGCATGGCCTCAAGGTTGCGCCCACGGGTTTCCGGCAGACAGAAAGCGGCGATCATTGCCACGCCGTAAGCAATGCCCGCGTCGATTCCGATGGCGCTGCCGAGCGACATTGACTGGCTCATATGTCCCACCAGAAACGGAAACACCGCCGACAGCACGCGCCCGAAGTTGTAGCAGAAGCCCACCCCGGCCCCCCGCACCTCTGCCGGGTACAGCTCGTTGAAAAACGAACCGAGGCTGGCCGGAATGCCTGCGGCGAAGAAACCCAGCGGAAAGCCGAGAAACAGCATCTGCGTGTTGCTCAACGGCAGCATCAGGTAGCACTGCACGGTGACTACGCAGCACAAGGCGAACAGTATGATGTTCTTGCGTCGACCAATCCGGTCGATCAACAGACCGCTGCACACGCAACCGCACCAGAACGCAACGATAATGACCGCCAGATAGCCGCCGGAACTGAGCACAGAGAGGTTGCGCTCGGTTTTGAGAAAGGTCGGCAACCAGGTCATGACCGCGTGATAACCGCCATGCGCACCAAGCCCCAACAAACCGCCGAGCAAGGTAACGCGCAGCAGCTCGGGGCGAAAAATCCCGGCCATCGACTTGAAGAAATTGCCCTTCGGCGCTGCGCTTTTCTGCATGCGCTGGAAGCTGTCCGGTTCTTCGACGTTGCGTCGCACCCAGATGATCATCAGGGCCGGCAGCAGGCCGACAAAGAACATCACCCGCCAGGCAATATCCTCCGGTACAAACGAATAAATCAGGGTGAACAGCACCACCGCCAGGCCCCAGCCTACGGCCCACGCACTTTGCACAGTGGCCATGACCTTGCCGCGGTAGCGGGACTGGATGGTCTCGGCCATCAGCACTGCGCCTGCCGCCCACTCACCACCGATGCCAAAGCCCTGCAGTGCCTTGACGATCAGCAACTGGTTGAAACCGGTCACGAACGCAGACAAAAAGGTAAAGAACGAAAACCACAGGATCATCCACTGCAGCGTGCGCACCCGGCCATAGCGGTCGGACAGCGTCCCGCCCACCCAACCTCCCAACGCTGACGTCACCAGTGTTACCGCGCTGATCAGCCCTGCATCGCCCTTGGTCAGGGCAAACGCAGCAATCAGGGCCGGAATGGCCAGACCGAACATCTGCACTTCCAGCGCGTCCAGCGACCAGCCGCCAAAACAGGCCCAGAAAGTCTTGCGTTCTTTGGGGGTGACGTCGCGATACCAGTTGAACATGGCTTTAATCCTTAAAGACGTTGAACGGCTCGGGCAGACTGCAGCGCTGTCAGCGAATTTCCACGCTGTAGCGGAAATGGCTGGCGTGCCCCCGCGAGCGGCGCCACTCCAGAGGCTCACCGGCGTAGTTGCGCGCCAGGCGTTCGATGACCACCACCGCACTGCCGACCGGAATCTGCAGCAACCGGCCGTATACGTCGTTGACCGTCTCGGCCGTCAGGCTTTCTTGCGCACAGGCGACCACCTGACCGCAGACGTCTTCGTAGATCGGATAAAGCAATGGCCCCTGCGTATCGAGGTCAAGCTCCAGCAATGCCTGAAACCGCGCACGTGGCAGCCAGATCTCTTCGGCCAGCACCGGCTGGCCATCCAGCAACCGCAAGCGGACCATACGAATCACCGGCGCACCTGCGCCCATCCCCAGCGCCTGAGCGACCGACGAAGGCGCGTCCACAGGCTCGACGGACAAAATCCGGCTTTCCGGCACCCGGCGTTCACCCGCTTCGGTTTGAAAACGGAAAAAACGAAACAGCGAAGACTGAAACTGCGCACGACGAATGAACGTGCCACGTCCCTGCTGGCGCTCCAGAATGTTGTCGCTGACCAGCAGATCAATGGCCTTGCGTACCGTACCGGTGGACAGGCCATACTCTGCAGACAACGCCGCTTCGGTAGGAATCGCCTCACCCGGACGCCAGCGATTATTGGCAATCTGCTCCGCCAGGCTGTCGCGCAGGCGTTGGTAAAGTGGTAGACGTTCGTCGCTGGAAAGCTTGTTCATTATTTTATTCATCCAGTCATCTATATGAATTTTTGAAAAGAGTATTCATCCGTGGCAAGCGAAGGTCAATAGTCCGCGAGCGTGCGTGACTATACCGACACATCGCAGTGCTTCGCCGATCATCATTCCCGGAAATATCCTGTATCAACTCGCCGCACCTACTTAATCGCCGACAAAACCGTTAGCCTGCGCTGCATCGATCAAAAACCGTCTGACAGACACGTTTCCAGTGTCTGACAGTCCCTGCTCAAGCGAGATTTTCATGCCCCACTCGTCCCAATCCGCGCATAACGCTGTGACCATGACACCGGCCATGGTCATGCTGTTTGCCTTCTGCTGCGGCGCAATTGTCGCCAACATCTACTACGCCCAGCCGATCATCGAGCTGATTGCCCCGGACATCGGGCTGTCGAGCACGGCGGCCAGTCTGATCGTTTCGTTGACGCAGATCGGTTACGCACTGGGGCTGTTTTTTCTGGTGCCGCTGGGTGATTTGCTGGAGAACCGCAGGCTGATGCTGGTAACGACTGTCGTCGCGATTCTCAGCCTGCTGGGTGCCGCTTTCGCCGAGCAGCCGAATGTGTTTTTGCTGGTTTCGCTGCTGGTGGGCTTCAGTTCGGTGTCGGTGCAGATGCTCATTCCGCTGGCGGCGCATCTGGCTCCGGAGGAGTCGCGTGGGCGGGTCGTTGGCGGGATCATGGGCGGACTGCTGTTGGGGATTCTGTTGGCGCGGCCGATTGCCAGTCTGGTGGCTGACCATTTCGGCTGGCGGGCGGTGTTCGGCTCGGCGGCCGTGGTGATGATCGGCATCAGCGTGGTACTGGCGACCACCATGCCAAAACGTGTCCCGGATCATCGTGCGTCCTACGGACAATTGCTGTTCTCGCTATGGACTCTTCTTCGTACCCAGCCGGTGCTGCGCCAGCGTGCCTTTTATCAGGCCTGCATGTTCGCGACTTTCAGCCTGTTCTGGACCGCCGTGCCGCTGGAGCTGTCGCGCAATCACGGGCTGTCGCAAACCCAGATCGCGATCTTTGCCCTGATCGGCGCGATCGGTGCCATTGCGGCGCCCATCAGCGGCCGTCTGGCAGACGCCGGCTACACCCGCATCGCCTCACTGGGCGCACTGCTGTTCGGCGCACTCAGCTTTCTTCCAGGCCTGGTCCACCCTGCCTACAGCGTGATTGGCCTGGCCATAACCGGCGTAGTGCTGGATTTCTGCGTACAGACCAGCATGGTCCTGGGTCAGCGCACGGTCTACGCGCTGGATGCCGCCAGCCGCAGCCGGCTCAACGCGCTGTACATGACCAGTATTTTTATCGGTGGCGCCATTGGCTCGGCAGTCGCCAGCCCGCTGTTTGATCACGGTGGCTGGAGCTGGGTGCTGATCGCAGGCACGGCGCTGCCACTGATTGCGCTGCTGGCGTTTCTAAGGGACCGCTCGAAGCAAGCTAACGGCTAATGATCCTTAACGGTTTGACTGTTTCAACCAAGCCGCCAGATCCATCACTTCAGCCTCGTTGATGCTGTGCCCCATGCCGTCATAGGCATGCAACTGCGGCGTCAGGCCGAGCGATTTCAACGTCGCTTCGGCTTGCGGTGCGCTGGCATAGGCCACCTGGCGATCCTGCGTGCCGTGGCCGATGAATACGCTCAGAGCCTTGAGGTCGTCGGAGGCTTTGACCTCGGACTTCAAGACCGGCAGCAGCCGCCCGCTCAATGCTGCAAAACCGCCGACCAGTTTTGGCTGTCGCAGCGCGACTTCGTAACTCATCATGGCGCCCTGGCTGAAACCGATCAGGAAGACCTTGCCTGGCTGGGTATGAAACTTCTCAGTGGCTTTGCCGATGAACGCAGCCAACCGGGTACCGCTGCTTTTCAGGTCTTCAGTCACACCGTCGTAATCCGCGACGCCGGGCTTCTGGGTGAACCATTTGTAGCTGTCAGCGCGCAACTCCATCGGCGCCTGTACCGACACGTAGTTGTAGTCGGCCGGAAGCTCTTCCTTGAGCCCGAACAGGTCGGCCGCATTGCTGCCGTAACCGTGGATGAAAATCACCAGCGGCTGGTCGGGCTTGTCGACATTGGTCTGCGCTAGGTAATCCAGTGGCAGATCGGTGTGCAAGGTGTCCTGCGCCTGTGCCATTGCGGTAAAGGCGAACAGCAAGGCAGCGAAGAATTTCAGCATGTTCATGACCTCTGTTTGACGCTGCCAACGGGCAGCGTCGTGAGTGGGCGTGGTGGCGGAAGCCCGCACAGCGTCAGTTCTGCATGCTGGTCCGCGAAACTTCCGGCTTGATCAACTGCATCTGCTGACGGTAATCATCCGTCACCTGACGTGCCTGGCTGCTGCTGGTGATGACTCGCGGCGTGATCAGCACGATCAGTTCGGTACGGTCCTTGGACTTGCTGGTGTTGCCGAACAGCCATCTCAAACCCGGGATGCGTCCCAGATAAGGTACGGCGCTGACCGACTCGGCGTTATCCTGTTTGATCAAACCGCCCAGCAGCACGGTCTGACCACTCTGCGCGGCCACTTGCGTGGCCACCGAACGGGTGGAAATACGCGGATTGCCGTTGGCATCGTTGTTGTTGGCATTGGTGTCGGCACTGCTGACCTGCTGCTGAATGTCCATGTACACCAGGCCGCCCGGATTGATGCGTGGCACGACATCGAGAATCACACCGGTCTGCACATATTCGACGCTGCTCAATGTGGTGTCGGTGGAGGTGTTGGTGTTGATCGAGGTCTGGCTGATCGGGATGTTGTCGCCGACCTGAATCTGCGCCTGCTGGTTGTTCATCACCACCAGCGAAGGTGCCGACAGAACCTGGGTGCGGCCATTGGTTTCCAGCGCCCGCAAGGCGACTTGCAGGTTGTTGCTGACGAAGGAATAGAAGAACGCATCAGTGGAGGCCAGCGCAGCCCCGCCAGTACCAATCGCCCCCTGACTGCCTGAAGTGTTGGTCACGTTGCCGGTCGTACCCGAGTTGCCCGCCAGACGCCCCAGGTACCACTGCACACCCATGTCCAGCTCGCCCGTGAGCTGAACTTCCAGAATGCGCGTTTCGATCTGCACTTGCAGCGGCGGATTATCGAGGCGTTTGATGGCCGACTCGATCTCCTTCCACTGCGCCGGACGGGTGCGCACCAGCAACTGGTTGCTGCTCTTCTGCGCAGTGATGCGCGTGCTGGCGTCCAGAGACTTGTTGTTGCCGCCAGACCCGCTGCCGTCCTGACTGGCCGAATCCGAATCGCCGCCGCTCTGATCGTCGCCTTCCGATTCGCTGTCGCTATTGGTCTGGCTGTTGTTCATGCCCTGACTGTTGCCAAAACCTCCGCCATTGCTCAGGCCGCTGCCAGTGCTGCCCAGGCCGTTGGAGCTGCTCATGCCGCCGACACCGCTGCCGCCACTGGAGTTGAGCGATGACAAGGTGGTGGTGCGCAGGCCCGGTGCAACCTTGGCCGCAGCGTCTTCCTTGATGGCACCCGTACCGTAGATCTGCCGCAGGTATTTGGCCAGATCAGTCGCCTTCATGTTGCGCACGTCATACACGTACATCTGCGGCTCGTTGCCACCACCTTCATCGATGGTGTGAATCCACTCGCCGACCTCGTGCAGGTATTCAGGCTGCGAGGAAATCGCCACCACCGAGTTGGTCCGCTCGATCGGCAGGAAACGCACCATGCCCGCCAGCGGCATACCGCTTTCCGGGCCGAACATTTTCTGCAGCTCGGGCATCAGCTCGCCGACCGAGGCGCGTTGCAGGCCGAAAACACCGACCGACATGCCTTTGAGCCAGTCCACATCGAAGGTGTCGATGGTGTCCTGATAGTTGGCCAGCTCTTCCGGCGTACCCGCCAGGCTGAGTACGTTGCGCGCCGGATCGACCAGCAGGAAGGCGTTTTCCCGGGCGAACGGCTTGAGCAGCTTCTGCATTTCCGTCGCCGAGATGTAGCGCAGCGGAAACAGCCGCGCCGACATGCCTGCCGAAGGTTGCGCGACGCGCATTTCCGGCACCAGCTTGCCCGCCACCGCCTGATTGGACGGCAGAATCACATAGCGGTTGCCCTGCTTGATCATCGCGTTGTCGGTCCAGGACAGCAGTGTCTCGAGAATCGACAGCGCCTGCTGTTTGTTGACCGGCTTGGACGTCGAGAAGCTCACATCGCCTTTAACACCTTGGGCAATGCTGTAGTTCTCGTGCAGCAGATCGCCCATGATGCTGTTGATCACCGCCTGAATCGGCTGGTTGGTGAAGTTGAAGACGATGTCACCGGTCTCGGCCTGACGCGCTGCCGGAGCTGCGGCGGGCTGCCGGATGAAACGCTGGTTGCCTTTGATGATCTGCCGCTGCGGCGAGCTGGTCGCCTGCTGGGAAGGTGGCTCGACGGGCGGTCTTTCGCTGCGCGGGTCTACCGGCGGGCGTTGTGAACCGGTTCCCTGGAGCGCTTCCTGCAGCATGCCATTGTCGGGATCGAGTGTGTCTGACTGTGACGCGCAGCCGCCAAGGGCGACGGCGGTGGCCAGGCAAAGCAAGGGTGTGCGCAAGGTAGCGATGGCAGGAACTCCAGAAAAGGTACCCATCACAGGGTGGAATCGTTGGTTAAGGTAATCGGCGGTGTATTCGACGGCGGCGGCAGACGCAGCGCGGGCAGGCGCAGGACTTGCGAGCGGTCATCAAGTTTGAACGTGGCCTGGGTGGGCTCCAGACGGTCCAGCGTCCAGCCGTTGGGCAAGCGATCGCCCTGACGGACTTTCAATGCCGGACCGCTGGCCTGCTTGAGCAGTGCCACGCGCAACGAGCCGTCCATGATTACCCCGGTCAGGGTCAGGCCAGCCAGATTGGTGGCCTGCGCATCGGCTTTGCGAACGGCCACGTCAGGGCTGCGATCAGGACTGAACAGCGGGGTTTTCCAGGTATTGGCGAGGCTGTCGAGTGTCGCCGAAGGCGCGCTGTGGACCTGCGCCCTCTGATCGACCGGGTCGCGCGGTGCCTGCTCGGGCAGCCAGTCCGGTGAGTGCGCGGCGCCGCTGACAACCAATGCGATCAAGGCTGCCAGGACTGCGGCGAAAGCCAGCAGTGCCCACTCCAGCGGACGCAGTGAACCGATCATTGCTCGCCCTCGCCGGCACTGGCCGGTTGCAGGTAGCCACGCACCAGCAGGTGCACCACCAGTTTGCCGGCAGCACCGCTGGCCGGAGCGTTGGCGTCGCGACGCATACTCATCTCATCAATAAACAAAAACGGGCGCTGATACTCCAGCGCATGCAGGATCGCAGTCAATGGTTCGATGGCGCAGTTCAGGGTCAGGCTGACCTTGACCTGCCGATACGGCTCGGCGCTGTCCTGCTCCGGGGTGATCGGCATGCGCTGGGTCAACTCGCAGCCACCGCCGGTGCTGGCCTGGCTGCTGATCAGGTCGGCAATGCGTTGCATCAGATCAGCGGCCACGGCACTGGGATCTTCGCCCGGCAGGAGGCTGGTGCTGCTGGCCGGATCACGACGCGCCTGCTCCAGTTGCTCGCGCAACGAGCCACCCTGCTGCAGAAGGCCAGCGTAGCGCTGCTGCTGTTCGCGCAGCTGGTCGGTCTGTTCGTTGATGTCACGCAGTGGACCGGCGAACCAGCTGTCTATCAGCAACCAGTAAGCCAGGCACAACACCAGAGCCAGGATCATCAGGGCAGCGCCCCGCCGCTCACGGCTTGTCAGTGGACGGCGCATCGGCGTTCTCCTGCTGCTGGTTCTGGTGCAAATGCGCGCGCAGGGAATACTGATCCTTGCCGGTTTTGGTGTCGGGCTGGATCACCCCCTGAAACTGCGCATTATCCAGACTTCGGCAGTCCTTGACGCGGCCGATCAGCGCACTGGCCTTGGCGCTCTGCCCTGAAAAGGCCACCTCGGCACTGTCGCTGATTTCCAGGTGCTCGATCCAGGTGTCCGAAGGCAGGCAGGCGGTCAGCTCGCTGAGCAGCGCCGAAAGCGGCGGTTGAGCAGCCTTGCGGCGCAACAGGTAGTTGGCAGCGCCCAGAGTGTTGGTCAATTGCTGGCGCAGTTGTTGGACCTCGCCAACCTGAGCCTTCTGCGCCTTGACGCTGGCCTGCATGTCATCGAGCAGGCTCTGGCGGTCGTTCAGCCACAGCAACATGGCGCTCAGCAGCAGGCCGGCACATAGCCAGATCAGCCCGCGCTGCAAGCGATGGCCGGAGCGCGACTGTTGCGGGCGCAACGGCATCGGCAGCAGATCGACACCCATGCGCTGCCCTGTAGTCAGGTTGTCAGCGCACACATCAGTGCCCACATCGACAGCATCGGGACGCAACCCACGCTCGGCGCACTCACGGAGTATCGCGTCCAGCCGCTCGCGCAGTATTGCCACCAGCGTGACCTGCACAAAGCTGGCGCTGCGACTGTCCTGACGGGCCACGAAGTACAACTGCCCAGCGTCAAATGGCGTGAAACGGTCAAGCTCGTAGCCGACCACAGTCGACAGATTGCGTGCCGCAGCCGCAGGAAGCTGCAAGGTCTGCAACAGCACAGCCGACGGCGGCAGCAGCAACACCCGCCGCACCTGAGGCGATGCATCGGGCAGCGGCTCGACCAACGGCCAGACAAGCGTCTGCTCCACGGTCTCGCGGCCCAGCCATCGACGCACACGCGGCGGCAGGCAGGCGCGAAGCTCCGTCACCCACCACTGCCAGGCGTGTTGCGCCGGACTGCCACGCCACTGCCGGGCGACCTGTTCGCGTAACGCATAAACAGGCGCCAGACGTGCAGAAACTGATGAATTCATTCTTGCCAACGCAACACCCTGTAGGGCTGTGCGCCTCCCTCCGATGGGCTCAATAAAACAGTGGTCTGTAACAGGGCGGTCACACCGCCCGGTCGTTCTGCGCGCGTGTCGATGGCCAGTACCTCACCGGGATCGGCCCCGACCGCGCTCTGGTTCGGCAGGTTCAAGGCCCGGCGCAGCAACGCCGAAGCGAATGCCGGGTCGGGCCGATCCAGACCGCTCCATAATGTTATTTCCGGTAGCAACCGGGCATACAGCGCCTGGCTCATGCCCGGCAGTTGGCGAACTTCCTCTACCACCCGCAACGGTGACTGACCGCCATTGCGCTGCGACTCCAGCACCTGGGCGATACCGCTGGCCTGATTCTTAGCCGCGCCACAGGCCTGCAGCAGACGCGATATATCAGCAACCGGTGCGCTGTTGAGGTCCAGCTTGCCCCGCTCGCTTCTGATGCTCACCAACAGTTGCGTGTCATCCATCCGTAACGAGACCACACGCCCGTCGGCAATCCAGCGTTTGCGCTGTTCAGGATCGAGCAAGCCCTGTACAGCCATATTCATGCCAGCTTCGGCAGCCATCAGCGCCTGGGTATTTTGCCGTAACCAGAGCGACTGCCGGCTCTCCAATTGCACCCACCCGGCCAGCCCGCCGAGCAACAGGCTCAGCAGTGCCAGCACCCAGAGCACCACCAGCAGCGCAACACCGCGCTGCGATTGGCCGGTCACATTCATTCGCCGCCCGCCCCGCCGGACAGGTCCAGACGCAAGGCCACCACTTCAGAGACCCATTTCACCGCGCCATGGGTCTGCATATCGATGCGCACCGCGCCCGGCAAGCGATTCGGCCAGGGCCATTCGGCCATCCAGCCGGTCGGCTTGCCCTTGGGCGTCAGCCCGCGATAACTGAACGTCAACGACTCGACGTTTTGCAGCAATACCTGAGGCTCACCCCAGGGTTTGAGGGCAATGCCATTCGCACTGGACAGAACCTGAGCGAACGACACTTGCAAAGACCGATGGTCTTGCGGCCCCTTGAGCTCCAGACTGTGAACCTGGATACCGCCGCCTAGCTCGCCCGGCAGCGTTGCGACAAACCGCAACTGCTGCGCCGAGCCTTCAAAAAAACCGCTGTTGACGTCATCTTCACCAGACGTGTCCAACGGCAGCGCCTGAGCGATCGAGCTACGCAGAAACGCTTGCGCGGCGCGGATCTCGTCCAGGTTAACGGTGTAGCGCTCAGCCTTGAGCACGGCACGATTGGCGCCCAGCAACGCCCCGGCAACCAGTACCAGCAACACGCCGAGCAGGCTGATCACCAGCAGCACTTCCAGCAGCGTGAAGCCACGCTGGGTACGCATCATGACCCCGCACCGCTGACAGCGCCGCGTAATTTAAACGTGCTGAACTGCGCCTTGCGCTGATGTTCACTGAGCATCAGGTCGAGGCGAAACATCCTCGCCTGACCATTGGCGCCCGGCAACTGACGGATATCCAGTGTCCAGTCGATGCCTGCGAGTTCGCCCTTTCGCGTACCGTTTTCCAGCGGACCGGCGCTTTCCTGATCCATTATCGTGCGTGCCGCATGGCTCAGCCGGTCACTGCGCGACACCTGCTGCAAGGAGCGCGCGCTTTGCCCGAACGCCACCAGCAGAACACCGCTGCACACCGCCATGACGGTCAGTGCAGCAAGCATTTCCAGCAGGGTGAACCCCGACTGCGATGTTTTCATTAAAGCGTCCGGACCTGGACGCTGCCGGTCAGCCAGCCAATATCAATACGCCAGCGCCGGTCGCCGTCAGCGACCACCACGTTGCCACCGCTGGAGCCGCCGTCCGGATAGAACTCCACGGCGGAGCCAAGATCGGACGCAGTCTGCATGGTCACGCGCAGGTTTTCCGGCCAGTGCATCTCGCGCTTGCCCGGCGCCTTGAAGGTCGCCTTGCGCAGGTTGAACTCGGTGCGCGCCGGCTGACCGGTCACAATTGCACGCACTCTGGTTGCCCGCAGCGCTTCGACCATGTCACCGACCGCGCGCCGTTCACTGGCGGTACTCAAACCCTGTTGCAGACCGAAACCCACCAGACCGACGGCGATGCTCATCAACACCAGCACCACCAGCATTTCCATGAGGGTAAAACCGCGGCTTGCGACAGGCGTTCTCATGCCGAGCTTTACTCCCAGTTGCCCAGGTCGGCGCTGTAGCCTTCGCCGCCCGGCTGACCGTCCTGGCCGTAGAAGATCAGGTCGAAGCTGCCGTGCTGGCCCGGGAAGCGGTAGCCGAATGCATGGCCGAACGGGTCCTTGAGGTCCGAAGGCTTGGCATAAGGGCCGTTCCAGTTCGACGCATTGCCCGGTTTCTCAGTCAATTGCTGCAAGGTCTTGGGCGGCGAACCAACGTCCAGCGCGTAGCTTTCGATCTTCATGCCCAGGCTGGCCAACTGAGCCTTGCCTGCGCCGTATTTGCCCTTGTCGACGTTGCCGCCCACCTGACGTACGACGATGGTCGCTACGATGCCCAGCAATACGATAACGGCGAGCATTTCCAGCAACGTGAAACCGCCCTGTCGACGTGCGGGTTTGAAACGTGTACGGCTAAAAGTCATCGGAATGGTTTCCTCTTTCATGAATTCAGATATTGCTGGTCAGACTCATCAGCGGCAGCATGATGGCCAGCATGATCACCGCGACCATGCCCGCCATCACCACCGTCAGCGCCGGTACGAGCGCGGCCAGCATGCGGTCGATACCGCGCTTGGCCTCGACGTCGAACACATCGGCGACCTTCATCAGCATGGTGTCCAGTTCGCCTGCCTGTTCGCCGACCTCGATCATTTGCAGCGCCAGATCCGGCAACAACGGCTGCGCGCCAAACGCGCTGGCCAGCGTGCCGCCACCCTTGACCGATTCGGCCGCCTGCTCGACCTGCGCTTGCAGGGCACGATTGGTGCAGACCTGGCGAGCGATCACCAGCGCCTGCAACAACGCCACGCCATTGGTCAAAAGCGTACCGAGGGTTCGAGTCAGGCGTGCTGCCTCGATGCGTTGCAACAAAGGACCGATCACCCGAATGCCCAGCAATCGGCGGTCACGGCGCTCGCGACGCTGCGGGTCGCGCATGCGAATGGCCATGCCCCAGATCAATGCGATCAGGCCCGCCAGCACAGCCAGCCCGTAGTCGCTCAAAAACTGTCCGAGGTTGAGAATGACCTCGGTGATCAATGGAATCGGCACGCCCAGATCCTTGAAGATCGGTACGAATTGCGGCACGACATAGGCCAGCAACAGGGCCAGAGAACCCAATACGCCTACCACCAGAAAGGCCGGATAGATCAGCGCGTTAATCACTTCGCCACGCAGCAACTGGCTACGCTCCAGGTAATCGCTCAACTGGCGCAGCGTGCTTTCCAGTGCGCCACCGGCTTCACCGGCGCGAACCATGCTTATATAGAGGGGCGAAAACTGGCTACCCTCTTCCTCAAGCGCCACGGACAGCGGCTTGCCAGCCTTGACCTGTTCGCGAATGCGCTCGATCAACGCCTTGGTCTGCGGTTGTCCAGGCTGTTTGAGCAGAATTCCAAGCGATCGTTCCAACGGCTGCCCCGCGCCGAGCAGCGTTGCGAGCTGCTGGGTGAAGCTGACCAGCGCCGCGCCATTGAGCAAGCCGCTGCCCAGCGCACGGCGCAAACCGCCCATACCGGCGGCATCGACCTGCAAGACCATCAGGCCACGCTTCTGCAACGCGGCAATGGCGGCATCCTGATCGCGGGCTTCCAGAGTGCCATTCTGCGGCGCGCCCTGAGCATCCAGCGCTCGGTACTTGAACAGACTCATGTGCCTTCACCACGGGTGACGCGCAGCACTTCTTCCAGCGAAGTTACCCCGGCCACGGCCTGACGCAGACCTTCTTCATGCAATGTGCGCAAGCCGCCACGTCGGGCAGCCTCTTCCAGCGTCGAAGCGTCGGCGTGGCGCATCAGAAGACTGCGCAGTTCTTCGTTCATCACCAGCAGTTCAGTGATTGCACTGCGCCCGCGATAGCCACCGCCGGGCGCATCGGCACGCGGGCGATACAGACGGATGGGACGCTCGTCAGTGAAGCGCTCCAGCCCGTGTTCAGCGATCAACTCCGGTGGCGCATCAAAGGCTTCCCGGGTTGCAGGATCGAGGCGACGGACCAGGCGCTGAGCCAGAATCCCGTTGACCGTGGACGCGATCAGGTAGCTTTCGACGCCCATGTCCAGCAAGCGGGTAATACTCGCCGCCGCGCTGTTGGTGTGCAGGGTCGAGAGCACCAGGTGACCGGTCAATGAGGACTGGATGGCAATACGGCAGGTTTCCAGGTCGCGCATCTCACCGATCATGATGACATCCGGGTCCTGACGCACGATGGAGCGCAGCGCTCCGGCGAAATCCAGCCCGATGGATGGCTTGACCTGAATCTGGTTGATACCTTCGAGCTGATACTCGACCGGATCCTCAACGGTGATGATCTTTCGCTCGGCCGTATTAAGCCGTGACAGCGCGGTGTACAGCGTGGTGGTCTTGCCAGAACCGGTCGGCCCGGTGACCAGCAGAATGCCGTGCGGACGCTCCAGCACGTCGAGAAATTCGTCCAGCCGTTCGCCATCGAAACCCAGGCTCGGGAAATCGAAGTTGATGGTCTGCCGGTCCAGCAGACGCATGACCACCGATTCGCCAAAGCTGGTGGGCACTGTCGATACCCGCAGGTCCAGCTCCTTGCCCTGGATACGCAGCATGATCCGGCCATCCTGCGGCAGACGACGCTCGGCGATGTCCAGCCGCGCCATGATCTTCACCCGGGAAATCACCGCGGCCGAAGAACTGGACGGCGGTGCTTCGGCTTCGTGCAAGACACCGTCGATGCGATAGCGCACCTTCAACTGGCTCTCGAAGGGCTCGATATGGATGTCGGACGCACGCTGTTCGACCGCGCGTTGCAAGATCAGATTGACCAGACGAATGACCGGCGCTTCGGAAGCCAGGTCCTTGAGGTGCTCAATGTCTTCCAGCGAGCCGCCCTCTTCATCCAGGTTTTCGATCAAGGTGCCCATCGCCGAGCGGCCCTGGCCGTAGTAGCGTTCGATAAGGGTCTCGACCTCGTTGCGCGGGCCGATGGAAAGTCGCACGGGCACCTCGCAGGCATAGGCGATGGCCTGAAACGGGTACAGCGTGCCGGGGTTGGCACTGAGCACTTGCAGGCCTTGATCGCTCCAGCCTACTGGCACGACTTGATAGTGGCGCATGAAGCGTTCGGTCAGCGGCGGCAGAGGATCCAACAGTGGCGGCACGGCATCGGCGAGCAACAACGGCGCCTGCAGCAATGCCGCCCATGCGCGGGCCAGTTCGAATTCGGAAACCAGGCCCAGACGCGTCAGCAGCCCGAGCAACTCAGTGCCTTCCGACTCCTGCTGCAAACGTTGCGCGCGCTCCAGATCGGCCGTTTTCAGACCAGCATTTTCTATCAGCCAGGCACAAACCTGCTGGGCATCCGGAATGAGCAGACTGGAAACATCGACGGGAGCTGACGGCATGAATGAGGGCATTTTGCTACTTCGGAGGGACATATTACAGAACTCTCCGACTGGAGAGTGCTGCGCTCAAAGGCTTCAAACGATCAGTTTGACTGCTTTTGAGTGGTTGCGTTCTGCGGGCGACCACCTTTTGTCGTTTCGGTCTTCTGGTTTTGCGCCTTCTGCGCTGCCTTGGCGTCCTGGGTCTGGGTCATCACGGTCTCGTCGCTGGCACCGGAAGTCGCGTCGGCGTCTGTCGCGTCGTCAGCAAAGACCGCACCACTCAGGGCAAGACCCAACACCACACCGGCACTCATCATGGAAAACTTCATCGTATTAACTCCTCGAAAAACAAAAAGAGCCCCGCAAAAAAAGCGGGGCAGTTGTAGAAACCGGGCAAGAACTAGCGCACAGCAAACGTCGCAACTTGCGAGCTGTCTTTCTTCGTCCTGAAAAATCTTAAACCCATCGACCAGTAGGTTTAACAAGAGTTCCTCATTTGTAAAGAAAAAATACGAAATCGAAGAAAAATACGCTTTTATTTGACATTTATGCCTTGTTTTAGACTTAATTGTACAGTTTTGTAGATTCAAAACGCCACTACGTGATGTCACTTTAGTGGCGCACCACAAGTAAAAAAAGAAACGCCAAACAAAACTAATACGGCAACTAAGGAGTCCTAACTCGCGCCCTGACAACAGGGAATAAACGCGACGACGGGAAACTGTTGCCGAAAGAAAAAGTTGGCGGAAAGCGGTAAATAAGAACGCAATGATCCTGCGCACGTGCGCAGGCAGACAGATATTTGAAACGCAGTTGGAGAGCAATATGAACAAGCGAAAGATGATAGGCGCGCACTCGGCGCTGGCCTTGCTGGCATTGGCAGTATCCCAGGTGCACGCCGCTGACCCTACCGTGCAACAAGGGCGTGAAGATCGCGCCGAAAAAGCCGCACAGAAAACCCTGGCCAAAATGACCATGGAAGAAAAGCTGGCCTACATCGGCGGCACCGGCGGCTGGGACGTCAAGCCGCTGACCAACTACGGCATTCCGCAGATCCACGGCGCTGACGGCGGTGTCGGCGTACGCTACACCAGCGAAGGCAACGATCAGGGTGTTGTTTACCCGTCCGGTCCTAACCTGGCCGCCACCTTCAACCCGCGTCGTGCCATCGACCTCGGCCGCGCACTGGGTTATGACACTGCCGTCGGCGGCTACCAGTTCATCACTGGTCCCGGCGTCAATTTGTATCGCATGCCGTACGGCGGCCGTGCGTTCGAATACCTCTCCGGTGAAGACCCGTTCCTCGGCGCCAGCCTGGCACCAGGCGTCATCAACGGTATCCAGTCTCGTGGTGTATGGGCCAACGCCAAGCACTACGCGGCCAACGATCAGGAAAGCAACCGCTTCAATCTGAACCAGACAATGCCAGAGCGCGTTCTGCGCGAAATGTCGCTGCCTGCGTTCGAATCGTCGTCGAAAAACGGCAATGTGGCGATGATGATGTGTGCCTTCCAGAAGGTGAACGGTGATTTCGCCTGCGAAAGCGACCACCTGATCGCCCAGATCCTGAAGAAGGAATGGGGCTTCAAAGGCTTCGTACAGAGCGACTACAACGCTGTCGTTCACGGTTTCAACGCTGCCCGCGCCGGTACCGATCTGGACATGATGGGCTACCAGATGAACAGCTCCGTGCTGAAGCCGCATCTGGACGCCGGCGACCTGAGCGCTGCGACCATCGACGACAAGGTCCGCCGCATCCTCAAGCAGATCTACCTGTACAAGTTCGACAGCAAGACGCCGCTGACCACGCACAACATGAACAGCTCGACCAGCAACAAGGTTGCTCTGAACGCTGCGCGTGAAGGTATCGTCCTGCTGAAAAACCAGGACAATCTGCTGCCGCTGGACAAGCAGAAAGTCAAGAAAATCGCCGTAGTCGGCACCCTGGCCAAGTACTCGCCACCGACCGGTTTCGGCAGCGCCAACGTTATGGCCAGCCATTACGTCAGCGAATTGAGCGGCCTGCAACAAATCGCGCCTAACGCCAAGGTCGACTTCATCGAAGGCTTGTCGCTGGACCCAAGCACCAGTGCCTGGACCACCACCGACGCAACGGGCAATGAAGTTCAGGGCATGAAGGTCGAGTACTTCAGCAACACCAACTGGTCTGGTGATGCAGCGGTCACCCGCACCGAGAAGCATGTTGACCTGGACTGGGCCAACGACAAGAACCTGCCGTTCGAAAGCAACACGTCGACGTCCGATCCGTACACCAGCAAAGGTTCGACCGCTGGCGAACTGAACGGCGATACATCGTCGACGTCGATTCGCTACACCGGCAAGGTCACCCCGACCCAGAGCGGCGAGCAGGTGTTCAAGGTGCGTGCCGACGGCGCCGTGCGTCTGTGGGTCAACGGCAAGAAAATCATCGACAACGGTGACGGCAAGCCGCTTCCGGGCAACAGCATTCCGCCAACCATTCCAGAGTTCGCCAAGATCAATCTGGAAGCAGGCAAGTCTTACGACGTGAAGCTCGAGTACTCGCGTCGTGCCGGCTACCTGTCGACCATGGGCGGCCTGGTAGGTGTGCAGTTGAGCTCCGCTTCGCTGAACGCTCCTCAGGACCTGTCCGGTTATGACGCCGTCGTGGTTGCCGTGGGTAACAGCAACGAATACGAAGGTGAAGGTTTCGACCACAGCTTCGATCTGCCTGAGTTCCAGAACGAGCTGATCCAGAACATCGCCAAGGTCAACCCCAATACCGTGGTGACCATGTATGGCGGTACGGGTCTGAAGATGAGCGACTGGATCGAACAGGTTCCAGCAGCGCTGCACGCTTTCTACCCAGGTCAGAACGGTGGTCAGGCCCTGGCCGAGATCCTGTTCGGCAAGGTCAACCCGTCGGGCAAGCTGCCGATCAGTATCGAACGCAACATCGAAGACAACCCGGCTTACGCTTCCTTCCCGAAATTCGACAATCAGAACACTCTGACCGAAATGGATTACAAGGATGACCTGCTGCTGGGTTATCGCGGATACGAGAAGAAAGGCATCAAGCCGCTCTACCCGTTCGGCTACGGTCTGTCGTACACCACGTTCGGCTACAGCAACATCAAGGTCACGCCAGGTGTCGCGGTCGGCAATACGCCGATCAAGGTGTCCTTCGACCTGAGCAACACCGGCAAGGTCGGTGGTTCGGAAGTCGCTCAGCTGTACGTTGGCCAGCAGAACCCGAAAGTCGAGCGTCCGATCAAGGAACTCAAAGGCTACAAGAAGGTGTTCCTCAAGCCGGGTGAAAGCAAGCGTGTGACCATCGAGTTGAATGACCGCTCGCTGGCCTACTTTGACGAGAAGAGCAAGCAGTGGGTGGTCGATGCCGACACCTTCAACATCTCGCTCGGTTCGTCGTCGCAGGACATCCGCCTGAACGCCAAGCTGGTCAACTCGTTCCGTCAGGAACTGTCGACCACCACCAGCAACCCGCTGCCACGCTCCGCTCTGAACTCGGTTCTGGTCGAGAAACCACCGGTCAAGACCGGCGGTGTATTCAAGCAGACCGTCGAGTAAGCGTTAGCTGACTGAAGGGTAAACGGACAAATAAAGGCTCAGGGACGAGCCCTTACCGCTGCATCGACCTGCGCAATGTAGGTATCGAAACACTCGACCAGGTCCACCTGATCGGGAAAGCGTAACCACTGAATCTGCAAACCATCCATCATCGCCAGAATCTGCCGGATGATCTTGTCCAGATCCACATCCGCACGTACCTCCCCGCGTTCCACCAAGGCCGAAAACTGTCCCAGCAAGTGCGCGTGAATGCGCTTGTAGCGCGTCTGGAACCATTCAAAGGCAGGCTGGTTTTCCAGCAGACTTTCCGCATTGAGGATCGAAAACGCACGTACCACGCCGGGCGCCGTAGCGTTGGAGCGGTTGATCGCGCGCAAGCCGCCGAGCAGACCGGTCAGGGTGTTATCGGTGCGGACTTCAGCAGCAATTCGGCCGTTGACCTCATCGCGTCGCTCCAGCACGCCCATCAGCAGCGAGATCTTGCTCGGAAAATGGTGCAGCAGTCCGGCGACGGAAATACCGACGATGGCTGCCACCTTGGCCACTGAAGCGCCGGTGTAGCCTTCAAGGGAAAACACTTGCAGGGCCGCATCGAGCAGTTCTTCCCGGCGCTTCTCGCCCTTTGGCGCGCGTCGCTGTCGAGTGACTGCCGTGCCCTTTTCCGTGGGGTCATGCCGAGTCATATCAGGCTCCTTCTTGAACAGCCGCGTACCCTAACGATTCAGGCAAGCGCTGGCAACGCTATTGAGCCAGATTGTTCGACAATTTAATTTTGTACAGCAGAGCCATGGCAGGGTCAGGTGCGCTCCACTGGAACACTGGCCCAGCCCTCGCCCAGCATGCGCTGCATCAGTACCGTGTCTACCCAGCGGCCATGCTTGAAACCGACCGATTCGAACACGCCGACCCGGCGAAAGCCAAGACGCTCATGCAGGCGCAACGAAGCGATATTCTGGCTATTGCCGATAACCGCAATCATCTGCCGCCAGCCGCCCGCTTCACAGTGCTGCACCAGGGCGCTCAACAGCGCCTGGCCGATCCCCTGACCGCCGAGTCCGTCGCGCACGTACACCGAATCCTCCACGGTAAAGCGGTAGCCTGGGCGAGGTCGATACGGCGTGACATAGCCATAGCCGACAATTTCTCCGGCGCGCTCGGCGACCAGATACGGCAAGCCTTTGGCGAGGACCATGCGACGACGCTGCAGCAATTCGGCCAGATCGGGCGGCTCCAGCTCGAAGCTGGAAATCCCGTGCAGCACATGGTCAGCGTAAATCGCCTGCACGGCGGGCATGTCATCGTCGCGGGCGTCACGCAGGTCAAGGGTTGAAGTCATGTCCAGGCTCTGTACGAATGTGTGTGAAGGCCGTAATGATGCAGCCCGTCACAGCATTAAAAAAGCTATGATTTGTCATCCACAGTATAAGAAATACTTTGTCATGCGTCGGCTGAACCTCAATCACCTGCACACATTTTCGCTGGTCATCGCCCATGGCAGTTTTTCCGCGGCGGCAGAGCGTTTGCACCTGACCCAGCCAGCGGTCAGCCTGCACGTGCGACAACTGGAAGATCAACTGAAGCTGCAACTGATAGAAAGGGTTGGCAAACGCCTCAAACCCACCTCCGCAGGCAATGTACTGCTGGAGCATATCGCGCGCATCGATGCCGTGGTCGAAGACGCCCTGCAGGCGCTGTCCAGCCATGCCAGCGGCATTGCCGGGAAAGTCGCCATCGGCACCGGCGCAACAGCCTGCATCCATCTGCTGCCGCCCATGTTGCAGGCGCTGCGTCGGCGCTTCCCCGAACTGGATGTGCGCGTCAGCACCGGCAACACCGACGGCATCCTCAAGGCGGTCGAAGAAAACCTTCTGGACCTGGCACTGGTCACCCTGCCCGCCTCCGGCCGCAGCCTGCACATCACACCGCTGCTCGAAGATGAGTTCGTGGCGATTTTCGCCAGCAGCCAGCGACCGATGCCGGCACACATGACCCCGGAGCGCCTCAGCGCACAGCCACTGGTCGTATTCGAAGCAGGCAGCAGCACGCGCCTGCTGATCGATGAATGGTTCCTGCACGCAGGGATTCGGGTAAAACCGGTCATGGAACTGGGCAGCATCGAAGCGATCAAGGAAATGGTCGCTGCAGGCCTGGGCTACAGCATCGTGCCGCGGATGGCCGTTGCTGCGCTGCACCATCGCCGCGGCTTGCAAATGCTGCCCCTGGCCACAGCGCTGAGTCGCACATTGGGAATTGCCTTGCGCCAGGACAAACCGGTCAGCAAGGCCCTGCGTCAGGTGCTGGATGCATTGCAAGACCTTAAAAGGTCATGAACGCGCGCCACGATAGGACCTGACTGCGCTCATGCACTGTAAAAGGTAAAGGCACTCGGCCTGGCAAATAAGGTCGACAGTTGCACAGGCAGCGAATCAGGTTGTACGATGACTGCCCACTGATAACTGAAAAAATGATGGCTGGCCTGCTTTTAGACGCCCCATCACTGACAATCTGTAAAGCAACTCGGCAACCCATAAGGAGCGCCGGTCCGGATACCTTCCCTGCCGACCTCCAACCTCAAAACAACAGGAGATACCGATGCCTAACATTCTCGGCCAGAACTTCATCGCTGGCGGCCGCAGCGCTTTGGGCCAGAGCCTGCAAAAAAGCCTGGATGCCACCACCGGTGAAGAGCTGCCTTACAGCTTTCATCAGGCCACCGACGGCGAAATCGACGCCGCGGCACTGGCTGCCAAGGCTGCATTCCCGGAATATCGTCAACTGAGCCCGGCCCGTCGCGCCGACTTCCTCGACGCCATTGCTGATGAGCTTGACGGCCTGGGCGATGACTTCGTCGCCATCGTCTGCCAGGAAACCGCCCTGCCCCAGGCGCGCATTCAGGGTGAGCGCGGTCGCACCAGTGGCCAGATGCGTCTGTTTTCCAAGGTTCTGCGTCGCGGTGATTTCGTCGGTGCCCGTATCGACCTGGCGCTGCCGGATCGCAAGCCGCTGCCACGCGTCGACCTGCGCCAGTACCGCATCGGCGTGGGCCCGGTTGCCGTGTTCGGGGCGAGCAACTTCCCGCTGGCGTTTTCCACTGCGGGCGGTGATACCGCAGCGGCACTGGCCGCCGGTTGCCCGGTGGTGTTCAAGGCGCACAGCGGTCACATGGCGACTGCCGATCTGGTGGCCAGCGCCATCATTCGCGCTGCCGAGCGTACGCAGATGCCGAAAGGCGTGTTCAACATGATCTTCGGCAACGGCGTCGGCGAAGGTCTGGTCAAGCACCCGGCCATCCAGGCGGTCGGTTTCACCGGCTCGCTGAACGGCGGTAACGCCCTGTGCAAAATGGCCGCCGAGCGTCCACAACCCATTCCGGTGTTTGCCGAAATGTCCAGTATCAACCCGGTCGTGCTGCTGCCAGGCGCCTTGCAGGCACGTGGTGAAACCGTGGCCAAGGAGCTTGCCGGCTCGGTGGTCATGGGTGCCGGCCAGTTCTGCACCAATCCCGGCGTGGTCATCGGCTTGCGTTCTCCGGCGTTCTCGACATTCATCGAGCAACTGACCGAACAGATGGGCAGTCAGGCTCCGCAGACCATGCTCAACGCGGGTGGCCTGCGCAGCTATAGCGAGGGTGTGGAACATCTTCTGGCGCATCCTGGCGTGACACATCTGGCCGGCAAGCCTCAGGAAGGCAAGCAGGCTCAGGCGCAGTTGTTCAAGGCTGACGTCAGCCTGCTGCTGGACGGCGATCAGTTATTGCAAGAGGAAGTCTTCGGCCCGACCACGCTGCTGATCGAAGTCGCTGACGATGCGCAGTTGAAGGACGCGCTGCAAGCCTTGCGTGGTCAGCTGACTGCGACGGTGATCGGCGAGCCTGCGGACTTGAGCCAGTACAGCTGGCTGCAACCGATTCTCGAAGAGAAAGTCGGGCGCATTCTGTTCAACGGCTACCCGACCGGTGTCGAGGTCTGTGAAGCCATGGTTCACGGCGGTCCGTATCCGGCAACTTCGGACGCGCGCGGTACTTCGGTGGGCACCCTCGCCATCGACCGTTTCCTGCGCCCGGTCTGCTATCAGAACCTGGCGGACAGCCAGTTGCCACCCGCGTTGCAGAACGCCAACCCGCTGGGCCTGCGTCGTCTGGTCAATGGCGAATGGAGCGATCAGCCTGTCGCTTGATAGCCGTCGGTTGAACCCGCAGCAAAGCAGCGCGACCTGATCAGGGTCGCGCTTTTTTTTGGAAAATATTTCTTTTTTGTGCCCGAATTCGCTTACAGCGGACCGGTTTTGTACCCGGACGACAGCACCATAGAAGTGCAAAACATGGGCTGTTCATAAAATAACCACACAGCTGTAAGCCACGTGTAACAAGGGTTTCAAAAAGTTACCCACAGACATACCCACGATTTCCGTGGACAACTTTTCATCGATTTCGGACCTTAAAAACCCTGAGCAGTGCAAGCGTAAATTTTTGACGGGTGCCTGCAATCCCGGTGTGATGGCATCTGTAATGGCCCACGAGGTCGCCTGACATAACCTTATGCACGTTTGGCGGTTGATTCGACAGGCTGTCCATAGTGAGATAGACCATTTATCGAGGCTCCCCTATGCAACAGCGTTGTAAAGTGGCCGTACTCGGCCTGGGTGCCATGGGTGCAGCCACTGCCTATCAGCTGGCAAAGGCCGGAGTCGATGTGATTGGCATCGACCGCTACGACCCTCCGCACACACAAGGCTCCAGTCACGGCGATACACGCATCACGCGGCTGTCAGCCGGTGAAGGTCCGCAATACCTGCCCTTGGTACGCAGCTCGCAGCGCATCTGGCGCGAACTTGAAGCATTGAGCGGCGAATCGCTGTTCGAGCAATGCGGTGTGCTGGTGATGACCTCAAGCCCGGCCTACGATCCCGAGGACGTCAACGACTTCACCCATCAGACCATCGCGCTGGCCCGTACTTATGGGGTGAAGCACGAGGTACTGGCGGCCGCAGCGATTCGCGAGCGCTTCCCTCAGTTCGCTCCTGTACTGGACAGCGCTATCGGCTATTTCGAACCCGAAGGCGGATTCGTTCGGCCCGAGCGCTGCATCGCCGTACAGCTCAAGCTGGCAAGGCAACATGGCGCGCGTTTGCTGACCCATGAAACGGTCACGCACTTACAGGCGCATGGCGATCAGGTACGAATCACCACCGACAAGGGCTCGATCATCGCCGACAAGGTCGTGGTCAGCGCGGGCATGTGGTCATCCGGGCTGCTCGGCGCACCGTTCAGCGACCTGCTGCGGGTGTGCCGGCAAAAGCTGTTCTGGTTCGAGTTGCAGCACGAGGCTGCCTTTGCTGCGCGGTCGCCAAGCTTCATCCTGAGTCACGGGCCGGGCGACGCCGATGTCAACTACGGCTTCCCGCCGCTGCCCGGTGAAAACAGCATGAAGGTCGCCACCGAGCAATACAGCGAGACGTCAGCGGCGGACCAGCTGGACCGTACCATCTCCGCGCGGGAAGAACAGGAAATGTTCCGCACCCAGGTGCAGGGCAGGATAGCGGGACTGACGCCAAAGGTGGTCAAGTCTTCGGTGTGCGCTTACACGGTCACGCCGGACTGCCACTTCATCATCGATGAACATCCGCACCTGAAAAATGTGACGGTGGTCTCGGCCTGTTCCGGCCACGGCTTCAAGCATTCGGCCGGGCTCGGACTGGCGCTGGCGCAGCGCTGTATTGATGGCGAGAGCGATATGGATCTCTCGGCCTTTTCATTACAACGCTTCGCCAGGCAGGCTTGATCAGCGCGCCACCACGAACGCCTCGTCGATGCGCGCCAGATCGGTGTCACGCAAGGTGCCCGCGTAGTAATGCAGTTTGATCCAGGCCATCAAATAGTCGTAACGGGCTTTTGCCAGATCGCGACGGGTACTGTAGAGCTGCTGCTCGGCGTTGAGGGCATCCAGGCTGATGCGCTCGCCACCCAGAATGCTCTGGCGGGTCGACTCGACCAGTGCCTGCGCCGAGATCAGCGCCTTCTGGTAGGCGCGCAACTTGCCCACCCCTGACGCACAGGCGTTGAACTGGCGACGCAGCTCGATCAGGGTTTCGCGGGTCTTGCCCTCCAGCTCGTATTCAGCCTGCTCGCGCTTGCTGTTGGCCTGGCGCACCGAGGCACTGGTGCCACCTCCGGCGTACAGCGGAAGACTGAGCTCGATGCCTATCGTGTTGGTGTCGTAACGCTGATTGTAGGTGTTGCCGCTGTCCGATTCATTCTGACGGATACTTGCGTAAGCATTCACCGTCGGCAGATGCCCCGCGCGATTGCGCTCCACCTCGTATCGCGCCACTTCCAGGGACTGACGTTGCGAAGCCAGAATCGGGCTGTTGGCCATCGCCAGCGCATGCCACTCGGTAAAGCTGGACGGCGCCAGGACCAACGCCTGAAAGCTGTCCCTCAACGGGTCCAGTTGCGTAACATCGATACTCGGCTCGCCCAGCAACGCGGCAAGCTCGCGCAAGGCCGCGTCCTGCTCATCGCTGGCTTCGATCTGCTCGGCAATCGCCAGTTCGTTGCGCGATTCGGCTTCGAGAATATCGGTGCGCGTGCCCTCTCCCTGCTCGAACATCTGTCGGTTCTGCGCGAACTGGCGTTCGAACGCCTGCTGCTTGGCACGCGCGATATTGATCTGGTCCTGGGCGAAGAGTGCCTGGGTGTAGAGGGTCAACACCCGCACCAGTAATTCCTGGCTCTTGCTGCGAAAGGTCTCGTCGGCAAACAGCGCCTGGGCCAGCCCCTTGCGGTAATTGGCGTACGCCTCGTAATCGATCAATGGCTGCTGAACCGTCAGGCTCGAACCAAAACTGTTGTAGTGGCGATGGTCAGTGGTGTCTTGAGCGCTGCCTTTGAGGGTCGCCTTGGAATCGTTGCGACCCTTGTTGTAGCTGTATGAAACGCGAGGTAACAAGCCGGCACGACCGATCACCCGGTTTTCCAGGCCTGCGTCGCGCTCCTTGAGTGCGCCCAGATAAACCGGGTCATTGCGAAGCGCCAGTTCATAGACCTGAAACGGGCCCATGGCCTGGCTCAAAGGTGCAATGCCCAGCAGGATGGCCGTCAGCAAAGCGGCTTTAAGGGGATGGCGAAACATCCTATTCCTCCGTCAACGCGGAGCCGGCACGGTCCAGCAAAGGTTTGAACAGATAATTGAGCAGCGAGCGTTCACCCGTGCGCACGAACATTTCAGCGGGCATACCGGGTTTGATCACCAGCCCGTTGAGTTTTTCCAGCGCCGCGTCGCCCACCGAGGTGCGCAGCACGTAATACGGCTGGCCGGTTTTTTCATCCTGCATCTGGTCGGCGGAAATCAGGCTCACTTCGCCGGAAACCCGTGGAGTGCGGCTTTGATTGAATGCAGTAAAGAGGATGTCGACCGGCAGATGGCTGGCGACCTTGTCGATCAGTTGCACCGGCAGCCGCCCTTCGACTTCCAGACGTGTACCCTGCGGGACGATTTCCAGCAGGGTTTCACCGGCACGCACCACAGCACCTTCGGTGTGCACGCCCAGATTGACGGCGATGCCATCAGCCGGCGCAAGGATTGCGCTGTGTTGCAGACTGAAACCGGCCGAGGCCAGTTGCTGCTCAAGGGTAAGCGCCTTGACCTGGGCATCGGCCCATTGGCTGCGCACCTCTTTCTGGTACTCCTCGCGCTGCTGCTGAAGGCGCAGGCGCGACTCGACGATACCTTGCTCTATACGTCCGGTTTCGCCTGCGTTTTGCGCCAGGCTCTGTTGCACCTGAGAAAGCTGACGCTGGAACTCCAGCAAGCGATTGCCGGGAATGAACCCGTTCTGCGCCAGCGGCTCCAGGTTACTCAGTTGCTTGCGTAGCGAATCAGCCTGAGCCAGCAAGTCCGAGCGGGCACGGCGCATGCCGGCGAGCTGCAGTCCGGCACCCTCGATACTCGCCTGCAAGCCGGATTGCTCGCGCGCCAGGGCCTGGCGTCGGCTGCTGAACAACTGCCGCTGCCCTTCAAGCACCAGCGCCAGCCGTGGGTCGGGATCTTGCCCCTGCCCGGCGGCAATCAGTTCTGCAGGAAAGCGCACCTCGTCAAGGTTGTCGCGCTCGCTTTGCCAGCGCGCCAGGCTGGCCCAGGCCATTCGATACTGGGCTCGCAGCGATTGCACGTCGGCTTCGACCTGAGTCTGATCAAGGCGAAACAGCGGCTCGCCCTCTTTCACCAATTGGCCTTCACTGACCAGAATTTTGCTGACCACACCGCCATCCAGCGACTGCACGGCCTTGCGCTTGCCAGAAACAACTACCGTCCCCTGCACGGCAATACCCTGATCCAGAGGAGCGAGACTGGCCCACAAAAAGAAGCTGCCCGCCCCTGCCAGCATGAGAATCCAGCCCGCGCGAACGAAGAACTGCACGCCGCGCTCCTTGCCCGGCACGGCGTAATGAGTGTCGATAGGGCTGTTCATACGTCGGACTGCCTGTTCTGCGTGCCGTACTGACGGCTCATGGAAAGCCCGGCAGGTGCCGGGCGAGATTGCGATTGGGGGTGTGCTTGCGGTGCTTGCGCGGGTGAGGTCTGCCCGGACAAGGCCTGCAACACCTGAGCCGTGGCGCCGAATGCCTGCATGCGACCTTCGCTCAGCACCAGCAGACGATCGGTCTGGTTCAGAGACTGTGTGCGGTGGGTGACGAGCACAACGGTGCAGCCGCGGGTCTTGAGTTCAGCAATCGCCTGGGTCAGCGCCGCTTCACCCGCGGCATCCAGATTGGAATTGGGCTCATCGAGCACCACCAGTCGTGGATCGCCATACAACGCGCGGGCCAGCGCGACGCGCTGTTTCTGACCTCCGGACAAGCCAGCGCCATCATCGCCCAGCCGCGTGTCATAGCCCTGCGGCAGGCGCAGAATCAATTCGTGTACGCCCGCCAGTTGCGCGGCAGCAACCACAGCGCTCGCATCACCCTCGCGAAAACGCGCGATGTTTTCTGCCACGCTGCCGCCGAACAGCTCGATGTCCTGCGGCAGATAACCGATATAGGGGCCCAGCGCCTCTCGGTCCCAGCGATGCATGTCAGCACCATCAAGACGTACCGTTCCGCCCAGCACTGGCCAGACACCGACCAACACGCGTGCCAGGGTCGATTTGCCGGAGCCGGATGCGCCCAGCACGCCGAGCACTTCACCGGCCTGCAACTGGAAGCTCACTTGCTGAATGGTCGGCGACGTTTTGCCGGGAGGCGCAGCACTGACCTGTTCCGCGCTGATCTGACCGCGCGGTGCCGGCAGTGGCATGCGCGGCGCGGGCTCGGCGTAGGTCTTGAGCAACTGGTCGAGGCGCCCGTAAGCCAGGCGTGCAGAACTCCATTGTTTCCAGACGGCGATCAATTGATCGATGGGGCTGAGGACCCGCCCCATGAGGATCGAACCGGCGATCATCATGCCGGCGGTCATGTCTCCGTTTATCACCAGCAATGCGCCCAAGCCCAGCACCAGCGACTGCAGACACAGACGCAGGGCCTTGCTGATCGAACTGATCACCGCGCCAGTGTCACTGGCCCGGTTTTGCAGGGCCAGAAAGCGCCCATGCACATGGAACCAACGGCGCCGCAACACTTCGAGCATGCCCATCGCCTGGATCGCCTCGGCCTGTTGCAGGTGTCGGGTCGCCAATTGTGCGGACTGCTGCGAGTAACCGCTGGCTTCGGCCAGCGGTTTGCGGGTCAGCCATTCGTTGAGGCAGGCCAGTCCGACCAGCAACACCGTGCCCACGCTGGCGAGCACGCCAAGCCAGGGGTCGAAAAGGAAGATCACCGCCAGGTAGATGGGGAACCACGGGGCGTCGAAAAACGCGAACAACGCCGGCCCGGTGAGAAACTGGCGGATGAAGGTCAGGTCACCCAGCGCCTGTCCGGCCTGACGCTGCCCGGCGTGCAGATTGCTCTCGAACGCGGCCTGATAGACGCGCAGATTGAAACGCTTTTCCAGCTCGCTGCCGATGCGGATCACCACAAAGCTGCGGATCATCTCCAGCAAGCCGATAAACGCAAAGAACCCGACTACCATCAGCGTCAGCATGGCCAGGGTGGTCTGGTTCTGCGACGTCAGTACGCGGTCATAGACTTGCAGCATGTAAATCGATGGGGCGAGCATCAGCACGTTGATCAGGGCGGTAAAGCAACCGACACCAATCAACGCGCTCTTGTAATCAGCCAGCGCTTTATAAAGCGGCGGCCGGGCGCTTTGGGGCAACGCACTCATGGTTGTTCCTTGATGGTCTTGCCTGTGACGGAGTGACATCCCTGGGTTTTGACAAACAACTCGCGCATATCCATGAAACGCTTAATCGGCGAGCCGTCCAAGGACCAGCACCTCACCGTCGGGCAGACTCGCCTGATAGATCTGCTCCCCCATGTTATTGAGGTGAATCAGGCGATTGCCTTCCTTGTCGGTGAACGCCAGGCCATCCGGAGTCGGGAACCAGCCAGTGGGTGCTTCGTGCAACCACTTCACTGCGCAGGCGAGATCGCCCGTCAGTTTTGGTACATCGATATTGAGGTGCAATTCACAGACTTCGTTCGTCTTTCCCTGAAGAGAAAGTCGCCATTTGCCGCTGAGTTCAGCAGGATCGGGCAGTTTCAAACTCATGGCCATGCTTGCTCCAGAAATACCCGCCAGCAACGCAAAGGCGGCCGGCACGATTCGAAAAACGTGTTTGATCTTCATGACGGGGTACTTTCCAGATCATGGACGACCGCAGGGTCGTCCATGATTGTTACAGATTAAACCACGATATCAGTAGCCAACGCTTGACCAACGGTCCCCACGAGGAAGTCCCCCAAGCCCTGTCCGGTGAAGTCGATCGCCAGACTGCCCAGATTGCTGCTCTGGTTATAGTTGAGGATCGCCTCGCCAGCGTGGCCGCTGAATGCGTTGACGAACTGCAGCGCGCTCAGCGTGGAAATGGCCGATACGTCGATCTTGTCCTGACCGCTGACGAAATCACGAATCGTATCCTGGCCCGCACGGTTGGAGTCGGAGCTGGCGCCAAACACGAAGATGTCGGCACCCGCACCACCGGTCAGGCTGTCGGCGCCGCCACCACCGTAGATGATGTCGTTGCCGGCACCACCCTTGAGGTCGTTGGCGGCAGCATTGCCGATCAACAGGTCATTGCCCGAACCGCCCACCGCGTTTTCAACCACCACACCCTTGGCGATCGAAACGTTGCCCACCATGCCACCGACATCCGAGAACGACGCGGCATTGAGGTTGATCTTCTGGTTCTGGGTGAAGCCGGAGAAGTCGAGGGTATCCTTGCCCCCGCCATCCCACACCGAGAACACCACCTTGGAAGAGGCGGACGTGGCGCTGTAGAAATCGCGCCCGGCAGTGGAGTTGAATCCATAGACCGTATCACCGGCACGGGTGCTCATGTTCGCGCCATAGAGCTGCTGAACGGCAGTGATGTCATCCAGCAACGGTGCCGAAGAGTACGACGGAGCGCCGCCCTTGACGAAGTTCTGGTCAGTGTTGGACTCACTCCAGTAACTCATGACGCTGTAGCCACGGGTGTCTTCTGCGTAAGTGGCGTCCTTGTAGCTCGGATTGCCCTCGCCCGCGTTGTAGTCACCCGGGTGAGACAGGCCCAGGGTATGGCCGATTTCATGAGTGAGGGTCTGACGGCCGTAGTTGCCATTGTCCGGGGTGGTGTTGACCTTGTAGCTGTTATCGACAAGGTACCAGGACTGGCCGTCAGTGCGGCTGTTGCCGCTGGGCAGGTAGGCAAAGGCTGCCCCGCCCGCGCTGCCGTTGCTGTAGTTACCGAAGGTCATATGCCCGTCGCCGCCGGAAGCCGCCTGGGTAAAGCTGACCTTGGCGACGTCTGCCCAGGATTGCATCGACAATACCGCCTGTGCTTTCTGCTGCGCGTTGAACGCACTGAAAGTCCCCAGCGAATTGTCGAACCCGGCAGGCTTGGCCGTCAGGAACGTGTAAGTGAGGTTGATGGTGCCGTTGCCATCGCGATCCGTCCAGGCGGCGTTGTCGCGAAGAATATAATCAGCGGCCTGATCGACCGAATACGAGGGCTTGCCATTGATCGTGAGGTTGCCGCCACGGTCATACTGGTGCGCGAACGCATTGATCTGGTCGAAAGAGGTGCTGGTAGCAGCGGAAAGTTGGATTGCAGCATTTTCTTTGACTTTCGTCATGACACTTCCTTGTTTGCTGTGTGACAGGTTAGGTACGACAGGACTCTCCCCTGTAGCGAGAGAGTCCAGTCACTCGCTTTGCGAAGCGTAAAATCGCGTTGCGTAACAAAACTGACACATCTTGAAATCTTGTGTCCAGCGCTGCTCGATGATGTCAAGTGGCCCCAAATGGGCAAGCACCTACAGCCATTGGGGAATCGCCTGATATTATTTTTTGTGATGACGAGATAGCCGATAAACGCCTGAGTAGACTGTAACAAGGTTGATAAATATGACTGATAGGTCAGGATTTTACGGTGCTGACGGAGCACGAATGCCATGGGGTAGTTACCCTCGCCAGCCAATCGCAGGGAACGGAACTTTCGCCAGCATTATCATTGGCCAAGGCTGACACTTTTGCGTACCTCAGAAACGCAAAAAGCCCCGACGAGTCGGGGCTTTTTTCAAGCAGAGCGGCCTGAGTAGTCAGGCCTTGTTGATCAGTCGTCGCGGCTCATGATGCCGAAGATCTGCAGCAGGCTGATGAACAGGTTGTAGATCGATACATACAGGCTGACCGTCGCCATGATGTAGTTACGCTCACCACCCTGAATGATCGCGCTGGTCTGGAACAGAATGCACACCGACGAGAACAGTACGAAGCCCGCGCTGATAGCCAGCTGCAGACCGCTGATCTGGAAGAACATGCCGGCCACTACCGCACCCAGCAGAACGAAGAAACCTGCGGTGATGAAACCACCCAGGAAACTCATGTCCTTGCGGGTAATCAGTACGTAGGCTGACAGGCCGCCGAATACCAGAGCCGTCATCGCAAAGGCGGAGCTGACCACTTCAGCACCACCGGCCATGCCCAGGTAACGGTTGAGGATCGGGCCCAGCAGGAAGCCCATGAAACCTGTCAGGGCGAAGGTCGACACCAGGCCCCAGACCGAATCACGCAGCTTGTTGGTCAGGAAGAACAGACCGTAGAAGCCGATCAGCACCACAAAAATGTTCGGGTAGCCGACGCGCATCTGCTGAGCGACGAATGCCATGACACCACTGAAAGCCAGTGTCAGGGCGAGAAGACCGTAAGTATTGCGCAGGACACGACTAACCTCGAGCTGGTCGGCCTGCATGCCGGTTTTAAGGCTGTAATCCTGTTCGCGCATGGCGAAACTCCTTGCTGTTGAAATGTTGAGTTGCAAAGATCATAACAGAGGCGCTGCAACTGGCTAGTCACAGAGTTTGACAGCTTGTTTCATTCCGGTATTATGGCGCCCGCAACGAAGTGGAGGTATGGCCGAGTGGTTTAAGGCAGCAGTCTTGAAAACTGCCGACTGTAACAGGTCCTAGAGTTCGAATCTCTATGCCTCCGCCATATTTGGCAGCGCAAAGCCCTGATTATTCAGGGCTTTGTCGTTTCTGGTGCCAACGAAACCCTCCCGCCTCCCCGCCTTGCGAGCTGACGTGCGCAACCTGATATATTGATGTCCAGACCGAATCAATCATCCTGGTTACGTAATGCCCATCAATTTCGACCTCAACGACCTCCAGGCATTTCGTGCCGTGGTCGAGAATGGCAGCTTCCGCAAGGCCGCTGAAACCGTACAGATCACCCAGCCTGCGCTCAGTCGGCGGATAGAAAAGCTCGAATCTGCGCTGAATGTGAAGCTGTTCGAGCGGACCACCCGCAGGGTCAGCCTGACCACGGTTGGCCGCGCATTTCTGCCTCAGGTCGAGCGCATTCTGGACGATCTGGACAGCGCATTGATGACCATCGACGGCGTCGGCTCCACGCGTATGGGCAGCGTGACGATTGCCTGCGTACCTTCAGCCGCCTATTACTTCATGCCTCAGGTGATCAGCGCCTTCCACCAGCTGTTTCCGAAAATCAGAATTCGGGTCATGGACGCCAGCGCCAATGAGGTCAACAGTGCGGTTGCCCTGGGCGAAGCCGATTTCGGGGTGAGTTTCAGCGGCAATCTGGCGCCGGAAGTGGATTTCGAACTGCTGCTGCAGGAACGCTACGTGATGGCCTGCAGACGGGATCACCCGCTGGCAATGTGCGAAAGCGTCAGTTGGGAGGAGATGTACCGTCACGATTACATCGCCCTGGACATCACTTCAGGCAATCGTCTGGTGCTGGATCAGGCGCTGGCCCCGTCGCGCCCGCATAAGGAAAGCATCTGCGAAACCCGCCATGTCACGACCATGATCGGCCTGGTGGAGGCCGGGCTTGGCGTGGCTGCGGTGCCGTCGATTGCCATGCCGATGACCGCTCACCCGTTTCTGGTGAGCGTGCCATTGGTTGCGCCCGAGGTGATGCGCAATGTGGGGCTGCTCAAGCGTCGTGGCAGGACCTTGACACCGGCAGCCCTCGAGCTGGAACAGCTGGTCAGGAAAATGCCGTCACGCTCAGCGGGGAACTGAATCCAGCCCGGTAGACTGCACCGTGGCCTGGACTTTCGGGGAGGCCAGGTAATCCAGCAAGGCCTTCGCCTCTTTCGGGTGCTCGGCATTGACCGGGATGCCCGCGGCATAACGGGTAACCGACTGAACGTCTTCCGGGATCTTCGCCACGAACGTCACGCCGGGAATCGGCAGCAGCTCGGCAACCTGTTGAAAGCCCACTTCGTAGTCGCCCTTGGCAACCACCGAAGCAACCGGGATGCGCTCGATCATCTTGCCCTTCGGCGCGAGTTCCTTCTCGATACCGAGCTTTTTGAAAAGCTCTTTTTCGATGTATACGCCACTGGCGCTGTCGGAGTAAGCCACCGACTTGGCCTTGAGCAAGGTCGCCTTGAGCTCACTGTCGGTGCCAATCGCAGGCTTGGCCGCACCCTCCTTCACCACCATTCCGATACGCGAGTCAGCCAGCTCGACCCGCGATGCCGGGTCTACCTTGCCTTGCTTGATCAGATCATCCAGCGCATAGCCGACCATGATCACCACATCGGCGTGTTCGCCACGGGCCAGACGATTCGGAATGGCCTCGGGCGCCTTGCCCATCGATGGGCCGAGAATGGTGTCCAGCGAGTCCCCGGAAGACGCCGCGTATTGCGGTCCCAACAGTTTGTAAGCAGCCGTAAAGCCCCCGGAGGTCATGACCTTGAGCTGTTCAGCCTGCGCCGCCGCACTGACCGCGATACAGCCGAGAAACAGCGCGGCCAATTGAGTTTTGTATAACGATTTCATAGTGATTTTCCTTGATTAAACAGCCAGTTGCGGGCGGGTCGAGATGTGCCGGTAGAGCACCAGTGTGGCACCCAGCGCACAGGCTGCAGCGAACGTCATCCAGTAAGCAGGTGCAGCCTTGTCGCCGGTGAGGTGGATCAACCAGGTCGAGATCGCCGGAGTGAAACCACCGAAAACCGCCGTCGCCAGGCTGTAGGCCAGAGAAAAACCGGCAACACGCACCTCTACCGGCATGATTTCCGTCAACGCTGGAATCATCGCGCCGTTATACAACCCGTAGAGGAACGAGAACCACAACAGCACTTCCAGCATATGAGCGAAGCTGGGCGCCAGGGCGAGGAAAGACAGCGCCGGGTAAGCACTGATGATGGTCAGCAGCGTCATCGCGACCAACAGTGGCTTGCGCCCGAAACGGTCGCTCAACATGCCGCCGACCGGCAGCCAGATAAAATTGGAGACACCGACCAGCAACGTCACCAGCAGCGCATCGGAGGTACTCAGATTGAGTACGGTTTTGCCGAATGTCGGTGCATAGATGGTGATCAGGTAAAACGTGGTAGTGGTCATCGCCACCATCAGCATTCCGGCAATCACCACGCGCCAGTTTTGCAGCAGCGTCGCGAACACCTGTCGCATGGTCGGCCGGTGAGCACGTGTGGCGAACTCTTCGGTTTCCTGCAGGCTGCGGCGCAGCAGGAAAATGAACGGGATGATCAGGCAGCCGATGGCGAACGGAATTCTCCAGCCCCAGTCAGCGACAGCAGCAGGTGCCATCCATTGGTTCAAGCCGTAACCCAGTGCAGCGGCAACAACGATTGCCACCTGCTGGCTACCTGACTGCCAGCTGGTATAGAAGCCCTTGCGGCCGGGTGTCGCCATCTCCGCCAGATACACTGACACGCCACCCAACTCGGCACCGGCAGAGAAGCCCTGCAGCAAGCGGCCGACCAATACCAGGGCAGGCGCCCACAGGCCGATGCTCGCGTAACCGGGCACCAGAACGATCAGCAGCGTGCCGCTGGCCATGATCGACAGCGTCACAATCAAGCCTTTGCGCCGGCCGACGTCATCGATGTAAGCGCCCAGAATCACGGCACCCAACGGACGCATCAGGAAGCCCGCACCAAAGACCGCGAAGGTCATCATCAGCGAAGCAAACTCACTGCTGGCCGGGAAAAAGGCGGAGGCGATCTGGGTGGCGTAGAAGCCGAACAGGAAGAAGTCGAATTGCTCGAGGAAATTACCGGAGGTAACCCGAAATACCGCGCCTGCCTTCGACCGGGAGGATTCTTTTCGTAATGAGGATGAGCCGTGCATCAATGTTCTCCAGCGATCTTATTAGAGTGTTGTAAGCGCTTGTGAGGAAGGAGTCTGCCGGACACACTTTGAAACGATAAGTGCTATGTTTTCATCGATTGATGCCCGACAAACATCAATCGAAACTCAAACAGTTGTACCCCCGACCTAGCACTTGTAGGTCAACCCGCGCCAAACTCACACGCCAGCCCTTGAATTCTTTATCATTGCGCATGTTTTGTTGGCAGAGCCGATCATGAAATTCGCCATCTCCCTTTTTTCCGCCGCCCACGCGCCCTCCTCTCGGCGAGCCTTGCAGTTCGCCAGGGCGGTGCTGGCAGGCGGGCATGAAATTGTCCGGTTGTTCTTTTACCAAGACGGCGTACACAGCGCGTCGGCCAACGTCGTAACGCCGCAGGACGAGCAGGATATGGCACTGCAGTGGCGTGACTTCATCGTCGAGCACAAGCTGGACGGCGTGGTGTGCATTGCCGCCGCGTTGCGTCGCGGTGTGCTCGACACGCAAGAGGCCGAGCGTTATCAGCGGCCGGCGGCAAACCTGCGCGAGCCATGGGAATTGTCCGGGCTGGGCCAGCTGCACGATGCCGTGCAATCGGCAGATCGCCTGATCTGCTTCGGAGGGCCATGAGATGCCCAGATCACTATTGATTGTCAGCCGTCAGTCGCCGTGGTCCGGTCCCGGTGCCCGCGAAGCGCTGGATATCGTACTGGCGGGCGGAGCATTCGACCTGTCGGTGGGCCTGCTGTTTCTGGACGACGGGGTTTTTCAGTTGTCGCCACAGCAGTCGCCCGACGCCCTGCAACAGAAAGACCTGACCGCAAACCTGAAGGCCCTGCCGATGTTCGGTGTCGACGACCTTTACGTCTGCGGGCAGAGCCTGGCCGAGCGCGGCATCTCTCCTGGCGTATTGAGCGAAGAGATGAGCCAATTGACTACGCGCGCGGAATTGTCAGCGCTTTTTGATCGGTACGACGAGGTGATCACAATCTGATGGCTACTTTGCACGTTCTCTCTCACTCGCCGTTTGCCGACACCCGGCTGGACAGTTGCCTGCGCTTGCTGGGCAAGGACGATGGCGTACTGCTCTGTGGCGATGCCACCTATGCGCTGATGCCGTCCAGCACGCCACTCAAAGCCCTTCAGTCGTTGGTCGACTCATCGCAACTGTTCGCCCTCGACGAAGACATCAGCGCACGCAATCTGCCCCTCCCTGCCGGAGTCAGCAGCATCGATTACCCGGCGTTCGTGGAACTGTCGTTGCGCTTCGACAAGGTCAATACCTGGTTATGAAACAGTTGAACATTGACGGGCGCAGCATCGAACTTGACAAGGATGGTTTTCTGCAAGACCTCAGCGACTGGTCGCTGGACGTCGCCCACGCCCTGTCCGCCGAGGAAGGTATCGAGCTGAGTGCCGAGCACCTTGAAATCCTCGAACTGCTGCGCGGCTTTTACGCCGAGTTCCAGCTTTCGCCCGCGACGCGGCCGCTGATCAAATACACCGCGCTGAAGCTGGGTGCGGAAAAAGGCAACAGCATGCACCTCAACCGCCTGTTCAACGGCACTCCCGCCAAACTCGCCGCCAAGCTGGCGGGCCTGCCAAAACCGACCAATTGCATATGAATGATTACGCTGCGCTTGTCACTGAAACACCTGAAGAACATCCTTTTGCGACCTTCGTTCGCATTCTGGGCAAAGGCAAACGTGGCGCGCGCAACCTGACTCGCGAGGAAGCACGGGAAGCCATGGGCATGCTGCTCGATGAAAAAGTCGAGGACACCCAGCTCGGGGCTTTTCTGATGCTGCTGCGCCACAAGGAAGAAAGTCCCGAGGAACTGGCGGGGTTTACCGAAGCGGTGCGTGAGCGTCTCAACGCTCCCGCCATGCAGGTCGACATCGACTGGCCGACCTACGCCGGGAAAAAACGTCATCTGCCCTGGCATCTGCTAGCAGCCAAATGCCTGGCGCAAAACGGCGTCAGGATCCTCCTGCACGGCGGCGGCGCGCATACCGCAGGGCGTCTGTACACCGAGCAGTTGCTGGACCTATTGAAGATCCCGCTGTGCCGCAACTGGTCAGCGGTCAAGACCTCGCTTGAGCAAGAACATCTGGCGTTCATTCCGCTCGCCGACTGGGCACCGCAGTTGCAGCGCATGATCGATCTGCGCAACACGCTGGGGCTACGCTCGCCCATTCATTCGCTGGCACGCATTCTTAATCCGCTGCAGGCGCGCTGCGGCCTGCAAAGCATTTTTCACCCGGGCTATCAAAGCGTGCATCGCGATGCCAGCAGCCTGCTCGGCGACAACGCCATCGTGGTCAAAGGTGATGGCGGTGAAATCGAGATCAACCCTGACACCATCAGCCACCTGTACGGCACCACCGGCGGTCAGCCGTGGGATGAAGAATGGCCAGCGCTCTCACCGCGCCGCCACGTAAAACCGGCGACGCTCGACCCGCAGCAACTGCTGGCCTTGTGGCGAGGAGAGATCGAAGACAGTTACCCGCAATTGGCATTGATATCGACCATGGCGCTCGCCTTGCGCGGCCTGGGCGCTGATCGTGACGAAGCCTTCGCCAAAGCGCAGGTGTTCTGGGATCGCCGCGACACGAATCTATGACCCGTCGGCCTTTCGACAATGAAAGGCCATAATCCAGTCGAACCGATGCACCTGCGCTGACCTCCAAGCTCTATAACCTGGAAATGGGAGTCAGACATGGGCCTTCTGGTCGAAGGACACTGGCAAGACCAGTGGTACGAAAGCAGCAAAGATGGCGCATTTCAGCGCGAAAATGCTCAGCGACGCAGTTGGGTCACCCCCGATGGACAGCCGGGACCGTCAGGTGCAGGCGGGTTTGCTGCGCAGGCGGGCCGCTATCACCTCTACGTGTCTCTGGCTTGCCCGTGGGCACACCGCACGCTTATTTTGCGCAAGCTCAAGGGCCTGGAAAGCCTGATCGATGTTTCGGTGGTCAGTTGGCTGATGCTGGAAAACGGCTGGACCTTCGATCAGCAGAAAGGCTCCAGCGGCGATGCACTGGATGACCTGCAGTTCCTTCACCAGCGCTACACCGCCGACGACCCTCGATACACCGGCCGCGTCACCGTTCCGGTGCTGTGGGACAAGCAGCAGCAATGCATCGTCAGCAACGAATCTGCGGAAATCATCCGCATGTTCAACTCCGCATTCGACGAGCTGACCGGCAATACGCTGGATTTCTACCCGCAAGCGTTACGCGCGAGCATTGACGAACTCAACGAGCAGATCTACCCGAAGGTCAACAACGGCGTGTACCGGGCTGGTTTCGCCACCTCGCAGGGCGCGTATGAGGAGGCGTTCGACGACGTGTTCGCTGAACTGGACGTGCTGGAAAACCTGCTCGGCGAAAAGCGCTACCTGACAGGCAAACACCTCACTGAAGCCGACATACGCCTGTTCACCACCATCGTGCGCTTCGATTCGGTGTATTACAGCCACTTCAAATGCAACCTGCGGCGCATCGCGGACTACCCCAATCTCAACAACTGGCTACGCGAGCTGTATCAGTGGCCGGGAATCGCAGAGACAGTGAGTTTCGAGCACATCAAAGGGCATTACTACGGGAGCCATCGCACCATCAACCCGACCGGCATCATACCGAAGGGGCCAGCACTCGATCTGCAGGCAGATCACGATCGTGAGCGACTTTCCGGTGAAGGTGTATGGAGCAACTGAAGTATCCGGAGAAGTGGTGGATAGCCCGGACGGGCTACCCACCAATGGCATCAGAGAGTCGCCTGAGCGCCCTCGAACCACGCCAGCTTTTCACGCAATTTGACCACCTCGCCAATGATCACCAGCGTCGGCGCATGAACATCATGCTCGGCGACCAGTTGCGGCAAGTTTGCCAAGGTACCCGTGAACACACGCTGATTAACGGTGGTGCCCTGCTCAACCAGGGCAGCAGGCGTGTCGGCAGAGCGACCGTGCCGGATCAATTGCTCACAGATAACCGGCAAACCGATCAGCCCCATGTAAAACACCAGTGTTTGCGCAGGCGCTACCAGGTCTGACCAGGGCAGATCTGTCGTACCGTTTTTCAAGTGCCCGGTGATGAAGCGCACCGATTGCGCATGATCACGGTGCGTCAACGGTATACCCGCATACGCCGCGCAACCGCTGGCAGCGGTGATGCCAGGCACCACCTGAAACGGAATGCCATGCGCCGCCAGCTCTTCGATTTCCTCGCCGCCACGGCCGAAGATAAACGGATCCCCGCCCTTCAGACGCACCACTCGCTTGCCCTGTTTTGCCAGTGCCACGAGTTGCTGGTTGATCTGCTCCTGCGGAACGGCATGCTCCGCACGGCGTTTGCCAACGTAAACACGCTCGGCATCACGACGGCACAGGTCAAGAATCGTTGGCGCGACCAGGCGGTCATACAGCACCACATCCGCCTGCTGCATCAGGCGCAAGGCACGAAAAGTCAGCAAATCCGGATCACCGGGACCCGCACCCACCAGATAGACCTCACCGGTCTCAGAAGGCGGCTCGCCGGCAATCTTGGCGATCAGCATACGTTCGGCTTCAGCACCCTGCCCGGCCAGCTGGCGGTCGGCAATGGCGCCCTGAAAAACATCCTCCCAGAACGCTCGGCGCTGCTGCACATTCGGAAACAGGCCTTTGACCTGATTGCGAAAGCGCGCAGCCAGTCCGGCGAGCTGCCCGTAGCTGGAGGGAATCCAGGTTTCCAGCTTGGCGCGAATCAAACGTGCCAGCACCGGCGCATCGCCGCCACTGGACACGGCGATCACCAGCGGCGAGCGGTCGACGATGGCCGGGAAGATCACCGTACACAACGCCGGGGCGTCGACTACGTTGACCGGAACGCAACGCAAGCGGGCATCGCGGGACACCTGAGCATTGAGCGGCTCATCGTCCGTCGCCGCAATGATCAGCACGCAACCATCGAGGTCGCATTCGCTGTATCCGCGCAGGATCATCTCACCGCCGCTCTGGACAACCAGTTCGCTCAGTTGTGCCTCGACTTCCGGCGCAACCACGCGCAGCACTGCACCGGCGTCGGCAATCAGGCGTGATTTGCGCAGGGCAATTTCACCGCCGCCAACCACCAGCACCCGGCTGCCACGCAGGTTATGGAACAGCGGCAGAAATTCCATTTAACCGATGACCTCAAGGCCGCCCATATACGGCTTGAGCACCTCAGGCACACGAATCGAACCGTCCGCCTGCTGATAGTTCTCCAGCACTGCCACCAGTGTGCGACCTACCGCCAGGCCCGACCCGTTGAGGGTGTGGACCAGCTCCGGCTTGCCGGTTTCCGGGTTGCGCCAGCGAGCCTGCATGCGACGCGCCTGGAAATCACCGCAGTTGGAGCAGGAAGAGATTTCGCGATATTTGTCCTGGCTCGGAATCCAGACTTCCAGGTCGTAGGTCTTCACCGCACTGAAACCCATATCGCCGGTGCACAGCGCCAGCGTGCGATAAGGCAGTTCAAGCAGTTGCAGCACGCGTTCGGCGTTGCCGGTCAGCGACTCAAGCGCGGCCATGGAGTCGTCAGGCGCAACGATCTGGACCATCTCGACCTTGTCGAACTGGTGCTGGCGAATCATGCCGCGGGTATCACGCCCGGACGCGCCCGCTTCACTACGGAAGCAAGGGGTGTGGGCAACAAACTTGAGAGGCAGCTGTTTGGCATCGAGAATTTCACCCGACACGATATTGGTCAGCGATACTTCGGCAGTCGGGATCAGGTACAGATCGGCTTCGCCTTCGCGGGAGATCTTGAACAGGTCTTCCTCGAACTTGGGCAACTGACCTGTGCCCTGCAACGCTGGAGCCTGCACCAGATACGGCGTGTAGGTCTCTTCGTAGCCGTGCTCGTTGATGTGCAGATTGATCATGAACTGTGCCAGGGCACGGTGCAGACGCGCGATCGGGCCACGCAGCAGCGCAAAGCGCGCGCCGGACAGCTTGGCGGCAGTCTCGAAATCCAGCCAGCCGAACTTCTCGCCCAGCGCAACGTGATCCTTGACCTCGAAATCGAAATGCGTCGGCGTACCCCAGCGACGCACTTCGACGTTGCCCTCTTCGTCGGCACCGACCGGCACGGATTCGTGAGGCAGGTTCGGGATGCTCAGCACCAGCGCATCCAGCTCGGCCTGAATGCCGTCCAGCTCGACCTTGCCTTCGCTCAGCTCGTTGCCCATGCGCTCGACATCAGCCATCAACGGCGCAATATCTTCGCCGCGCTGCTTGGCCTGACCAATGGATTTGGAACGTGCATTGCGCTCGGCCTGCAGCTGTTCGGTGCGGGTCTGCACTACCTTGCGCTGGGCTTCCAGCGATTCAATGCGCGCCACATCCAGTGTGAAACCACGGGAAGCCAGGCGATCCGCTACGTCCTGAAGTTGAGTACGTAACAGTTTGGAATCGAGCATATCGTTCTCTCGTCTATCAAAGTCTGGTCAGGGACAGGCCAGCCCAGGTTGCGAGCAGCCCGCCGAATACGCTGATACCGGCATAGCCGAGGGCCAGCGGTACCTGCCCGCTTTCCAGCAGGCGCAGCGTATCCAGTGAAAAGGATGAAAAGGTCGTCAGACCGCCTACAAAGCCGACAAGCAAGCCGGCACGAATTTCGATGGGCACTTCCGGACGCAGCAGGAACAGTCCGTACAGTACACCGATGATCAGGCACCCGACGATGTTGACCGCCAGCGTCGCCGCGTAAAAATAACGTGGCCAGTTGGCGCTGACCCAGGTGCCAGTCGCAAAGCGCAATAATGTACCAGCGATCCCGGCAATCGACACCGCAAGAATAGTCTGAATCATCACTTTCTCCGCTTACGAGGACTGGCATCGTCCAATGCGTTCAGATGCCTGAGCTTTTCGCCGATCTTGAGTTCCAGACCGCGAGGTACAGGCTGGTAATACTGCCGTGGCTCCAGCTCGTCTGGAAAGTAGTCTTCGCCAGCCGCATAAGCATCGGGCTCGTCATGGGCATAGCGATATTCTTCACCGTAACCGAGCTGCTTCATCAGCTTGGTAGGCGCATTGCGCAAGTGCAGCGGAACCTCCAGCGAACCGTGCTCGCCCGCTTCACGCATGGCCGCCTTGAACGCCATGTAGACCGCGTTGCTTTTCGGCGCACAGGCGAGATAGACAATGGCCTGCGCGACCGCCAGTTCGCCCTCGGGACTGCCGAGGCGTTCCTGTACATCCCAGGCGGACATGCACAACGGCAGCGCACGAGGATCGGCATTACCGATGTCTTCACTGGCCATGCGCACCACGCGGCGCGCCAGATAAAGCGGATCACAGCCGCCGTCGATCATCCGCGCAAACCAGTACAGGGCCGCATCGGGATTGGAACCGCGAATCGACTTGTGCAGCGCCGATATCTGGTCGTAGAACGCCTCGCCGCCCTTGTCGAAGCGGCGTCGACTGTCACCCAACAGGCTCTGCAGCAGCCCGACATCGATTTCGCTGCCGTCTTCGGCCAGATCCGAGGCGTTCTCCAGCAGGTTGAGCATGCGCCGACCGTCGCCATCGGCGGCGGACATCAGAATCGCAAACCCCTCATCGCTCAGGGTCAGCTGCCGCTTGCCCAGCCCGCGCTCTTCGGTCAGGGCACGGTTGACCAGCTTGCGCAGCGCCGCCTCGTCCAGGCTTTTGAGCACGTAGACACGCGCCCGGGACAACAGGGCGTTGTTGAGTTCGAACGACGGGTTTTCGGTGGTCGCGCCGATAAAGATCAGCGTGCCGTCCTCGACGTAAGGCAGGAAGGCATCCTGCTGTGACTTGTTGAAGCGGTGCACTTCGTCGACGAACAGGATAGTGCGCTTGCCGTACTGTCCGGCCTGTTGACGGGCGACTTCGACGGCCTGGCGGATTTCCTTGACCCCGGCGAGCACTGCCGAAACCGTCTCGAAGTGCGCGTCCGACACTTTGGCCAGCAGCTTCGCCAGGGTGGTTTTACCGACGCCGGGCGGGCCCCAGAAAATCATCGAGTGCAGTGCGCCCTGCTCCAGCGCCTCACGCAGCGGCTTGCCGTGGGCAAGCACATGTTCCTGACCGACATATTCATCCAGGTTGGTAGCACGCAAACGTGCAGCCAGAGGCTGAGCTATCGGTTCGCGGCTGAACAGATCCATGGTCAGAAATCGGCCCTTTTATTCTTGAATGACATCAGCGCCCTTGGGAATCTGAAACTGAAACTTGCTGGCTGCGATCGACTCGTTGGCCTTGACCCCGGTGAACAGGATATTGGTGCGCTGACCCACGCTATCGATCAACTGCATGTCGTTGATGATACCGTTGCGAAACGACAGGCGCAGACTGTCGAACAGCGTGTCCTTGGTCTTGGGCTTGAGCACGAAATCGATCACGCCACCCGCCTCTTTCGCGGTGATGTCGAAGCTTTCGCTGATCTTCGACACATCACCGGACAACAGCAAGGCTGGAGTCTGGGTCAGACGCTGGTCGAGCTTCTTGATCGTGACCTGCTCCAGATCAGGGTCCCACAGCGAGACTTTCTTGCCGTCCGAGACCATCAACTGCTCCTGTGGCGCATCGGTATGCCAGTTGAACAGGCCTGGGCGTTGCAGGGCCATTTCGCCGGTGGTTTCCTGCAACTGAGTACCGCCACCGTCCAGCGTCAGTTGCGAGAAACGAGCGGTCAGGGTCTGGGATTTCTCCAGCAACTGAGTCAGGCGCGCCACGTCTTTGCTGTCGGCATGGGCGGGGATCATGGAGAAGGTCAGTGCGGTGGCCAACAGCATGCGGATAAGGCGCATTGGATTCCTCTTTGAAGTCGATGATGATGCGACAGCGTGGCGTGCACGCCGTCGCCGCAATACGGGGTGATAAAAATCAGTCGCGCACCGGCCCGGGGGCCAGGACTTCGCGCGAACCGTTGGTATTCATGGAGGTCACGACCCCTGCCATTTCCATCGCTTCGATCATGCGCGCTGCGCGGTTATAGCCGATCTTCAACTTGCGCTGTACGGCAGAAATCGAGGCGCGACGGCTTTCCAGCACGAACTTGACGGCCTCATCGTAAAGCGCGTCGCTTTCGCTGTCTTCACTGCCTTCGCCGCCACCGCCATCAAAGCCGCTGCCGGGCTCTTCGACGCCAGCGAGAATATCGTCGTTGTAGTCCGGGGAACCTCGCAGCTTCCAGGCTTCTACCACACGATGCACTTCTTCGTCGGAAACGAACGCGCCATGCACACGGATCGGCAGGCTCGTGCCCGGCGGCATGTACAGCATGTCACCGTGGCCCAACAGTTGTTCGGCGCCACCCTGGTCGATGATGGTCCGCGAATCGATCTTGCTGGACACCTGGAACGCCATACGCGTCGGAATGTTGGCCTTGATCAGACCGGTGATCACATCCACCGACGGACGCTGGGTCGCGAGGATCAGGTGAATCCCCGCCGCACGCGCCTTCTGGGCGATACGCGCGATCAGCTCTTCGACCTTCTTGCCGACAATCATCATCATGTCGGCGAACTCGTCCACCACCACGACGATGGTCGGCAGTTTGCTCAGCAGCGGCGCTTCGTCATGAATGCTTTCGCGCTTGTACAGCGGATCGGCAAGCGGCTCGCCGGCATCCTGAGCTTCCTTGACCTTCTGATTGAAGCCGGACAGGTTACGTACGCCCATCTTCGCCATCAGCTTGTAGCGGCGCTCCATCTCGGCAACGCTCCAGCGCAAGGCGTTGGCGGCGTCCTTCATGTCGGTGACCACCGGACACAACAGGTGCGGAATACCTTCGTAGATGGACAGCTCGAGCATTTTCGGGTCGATCATGATCAGCTTGGCGTCTTCCGGGCCGGACTTGAACAGGATCGACAGGATCATGGCGTTCACACCCACCGATTTACCGGAACCGGTCGTACCGGCCACCAGCAGGTGGGGCATCTTCGCCAGATCGGTAATCACGGGCTTGCCGCCGATATCGTGGCCCAGCGCCAGGGTGACGGGCGACTTGGCGTTATCGTATTCGGGTGTGGACAACACCTCGGAGAAACGCACGATCTGGCGGTCTTCGTTAGGGATCTCGATACCGACGGTGGTCTTGCCCGGAATCACCTCGACCACACGAACGCTGGTCACGGCGAGCGAGCGCGCAAGGTCCTTGGCGAGGTTGGAAATGCGGCTGACCTTGACGCCGGCAGCTGGCTGGATCTCGTAGCGAGTAATCACCGGACCGGGATGGATGGAGTCTACCGACACCTCCACACCGAATTCCTTGAGCTTGATTTCCAGCAAATGACCGACGGCCGCCAGAGACTCCGGGGAATAGTTGAGCTGCTTCTTCTCTGCCGGGTCGAGGATGGAAATCGGCGGCAGCGTGCCTTCCACTGCGCTGTCCACGAACAGCGGGGCCTGCTTTTCCTTCATGACGCGCTTGCTGGGCTCTACAGGCTTCGAAGGCGCTGGCGCGATGACCGCAGGCACGTGCTTTTCGCGCTCGGTCATGTGTTTGCTCAACGACGCTTCACGCTCGACCAAGCGCTCTCTGGCCTTGGCCTGCTCGCGACGATCGGGCGCCACAGGCACCACCACATCGTTGACACGCATGTCCACCTCACGCAACTGCGCAACCATCTGCTTGCGCTCGGCACGGGCGGTCCACCAGCGGTTCGCAGCGCCTTGAAACAGTTCGAACAGATCGAGGGTGATCTTGCCGGTGACATCCATCACCTTGAACCAGGACAGGTCGGTAAACACTGTCAGGCCAAACAGAAACAGGGCAATGAACAGCAAGGTGCTGCCTTGAATATTCAGGGCTTTCTTGGCCAGATCGCCGAGCACTTCGCCCAGCACACCGCCTGCCGAACCGGGGAAACCGGCCGAAAAATGGAAGTGAATATGCGCCAGCGCAGCACCCGCGAGGATCAGGAACACCAGTCCGATCAGACGCCAGGAAAACAGCCAGCCGCTCCATTGCCAAGGCTCATGGCGATGGCGAAACACCTGCCAGGCCTTGATCGCCAGCAACAGAGGGAAGATGTAGGCGAAGTAGCCCAGAACCATGAACAGAATATCGGCACAGAACGCACCTGCACGCCCTGCGGCATTCTGAACCTGCGCCGCATTGCTGCTGGTGTGGCTCCAGCCGGGATCGCTCTGATCGTAGGTCAGCAAGGCCATCATCAGATACAGGCACAGTGCGCCAAAGGCGATCAGGGCCCCTTCCTTGAGCCGGTAGTGCAATTGCTGCCGCCAAAGCGGGACAGCGCTGGGTGCGGGGGTGGATTTCTTCAAAACGCTTTATTTCCTGCGCGGTAGCGCGAACATCTCGTTGATTGACCAGAAACGGCTGTCGGACGGCACTGACGGCTCCCGAATGGACAGGGAGTGCAGACAGCGGGAAAGCCTGTCGACAGACGCTTGAATGATAACGCCCAAAACAGGCATTGTACGGCTTTACAGCCACTTGAGTCTGTACGAAAACACACCATCTCCACTTCAGACGGTTCCGCAAGACACAACATGCTTTCACCTTCACTGATGATGTTCAATTTGAGCATGCATTACGTTTTGTGACAAAGGCTTATGGCGTGTTTCTATCAACGGCCCGCAACTTGAACGACCACACGACCGCTGCGAGACTCGAGCCCTACCGCATGCACAAGGTACGCGCCATAATGACAACCGCTTGTGACCACGCCTGTCGCACAGAGTTGCACTTACAGAGCAGGTGCGCCCTCCCCTTCCGCAAAGTTGTGATGCCATGCTGACCTGGTTGAACCGCAACAGCCTCGATTTTCCGCCACTGGAAAAAGCCCTCCGCGAACCCAACGGCTTGCTTGCCGCAGGCGGAGACTTGTCGGCCGATCGCCTGATCAGCGCCTATCGACACGGCTGCTTTCCCTGGTTTCAGGACGGTCAGCCGATTCTCTGGTGGTCCCCCGATCCGCGCACTGTGTTATTTCCCGAAGAACTGCACGTCTCGCGAAGTCTTGGCAAGGTTCTGCGCCAGTCGCGCTATCGGGTGACCTTCGATCAGGACTTCGCCAGCGTGATCACGGCCTGCGCCGCCCCTCGCAGCTATGCCAACGAAACCTGGATAACCGGCTCGATGCAGGAGGCCTATATCGAGCTGCACCGCCGTGGACATGCGCACAGCGTCGAGGTCTGGGATCAGGATGAGCTGGTCGGTGGGCTTTATGGCTTGGCAATGGGCCAGCTGTTTTTCGGCGAATCGATGTTCAGCCGGGCAGATAACGCCTCCAAGGTCGGCTTTGCCACCCTTGTAGAGCATTTGACTGAATGGGGATTTGTGTTGATCGACTGCCAGATGCCCACTCAGCATCTGCACAGCTTCGGCGCGCGCGCCATTCCTCGGCAGACTTTCGCCGATTACCTGTCCCGCCATCTTGATCAGCCGACCGACGCTGACTGGTCAGCTAGGCGAGTTTGACAGGCTGGCATACACTCATGGGTAAGGATTCACCATTAGGCGACGACCATGACAGAGCTGGCGAGGCTGAAGTTTTATGCCACTCAACCGCACACCTGCAGTTACCTGCCCGAAGAGCAGGCGACGACCCTGTTTCTGGACCCCAGCCAGCCGATGGATGTACAGGTCTATGCCGACCTGTCTGACATGGGTTTTCGCCGCAGCGGTGATCACCTTTATCGCCCGCACTGCCAGAACTGCAGCGCGTGTGTACCCGCACGCATTCCGGTAAGCCTCTTCGTTCCCGACCGTCAGCAAAAACGTATTCTGAAACGCAATGCCGACATTCAGGTGCAAAGCGCCAAACCTGTTTTCACTCAGGAATACTTCGATCTTTATCAGCGTTATATTGAACAACGGCACGCTGACGGCGACATGTTCCCGCCGAGCCGGGAGCAATTTTCGACATTTCTGGTTCGCGACCTGCCTTTCTCGCGCTTTTACGAATTTCGTGTCGATCAACGTCTGCTGGCAGTTGCCGTCACCGACCTGCTGCCCAACGGGCTTTCGGCAGTCTATACGTTCTACGAACCCGATGAAGAACGCCGCAGTCTGGGCCGTTACGCCATTTTGTGGCAGATCGCCGAAGCGGCCAGGCTGCAACTGCAGGCGGTGTACCTCGGCTACTGGATCAAGAACTGCAAAAAGATGAATTACAAGACTCAATATCGCCCCATCGAGCTGCTCACCAATCAAAGATGGGTCACTCTGTATTGAACCCCTTGGCTTAAACTGGTTTTTTCGGGCACAATGCACGCCGCTTTTGCCTGGCGCCACTTGCACCGGGCCACTCATTTGTATACCGAGGGCTTTACTGCATGTCGAAAGAAGACAGCTTCGAAATGGAAGGCACTGTCGTCGACACCCTGCCCAACACCATGTTTCGCGTGGAGTTGGAAAACGGGCACGTCGTAACCGCGCATATCTCCGGCAAGATGCGCAAGAATTACATCCGTATTCTGACCGGTGACAAAGTGCGTGTAGAGCTGACGCCCTACGACCTGAGCAAAGGGCGCATCACCTACCGCGCTCGCTAAACAGGTATTAACGAAAACGCCCGGCATAAGCCGGGCGTTTTTGTATGCCTGTTTTTTACAATCGATGTCCTCGACCTGCCCCGCATCCGTCAATGATGCGGGGCGAGGCGTCGGCTATCAGGCCATTTCTGCCGTGGTTTCGAAATCGAAGGTAATCTCGCCATCCTTGATATCGATGTGAACCACGCCGCCATGTTCTGACAGTTCGCCGAACAGGATCTCTTCGGCGAGAGGCCGTTTGATCTTGTCCTGAATCAGGCGAGCCATCGGTCTGGCACCCATTGCCGCATCGTAACCACCCTGCGCCAGCCAGCTTCTCGCCGCCTCGGACACTTCGAGCAGTACGCGCTTGTCTTCCAGCTGGGCCTGAAGCTCGGTGAGGAACTTGTCGACCACGCTCTTGATGACTTCGTGGCTGAGGCGACCGAACTGAATGATGGTATCCAGACGGTTGCGGAACTCTGGCGTGAAGCTCTTCTTGATCACTTCCATCGCATCGGACGAGTGGTCCTGATGCGTGAAACCGATCGAAGCGCGCGCAGCAGACTCAGCTCCGGCGTTGGTGGTCATGATCACGATCACATTGCGGAAGTCCGCCTTGCGCCCGTTGTTGTCGGTCAGCGTACCGTGGTCCATCACCTGCAGAAGCAGATTGAAGACTTCCGGGTGAGCCTTTTCGATTTCATCGAGCAACAGCACACAATGCGGCTGGCGGGTAATGGCCTCGGTCAGCAGACCGCCCTGGTCGAAACCGACGTAACCCGGAGGCGCACCGATCAGACGGGAAACGGTATGCCGCTCCATGTACTCGGACATGTCGAAACGAATCAACTCGACGCCCAGTGCCTTGGCCAACTGACGCGCCGCCTCGGTCTTGCCGACGCCCGTAGGACCGGCAAACAGGAACGAACCGACCGGCTTGTCAGGCGATTTAAGACCTGCACGGGACAGCTTGATCGCAGTCGACAACGAATCGATGGCCGCATCCTGCCCGAAGACGGTGAGCTTGAGATCACGCTCCAGGTTACGCAGCAGTTCCTTGTCGGAGCTGTTGACGTGTTTTGGCGGAATGCGCGCGATCTTGGCGACAATGTCTTCGACCTGAGGCACATCGATGCGCTTGACGCGCTGCTCGACAGGCTGCAGACGCTGATAGGCACCTGCCTCATCGATCACGTCAATGGCCTTGTCAGGCATATGACGATCATTGATGTAGCGCGAGGCGAGCTCGGCGGCGGCGCGCAGGGCTTCGTCGCTGTATTCGATGCTGTGATGCTGCTCGAAACGGCTTTTCAGGCCGCGCAGGATGCCGATGGTGTCCTCGACCGAAGGCTCGGACACATCGACTTTCTGGAAGCGACGCGCCAAGGCACGATCCTTCTCGAAAATCCCGCGAAATTCCTGAAAGGTCGTCGAACCGATGCAACGGATCTCGCCGGAAGACAGCAGTGGCTTGAGCAGGTTGGAAGCATCCATTACCCCGCCGGACGCTGCGCCAGCACCGATGATCGTGTGGATCTCGTCAATGAACAGGATCGCCTGAGGACGCTTGCGCAGTTCATTGAGCAACGCCTTGAAGCGCTTCTCGAAATCGCCGCGGTATTTCGTCCCGGCCAGCAACGCGCCCAGATCGAGCGAGTAGACGACGCTGTTGGCAAGCAGGTCAGGCACCTGATTGTCGACGATGCGCTTGGCCAGGCCTTCGGCGATGGCCGTTTTACCGACACCCGCTTCACCGACCAGCAAAGGATTGTTCTTGCGGCGACGAGCCAGAATCTGTGCCACCCGCTCGACTTCGCTTTCGCGGCCGACCAGTGGATCGATGCGCCCCTGACGCGCCAACTCGTTCAGATTGCTGGCATAGGCATCCAGAGGATTGCCTGAGGAAGATGCTTCACCGCCCTCGTCATCCTGCATATCCTGTTCACCTTCAGAAGAGTGTTCGCCATGCCCTGGAACCTTGGAGATACCGTGGGCGATATAGTTGACGACATCAATCCGGGCCACGCTCTGCTGCTTGAGCAGAAATACGGCCTGGCTTTCCTGCTCACTGAAAATCGCAACCAGCACGTTGGCACCGGTCACTTCGCGCTTGCCGGAGCTCTGCACGTGGAAGACTGCCCGTTGCAGCACGCGCTGAAACCCGAGCGTCGGTTGTGTCTCGCGGTCCTCGTCATGAACGGGGATCAGCGGAGTGGTGGAGTCGATGAACTCCTGCAGATCATGCTTGAGTTTATCGAGGTTTGCGCCGCAGGCACGCAGTACAGTGGCTGCAGCCTCATTGTCCAATAGAGCCAGCAGGAGATGCTCGACCGTCATGAACTCATGACGCTTCGAACGTGCCTCCTTGAAGGCAAGATTGAGGGTGACTTCGAGCTCACGGTTTAACATAGCTTCACCTCATACCCAAGTGGTCGGCGTTTAACCGTCCTTCTCGATCTCACAGAGTAGCGGATGCTGGCTCTCCCTGGCGTATTGATTGACCTGCATTGCCTTGGTCTCGGCGATGTCGCGGGTAAACAATCCGCAGACTGCCCGTCCCTCTGTATGGACGGCCAGCATGACTTTGGTAGCCAGCTCACGATTCAGGTTAAAAAACACCTCGAGCACTTCTACGACGAAATCCATCGGGGTGTAGTCATCGTTGAATAAAACCACCTTGTACATCGGTGGCGCCTGCAGGGTCGGCTTGGCGTCCTGCACCGCAATGCCCGCCGAGTCGTCCTCGTGCGACTGCGGATCATCCTGATTGAATGTTAGTCGAATCTTGCTGAATGCATGCATGGAAAGAAATGTTCGTTTGAGGGCGGATTGAGCAATTTAGTCGCAGTCTGGACGGTTTTTAAATGGGCTGCCACATGACCTTGACTATCAGCTAAACGGTGTTACAACCAATAGAGCCCACATTGGGTAAAAAGGGTCCGCACAGTCAACCAAAATTTTTTGGGTGGGCAGCGGATTGAAGTGGATGATACTCCTGACGGAGTCCTTTGCAGAGGGAGATGGTGATGATTGAAGGAAAAGTCAAGTGGTTCAACAATGCAAAAGGGTTTGGGTTCATAAACGCTGAAGGCAAGAGTGACGAGGACCTGTTCGTTCATTTCTCGGCTATCGAAATGGAAGGTTACAAAACCCTCAAGGCTGGCCAGAAAGTCAGATTTGAAGTCGCTCACGGCCCTAAAGGGCTGCAGGCAATAAAAATCAACAGCTCGGAAGAGAAAAAGCTGGATCCGGCAAAGGACACGCAGCCGCTGCTTCAGCAGGACCACGCTCACGCGGACGCCTGATGCTCGTGTTGAAAAAGTCAGTTGATGTATAACGGCAGCCATCAGAGCAGCCGAACTGCCAGAAGCACGCAATGAGCTTTGCCGGACACATAAAGAGACAGCTATGTTGGTCTGCTTTATACCCGTCGCGCTCCACAGGGTATCGAATTAGCGGTTGTTGCACCGCGGATGCCCAGACTCCAGGACGTTCATATGGCCTGCGCAGCCCAGCCCGTACAATGGAAGTTCGCCCCTCTCCCATCGAATTCGCCCTACCTTCAGGCCTGCTGGGGCCGATGCGCCAGCCACTCCGAGTGCCTGTCTGGCAAACCGCACGTTCGACCAACGGCGGATATTCATTTTTCGATAGCTCGCATAGCATTAATGCTTGGTGCCAATGGTTTGATATACTCGCGCCGTGACCGCAGAGTCATCAAGGCCGACCCGTCCGAATTCTGACCCTCGGCCTTCCTTATGCGTCGGGCTGCTACCTGACCCGACAGCTTGACGCTCGACTGATGCACCCAACATCACCGCGAATAAACCTCGACCTGGCTCATGGCCGAACCGTGGGCAAGCGCGCTTAGAATGCGCGTATCGAGATTTTGTGCATGCTCAGCAAAAGAGAGTTAATACGAATGTCCAACCGCTCGAAGATCATCTACACCTTCACCGACGAAGCTCCGGCCCTCGCCACCTACTCCCTGCTGCCTATTATCGAAGCGTTCACAGCGACCTCCGATATCGACGTGGAAACACGCGACATTTCTCTGGCGGGCCGTGTTCTTTCCAGCTTCCCGGAATTGCTTGCCGACAAAAAAGTGCCGGATCATCTCGCCGAGCTGGGCAAACTGGCTACCACGCCAGAAGCCAATATCATCAAGCTGCCTAACATCAGCGCCTCGGTCCCGCAATTGAAGGCGACCATCAAGGAGCTTCAGAATCAGGGCTACAACATCCCTGACTACCCTGAAAATCCTGCCACTGACGCGGAAAAAGAAACCCGCGCACGCTACGACAAGACCAAGGGCAGCGCCGTGAACCCGGTTCTGCGCGAAGGCAACTCTGATCGCCGCGCCCCGCTGTCGGTCAAGAACTACGCGCGCAAGCACCCGCACAAGATGGGCGCCTGGTCAGCTGACTCCAAGGCTCACGTTGCACACATGAGCAACGGCGACTTCTACGGCAGCGAAAAAGCCGCCGAGATCGCGGCCGACAATACCGTCAAGATCGAACTCGTCGCTCAGGACGGCACCACCACCGTCCTGAAGGAAAAAACCGCCGTCAAGGCTGGCGAAGTCGTCGACTGCTCGGTCATGAGCGCCAAGGCCCTGCGCAGCTTCATTGCTGCCGAAATCGAAGACGCCCGCAAGCAGGGCGTGCTGTTTTCGGTGCACTTGAAAGCGACCATGATGAAGATCTCCGACCCGATCATGTTCGGCCAGATCGTCGACGAGTTCTACAAGGATGCGCTGACCAAGCACGCTGATACGCTCAAGCAGATCGGCTTCAGCCTGAACAACGGCATCGGCGACCTGTACGAGCGCATCACTAGCCTGCCCGCTGACAAGCAGGCAGAAATCAAGGCTGATATCGAAGCGGTCTACGCCGTTCGCCCACAGCTGGCGATGGTCAATTCCGACAAGGGCATCACCAACCTGCACGTGCCGAGCGACGTCATCGTCGACGCCTCAATGCCGGCAATGATTCGTGACTCCGGCAAGATGTGGGGCACAGACGGTCAGTTGCACGATGCCAAGGCCGTGATTCCGGATCGCTGCTACGCCACCATCTATCAGGCAGTCATCGAAGACTGCAAGAAAAATGGCGCATTCGACCCGACCACCATGGGCAGCGTACCGAACGTCGGCCTGATGGCTCAGAAGGCCGAAGAGTATGGCTCCCACGACAAGACGTTCCACATTCAGACCAACGGCGTTGTTCGTGTAACTGACAGCCAGGGCAACCTGCTGATGGAACAGAAGGTCGAAGCGGGCGATATCTGGCGCATGTGCCAGGCCAAGGACGCACCGATTCAGGACTGGGTGAAACTGGCCGTCAATCGTGCCCGCGCCAGCAATACCCCGGCTATCTTCTGGCTGGATTCGTCCCGCGCCCATGACAGCGTGATGATCGAAAAAGTGCGCAAGTACCTGGGCGACCACGACACGTCGGGCCTGGATATCCAGATCCTGTCACCTGTCGACGCGATGAAGCTGACCCTGGAACGCACTCGCGCAGGCAAGAACACCATTTCGGTCACCGGTAACGTACTGCGCGACTACCTGACCGACCTGTTCCCGATCATGGAACTGGGCACCAGCGCGAAGATGCTGTCGATCGTTCCGCTGATGAACGGCGGCGGCCTGTTCGAAACCGGCGCAGGTGGTTCGGCTCCGAAGCACGTGCAACAGTTCGTCGAGGAAAACTTCCTGCGCTGGGATTCGCTGGGTGAATTCCTGGCTCTGGCAGCGTCCCTCGAGCATCTGGGCCATGCCTACAACAATCCGAAAGCACTGGTTCTGTCCAAGACCCTCGACCAGGCCACTGGCGAGTTCCTGGACCGTAACAAGTCGCCTTCGCGCAAGGTCGGCGGTATCGATAACCGCGGCAGCCACTTCTACCTGACCCTGTTCTGGGCTCAGGCACTGGCTGCTCAGAACGACGATGCAGACCTCAAGGCGCAGTTCGCACCTCTGGCGAAAACCCTGACCGACAACGAAGAAAAAATCGTTGCCGAGCTGAACGCGGTTCAGGGCAAGCCGGTAGACATTGGCGGCTACTACTTCCCTAACCCGGAAGTCACCAGCAAGGCCATGCGCCCGAGCGCCACGCTCAACGCGGCTATCGCCGCGCTGTAAGAGGCAATCCGAGGCGGTGCATAAAAATGCACCGCCTCGCAAAAAAATCCCCGGCCTGTTGCCGGGGATTTTTTTACCCATGAAAAATTTCAGTTACAGGTTTGATCTCGCAAGCCTGGGAGATCCCTGCTCAAGAACATGATTGCCCCCTTCAGCTTTTCAGCGCGCGCGAAAGAAAGTCGCGAATGTATTCAGCGACCTCCGGCGCGTGCGTTTCCAATGCAAAGTGGCCTGCATCCAGCAGATGCACTTCAGCCGCCGGGACGTCCTTGCGAAAAGCATGCGCGCCCGGAGGTATGAACGCAGGATCATGCTTGCCCCAGACCGCCAGCAAGGGTGGCTGATATTTGCGCAGGTATTCCTGAAACGAGGGGTAAGCCGCTACGTTACTGCGGTAGTCGAGAATCAGATCAAGCTGGATCTCTTCTGCGCCCGGCCGCGCCATATACAGAATGTCGAGGTTGCAGCCATCGGGAGAAAGCTTTTCAGGATCGGCTCCCGTACCGTATTGCCAGTCCCGGATGACTTGCGGTGACAGCGAGGCGCGACAGGCTTCACGATTGGCTGCCGAAGGCTCGCGCCAATAGGCTTGCCACGGGCCCCATTGATCGCTGAATCCCTCCAGGTAGGCATTGCCGTTCTGACTGATGATTGCGGTGACCTTCTCCGAGTTCGCCGCTGCGAGCCGCAAACCTGTCGGTGCGCCATAGTCGAATATGTATAACGCATACTTCTTCAGGCCCAGCGCCTCGGTGAAGCCCTCGATTACCTTGTAAAGGTTTTCGAATGTGTAATCGAACTGCCCGCGCGGTGGTGCTTTGGTATTACCGAATCCGGGCAGATCGGGAGCGATCAGGCGGTACTGACTCGCCAACAATGGCATCAGGTCACGAAACATGTGACTGGCACTCGGGAAACCATGAAGCAACAGCAGCACAGGGGCGTCCTTGGCTCCGATTTCGCGATAGAACACATTGACGTCCCCTACCTGCTGAGTGTGAAACGTCACGCGGAAGGCATCATCAATGCTCATTGCACTTTCCCTGGATAGAGGTTTATTGCTTGCAGAAGCGGCGCTCACCAACGACGCCCCGAGAGCAGAAGCAGCGCCTAACGCTGACGCCTGTAAAACCTTGCGCCGACTGACACCGGATGCGGCATTTTCAGCGTCGACTGAACCGGAATTTTTCATAGCAGAGTCTGACCGGGCTGGATGAATGAGTCGCCATCCTAGTCATTGCAACCGGACTGCAGAATTACCGAAAAAATCAATTCACCCTTTCAATTTCTGAAATGCTGATACGATTTCGCATCTTTCGTGGCAAGCAGGCTGCCTATGGACCGTATTCAGGAAATGACGCTTTTTGCCGGACTTGCCGAGCAAACCAGTTTTGCCGGGGTAGCCCGCCACTTTGGCCTGTCGACCGCCACGGTAACCCGGGCTGTCGCGAGTCTGGAGAGCCGCCTGGGCATCCTGCTGGTGGTGCGCACCACTCGCAACATGCGGCTCACCGAGGCGGGCCAGCGCTTCGCCGCTGATTGCCGCCGACTGCTTGCCGACCTTGATGAGGCTGAAAGCGCGGCAGGCGGCTTGCATGCAGTGCCAGGCGGCATGCTGACGATCACCGCACCCCAGATGTTCGGCGCGCTGCATGTCGTGCCCGTAATGACGAGCTTTCTCGAGCGTTTTCCGGCTGTGGACATCCGTGCCATTCTGGTCGACCGGGTAGTGTCCATGCTCGATGAGGGCGTCGACGTGGCCGTCAGGATCGGTGCCCTGCCCGATTCGTCTCTGACCGCAATCCCGACAGGTAGCGTGCGGCGCATGGTTTGCGCATCCCCGGCCTATCTCGAAAAGCATGGAGTTCCGCAGCATCCCGACGATTTGCGACAGCATTCGACGGTTTCAACCACCACCGCCGAACGCCCGCCTCAATGGCTTTTCCGGATCGATGACAATAATTATTCGGTCGATGTCGCCTCGAGACTCAGCCTGACGTCTTATCAGGCGGCGATCAGCGCAGCATTACAAGGCTGGGGGCTGACCCAGGTGCCGTACTATCAGATACGCGATCACCTGCAGGAAGGCACGCTCAAGTGTGTTCTGGAGACGTTCGAAATAACGCCGGAACCGGTTCACGTTGTTTACCTGGAGGGCCGTCGTCGCTCATCCAAAGTGCGAGCCTTTGTGGACTTCTGCGTCAGCGCACTGAGGCATGACCTGCAGTTCGAGCACCAATAAGCTGTTACGGTCGACCCAATCCCCTGCAAAGAGACCATTACCATGACCTGGCAAGCCCACGTTACCGTCGCCACCATCGTCGAAGATCAAGGCCGCTTTCTTTTCGTTGAGGAAATCAAAGGCGGACGCGCTGTACTCAACCAACCCGCCGGGCACCTGGACCCGAACGAAAGCCTGCAACGTGCCGCCGTGCGTGAAACCCTGGAAGAAACCGGTTGGGACGTCGAATTGACCAGCGTGGTGGGCATCTACCTGTACACCGCGCCGAGCAATGGCGTGACCTACCAGCGAATCTGCTTTGCCGCCAAGGGCCTGCGCCACCACCCGGAGTATCAACTCGATGAAGGCATCGTCGGCGCAGTCTGGCTGACTCGCGATGAACTAGTGGCCCAACAGGAGCGCTGGCGCAGCGAGCTGGTATTGCGTTGTCTGGACGACTACCTCGATGGCGAACATTTCAGTCTCGACCTGCTGCGCGACAAGGCGTGAGACTCGACGCCCTCAGCCTGATAGAATCGCGTCCTTTTACAGGTCAGCCGTTGAACCCCCATGCGTGATCCAGCCCCCTCGAACTCAGAAATGAAGCGCGTCATAGTCGGCATGTCCGGCGGCGTGGACTCTTCCGTTTCCGCCGTACTGCTCATGGAGCAGGGTTATCAGGTGGAAGGCTTGTTCATGAAGAACTGGGAAGAAGACGACGGAACGGAATACTGCACCGCCCGCGAAGACCTGGCGGACGCCCAGGCCGTGTGCGACAAGATCGGCATCAAGCTGCACACGGCCAACTTCGCGGCCGAGTACTGGGACAACGTCTTCGAGCACTTCCTTGAAGAGTACAAGGCCGGGCGTACCCCTAACCCGGACATCCTGTGTAACCGCGAAATCAAGTTCAAGGCGTTTCTCGACTACGCACTGATGCTGGGCGCTGACCTTATCGCTACAGGCCATTACGTGCGCCGCCGTGATATCGATGGACGTACCGAGCTGCTCAAGGGCCTGGACCCGAACAAGGACCAGAGCTACTTCCTGCACGCCGTTGGCGGCGAGCAGATCGCCCGGACGCTGTTCCCGGTTGGCGAACTGGAAAAACCGGAAGTCCGGGCCATTGCCGAAAAACACGGCCTGGCCACTGCCAAGAAGAAGGATTCCACCGGAATCTGCTTCATTGGCGAGCGCCGCTTCACTGATTTTCTGCGCCAGTACCTGCCCGCCCAGCCCGGCGAAATCAAGACCACCGAGGGTGAAGTCATCGGTCGTCACAGCGGCCTGATGTACCACACCATCGGCCAGCGCCAGGGCCTGGGCATCGGCGGCCTCAAGGACGCCAGTGATGATCCGTGGTACGTGCTGGTCAAGGACCTGGACAACAATGAACTGATTGTCGGTCAGGGCAATGATCACCCCTGGCTGTTTTCCCGTGCGCTGGTTTCTTCGGAAATCTATTGGGTCAACCCGATCGACCTGAGCAGCCCGCGCAAGCTCACCGCGAAGGTCCGTTATCGTCAAGGCGACCAGCCGTGCACGCTGGAAAAGACCGCCGACGGTTACCGCGCCACATTCGATGACCCGCAGCGCGCCGTCACCCCCGGCCAGTCCGTGGTGTTCTACGACGGCGAAATCTGTCTGGGCGGCGGCGTGATCGAAATTGCCGAACCCTGGACCAGCAAGGACAAGCGTTGATGAGCCCGACTCAGGAACAACTGATCGCTCTGGGCGGTGTATTCCAGGCCGCCGTGCTGGTCGACCGGATCGCCAAGACCGGTCAGATCAGCGAAGCAGCCCTGAGCTGCATGCTCGGCAGCCTGCTGGTGGTCGACCCCAAGGATACGCTGGACGTTTACGGCGGCGACGATCTCAACCTGCACGAAGGCTATCGCGCCATGGCCAGCGCCCTGGAACGTGACCCGGCAACCTTGCAACGCGAACCGTTGCGCTACGCCCTGTCGATGCTCGGCCTCGAGCGCCAGCTGGCCAAGCGCGATGACCTGCTTGAAGTGATCGGCAAACGCATTCCGGTGATTCAGTCCCAGGTCGAGCATTTTGGCATCGCGCATGAGAACGTGATTGCCGCGACCGGCGCGCTGTACCAGGACACCCTGAGTACCTTGCGCCAGCGCATTCAGGTACAAGGCGACATGCGTAACCTGCAGCAGCCGAACAATGCCTCGAAGATTCGCGGCATTCTGCTGGCCGGTATACGCTCTGCCCGCCTGTGGCGGCAAGTTGGCGGTCATCGCTGGCAACTGGTGTTCAGCCGCCGCAAGTTGTTGAAAGAACTCTACCCATTGCTGCACGGCTGACCCGCCGCGCGCCAATGACCTTCACCACCCCAGGCACGACGCTGTCTACGCTGGTCGGCGGGCTCCGGTCCGACTGACTTTTCATGTATGATATGCGCCCTTTTCGTCGCCCGACTGTCCGAGAGCATCCCATGCAGCTTTCTTCGCTCACTGCGGTTTCCCCTGTTGATGGCCGCTACGCCGGCAAAACCCAGGCCTTGCGCCCTATTTTCAGCGAATACGGCCTGATCCGTTTCCGCGTGATGGTTGAAGTTCGCTGGCTCCAGCGTCTTGCGGCTCACCCGCAAATCACCGAAGTCCCGGCCTTCTCCGCGCAAGCCAATGCCATCCTGGATGCCCTGGCTGAAGACTTCTCCGTGGAACATGCCGAGCGCGTCAAGGAAATCGAGCGCACCACCAATCATGACGTGAAGGCTGTGGAGTATCTGCTCAAGGAGCAGGCTGCCAAATTGCCAGAGCTGGAAAAGGTCAGCGAGTTCATCCACTTCGCCTGCACCAGCGAAGACATCAACAACCTGTCTCACGCACTGATGCTGCGCGAGGGTCGCGACACCGTAGTGCTGCCACTGATGCGCCAGATCGCCGACGCCATCCGCGAGCTGGCGATTCGCTTTGCAGACGTGCCGATGCTGTCCCGCACTCACGGCCAGCCCGCCTCCCCGACCACACTGGGCAAGGAGTTGGCAAACGTCGTTTACCGCCTCGAGCGCCAGATCAGTCAGATCGCAGCAGTCCCGTTGCTCGGCAAAATCAACGGCGCAGTCGGCAACTACAATGCCCACCTCTCTGCCTATGCAGACATCGACTGGGAAGCCAATGCGCGGGCCTTCATCGAAGACGAGCTGGGCCTGGGTTTCAACCCGTACACCACGCAGATCGAACCGCACGACTACATTGCCGAGCTGTTCGACGCCATTGCCCGCTTCAACACCATCCTGATCGACTTCGACCGCGACATCTGGGGCTACATCTCGCTGGGCTATTTCAAGCAGCGCACCATTGCTGGCGAAATCGGCTCCTCGACCATGCCGCACAAGGTCAACCCGATCGACTTCGAAAACTCCGAAGGCAACCTGGGCATCGCCAACGCACTGTTCCAGCATCTGGCGAGCAAGCTGCCTGTGTCCCGCTGGCAGCGTGATCTGACCGACTCCACCGTACTGCGCAACCTGGGCGTCGGCTTTGCCCATAGCGTCATTGCCTACGAAGCCAGCCTCAAGGGCATCAGCAAGCTGGAACTGAACGAGCAGCGCATTGCCGCCGATCTGGACGCTTGCTGGGAAGTTCTGGCAGAGCCGATTCAGACCGTCATGCGTCGTTACAACATCGAAAACCCGTACGAAAAACTGAAAGAGCTGACACGCGGCAAGGGCATCGGCCCTGAAGCGCTGCAGACTTTCATCGACGGCCTGGACATGCCTGCCGAAGCCAAGGCCGAGCTCAAGAAGCTCACGCCTGCCAATTACATCGGTAACGCAGCCGCTCAGGCCAAGCGCATCTGACACGCAAAAAAATTGCACACGCCCGGCTGTGCCGGGCGTTTTCATTTCAAGGGCTTACACATGAATCCTGATATTCCTCTACAACTTCTGGGCGGCATCACTGCTCGCGTTTTCCTGCGTGACTACTGGCAGAAAAAACCGCTGCTGATCCGCCAGGCTCTGCCGGACTTTCAAAGCCCGATCGACGCGGACGAGCTTGCCGGCCTCGCCCTGGAAGAAGAAGTGGAGTCGCGCCTGGTCATCGAAAACGGCGAGCGCCCGTGGGAGCTGCGTCGTGGCCCGTTCGCTGAAGACGAATTCAGCAAACTGCCCGAGCGCGACTGGACGCTGCTGGTCCAGGCCGTGGACCAATTCGTTCCGGAAGTCAGCGAGCTGCTGGAAAACTTCCGCTTTCTGCCCAGCTGGCGGATTGACGATGTGATGATCAGCTACGCAGCCCCTGGCGGCAGCGTCGGTCCGCACTTCGACAACTATGATGTGTTCCTGCTTCAGGGGCATGGCAAACGCCACTGGCAGATCGGCCAGATGTGCGATGCGGAAAGCCCGCTGCTGCAGCATGCCGACCTGCGCATCCTTGCCGAATTCGAGAAGACCGAAGAGTGGACGCTGGAACCGGGCGACATGCTTTATCTACCGCCGCGCCTGGCGCACTGCGGCGTCGCCGTCGACGACTGCCTGACCTACTCGGTCGGTTTCCGTGCACCAAGCGCCGCCGAAGTCCTGACTCACTTCACTGACTTCCTCAGCCAGTTCATACCGGACGAAGAGCGCTACACCGATGCTGACGCCCAGCCGGTCAGCGATCCTCATCAGATCCAGCATGACGCGCTTGATCGCCTGAAAACGCTGCTGGCCGAGCACATGAGTGACGAACGCCTGCTGCTGACCTGGTTCGGCCAGTTCATGACCGAACCGCGCTACCCGGAACTGGTGACCGGCCCAGAGCTCGACGAACAGGACCTGCTCGACAGCCTTGAGCAGGGCGCGGTGCTGATTCGTAACCCGAGCGCACGGCTGGCGTGGTCTGAAGTCGATGACGATCTGCTACTGTTTGCCAGTGGCCAGAGCCGCCTGCTGCCGGGCAGCCTGCGTGACCTGCTCAAACTGATCTGTGCCGCCGATGCATTGCACAGCGAAAACCTTGGCCAATGGTTGGCCGATGACGAGGGGCGCAATTTGCTTTGCGAACTCGTAAAACAAGGAAGCCTGGGATTTGCCGATGAATAAAGTCACTGTAACTGTCGCCCAATGGCAGAAAAACAACGCCGATATCCGGCGCATACGCGATTCGGTATTCATTGCCGAACAATCGGTGCCGCCGGAACTGGAGTGGGATGCCGAAGACGCAGGTGCCGTGCATTTTCTTGCGTACGAGGGTGAATATGCGGTGGGCACTGCCCGACTGCTGCCCGATGGCGAGATCGGTCGCCTGTCAGTCCTGAGAGACTGGCGTGGCCTGAAGGTCGGCGAGGCTCTGCTGGGTGCAGTGATCCATGAAGCCGAACAGCGTGGGCTCAAGCCGCTCAAGCTGAGCGCTCAGGTGCAGGCCGTCGAGTTTTATCAGCGCTTCGGCTTTTCGGTTATCAGCGACGAGTTTCTCGAAGCCGGCCTGCCACACGTTGATATGCTCCGCGAAGCGTGATCAACGCCGTTATGTAGGCGCTTGCAGCGGCACTACATGATGATCGCCCTGCTCTTTTTCGCTCGCCCCCTCAAGGTCGAACCGAAAAGCCGCAGGGCATTTTTATGCCTGACCATTCAGCTTGATTGCCTGCAGCCGACACAGTGGCACAATCATGCTTTACGCGCTCACCGCGGAGAATGAACATGTCAGTACGCAACTTGCTCAATGCAGCGCTCACCTCGATGCTGATCGTCTTCAGCGCTCAGGTCTTCGCGGCGACCGAAGTCGTCCCGCTCAACTACCGCACCAGTGCCGATCTGTTGCCGGTCGCCAAATCCTTTCTGGGGGACGAAGGCACCGTCAGCGCCTACGGCAATCAACTGATCGTGAATGCAGAGTCACGCAAGATCGAAGAACTTCGCGCCTTGATCTCGCAGCTCGATACGGCACCGAAACGCTTGCTGATCAGCGTCGACACCAGCGACAGCGCGACCCGCAGCAGCAGTGGCTCGCGGGTTATTCAGTACGGTACCGCCAGCCGTGAAGGCGGCGTGCAACAAGTGCAGACCAGCGAGGGCACCCCTGCACTCATACAGGTTGGCCAGAGTGTGCCGCTGACCTCCTCATCCACGGACGCCTACGGATATTCCCGAAGCGACACCGAGTACCGCAATGTAACCCAAGGTTTTTACGTCACGGCCAGCGTAACCGGCGACACGGTTCACCTGAGTATCAGCACCAATCATGACCGCATAAGCCAGGAGCGACCCGACGCTATCAAGGTGCAGAGTACTGACAGCCAGGTCAGCGGACGGCTGGGAGAATGGATCACACTGGCGAGCAACAGCAATGAATCCGTCGCGGATCAAAGTGGCCTGGCGCAACGCTATTCCACACAGGGTCGTGACGATATGATTTTGCGTGTAAAGGTCGAAACCCTCGAATAGCCTGCACGGGCTGAAAACCCAATACTTACGGGCCTTTTGATGACTGTCCGGTCTACTTTTCACAAATATGTAGTGATTTAAAAAAAGCACTACAAAACGTTTGACGCCCCCTGAAGTGCGAGGCATGATTGCCTCGCTCCCGCTAATCAGAGGCTTTGCAAAAAGCCTTCGAGTCGCCGCTCTCACACACCCGCAGAGCCGATTCGTGTCCGCATCGCCCACAAGGCAGTTTGACGAGGTTGCGACTGGAACGAAGTTGTCCCGAGGGACGGAAGCGTAAACGGTAACCCGGCAAGGCCGACGGTGATGCACAACGCCACTGCAGGCCCGACTGTCCACCTGACAGCCTCATGTCCGGACGCCCGCTCTCCCCTCGAGCACCTCGTTCGCCCGTCGCGCCACTCATAACATGCGGCTTCAGGCAAAACCCCGGATCAGCGAGCAGCCATCTACCGTGCCTTCGATAAACGAGGCGTTTTGGCGGAGCAGGACTTTCCAACGAGACCTACTTCTAGAGGTTTATCACCATGGCACTGACACGCGAACAACAAATAGCGGCTCTCGAGAAAGACTGGGCTGAAAATCCGCGCTGGAAAAACGTGACCCGTACTTATTCCGCTGCAGATGTGGTCCGCCTGCGCGGCTCGGTTCAACCCGAACACACCTTTGCACGGCTGGGCGCGCACAAGCTGTGGAACCTGGTGACCCAGGGTGCCAAACCGTCCTTTCGGCCGGACAAGGATTTCGTCAATTGCATGGGCGCCCTCACCGGTGGCCAGGCTGTGCAGCAGGTCAAGGCCGGCATTCAGGCCATCTACCTTTCCGGCTGGCAGGTCGCCGCCGACAACAACTCTGCCGAGTCCATGTACCCGGATCAGTCGCTGTACCCGGTTGACTCGGTGCCTACCGTGGTCAAGCGCATCAACAACTCGTTCCGCCGTGCCGACCAGATCCAGTGGAAAGCCGGCAAGGCGCCGGGCGACGAAGGCTACATCGACTACTTCGCTCCGATCGTGGCAGACGCGGAAGCCGGATTCGGCGGTGTACTCAATGCCTATGAGCTGATGAAAAGCATGATCGAGGCCGGTGCCGCCGGGGTGCACTTCGAAGATCAACTGGCTTCAGTGAAGAAATGTGGCCACATGGGCGGCAAAGTGCTGGTCCCGACTCAGGAAGCCATACAGAAACTGGTCGCTGCACGCCTGGCCGCCGACGTGGCCGGTGTACCGACCATCATTCTGGCCCGGACTGATGCCAACGCTGCCGACCTGCTGACTTCCGATTGCGACCCCTATGACAAGCCGTTCGTGACCGGCGAACGGACTCATGAGGGGTTCTACAAGGTTCGCGCCGGCCTCGATCAGGCCATCGCACGCGGTCTGGCGTACGCGCCCTACGCCGATCTGATCTGGTGCGAAACCGCCAGGCCGGATCTGGACGAGGCACGCCGCTTCGCCGAGGCAATCAAAAAGGAATACCCGGATCAGTTGCTGTCCTACAACTGCTCGCCGTCCTTCAACTGGAAGAAAAACCTCGACGACGCAACCATTGCCAAATTTCAGCGCGAGCTGTCGGCGATGGGGTACAAGCACCAGTTCATTACCCTGGCAGGCATTCACAACATGTGGCACAGCATGTTCAATCTGGCGCATGACTACGCCCGCAACGACATGACCGCCTACGTGAAGCTGCAGGAACAGGAATTCGCCGACGCTGCCAAGGGTTATACCTTCGTGGCTCACCAGCAGGAAGTGGGTACCGGCTATTTCGACGACATGACGACCGTGATTCAGGGCGGCGTATCGTCGGTAACCGCACTCACCGGCTCGACCGAAGAAGAGCAATTCCACTGATACACCGCGCAACGCGTTGAAAACACAGGCCGTCCGTCAGGGCGGTCTGTCTTTTGTGTCAGAAGGTGCCGGTATTGATTTCGGACAATATGCAGTTGCCGGGCGAATGCTACAAAAGGCGTACTTTATAATCAGTACCGTTACCCACTATGCGCCGACTACCGAACGCTGAACTATCAAGACCACTTCAAATGATATTAATTATCATTCAAATTGCGTTTTCCTGCTTTTCTCGGTCAAGAAACATAATTAACGAAATCCCCGCTGATGCCCGCCCGGCAGGCCCTGCAGCCTCCCTGAAAGGCCTTGGGCAATTAATTCCGTAAATAAATTTGATGTAGAAAATTTACTTGCCAACTGTTTGCACATAAAATCAATCCGTTGACCGCACTGCGACATTTCGTCACTGCCTCGACTCTTTATCAAGCACAGAGACCTTTGCTCTCTAACAAGGACTGACAGCATGCCCGAATCGACAGGTCTGATTGCCCATAACTGGGGCTTCGCCATTTTCCTTTTGGGTGTTGTCGGCCTTTGCGCCTTCATGCTCGGTCTCTCCAGCCTGCTCGGAAGCAAGGCCTGGGGCCGCAGCAAGAACGAACCTTTCGAATCCGGCATGCTGCCTACCGGCAGTGCGCGCCTGCGTCTCTCCGCAAAATTCTATCTGGTCGCGATGCTTTTCGTGATCTTTGACATTGAAGCCCTCTTTCTCTTTGCCTGGTCTGTGTCCGTCCGCGAAAGCGGCTGGACCGGATTCGTCGAAGCTCTCGTTTTCATAGCAATTCTGTTGGCAGGTCTTGTCTACCTATGGCGGGTTGGTGCTCTTGACTGGGCTCCTGAAGGTCGCCGTAATCGGCAAGCGAAGCTGAAACAATGAGGCTTTGGCGATGCAATATAATCTCACCAGGATCGACCCGGACGCTCCTAACGAGCAGTACCCCATCGGCAAACGGGAAACCGTTTCCGATCCGTTAGAAGATCAAGTCCACAAAAACATCTACATGGGCAAGCTGGAAGACGTGCTGAACGGTGCGGTCAACTGGGGACGTAAAAACTCCCTGTGGCCCTACAACTTCGGCCTGTCGTGCTGCTATGTGGAAATGACCACCGCCTTCACGGCACCCCACGACATCGCGCGCTTTGGCGCTGAAGTGATCCGGGCGTCGCCACGACAGGCGGATTTCATGGTCATTGCCGGTACCTGCTTCATCAAGATGGCGCCGATCATCCAGCGTCTCTACGAGCAAATGCTCGAACCCAAGTGGGTCATTTCCATGGGTTCGTGTGCCAACTCCGGTGGCATGTACGACATCTACTCAGTGGTCCAGGGGGTGGACAAATTCCTTCCCGTGGATGTCTACGTGCCCGGCTGCCCGCCCCGCCCCGAAGCGTTTCTGCAAGGCTTGATGCTGTTGCAGGAATCCATCGGCAAGGAGCGTCGCCCTCTTTCCTGGGTCGTTGGCGATCAAGGCGTGTATCGCGCCGAGATGCCATCGCAAAAGGAACAGCGCCGCGAACAGCGTATTCAGGTGACCAACCTGCGCAGCCCCGACGAAGTCTGATCCAGCCCGTTCTTCTTATAAAAAAGACAAGAACCGGGGTTGATTCTGTACGTTGACCGAAGTGATTGAGACCTATGACTGCAGACAACGCTCTGTACATCCCGCCTTACAAGGCTGACGACCAAGATGTCGTCGTTGAACTGAACAACCGTTTTGGTGCCGAGGCTTTCACTGCCCAGCCGACTCGCACCGGCATGCCCGTGCTGTGGGTCGAGCGCGCCCGACTGTTTGAAATCCTGACGTTCCTGCGCAACGTGCCCAAGCCCTACTCCATGCTCTATGACCTGCATGGCGTGGACGAGCGTCTGCGCACAAACCGTCGTGGTCTGCCCGGTGCAGACTTCACCGTGTTCTATCACCTGCTGTCGATCGAGCGAAACAGCGACGTGATGATCAAGGTAGCGCTTTCCGAAAGCGACCTGAGCGTACCGACGATTACCAGCATCTGGCCGAACGCCAACTGGTACGAGCGTGAAGTGTGGGACATGTTCGGCATCGACTTCCCAGGCCACCCGCACCTGAGCCGCATCATGATGCCGCCAACCTGGGAAGGCCATCCGCTGCGCAAGGACTTCCCTGCCCGTGCAACGGAATTCGACCCGTACAGCCTGACCCTCGCCAAACAGCAACTGGAAGAGGAAGCCGCACGCTTCCGTCCGGAAGACTGGGGCATGAAACGCTCTGGCGCCAACGAGGACTACATGTTCCTCAACCTGGGGCCGAACCACCCTTCTGCTCACGGCGCGTTCCGTATCATTCTGCAACTGGACGGCGAAGAGATCGTCGACTGCGTTCCGGACATCGGCTACCACCACCGTGGTGCCGAGAAAATGGCCGAACGCCAGTCCTGGCACAGCTTCATTCCCTACACCGACCGTATCGATTACCTGGGCGGGGTGATGAACAACCTGCCTTATGTGCTCTCGGTCGAGAAGCTGGCAGGCATCAAGGTGCCGGAAAAGGTCGACGTCATCCGCATCATGATGGCCGAGTTCTTCCGTATCACCAGTCACCTGCTGTTCCTGGGTACCTACATTCAGGACGTGGGCGCCATGACACCGGTGTTCTTCACGTTCACCGACCGCCAGAAAGCCTACACCGTGATCGAAGCGATTACCGGCTTCCGTCTGCACCCTGCCTGGTACCGCATCGGCGGGGTCGCTCACGACCTGCCGCGTGGCTGGGAAAAACTGGTCAAGGACTTCGTCGACTGGCTGCCCAAGCGCCTGGACGAATACACCAAGGCTGCCCTGCAGAACAGCATTCTCAAGGGTCGTACCGTCGGCGTCGCCGCCTACAACACCAAGGAAGCCCTCGAATGGGGCGTCACCGGTGCCGGCCTGCGCTCCACCGGTTGCGATTTCGACCTGCGCAAGGCGCGCCCTTACTCGGGCTACGAGAACTTCGAATTCGAAGTGCCCCTGGCCGCCAATGGCGATGCCTATGACCGCTGCATGGTCCGCGTCGAAGAGATGCGCCAGAGCATCAAGATCATCGACCAGTGCATGCGCAACATGCCGGAAGGTCCGTACAAGGCGGATCACCCGCTGACCACGCCGCCGCCGAAAGAGCGCACCCTGCAGCACATCGAAACCCTGATCACGCACTTCCTGCAGGTTTCGTGGGGCCCGGTCATGCCGGCCAACGAGTCCTTCCAGATGATCGAAGCGACCAAGGGTATCAACAGCTATTACCTGACGAGCGACGGCGGCACCATGAGCTACCGTACCCGGATCCGCACCCCGAGTTACCCGCACCTGCAGCAGATCCCTTCGGTGATCAAAGGCAGCATGGTCGCGGACTTGATCGCGTACCTGGGTAGTATCGATTTCGTTATGGCCGACGTGGACCGCTAAGCATGAATAGCCCGCTAATCCAGACAGACCGTTTCGCGCTGAGCGAAACCGAGCGCTCGGCCATCGAGCATGAGATGCATCACTACGAGGACCCGCGCGCGGCGTCCATCGAAGCCCTGAAAATTGTTCAGAAGGAACGTGGCTGGGTGCCCGACGGCGCGATTTACGCGATCGGCGACCTGCTGGGCATTCCCGCCAGCGACGTCGAAGGCGTTGCCACCTTCTACAGCCAGATCTTTCGCCAGCCGGTCGGGCGTCACATCATTCGCGTCTGCAACAGCATGGTGTGCTTCATCGGCGGCCACGAAAACGTGGTCGACGAGATCAAGAGCTCACTGGGCATCGGCCTGGGTCAGACCACCGCCGACGGTCGTTTCACACTGCTGCCGGTCTGCTGCCTCGGCAACTGTGACAAGGCGCCGGCCGTGATGGTCGACGACGACACTTTCGGCGATGTACAGCCTGCTGGCGTTGCCAAGATGCTGGAGGGTTACCTATGACCATCACTTCCTTCGGCCCTGCCAACCGCATTGCGCGCACGGCAGAAACCCATCCGCTGACCTGGCGTCTGCGCGACGACGGCGAACCGGTCTGGCTCGACGAGTACCAGGCCAAGGACGGCTATGCCGCAGCGCGCAAGGCGCTGACGCAACAGGCGCCTGACGATATCGTCCAGTCGGTCAAGGATTCCGGCCTCAAGGGGCGCGGTGGCGCAGGCTTCCCCACCGGTGTGAAATGGGGCCTGATGCCCAAAGACGAATCCATGAACATCCGCTACCTGCTGTGCAACGCGGACGAGATGGAGCCCAACACCTGGAAAGACCGCATGCTGATGGAGCAACTGCCCCATCTGCTGGTCGAGGGCATGCTGATCAGTGCCCGCGCGCTGAAAGCCTATCGCGGCTATATCTTCCTGCGCGGCGAATACGTCACTGCGGCCAAGCACCTCAATCGCGCAGTGGCGGAAGCCAAGGCCGCCGGTTTGCTGGGCAAGAACATTCTCGGCACCGGGTTCGACTTCGAACTGTTCGTGCACACCGGTGCCGGTCGCTACATTTGCGGTGAAGAAACCGCACTGATCAACTCGCTGGAAGGCCGCCGCGCCAACCCGCGCTCCAAGCCGCCCTTCCCCGCTGCAGTAGGCGTTTGGGGCAAGCCGACCTGTGTGAACAACGTCGAGACCCTGTGCAACGTGCCTGCCATCGTCAACAACGGCAACGACTGGTACAAGTCGCTGGCTCGCGAAGGCAGTGAAGACCACGGCACCAAGCTGATGGGCTTCTCCGGCAAGGTCAAAAACCCCGGTTTGTGGGAGCTGCCTTTCGGCGTACAGGCTCGCGAACTGTTCGAAGACTACGCCGGCGGCATGCGCGATGGCTTCAAGCTCAAGTGCTGGCAACCCGGAGGCGCCGGTACGGGGTTCCTGCTGCCTGAGCATCTGGACGCCCAGATGTATGCAGGCGGTATCGCCAAGGTCGGCACCCGGATGGGTACGGGTCTGGCGATGGCGGTCGACGATTCGGTCAACATGGTCTCGCTGCTGCGCAACATGGAAGAGTTTTTCGCTCAGGAGTCCTGTGGCTTCTGCACGCCATGCCGCGACGGTTTGCCATGGAGCGTGAAAATGCTTCGCGCCATCGAGAACGGTCAGGGTCAGCCGGGTGATATCGAAACCCTGCTGGGTCTGGTCAATTTCCTCGGCCCTGGCAAGACCTTCTGTGCCCATGCACCGGGCGCCGTTGAACCCTTGGGCAGTGCGATCAAGTATTTCCGCTCAGAGTTCGAAGCCGGTATCGCGCCAGCCAGCGCAGCCACGCTCGTTCCGGGCAAAAGTCCGACAGTGGTCGGCGCATAACAAGACACAACGGTCGGCGGCTGTTCGGGCTGCCGTCCTCGTACCTGCTGACGTCCTCCGGGCTGAACGATACGGGTACTACCGAGATTCCATTAGCCACGCCCGCTGACAACGGGCCAACGAAGACCTTTGAACCATGGCTACTATTCACGTAGACGGCAAAGCGCTCGAAGTCGATGGTGCAGACAACCTGTTACAGGCATGTCTGTCGCTGGGCCTCGATATCCCTTATTTCTGCTGGCACCCTGCCCTTGGCAGCGTTGGCGCCTGTCGCCAGTGTGCGGTCAAGCAGTACACCGACGAGAACGACACACGCGGTCGTATCGTCATGTCCTGCATGACGCCAGCCACCGACAACACCTGGATTTCCATCGAAGACGATGAGTCCAAGGCCTTCCGGGCCAGTGTCGTCGAATGGCTGATGACCAACCACCCGCATGACTGCCCGGTCTGCGAGGAAGGCGGTCACTGCCACCTGCAGGACATGACCGTGATGACCGGCCACAACGAGCGCCGTTATCGCTTCACCAAACGTACCCACCAGAATCAGGAGCTGGGGCCTTTCATCGCGCACGAGATGAACCGCTGCATCGCCTGTTATCGCTGTGTACGCTTTTATAAAGACTACGCGGGCGGCACCGACCTGGGCGTCTACGGTGCCCATGACAACGTGTACTTCGGTCGCGTTGAAGACGGCACGCTGGAAAGCGAGTTCTCCGGCAACCTAACCGAGGTCTGCCCGACCGGTGTGTTCACGGACAAGACCCACTCCGAGCGCTACAACCGCAAATGGGACATGCAGTTCTCACCAAGCATCTGCCACGGTTGCTCCAGCGGCTGCAACATCAGCCCGGGTGAACGCTACGGTGAATTGCGCCGCATCGAAAACCGTTACAACGGCTCGGTCAACCAGTACTTCCTCTGCGACCGCGGACGTTTCGGCTACGGCTACGTCAATCGCAAGGATCGCCCGCGCCAACCATTGCTTGTCGACGGCCAGGTCAAACTGAGCCTGGACGAGGCGCTGGACAAGGCGGCGGACCTGCTGCGCGGCCGTAACATCGTCGGTATCGGCTCTCCTCGCGCCAGCCTCGAAAGCAACTATGCGTTGCGTGAGCTGGTGGGGGCCGAGCATTTCTATAGCGGTATCGAAGCCGGTGAGCTGGAGCGTGTCAGACTCATCCTCAAGGTCCTGAACGACAGCCCGCTGCCGATCCCGACCCTGCGCGACATCGAAGATCACGATGCCATCTTCGTCCTCGGCGAGGACCTGACCCAGACGGCGGCACGTATGGCTCTGGGCTTGCGCCAAGCCGTCAAAGGCAAGGCTGAAGACATGGCTGCGGCGATGAAAGTCCAGCCGTGGCTCGACGCGGCCGTGAAGAACATCGGTCAGCACGAGCTCAATCCGCTGTTCATCGCCAGCCTCGCCGAAACCCGTCTCGACGATGTTGCAGAAGAATGCGTACATGCAGCGCCCGATGATCTGGCGCGTATCGGTTTTGCCGTGGCTCATGCCCTGGACGCCAGCGCACCTGCCGTCGATGGTCTGGACAGCGAGGCGCTGGAACTGGCGCAACGCATTGCCGATGCGCTGCTGGCTGCCAAACGACCGCTGATCATTTCCGGCAGTTCGCTGGGTTCGACAGCGCTGATCGAAGCTGCTGCCAACATCGCCAAGGCCTTGAAGCTGCGCGACAAGCAGGGTTCCATCAGCCTGATCGTGCCTGAAGCCAACAGCATGGGCCTGGCGATGTTCGGCGGCGAGTCCGTAGATGCCGCGCTGCAAGCGGTGATCTCCGGCAAGGCCGACGCCATCGTGGTGCTGGAAAACGATTTGTATCGTCGTGTGGACGCCAAGATCGTCGACGCCGCACTGAGCGCTGCGAAGGTCGTGATCGTCGCTGACCATCAGAAAACCCCGACCAGCGACCGCGCCCACCTTATCCTGCCAGCTGCCAGCTTCGCCGAAGGCGACGGCACACTGGTCAGCCAGGAAGGCCGTGCCCAACGCTTCTTCCAGGTCTTCGATCCGACCTATCTGGATGCGAGCATTCTGGTCCACGAAGGCTGGCGCTGGTTGCATGCCCTGCGTGCCACCTTGCTGAACAAGCCGGTTGACTGGACGCAACTCGACCACGTCACCGAGGCCTGCGCCAGCAGCACCCCGCAACTGGCGGGTATCGTCAACGCCGCGCCGTCTGCGTCGTTCCGCATCAAGGGCCTGAAACTGGCTCGCGAACCGCTGCGTTATAGCGGCCGTACCGCGATGCGAGCCAACATCAGCGTGCATGAGCCGCGCACCTCGCAAGACATCGACACAGCGTTCTCCTTCTCCATGGAAGGCTACTCGGGCTCGGCCGAGCCTCGTCAGCAGGTGCCATTCGCCTGGTCGCCGGGCTGGAACTCGCCGCAGGCCTGGAACAAGTTTCAGGACGAAGTCGGCGGTCACTTGCGCGCCGGCGACCCGGGCACTCGCCTGATCGAAAGCCAGGGCGATGGTCTGTCCTGGTTCTCCAGCGTGCCACGTGCGTTCTCGCCAGAGCGCGGCACCTGGCAGGTCGTGCCGTTCTTCCACCTGTTTGGCAGCGACGAAACCTCGTCTCTGGCCGCGCCGGTTCAGGAACGCATCCCGCAGGCCTATGTCGCAGTGGCCAAGTCCGAAGCCGATCGTCTCGGCGTCAACGACGGTGCCCTGCTCTCCTTGAGCATCGGCGGTGAAACGCTGACCTTGCCGTTGCGCATCAGCGAAGAACTGGGCGCGGGCCTTGTGGCATTGCCGGCAGGACTGCCTGGCATTCCGCCAGCACTCTTCGGCAAATCCGTTGACGGTCTGCAGGAGGTAGCGCAATGACCTGGTTTACCCCTGATGTGATCGACGCAATCATTGCAGTGGTCAAGGCCATTGTGGTGTTGCTGGCGGTCGTGGTTTGTGGTGCCCTGCTGAGCTTCATCGAACGTCGTCTGCTGGGCTGGTGGCAGGACCGTTATGGTCCGAACCGTGTGGGTCCGTTCGGCATGTTCCAGATCGCAGCCGACATGCTGAAGATGTTCTTCAAGGAAGACTGGACCCCACCGTTCGCCGACAAGGTGATCTTCACCCTGGCGCCGGTGGTTGCCATGAGTGCCCTGCTGATCGCCTTTGCGGTCATCCCGATCACCCCGACCTGGGGCGTCGCGGATCTGAACATCGGTCTGTTGTTCTTCTTCGCCATGGCCGGTCTGTCCGTGTATGCGGTGCTGTTCGCCGGCTGGTCGAGCAACAACAAGTTCGCCCTGCTGGGCAGCCTGCGTGCTTCGGCACAAACCGTGTCCTACGAAGTGTTCATGGGCCTTGCGCTGATGGGCATCGTGGTTCAGGTCGGCTCGTTCAACATGCGCGACATCGTTGAATATCAGGCGCAGAACCTGTGGTTCATCATTCCGCAGTTCTTCGGCTTCTGTACGTTCTTCATCGCAGGCGTCGCGGTCACTCACCGCCACCCGTTCGACCAACCGGAAGCCGAGCAGGAACTGGCTGACGGCTACCACATTGAATATGCCGGCATGAAATGGGGCATGTTCTTCGTGGGCGAATACATCGGGATCATCTTGATCTCGGCGCTGCTGGTGACGCTGTTCTTCGGTGGCTGGCACGGCCCGTTCGACATTCTGCCATCGCTGGCATTCTTCTGGTTCGCCTTGAAAACCGCGTTTTTCATCATGCTGTTCATCCTGCTGCGCGCCTCCATCCCGCGCCCGCGTTATGACCAGGTCATGGATTTCAGCTGGAAGTTCTGTTTGCCGCTGACCCTGATCAATTTGCTGGTGACTGCTGCGATTGTGTTGTTGAACACACCGGCAGGCTCGGTTCAGTGAGGATTTGACCCATGTTCAAATATATTGGTGACATCGTTAAGGGTACGGGTACCCAGTTGCGCAGCCTGGTCATGGTCTTCGGCCACGGCTTTCGCAAGCGCGACACCCTGCAATACCCCGAAGAGCAGGTTTATCTTCCGCCCCGCTATCGCGGCCGCATCGTCCTGACCCGCGACCCCGATGGTGAAGAGCGCTGCGTGGCATGCAACCTGTGTGCAGTAGCCTGCCCCGTCGGCTGCATTTCGCTGCAGAAGGCCGAAACAGAGGACGGACGCTGGTACCCCGACTTCTTCCGCATCAACTTTTCGCGCTGCATCTTCTGCGGCCTGTGCGAAGAAGCCTGCCCGACAACCGCGATCCAGCTCACGCCGGACTTCGAGATGGCCGACTTCAAGCGTCAGGATCTGGTGTACGAGAAGGAAGACCTGCTGATCTCCGGACCCGGCAAGAACCCTGACTACAACTTCTATCGCGTTGCCGGTATGGCCATCGGCGGCAAGCCCAAGGGCTCCGCACAGAACGAAGCCGAGCCGATCAACGTCAAGAGCTTGCTGCCTTAAGGAAGTAAAGATGGAATTCGCTTTCTACTTCGCATCCGGTATCGCTGTTGTGTCCACCCTACGGGTGATCACCAACACGAATCCGGTGCACGCCCTGCTCTACCTGATCATCTCGCTGATCGCCGTAGCAATGACGTTCTTCAGCCTCGGCGCTCCGTTCGCCGGCGTGCTGGAAGTCATTGCCTACGCGGGCGCAATCATGGTCCTGTTCGTGTTTGTGGTGATGATGCTGAACCTCGGCCCGGCCTCGGTTCAGCAGGAACGTGCCTGGCTCAAACCCGGCATATGGATCGGCCCGGTCACTCTCGGCGCGCTGTTGCTGGCCGAGTTGCTGTATGTGCTGTTCGCCAACCCGACCGGCGCTGGTGTCGGTCACACCACGGTCGACGCCAAGGCAGTCGGCATCAGCCTGTTCGGGCCCTATCTGCTGGTGGTGGAACTCGCCTCGATGCTGTTGCTTGCAGCAGCCATCACGGCCTTCCATCTGGGCCGCAACGAGGCCAAGGAGCCAAGCCAATGAATGCTATCCCTCTTGAGCACGGTCTGGCGGTCGCCGGGGTCCTGTTCTGCCTGGGTCTGGTCGGCCTGATGGTGCGCCGTAACATTCTCTTCGTGTTGATGAGCCTGGAAATCATGATGAACGCCGCTGCACTGGCGTTCGTTGTGGCCGGCAGCCGTTGGGGGCAACCGGACGGGCAGGTGATGTTCATCCTGGTGATCAGCCTTGCGGCAGCCGAGGCCAGTATCGGCCTGGCGATCCTGATGCAACTGTATCGCCGCTTCCACACTCTCGATATCGATGCTGCCAGCGAGATGCGCGGATGAACCTTCTCTTTCTGACTTTCGTATTCCCCCTCATCGGCTTTCTGCTGCTGTCGTTCTCCCGTGGACGCATCTCGGAAAACCTCGCTGCGCTGATCGGTGTCGGCTCCATCGGCCTTTCAGCCATCGTCACGGCCTGGGTCATCTGGCAGTTCAACGTGGCACCACCTGAAGGCGGTCACTACACGCAGGTGCTGTGGCGCTGGATGGACGTCGATGGCTTCCAGCCCAACTTCGCGCTGTATCTGGACGGGCTGTCCGTCACGATGCTGGGCGTCGTGGTTGGTGTCGGCTTCCTGATCCACCTGTTCGCGTCCTGGTACATGCGCGGTGAAGCGGGCTACTCGCGCTTCTTCTCCTACACCAACCTGTTCATTGCCAGCATGCTGTTCCTGATCCTGGGCGACAACCTGCTGTTCATCTACTTCGGTTGGGAAGGCGTGGGCCTGTGCAGCTATCTGTTGATCGGTTTCTATTACAGCAACCGCAACAACGGCAACGCAGCCCTCAAAGCGTTCATCGTCACCCGTATCGGTGACGTGTTCATGGCTATCGGCTTGTTCATCCTGTTCCAGCAATTGGGCACGCTCAATGTGCAGGAACTGCTGGTCCGGGCGCCGGAACACTTCAAGGTCGGCGATTTCTGGATCGTGCTGGCGACCTTGATGCTGTTGGGCGGTGCGGTCGGTAAATCTGCACAGCTGCCACTGCAAACCTGGCTGGCGGATGCGATGGCCGGTCCTACTCCTGTTTCGGCGCTGATCCACGCAGCGACCATGGTCACGGCGGGCGTCTACCTGATTGCGCGTACTCATGGCCTGTTCGCACTGGCACCTGACATCCTGCATCTGGTCGGCATTGTCGGCGGCGTCACGCTGGTTCTGGCGGGGTTCGCCGCACTGGTGCAGACCGACATCAAGCGTATCCTCGCCTACTCGACCATGAGCCAGATCGGTTACATGTTCCTGGCACTGGGCGTTGGCGCCTGGGAAGGCGCGATCTTCCACCTGATGACCCACGCCTTCTTCAAGGCGCTGCTGTTCCTTGCTTCCGGTGCGGTGATCGTTGCCTGCCACCACGAGCAGAACATCTTCAAGATGGGCGGCCTGTGGAAGAAACTGCCATTGGCCTACGCCAGCTTCATCGTCGGTGGCGCTGCTCTTTCCGCCTTGCCGCTGCTGACGGCGGGCTTCTACTCCAAGGACGAAATTCTCTGGGAAGCATTTGCCAGCGGTAACAACGGCTTGCTGTATGCCGGTCTGGTGGGCGCGTTCATGACGTCGCTGTACACCTTCCGTCTGATCTTCATCGCGTTCCACGGTGAAGCCAAGACCGAAGCACACGCAGGTCACGGTATCGCTCACTGGCTGCCACTGTCGGTGCTGATCGTACTGTCGACGTTCATCGGCGCGTGGATCACTCCGCCCCTGGCCGGTGTGCTGCCGCAGAGCGTCGGCCATGCCGGTGGCGAAGCCAAGCACAGCCTGGAGATCGCCTCCGGCGCCATCGCGCTGGCCGGTATCCTGCTGGCAGCATTGCTGTTCCTCGGCAAGCGCCGCCTGGCGACGGCTATCGCCAACAGCGCTCCGGGCCGTTTCCTCTCGGCCTGGTGGTTCGCGGCATGGGGCTTCGACTGGATCTACGACAAGCTGTTCGTCAAGCCGTATCTGGCAATCAGTCATGTACTGCGTAGTGATCCGTTCGACCGCACCATCGGCTTGATCCCACGTCTGGTCAAAGGCGGTCATGACACCATGAGCCGCACCGAGACCGGCCAGTTGCGTTGGTATGCTGCCTCGATCGCCGTGGGTGCCGTTCTGGTACTCGGTGCCGTCGTTCTGGTTGCGATCTGATATGAACCTTGCGAATTTGCGAAAGGAATTGAGCCCGTCATGATTCTGCCCTGGCTAATCCTGATCCCCTTCATCGGCGGCCTGCTGTGCTGGCTGGGTGAGCGCTTCGGCTCTACCCTGCCGCGCTGGATTGCGTTGCTGACAATGACCCTGGAACTGGTTCTCGGCCTCTGGCTGTGGGCTACCGGCAACTTCGGCTACGCGCCGGTGCCGGGTGCCGATCCGACCTGGACCCTGGAATTCCACCACCCGTGGATCACCCGCTTCGGCATCGACGTGCATCTGGCACTCGATGGCCTGTCGCTGCTGATGATCCTGCTGACCGGCCTTCTGGGTGTGCTGTCGGTGCTGTGCTCGTGGAAGGAAATCCAGCGCAAGGTCGGTTTCTTCCACCTTAACCTGATGTGGATCCTGGGCGGTGTCGTGGGCGTGTTCCTGGCCATCGACCTGTTCATGTTCTTCTTCTTCTGGGAAATGATGCTGGTGCCGATGTATTTCCTCATCGCGCTCTGGGGTCACAGTTCTTCGGATGGGAAGAAAACCCGTATCTACGCAGCCACCAAGTTCTTCATCTTCACTCAGGCCAGCGGCCTGATCATGCTGGTGGCGATCCTGGGTCTGGTGCTGGTGCACTTCAATCAGACCGGCGTGATCACCTTTGCCTACGCCGACCTGCTGAAGACCAAACTGGCACCGGGCACCGAGTACATCCTGATGCTGGGCTTCTTCATTGCCTTCGCCGTCAAGCTGCCGGTGGTGCCGTTGCACTCCTGGCTGCCGGATGCGCATGCCCAGGCACCGACTGCAGGCTCCGTTGACCTGGCGGGTATCCTGCTGAAGACGGCGGCTTACGGTCTGCTGCGCTTTGCCCTGCCACTGTTCCCCAACGCATCGGCCGAGTTCGCACCGATTGCCATGACGCTGGGGCTGGTCGGTATCTTCTACGGCGCATTCCTGGCATTTGCCCAGACTGACATCAAGCGCCTGATCGCGTTCTCCAGCGTTTCGCACATGGGCTTCGTACTGATCGGTATCTACTCGGGCAGCCAGCAGGCGCTGCAAGGCGTACTGATCCAGATGATCGCCCACGGTCTGTCGGCTGCGGCACTGTTCATTCTCAGTGGTCAGCTGTACGAGCGCCTGCACACCCGCGACATGCGTGAGATGGGCGGCCTGTGGTCACGCATCGCTTACATCCCGGCCATCAGCCTGTTCTTTGCCGCCGCCTCTCTGGGTCTGCCGGGCACTGGCAACTTCGTCGGCGAGTTCCTGATTCTGCTGGGCAGCTTCGCCAGCTCACCATGGATCACGGCGATCGCCACCTCCGGTCTGGTATTTGGTTCTGTCTACTCGCTGATCATGATCCACCGCGCCTACTTCGGCCCGTCGAAGTCCGACGAGGTTCTGAAGGGCATGGACGGACGGGAAATGATCATGGTGCTGGGCCTTGCCGTGTTGCTGGTCGTGCTCGGGGTGTTCCCGCAGCCGTTCCTCGACACTTCGGCAGCGACCATGCACGGCGTGCAGCAATGGCTAGGCACTGCCTTCACTCAACTCGCTTCGGCCCGGTAAGAGCGCTATGGACCTGACGATTCAACACTTTATTGCGCTTGCGCCACTGCTGATCACCAGCCTCACCATTGTCGTGGTGATGCTGGCGATCGCATGGCGCCGCAATCACTCGCAAACGTTCCTGCTTTCGGTAGCAGGCCTCAACCTGGCCCTGCTGTCGATCTATCCAGCACTGAAAGTTGCCCCTCTGGTCGTGACGCCACTGCTGCATATCGACAACTTTGCCTGCCTGTACATGGCGATCATCCTCGCCTCTACCCTCGCTTGCGTGACCATGGCGCACGCCTATCTGGGTGACGGCAAGGCCGGGTATCCGGGCAATCGCGAAGAGCTTTACCTGCTGATCCTGCTGGCAGCGGCCGGTGGGCTGGTGCTGGTCAGTGCTCAGCATCTGGCGGGCCTGTTCATCGGCCTGGAACTGCTGTCGGTGCCGGTCTACGGGCTGGTGGCTTATGCCTTCTTCAACAAGCGCTCGCTGGAAGGCGGCATCAAGTACATGGTCCTGTCGGCCGCAGGGTCCGCGTTCCTGCTCTTCGGTATGGCGCTGCTGTACGCAGAGGCAGGTTCGCTGAGCTTCGACGGTATCGGCAAGGCCATCACAGCGACCGGTATGCCGAGCCCGATTGCCAGCCTGGGTCTGGGTATGATGGTCGTCGGCCTGGCCTTCAAGTTGTCACTGGTACCTTTCCACCTGTGGACCCCGGACGTTTACGAAGGCGCCCCTGCGCCGGTCGCGGCCTTCTTGGCAACCGCCAGCAAGGTGGCGGTATTTGCGGTACTGGTGCGTCTGTTCCAGATTTCACCGGCAGCCAGCAGCGGTGTCCTGCATGACGTACTGGCAGTCATCGCCGTAGCGTCGATCCTGGTCGGCAACCTGCTTGCGCTGACTCAGACCAACCTCAAGCGTCTGCTGGGCTACTCCTCCATCGCTCACTTCGGTTACCTGATGATTGCGCTGGTGGCCAGCAAAGGCATGGCGGTCGAGGCGATTGGTGTCTATCTGGCAACTTACGTCCTGACCTCGCTGGGCAGCTTCGGCGTGATCACCATGATGTCTTCGCCTTACAGCGGACGTGATGCCGACGCGATGTTCGAATACCGCGGTCTGTTCTGGCGTCGCCCTTACCTGACGGCAGTCATGACCCTGATGATGCTGTCGCTGGCAGGTATCCCGCTTACCGCTGGTTTCATCGGCAAGTTCTATATCATCGCCACCGGTGTCGAATCGCAGCTGTGGTGGCTGATCGGGGCGTTGGTCATCGGTAGCGCCATCGGCGTGTTCTATTACCTGCGTGTGATGGTCACCATGTATCTGGTCGACAACAAGCTTCCTCGCCACGACGCAGCCATCAACTGGGCTCAGCGCACAGGTGGTGTGATGCTGCTGGCCGTTGCGATCCTGACCTTCGTGCTGGGTGTTTACCCGCAACCGCTGCTCGATCTGGTGGTCAATGCCGGTCTGCACGTAGCAGGCTGATCCTGCGCAAACGCAAAGCCCTGCTCTTGAGCAGGGCTTTTTTTGTCTCCAAAAAAGGTTGGAACGGCTACCCGGAAACGCTTTTCGCGGCACGAACAGCGCCTGGGGATAGGCCCACCGTTCTTTTGAATGCACGGCTGAAGGCGGCCAATGAACCGTAACCCAGTTGACTGGCAACAGCCTCCAGAGAACAGTGTTCGCGGCTCAGGCTGTGAAACGCCAGGCGCATTCTCAGCTCCGTCAGGTACTGCAATGGCGGCATACCCGTTGCCTCGAGAAAGCGCTGTGCGAACACAGAGCGGGAATGCCTGGCCTCATGGGCAAGCGTGGCCACCGTCCAGCGTCTACCTGGACGCTGGTGCATCATGACGATGGCGCGACTCAGCCGAGGGTCTTGCAAAGCACCGAGCCAGCCTGTGGCATTCCCACAGCCACCCGCGACCCAGCCACGCACCAGCAGCGCGGCCACGACTTCAGCAAGACGTGCCAGAATGCCTGCGTGCCCGGCCTGTAGCATCAAGGCTTCACGCTCCATTGCCGCGAGCATGGGCCGCAGCTCGGGGCACGTTTCCAGCAGAGTACTGACCTGCATGACATCCGGCATGGCGGCAACAAGCGGCTGCATGCCGCCCAGTTCCAACTCCATGCAACAGCTGAAGATAATCGCCCGATCAACCGCTCCGCCCTCCTCGGCATCAGCCCGATCGTGAACACCATCGCTGATGCCGGTAGACGGATCAAACAGCTGTACATCGCTTGCAGCCGTGTCTTCGGCCGTCAACACAGCGTGGTGCCCACCGCGCGGAATAAGAACCGCGTCGCCGGTATCGAGCCTGTACAGAATGCTCTCAGCGCTGCGTAGCCAGACCGGCCCACGCCCGACGAAATGAAACTGCGCTCGTCCGATTGCGTTAGTGAAGCCAACACCCAGAGGCGGCACAACTTCCAGCCTGCGGAATTGAACGCCGAAAAGACGCATACCGAGCAGCAGCTCGCTGATGGGGTCATTTGACGGGGCTTGCATGGAGAGAGGCCACTTCAAGTTCAGGACGATCAATCAATTTATCAGGATCTTACGTCATAGACCGTCCTGCGTCATCGACCTACAGTGCGCCCATCACTTCTACCGCGTGGAAATAGCCTCATGAATCACATTCGCTTCGTTCACCTGCTGCGCAATACCTTGCTTGCTGCGCTGCTGACCGGACTATCATCACTGGCCTTGGCAGTAGACAAACACTACACCGTCACAGCCCCTGACGGCGTCAAACTCGCTGTGCAGGAATCAGGTGATCCGAACGGCCCGGCCCTGATTTTCATTCACGGTCTGCTGGGCAGTCGCCTCAATTGGGAAAAGCAGATCGCCAGTCCCCAACTGCAGCGCTACCGAATGATTACCTATGACCTGCGCGGTCACGGGCTTTCCGACAAGCCCGACAGTGTCGAGGCGTACCGTAACGGGCGTCGCTATGCGGACGACCTGGCAGCGGTACTTGAAGCCACCACAAGCAAGCGTCCGGTACTGGTCGGCTGGTCATTGGGCGGCGTGGTCATGTCCAACTATCTCGCCGCCTATGGTGACGCGAAGATCGGCGGCGTTGTGTATGTTGATGGTGTCATCGAGCTTAACGCGGCCCTGATTACAGCCCACCCTCATCTATATGCCGGCCTGAGTTCAGAGGACCTGAAAACCCACCTTGATGCAGTACGTACCTTTCTCGGACTGTGCTTCCACACACAACCGGACGCACCGACTTTCGAGCGGCTGGTGTCGAGTGCTGCGATGGCATCGTGGGCGATGACCCGTGCTACGCCCGCAATGACTGTCGATGTAGCCAAAGGCCTGCCCAAGGCAAAGGTGCCGGTATTGATGCTGTATGGCGGCAAGGATGAACTGGTCAACCTTCAGCCCAGCATCGCACGCGCTCGGCAGCTCAATCCTCGAATTCAATCGAAGGTGTACGAAAACTCAGGCCACGCGCCATTTCTGGAAGAAGCATCGCGCTTCAATACCGATCTGGCCGCCTTCATGGACTCGGCTGCGATCGCGGCAAAAAGCTCAGAATGAGACCTGCTCTCATGAAAAAAACCGCGCATGCTCCCTGCCTGATAAATGGCAGGGAGCATGCGCGGACCTGTGTCGACCACGCGACCTGCCAATGTCAGCCTGGCAGTCTCACGGGTTTCTTGGAGCCGGAGCCGCTGAACAATCCCCAACTGGAGATGAACAGCGCAGCCACCAGAGGTCCGATCACAAAGCCGTTCAGACCAAAGACCGACATGCCGCCAAGCGTGGAAATAAGGATAAGGTAGTCCGGCATTTTGGTGTCTTTACCCACCAGGATCGGGCGCAGTACGTTATCCACCAGACCGATCACGAAGACGCCAAACAAGCCCAGCACCACGCCTTGCCAGATCATGCCACTGAGCAGGAAGTAGATGGCCACTGGCGCCCAGACAATCCCGGCCCCTACCGCAGGCAACAGCGACAGGAACGCCATGATCACCGCCCACAGCAGCGCACTCGGGATGTCCAGCACCCAGAAGATGAAGCCACCCAGCGCACCTTGCGTCACCGCGACCACCACGTTGCCTTTGACCGTGGCACGTACCACTCGGGTGAACTTGAGCTGCAGACGACGCTTCTGCTGTTCGCCCAACGGGAAGGCCGTGCGGATCTTGCGCACCAGTTCCTGTCCGTCGCGCAGGAAAAAGTACAGCAGGTAGAGCATGATGAAGACGCTGACGACAAAGTCGAATGTGCCCTGCCCGAAGCTGAATGCCTGCGTCGCCAGGTACTGACTGCCCTGCATCGCACCCTTGGCGATCTTGTCGCGCAACCCTTCCAGGTCGCCCATGCCCAGACGATCAAGCAGCGCCTGAATGGAGTGCGGCAGCAGGTCCTTGAACTCGGCCAGATAGCCGGCAATATCCAGTTGCCCGGTCTCGACGTTCTTGTACAGCGTGGTGCCCTCCTGAACCAGCAAGGCGCTGATCACGATCACCGGCAGAATCGCGATGACCAGACAGATCGTCAGGGTGCACAGGGAGGTAAGATTGCGTGACCAGTTGAACTTGATCTGCAACTTGCGCTGCACAGGCGCGAAGATGATCCCGAGGATGACCGCCCAGAACACTGCGCCATAAAACGGCAGCAGAATCCATATGAAGGCAATGGTCACCAGTACCAGTAGCAGAATGAGGGTTTTGTATTGCAGCGTGGTTTCGTTCATGTCCTGTCCATGTCATTAGACCGCGCATCGCGCCCGGTCTAGAGCTTAGTCAGCACACGAGCGCACGAGTGCCATCTTCCATGACGGCAATATGACGGCGATGCCGGGTACAGGCTGTGGCAGGGGTTTACACTCCTGCCGGAGAGGTATCAGACCCGGAACTGACCGACCAGACCGTCCAGGCGTGCGCCGAGTTCGGCCAGGCTGCGTGATGTCTGGGCGCTTTGCCGGGTTTCATCGGCGACATTCTCGACTGCACCCGCGATCTGATGGACGCTGCGATTGATTTCCTCGGCAACCGCCGTCTGCTCTTCTGCGGCACTGGCGATCTGCGCGTTCATCGAATTGATGGTCGCGATCAGCTCGCCGATGCTCACCAGCGATGTACCGGCTTCGTTGGCCTGCGCCGAGGTGCCGTCGCCTGCTTCGCTGGAACGGCGCATGGCTGTCACCGCCTCCTGAGTGCCCTGCTGCAAGCGGTCGATCATGCCCTGGATCTCCTGCGTGCTCTGCTGTGTCCGGCTGGCCAGTGCCCGTACTTCGTCGGCGACCACGGCAAAACCGCGCCCTGCCTCCCCTGCCCTGGCGGCCTCGATGGCAGCATTGAGTGCCAGCAGGTTGGTCTGTTCGGCGATCGAGCGGATGACGCCCAACACACTGACAATGGAAGAAACATCCTTCTGCAAGACGTCCAGTGAAGAGCCGCTTTTGCGGATGTCATCGACCAGCGCGTGAATCTGCCGAATGCTGCCATCCACCACGCGCTTGGCGGCTCGCCCTTGCTCGTCGGTCTGCTGAGCAGCAACGGACGCACCCTGTGCGCTCTTGGCAACCTCTTGAGCAGCAGCCGACATCTGATTGATTGCAGTAGCCACCTGATCGGTTTCGTGACGCTGCCGGTCCATGGCCGTTTCCGAGCGCTGTGCCTGCGAGCTGACTTCGCCGACCAGGCCATTGAGCTGCCCGGTCATTTCACTGATTTGACGAACCATGCCATGAATCTTGTCGACAAACCTGTTGAACGAGCCTGCCAGATCACCGAGCTCGTCATTGCTGGTAATCACCAGCCGACGAGTCAGGTCGCCTTCACCTGCCGCGATGTCATCCAGACTGTTTTTCATCAGGCCGAGCGGGCGCAGCAAAGTGCCTGTCAGCACTATTCCGATGATGCCGATAATGACCAGGACCAGAACAGTAATGCCGAGAATGCTGTAGAGCATCTCCTTCAAGCGTGCCTCGACACCCTGCCTGACCACGGCGACCTGAGCATCGATGCCATCGATATTGACGGCAGAGCCGATGACCAGATCCCATTTCGGCAGATAATCCGTATAGCCGATCTTGGGGACCGGTTCAGTCTTGCCAGGCAGGGCCGACGAGTACATTACATAGTGGGTGCCCGCCTTGCCGACCGCCACCAACTCGCGATTGATATAGACGCCGTTCGCATCACGGGCATCAGCAAAACTTTTGCCCACACCGTCAGGGCTGTTGCTTCTGAAAATCCGGATCACCTGAGAGTCGTAGCCAAAGATGTAACCATCCTTGCCGTAACTGACCGAGGAAAGCAGCTTGATAGCGTTGGCACGCGCAGCGTCGTCGCCGGGCGCGGCGGCATCGTAAAGTGGTTTGATGGCGGTCATGGCGATAGCAACGTAGTTTTGCAACGTTGCCTTGGCCTCGTTGAGCAAGCGCTCTCGCGTATCGCTGACCTCTCGCTCGGCCTGCCGATGCAGCATGAATACGGTCGTAGCGCTGATCACCAGCGCAAACATCAGAACCGGCAGGACTGCCAGCGACAGAACCTTGGCTTTCAGACTGAGACGCATAGGATTGGCCTTATGGTTATTTTTATAAGTCAGAGGTGCCCAATCAGGTTATCGGCACTCTCCGATGGACATTAAGACCTGTCCTGCCTTTTGTATGAAGACGCTGAACGATACTGGCTGACGCCCTAGGGGGCAGTCCGCTCGGGCAGGTCGATGCGTACCCGAAGCCCACCTGCCGGGCTCTCCTGCAGTTGCAGTTGACCGCCCCATGCCTCAACGATATCGCGCACGATACCCAGCCCCAGCCCGTGGCCGGTAATCTGCTCGTCAAGACGAGCGCCACGGCTGAACACTTCTGCGCGTTGCGCCTCCGGAATACCGGGTCCATCGTCATCCACCAACAGGCAGAAGCCCTGATCCTGACTGATAATGTCCAGACGCACCTCGCTGTCGGCCCATTTGCAGGCATTGTCCAGCAGGTTGCCGAGCAGCTCGAGAATGTCCTCCCGATCCCACGGCAGGTACATGCCCGCCTCGACATCGTTGATCAATTGGAGATGAGCACCATGGATCATGCCCAGCGTGGAGAAAAGCCCGGGCAGTTCGGCGTCACAATCGAAGCGGGCTCCCGGTAGAGCGTCACCGGAGAGACGTGCGCGATTGAGCTCGCGCTCCAGACGCAGGCGGATATTTTCCAGCTGCTCCTGCAAGGTCCTGCGCAATCCAGGGTTGGCGTCCAATTGTCCGCTGAGGGCCAGGCTGAGCAAGACCGCGAGCGGTGTCTTCAAGGCATGTCCCAGATTACCCAGTGCGTTACGTGAGCGTTTCAGGCTGTCTTCGGTATGCGCAAGCAAGTGGTTGATCTGCGCCACCAGCGGCTCGAGTTCGAGGGGAACCTGGTTGTCCAGTTGCGAACGCTGGCCCTGCTGGAGCTGAAAAATCTGCTCGCGAACGGTTTCAAGCGGGCGAAGCGCTCTTCGCACGGTGATGCGTTGCAATACCAGCACCAGGATCAGCGCGGCCAGCCCAAGTCCCAGCCCGATCTGCTGCATGAGTCGAAAACTCGCCCTGACCGGTGTGTAATCCTGTGCGACGGTGATTGAAACCTCTTTGCCGAACTTGCGGTATTCGCTGGTCAGCATCAACAGCGATTGCCCGGTCTTGCCGAGCTCAAGATTGGCATGCAAACCTACCCCGGGCTGGGGCAACTCGAAATCCCACAGGGAACGGGAGCGCCAGTGCCCCTGCGGCAAGTCCATCCGGAAGTAATGGCCGGACAGTGGACGCTGGTAGGCACCGGAAAGGCGATGGTCATCCAGTTGCAGCCCGGCAGGACCTCGCACCAGCGCTACCAGCAGGTTTTCACTCTCGTTGCGCAGACCTGACTCCAGGTAGCGCTGCAGGCCCACTTCGAACAGCCAGAGACTGGTCTGCGCCATCACCAGACCGACAACGACCATGACGGCGATCAGCCCCAGACTCAGACGTCGCTGTATGGATTTCAACCGCCGGCTCCGCCGTACAGATAGCCCTGACCGCGGCGTGTCTCGACGACTGCGCGGCCCAACTTGCGCCTCAGGTGATTGACATGGACTTCGATGACATTGGAATCACGCTCGTTTTCGCCATCGTACAAATGCTCTGACAGATGGCTTTTCGAGAGAATCTGTCCAGGGTGCAACATGAAGTAACGCAGCAGACGAAACTCTGCCGAGGTGAGCTGGATATCCACGCCGTCCCGGCTGACGCATTGACGGCCTTCATCCAGATTAAGACCGGCGGATTCCAGCGTGGGCTGGTTGGCCAGCCCGTGCGAACGTCGCAGCAATGCCTGAATACGCAATTGCAGTTCTTCAGGATGAAAAGGCTTGGTCAGGTAATCATCGGCACCTGCCTTCAAGCCTTCTATGCGCTCTGACCAGGAGCCGCGCGCGGTCAGAATCAACACGGGGGTCGCCAGACCTTTGCTGCGCCACTGCTGGAGAACCTCAAGCCCTGGCATGCCAGGCAGCCCCAGATCCAGAACGATCAGGTCATACGGCTCGCTTGCGCCTTGATGAACCGCATCGCGCCCGTCGGCCAGCCAGTCGACCGCGTAGCCTTGACGCCCCAGCGCAGCGAGCAGCTCATCGGCAAGGGGAACATGGTCTTCAACCAGTAGCAGGCGCATCAGTCATCGTCCTCGTCTTTCAGCAATCGGCTATCACGCGCATCGAACTTGAGCTCGCGGACAACGCCCTCAGGGGTCAGCAATTCAAACTCATACACGTACACATTATTCTTTTCCTCTAGCTCGGCCTCGAGCAGACGAGAGCCCGGATGAAGGCCCATCGCGCGCTCGATGAACTGTTCAAGAGGCAGGATGACACCGCGCTGACGCAAACTGAGCGCTTCATCCTGATTCAGATCTCTGGCATACACAAAAGAGCAGGTCAGGCTCAAACCAAGGATGACACAGAGACGCTTGTCGACATTCATTAGTTATCCTGATGATTCCTGTAGACCTGGCCCGTGGCGGCGTCTATTTCGAGGACCCACTCAATACCCTGTTTGTCACGCAGCTCGACATTGTAAACGTACCTGCCGTATATGTTCTTGAACTGCGTGCCGATAATACTGGCATCGGGGTGTTTGCTCAGCGCTTTGGCATCTAGTGTCTCAGCCGAATGAAGCGTACCTGCATCACTGAGGCGCAGCACTTCCTGCGGGTCGACGCCGTACGCCTGAATGAAACAGGACGTCAAAACCAATGTGAGGGCCGCCAGCAGGGTAGTCAGCGTTTTCATAGAGGGTATCCATAACGATCGGTGCTTCTATGGCGCCCACCTTAACCGGTACAACTTAACTCAAACTGAATAGATCTGGCCTAGTGCCATCAAACACTCTGACAGGTTCACCCTTGCATGGAGTTTCAGGCCATTGCTGTTAAACTCGCAGATTGCATTTATCGCGTCAGCGATCGCCATTTTTCCGGGGCCAATACACAGTGGAAATCTTCAAAGAATTTACCTTCGAGTCAGCACACCGCCTCCCTCACGTTCCAGAGGGGCACAAGTGTGGACGTCTGCACGGCCATTCGTTTCGTGTCGGCATTCATCTGGCCGGAAAGGTTGACCCGCATACCGGCTGGATCCGGGACTTTTCGGAAATCAAGGCGATTTTCAAACCGCTGTATGAACGCCTTGATCATAACTACCTGAATGACATCCCGGGCCTGGAGAATCCAACCAGCGAAAACCTGGCGAAATGGATCTGGAATGAGTTGAAGCCTCTGCTGCCGGAACTGTCGGCCGTCCGTATTCACGAGACGTGCACCAGCGGATGTGAATACCGCGGGGATTGATTGCCCTAAAAATAAAAAACCACCTTGCCGGTGGTTTTTTTGTGCCTGTCGATCGGAAGTACATGTTGAATAACGTGCTCTCACGCTGGTTTTTACATGCACCAGACAAACAAAAACCCTCAACGCGTAAGCGAAGAGGGTTTCTGGAATTCAATCTTGACGATGACCTACTCTCACATGGGGAAACCCCACACTACCATCGGCGATACATCGTTTCACTACTGAGTTCGGGATGGGATCAGGTGGTTCCAATGCTCTATGGTCGTCAAGAAATTCGGGTACCGAATCGTGCCGTACGGCGCGCTTCAGCAAATCGGGTATGTGATAGTCAATTAAGGTGTCGTTCGTGACGCAAACTTTCGGTTCATGTCATCTTCACAGTCACCGCAATCTGGTCATTCGACGCAAATTGCTTGGGTGTTATATGGTCAAGCCTCACGGGCAATTAGTATTGGTTAGCTCAACGCCTCACAGCGCTTACACACCCAACCTATCAACGTCGTAGTCTTCGACGGCCCTTTAGGGAACTCAAGGTTCCAGTGAGATCTCATCTTGAGGCAAGTTTCCCGCTTAGATGCTTTCAGCGGTTATCTTTTCCGAACATAGCTACCCGGCAATGCCACTGGCGTGACAACCGGAACACCAGAGGTTCGTCCACTCCGGTCCTCTCGTACTAGGAGCAGCCCCTCTCAAATCTCAAACGTCCACGGCAGATAGGGACCGAACTGTCTCACGACGTTCTAAACCCAGCTCGCGTACCACTTTAAATGGCGAACAGCCATACCCTTGGGACCGGCTTCAGCCCCAGGATGTGATGAGCCGACATCGAGGTGCCAAACACCGCCGTCGATATGAACTCTTGGGCGGTATCAGCCTGTTATCCCCGGAGTACCTTTTATCCGTTGAGCGATGGCCCTTCCATACAGAACCACCGGATCACTAAGACCTACTTTCGTACCTGCTCGACGTGTCTGTCTCGCAGTCAAGCGCGCTTTTGCCTTTATACTCTACGACCG